>NZ_QZCG01000010.1 GCF_003591515.1 Paracoccus onubensis
CTTCCAACCCCTGTTCCTTCCAACCCCCCATACCCCCCAGAGGTTGGAAGCCGCCCTTGGGGCGCGGCACCAACCCAAGAAAGAGGATACTTTCGATGACCAATGCATCGACGATGAGTGACATGATCGAGTATCGCGGCCGCGCCTATATCGACATGCAGGGATATCGGTTCGAGGCCCTGATCGACATGGTTGCCAAGTCGATGGCGGTGATGAAGCACCTGTACGACGCGATGAACGATCCCCGTAGTCGGGAGGCATGGCAATGACCGGGGGGTGGGTGAAACTCCACAACCGGCCAACTCGGTACCGGCGAGCATCAGAGACGTTTTTTGCTAACACAGTTTTTTGTCTCTCACGCACGCGCGCGAGGGCTGCATGAACATGAAAGGAATCTGAAATGACTGACGATAGAGAGAAGGCCGCATGTGATCGCGCGATTGCCAAAGCCGCAAAGCTGATGGTCGGAAGCATCGGGGCATCGCATGAAATGATGCTTGACCGGCTGTTAACCTTCACGGCGGCGCAAATGGTGTCGATCACCGGAAAGGCCGAAGCCGTTGAGGCATTCCAACAATGTGCTAAGGCGGTTGAAGGCGGCATATTCGATCGCCTCGACCCGACCGCACCCAACAATAAGCATTGAGATTCGTTGACTTTCCCGCTGCATTGTGCTAAGTTTTGGTTGTCAGATCGGCCACCATACCGACGACACCCTTCGACTGCACCGGCCACCAAACCGGGCACGAGGCAAAGCAAGCGGGAAATATCCCGTCCTTTTCCGTGTCTGCATAGGTGGCAAATGGATCCCCTACAGAAATTTACTGACGACCTTCGCACCGCGACCGCGTTCGAATTGGACGTGAAAGCGGCTGCCGATGGCACTGTTACCGGCTGGGCATCGACCTATGGCGGTGAGCCTGATCGTCATGGCGATATTGTTCAGCCTGGCGCGTTCACAAAATCACTGGCGCAGCATGCCCAGCGCGGCACCCGCCCGGCGATGCTCTGGCAACATCAGATGGAAAACCCGATCGGTCACTGGATTGATATTCAGGACGATCCGAAAGGGCTGCGTGTTACGGGCCGGTTCAATCTCAAGACTGACCGGGGCCGGGAGGCGTTCGAGCACGCGCGGGCTGGTGACGTTGCTGCATTCAGTATCGGCTTTGTCACGCCAGAGAATGGACGCCGCTATATCGGCAAAGGCGTCTGGGCGCTGGATGAGGTCGATCTGGTCGAAGTCAGCCTTGTAAGCGCACCAGCCAACACCAACGCAATCGTGACGGCGGTTAAAGCCGCCCCGCACCTTTCCACAAAATCGGATGCCGTCGAGTTCCTGCGTCACGCTGGGCTTTCCAAGGCGGCGGCACAACGCTTTGCGGCGGGAGGTTTCCCGGCGCTGGCAACTGACACCCAAGCGCATGAGCGCACCCTGAAACTGGCCCAGATGATCGAGCAGGCCACCGATCTTATGAGGAAAACATGACCTACCATTTCAAAACCCCCGGCAGCCGCGCAGTTGCTGCTGTCCGCAAGCACCTGATCGAAACCAAGGATGCAGGCGACCCTTTCGAGACCCTGGCCAAGAAGTTCGGCCAGCACGCGGATGAGACGCTCCGGCGGATCAAGGAAGTCGAAGCAGAGCATGCAGGCACCCGCGAAGCTATGCGCGGCATGGAACAGATGATCGCCCGAGATGGCGTTGCTGCGCCCACGCGCGCAAAATCATGGGGCGAACAGTTCGTTGAAAGCCCCGGCTTGAAATCCTTTTCGGAGGATGGATCGCGCCCCGGGCGCTACCGTGTTGAGGTTAAGGATATCACGACTGGCGCGACCAGTGCCGGTGCGATGGCGCCCAACTATCGCGATAGCGAAGTTACGACGCTGGCCCGGCAGCGGATGACCGTGCGTGATTTGCTGTCCACGGTTCAGATGAGCGGCAACGCGGCGGAATACATCATCCAGACCTCGCGTCCAAACGGCGCAGCGACGGTTGCAGAAGGGGCATTGAAGCCCGAAAGCGATATGGCGCTGGAACTGCGCACCGCCCCGGCGCGCGTCATTGCGCACTGGATCACCGCCTCGCGGCAGGTGCTGGACGATTCCGCCCAGCTTCGCGATCTGATTGACGGCGAACTGCGCTACGGGCTGCAAGAGGCCGAGGAAGTTCAGTTGCTGAATGGCGACGGCACCGGCAGCAATTTGACCGGCCTGATTCCAAACGCCACCGCCTTCACCGACCCGCTGGGTGCCACCAGCCCAACGATGATCGACACGATTGCATCGGCCATCCTACAGAATGCGCTGGCGAACCTGCCCGCAGAGGGAATGATCGTGCATCCGGCAGACTGGACCGCCATGCGGACCCTCAAGGATACCGATGGCAAATACATCCTGGGTCATCCTGCTGATGCGGTAGAGCCGCGCCTGTTCGGGCTTCCTGCTGTCGTGACCCCGGCAATCGCGCAAGGATCGTTCCTTGTCGGCAACTTCCGCCGCGCAGCGACGATCTATGACCGCTGGCAGCCGACAGTCCAGGTCAGCAACAGCCACGATGATTATTTCGTGCGTAACCTTGTCGCGATTCTTGCCGAGGAACGGCTGGCGCTGGCGATCAAGGATCCGCTGGCACTGACCTATGGCCAGTTTCCGACCGGTGTCTAACCGGTAGGGGAGCGGGGCGCATCTGCTATTGCGTCCCTCGCAAGTTGGATGCGACTGCACCTCCGAACGCATCCCCTGTCAGTCGGAGAGTGAGGTATAACCCCGACAGCGTGCGGCAGTTAATCCAAGCGCGGCACGCACCAAGAGACGGCAATGATCTGCCGAAGCGACCAATCTGACCCTTTCGAGGGACCATAGGCCGGGGCGGCGGGATGTTGCTCCGGCCTTTTGATGTGTGGGAGTGCAATTATAGGCGGATTTTCGCTTGCAGAATCGCAATCATCTGATGAGCATTATCTAATCGGACGATAGCGATATAGTGGGCATGTAAGGTTGGCGGAAACAAAAAATATTTTATTCTTTTGTGATGAGGCGGGCCAGGTTGCTGATGAATGGTGCTCAGTTGCTGGCCTTTCAATGCCGAGGCAGGTAGCTGGCGAGGCGACAAAGGACTTAGCGCGGATTAAAGCAGAGCTAAACCGAAACGGTGAAGTCAAATGGGTTAAGGCGAAATCGTTTAACGGAAAAATCCAACGCGCCTACATAAATTATTTATTTGATCAGATCGGCATGGGACGGATGCACTTTCACATTCGATTTAATCCAATGGGAGAATACAACCATAATTTAAGCGGGCCTAGAAAGCGAATAGACACCGTAAGTAAGAGCTTCTATCAGTTGCTACTGCACCGGGCTGCCCGCCACTACAGCAAGCATCACGTGGTAGTTATTCCTGATGATGGAGATTGCACCAGTGCGCTTCCTGACCAACTGGGTGCTCTTAAATATGAAGCTGGAAATAAGTATGGTCCAAATGCTTATGACTGCATCCAGAAAATACAGCCCAGATCATCAGAATCTGAACCAATGCTGCAACTCCTAGACGTTACGTTGGGTGCACTTGCGTCATATCGCAATGGGCGCCACCTGAGTGCCTCAGTTGGAATAAAAAGAGAACTCGCCGAGTATGCTTTCGAGCGAACAGGCTGGCCAACGATAACAGGAAACTGTCCAGCTTACGCGCGAGCGATAAGCCGATGGAATGTAACGCCTAAAATTCATAGATAGGTAGCACGGCCTATAGCCCTATCCGTTAAGAATACCAGACTAGTGTCCGGGGCTTCGGGCTATAGGCAAGTGAATGATACAACAATTGTACATTTACGGTCAAATTAATAATCTTTTGCCTTATCCCGCCACCGAGCGGGGCTTTTTCATGCCCGTGAAGTCCGCGTTAATCCAGAATGCCGGGTACGATCACCGGATCAAAGCGGAGCGATCCTGTTGTGCATTCGTGCCATTCCATGCCGGCATTAGCCTGATCTTCCGTTCCGAAGCACCAGCCCTTGTCATTCAACGCATTGCCGTAGATTGCTCGCGTGACGCATGCGGCCCGTGACTTCATGGTGTCACCCGAAAGACCCCGGCACATATCGTCCGCGTCATCGTAAAGCTCGCGCAGTTCCTCGATCGTTTCTGTCGCATCGGCAAAGCGCGGTTCAGCCACTGCCATACCGGTCGCTGCCGACAGGACGATGAGCGCAAGCGCTGTTTTGCAGGGAATGTTCATTCTGCACCTCTCGGAAGTTCTCTGACGATCAATCGCCCCCGTTGGTATCCACCCACGTTGTTTCACTCTGATGGAGTTTCGTGCTTTTGTTTCGCCGACCGGCCAGCCACCAAACGAATGCATAGGCGGCAGCGCCCCCGCCAAGAAGAGCATATTCAAGCCATGTCATTCCCGCACCACTTCATCGCCGCGCCGCTCATCCAGATAGATGCGGATCATTTCAGGCCATTGTATTCCGGCATCCACAGAGACGAACAGGTGCAAACTTCTCATATCTCAAATTCCTCATGCGGCTTCACGGCATCTCCGCGCATGATAGACCGGATTTGTTCAACGTCCCAGCGCTCATGCCTGACTGGCCCCGGCAATGCGCCTGCCTCGACAAGCTGCCGGAACTCGGCCGGCTTCATGTCGAGAAGCTTGGCGGCAGTCTCTAATCTCACGAACAGAGGTTGGATCATCGAATTACGTGCCATCTTGATGAC
The DNA here is from genome assembly GCF_003591515.1 of Paracoccus onubensis. GTDB lineage: Bacteria > Pseudomonadota > Alphaproteobacteria > Rhodobacterales > Rhodobacteraceae > Paracoccus > Paracoccus onubensis. Next base: position 4,723 of record NZ_QZCG01000010.1, read on the forward strand.
CATGCTCTTTCAACCAATCTCGCAGAATTATCATGACTAGGGATGATACAGACCTGTCGTCATCCGTCGCCGCCTTTTCCAGCGCAGTTTTCATTTCGTCAGGAATTCGGAACGATAGAGCAGCTTGCTTTGCCATTAACACATTCTCACACATTTTGTGTTGACTTGTATTTTAATGTATGAACAATGAAGCGGGCTGACAAGGTGTTACAGCACCCAATCAGCCCTAACCGAAACCCTGATCTACGGAGGATCAGCGCATGGCTACTCATTGCCATATGGCCCCTGGCTTGCCTAATGCAAGCCTTCTCGAACTCCACGACCTTCTAACCCTCGCTCTGGACGCCAGCGAACGCGCTACCGGCTACACCCAGGCCGAGCGCGAGGCCCGCAGCTACACACGCGCCGCGCTGCGCCGTGTGTCCCGGTACATGGAGGGCGCAGCATGAGCGAGCAACAACCCAGTATCCTTGACGCGCAGGACGCGCTTAGCGCGGCCCATTCTGCCGCGGAACTGATATTCATGTCCGCTGACTTCTTCGATAGCCAGAACGGCAACGCACTCGCCTATGGCGCAGGCCGCATACAGGAAGAAATCCGCAGGGCAAACGAAATTCTGGACGGTCTGAAAGGCGGTGCGGCATGACCAGTTGGGACAAGCAATGCACGGCGATCAGCATTATCCAGCAGCATATCTTGGCGCTGGAAACCTGCCTCGATCCGCGAAAGGCGTTCGGCTCCGAGCCGATGCCGATCCCTGCCTTAGAAATGGCCTTGAAAATGCTGGATGAGGTGTTTGCCGATCTGGATCATACCTGCGCCCCGGCGAAGGGAGGTGAAGCATGAGTTATCCATTTCACCCCGAGAACATCATCAAGACCGATCAGCCAGAGGAATGGGCAGGCAGTTGCAGCTACTTGGTCGGCAGCCTTGTGCGTACCGCACAGCTTGCCCTTGAGAATACCGGCAGCGGGGCATGCACCGATGAGGAGCGCATTTCTGCGGCTGCCAGCACCTTGGAGATCGCGCAGGCGCTATTGGGGATCGTGATCGACGGAACCGAAGCGCTGCAAGCTAAGGCCGGTGCGGGCCTCTACAGGAGGGATGAGGAATGAAAACCAAGGGCCTATTACAATTGGATGCCATGTATCTGCGACTGGTGATCGAGGCCGCCGACTTCATCGACAATGAAAACGCGGGCGGCGACAACCGGAACCTGAGCAGTATCGTCACTGGCCTGATCCATGTCGCGGGCAAGATGGCCGCGCAGCTTGAGGACGGCTTTGACGAGCTGGCCTGACACTGATCGCCCCGGCTTCGGTCGGGGTGATTCTCTCATGTTCCGATATCTTCCGCTTTCAAGTGGGGGAAGGATTGGCGGAAAAGCGGTTATTGAAACTGCCAATAATGCTTATAAATCAATTGGTTAAATGGTGATTATTGGCGGAGGCGGTGGGATTCGAACCCACGGTGGGCGTTAACCCACGTCGGTTTTCAAGACCGGTGCATTCAACCACTCTGCCACGCCTCCGACATCGTGGGATTATCCCGACAAGAGTGCGGGTGCAACCGCAGATCGGGTTAGCGGTTCAGGCTTACGATATTGGTTGCACTGGAAATCTCGACCCTGGAAATCCGGGCAAGTTCGACATTCGAAATTGCCAGGGCAACGGTGATCGAATCAACTGCCGGATTTGCGGGCAGGCGGGCGGCCTGACTGTCTGGCGCAGGAGGTTGGGCCGCAAAACGCAGACGCAGCACGCCATCGGGATCGGGTGACAGCCTGTCGCTTGGCTGTGGGCGCATTGGCACCAGCCTAGCGTCATGATATCCTTTGGTCGGTGCCAGACCGGTAGCCACAAGCAGCCTGCCCTCGTTCAGCGGCTCCCAGCGGGCCGAAACGATCTGTGGGATCCCCGCGGGCAGATTGGTGACGATCGTTCCATCATCTGGAATCAATGACACCGGCTGTTCTCTGTTACCGCCACCGCCGAACCAGCCAAAAGGATTCAGGCCACTATCGCTGCCGCGTCCGCCACAGCTGGAAAGCAGAAGTACAAAGACCAGCAAAGATGCAGTCAGTCGAGTCATTTGGCATCCCCCGCGAAACACTATTCCGACTGTTAAGGGAAAGCGGCGCGGCATTAAAGCCTCTTTGACCTTCATCCTCGCGCGGGTTAATTCATTCTGGAAAGGAATCTCCATGGCCAGCTCCGCTTTTGAAGACATTGCCGACACGTTCGAGTTTCTTGATGATTGGGAGGAACGTTATCGTCACGTGATCGAATTGGGCAAGGCCATGCCGGAGATGGACCCCGCACTGCAGGTGCCGGCGACCAAGGTTGAGGGCTGTGCGAGTCAGGTCTGGATCATGCCGCGCATCGAAAACGGGCGGTTCGATTTTCAGGGTGACAGTGACGCGATGATCGTGCGCGGCCTGATCGCGATCCTGCATGCGCTTTATTCCGGGCTGACCGTGGCTGAGATCGGGCAGGTGGATGCACAGGCGGAACTGGCGCGGCTGGGGCTGGACGAGCATCTTTCCTCGCAGCGGTCGAACGGGCTGCGGGCCATGGTGCAGCGGATCAGGCAGCTCGCCGCCGACGCAGCGTGATCCAGCCGCCGCCCAGCACGCGGGTGCCGCCGGTTTCATAGAAGACACAGGCCTGACCGGGGCTGACACCTTCTTCCGCATCCAGCAGTTCGACCTCGGCCCGGGTCCGGTCGACCGGGCGAAGAATCGCAGGGCGGGGCGGCCGGGTGGAGCGGATGCGGACCAGGCAGGGAATTTCGCCTTCGAAAGGCTGATCACCCAGCCAGTTGACCTCGGTAACCGGCACGATGCTTGTGGCAAGAGCCGATTTCGGACCCACCACGACCCGGCGCATTTCCGGATCGAGTCGCACGACGTAAAGCGGTTCGCTCAGGCCGCCGATGCCAAGGCCGCGGCGTTGACCGACAGTGTAGTGAATAACGCCGTCATGGCGCCCCAGGGCATTCCCGTCGGTATCCACGATCTCGCCGGGATCAGCGGCGCCGGGCCGCAGTTTTTCGATCACGCTTGCATAATCGCCGTTCGGCACGAAGCAGATATCCTGACTGTCCGGCTTGTCCGCCACAGAGAGGCCGTATTCCGAAGCCAATGCCCGCGTTGCAGCCTTGCTGGCAAGGTGACCAAGAGGGAAACGCAGGAAATCGAGCTGCTCTTGCGTGGTCGAGAACAGGAAATAGCTTTGATCGCGTGCCGGGTCAGCGGCCATGTGCAATTCCGCCCGGTCCGGGCCGGCTTTACGCTGAATATAATGGCCGGTCGCCATGCAATCCGCATCCAGATCGCGGGCGGTTTCCAGCAGATCGCGAAACTTCACCCTTTCATTGCAGCGGATACAGGGCACGGGAGTAGCTCCGGCAAGATATGCGTCGGCGAATTCGTCGATGACGGATTCCCGGAATTTGTTTTCGTAATCAAGCACGTAATGTGGGAACCCCATCCGTTCGGCGACCCGCCGGGCGTCGTGGATATCCTGCCCTGCGCAGCACGCCCCTTTTTTCGCCAATGCGGCGCCGTGATCGTAAAGCTGAAGGGTGACACCGATCACGTCATAGCCTTCGGATTTCAGCTTGGCAGCCACGACCGAACTGTCCACACCACCGGACATTGCCACTACCACGCGGGTTTGCGCTGGTGGTTTGGCAAAGCCGAGGCTGTTCAATCCATTGTCGCGCGCGATCGCGCGATCATGGGCAAGCTGGGTCATGCATGGGCTCCGGAGGCAGGAAAGCGGCGCTAATTTGCATCGAAATATAGTCAAATTCCTTGCATTCTCAAGTCATGCGCGGCCATGGAATAACCGCAGATTAAGCCATGGATGTTGAAATTCCCCTGCTTTTGATCAGTTACAGGGGAACCAGGACGTGATAAAAAAGAACAGGCCCGTCACCGCAACCTTACCGGATGGCCGGATCTTGACCGTTGCGGATTTACCGCCTCCGGACACAAGATGGGTGGCATCGCGAAAAGAAATTGTTGTAAACGCAGTTGCTTACGAGCTGATTTCAAAAGATGAGGCGTTGAAACGCTATGATCTGACAGAGGAGGAATTCGATAGTTGGTGTCGGGCGATGATCGATCACGGCGCATCGGCGTTGAAGGTGACATTTTTGCAGCACTACCGTAAGTAGGAAAATTTTAAGGAATACATTCGATGAGTGTGGTAACGTTTCATAAAGGATCCTCGATTAGTATTTTCACAGGGTGTACAGAATGGCATGAGGATCGCAGACCATGCGAATTTTACTTATAGAAGACGATCCAAACACGGCGCGGGCGATCGAACTGATGCTCACCTCGTCGAACTACAACGTCTTTATCACTGAGCAGGGCGAGGAAGGCATCGATCTTGCGAAGCTGTATGATTACGATCTGATCCTTCTGGATCTCGATTTGCCGGATATGAGCGGTATGGAGGTGCTTCGGAACATCCGGCTGTCCCGGATTGCGACACCGGTGCTGATTCTCACCGGCTCCGCGGATATCGAAAGCAAGCTGCGTAGTTTTGGTTTCGGTGCCGATGATTACATGACCAAACCATTTGATCGCGATGAGTTGCTGGCGCGTATCCGCGCGGTGGTCAGGCGTTCCAAGGGGCATAGTCAGGCAATCATCGAGATTGGCGAAATTGTCGTAAATCTCGATTCCCGCTCGGCCGAGGTGCGTGGCAAACCCGTCAACCTGACCGGTAAGGAATATCAGATTTTCGAGCTTCTGGCGCTGCGAAAGGGCACCACGCTGACAAAGGAGATGTTCCTTAATCATCTTTATGGTGGCATGGACGAGCCCGAACTGAAGATCATCGACGTATTCATCTGCAAGCTCAGGAAAAAGCTGAGCGAAGCATTGGGATATGCCTGCCCGATTGAAACGGTCTGGGGGCGTGGTTACGTCATGCGGGAGCCACTTCCTGTGGAGAATGAGAGGCTGGCTATCGGACGTTGACCGTCAGCCTGACGCGCGATTGCCGACGGGTTCATATCTAGCCGCGTGATCTTGACAAGTCTTGCCTGCTGTAAATGCTGTTGTTTTCCGTATTGGGGCGGCGGAAATCGCGCTTTATAAGGGTGCTGGTTTTCCTCTGGAGCAGGGAAGCGCATCGCAACGGCAAGACAGGCATATCGGAATGGCGAAACGGAATCTTGACGCGTCGACGCAGGAGTTGGCGGGACTGACGAAAGAGCAGGCGGCCGATGAGATCGTTGACCTCACTGCCAGGATTGCGCGTGCCAACCAGGAATATCACGCGAATGACATGCCGCAGATTTCCGACGCGGATTACGATGCGTTGAAGCGACGACTGTCAGAGCTTGAGGAATCCTTTCCCGAACTGAGAAGCCCAGATACGCCCTCGGACAAGGTTGGCGCCGCGCCTTCCGAGGGGTTCGGCAAGGTGACGCATGCGCAGCGGATGATGTCGTTGAGCAATGCCTTCAACGATGAGGATGTGCAGGATTTCACCAATCGGATTCGCGGTTTCCTGAATCTCGGACCCGATTCCGCCCTGGCCTTCACGGCCGAGCCGAAAATTGACGGGTTGTCGCTGTCATTGCGCTATGAAGATGGCGAACTGGTTCAGGCCGCGACACGCGGCGACGGGATGATTGGTGAGAATGTCACTGCGAACGCACGGACCATTGCCGATATTCCCCAGAGATTGCAGGCTGACGCGCCGGGAATTGTCGAGATTCGGGGCGAGGTCTACATGGCGCATGACGATTTTGCGCGACTCAATTCCGGTGAAGGCGCACGTATCTTCGCCAATCCGCGCAATGCCGCCGCCGGTTCCCTGCGGCAGCTTGATCCCAAGATCACCGCTACTCGACCACTGAAGTTCTTCGCCTATAGCTGGGGTGAATTAACCACGCCGCTTTCGGATACGCAGATGGGTGCGGTCGACCGAATGGCAGAATTGGGTTTTCGGATCAACCCGCTGACCCGTCTGTGTCCAGGTCCGGACGAAATGATTGCCGCCTGGACCGAGATCGAGCAGCAGCGGGCAACCTTGGGCTATGATATTGACGGGGTGGTCTACAAGGTCAACGATCTGGGCTATCAGGCCCGGCTGGGCTTCCGTTCGACCACGCCTCGCTGGGCGATCGCGCATAAATTTCCGGCGGAAACCGCCTGGACGCGTCTTGACCGGATCGAGATTCAGGTGGGCAGGACCGGGGCGCTTTCGCCGGTTGCGCGGCTGGATCCGGTGACTGTTGGCGGGGTCGTCGTCTCGAACGCGACGCTGCATAACGAGGATTACATCGCCGGAAAGGACAGTTCCGGCAATCCGATCCGCGAGGGGCGTGATATCCGCGCGGGCGATTGGGTCAAGGTCTATCGTGCTGGTGACGTGATTCCCAAGATCGCCGATGTGGATCTTGCACGGCGTGAGAATGACAGACCATATCAATTCCCGACCCATTGCCCCGAATGCGGTTCCGACGCGATCCGCGAGCCAGGGGATTCGGTTCGCCGTTGCTCGGGTGGGTTGATATGTCCGGCACAGGCAATTGAAAAACTGAAGCATTTTGTTAGCCGATCTGCATTCGATATCGAAGGGCTGGGAGCAAAGCAGATCGAGATGTTTTTTGCCGATGATATTCTGCCGATCCGCGAACCGGCAGATATCTTCACATTGGCAAAGCGCGATGCCGCGAATATCGGCAAGCTGAAGAACCGGGACGGTTTTGGCGATCGTTCGGTCGGGAAATTGTTCGATGCAATCGAGGAAAAGCGTCGTATACAATTGGAAAGGCTTCTTTTCGCAATTGGTATACGACATCTCGGAGAAGTGGCTGCAGTGACTTTGGCCCGGCATTTCGGAACCTGGGAGGCATTGGTTGTGGCAATCGACGGCGCGGCGACCGAACCTGCCTTCACAGCCAAGGATGACAAGGCGCGCCGTGCCGTTCTGGATGAAAGTCCAAACTGGTCCGAACTGGCGGGAATCGATGGTATCGGCTCGGTGCTGGTGACAACGCTCGTGACGAGTTTCACCCAACCGCGCGAGCGCGAAAGCATCGACCGGCTGACCGGGATGCTGGATATTTTACCTGCCAAGGCACGTTTGGCGACACAAACCGAGATCAGTGGCAAGACATTGGTATTCACCGGCACGCTCGAGCGCATGACGCGGGCCGAAGCCAAGGCGCGGGCCGAGGCGATGGGGGCCAAGGTGGCCGGTTCGGTCAGTGCCAGGACGGATCTGCTGATCGCCGGGCCCGGGGCGGGATCCAAGGCGAAAAAGGCTGCCGATCTGGGCGTCGAGATCATCGACGAGGATGAATGGATGCGGATCGCGGGACAATGAGCATGCCGAAGGGCAGGCCCCCGTCGCTTTTCCCGCTTTTCGCCGCAATCGACACCTTGCCCGGTATCGGGCCGAAGGGGCAGGCCGCCCTGATGCAGATGGGAATCGAGCGGCCCCGTGATTTGATCATGACGCTGCCCTCGTCGGGGATCACCCGCCGCCGGATCCAGCGGATCAATCAGGTCGATCCGCCCGAGATCGTGATTGTCGATGTGACGGTCGGCCGCCATTTTCCGCCGAAAACGCGCGGTCGTCCGTGGCGGGTGCATTGCACGGATATGCATGGCGATGATCTGACTCTGGTGTTTTTTCATCCCCGGCGCGACTGGATCGAAAACCAGCTACCGACCGGGGCGCGCAGGATCGTCAGCGGTAAGGTCGAACTGTTCGACGGGCTTGCGCAGATGGTTCATCCTGATCATATCCTGCGTGAAGTCGACCCGCCGCCTGCGGCATTCGAGCCGGTTTACCCTTTGTCGCAGGGCCTGACACAGCGGATGATGAGCAAGGCGATATCCGCGGCGATGGAGCATCTGCCCGAGGTCAGTGAATGGATCGACCCGCAATTGCTGAAGGAGCGCGATTGGTCCGGATTCGCCGATGCTCTGAAGCTGGCGCATGATCCGCAATCCCCCCGCGATTTGTCGCCGGATAGCCCGGCGAGGACGCGTCTGGCCTATGATGAATTTCTGGCGCATCAGATGACATTGGCTCTGGTGCGGCGCGAAAAACGACGATTGAAGGGCAGACCTACTAGCGGCAATGCCGCACTGCGCCGGAAGGTGCTGGGCAATTTACCCTGGCCTCCGACGAACGCGCAAAATCGGGCCGTCGACGAAATCGCCACCGATATGGCCAGCGATCGCCGCATGAACCGGCTGCTTCAGGGAGATGTGGGTGCGGGAAAGACGCTGGTCGCTATGCTGTCTGCCCTGATCGCGGTCGAGGCCGGCGGGCAGGCGGTGCTGATGGCGCCGACCGAACTCCTTGCCCGTCAACATGCGCGTGCGCTTGAACCTCTGGCGCGGGCGGCAGGGGTAAGACTGGCGGCACTGACCGGGCGAAACAAAGGCGATCTGAGGGCACAGCTTCTGGAAGACCTTGCGCAGGGGCGTATCGACATTCTGGTCGGAACCCATGCCGTTTTCCAGAAAGACGTGCATTTCAAGGATCTTCGCCTTGCCATCATCGACGAACAGCATCGTTTCGGCGTCGCGCAGCGGCTGGAACTATCGGCCAAGGGCGATGTGCCGCCTGATATGCTGATCATGACCGCAACCCCGATTCCGCGCTCATTGGCCCTGACGCAATATGGCGATCTGGATTTGTCAGTGCTGGACGAAAAGCCGCCGGGGAGGCAACCCATCACCACGGTGATGATTTCGGATCAGCGGCTGGATGAGGTGACGGCGCGCCTGAAGGCGGCTTTGGACCGGGGTGCGCGGGCCTATTGGGTTTGCCCGCTGGTCGATGAAAGCGAAGTCAGCGACCTGACCGCGGCAGAGGCGCGGTTTCAGTCGCTGAGGGCGCAGTTCGGCGAAGAGGTGCGGCTGGTTCACGGGCAGATGCCGCCGGATCAACGTGACGCGGCAATGGCTGATTTCGTTTCCGGTCGCGCCCGTATCCTTGTGGCGACTACGGTGATCGAAGTCGGGGTCGATGTTCCGGAAGCCACGATCATGGTGATCGAACGGGCCGAGAGTTTTGGCCTTGCACAGCTTCATCAGCTTCGTGGAAGGGTTGGTCGCGGACAGGAGGCCTCGACCTGCGTGCTGATGTATCACGCGCCACTGGGTGAAACCGGCGCGCGCCGCCTGACGACCCTGCGCGATACCGAAGACGGCTTTCGCATTGCCGAGGTCGATCTGGAGATGCGAGGAGCTGGCGATGTGATAGGAACCGCTCAATCCGGATTGCCTCGCTTCCATATCGGCGATCTTGAACATCAGGCGGGCCTGATGTCTGTCGCCCGGCAGGATGCTCGCGCTTTGCTTGACCGCGATCCGTCTTTGGAGAGCGCACGGGGGAGGGCGGTACGCTTTCTGATGTGGTTCATGCAGCAGGATCAGGCTATCCGCCTGATTTCGGTTGGGTGAAATATTCTATATCCGGTTTGAATGGGCAGGAAACAGGACGATGGTAACTCCTTGGGCGCGTGACGGGGATAGATGTTCATGAACTCTTCAGGTCGCAATAGCTCATATCGCCAGAGAGACAGGGCATGACTCCTTCGGCACGGATCAGTGCGGCTATCGGGGTACTGGACTGGATTCTGGATGGGCAAGCGGCCGAGCAGGCCTTGCTCAGATGGTCGCGGAATAGCCGCTATGCCGGTTCGAAAGACCGGGCAGCGGTCCGGGATCTGGTTTACGAGGCATTGCGCCGCAGGAACACGCTTGCCGATCGCGGCGGGGCCTTGTCCGGGCGCGGTCTGATGATTGGCCTTTGTCGGGAATCCGGGCAGGATCCCGATCTTCATTTCACCGGGAAGAATTATGCGCCTGCGCCGCTGAATGCGCATGAGAGAACCGAACAAAAGGTGACTTCCACGGATTTGCCTGATTGGCTGATGCCCTTGTGGCGGGAGGCGCTTGGCCCGGATGCGGGTTTGATCGCCCGGGAAATGGGACAGCGCGCCCCGGTCTGGCTGCGCGTGAACCCGCTTCTCGCGACGGTGTCCGAGGCTCGGTCCGTGTTGGAACAGGACGGGATAGAAACCGAGACGGCGTTGCAACTGACCGAAGCGCTTCGTGTTTCCAGCGGTGAGCGTCGTATCGCTAACAGCCGGGCATATCGCGGCGGGTTGGTGGAGCTTCAGGATCTGTCGCCACAACTGGCTTGTGCGTCGCTGCCATTGAAGGAAGGCGACCGGGTTCTCGATTACTGTGCTGGCGGCGGTGGAAAATCGCTGGCCCTGGCCGGACGCCAACCGGGCATCCGGCTTTTCGCACATGACGCTGAACCGAAGCGGATGGCAGACCTTCCGAAGCGCGCACAGAGGGCCGGCGCCCGGATCGAACGGGTATCGATGCCCGTGGGAAAGTTTGATCTGGTCGTTGCGGATGTTCCCTGTTCCGGATCGGGCACATGGCGGCGCACACCTGACGCGAAATGGCGCCTGACATCCGAGAGATTGCAGCAATTAACTGAAATTCAATCCGAAATTCTCGATAAAGCCGCTGCATTCGTCGCGCCTGGCGGTCATCTGGCATATATGACCTGTTCACTCTTCGAGGCAGAAAACAGAGGGAATGTCGAAGCCTTCATGTCTCGTCATGATCACTTCACGCAGATCTCATCAATGCTTTGGACACCGCTGACCGCAAGTGACGGTTTTTTTCTTTCGTTATTGATTAACAACTAAAGGTTGTGCTATCGGGATTTTCTCGATTAAGGAAATTTTAACAGTTTAACCGCAAAGCCAGGCCATCCGACTTTGTGGGGGTATGATTTGTATGACCAGTTCCAAAGTGTTCCTTGGCCCTTCCCGCAATATACGATGGTTGCTTCCACTCTTTTTGGTGTCGGCACTGTTTCCATTCAACATGTTGTTTTATTTACCCGAGGCAGGGCGCGGGAAAATCACCATGTTTGTCGCCTGCGTGGCGATAGGCTGGTTTTGGATCGGCGGTGCTTTTGCCATTGCGCATCTTTCACGCCACATCCTTCAGCGCCGGGCGCTTGCCGTCACAAGGCGCGAGATCGAGGCGGCGGCGGGGCCGATCTGGGTCTGCGATCCGGACGGACAGGTCCTCTTGCAAAACGCTGCAACCCTGGGCGAGATTGGGGATATTACGGGTAGAAATATCAATGTTTTGATTTCCAAATTTCGTGCAGATTGCGACGGTGCGCGTCTGGACTGGTCGGCCCAGGCCATCCGGGACGGTATGGCCGAGATCATGCTATGCGAGAATATTGCACTCGTGGTCAGGTGGACACCTGGGCCGGCACAATTGCGCTGGTCGATAAATTATCCTGATGATATAAATAAAAATAATTTATTTACATCATATTATCAGAATAATCTTGAAGATTTGGAGCTTCTTCCGGTTGCTCTGCTTCGTCTGACATCTGACGGGCATATCCTTTATGCCAATGCTGCCGCGTGGCGTTTGTTGCGAGATTTTATTTCAGATAAATCAAAAAATATCATTTGTTTAGGTGATATTTTTGATGATCTGAATCAATCTGCCGGAAGCTGGCTGGACGATATGATGTCCAGGCGGGTGGAAGACAGAACAGAGATGTTGCGTCTGCGTTCTCCTGAATGTCCCGATATGACGGGGCGCTATATCCAGATTGCGCTATCGCCAACGGCATCGGATTCCTCGGATGTCCTTATGGCCCTGACCGATGCAAGCGAGTTGAAGACACTTGAGGCGCAATTCGTTCAAAGTCAGAAAATGCAGGCTATTGGACAACTTGCCGGCGGAATCGCACATGATTTCAATAATCTTCTTACCGCTATTCGTGGGCATTGCGATCTGTTGATGCTGCGACATGACAAATCCGATACGGATTATGCCGATTTGGATCAGATCAGTCAGAACGCCAACCGTGCAGCCGCGCTTGTCGGACAGCTTTTATCCTTTTCGAGAAAACAGACACTTAAACTCGAACGGCTTGATCTTCGCGATATTCTTGCCGATCTGGCGCATCTGCTGAATCGACTTGTCGGCGGGCGCGCCTCGCTTCAGATCAGTCATGACCCATCGTTAAAGCCGATCCGTGCCGATCGCAGGCTGCTGGAGCAGGTCATCATGAATCTGGTCGTCAACGCACGTGATGCCATGCTCGAGGGTGGCGAAATCAGGCTTGCCACCGAAAATCGGATTCTGGACATGCCATTGATGCAGAAAGGAAATACGCTGCCTGCCGGGGAATATGTCTGCATAACTGTCACTGATACCGGTTGCGGGATTTCACCCCAAAACATGAGCAAGATTTTCGAGCCATTCTTTACCACCAAAGCCGTTGGCGAGGGGACCGGTCTGGGGCTTTCGACCGTTTATGGCATCGTGCGGCAGACCGGAGGCCATATCCTGTGCGACAGTGAGCCGGGGCGTGGGACATGTTTTTCGATCTATCTCCCGGCGCAGCCGGAAGGCGAATATGAACCATCAGCGAGCCCGGATAGCCCCGGTGCTGTCTTTCCGGTAATTCCCGATCGACCGGCGACGATTCTGCTGGTCGAAGATGAAGCCTCGGTCCGTGCTGTGGCGGCGCGTGCATTGAATCTGAAAGGGTATGAGGTGCATGAAGCCGATGGTGCGGAAGCAGCGCTGGCATTGCTTGCCGATGCCGAATTCACGCCTGATCTTTTCGTGACCGATGTGATCATGCCGGGAATGGACGGGCCAGGTTGGGTTCGCTTGGCGCTGGAGGATCGGCCCGGGACGAAAGTGGTTTTCATGTCCGGTTATTCGGAAGATGTCTTTGGCAACGATCAGTTACCGGTGCCGCATTCGGTTTTTCTGGCCAAGCCATTCACGCTGACCGAGCTCGTGCAGGTGGTTCAGGGTCAGCTTGCAGAGCCCGTAATCGCAGGAGCATCCGGGCGATAGGGCGCAAGCGTTACTCGATTGCCGCGTAAAGCTGCAGATCCTCCTGCATGGTTTGGCGCAGACGCTCTTCCTGTTCGGATGACAATTCGACATCCACGGTTGGCGGGACGTTTGCCCGCGGCAATTCCACTGCGCAATCCAGCCGGTCTTCAAGGAATTCCACGAATCCGCCGATATTCTCGTAACGGAAGATTCGATCCACCCGATGCTCGTTCGTCTGCAGGAAGGGGGCCTGACTGCCGATGCCAAGCGATTGCGGCCCATCTTCCTCGGCGTAAAGCTTTGCAAAGCGTTCGAAACTGACGCCGTCCATAAGATGTTCGGGATCGTCCAGATCGTCGCGGAGACGAAAGCGATACCAGCTGCGCAGCCAATCCACCGGTTCCCGCATCAGGGCAACCGTGGTGAATTCGGCTCCTGTCTGTGCTGCAAGCCACGGGGCAACATGCCTGTGAAATGTCGCGATGTCAGTATGTTTCATCGATGCCGGTCGTTGGATCGAGGTCGTCGCCAAGGATTCGAGTGCCATGGCAATTGCGGTCGAACCGGCTTTTGGGGTGGCCAGAAATACAAGCCGTTGTTCCCAGAAAATCAGCATAAATATACCTTTCTTCGCCTCCCTTGGGATGGCGAGAGCCGGGATATCGGCGCAAAGGCAGGATGTAAATCTTTTCTTGAGGAATAGAGATCATGATGGGCAGGGGAACAATCGCGAAAGACAATCAGGACTTGAAAAACATTTGATTATGACGCATTAAAAATTAGAACAAGAAGTGAACATCTGGACTATCGGGCAGATTGCTCCGCAAGCGGGGCTATGAAATAAGGACAAGAGATTATGGCAATGGCGAGCATCGTGGACATGAACGACAAACGCAGCGCGGACAAGCAAAAGGCCCTGGACAGCGCGCTTGCCCAGATTGAACGGCAGTTCGGCAGGGGCTCCATCATGAAGCTGGGGGCCGACAATCCCGTGGCCGAGATCGAATCGACCTCGACGGGTTCACTGGGGCTTGATATCGCCTTGGGGATCGGCGGTCTGCCCAAGGGCCGGATCATCGAGATCTACGGCCCTGAAAGCAGCGGCAAAACTACCCTGACCCTTCATGCCGTGGCGGAAGAACAGAAAAAAGGCGGTGTTTGCGCATTCGTGGACGCCGAACATGCGCTTGATCCGCAATATGCGCGCAAACTTGGCGTGAATCTGGACGAGCTTCTGATTTCTCAGCCTGATACGGGCGAGCAGGCGCTTGAGATCGTCGATACGCTGGTGCGCTCGGGCGCGGTCAGCATGGTGGTGGTCGATTCGGTTGCGGCCCTGACCCCAAAGGCAGAGATCGAAGGAGATATGGGTGATCATCAGGTTGGCGCTCAGGCCCGGTTGATGAGCCAGGCAATGCGCAAGCTGACCGCCAGTATCGGACGTTCGAACTGCATGGTGATCTTCATCAACCAGATTCGCATGAAGATCGGCGTGATGTTTGGCAGCCCTGAAACGACATCAGGCGGAAATGCACTGAAATTCTACGCATCCGTGCGTCTGGATATCCGCCGCATCGGCTCGATCAAGGATCGTGATGAAGTGGTCGGCAATACGACGCGGGTGAAGGTGGTCAAGAACAAGGTTGCGCCGCCTTTCCGTCAGGTTGAGTTCGATATCATGTATGGCGAAGGGATCAGCAAGGTCGGAGAGCTGATCGACCTGGGCGTGAAGGCCGGCGTGGTGGAGAAATCGGGCGCCTGGTATTCGCATGGTGACGAACGGATCGGACAGGGACGCGAGAATGCCAAGCAATATCTGCGCGACCATCCCGATGTCGCGCTTGCGCTGGAGGATAAGATCCGGGCAAGTCACGGGCTTGATTTCGCGTCCGGCGAAGATGAGGTTCTGAGCGAGGATTGACCCTGTCCCGCGAAAAGCTGACGTGCAATAGATAAACTCCGGGCGCGGGACCGCCGCGCGAATGGCGGAAACCGGCGCCCGGAAATCATGGATGATCTGCGATTTCCGCAATATCGGAAATCATGGGGGCATGAACAGGATCGCTGGACAGCCGCATTGGCTGGGGCTAGACCGTAGAACGGCCCGGCTCTGACCGGGTTGACGCGAATGTTTTGCGAAAAGGCCCCATATGCCCAGTCTGAACGACATCCGATCCACTTTCCTGAGCTATTTCGAAAGAAACGGTCATCAGGTCGTCGACAGCAGCCCGCTTGTGCCGCGGAATGATCCGACTCTGATGTTTACCAATTCGGGCATGGTTCAGTTCAAGAACCTGTTCACCGGGGTCGAGACGCGCGATTACACCCGCGCGACGACATCTCAGAAATGCGTCCGGGCGGGCGGCAAGCATAACGATCTGGACAATGTCGGCTATACTGCCAGGCATCATACATTCTTTGAAATGCTGGGAAATTTCAGCTTTGGGGATTATTTCAAGGAAAACGCCATTCCCTATGCCTGGGAGCTTCTGACCCGGGATTTCGACATTCCGAAAGATAAATTGCTGGTCACGGTTTATCATACCGACGACGAGGCGGCGAATATCTGGAAGAAAGTCGCGGGCCTCTCGGACGACCGGATCATCCGCATCAAGACCAGCGACAATTTCTGGCAGATGGGGCCGACGGGTCCTTGCGGTCCCTGTACCGAGATTTTCTTTGATCACGGCGATCATATCTGGGGTGGACCTCCGGGCAGCGCGGATGAGGATGGCGACCGGTTCATCGAGATCTGGAACCTTGTCTTCATGCAGAACGAGCAGTTCGAGGACGGCTCGATGCGCGAACTCGATATGCAGTCGATCGATACCGGCATGGGATTGGAAAGGATCGGCGCGCTTTTGCAGGGCAAGCACGACAATTACGATACCGATCTGATGCGCAGCCTGATCGAGGCAAGCGCCCATGCGACCAGCAGCGATCCCGACGGGCCCGGCAAAGTCCATCACCGGGTCATCGCGGATCATCTGCGCTCGACCAGTTTCCTGATTGCGGATGGCGTGATGCCCTCGAATGAAGGCCGCGGCTATGTGCTGCGCCGGATCATGCGGCGGGCGATGCGGCATGCGCATATGCTGGGCGCGCAGGATCCGGTCATGTACCGGCTGGTTCCGGCATTGCTGCAAAAGATGGGCGGAGCATATCCTGAACTAAGGCGCGCGCAGGCATTGATCGAAGAGACTCTGCGAAGCGAAGAGACCCGCTTCCGGCAGACATTGGATCGCGGGCTGCGGCTGCTGGATGATGAAGTGACGAAACTGCCCGAAGGCGCCAATCTTCCCGGTGAGGCGGCGTTCAAACTTTACGATACATACGGTTTCCCACTTGATCTGACGCAGGATGCGCTGCGTGAACAGGGCCGGGCGGTCGATACCGAAGGTTTCGACAAGGCCATGGCCGAGCAGAAGGCCAAGGCCCGCGCGGCATGGGCCGGCAGCGGCGAAACCAGAGATGCGGCGATCTGGTACGATCTGGCCGAAAAACATGGCGCGACCGAGTTTCTGGGCTACGATACCGAAGAGGCAGAAGGCCAGATCATGGCGCTGGTCCGGGACGGGGCCGAGATCGGACGGGCGGACGAAAGCCAGCAGATTCAGATCGTGGTGAATCAGTCGCCCTTCTATGCGGAATCGGGTGGGCAGGTTGGCGATACCGGGTTGATCAAGACCGAAACCGGCGCGGCTCGGATCACCGATACGAAAAAGGTCGCGGGAGTGTTTATCCATATCGCTGAAGTCACGCTGGGCAACATTGAACGGGGGCAGGGCGCCCGGCTTGCGGTGGATCATGACCGGCGTGGAGATATCCGGGCCAATCACTCGGCCACGCATCTGCTGCACGAGGCCCTGCGGCGGAGTTTGGGCGAGCATGTCGCACAAAGGGGCAGTCTGAACGCGCCGGACCGGTTGCGCTTCGATTTCAGCCATAACCATGCGGTCACGCCCGACGAAATGGCGAATGTCGAGGCCGAGGTGAACCGCTTCATTCGCCAGAACGCACCGGTCGAGACGAGGATCATGACACCCGATGACGCGCGCGCGATCGGCGCTCAAGCCCTGTTCGGCGAGAAATACGGCGATGAGGTTCGCGTGGTGTCGATGGGTCAACTGGAGGGAAGCGGCAAGGGGCATGATGGCAAGACCTATTCGCTGGAACTTTGCGGCGGCACGCATGTCGCGCGCACCGGCGATATCGGGGCTTTTGCATTGCTTGCCGACAGCGCCTCATCTGCCGGGGTGCGCCGGATCGAGGCACTGACCGGGCAGGCGGCACTGGCGCATCTGCGGGATTCGGACCGTCAGCTTGGCGAAATTGCGGGTATCCTCAAGGCGCAGGCCGGGGATGTCGTGAACCGGGTTCGCGCTCTTTCCGATGAACGCAAGGCGCTTGCCAATGAGGTGGCCCAGCTCAAACGGCAGCTTGCAATGGGTGGGGCCGGCGATGCTGATGCGAAGGAGATCGGCGGCATCAAATTCCTGGGGCGGAAAGTCGAAGGCGTTTCCGGCAAGGAGCTTGGCCCGCTTGTCGATGAAATGAAGGCGCAATTGGGCAGCGGTGCGGTTCTGGTTCTGGCCGAGACGGATGGCAAGGCGACCGTGGCGGCGGGGGTGACATCGGATCTGACCGGGCGCATCACCGCCGTTTCGATGGTTCAGGCCGCTACCGCTGCGCTTGGCGGAAAGGGTGGCGGCGGACGTCCTGATCGCGCACAGGGTGGCGCGCCCAGTCTGGATGCCGCGGATCGGGCCTTTTCGGACGTCGAGAAACTGATAGGAGATGCCGTATGACTGCCTTGTGGATTGCTCATGTCCATGTGACCGATGCCGAGGCTTACGGTCGCTATGCCGAAGCGGCGGGTCCTGCGATTGCTGCCCATGGCGGGGTCTTTCTGGCTCGTGGCGGGCGATATCGGCAGATGGAGGGCAATGACAGGTCCCGTAATGTCGTGGCCCGCTTCCCGAGTTTCGAGGCTGCTGTCGCCTGTTACGAGAGTCCCGAATATCAGGCTGCGCTGGCCCATGCGAAAGGTGCGTCAGAACGTGATCTGGTGATCGTCGAAGAATCTGCGCCGGCGTGATCTGCCCGGCTGCTGTGACGGTAGGATGATCGGGACGGCTGAAAACGGATCAAGTTCAGGGAGGAAACGGATCATGCACAGGATTTCAGTGATTTGCGCGATAACCGTAGCCGCTCTACTTGCGGGATGTGTCGAGGAACTGCCCCGCCCCGAGATTGCGGACGGGATATTCAATCTTGATCCCGCAGCCTGTGGTGACAATTCCTCGGTTACCCGGCTGACCATATCCGGCGATCAATTCCGTTTCTACGAATCCCTGTGCCGGATGCAGCCCGGAACCACCGGGGCCGAAGGGCTGCAGGCGACTCTGATCTGTTCAGGGGAAGGCGAAACCTTCGAGCGGAACGTGACATTGAAAAGCAGTGGAAACCTGCTGAGCATGAGCGAAGCGGATCAGCGGTTCGATTATCACCGCTGTTCGTAAAGAGCCGGTATCATTCACGGATTTCGCCCGGATCGGCGCCCCAGATATCGGTTTTTGGCACCCATCCGCGCTCACCTCCGCCGGAAATGCTGCACCAGTCCGGATTGCATTCGCCCAGCTTGACGATCGCACCGGATTCGGCTCGTGCGACGACGTCAGAATCCGGGTTGGGGCGGGCGCGCAATTCGGCCATGTCCTGTACGACAACTGCGGTGCGAACGCCGGACAGCAGTGCGTAATGGATCCAGCCACCGGCACCGTCCTTATCTTCGACCCGCCGCCAATGGCCGAACTCGGCCACCACGCGCAGCGGCATGCCCGCATGGCGGAAGACCCAGTCGATGCGATGTGACAGGCTGGGGCCGCGGCGGGCATTGCCCTCGCTGCCCTTCAGGCTGACATAACGCGGGAGTGGCAGGTTCGTGACGGAGCCACGCTCTTCTCCGGCATTGCGGTCGATCTTCGCATTTGCCGGAAGTTCGCTTTGCGCCAGGATAACATGAGGGTCGGGGGATTGACCGGAACCGCTGCCCGTTCCGGAAATCTCTGCCAAAGCCATGCCATGTGCCGACCAGACCGCCATAGCCGCAGCCACAGCGATTATATTTCCTATAACCGCGCTTTTTGTCATCCGCTCTCCGTTCCTGCCTGGCCGGTACATGCGGCCGTCAAATTCATGCGCCTCCCCGGGCTCTTGCCTGATTTTGCCGGGTTCGGACGGATCGGGGTCTTGTACCTGCCCCGCAACGCGGGCAGTTTGCCAAAAGCCGCCCGGCAATGGAAGTGCGCCTGCAGCACGGTTTCGAGAAAGTGAGGCAATCATGCAAGCAACCAGCCCGACATCGTCGCGCCCGAAACTTCGGGTCACTGTAACCCGCCGCCTGCCAGAGCCGATAGAGACGCGGATGAAAGAATTGTTCGATGTCAATCTGAACGAGGATGATCGCAAATTGTCCCGCGAGGAATTATCCGCGGCGATGAAGGAATGTGACGTTCTGGTGCCGACCGTGACCGACCATATCGACGCGAATATGCTGGCGCAGGCCGGAGAACGGCTGAAGCTGATCGCCAATTACGGCGCAGGGGTGGATCATATCGATGTAATGTCTGCACGGCAGCGTGGGGTTCTGGTGTCGAATACTCCCGGCGTGATGACCGAGGATACGGCGGATATGACCATTGCCCTGATTCTGGCCGTCACCCGGCGCATTCCAGAGGGGCTGGCCGAGATGCAGGCAGGCCGCTGGAAGGGTTGGGCACCGACCGCGCATCTGGGCGGGCGTGTCGGCGGGCGGCGGCTTGGCATTCTTGGCATGGGCCGGATCGGGCAGGCCGTGGCGCGGCGGGCGAATGTCTTCGGGATGCAGGTGCATTATCACAATCGCCGCCGCCTGCGCTCGGAAATCGAGGACGACTTGCAGGCGACCTATTGGGAAAGTCTCGACCAGATGCTGGCGCGGATGGATATCGTCAGCGTGAATGCGCCGCATACGCCTTCGACCTTCCACCTGTTGAATGCCCGGCGGTTGAAGCTGCTGAAGCCGACCGCGGTGGTCGTGAATACCTCGCGTGGCGAAGTGATCGATGAAAACGCGCTAACGCGGATGCTGCGTGCCGGTGAGATTGCGGGTGCCGGGCTGGATGTGTTCGAGCACGGTCACGAAATCAATCCGCGCCTGCGCGATCAGCCGAATGTCGTGCTGTTGCCGCATATGGGCTCGGCCACGGTCGAGGGGCGTAACGAGATGGGCGAGAAAGTCATCATCAACGTCAAGACCTTTGCGGACGGGCATCGGCCGCCGGATTTGGTCGTGCCGGGAATGCTTTAACTCAGAGGACGATACGGAGGCATGCATGTCCGTCGGGATTAACCGAGCAGCCGGCTCGGTCAGAACGGCCGTATCTGCGCTTTTCTTTGCCAATGGCATGATGATCGGCAGTTGGGCACCCAAACTGCCGGTTCTGATGGAACGACTTGAGATCAGCGAAAGCACTGCCGGGATGGTGGTCCTGTGCCTTGGTCTGGGGTCGATCTCGCTCATGCCGGTTTTCGGCGCGATGACGGCGCGGCATGGTTCGGCGCGGGCCGTGAAGCTGTCTGCTCTGCTGGGCGTGCCGACATTGCTGCTGATGACGCTGGCGCCCAACCTGATCCTTGTCATGATCGCGGTGCTGCTTTTTGGCGGATTCATGGGCGGGATGGATGTGTCGATGAACGCCAACGCGGTTGCGGTCGAGCGGATTCGCCGCAGGGCCATCATGTCGTCCTGCCACGGATTCTGGAGCCTTGGCGGCGTCGTCGGAGCAGGGCTGGGCGGTGTCGCCCTGTCCGAACTGGGCGAGGCTAGTCACGCGATTCTGGCCACGCTGGCATTCTGCGCGGTTTTGGCATTTGCGCTGCCACGTATGCTGGTGGATGCGCCTGATGAACGCGAGGCGAGAATGCCGCTAAGGCTTCCCCGTTCGCCACTTCCCTATATCATCGGCATTATGGCTTTGTGCTGCATGATCCCCGAAGGCGCGATTCTGGACTGGGGGGCGGTTTATCTGCAGCGCGAGATGGGCGCGTCGCTGTCGCTGTCCGGATGGGCATTCGCGGCCTGCGCCGCGACCATGGCGGTTCTGCGTTTTCTGGGTGATTTTCTGCGGCAGAAACTGGGCGCGGTCACAACCTTGCGGATCAGTGCGACGATCGCGATTGCGGGGCTGGGAATTGCGGGCATGGCGCAGCAGCCCTTGGTCGCGATCATGGGTTTCGGATTTGCGGGGCTGGGTATCGCCAATCTGGTGCCGATCATGTTCTCGGCCGCTGGGAATCTGCCATTGCTGGCGCCGGGAGTCGGACTGTCGGTGGTGACGACGATGGGTTATTCCGGAATTCTTCTGGCACCGGGCAGCATCGGCTTTCTTGCCGAAAGCATGAGTTTCTCGACCATCTATCTGGGTCTTGCCGCGCTGCTGCTTGCGCCGCTTCTGATGTCGCCGCTGGCACGGACCGCTGACTTTGCGGATGATGACAGCGCGGCCGCAACCACCTGAAAGATGATGCGGTTCGGTGTGGTGAATATCCGCGGGCTGGATCGGGGCTAACGGTAGACCTGTTTTTCGCCCGGAAAGCTGCGATCCCGGACGGCTCTTGCATAGCTGGCGATCGCTTCGGATGCACGGGGCCCCAGATCTCCGAATTTATGTACGAAGCGGGGAACTCTGCCGGACAGGCCCAGCATATCGTCCAGCACCAGTATCTGGCCGTCGCAACGGACCGAGGCTCCGATGCCGATCGTGGGGACCGCAATCGCATCGGTGATCTGGTCCGCAAGATCCTCCACCACGCCTTCGACCACGACACTGAAGGCGCCGGCCTCTGCCACATCCTTCGCATCGGCGATATGGGCGGGCCAGTCCGCCTGATCGCGGCCCTGGGTCTTGAAACCGCCCATCGTATTCGTGGTCTGCGGGGTCAGCCCGACATGACCCATGACCGGGATCCCACGCTCGGCCAGGAAGCGGACCGTATCCGCCATGCGGCTTCCGCCTTCCAGCTTGACCGCACCTGCGCCGGTTTCCGCCATGATCCGTGCGGCGTTGCGGAAGGCCTGCTGAGGGCTTTCCTCGTAACTGCCGAAAGGCATGTCGATCACCACCATGGCCCGCCGGGCGCCACGCATGACCGCCTGTCCATGCATGATCATCATCTCGAGCGTGACGCCCACGGTCGAGGTCAGGCCGTGAATGACCATGCCCAGACTGTCGCCGACAAGGATCACTTCGGCATGCTCATCGACCAAAGCGGCGAGCGGGGCAGTATAGGCGGTCAGGGCAACGATAGGCGTGGCGTCCCCCTTGCGCGAGGCGATGTCGGGGGCGGTGATGCGTTTGACCGGGGCGTGTACAGACATGGGCGGTATTCTCCTCCAGATGCAAATTGCCGAGATCTGCGGATGCAGCCGCGATGTCTCGGACGGATATGCGAATGTCAGGGGGCTTGCGGCAGGGGCCGTCATCCCCGGTACCCCCTCCGTTTATTGCGGATTTGGCAAGGGGCGGGCAACCCGCTGATCGATCAGCAGCACGTCGCCGAAGCGGACGGCAAGAAGAATGACCACCGGGCGGGTGATGTTGTTGATGCGCGACAGATCGGCGGCATCGCGGATGTCGATGGATTGGATATCGCCGCGCGGTTCGGTGGCCAGCGTTTTGCGGATCTCGTGCCGCAGCGCGTTAAGGGTCGCGCCCGCCTCGACTAGTTCCTGCGCGCGGTCTAGGGCGCGATTCAGCACCGGTGCCGCAGCGCGATCCTGTGCGCTCAGGCGACGGTTTCGCGACGACATGGCAAGGCCATCGGTTTCGCGCACGGTGGGGACCGGGATGATATCGACCGGCATATCCAGATCCGCGGTCATTTGCCGGACGATCGTAAGCTGCTGGTAATCCTTTTCCCCGAAGGTCGCGGCATCGCAATCGGTGATATTGAACAGCTTGGTGACGACCGTCGTCATGCCCCGGAAATGGCCCGGACGAAGCCGGCCGATCAGCATGCGTGAAAGCGCGGTCGCCTCGACGATGGTCTGACTGCCGGGACGATAGACATCCTCGGCGCTTGGCATGAACACCGCGTCACAACCCGCAGCCCGCAGCAGGCGCAGGTCGTTTTCCTCATCTCGCGGATATTTGTCCAGATCCTCATTCGGGCCGAATTGGGTCGGGTTGACGAAGATCGAGGTGATCAATTTACCGCCGCCGCGTTCGTTCAGCCAGTCCCGCGCCCGTGCGACAAGTGTCAGATGGCCGTCATGCAAGGCTCCCATCGTTGGAACCAGGGCGACGGGCTGAACCGTGCTGCGCCATTCCGACCTGCATTCACGCATGGCCTGCTTGTTGCGGCAAATCTGCATTCATTCCCCTTCCCGGCTGACGCAGGGCGCAATCTATCGCGCAGAAAGCCTTCAAGACAAGTGCTGCGTTGCAGCATGTCGTTTTTTGCTGCCAATGGTCGGGCGGATGGATCCATAAGGATTTCGCTCTGGCACTAACAGGAAAGGATTCGCGGGCAGAGGAGACGTGCCATGAAATCGCATGTGAAGGTTCTTGTCGTCGGAGGCGGTGCGGTCGGTTGCGGCATTGCCCTGCATCTTGCCCGCGCCGGGTGGGAGACGTTGCTGGTCGAGCGTGACGAATTGACCGCCGGGTCGACATGGCATGCCGCAGGGCTTCTGCCGCTGTTCAACATGAGCTATGCGACCAGCCATATTCATAATTACTCGGTCGAACTGTATGCGCGGCTTGAGGATGAGACCGGCCTGAATGCCGGCTTTACCCGGTGCGGCAACCTGCGGATGGCGCAGACGCAAGAGCGGATGGATGAATATATGCTGTATTCCGCAACTGCTGAAACCGTGGGGATCGAGCATGAGTTCCTTAGCCCCGCTCAGATCAAGGAGCGCTGGCCGCTGGTGCGGACAGATGATCTGAAGGGCGCGATTTTCCATCCTACAGACGGTTATATCAACCCCGCAGATGTGACCCAGGCCATGGCGCGGGCGGCGCGGATGGCGGGTTGCCAGATCGAACGCAAGATTCAGGTGAACGGCTATCACTGGACAGGCGATGAATGGGTCGTGACCTGCGAGAAGATGATCGAGAAGGGCGGCAATCTGGTGCCGTCGGGCGATGTGTTCGAGATCAGGGCCGAACATGTCGTGACCGCCACGGGTAACCACGCGCAGCGGACGGCACGGTTGCTGGGCATCCGCATTCCCGCGATCCCGGTCGAGCATCAATATATCATCACGGATACGGATCCGGAGCTTGCCAAATGGCGCGCAGACGGCAATCCCGAGCATCCGGTGCTGCGCGATGCCGATGCGAAATGGTATGTCCGGGAAGAGCGCGGCGGCTGGATCCTTGGCCCGTACGAGAAGAATGCGCCCGCGCGGTTCCTGTATGATGTGCCCGAGACCTTCCGGGCGGATCTGTTCCCGCTGGACCTGGACCGGATCGAGGAAGAATATATGTCCATGCTGCACCGCATCCCGTCATCGGAATCTGCGGGGCTCAAGGACGATTTCAACGGGCCGATCTGCTATACGCCTGACGGAAATCCGCTTGTCGGGCCTGCGCCGGGTCTGCGGAACATGTGGCTGGCCGAGGGCTTCAGCTTTGGCATCACGGCGGCGGGCGGCACCGGGAATTACCTTGCGCAGCTGATGACCGAGGGCGAGGCCGCGATCGATATGGCCACGCTGGACCCGCGCCGCTTCGGCCGCTGGATGACCACGGAATACTCGGCCCGCAAGAACGAAGAGGCCTATGATCATGTTTATGTCCTGCATCATCCGGATGAAGAACGTCCGGCCTGCCGTCCGTTACGGACTGTTCCGGCATATGACCGGCAGAAGGCGCGTGGGGCGCAGTTCGGCTGTGTGAACGGATGGGAACGGCCGAATTACTACGGCCCCGCTGATGCGCCAGAAAGCTTTGATCACGATTCCCGCAGTTTCCGGCGCGGTGGCTGGTGGGAATACGCAAAGGCCGAAGCCGAAGCGGTGCGGAATACCGCCGGGCTGATAGATGCCTCTGCATTCGCCAAGCATGTCGTGACGGGACCGGGTGCGACCGCGTTTCTTGATTGGCTGACCACCAACAAGCTGCCCAAAGTGGGGCGTATCAACCTGACCTATGCGTTGACCGATGCGGGAACCACCCGGACCGAATATACTATCGTGCGGCGGGCCGAGAATGATTATTATCTTGTCTCGGCGGGCGCGTGGACGGATTATGATCAGGATAACCTGATCAAATCCGCCGAGGATTTCATGACTGCGGGCGGCGAATTTGTCAGCATTCAGGATGTCACCACTCAATGGGGCGTATTCGCCATTGCCGGACCGTCCTCGCGTGAGGTGCTTGCACGGCTGATCCGGGATGCGCAGCCAGAAACGGCGCTGTCGAACAAGCGCTTCCCCTGGCTTTCCATGAAACGGGTGGAGTTGGGCATGGTGCCGGTTCAGGCGATCCGGGTCGCCTATACCGGCGAGTTGGGATGGGAATTGCATCATCCGATCGAGATGCAGAACCACCTGTTCGACCGGTTGATGGAAGCGGGCGAACCGTCGGGAATGAAATTGGTTGGTGCTCGCGCACAGAACTGGTTGCGTCAGGAGAAATCCTATCGCGCCTTCGGGACTGAACTTGGCCGAGACGCCACGCCACTTGAGGGCGGGCTGGACCGGTTCGTCGATCTTTCCAAGGATTTTCGTGGCAAGGCGGCGATGGAGGCTGCCGGTATTCGATCCAAATGCGTGACGCTGCTGATCGACGGGCCGGATGACGCCGATCCCTGGGGGCGTGAGGCACTGTTTGCCGATGGTGAAAAGATCGGACGCCTGACTTCGGGTGGCTATTCGGTTGCTTTCGGCAAGCAGATCGGCATGGGCTATGTCCGTCCCGAACTGGCCGAACCGGGAACCCGGCTGAAACTTCGGATGTTCCGCGAGTTCTGGGATGCCGAGGTAACCGAGGACAGCCCGTTCGATCCGCAGAATGAACGGATTCGCCTGGACGGATAAATATGATCCGCGCAGTGAAGTGATGTTGATGCGATGGGGCGGGTGTCACGCCCCTCGCAGCTTCCCGGCAACATTGTCATAGACTATGGGGCGGGTTTCTGGCCCCACGCGCCGTAAATTGTCATTTTCACGTCGGAATCCCGATATAACTGGGATAAGCAGCATCTCGCAGGATGGTGATGACCGGAGAACGGCTGCCACCCCGCGTGGCGGAAACGACAGCGAAAGGTGGCGTAATGATTCGCGGATTCCATAATGAAAACGGTTGCTTGAGCCTGATTTCCGATCGGGAGGAGTTTTCGGAGAATCTGGTCTGGATCGACCTTGTCGGCCCGATGCCTGATGAAAAAAGCCTGGTCGAGAATCTGACCGGAATCGATGTCCCCACGAAAGAGGAAATGGAAGAGATCGAGATATCCTCGCGGCTTTATCTTGAAAATGGCGCAGCATTCATGACGGTGATTCTGCCTTCGCAGACCGATACGGGCGAACCGGAAATGCATCCGGTTACCTTCGCTCTGACGAATCGGCATCTGATTACCGTCCGCTACCACGAGCCGCGTTCATTCCGGACCTTTCCGGCAAGGGCCGAAAAAATTCCCATGGGTTGCGAGACCGCCGAAGGGATCCTGCTGGGTCTGCTTGAGGCCACCGTTGACCGGCTTGCCGATATTCTTGAACGGGACGGTCAGGAAATCGATGCAATCTCGCGCAAGATATTCCGCCACAGGGCCGACAAGCCGACGCGGACCCATGATTTTCAGGAGGTACTGGAAAATATCGGACAGAAAGGCGACCTGACCTCGAAGATACGCGACAGTCTGGTGAGTTTCGACCGGATGGCGGGATTTCTCAGTCATCTGATGCAGCAGCGCCGCAGCGGCAAGGATATCCGCGAGCGGATCAAGACCCTGTCACGGGATATCCGCTCACTGGCAGATTATGCTGGCTTTCTTTCGCAGCAGATCACCTTTCTGCTGGATGCGACGCTGGGCATGATCAATATCGAGCAGAACTCGATCATCAAGATTTTCTCGGTTGCCGCCGTAGTCTTTTTGCCCCCGACCCTGATTGCCTCGATCTATGGGATGAACTTCACGCATATGCCCGAGTTGGACTGGCTCGTCGGTTATCCATTTGCAATCGGGTTGATGATCGTTTCGGCAATCCTGCCATATGTCTATTTCAAGCGTCGTGGCTGGCTTTAATCGCTCTGCATCTGCGCATTGGTCTGCGCCCGAAACATATCGCTGCGATCAGTGCGCAAAGCGCAAGGATCACGATGGGCGCCGAACCCCATTTAAGCCATAGGGTTGGAGGCAGAGCACCGGGCAGTGCCGCGTCGAGCTTGCCGACCTGACCCAGTGAAAGCTCGGCGCGGATATCGCCATGTGCGTCGATAACCGCACTGACCCCGGTATTGGCCGACCGGACCAGGGGTAATCCGGTTTCGATGGCACGCAGTCGCGCCTGCGCAAGATGCTGATATGGACCGGAAAGCTTTCCGAACCACGCATCATTGGTGATCTGCAACAGCCATTCGGGACGCGTTTCCAGCCCGCGCAGATGCTGCGGAAAGATCGCCTCGTAGCAGATCAGCGGCTGAAACGCCGGAAGGCCGGATACCGACATGACAGTCGGGCCGGACCCGGCAGTATAGCCGTTTCCCTGCTGCGCGGCGAAGGCTCCGATTCCAAGCCGGGCAAGCTCATCGCCCCAGGGGATATATTCGCCAAAGGGCACAAGATGGAATTTATCATAGACCGCAGTCACGTCCCCGTCGGGAGCTACCGCCACCAGACTGTTGTAATATCGGCTTTCTTCGCGCCTCTGGATGCCAAAGATCAAGGGTGCTCCGGCCGCGTGCGACATCGCGGGCATGATATCGTCCGCGTCGTTCAGCAGGAAATTCACCGCCGTTTCGGGCCAGATGACGACATCGCGGCTGCCGGGCTCGGCCGACAGGTCAAGCAGGCGTTGAAAGAACAGATGCGACCATTCCGGATTCCATTTCAGGTGCTGCTCGGCATTCGGCTGAACGATGCGCAGCTGAAGATCGGTGTCCGGAGGCAAGGGCTGGGCCTGCCGCGCCATCCCGGCCCCCCAGAAAATTGCAATCAGGGCCAGTGACGGCAGCATGGCGGGCAGATTGGTCAGAACACGGTTATCAGCCTGACGCCAAAGCGCCGAGGGCAGGGCGGTTGCCACAAGAGTCAGCGCGGTCAACCCGATTGCCCCGGTCCATGCGGCGATCTGCGCAATTGGCGTGCCGATCCAGATATGCCCGATCAATGCCCAAGGCAGACCGCTGAATATCCAGCCGCGCAGCCAGTCGGAAAGGGTCAGGACAGCGACGATCGCAATTGTCCGGGTGATAGCGCCGGGGCAGAGCCGTGCAGCGATCCAGACAGGCAAGGCCCAGAACAAGGCGCCGCCCAAAGCCATGAGGATCAGTGCAAACGGCGCCATCCAGCCATAAAGGTCAGGTTCAACGAGGAATGGCTCGACGATCCAGAACATGCTGCAGGCGAACCAGCCGAAACCGCCTCCGAGTCCCTGCAGGAACGCAAGGCCAGGGCGGTCCGCACGCGCCATTCGCCAGATCAGCAGGGCAAGCGCCCCGAGTGCAACCGGCCAGATCCCCAGAGGAGCAAGCCCGATTGAGGCAAGCGCACCAAGCAGGATTTCCGGCAGGATGCGGATCAGCTTCCGGCGGCGATCCGAACCGGTTCGCGTCGAGAATTCCCGGTCGCGCGGCTGAACTGGCATGGATGTTACTTTTCGGACGGGTCCGAGGTCGCGGAACCGCCGGAAACCGTATCGGAAGCCGGTTCGGCCGTGCTTTCCGGCTTCTTGCGTCTGCTGCGGGTTGCGCGGGGTTTGGGTTTGTCCTCGGATGTTTTGTCCGCGCTTTCCTCGGCCCCCGTCTCAACGGTTGGCTCGGGCTTCTTGCGCCTTGTCCGTTTTGGCTTGGGCGCATCCTCGACGGCAGATTCCGAGGCGCTATCCGTGGAAGCTTCTGTTGCAGAGGTTTCGGCAGCCGCTTTGGGTTTGCGCGCACGGGGCTTGCGCAGCTTCGGCGCGTCGGCGGCGGGCGGTGTTTCAGGCTGCGCTTCAACCGGCGCATTTTCCTGATTTTCCAATGGATCACCAGAAGGCGTTGCGGATTCGATGGCAGCTTGCGCCGCCTGATCGTCAACCTGCGAGGGTGCGTCAGGAGCTGCGCTTTCCGGGGCGCCGCTTGCCTTCGCCGTTGATTTCGAGGTCCTGCGGCTTCGGCGCTTCGGTTTCGTTTCTTGCCTGGCGCTATCCGTTTGCGGCGTTTCCTCGGTCGTGTCCGTCACATCCGTTGTATCAGTCGGATCGTCACTCTCGATGAAAAGGCTGGCCAGCATGAATTGCGGGACATGATCGCCCATGCCGACGATCGCAGGTCCGCGATCTTCGCGGGGCGCACGGCGGCGATCGTCTCGCTGCTGGTTGCCACGTTGCGGTCTTGGCGCTGTGTCCTGAACAGGGCTATTACGCTCTGCATCGGCCTGCCGGCTTTCCGGGCGATCCTGCTTATTGCCGTCATCACGGCGATTGTCGTCGCGACGGTTACGTCTGCGTGCACCGCCCTTGTCGCCGCGACCCTCCCGGTTCCCTTTCGGGGCGGATTGCGCAGCGGAAGAGGGTTCGAAACCTTCGGGAAGCGCGGCACGGGGAAGTTGTTTGGAGAGCAGCGTTTCAATCGCCGCAAGATATTTCTCATCCGAAGGGGTGGCGATGCTGATCGAGGTTCCCGACCGGCCCGCCCGGCCCGTGCGGCCGATCCGATGAACGTAATCCTCGGCATGGCTGGGCAGGTCGTAATTGATCACATGGCTGACCGCCGGAATGTCCAGCCCCCGCGCGGCAACATCCGATGCGACCAGCAGTTTGAGCTTGCCCTCGCGAAAGGCTTCCAGTGTCCGTGTCCGGTGGCTTTGATCCAGATCGCCATGAATAGGGGCGGCGTCATGACCGTATTTCGCCAGCGATTTCGAGACGATATCCACATCCGTCTTGCGATTGCAGAAGATGATGGCGTTTTTCAGGCCATCGCCCTCTGCATTGATCAGGGCGCGCAGAAGTTCGCGTTTCTGTTTGGCCGATTGATCCTTGCGGGTGGGTGTGATCTCGACCAGCCGTTGCGTGATGGTTTCGCTGGCAGTCGCCTGACGTGCGATCTCGATCCGCTCGGGAGCATGCAGGAAGGTATTGGTAATACGCTCGATCTCGGGCGCCATCGTCGCACTGAAGAACAATGTCTGGCGCGTGAAAGGGGTAAGCTGAAAAATCCGCTCGATATCGGGGATGAAACCCATATCCAGCATCCGGTCGGCTTCATCCACCACCATGATCTGAACGCCGGTCAGCAGCAATTTGCCGCGCTCGAAATGGTCCAGGAGACGGCCCGGAGTGGCAATCAGCACATCCACGCCGCGGTCGATCAGCTTGTCCTGTTCGCCAAAGGAGACGCCGCCGATCAGCAATGCCTTGGTCAACCGGGTATGTTTGGCATAAATATCGAAATTCTCGGCGACCTGAGCGGCCAGTTCCCGCGTGGGGCAAAGCACCAGGCTGCGGGGCATCCGCGCCCGCGCCCGGCCACGGCCCAGCAAGGTGATCATCGGCAGGGTGAAACTGGCGGTCTTGCCGGTTCCGGTCTGAGCAATCCCCAGCACATCGCGGCCCTCGAGCGCCGGAGGGATCGCGCCCTCCTGGATGGGGGTCGGGTTCTCGTAGCCTGCATCTGCAATGGCTTTCAGAACCTTGGGGTCAAGCTTCAGGTCGGAAAATTTCGTCATCGGGGACTTTCTTCAAGATACCGCGCAGAAACTGCGCGTTGCGTTCCATGCCGCGCGCCCGGACGGCGCGTTGCGGCGGTCATGGGACGCAAATTCGAACGCCCCCTCGGCCAGCCCGCCGGATGCGGGCAAGCACTCGCTAGACTAAACCGTCTGAAAGGTCAATCGCAGAGGATGAAATCCGCGAAATCGTCCTGCTTGCGGAACGCCTGATCAGAGTGCAGGTTGCACGGGAACGCAAGGCTGCGAAGAGGCCCAGATGGCAACCGAGATGACGGGCGGGATCAGTCCGGTACAGGCATTCGCGCTGGTGGGCGTGGCGGGGGTGGCGGCGCAATGGCTTGCGTGGCGCTTCAGGCTTCCCGCGATCGTGCTGATGCTGGCGGCCGGGCTGGTGCTGGGGCCGGTGACGGGATGGTTCGTTCCGGCCCGCGATCTGGGCGTAATCATCCAGCCGATGATCGCGCTTGCGGTCGCGGTGATTCTGTTCGAGGGCGGGTTGACGCTAAGCTTCAAGAAACTGGCGGATGCGCGACCTGCCGTGCGCAGGCTGGTCTATATTGGTGTGCCGCTGGGGTGGGTCACCTCGTCGCTGGCCCTTGCCTTCGGGGCCGGTCTGGGATGGGAGGCGGCAATCGTTTTCGGCGGTATCATGATCGTGACCGGTCCCACCGTCATTGCACCGCTGTTGCGGCAGGCCAAGCTGACCTCGCGCCCGGCGCAGGTCCTGCAATGGGAAGGTATCGTCAACGATCCGATCGGCGCATTGGCTGCGGTGCTGGCGCTTGAAATCGTGCTGGTCCGCAATTCCGCGGTGCCCTGGGGAGAGGCACTGGTGCAGCTGGTTTTTGGAATTGGCTTCGCCCTGCTGATCGGGTTGCTTGGTGGCTGGCTGGTCGTGCAGGCTTTTCGGCGGGGCTGGGTACCGGAATACATGAAGGTGCCGCTGTTATTCGTGGCAGTTCTGGCGGTTTTCGCCTGCTCGGATTCCCTGTTGCATGAAAGCGGGTTGCTGGCGGTTACAGTGATGGGGCTGATGATCGCGAATGCGGATCTGCCCAGTTATCACGAGCTTTATCGTTTCAAGGAACATGCCACGATCCTGCTGGTTTCCGGTGTCTTCATCCTGATGGGCGCGGGGATCGAATTTCAGACATTGGCCGGTTTGAACTGGTGGCGAGCGGCGCTGTTTATCGCCCTTGTCGTGCTGGTGGCGCGACCGCTGACGGTATTGATCTCACTGATCGGAACCCGGCTGCCGATGAAAGAGCGGCTGCTGATCGCATTCACCGGCCCCCGCGGGGTGGTTCTGGTTGCGGTGTCGGGG
Source organism: Paracoccus onubensis (assembly GCF_003591515.1). Lineage (GTDB taxonomy): Bacteria > Pseudomonadota > Alphaproteobacteria > Rhodobacterales > Rhodobacteraceae > Paracoccus > Paracoccus onubensis. Next base: position 36,876 of record NZ_QZCG01000010.1, read on the forward strand.
GTGTTTGCCGAACGGTTGGTGGCTGAAGGGATTGCGGATGGCGCACTTATCGCACCGCTCGCCTTTGTTCTGGTGCTGGTTACGGTGGTGCTGCATGGCTTCACGCTGCGGCCGGTTGCGCAACGGATGGGACTTGCGTCCGGTGACCGGCCCGGTCTGCTGATCGTCGGCGGATCGCAATTCTCGATCGGGCTGGCCACCGCATTGCAGAAAGCCGATGTCGAGGTGCTGATAACCGATCCCAATCCGGATCATCTTCGTCTGGCCCGGGCTGCCGGATTGCAGACCTTTTATGGCGATATCCTGGGCGAGGCAGCGGAGCATAATGTCGAATTCATCGCCTATGGCGGTATCCTCGCTGCTTCGGACAACGATGCCTACAATACGCTTGTTGCTTCTGACCTTGCGCCGGAATTCGGGCGCGAATCGATCTGGCAACTTGCCCGTCACAAGGAAGACCGCGCGCGCCACGCGCTGCCGACGCAGCTTGGCGGAAGCGCGGTCATGGGCAATCGCACCCTGACTCAATATCTGGAACTGCTGGCTGAAGGCTGGCATTTTCGGGTCACGCGGCTGACCGAGGAATATCAGCTTGATGACTGGCGCGCGGCGCGGCCCGAAGCCCTTCCGCTGGCGGTCGTGTCCAACCGCGAACTGTGGTTTGTCGAAACCGACGACGATCTGCCGGATAAACCCGAGACCAGAATCATCTCGCTTCTTCCACCGGGCGCGGTCATTCAGGACAACGAACCCGACAAGAAGACCAAGGAGAAGGCGAAGGCCGAAGCTGAAGCGGTTCGCCGCGGCGAGGGTAACGGCAGCTTGGATCCTGCCGGGGCATGAGCTGACGCCTCAGCCGAACTGCTTGGCCAGTTTCAGGCCCTGACCCTGATAATTCGACCGGATATCCGCTCCGTAAAGCTGGGCCGGACGCTTTGCCATGCGCTCATAGACCAGACGACCGACGACCTGACCATGTTCCAGCACGAAGGGGGCTTCGTGACAGCGCACCTCAAGCACGCCCCGCGCGCCTGCGCCATGGGCGCCAATGCCGAATCCGGGATCGAAAAAACCGGCATAATGCACACGGAATTCGCCGACCATGGCAAGATAGGGAGCCATCTCGGCGGCGTAATCGGCGGGAATAGCCACCGATTCGCGACTGACCAGGATGTAGAATGCGCCGGGATCGAGAATCAGCCGCCCATCTGCCGTGCGCAGTTCGTCCCAGAATTCGGCGGCGGGATACTCGCCGATCCGGTCCAGATCGATCACGCCGCTATGAGGACGGGCGCGATAGCCGACCAGATCGCCCTCATCGGGGCGCAGATCGACCGAAAAGCCAAGTCCCTGGTCGATCAGGGCATCACCGCCGGTCAGGGGTTCACGCCGGTTCAGGTCCCGCAATTTGGCATCACTCAGAACAGATTGGCCGTGGCGCAGGCGAAGCTGGTTCAGGCGCATGCCGGGACGCAGGAGAACTGAAAATGACCGCGGGCAGATCTCGGCATATAGCGGGCCGTCATAGGTTTCGGGCAGGCGGTCGAATTCGGTTCCGTCATCGCTGACCAGCCGGGTCAGCAGATCCAGCCGTCCGGTCGAGGATTTGGCATTTGCGACCGCCGTCATCCCTTTCGGCAGCCGGATTCTTTCGAGCAGCGGCACCAGATAGACGCAGCCCCGTTCCAGCACCGCACCGTCTTCAAGACTCATCTGGTGCATTTGCAGATCGGGCAGGCGCTCCGAAATCCGCCGGCCCTTGCCGGCCAGGAAACTGGCGCGCAAACGATAAGCGACGGTGCCAAGGCGCAGGTCGAGACTGGCAGGCTGGATCTGTTCGGGAAGGATCGGCGCAGCGGCAGAGATCACACCGGTTTCGATCAGCTTGCGGATCTCGCTGTCAGGCAGGACACCGTTCATAACTTCCCCTAATTCAGGCAGCAGATACGAAAACGCCCACCCCGATGACAGGATGGGCGTTTTCGGAATGGTCGGGCCGGCGAGATTCGAACTCGCGGCCTTCCGCCCCCCAGACGGACGCGCTAACCAGGCTGCGCCACGGCCCGACGCCGGTCATATAGAGCGAACTGCACGGGCTGCACAAGGGCCGCAAGACGGAAATCTTGACCAAATTGCGACAGCGACGCGGTTCATGTGGAGATGGGCAGAATTTCGTGCTGATCGTCATATGGGTTCGCGCAACGTCATGGGGCCATTCATTCGGCAGATGTCTGCGCGATTGCGACGGCATGATCATCAATAATGGCGCGTAATCGCGTCGCGCAGGATCTTGCACTGCCGACGTGAGGCCGCATCCAGTCCTTCGGAGCGGCGCAGGCGGATAGCGGTGCTGACCAGATGCGACAGCCATGCGCCGTGACGCTTGTTCGGGCTGGTCGCAAGATCAGGGAACAACGGCAGCGATTGCGCAGGTTTCCGCGCGGTTGATCGCGGCGCTCTGGGCTTTTCCGATCGGGCCATGTTCGGGGTTTCCTCTGTGATCGCCGGTTCCGGCTGCGACGGCGCCGACAGCGGTGCGGAGGAATCTTCCGCGGGAATATCGGACGATATGCCGATGGCTTGCGCCAATTCGACATTCTCTCCGTTCAGGCGCGCCAGTCCCCGGGCGCGCACGAATTCGCCCCGGTCACGGGCGATGAGTTTCTTGGCCCCGCGAATCGTCAGCCCTTCTTCGCGCAGCACCTCGCACAGACCGGCCGCAAGCTGGACATCCTCTGGACGGTAATAGCGGCGGCCGTCCGGACGTTTCATTGGTTTGAGCTGGGAAAACTGGGTTTCCCAATAGCGTAACACATGCGGCGCGGCCCCGATCATCTTGGCAACCTCGCCAATGGACCGAAATGCGTCTGCGCGTTTCTTCATCGTGTTTCTGCTATCTTTATCGCTTGTTGCCGGCAGCAACGCGATCTTTCATCAGGTGAGAGGGTCGAAAGGATAAAACCCGGCGTGGAGTGATGGGAACTTCCTGGCCGGTCTTGGGATTTCGTCCGATACGTTCGTTCTTGTCACGAATGCTGAATGTGCCGAAGGATGAAATCTTCACCTGCTCGCCACGTACGAGCGCGTCCGAGATATGCTCGAGCACCGATTCGACCAGCTGAGCGGATTCGTGTCGGGAAAGCCCGACATCCCGAAATACCGCTTCGGCAAGATCCATCCGGGTCAGCGTTTTGTCGCTCATGATCTTTTCCCCTTTTATCGCAACAGGATGCTGTGGTTTCCCGATACTGTCAATGCAAAGGGCGGGTTTATCTCCCCGCCCCAGTCATTACGCCGGATGTGCGCAATTTACTGCGCACATTCCTGAATCTTCGCCAGATCCGGCCCATCGGGAGTGCGGCCCAGATTGAAAGGCGCCGAGGCATCCCGCCAGCTCGCATAATCCTGAAGATAGGCAAGCTGACTTGCATAGACTTTCGCAGACAGGGGATTTTCGCAGGCAACTTCCTCGATGGTCTCGTTCGCCAGTTTCTGGATCTGCTCGAGCGCGGCATCATCCAGCCTGCTGATTTCGGTTCCTGCCTCCTTGAACTTGGCAAAGGCTTCCGTCGCGCCTTTTTCCGTGAAGGACAGGCTCCAAAGCAGATTGGCATCGGCTGCGATTTTCAATCTGTTCTGAGTGTCTTCATCCAGAGCGTCCCAGGAAGCCTGGTTGATCATCACCCCGAAAACCGAAGACGACTGATGCCATCCCGGTGTGGACCAGTGTTTTGTGACCTGCTGGAAGCCGCCCGAGAAATCGACATTCGGGGTCGAGAATTCTGCTCCGTCAATAACTCCGCGTTCCAGCGACTGGTAGATCTCGCCACCGGCCATGCTGACCTGATTGCCGCCTAGCTTTTCAAGCAATTTACCCTGTTCAAGCCCCGAAAGACGAAGTCGCAATCCTTTGATGTCGTCGAGGGTCTTGATGGCTTTCTCGGTGGTGCGGAAGCCCGATTCGTTGTTGGTCACGCCATAGGGCAGATAGACCATGCCGAATTTGCCATAGACCTCGTTGTAAAGATCGGCGCCGCCCCACTCCTTTATCCAGTTGATATAATCCACGGCATTGAAAAGGCTGGCCGTGGTCGATAAGGGCGAGAAGGCACTGTCCCGTCCCGCCCAATAGCCGGGCCAGTCGCCGCCGGCCTGTATCGTACCCGATTCAACCGCGCCGAACACTTCACCCGCCGGGACAAGGGCTCCACCATCATAGAACTCGATGGTCAGCTTTTCCTCATCGACCAGCTGACTGACCAGTTCGACCCAATGCTTGTCTATCTCGATCAGTTCCAGGCTCGAGGGCCAGGTGCTGGTCATGGTCCAGGTTTCGGCCGTGGCGGGCGCGGCGGCGGTCAGTGACAGCGCCGCCGCCGTCATCAATCGTTTCATTTCATTCCTCCCGGTTACTGTTGTCTATGTCTTGTTGTGTCTTGCCGGGCTTAGCCGCCGTAAAGTCTGACCGGCAGCCATGTGACCATCGCGGGGAACAGGATGATGACTACGCACATCAAGATGATCAGCCCGATGAATGGCAATACGCCCATGATGATGCTTCCCGTCGATACTTCTCTTGGCGCAATGGCGCGCATATAGAACAGTGCGTAGCCGAACGGCGGCGACAAGAAGCTGGTTTGCAGTACCACGGCCATCAGCACCACGAACCACAGAGGATCGATTCCCATCTCTTTGACAAGCGGCAGGAAGATCGGGAAGGACAGCAGCACGATGCCGGTCCAGTCAAGGAACATCCCAAGGATAAAGACCGAGATCAGCATGACCAGCACCAGCAGATGCGGCTCTCCGGCCAAGGCGCGGATCAGGTCCTGACTGGCGCGCAGGCCGCCGGTGATGTTGAACACGCCGGTAAAGGCGGTTGCGCCGACGACGATGAACAGGATCATCGCCGAGGTCCGACCGGTTTCCAGCAGCGCGGAATAAAAGGTCCGCCACTCGAACCTGCCGCGCCCGATGACGATCAGCAGGGCAAGCGCGGCGCCGATGGCGCTGGCTTCGGTGGCCGTGGCGACCCCGGCCAGCAGCGAGCCAAGTATCCCGAGGATCAGGATAAGCGGGGGCACCGCCTCGATGATCAGCATCCGCCACATTTCGCCGCGGCTGATCTGTTCATCTTCGTGGATGGCAGGCGCCCAGTGCGGATTGATCCGTGCAACCACGAAAACATAAACGGCATAAAGCATCCCGAGGGCCAGCCCCGGAATCATTGCGCCCGCGAAAAGCTGGCCGACCGACAGACCCGGCGCATAGGAGGACATCAGGATCAGCATGATCGAGGGCGGGATCAGGATACCCAGACATCCCGAGGCCGAGATAAGCCCTGTCGCCAATCGTTTGTCATACCCGTATTGCAGCATTGGCCGCAGCGCCATCGTTCCCATCACGGTAATGGATGCGCCGATGATCCCGGTGGTCGCCGCCAGCAGAATCGAGATGAACACGACGGCAAGGCCCAGCCCTCCGGTCACATTCGCCAGAAGATGCCGCAGCGCCTCGAACATCTTGTCGGTCACACCGCTATCCGACAGGAAACGGGCCATCAGCACGAACAGGGGAATGGCGAGCAGGACGTAATTATCCAGCACATCCCCGAAAATCCGGTTGATGACGATACCCAGCGCCATTGTTTTTCCGGCGGCGACCGCCCCCAGAACCGCAGTGCCGCCAAGCACAAGCGCCAGCGGGTGCCCCATGAACAGACCCAGGACCAGCAGTCCTGACATGAGCAGTGCAATCGCTTCACCGGACATCCATCGGCTCCGTCTGTTCGATGTAATCGATCTTGTTCAGGATCAGCTTCAGAAATTCACTGACCCCCTGAATCAATAGCAGAACCGCGGCCACGAACATGGCGATTTTCAGCGGATAAACCGGCAATTGCACTGCGCCATAAGTCACCTCGCGCTGGTTAAAGGACGTCATGGCGAAGTCCCAGCTTCGCGTCGTGAAGACCCATGCAAAGGGAAAGAAGAAGATGATATAGCCTGCGACCTCGACCCAGCGGCGGGTATTGTGGCCAAGTCGCGCCGTCACCAGATCGACTTTCACATGGGCCTGATGACGCAGCGCATAACCGCCCAGCATGATGAAATAGAAGCCGTAAAGATGTTTGGTCACATCGAAGGCCCAGCGAGTCGGCTCGCCGAAGGCATTCCGCATGAAAATATCGTAGATCACGATGACGGCAAACAGGATGGCCACGAGCGATACGATCCGCCCGACGACCTCATTGATGCCGTCGATCAACCGAATGATCGGCAAGGCGAAATCCTCCCATATGGCTCCCGATGCTTTCTGCACCTGTATCGTTATCTCTCAATCTATCCTGATTGTTGCGCGAGGTGTCAACTGCAAGCCAAACGCGGTCGCGGTTTGATTTATCGCCGTGAGGACCTATCTTGTCCGCAAGATGAAGGAGGCGCGCATGGCCGGAGGATGGGCTCGCGACGACGCGGTGAACGAGCAGATCGAGATCAGCACGCAAGAGGCGATTGCCCGGGCGCGGCAACGCGCGACCGGACCTGCCGGCGATACTCCTTCGGCCGAATTCTGTGCGGAATGCGATGAGCCGATACCGCCCGCGCGCCGCAAGGCAATCCCGGGCGTTCAGCTTTGCGTGGATTGCCAGTCCGGCCGGGACAAATCGCGGCGGCCGACCGGCGGCATCAATCGCCGTGCCAGCAAGGATGCGCTGTTGAAATAGGTTCCGGACGCATCATATCCGGTGCCTTGCGGATTTCGGCCGCCGATTACTCCATACCTTCCGGGTACCAGTTTGCGATAATGGCCAATGAGCCGGAGCCGCCGGCCTCGACCAGCCGGGCGAATTCATCCACGTCGCTGCCCCGGAAGTGATAGGGGAACACCACGGTCGGTTTGATCGCGGCGACAGCCTCGGCGGCCTGCTCGACTGTCATCGTGTAGGGCAGGTTCATTGGCAGGAATGCGACCTCGATATCCGTCAGTGCCAGCATTTCGGGAGTCGGTTCGGTGTCGCCCGCGATATAGAAACGCTTGCCGCCGATTGTCAGGACATAGCCGTTGTCGCGCCCCTTGGGGTGATACTGCAACCGGTCCTCAGTCGTGTTATAGGCCGGGATGGCCTCGATCCGCAGATCCAGTACCTCGACAACATCGCCGTTTTCCATCGAACTGGCGCGCGTCTTCATCTCTTCGGGCAACATGTCATGTACGGCAGGGTTGCTGATCAGCCGGACGGCGGGCAACGCGTCGAGCGTGGGCAGATCGAAATGGTCGCCATGTTCATGCGTGATCAGGATCAGGTCGGGTTGGGGCAGATCCGCATATTTCGCGGCCCCGCCGACCGGATCGACATGGATGACGCCCTTGGGAGTTTCGACGACCATCGAGGAATGTTCGACCGGATGAAAGACCACCACGCCGCCATCGACGGGATAGCGGAAGGTTTTCGCTGTTTCCTGCGCAAGGCCGATCTTCGGCAGGGCGTTGCTGCCGATGGCGGCGGCGGCAAGAGTCAGTCCGGTGCGGCGGGTGATACGCATGTCGAGATCTCCTGAGGGCAATTTTCCGTAACGATAACGCGGTATCAGGGTAAAGGTTCCCGTGCCGTTTACCTGCGGGAATGTTTCCGGGATGAACACGGGATCCAATCTTTGCCATTCGTCCGGCAAGTGCGATAACAAGCGCGTTTGCAGGCAGATAAGAGGCTTGAACCATATCTCGGATTGTGGCCTCCTGCATGCATGACACATCCATTGATCAATCGCATATTCCCTGTCACCGGGCTTGCATTCCTCGCTACGGCCGGAATGGTATGGTCGCAGGATTTCAACGCTGCGCCGCCGAACGCGCGGGGCCAGACGGCGGCATTTGACGGCCAGACCCGTGCCCCGGTTCTGCCGGATACCGCTTTGCAGCAGCAGATCGTCGCAAGCGGATTGGAACATCCCTGGGGCATGGCCGAGTTGCCGGAGGGGAACTGGCTGGTAACCGAACGCCCCGGCCGATTGCGGCTGATCTCTGCTGACGGAAACATCTCCGCGCCGATCGAAGGGCTGCCCGAGATCGACAATCGCGATCAGGGCGGATTGCTGGATGTCGCGATTTCCGATGATTTCGCCGACACCCGGCAAATCTGGTGGAGCTTTGCCCAGCCGCGTGATGGTGGCAAGACGGGAACCGCGGTGGCCACCGGAACGCTGTCCGCCGATGGTGCGCTGGTCGAATCGGCTCGCGTGATCTGGCAGCAGACCCCTGCCTGGAATTCGACCCAACATTACGGCTCCCGGCTGGTATTCGACGGGAAGGGCGGATTATTCGTCACGACGGGTGAACGCTCGGTCAATGATGCGCGGGTTCACGCGCAGAACGTCGCGACCACATTGGGAAAGGTTGTCCGAATCGATCCGCAAAGCGGTGCGCCGATGGGGCAGCCGGGTGTCGAAGGTGCCCTGCCGGAGATCTGGTCCTGGGGGCATCGCAATCTTCAGGGCGCGACACTTGGACCTGACGGAGCGCTATGGACCATCGAACATGGCCCGATGGGCGGTGATGAGCTCAATCGGCCCGAGGCTGGTCGCAATTACGGCTGGCCGCGCGTCACCTATGGCGTCGAATATAGCGGGCAGCCGGTCGGCGAGGGGATCACGCAGATGGAGGGCACGGAACAACCGGTCTATTTCTGGGATCCTGTTATCGCGCCGGGTGGGATGCGCTTTTACGATGGCGACATGTTCCCCGACTGGCAGGGTGATCTGCTGATCGGGGGAATGCAGGCTGCCGCTTTGGTGCGTCTTGAACTGGCGGATGGCCGGGTCACTGGCGAAGCACGGCATCTGCAGGATATCGGGCGTGTCCGCGATGTCGAGATTGCATCGGACGGAGCGGTCATGCTGCTGACCGACGAGGAGGATGGTCAGCTGATCCGGGTAACGCCGGGCGGATAGCCGTTAACTATCCGCTGGATCAGAGCCATCCGGAACACGCGGTTCCGATACGGGCTGTGCCGGTTCGCTTCAGCCCGCGACGGCCCGCAGTAACCGCTTGCGGGCCGGAGGGATTGATCGGATCTCGACGCCGGTAAAGACATGTATGGTCTTTAAAGCCGGATCGACCACCGCGTGATCGCTGACCCAGCCACCCATGGCCAGATAACTGCGCAATAGCGGTGGCATCGTGGCCATGGCCAGCTTGGGGTCGGGTTTGCGCCGGCGCAGGGCGCGCGCGAAGCGGAACACTTTTGGTGCCTTGACGCGCGGCAGCCATCGGCGCGGCCCAAGATGCCGCTCTTTCAGCATGGCGAATGCTTCGGCATGTTCTTCGGGTTCGGTGCCGATGAAGCTTGAACAGCCGAACAGCATCTCGATCCCGGATTCATCGACGAAACGGGTCATGGCCGCCCATGCGATCCGCAGGATGCCGGGATCCCTGGCTTCGGGATGGATGCAGAATCTTCCCATCTCGACCATGGGACCATCAAAATTCCGCAATGCGTCGAGATTATAGAACTGCGCCGAATAGCTGCGCGTGATCTCGGAGCCGCCGGAAAGCGGCAGAAAGCGGAAACAGCACAAAAGCTGGCCGGTCTGGCTATCCTCGACCAGCATGTGATGGCAATCCGCGTCCAATGCGTCTTCATCTATATCTATGATCGCATCGTCCGTATCCTGCGCATTGCGGGCGACGAAACAAAGCCAGCGCAGACGCTGTGCTGAACGGATATCTTCGGTCGTTTCGGCCAGTCTCGCCTGAAAGCGGCCCTTGCGAATTGGTTGCATGTCGGCGGTACCTCTGCTTGCAACGCGTAACGACTAGCATAATGTCGTGTCGATTTCACGAAAGCGCAATGCTTCGCATGCGCGAATTTTGTGGATAAGCGAAAAGGAGCTATGCCTTGCCGCTTCCCGCGAAGCCTGCTAACCGGGCGCGGATTTCACTCTTGGCGGGCTTTGCCTGCCGCAAGCAAAGGTAGACCCATGGCCATCGAACGCACACTTTCGATCATCAAGCCCGACGCCACCAAGCGCAACCTGACCGGCAAGATCAACGCCAAATTCGAAGAGGCTGGCCTGCGTATCGCCGCTCAGAAGCGTATCAAACTGTCGCCTGAGCAGGCGGGCAAGTTCTACGAGGTTCACAAAGACCGCCCCTTCTATGGCGAGCTGGTCGAATTCATGGCTTCCGAGCCGGTCGTGGTGCAGGTTCTGGAAGGCGAGAGCGCGATTGCAAAGAACCGCGAAGTGATGGGCGCGACCAATCCGGCAGATGCCGCCGAAGGCACGATCCGCAAGGAATTTGCGCTGTCGGTCGGGGAAAACTCGGTCCATGGTTCCGACGCGCCGGAAACGGCGGCGCAAGAGATCGCCTTCTTCTTTTCGGGGCTGGAACTGGTCGGCTAATCGCCTGATACCCGGATTGCACGTCAAAGGGGGCCGTTTCGGTCCCCTTTTTCATTTCGTGCTTCCTAAGTTGCGGCAAAATCGATGCCGGGTTATGGCTAGAGAATAAGAAATTGGTGAAAAAAGGGGATTTCAATGCGGGCATTCGTGTTTCCAGGGCAGGGCGCTCAGACCACAGGCATGGGGCGCGAACTCGCGCAGACCTATCCTGCGGCGCGCGACGTCTTCGTTGAAGTCGACGAAGCGCTTGGAGAAAAATTGTCCGAGTTGATCTGGGAAGGCGATATCGAAACGCTGACCCTGACGCAGAACGCTCAGCCTGCACTGATGGCGACATCGATGGCAGCGTTCAGGGCCATGGAATCCGAGGGAATCGATATCGGTGCCGCCGATTACGTTGCCGGTCATTCTCTGGGCGAATATTCCGCCCTTTGCGCATCGGGTGCATTGACGCTGGCCGATACCGCGCAGCTTTTGCGTCTGCGCGGGCAGGCCATGCAAGAGGCCGTGCCGGTCGGGCAGGGGGCGATGGCGGCGATACTGGGGCTTGATTTCGAGACGGTGGACAGGATCGCCCGCGACGCCGCCGGGGATGAGGTCGTGCAGGCCGCCAATGACAACGATCCCGCGCAGGTGGTGATTTCCGGGCACAGGGGCGCGGTCGAGCGCGCTTCTGCCGCCGCGAAAGAAGCCGGTGCGAAACGGGCGCTTATGCTTCCTGTTTCCGCTCCGTTTCACTCGGTCCTGATGCAACCTGCTGCCGCCGTGATGGCGGATGCGTTGGCGGGCGTGGATATTCAGCCTCCGGCCGTGCCGCTGATCGCCAATGTCCGGGCCGAGCCGGTGATCGAGCCCGGCGCCATTCGGAGGCTGCTGGTCGAGCAGGTGACGGGAACCGTGCGCTGGCGGGAATCGATCGCGTATCTGATCGGTGCCGGGGTGACGGAGTTCTGGGAAATCGGTGCGGGCAAGGCGTTGTCCGGTATGATCAAGAGAATCGCCAGAGAGGCCGAGGTGAGGAATATCGGGATGCCGGCGGATATCGATGCATTGAAAGGCTAAGCGGGGATGCCGCCCGTCGCCGGTTGGTTCCTGAACCACTGGCGCACCTGCCGGCGGCCCCGGGATATTTCCATGAAGAAGAAGAGGCAGCATGATTGATCTGACGGGAAAGAACGCGCTTGTGACCGGCGCTTCGGGTGGCATCGGCGGCGCGATCGCCGAGGCGCTTCATGCCGCAGGGGCGGCGGTGGCGCTTTCGGGAACGCGCGAGGCGCCGTTGAATGAATTGGCCGGGAAGCTTGGTGAGCGGGCGCATGTCGTCCCCGCGAATCTGGCAGATCCCGAGGCCGTGGCCGCATTGCCGAAAGCGGCGGCCGAGGCGATGGGGTCTGTGGATATTCTGGTCAACAATGCCGGAATTACCCGCGATAACCTGTTCATGCGGATGTCGGACGAGGAGTGGGATCAGGTGCTGGATGTGAATCTGGGCAGCGTTTTCCGGCTGAGCCGCGCCGTCTTGCGCGGAATGATGAAGGCGCGCTGGGGGCGGATCGTGAACATTACCTCGGTCGTGGGGACAACCGGCAATCCGGGGCAAGGCAATTATGCTGCGGCCAAGGCAGGTCTGGTCGGTATGTCGAAAAGCCTTGCCTCCGAGGTGGCCAGCCGGGGCATTACCGTGAACTGCGTGGCTCCGGGCTTTATCGAAACCGCAATGACCGACAAGTTGAACGACGATCAGAAGTCCCGGATCCTGGGACAAATTCCAACCGGTCGGATGGGGACACCCGCCGACATAGCTGCAGCCGTACTTTATCTGGCCAGTCCCGCCTCGGGATATGTCACCGGTGCGACGCTGCATGTAAATGGAGGCATGGCGATGGTCTGAGCCGAAAGGGTGTGCTGCGTCGCAGCGAGAAAAAGCATGGAAAAGCGGTTGCATGATGCATAGGGGGTGCTATATCCGGCCCCTGAGCAGCAGGGAAACCGCCCTGTGCCAACACGGGCGATGCCCGGGAACCATATTTGGGCGGATGCCCGCGAGAATGAGGTTGTGATATGAGCGATATCGCTGATCGCGTGAAAAAAATCGTTGTCGAACATCTTGGTGTCGATGAAGAGAAAGTGGTCGAGTCCGCTTCTTTCATTGACGATCTGGGTGCTGACAGCCTTGATACCGTCGAACTGGTGATGGCTTTCGAGGAAGAATTCGGCATCGAGATTCCCGATGACGCCGCTGAAACCATTCAGACTGTTGGCGATGCGGTGAAGTTTATCAACGGCGCGGTCTAAGGTCGGATTTCGCCTTTACCGGAATTCAGGAAAGCGGCGCTCCTTTAGGGAGCGTCGCTTTTTCATTGCGGGCGGCATATCTGAAAGCGAGGGTTAATCTTCCTGTTCCAGCAGCTGGGCGGCGGGAAGGATGAGCGACAGATTTTCCATGGCAGCGTCGACGAAATCTTCCGATACGCCAAAGGCCCAGCTTTGGGTCGCATTATTGGTGGCCGCGATAATGGCCGAGGCAAGGATGTCGATCATCCTGGGATCGGCATCCGGCAGGCGCCGCTGAAGAAGCCCTGCCATTTTACCGCGCCGCGCCAGAACGGCATTATTGCGCAAGGCCGTCAGCTTGGGATCGGTTTCGCTGAGCTTGAGAAGATGCCCAAGCATTTCCCTTTCGTGCAGAAAGCGTGAAATGTGGACAGAGATCAATTCCCGAAGATCGGTCAGCAGGCTGCCTGTGCCATTTATGAATAATTCGGCCGCATCCTCGGGGTAATCCGGCTGCGGCCCCATGAGCGCGGCTTCTTTATAGGGGTAATAGTTGAAGAAAGTGCGTGCACTGATACCTGCGGCACATGCGATCGCTTCGGTCGTGATATTGTTCAGCCCGTTCTTGATGGCAAGCGCGATTGCTGCGGACTGAATCTTTTTGGCGGTGTGATAGCGTCGGATTGATGACGAACTCATTCACGTTCCTGAGGTTGTTCCGGCGTCACCGCCAAATTGCAGTGACTGCATCAAAATCACAGACCGTCAGGCTACTGTCAACGCAAGAAGCGGGTTCTGTGATCACAACAACAAATTCAACCCATGAATGGGTTGAATTTCACTGGTAGGAAGCGCGATGGAATTCGGGATATTATCAGGAACCCCAGGTCCGCACGGGACCGCAATCCATATGCACGAAATTCGAACCGCTATATTTGCCGACGCCACCAGCCCGGCAAGAAGCTGCCGCCTGATACATCTGGCCGACCGAGCGCGATTTGAGCCGCAGATCAGCAGCCTTGCCCGTCACATGCAGCGAATTCTTGGCCACGCCGGAAGACCGTCTGCGCAGCATCGCATTGGTCTGCGGTGAACGATAGCCCGACAACAGCATATAGGGTTCGTTCGTTTGCAGCAGCCTGTGCGACGCGGTGGCAACGTCAATGGTCCGCGGATCGATGCCGATTGCTGTTCCGGTCCGCCAATCGCGCATGAAGATGTTGATTTCATTAAGAGATTCACGAATGTATTTGCCGTCGACCCAGTAAACGGCATCGATGCTTTCACCGGTTCGGCCGTTATACATCCGGATACGGCGCATATCGCCTGCTCCGCGCAAGAAGCCAAACGCATTGGCCATTACAGGGGCAGCTGTCACAGCAGTCGCCGCGAACACCCCCAGTATTCCACGCCGGGAAATAGGATTGATTGTCATGTCAGATCGCCTGTCCTGCTTCGTTCATTTGGCCGCGTTTCTGCGGCTTCTTGGAAGATGTCTTACGATGATTAACAATATGTCAAAATCTTCAGGTTGTAGAAACCTATTTGTGCGCAAGGCGATAAATCTGACTGGATATCGGCAAGAAATCGCCTATCATGCCGCTTGTTGCCGTTGAGCGTCATATTGTGCCGATTATGCAACTTTGCGGCTTTGATCTTACGGGTTCGTCCGGCCTTCATGGATCCTTCGCATGATCAATGGCAGAATCAAACCATGATTTATGAGGTTTCGATGCGGCGATCGGGTTTTTCAGTCCTCCTGGCGGCAGCTATGATCATGAGCGGTACGCAAGTGGCGACCGCGCAATCTTCCGTCATGCAGAGCGGTGGGACAACCGTGGCGGTTTCACCCAGATTGCATTTCTCGCCCGACGAAATGGCGCTTGCAGAGGCGGTGGCAAGTCATCCGGCTTTGGCCGCATTTTATGGCGGGAATGGGTTGAAGCCGATTTTCACCGGCCCCGAAGGGGAGGTCCGGCGTCAGGCGTTGCGCGATGCCATTGAGACAATGCCTTCGCATGGTATTCCAACATCACGTTACCACCCCGACAGCCTGGGCTCGGCAGGGCAGGATTTCACGTCCGAGATGGTTTATGCCCGGACTCTGGCGCGGATGATCCAGGATTTGACCGGTGGCGTGATCGATCCTGCACGGTCGGTCCCCGGTATCCACCGCGAGGTCAGGCGCCCTGCCGTGGCGCAGCTGATAGCGGAATTCGCCGCCAGCGATAATCCCGCGAACTATCTGGTGAAGCTGGGGCCGCAGCACGAGCCGTATGAACAGTTGCAGGCGGCCTTGCATGAAACGCAGGCGATGAGCGTGCCTGCCGATCTGCCCAAGGCGCCCGAGGCAGTCTGGCGTCTGGGCATGAGTGATGAGGGTGTCGCGCTTCTGCGCGCTCGTCTGGCAAGTATCGGGCTTGAGGCCGAACGGGTAACTGACCCACGGCTTTACGATGAAGCCTTGTCGGCAGAGGTTGCCCGCTATCAGGAGGCGGTCGGGCTTAATCCGGATGGCGTGGCGGGCCCGAACACGATCCGTCAGCTGAATTCGGATGGAATGAATGCGCGAACCCGGGCCATCATCGTCGCATTGGAGCGGATGCGCTGGATGACGGGCGAGGCATTGGATGACCGTATGGTCTGGGTCAATATTCCGGAATACAAAGCCCGCATCTTCGAAAAAGGGCATGAGGTTTTTCAGACCCGTGTCGTGGTCGGCAAGGCGGAAACCGAGATGCAGACCCCGGAATTTTCGGACCAGATGGAATATCTGGTGGTGAACCCCCGCTGGAACGTGCCTCGCTCGATCACGATCAAGGAATATCTGCCGCAATTGAAAGCGAACCGTTATGCCGTCTCGCATATCGATATCGTGGATGGAAATGGCAATGTCGTGCCTCGGGACAATATCGACTTCGCCCGCTATACGGCATCAAGCTTTCCCTATCGGATGCGTCAGAAGCCAAGCGACGACAATGCCTTGGGAAAGGTGAAATTCATTTTCCCGAACCAGTGGAATATCTATCTGCACGATACGCCGACGAAACATCTTTTTGCCAACCAGTCGCGTGCTTACTCGCATGGCTGCATCCGGATCGGCGACCCGTTTGACCTGGCCTATCAGCTTTTGTCGGTGCAGACGGAAAACCCCCAGGCTGTTTTCGAGCGTGCCCTGAATACCGGCAAAGAGACCTGGTTGAAGCTGACACCCGAAGTACCGGTGCATCTGGTCTATTTCACGGCATTTCCGGACGAGACAGGGCAGATTCGCCTTTATAAGGACGTCTATGGGCGTGATGCGGTGATTTGGGGATTGCTTGAAAAAGCCGGTCTGGATTTGGACGCGTAAACCGATTAAGCCACATGTGAAAGGTGGCAATCATGTCTGTAACCATTGGCGAACTTGCACGCGCATTGGATGCGCAGGCCTGGGGAGATCAATCCCTGCCCGTGACGGGCGCGGCAGAACCCTCGGAAACCGTACCTGTGGGCAAGGATGGGGGGGTTATCGCCCTGGCGATGGCTCCGAAATATGCCGGGGCTTTGCGCCCGGGAAGCATGGCGATCCTTGCCGAGGGCATGAATCCCGAAGAATACGGGCTGAAAGCGGCAATCTTCGCGCCGCGTCCGCGTCTGGTCATGGCCGGTCTGACCCGTGCATTCGATCCCGGCCCCGATATCGCACCCGGCATACATCCCACAGCCGTGATCGATGACAACGCCGAGATTGGTGAGGGCGCAGCTATCGGACCTTTTGTGGTGATCGGCGCCAATGCCCGTATTGCGTCCGGGGCGCGGATCGGGGCGCATGTCTCCATTGGGCGGGGAACGCGGCTTGGCCAGGATGCACTGATCCTTCCGGGCGCGCGCATTGCCCATGGCGTCACGGCGGGGGAACGTCTGATCGTTCAGCCCGGGGCCTCGATCGGCGGAGACGGTTTCTCTTACGTGACGCCCGAGGAATCGGGGATCGAGGAAATCCGTCGCACGCTGGGCACCCGCGATGATCTCAGGGCTCAGCACTGGACCCGCATTCATTCTTTGGGCGGGGTCGAAATCGGGAATGACGTCGAAATCGGCGCGAATGCCACCGTCGACCGCGGGACGATACGGGCCACCCGGATCGGCTCCGGCACAAAAATCGACAGTCTCGTACAGATCGGCCATAATGTCGTGATTGGCGAAGATTGCCTGTTATGCGGTTTGGTGGGCGTCGCCGGTTCGTCGAAGATCGGCGATCGTGTGGTTCTTGCCGGGCAGGTTGGTGTCTCGGATAATATCGAGATCGGCGATGATGTTATCGCAGGCGGCGCCAGCAAGATATTCACCCGTGTCCCGGCCGGGCGTGTGATTCTTGGTCATCCGGCGGTAAAGATGGAAACGCAGATGGAAATCCAGAAAGCGACCCGTCGTTTGCCACGTCTTGCAAGCCAAGTTGCAAAGCTTCAGGAAACCGTTACACGCCTGTTGGAAAAGGGATGAACTGGAGGCGACATGACTGACACCGTAAAATCCCGAATCAAGGAACTCATTGCCGAGCAGGCGATGCTGGAACCCGATCAGATTTCCGATGAGGCGACCCCCGAGGAGCTGGGGATCGACAGCCTTGGGCTGGTCGAATCGATCTTTGCGATTGAAGAGGAGTTCGATATCACGATTCCCTTCAACGCCAATGAGCCCGAGAAATCCGAATTCGATATCTCGACCATGGGGACGATCATCGCGGCGGTGGAACGGCTTGTAGCGGAAAAGGCCGCATGAGCGCCAAGAGAACCGGCAAGAAAAAAACCGAGGAATCTCGTACCGTAAAATCCTTTGATCCGTTGACCCCTGACGGGTTGCGCAGGGTGGTCATCACCGGGGCGGGCACCATCAACGCGCTTGGCCACGATGTGGCGACCACGCTGGAAGCTTTTCGCGAAGCGCGTTGCGGCATCACGCAGCTTGATTTTCGCGATGTCGAGCGATTGTCTATCCAGATCGGCGCGCAGATCCATGACTGGCGGCCCGAAAGTTACTTCAATCGCCAGCAAATCCTGCTTTATGACAAGTTCACCCAATTCACGCTGCTGGCGGCCAAACAGGCGGTCGGGCAGGCGGGGTTGAATTTTCAGGGCAAGCTGGGTTTGCGTGCCGGGGTGGTTTTGGGCACGGCCGGGGGCGGCCTGAATACCTGGGACGATAATTATCGTGCCGTCTATGAAGAGGGGAAGAACCGCGTTCATCCCTTTGTCGTGCCGAAGCTGATGAACAATGCCGCCGCCAGCCATGTTTCGATGGAGTTCGGGCTGCGCGGTCCATCGTTTACCGTCGCGACTGCCTGCGCAAGTTCCAATCACGCCATGGGGCTTGCCTTTCAGATGATCCGGTCCGGTGCGGCGCAAGTGATGCTGACCGGAGGATCAGAGGCGATGCTGTGCTTTGGCGGAGTCAAGGCATGGGAAGGGCTGCGGGTCATGTCCAAAGATGCCTGCCGCCCCTTCAGTGCCAATCGCAACGGCATGGTTCAGGGTGAGGGTGCTGGGGTTTTCGTCTTCGAGGATTACGAATCCGCCCATACCCGCGGGGCCGATATTCTTGCCGAGGTGGTCGGCTTTGCGATGTCTTCGGATGCGCAGGATATCGTCATGCCATCGGCACAAGGGGCCGAGCGTGCCATCAGCGGTGCGTTAAGCGATGCGGGCCTGAACCCCGAGCAGATCGGCTATATCAATGCCCATGGCACGGGAACGGCTGCGAATGACAAGACCGAATGTGCCGCTGTCGCCCATGCGTTTGGTCATCATGCCGACCGGCTGATGATATCTTCGACCAAATCCATGCACGGGCATTTGATCGGGGGGACGGGCGCGGTCGAATTGCTGGCCTGTATCATGGCTTTGCGGGACGGCGTGATCGCCCCGACCATCGGATATCAGGAGCCTGATCCCGAATGTGCGCTTGATGTGGTGCCGAATGAAGCACGGGATGCGCAGGTGGATGCGGTGCTGTCCAATGCGTTCGCCTTTGGCGGGCTGAATGCCGTGATCGCGTTACGACGGGTGTGATGGCCTGATTTCACTCCGCCGCATGGAAAAACCGCGCCGGATCCGGCGCGGTTTTTTGTTTTCACGAATAGCTTTACAGCGGGGCCAATTATTCTGCCGGCTGCGCTTCTTCTTCGGCAGGCTGTTCTTCGGTATTGCCGCCTTGCTGCTCGGCCGTCGCCTGTGCTTCCTTGGCGAGTTGTTCCAACTCACTATAGGCCGCAGTGAAACCTGCCAGAGACAGTTCAAGTTCGACCGGGTTTTTGGGATCCGAACCAAAGGGCAGCAATTCCACATTGGCCTTGGAACCGCCTTTCAACGCGCCCAATTCATCCGCGGTGAATCCCATGCGCGAAACGCAACCAACCGGAGCGCAGAAGCTGAACGGATAGCCGCTTGCCTTGTTTCCGTCGATTCCGAAGCTCAGGCCCTTGGTCAGGTCGGTTTCCAGCGGAACGACCATGGTGGCGCCAGCGGCAACTTCGCCATTGCTCAGAGGAATAAGCGTCATCTCGGCGACGGAATTGCCGTCGCTGTCCTTCAGCAACTGATACAATTCGCAGGGATCATTGCCGCTTTCGGTCGTGACACAGCGAATCGTCCAGTCGGAATGAGTCGATTTCGCATAGTAGGAACCGACCTTCGGTTCGTCATCCGCGCCTTCGGCTGCCTGTTCGGAAGGCGTTCCGCCTTCGACCGGGGCACCAGGTGCCGCAGCTTCGCCGGTTTCTGCGGCTTCGCCTGCAGCGGCAGGTTCATCCGAGGCTGGTTCTTCTGCGGCAGCTTCAGGCTGCTCGGTCGCTGATTCGGCCTCGTCCGCATTCGCTTCGCCCGCGGCGGTTCCTTCTGCGGAAGCACCATCGTCGGATGTTGCGGCAGCTTCTCCCTCGGTCGCCGCATCCGCACCGGCTTCTTCTTCAGCCGCATCGCCATTCACGGCATCGGCTGCGTCTTGAGCGGCGGATTCCGCGTTATCAGCGGCGTTCTGGGCTTCCTCGGCCAAATCTGCTGCAGATTGCGGCAATTGCGCCGCGCCATCTGCCGGCGCCTCTGCTTCAGGGGCTGGGGCGTCCTGTGCGAAGGCAGGGGATGCGATGACCGCCAGAACCGCGAGAAGCGAGTACGAATTCCTGAGTTGCATAATCGGTTCTTTCCTTTGCTCGATGTTTTGCTGTCGCGTAACACGTATAAATGCGTTTGTCAGCGTGTAACACGATATCAGAGTTCAACATGGTTTGAGCGATTTCGCATTCAGCCAACCCGGGTTGCTACGACGAAAGGCGCGAAATGGCAAAATTATCGATGAACAGGGGCCGCATAGACAGTTGACGTCCTTGTGACACAAGAATAGCTTGCGACGAATGATGACCGGCCAGTCCGGCAGGGAGACAGCGTTCTCAAACGCAGGGGCCATGACATATGTCATGGCCCAACTCTTATTCCCGGATTGCCGGCTTGGCCGATTGACGCCATTCAATGTTTGGCACGGCTGATCTTCTTAAAGCCCGAACTCCCGGTAAACCCGGGGCAGCAATTCGGGCAGATCGTCGGCGATCAGTCCGGGACCGAACAAGCGTGCCGCATATGCATGCAGCAGGCAGCCAATGCCCGCAGCTTCCAGGACAGGCAAATCTCGCGCAAGCAAGCCGGTGATCAGCCCGGCCAACACATCTCCGGATCCCGCTGTCGCCAGCCAGGGGATGTCGAAGGCCGAATGCACCCATGCCCGCCCGTCAGGCGCCCCGATCACGCTATCCGGCCCTTTCAGCAGGACAACCGCATTGCAATGCGATGCCGCCTCTCGGACAGCGTCGATGCGGGAATATGCCGGACCGTGGCGGGCGGGCTTTTTCATTCGTCGGGAGATATCCGGGAAAAGTCGCGCAAATTCGCCCTCATGCGGCGTCAGAACGCAATGATCCGGCAACTGCCCGACCCAGTCGGGATTTTGCGCCAGGGCCGAGAGCGCGTCGGCATCCAGAACGCAGGGCAGGCGCGCATTCATTGCCGTCGGCAGCAGATCGGCGGCCCGTCGCAATCCGCAACCCGGACCTAGACAAAGCGCAGTGATCCGTCGGTCGGTCAGGAGATTTTGCAGAGCTTCGGCATTCCCGATATTGCGCAGCATCAGGGCGTCAGGTCCCTGCCTGCCGTGGCCGGTAATATCATCCGGCAGGCCAAGCGTCACAAGCCCGGCTCCGCTTCTGATCGCCGCCCGCGCCGCCAGCCGCGCGGCACCATCCTGCCCTGCTGCTCCGCCTACAATCAGTGCATGTCCGTATCTGTATTTATGCGCATCCTGGGGTTGGCCCGCCGCGACACCTTTGCCGAGCATTCTTGGAAGCACGGAACGGATTGGTTCAGCCCGTCGGTCATGGACGGGGAAGCGCGGCCAGATAGCGTAAAGATCGGCCTGCCTGGTCCGCCGCTCGCGCCATGGCCGCAAGCCGATATCCGCAATGATCAGCCGACCGCAGGCGGCAGGACCGGATGCCAGAAGATGCCCCGGCTTGGGGCTGTCGAAGCCGATGGTAAGTGTCGCGGCAAGCGGGGAGGGCGGATCGGTATCGCCGCCCAGCCAGCGACCGCTATCCATGCAGAGTCCCGAGGGACAATCCACGGCGACAAGCGGTGTATTTTCGTGACGGGTCAGATGAGAAAGATGGCGAAGCAGCACCGCGATCTCATCTTGTGGCGGTCTGCTCAGACCGGTGCCGAAAATGGCGTCCACATGAATGCTGTTTACGGGCGACTCGCGCAGGGTGGCCAGTGTCAGCGGCAGGATCGGGCCGATTTCCTGCCAGCGGCGTTTTGCGTCACCCGCATCGGAGCCGGGGATATTGTCCAGCCCCAATACCCGCAATCTCCATCCCACCTTCGCCAGAAGCCGCGCGATCACATACCCGTCGCCGCCATTATTGCCCGGACCGCAGAGAATCGTCGCATGTCCCGGTTTTGGCCATTGCAGCCGGATATGCCCGGCCACCGCGGCGCCCGCGCGTTCCATCAAGGTCAACCCCGGGAGTTCTCCGCCATCCATGGCCGCGGATTCGATGGCGCGCATTTGGGCGGTCGTGAGGATTTCAGTGCCAAACAGCATAGAAGTTGCCTATAGTTTCGTCATGAAGCCTAAATATTAGGCAAATACATCGGTCCGCCGCGTTCGGATCGTCCATCCGGCTCTTGCCGCATTTACGCCAGACATCAAACCCGCCAATCAGTCTTCAGGCAAGCCGCGAGGAAGGATCAATAGCGATGAAAAAGATCGAGGCGATCATCAAGCCGTTCAAACTGGACGACGTGAAAGAAGCTCTTCAGGAAGTAGGCGTACAGGGTCTGTCGGTTACCGAGGTCAAGGGCTTCGGGCGTCAGAAGGGGCATACGGAACTTTATCGCGGCGCTGAATATGTCGTGGATTTCCTGCCAAAGGTGAAAATCGAAATGGTCCTGCCCGACGACCAGGTCGAGGCGGCTGTCGATGCGATCGTAAGTGCCGCGCGCACCGAGAAGATCGGCGATGGCAAGATCTTCGTGTCGCCCGTCGAACAGGCAATCCGCATCCGCACTGGCGAAACCGGCGACGACGCGGTTTGAATATCTCCAGCGACACAGGTTCTGCGCCCGGCGAATGTGATTGCCGGGCCGATTTTACGAAGAAAGGGAAGTGATGAAAATCAAGGATGTCTTGAAATTGATCGAAGATGAAGACGTCGCCTATGTCGACGTGCGCTTCACCGATCCCAAGGGCAAGCTGCAGCATGTGACGCTGGACAAGGATCTGGTGGATGAGGATTTCTTCGAGGAAGGCTTCATGTTCGACGGCAGTTCGATTGCCGGCTGGAAGTCGATCGATCAATCCGACATGAAGCTGATTCCGGATCCGTCATCGGTCTATATCGATCCGTTCTATGCGGAAAAGACCCTGTGCGTGCACTGCAATGTGGTCGAGCCGGATACGGGCGAACCCTATAGCCGCGATCCGCGCGGAACCGCTGTCAAGGCAGAGGCTTATCTGAAATCATCGGGCGTTGGCGATGCCGCTTATTTCGGCCCGGAAGCCGAATTCTTCCTGTTCGATGACGTGCGCTATTCGGTTACTCCGCAAAAGGTCGCCTTCAGCATCGACGCGCTTGATGCGGCATGGAATACCGATACCGAATACGAGATGGGCAATCAGGGACATCGCGCCGGTCACAAGGGCGGTTACTTCCCCGTGAACCCGGTCGATGCCGCACAGGATATCCGCAGCGAGATGCTGTCGACCATGAAGCGCATCGGCATGAAGGTGGACAAGCACCATCACGAGGTTGCCTCGGCGCAGCATGAATTGGGGCTGATCTTCGGTTCGTTGACCGAACAGGCCGACAATATGCAGAAGTACAAATATATCATCCATAATGTCGCCGATGCTTATGGCAAATCCGCGACTTTCATGCCCAAGCCGATGAAGGGCGATAACGGCTCGGGGATGCATGTGAACATGTCGATCTGGAAAGACGGCAAGCCTTTGTTCGCGGGCGACAAATATGCCGATCTGTCGCAAGAGGCGCTGTATTTCATCGGCGGCATCCTGAAACATGCCAAGGCGCTCAACGCACTCACCAACCCCTCGACCAACAGCTACAAACGCCTGATCCCGGGCTTCGAGGCTCCGGTTCTGCGGGCCTATTCGGCGCGGAACCGTTCGGGCTGCGTGCGTATTCCGTGGACCGAAAGCCCCAAGGCAAAGCGTGTCGAGGCCCGCTTCCCGGATCCCTCGGCCAACCCTTATCTGTGCTTTGCCGCCTTGCTGATGGCCGGTCTGGACGGCATCAAGAACAAGATCGATCCGGGTTCGGCTTCGGACAAGGATCTCTACGATCTGCCGCCCGAGGAACTGGCCGAAATCCCGACCGTCTGCGGCAGTCTGCGCGAGGCGCTCGAGGAACTCGAAAAGGACATGGACTTCCTGTTGGCGGGCGACGTGTTCACCCGCGACCAGCTTGAAGGTTACATGGCACTGAAATGGGAAGAGGTTTATGCCTATGAGCATACGCCGCACCCGGTTGAGTATCAGATGTATTACTCCTGCTGATACGAGTTCGAAATCAGGAAAAGAGGCGCCGTCCGGGCGCCTCTTTTTTTTAAGATGCCTGGCAAAAGCGGCGCTCGATCGAACCCGCGCCCCGCCCCTTCTTCTTTGCACAAATACCTCGGGGGGCCGGGGGCTGGCCCCCGGTTCAGGAACCAGCCGACCCCAGCTGCTACGGGTGCAGATCAGGCGTCAACAATATCCGTTGCAAACGGGTAATCGGTATATCCTTTCTCGCCACCGACATAGAGGCCCGAGGTATCGAGCTCGTTCAACTCCAGACCGTTGCGGAACCGTTCGGGCAGATCGGGCGTGGCGATGAAGTCGCGACCGAAAGCGGCCGCATCGGCCACACCGTCGCGCAGCAATTGCGAGGCCGTGTCGAATGTCAGCCCCTCATTCGCGATGATCACACCGCCAAAGGTCCGCTTGATTTCGGGCAGAAGACTGTCATCCCCGACATGTTCCCGCAAGGCAAGGAAGGCCACGCCGCGCGCCGCCATATCCTGGGCGACCTGAGTGAATAGGGCGCGCGGATCGCTGTCACCCATGTCATGACTGTCACCGCGCGGGGCAAGATGCACGCCGACCCGATCCGCGCCCCAGACACCGATCACCGCATCGGCGATCTCGTTCAGCAGGCGCGTCCGGTTTTCGATCGCGCCGCCATAACCGTCAGTTCGCTGATTGGTGCTATCCTGCAGAAACTGGTCGATCAGATAGCCATTGGCGGCATGGATCTCGACCCCGTCGAAACCTGCGCGTTTGGCGTTTTCCGCACCCTGACGATAGGCTTCGACAACACCCGGGATTTCTGCTGTTTCAAGGGCGCGGGGCGTGACATATTCGGATTTTGGCCGCACCAGGCTGACATGGCCTGCGGGCTGGATCGCGCTTGGGGCAACAGGCAGCTCACCATTCAGGAATATCGGATGCGAGATGCGCCCGACATGCCAAAGCTGCAACAGGATCAGGCCGCCGGCCTCATGCACGGCCTGAGTGACGGCTTTCCAGCCTTCGACCTGCGCCTCGTTCCAGATCCCTGGCGTGTCGGCATAGCCCACACCCACCGGGGTGACACTGGTCGCTTCGCTCAGGATCAGACCGGCACCGGCACGCTGGCGGTAATATTCGGCCATAAGTGCGTTGGGCACACGTTCAGTCCCTGCGCGAGATCGTGTCAGTGGCGCCATGATAACCCGGTTTTTCAGGCTGAGAGGGCCGATCTGCAGCGGATCGAAAAGAGTCGTCATCGAATGTCCTTTCATCGTGACCAATGTCTTCCAGATGTGAGTTGTTTGCCCTTTTCGCAGCTTTCAATACCGCCTCGTGCATAGCCGCATCTCATTCAGCGCAACGCAAGGCGCTTGACAAGCGCGTCCCGGTTTGTGACCGTAGGCGCAGTCAGGGGAGTCCCGCCCAAGGGACTGAGAGGCTGATTGGTGGCAGCATCATGCAAATGAGCTGCCACGGTGTGGCGACCCTTTGAACCTGACCCAGTTGAGACTGGCGTAGGAAGACCGAAGGGCACATGCTCTTTGGGCCGTTCTGGCCCCCGCTGGGCCGGACGCCCGCTTTCTGCCTCCGACGCTTCTGGGTCTTTTCGAGTGAGCTTGAGGAGACATCATGAATAAGCATAGCAATCTTTCCGACGATCCCACGCCAGCACCGAAGATCACCACCGGCCCGCTGCCCGCCTCGAAAAAGGTCTGGCATGGCGATTTGCGCGTGCCGATGCGCGAGATCGAACTGCATCCTTCGGCCATGGAGCCGCCGGTGACGGTTTACGATTCCTCCGGCCCCTATACCGACCCGCAGGCAGTGATCGATATTGCGGCGGGATTGCCACGCTTGCGTGAAGGCTGGATTGCGGGACGTGGTGATGTCGAGCGTTACGATGGCCGGGTGGTGAAGCCCGAGGATAACGGGTTTGCAACGGGTGAACGGCTGGTTCCGGGCTTTCCCGTGCGGCATGAGCCGTTCCGGGCGAAATCGGGCGCGGTGACGCAGATGGCCTATGCGCGGGCCGGGATCATCACGCCCGAGATGGAATTCGTGGCGATCCGCGAAAATCTGGGGCGGCGGGCCGCGAAGGAAAAGCTGATCCGCGATGGACAAGATTGGGGGGCGTCGGTCCCGGATCACGTGACCCCGGAATTCGTGCGGCAGGAAATCGCCTCGGGCCGTGCCATCATTCCGGCGAATATCAACCATCCCGAGATCGAGCCGATGGCGATCGGGCGGAATTTCCTTGTGAAGATCAACGCCAATATCGGCAATTCCGCCGTGACCTCCTCGATGGAGGAAGAGGTCGAGAAGATGGTCTGGGCGATCCGCTGGGGCGCGGATACGGTGATGGATCTGTCGACGGGCCGCAATATCCACAATATCCGCGACTGGATCATCCGCAACAGCCCGGTCCCCATCGGCACGGTGCCGATCTACCAGGCGCTCGAAAAGGTGGGCGGCGTTGCTGAGGACCTGTCCTGGGAGGTGTTCCGCGACACGCTGATCGAACAGGCCGAGCAGGGCGTGGATTACTTCACCATCCATGCCGGTGTGCGCCTCCCCTTCATCCATCTGACCGCCGAACGGGTGACCGGGATCGTCAGCCGCGGTGGTTCGATCATGGCGAAATGGTGCCTGCATCATCAC
This sequence comes from Paracoccus onubensis, assembly GCF_003591515.1. GTDB lineage: Bacteria > Pseudomonadota > Alphaproteobacteria > Rhodobacterales > Rhodobacteraceae > Paracoccus > Paracoccus onubensis. The sequence continues at coordinate 63,305 of NZ_QZCG01000010.1, forward strand.
CGCGAGTCGTTCCTGTATGAACATTTCGACGAGATTTGCGACATCATGCGCGCCTATGACGTCAGCTTCAGTCTGGGTGACGGGCTGCGTCCGGGTTCGATTGCGGACGCCAATGATGCTGCGCAGTTCGCGGAATTGGAAACGCTTGGCGAGTTGACCAAAATTGCGTGGGAAAAGGACTGTCAGGTGATGATCGAAGGCCCCGGCCATGTGCCGATGCACAAGATCAAGGAGAATATGGACAAGCAGCTGGAGGTTTGCGGGGAAGCGCCGTTCTATACGCTTGGGCCGCTGACCACGGATATCGCGCCGGGCTACGATCATATCACCAGTGCCATCGGCGCCGCGATGATCGGGTGGTTCGGCACGGCGATGCTGTGCTATGTCACGCCAAAGGAACATCTGGGCCTGCCCGATCGCGACGACGTGAAAACCGGCGTTATCACCTATAAGATCGCGGCCCATGCCGCCGATCTGGCCAAGGGACACCCAGCGGCGAAACTGCGTGACGACGCGCTGTCCCGCGCCCGGTTCGAGTTCCGTTGGGAGGATCAGTTCAATCTCTCGCTTGACCCCGATACAGCACGCGAATTCCACGACCAGACCTTGCCGAAAGAGGCGCATAAGGTTGCGCATTTCTGTTCGATGTGCGGACCGAAATTCTGCTCGATGAAGATCAGCCACGATATCCGCGCCGAGGCACGGGCATCAGGCATGGAGAAAATGGCCGAAAAATACCGCGAGGGCGGAGACCTCTATATGCCGGTCGATGAGGTGGAGAAGATCGAGGGATGACGACGCATCCGGACAGGCACGCACAGGCGTCCGATCATGGGAGGCGCGATCCGGACATTGCGCAATGCAGTTTGCTGTTCAACTCCGGGCGCGCATGCTCCAGAGGTTCCGACGGCACTAGGGTCTGTCGCACCTGTCCGGTTTCGTGTCCCCTCCTTGTGCTTCTTCTTTGTCCAAATACCTCGGGGGTCGCCGGCAGGTGCGCCACTGGTTCAAGAACCAGCCGGCGACGGGCTGGCCCCGGCCATCGCGGGACGCAAGTAACCGGCGTTTCCGATGCAGCAGGGCACGCTCAAAAGCGCCGATCTTTGGACACGCCCGGGCGCATGTGCCGGGCGCCTTCGGTCCCTGCTTTCGCATGGAGAGATGATCGATGTTTTCGGTTTTAGGGGCGGGCGTTGCCGGGCTTTGCGTGACCACCGTTTTGGCCGAACGCGGCCTGCCTGTCGAACTGTTATCTGACGACTCCATCCCTGCCTCTCATTGGGCGGGTGGCATGCTCGCGCCGGGCTGCGAAGGAGAATCCGCCCCGCCCGAGGTCATCATTGCAGGTGTAAAAGCCGTCGAATGGTGGTCGTCCCATGTGCCCGGTGTCGTCCGGCGGGGAACGCTGGTTGTGGCTCCTCCTCGCGATGGTGCGGAACTGGATCGCTTTGCGCGGATGACGACTGGCCATGCCCCCGCCGATCCCGCCACGCTGGAGCCCGATCTGGCGGGGCGCTTCGCGCGCGGGCTGTTCTTCGCGGAGGAAGCCCATCTTGACCCCCGCAAGGCGATGGCTGCGCTGCGGGACCGGTTGACCGGCATGGGCATTCCCATCCGTCAGGGTCAGCCACGCGGAAGAATCATCGATTGCCGGGGGCTGGCCGCCCGTGACCTGCTGCCCGATCTGCGCGGAGTCAGAGGCGAGATGCTGATCGTCGATGCCCCGGATGTGACGCTGACCCGCACGGTGCGGCTGCTGCATCCGCGCTTCCCCTGCTATGTCGTGCCGCGTGGGGATGGGCGCTACATGATCGGCGCGACGACGGTCGAAACCGACGATCCCGGCCCGGTCACGGCGCGGGCGGTGATGGAACTGCTTTCCGCCGCCTATACCCTGCATCCCGGTTTCGCCGAGGCGCGGCTGATCGAGACCGGCGCGGGCCTTCGCCCCGCCTTTCCCGATAATATCCCGCAATTCCGCGAGGCGGGCGGAAGATTGCATGTCAATGGCATGTATCGCCACGGCTTCCTGATGGCGCCCGCATTGGCCGAGAAATTGGCGGATCATCTGATACGAAAGGAAAAACATGCGAGTTGAATTGAATGGCGAAGCGATCCGGACACAGGCCACCACCTTGTCGGAACTGATCGAAGAGCGCGATTTACCGGCCGCCTCGGTGGCGACCGCCGTGAATGGCGATTTCGTCCCCAGGACCTTCCGCGACGGAACGGCCTTGTCCGAGGGCATGCGGATCGAGATCCTGTCGCCCATGCAAGGGGGCTAAGTCATGTTCTATGATGTGACGCCGGTTTCCCGCTTGTTTCTGGGAACTGCGCAATACCCTTCTCCTGCGGTACTGGCCGACGCGATTTCCGCCTCGGGAAGCGAGATCATCACGGTCAGTCTGCGCCGCGAAGGGGCAGGGGGCGCGCATTTCCGCGATCTGCTTCAGGCCAGCGGCTGTCATATCCTGCCCAATACTGCGGGATGTCACAGCGCCCGCGAGGCGATTACCACGGCACGGATGGCGCGCGAGGTTTTCGGCACCAACTGGGTCAAGCTGGAAGTCATCGGCCATGCTGATACGCTGCAACCCGACCCTTTCGCGCTGGTCGAGGCTGCGCGTGAACTCTGCGCCGACGGGTTCGAGGTTTTCCCCTATACGACCGAAGATCTGATCGTCGGTGAAAAGCTGGTCGAAGCGGGCTGCCGGGTATTGATGCCCTGGGGATCTCCGATCGGATCGGGACAGGGTCTGAGGCATGAGGATGCGCTATGTTCCATGCGGGCGCATTTTCCCGATATTCCGCTGGTGATCGATGCGGGGATCGGCGCACCGTCGCAGGCTGCCCGGGCAATGGAGATGGGCTTCGATGCCGTGCTGTTGAATACCGCCGTTGCAAAGGCCGGCGATCCGGTCGCAATGGCGCGGGCGTTTGCCGGCGCTGTCGAATCCGGAAGGCTTGCCCATGAGGCCGGATTGATGGGGCGGCGGGATATGGCCGTGGCCTCGACCCCGCTCTTCGGCATGGCAGCACTGACATGACGCTGGATCGCTTTTATCTCATCACCGGAACGACCACGCTTCTGGAACGGCTCGTTCCGCTGGGCGTCAAACTGGTGCAATTGCGGCTCAAGGAGGTTCCCGATGAGGAGCTTCCCAACCATATCCTGCGTGCGAAGGCATGTTGCGCAGCGCATGGGGCGCAGCTGGTGCTGAACGATTACTGGCAGCTTGCGATCGATCTGGATATTGATTTCGTGCATCTGGGACAGGAAGATATGGATCTCGCGGATTTCACGGCATTACGCCGCGCGAATGTGCGATTCGGGCTTTCCACCCATGACGAAACCGAACTGGATCGCGCCCTGTCATATGGCCCCGAATATGTCGCCCTTGGTCCGGTTTATCCGACGCTGCTGAAAAAGATGAAATGGGGTCCACAGGGGCTGGAGCGTGTGCGCGAATGGAAGAGGCTCGCGGGAAAAGTGCCTTTGGTTGCCATCGGTGGATTGACGCCGGAACGGCTGCCGGGCGTCTTCGCGGCTGGTGCGGATTGCGCGGCGGTGGTGACGGATATTCAACAGGCAACCGACCCGGAGGCGCGCTGTCGTGAATGGATCGCGGCAACACGGTGACAAGCCCCGAATTGCCCCTGCCGGTCAGGCCCGGTCAAGATTGACGTCAATCAGTCCGGCGACCTGATCGGGATGCGTGATCGGTGCCATATGGCCGGCATCCGGCACAACCGCCCTGCCGACATCCGGCAGGCGGGATGCCAGCGTCTCGGCGATTGCGTGGATGGATGGCGGTGATTGCTCGCCGGAAATCAGCAGGACCGGCGCCGTGATCGCCTCCAGCCCGCCTTCGCGCAGCAGGTTTGCCCGGTCACGCATGAGATCGGGCGTGCAGGCCGCAACCAGTCTGACGCAAGCCCGCATCCTGTCCTTCATATCGTCTGGCAGGACGTCATAGGATTGCGTTCCCCATGCCGCGAGGAATTGCCGGGTTGCTTCTTCGTCCCGGCCTTCGGAAATAAGCCGTTCAAGATCGCCATCGGGCTGAACCGCAACCATTTCATCCGGCGCGGCGGCAAAAAGAACCGGTTCGATCAGGGTCAGGCTACGAATGGCCTCGGGCGCGGCGAGGGCGATGCGCAGGGCGACCGTGGCCCCCATACTGTGGCCGATCAGATCCAACGGATGGTTGATGAAGCTGGCGGCGATCCGGGTGGTGGCAGTATGGTAATCGGGACCGTTCGCTTCCGGTTGCCAAGGCCCGCTGCGGCCATGGCCGGGCATGTCGAAACCATGCAGATCGACCTTGCCTTCAAGGCGTTCGGCAATCGGCCCCCAATATCCGGCCGAGGCCATCATGCAGTGCAATGCCAGTGCCGGACGATCGGTATCGCCGGGCCAGTGGCGCCGGAAAATCTCGGTCACAATGCTTCGAGATGCCGGTCGAGGAAATCCAGCCTGTCCTGCCCCCAGAACCGCAGATCGGTCTCGCGGACGATATAGAAAGGTGCGCCGAAAACCCCGGCGGCGACCGCCTCTTCCAGATTGCGCCCATAGGTTTCGGCGCCGGTCAGCAGACCCTTGTCGCACAGATCGGGATCGAAACCATGCGCCTGCAGGATATCGCGGATGACGGCGTCGTCGCTGATATCCCGCTCTTCTGCCCAGACGGCCTGCAGGAACCCCTGAACGAGCGCGCCGATATTCCCGCCTCCGGCATTCTGGGCGGCGATGACTGCGTAGGATGACGGAGCCATATTCACCGGGAAATGCGCCGGTTTGGGATTGAGCGGCATTTTCAGATGCTCTGCCCAGCGGGGAAGTTCCTGCATCCTGTATTCAATGCGGCTTGGATGCCGCTTGGCTGGGGGTAAACCGCCCGTCCGCTCGAACAATTGCATGATGTCCAGCGGTTTATAGGTGATTTCTGCCCCGCGGGCGGCGGCAATCTTTTCCAGCCGATCCCCCGCAAGATAGGTAAACGGGCTGATCGTCGTGAAGTAATAGTCGATATGCGCCATCGAAAGCTCCTTTGGGGTTTGCTCAATTGTTAACCCGGTGTTAATGGCGGTGCAATCTCACGAAACACGACAGAGGCCCTGCTTCATATGCCCGTCATGACCGAGCCCAAACTTATCTCCGGCAATGCCAACAAACCCCTTGCCGCGTCGATCGCGCGTCGCATGTCCATGCATCGCGGCATGAATGTCGGGCTTTGCGATGCCCGGATCGAGCGTTTCAACGATCAGGAAATTTTCATCGAGGTCTTCGAGAATGTCCGCGGCGAGGATATGTATATCATTCAGCCGACCTCGAACCCGGCGAATGACAATCTGATGGAATTGCTGATCATGGTCGATGCGCTGCGCCGTTCTTCGGCCGCCCGGATCACTGCTGTCATTCCCTATTTCGGTTATGCAAGGCAGGATCGCCGCGCCAAGGCCCGCACACCGATTTCGGCCAAGCTGGTGGCAAATCTGCTGACCGAGGCCGGAGTGGACAGGATCCTGACGATGGATCTGCATGCGACGCAGATTCAGGGCTTTTTCGATATTCCGGTGGATAACCTTTATGCGGCGCCGATATTCGCGCTTGATGTGCAGCATCATTTCAAGGGCCGGATGAATGACCTGATGGTGGTCTCGCCCGATGTCGGCGGAGTGGCGCGGGCGCGGGAACTGGCGCAAAGGATCGGTGCGCCGTTGTCGATCGTGGACAAGCGCCGCGAAAAGCCGGGTGAAGTGGCCGAAATGACGGTGATCGGCGATGTGAAGGGCAGGGCCTGTGTCATCGTCGATGACATCTGCGACACTGCGGGAACTCTGGTGAAGGCGGCGCAGGTGCTGAAGGATGAGGGCGCGACCGAGGTGCATGCTTATATCACCCATGGCGTCCTGTCGGGACCGGCGGTCGAGCGGGTGTCGAAATCGGTGATGAAATCGCTTGTTATTACCGATTCGATCCAGCCATCCGAAGCCGTGAAGGCCGCGCCGAATATCCGCATCGTGCCGACGGCGCCGATGTTTACGCAGGCAATCCTGAATATCTGGAACGGCACCTCGGTCAGTTCGCTGTTCGAAACGGATACCCTGCTGCCGATCTATGAGGGGCTTTACTCGACGTCGTAATCGCTTGCATATCCGCATGATCTGCCGTTGCTGCAAAGGACGGATGATGTGAGTTGTCAGCTGGATGCTTTGTGCCATAAAGTCCGGCCGGTGGTTGGTACCGATCAAGGGCAGGACAAGATGGATCAGACGGCATTGTTGCAGGCAGGCAGAAATTGTTGGCGTGTCGAACATGCCGACAGATTTGCGTTCATCGTTGATGCCCGGGATTATTTCATCGCCCTTCGTAAAGCGATGATTGCGGCGAAGCACAGTATCCTGCTGGTGGGCTGGGATTTCGATCCTCGCATTCCGTTCGGCATTCCCGACGATGGCGGGCCCGAATGTCTGGGCGATTTCATCATCTGGCTCGTTGATCGCACGCCTGAACTGAAAACCAGGTTGCTTCAATGGGATACCGGTGCGATCAAAGAACTTTTCAAGCGAAATCTGTTCTACACATTTATTCGCTGGAAGGCGCATCCACAGATCGAATTGCGTCTGGATGGCGCGCATCCTCTGGCCGGTTCACATCACCAGAAAGTCGTTTCCATCGATGATAATCTCGCCTTTTGCGGCGGTATCGACATGACGGATGAACGCTGGGACACGCGGGAACATCTGGATGACGATCCCGGACGCGTGGGGCCGGATGGAACGCCCAATGATCCGTGGCATGATGCAACAAGCGCGTTCGACGGCGAGGCGGCCCGTGCAATCGCGGATCTGGCCCGGTTGCGATGGAAAATCGCCACCAAGCAAGAACTTGCACCCGTTTCCGAGATTCGGGATTGCTGGCCGGACGGCTTGGAGCCGAATTTGCGCGATCTGCGCCTTGGCATCGCCCGTACCATTCCCGAAATGGACGATAGGGCGCCAACGCATGAGATCGAGACGATGTATCTTGATCTGATCGCGCGCGCCGAGAAAATCATCTATGCTGAAAGCCAGTATTTCGCCTCGCGCCGGATCGCCCATGCGATTGCCAAACGGCTTGAAGAAGAAGACGGCCCGGAAATCGTCATCATCAATCCCCACACGGCGGATGGCTGGCTTGAGCCGGTCGCGATGGACACGGCGCGGGCACGTCTGGTCGAGTCGCTGAAGCGGATCGACAAGCATGGAAGGTTTCGCATCTATCATCCGGTTACCGAAGGCGGCAATGAAATCTACGTTCATGCCAAGGTGACGGTGGTGGATGACAGATTCCTGAGGGTCGGATCATCGAATTTCAACAATCGCTCCATGCGTCTGGATACCGAATGCGACGTGATCCTTTCGGTCGACGAACCCGGATGCGCGCATTTGAAGGACGAGATTACGACATTGCGGAACGACCTGCTTGCCGAGCATCTCGGGGTCGGAATGGATCAGATCGAGGAAGGTTTGAACCGAACCGGCTCGCTGATTGCGGTCATCGAGGAACTGCGCGGCGAGGGACGGTCGCTGGTGCCTTATGAAATCCCTGAACTCTCGGGGATCGAGGAGTGGCTTGCCGAGAATGAAATCCTTGATCCAGACGGGCCGGACGAGATTTTCGAATCTCCTTCGAAACGTGGATTATTCACAGGCTGGGGCCGTATCCGGAAGGATTGAGGCGAAGAGATCGCAAGGATGATATAGCCGATCATCAGGCGTTTCTTGGTTCCGATAAATTCAGGAATATGCCTGCGTCACTTCTGCGCGGGCGCATCTTTCGTCATTGTCGTAAAAGCGTCATTCATCCCTTACGAAATCGTCACGATTGCAGGTCACAACCCGCTGGAGTTCATTTCCCAGAGGTTTATCTGCCATGCGTCTGACTCTGACGTCGCTGATCGCGCTCACCGTGGCCACACCCATATTGGCCGAACCGGTCCTTAACCGTATTTCCAGCTTTCCAACGACCGATAATTTCGCCGAGGGCGAGGATCGCTCGCAGGAAACCAGCGCCGAAATCATGGCGGTGACGGAGGATGGCAATACGCTGATCTACTCTGACAGTCCGTTGGAAGCCCTGGGGCTGATCGATATCACCGATCCGAAGCAGCCTAAGCCGCTTGGCCATATCGCCATGGAGGGCGAGCCGACGACGACCGTGGTTCTTGGCGGCACGGCTTTCGTGGGAGTGAATACTTCGGAAAGCTATACCGACCCGTCGGGCGCATTGCGCAGCGTGGATATCGCAACCCAGAAAATCACCGCAAGCTGCGATATCGGCGGTCAGCCGGATTCGGTCGCGCTTAACAAGGATGGCAGCCAGATCGCGATCGCCATCGAGAATGAGCGCGACGAAGATGTGAATGACGGTGCGATCCCGCAGATGCCGGCCGGTTATGTCGTGACAATCCCCGTTTCCGATGGCACGGCGGATTGCGAGTCCCTGACCAAGATCGACCTGACCGGTCTGGCCGATATCGCGGGCGATGATCCCGAACCGGAATATGTCGCCTATAACGACGCCGGTGAACTGGCCGTGACCCTGCAGGAAAACAATCACATCGTCATCATCGGGGCGGACGGTTCGATTGCCGGTCATTTCAGTGCGGGCAGCGTCGATCTTGACGGAATCGATACCGAGGATGACGGCAAGATCGATCCAAGCGGGAGCCAGACCGGAATCCCTCGCGAGCCGGATGCCGTGGCGTGGCTGGACGATGAGCATCTGGTGACCGCGAATGAAGGAGACTGGAACGGCGGTAGCCGGGGCTTCACGATCTGGAAGAAAGATGGCAGCGTCGTTTACGACAGCGGAAACCTGTTGGACCGCAAGCTGATCGAGCTGGGGCATTACCCGGATGGCCGCTCGGACAACAAGGGGGGCGAGCCCGAGGCCGTGATCACCGCGACCTATGACGATGTGCCGATGATCTTCGTTGCATCGGAGCGTGGCAGCATCGTCTTTGTCTTCGACGCAAGCGATCCCGCTGCCCCCGAACTGCTTCAGGCGCTTCCTTCCGGTATCGGCCCCGAAGGGCTGGTCGCCATTCCACAGCGGGGACTGTTCGCGACAGCCAACGAAACCGATCTGGGTGAGGATGGCGCCGCGCGGGCCCATGTCATGGTCTATGAACGGCAGGATACTGGGGCCAGTTATCCGATGATTACATCTGAAGGGGCGGAGGATCTGATCCCCTGGGCGGCCCTGTCCGGTCTGGCCGCGGATCCTGAAGATGCCACGAAGCTTTATGCCGTCAGCGACAGCGTCCTGTCCGATACTCCGTCGATCTATACCATCGATGCGTCGCAAAATCCGGCGCAGATCACTTCCCGTGTTCTTGTGACCCGTGACGGTCAGACTGCCGAAAAGCTGGACCTTGAAGGGATCACGACAGATGGCGAGGGTGGCTTCTGGCTGGCATCGGAAGGAGATTCCGAGGAGGAGGTTCCCCATGCCGTGCTGCATGTGACGGCGGATGGAGCGATCACGCAGGAAATCGGCCTGCCGGACTCCCTGACATCGCATGAGACGCGCTTCGGCTTCGAGGGGGTCTCACTGGTGGAAGGCAAGCTTTGGCTGGCCATGCAGCGCGAATGGGGCGATGATCCTGCGGGCCATGTCAAACTGCTTCAACTTGACCCGGCGAATGAAGAATGGTCCGCAGTCCATTACCCGATCGAGCAGGGCGAGGGTTGGGTCGGTCTGTCCGATCTGGCCTATCATGACGGCGCGCTTTACGTGATCGAACGGGACAACCTGATCGGTGAGGCGGCCGCTCTGAAACAGATCACGCGTGTCGATCTGGCAGGGCTGGAGCCCGCGTCTCTGGGTGGTGACCTGCCGGTTGTCTCGAAGGAGGTTCTGCGTGATCTGATTCCGGATCTGCAGGCTACCGGCGGATATGTCGTGGATAAGGTGGAGGGATTGGCCATCACCTCGGACGGGACCGCTTATGTCGCGACGGATAATGACGGGACTGATGACAGTTCCGGAGAGACGCTGTTCTGGAGCTTTGATCTCCGGTAAAGGAAGCTGCGTCCTGATTGACGTTGCGAGGCGTAAGCAGGATACCCGGCCTTGAATAAAAAGCCCCGGATCTGGTCCGGGGCTTTCCTGTTTCGAAAAGGGGCGGAAACTCAGAAACTGTAACCCACCTTCACGCCGACACCCCAACCTTTGCGGTCATCGGTTTCCCCAACGACCAGCCTTTCCCCGGGATCGCCAATACCCACATCCGACTGGCTGAGTCTGACATAGCTGATGCCGGTGGTGATTTTCAGGTTATCCTGCGTGTAGATTGCCGCAAGGGTGATACCTTTCCGGCCCTCATAGGGTGACAGTGGCGTTCCGACCCCATCGCCGCCACCTTCATACTGGAAGGATACCGCGCCGGACCATTGATCGGTGAATTTCTTGGCCACACCAAGCGTATATGTGGTCGAATCCTCGAAATGGGTGAGGCTGGTTCCGCCAAGCACGCTTGGGCGGACCTTGAATTCGGACCAGTCAACCCAGCGAATCGAGCCAAGCACCAGCATGGTGGGCGAAATCCCGGTCTGAAATTCCAGATTGACGGATTTCGGCATTTTCACTTCGGTAATGTCCTCGGGCACCTGCATGCCCGGAATGCTTTGGATCGTGTCGAAATCATGCGTGATCGAGGAGTTGAAGGTCAGCGCAATCCTTGCCGCAATCTCTGGCTTTTCCCAAGAGACGCCTGCAAGCCAGCCAAAGTCGGTTTCCCGATCGATGTCCAGATGATAACCGTCAATTCCCCTGGCATCCCAGATCGCACCGCCCAGATCCGCTTTGGCCGTGGTGCTGAGCGCACGGATACCGCCATGGACGCCAAATCCGCTTTGCGGGAAGACATAGCGAACGACGCCGACGACTTCTTGAGTATCGATTTCCGCGCCGGTTCCCTGCAGATAAAGCGACCCGCCATCAGCCGCACCCGGATAGCTGATGTCAGAGCCAAATGGCTGGCCAAACATTACCGCGCCAGAGAAGTTCTCATTGAACTGTTTCTTATAGGCCAGGCCAACGGAATTGTAGGTTCCGGCGACATCCCCGGTATTGGATGGACCGGCACCGAGATTCAGGGTGTTGGTGCTGAGCGTTGGCTTTGCCAAGGTCCAGCTGAATTCGGCGTAATCGCCCGGCTCCCATAGCGGGCCGAGAAACTGGCCGCTACGATCGATCCCGCCGGCCAGGGCGGGGGCGGTGCTGATCAGAAGCGCGGCCGCGCCGGAATACACATATTTCATAGATACCTCCCATTGCAGGTCCGGGCCTCCTCTGTCCCGCGCGAACCTTGTGAACAGCCTACCCGCAACCCGGTTCAAATCAATTGTAACACAGAAATGACGTTACGTTGCTTTGCTGTACCGTCACGTCACCGTGGCGTTGCTGCAACTCTTTCGCGGCTGTCATGATCGGACGAAGGACGATGTTTCGCATATCTGCTCTGGACAAATCTTCCGCTGCATGAAAGTGGAAACTGCCAAACGAAATTATCGCAAGGATCACTGCCATGCAGATTCGTGAGGCTCTTACCTTTGATGATGTCCTTCTGGTTCCGGCCGCTTCGAACGTGCTGCCGTCCACGGCAGACGTGACCACATATGTGACGCGCCGGATCCGTATGAACATCCCGCTTTTGTCCTCGGCGATGGACACGGTTACCGAAAGCCGGATGGCGATTGCACTGGCGCAGGCGGGTGGCATGGGGGTCATTCACCGCAACCTGACCACTGAACAGCAGGCCGATGAGGTGCGCCGGGTCAAGCGTTTCGAGTCGGGCATCGTGTACAAACCGATCACCCTGCGTTCGGATCAGACGCTTGCGGATGCCAAGGCGCTGCAGGATCGCTATAACGTCACCGGTTTTCCGGTTGTCGATGATCAGGGCCGGGTTGTCGGTATCGTCACCAATCGTGACATGCGTTTTGCCAGCGACGATAACACGCCGGTGCGCATGATGATGACATCGGAACGGCTTGCGATGCTGACCGAGCCTGCCGATCGCCAACAGGCCATCGATCTGATGAAAGAGCGCCGGATCGAGAAGCTGCTGGTAACGGACGGGCAGGGTAAACTGACCGGGCTTCTGACGCTGAAAGATACCGAGAAAGCGGTGCTGAATCCTCTGGCCTGCAAGGATGATCTGGGGCGCCTGCGGGTCGCTGCGGCCTCGACGGTCGGCGAGGAGGGATTCGAGCGTTCCAAGGCACTGATCGATGCCGGGGTGGATATGGTGGTGATCGACACGGCACATGGCCATTCGGCCGGCGTTGCGCGCGCGGTCGAGCAAATCAAGAGCTTCTCCAACGAAGTGCAGGTGGTGGCCGGCAATGTGGCGACCGCCGAGGCGGTGCGGGCGCTTGTCGATGCCGGGGCCGATGCGGTGAAAGTCGGGATCGGGCCGGGTTCGATCTGCACCACCCGTATCGTTGCGGGCGTGGGCGTGCCGCAACTGACCGCAATCATGGATGCGGCGCAAGCCGCGGAGGACGTCCCGGTGATTGCCGATGGCGGCATCAAGTTCTCGGGCGATTTCGCCAAGGCCATCGCAGCGGGCGCAAGCTGCGCTATGGTCGGCAGCGCCATCGCGGGAACCGATGAAAGCCCCGGTGAGGTCATTCTGTATCAGGGTCGCAGCTTCAAGAGCTATCGCGGGATGGGAAGTCTGGGCGCGATGGCGCGGGGCTCGGCCGACCGTTATTTTCAGAAGGATGCCGCGACCGACAAGCTGGTCCCAGAGGGGATCGAGGGGCAGGTGCCCTATAAAGGTGGCGCGGGCGCGGTTCTGCATCAGCTTGTGGGCGGATTGCGGGCGGCGATGGGCTATACCGGCTGCGCGACCATCGAAGAGATGCGCAGCAATTGCCAGTTCGTGCGCATCACCGGGGCCGGCCTGAAGGAAAGTCATGTCCATGACGTGCAGATCACGCGGGAAAGCCCTAACTATCGGATGGGATAAGACGCGGCCGCGGGGATGTTTACGGCAATATTCCGATATGGCGGGGCGGCTTAGGCAGGTTGTTTGGATAGCCGGGGCGTCTGTTTGGCCTCGCCGTTATCTGTGCGCTTGATATTGCCATCGCTGTCGCGGAAACCTTCGATCAGGGACAGAAGGCTCCCGGCATTTCCGGTCAATATCTCCGTCGCCGATTCCGCCGTTCTCGCCGCCAGCGCATTGGTCTGGATAACCTGATCCAGCTGACTGATTGCGGTGCTGATCTGCTCTGACCCGACTCTCTGCTCGTTTGTGGCCGAGGAAATTTCCTGGACCAGGTCACATGTGCGCTGGAATTCCGGGATCAGAGTATTCAGTTCGGTCCGCGCCTTTCCCGACGCCTCTGTTGTCGTTCGCGAAAGCGAGACGATTGCGTTCGCGGCTTCCTGACTTCGTTCCGCCAGACGCCGGACTTCGGTGGCGACGATGGCAAAGCCGCGGCCATGGACGCCTGCGCGAGCCGCTTCCACGCCGGCATTCAATGCCAGCAGATCGGTTTGCCGGGCGATATCCTGCACGATTCCGATTTTCTCGGCGATGGCGCTCATTGCGGACATGGCCTCTTCCACGACGTCCACAGCGGATTTCGCCTGCTTCAGGGCGCGGACGGCGATGGTTTCGGTCTGCGCGGCATTTTCGGCGCATTGACGAATATTCGCGGTCATCTGTTCGGTCGACGCGCTGGCCTGTTGCGCTGCCGAGGCTTGCTGTGCGGCACCTTCGCTGACACGGGCGATTGCCTCGCCCATATCCCTGCAACCGGCCATGAGACTGTCGGCGCTTTCGTTTACCCGGTCAAGAAGACGATTCAATGCGGTATATTCACCAGAGATATTCCGGACGAATGCGGCATAGGCCCAGGTGTTTCCGACACGCATCTTTGACAGTGCAAGCGAGACCGATACTTCTCGGCCATCCCGCCGGACCAGCTTCAGGTCGCGGCTGGAACCGACGATCTTGTCATGGCCCGTTCGCCGGTTGGAGTTGACATACTCGTCATGCCCCGCCTGAAAGCGCTGAGGAACCAGCATGCGGACATTCTTTCCCAGAACCTCTTTTGCGGCATAACCCCATAGTTCTTCCGCCGCGCGGTTAAAGAAGATGACATCGTTGTTGCTGTCGATGATGACGACGGCGTCTATCGCATTGGAAAGCGTTGCCTCCGCCATCCATCCCGGCAGACGGTTTTTTGAGAATGTCAGGATTGCCAAGGCTGTTCTCCGGTTCTTCGGTTGAAAATGATTCGTCAAAATAAGCCGGAAAACGTAAAAATCTGATCAAGAGGACAAAGGCCGGTTTCAAAATCGTTCGTCTGGAAGCTGTTCGCCTTTGTCTGGCGGGCCGCGGTCGCAACTCACGATATACCAGCGGTTTTGGTGGTCATGGCATAGCCTGCCTGATGGAGGGGCGGCTCCGGATGTCATGCGTTCATCACTGCGCGGCCTCTTTCCTCCGGGTCATCTCCGCATTACCTATGCGCTGGTCAAGGAAAGGCGGGACATGATCTACAAGACCGGAAAAGACTGGCTTTCATCTGCCAACAAGCGCGTTGCGCTGTTCGGCATGTCCGGGCTGGGCAAGACGTTTCTTTCATCCATGCTGCGCGATACCGGCGACTGGTTTCATTATTCCGTCGATTACCGCATCGGCACCCGCTACATGGGCGAGAAGATCACCGACGAATTCAAGCGCCACGCCATGCAGGTTCCCCTGCTGCGGGAATTGCTGATGAGCGACGGGGTTTATATCGCCAGCAATATCACCTTCGACAATTTGGCGCCGCTTTCGACTTATCTTGGCAAACCCGGCGATCCGGCGCAGGGCGGGCTGGATTTCGATGAATACATGAAGCGCCAGGAGCAGCATCGCCGGGCCGAGATTGCCGCGATGCTTGATAGCGGCCATTTCATTCAGCGGGCGCAGGAAATCTACGGATACGATCATTTCATCTGTGACACCAGCGGTTCGGTCTGCGAGGTGGTGGACCCGGATGATCCCGGGGATCCGGTGCTGTCGGTCATCGAGAACCAGATGCTGCTGGTCTGGATTCAAGGGTCGGAGGCACATACATCCGAACTGATCCGCCGTTTCGACCGGGCGCCGAAGCCGATGTATTACCAGCCGGAGTTTCTTGTTGCGGCATGGAAGGAATATTGCAGCACGTACCAGCCTCCGATCAATCCCGATGATTTCATCCGCTGGACCTATGCCCGCGCGCTGGCCCATCGTCAGCCGCGTTACGCCGCGATGGCCCGGCGCGGCGTGACGGTCTTTGCCGATGAAGTCAAAGAGATACGGAATGCGGGCGATTTCGACGCGTTGATCGCCCGTGCCATTGATCGCACGGAATAAGGAAAAAGAAGAATGCCCATCACCCTGAACGAAGACCTTCCCGCTTATCGCATCCTGTCGGAAGAAGGCGTGATGGTGATGTCGCCGGGACGGGCGGCAATGCAGGATATCCGGCCCCTCCGCATTGGTCTGCTGAACCTGATGCCCAAGAAGATCCAGACCGAGAACCAGTTCGCCCGGCTGATCGGCGCGACGCCCCTGCAGATCGATTTTCAGCTTATTCGCATGTCGGATCACGAAAGCCGCAATACGGCTGCCGATCACATGAAAAGCTTCTATCGCACCTTCCGGGAGGTCGATCAGACCGGCGAGAAGTTTGACGGGCTGATCATTACCGGCGCTCCGATCGAGCATCTGGATTTCGGCGATGTCACCTATTGGGACGAGTTGCGCCGGGTCTTCGACTGGACGCAAACCCATGTCCACTCCACCTTTGGCGTCTGCTGGGGCGGAATGGCCATGGCCTGGCATTTTCACGGGCTTCAGAAATATATGCTGGACGGCAAGGCTTTCGGGTGTTTCCGGCATCAGAATCTTGCGTCGGCCTCACCCTATCTTCGCGGCTTTTCCGATGATGTTCTGGTCCCCGTCAGCCGCTGGACCGAAGTGCGGCAATCCGAGGTCGACGCGATTTCCGGACTGACGACCCTGCTTGCCAGCGAAGAGGTCGGTCCCTGTCTGCTTGAAGACCGGGCGCGTCGGGCGCTCTATATCTTCAATCATCTGGAATATGACAGCATCACGCTGAAGGAAGAATATGACCGCGACGTCAAGACAGGCAAATCGATCAATGTGCCCTGCAATTATTATCCCGATGACGATCCGTCGCGCATACCCGCAAATCGCTGGCGCAGCCATGCGCATCTGCTTTACGGGAACTGGATCAACGAAATCTACCAGACGACCCATTACGACATGAACCTGATCGGAAGGGACTGACCATGTCCGAGATGCCCGAACTGCCGCTGGTCGGTCAGATCAGCAAATATCTTGCCAGGAAGGCGCCAAAGGAAATCCGCAAATCCATCAAGGGGGCCGGCAAGGACGAGGTGCTCGATCCTGCCTATCCTTATCGCGCCGAGATGGAGAAAGACGATTACAAGGACCGGATGGAGCAATTGCAGCTGCAACTTGTCCGGATGATGCATGATGTGCAGGCCGCCGGGAAACGGATAGTCGTCCTGTTCGAAGGACGGGATGCTGCAGGAAAGGGCGGCACGATCGAGCGGATACGCGAAAATCTGAACCCGCGTTCCGCCTATATCGTCGCCCTGCCGAAGCCGACCGGACGCGAGGCCGGGCAGTGGTATTTTCAGCGTTATGTGGACTGGCTGCCTGCCGCGGGCGAAATCGCTTTGTTCGATCGAAGCTGGTACAATCGCGGCGTGGTCGAAAGTGTCTTCGGGTTCTGTTCGGATGACCAAAGGAACGCCTTTTTTCGCCAGTTGCCGGGATTCGAACAGACATTGGTCGATGATGGAATCGTTTTGGTCAAGCTTTGGCTGAATGTCGGACGGGCCGAGCAATTGCAGCGCTTCCTTGATCGCGAGAGCGATCCTTTGAAACAGTGGAAACTGTCCGATATCGATGTCGAAGGCCTTGCGAAATGGGACGAATATACCGGGGCCATCACCGAAACGCTCAGCCTGTCGCATTCACCTATCGCGTCCTGGACCGTGATCCGCTCGGACGACAAGCGCCGGGCTCGTATCGCGGCGATTCAAACGGTGCTGACTGCGGTGGACTACGCGGGCAAGGATGAGGAAGCGATCGGCAAGATCGATCCGAAGATCGCGGGCGGTCCCGAGATGCTTGATCGGTAAGCCGCGGCGCCCGTATACCGGCGGGATAATCAGGGCAGGGGTCTGCCGGAACAAATCAGGGATGTCACGGAATTCCACGGATTCCGCAAGCCGTCCAGAGGGGGAGGATAAGATGGAATTGTCACATGCTCGCGCAATCGTAACCGGCGGCGCCTCGGGTCTGGGGGCGGCGACGGTCCGGCATTTCCGCGATTGCGGTGCGCAGGTCCTGATATTGGATCTGGATGAGAAGGGCGCAGAAACCGCGGCCGAAACGGGTGCGGGATATTTGCGCACCGATGTGACGGATGAAGAAAGCGTGGCTTCGGCGATCTCGAAAGCGGTTGAAACCATGGGTGGCGTGGATATCTGCGTGAATTGCGCAGGCATCGCCATTGGTGAAAGGACTCTGGGCCGGGAGGGTCCGCACCGGCTGGACAGTTTCCGCCGCACGATCGAGATCAACCTGATTGGCAGTTTCAATGTGCTGCGCCTTGCCACCGTCCAAATGATCCGCAATCAACGCGAGGAAAACGGCGTTATCATCAATACCGCATCAATCGCCGCCTTCGATGGCCAGAAGGGGCAGGCGGCCTATGCCGCGTCGAAAGCCGGGATCGCAGGAATGACGCTTCCACTGGCCCGTGACCTTGCCGGGCAGGGGATCCGCGTTTGCGCCATCGCTCCGGGTATTTTCAGCACCCCGATGCTGCGCGGATTGCCGCAAGAGGTTCAGGACAGTCTCGCGACCGAGGTGACCTTTCCCAAACGGCTTGGCGATCCTGCGGAATATGCCCGTATGGCGGCATTCATCGTCGAAAGTGGCTATCTGAACGGCGAGGTAATGCGGCTCGACGGGGCGCTGCGTATGCGTTGAACGATTCGCTTGCGCGGGAAGTTCGCCCCGGCTAGCGTCTGATCAGACCGCTGCTGACAGGAGCCTTTCATATGCGCTTTTTAACGACGACCATTCTGGCCTCTGCCATCGCGGGGCCGGTGTTTGCTGCCGATCCGGAATTGACCGTGTTCGATTGGGCCGGATTCGAGGTGCCGGCCTTGTTTCAGGGATATGTCGACAAGAATGGCGATAGCCCGACTTTCGCGCTTTACGGCGACGATGACGAGGCATTTCAGAAGATCGCTTCGGGTTTCAAGGCCGATACCGTCCATCCCTGCAGTCAGATGGTCAGTAAATATCGCGATGCCGGGCTGATCGAGCCCTGGGACACGTCCAAGATTCCGAATTTCGACAAGATCGACCCGAAATTCCTTGATTCCGAGGTCTACAAGGATGACGAGGGCGTCTGGTATATCCCGACCGATTGGGGCGCGACCGCCATTGCCTATAACCCGGATACCGTCCCGGCCGAGGATGTCGCGAGTTTGCAGGTCTTCGTTGACCCGAAATATCAGGGGCGGATCTCTTTGCCGGATTCATCGGATGATGTCTGGGCGCTGGCCTATCTTGCGACCGGTACGGCGGACTGGACCGATGTCAGCGACGAGCAGTTTCAGGCCGCCGCCGAATGGCTGCGCGAGGCTCATCAGAATGTCGCGGCCTATTGGGCGGACCCGAGCGAGCAGGCGCAGCTGATGGCTTCGGGTGCCGTGGATATCGCATGGTCGTGGAATGACGGCGTGACCTACTTGCGGGCCGATGATTATCCCGTCGCATTCCAGCGAGAGGCGGAAGAGGGGTCCTCGACCTTTTTCTGCGGCTTCGTGAACATCAAGAACGGGCCGGGTAACGAGGAGAAGCTTTACGACTTCATCAATGCATGGCTTGATGCCGGCACCGGCAAGGCGCTGCTGGACGAGATCGGCTACGGTCATACATCGACCGAGGCGATGGAGACGATCAAGGATGAAGCAGCGGTCCAGGAAGGGCTGAGCCCGGTGGATGTTCCCATTCTTGCCCAGACACCGAACGATCCGGCGCAGCGCGAAAAACAGCTGGCCGAATTTGAGAAGATCAAGGCCGGATTCTGATCGCACAGGCCGGGCGGGGATTTCCCGTCCGGCCGCATGACTTGACTTGTCGGCGGCAACAGCAGAGCCTGTCTTTCCGGATGCAAGGGAAACTGACATGGCCAGATCGGTAAAAGATATCCCCTATCTGACGCCTGTCCCGGACGGGCCTCCGAAGGACGAGTTCGACGCCGCCGTGGTGGCAGAACGCCGTGCCGAAGAATCGCTGATCGTCGATGTCGATGGCTATGAAGGGCCGCTGGATCTGCTGCTGACGCTTGCGCGGACGCAGAAGGTCGATCTGATGAAAATCTCGGTGCTTCATCTGGCCGAGCAATATCTGAAATTCGTCGAGCAGGCCCGTGTTCTGAGGATTGAACTTGCCGCCGATTATCTGGTCATGGCGGCATGGCTGGCATTCCTCAAATCGCGCCTGCTCCTGCCGCCCGATCCCGAGGCCGAAGGTCCAAGCGCCGAGGATATGGCAGCCCATCTTGCCTTTCAGCTTGAGCGGCTGGACGCGATGCGGCAGGCGGCAGCGCGGTTGATGGGGCGTGACCGGCTGGGGATCAGCCGTTTTCAGCGGGGTATTCCCGAAACGGTGATCCGCAAGCGGCGCACCGAATGGCAGGCCGGGCTGATCGATCTGATGCGGGCTTACGCCCGGCTCAAGACGCGCGACGAATTTCGCCCCTATGCTTTCGATCGTCACGATGTCTTCACGATGGAACAGGCCCTTGAACGGCTGCGCAAGATGGTTGGCTATGCCGGCGAGTGGACCGACCTGTCCGACTTCCTGCCCGAAGGATGGGAGGGGCAGGGGGCGCGCCGCCGCTCCGCGACCGCAGCCACCTTTGCCGCGACGCTTGAGCTTGCAAGAGAGGGCAGGCTGGAGATACGGCAGGACGACACCTTCTCACCGATTACCATCCGACGCAGGCCGACGTGACCGATTTGACCGATAGTGACCAGAATAATCCCGAAATCGGCGAGGCCGCCAATTCGCCCGATTTCCCGCCGCCGCCGCTTGAGCAGCAGGAGCGGATGGTCGAAGCGATCCTGTTCGCGGCGACCACCCCTGTCACGACGCGTGATCTGGCCGCACGGATGCCGCATGGCTGCGATCCGGCCGAGGCTGTCGCCAAGCTGCGCCAACGCTATCAGGGCCGGGGCGTTTCGCTGGAACGGATTGGCGACGGTTACGCTTTCCGCACGGCCGCCGATCTTGGCTTTCTGATGCAAAGCGAAACGATCGAACATCGCCGGCTTTCGCGTGCCGGAACAGAGACATTGGCCATTATCGCCTATCACCAGCCGGTGACCCGCGCCGAAATCGAGGAAATCCGGGGCGTGGCGGTCAGCCGTGGCACGCTGGATCAGTTGATCGAGATGGAATGGGTGCGGATGGGACGCCGCCGGATGACTCCGGGACGGCCCGCGACTTTCGTCGTCACCGAGACATTTCTCGATCATTTCGGACTGGAATCGGCCCGCGACCTGCCCGGCCTGTCCGAATTGCGTGCGGCGGGCCTGCTGGAATCCCGTGCCCCGGACGATCCGATGCGCGTTCCCCTTGTCGAACGGCACGAGGATGACGATGTTGATCCTGACGAACCCGCAGAGGATTTGTTTGAAGACGATTGAGAGGGTGCCATGAATGCGAGTCAGCTTATCAACATGTTCATCCGGCTGATCATGCGCCGCCTTATGAACAAGGGCATCAACAAGGGCTTCGACGCGCTTTCGAAACGGAAACCGACACCGGGAAAGGGCCGGCCGCGTAATAATGGACCCCGGTCTGACACAAGGCGGGTAAAGCAGGCGTTGAGAATGTTGCGCCGGATGCGTTGAGACCCTCGCCAAGTCACGCGGATCCGGTTAGGTCTGCGTCATGAATGACGAGCCCTTCGAGATTTTCATCACTGCCACGCCGGGGTTGGAACAGCCGCTGGCGGCTGAACTGCGCGAACATGGCTGGACGCCCGGGATATTGCCTGGTGGCCTGACGATCCACGGGAATTGGCATGATGTGTGGCGGGCAAACCTGATGCTTCGCGGCGCGACGCGGATATTGGCCCGTATCGGCAGTTTCCGCGCCCTGCATCTGGCGCAACTGGACAAACGCGCGCGCAAATTCGCCTGGGGCAAGGTTTTGCGCCCCGATATCCCGGTGAAGGTCGAAGCGGTCTGCCGCGCCTCGCGTATCTATCACGCCGGCGCAGCCCAACAGCGTATCGAGCGCGCGCTGCGGGAAGAACTTGGCGCGACGATCAGCCCGGAGGCGGCGATCACCGTCAAGCTCCGGATCGAGGATGATCTTGCGACGATCAGCCTGGATACCACCGGCGAGTCGCTTCACAAGCGGGGCCACAAGGAGGCCGTCGCCAAGGCCCCCATGCGCGAGACGATGGCGGCGATGTTCCTGCGCGAGATGGGCTATGATGGCAGCCAGACGGTTCTTGATCCCATGTGCGGCTCGGGCACGTTCGTGATCGAGGCAGCCGAGATCGCCGCGGATTTGGCTCCGGGACGCGACCGCAATTTTGCTTTCGAGAAGCTGGCAGTCTTCGATCCTCCCGAATGGCAAAGAATGCGACAGGCATCGAATACACGGCAACCGGCGCAGCTATTTTATGGCAGCGACCGGGATGCGGGTGCTGTGCGGATGAGCACTGCAAATGCGGACCGCGCCGGGGTCAGGGATCTTGTGCGCTTCGAGTGCAAGCCGATCAGCGATCTGCTACCGCCGCCGGACTGCGCGCCGGGAATCGTCATCGTCAATCCGCCCTATGGTTCCCGGATCGGCAACAAGGGGCCGCTTTTCGGGCTGTATGCATCGATGGGGCAGCGGTTCCGAGAATTTTTCCGGGAATGGGAGATCGGAATCGTGACCAGTGACGCCGGATTGGCCCGCGCAACCGGCCTGCAATTTCATCCACCCGGACCCATCGTTGCGCATGGCGGGCTGAAGATCAGGCTATGGCGCGTGAAAAAACCATAATTCGCCAATTCCGTCATTCCGGACCATCGCGCCACGTCAGCCAATAGGCAATGCCGTCGTCGATTTGATTTCTTCCATGGACAGCAGCGCGGTGACATTGTGAATCTTCACCTCGCCGATCAATGACTGGTAAAACCGGTCATAGGCCCGGGCATTCCTGACCTGTATTTTCAGGATATAATCGATATCGCCCGCAAGACGATGCGCTTCGATCACTTCGGGGCGTTCGCGCAGGGCCTGAAGAAAATTCGCGGCCCATTCCCTGTCATGTTCGCTGGTGCGGATCAGAACGAAGAAACAGGCTTCAAGGCCCAGTGCCTCGGGGTCAAGGATCGCGACCTGCCGCCGGATCACGCCCGCCTCGCGCAGCTTGCGGATCCGGTTCCAGACAGGGGTCTTGGACGCGCCGACCCGATCCGCGATCTGGTCCAGAGACAGGCTGGCGTCCTGCTGTAGCAGGGAAAGGATTTTGCGATCCACCTCGTCCAGCCGGACGAATGTTTGTGTTGATGCGCTGTCTTGCGAATGGCGTTCCATTACCCGTGCCCCTTCGGCCGTTTCGTTCTTATTTTGCTGAACCTATCGCAAAGATCCAGAATAAAATTCTATATAGAGAGCATCAACGGAAAGGTCCACGAGATGAGCAAAGCCTTCATACCGACGGCCGCCAGACCCGGCGTCATTACCGCGAATGATCTGCGCGAAGGCCATAACGTCTGGATGTGTGAGGATGGCTGGACGCCTGACCCCGCACAAGCGACTTTGTACGAAGATGAGGCAATCGCCGAGCTTGCGCTTTTGAAGGCTATCGGACAGGACAATCTGGTCGTTGGCCCGTATATGGTCGAGGCAAGGCGCGGCCCGAACGGCCCCGAGCCGACCCATTTCCGCGAGGCCTTCCGGCAGAAAGGCCCCTCCAATTATTTCCACGGCATTCAGACCACCAAGAAATCCGAGGCAGCCCATGTTTGACGCCCGCCCCTCCGATACGGATTATGTTCGTCACCGCGTTTCCCAATTCCGCGCGCAGGTTGCCCGCCGTCTGGATGGCAGCCTGACCGAAGAGGAATTCCGGCCGCTGCGGCTGATGAACGGTGTTTACCTGCAATTGCATGCCTATATGCTGCGGATCGCCATTCCTTACGGCACATTGAACCCCGATCAGATGCGGATGCTGGCCTATCTGGCCGAGCATTATGACAAGGGCTATGGGCACTGGACGACCCGCACCAATATGCAGTTCAACTGGCCGAAGCTGGTCGAAATTCCCGATATGCTGGATCATCTGGCTTCGGTCAATCTGCATGCGATCCAGACCTCGGGCAATACCATCCGCAACACCACCACCGACGCATTTGCCGGGGCGGCGGCGGATGAGATCACCGATCCGCGGCCCTATGCCGAGCTGATCCGGAAATGGTCAACCGACCATGCCGAATTCCAGTTTCTGCCGCGCAAGTTCAAGATCGCCATTTCCGGCGGCAAACGTGACCGCGCGCTTGTGTCGGCCCATGATATCGGGCTTCGCATCGTCGAGAAGGACGGTCAACGCGGCTTCGAGGTCTGGGTGGGCGGTGGCCTTGGCCGGACGCCGATGCTGGGCAGTGTGATCCGCGATTTCCTGCCGGAACAGGATCTGCTGCCGTATCTGGAAGCGATCATCGCGACCTATAACCTGACGGGACGCCGCGACAACAAGTACAAGGCACGGATCAAGATCACCGTGTCCGAACGTGGTCTTGATGTGTTCAAGGCCGATGTCGAGGACGATTTCAAATTCCGCCGTCTGGAATTCCACGGCGTGGATCAGGAAGCCCTGGCCGAGTTCCGCGAACGTTTCGCCGCCCCCGCCTTCCGCAATGCTGCGGTTGACGGTTTCGAGGCCGAACGCGCCGCCAATCCGGCTTTCCGCAGCTGGACCGATACCAACCTGCATCCCCACAAGATCGACGGCTATGCCAGTGTCATTGTGACCTTCAAGGCGCCGGGGGCGACTCCGGGGGATGCGTCGGCGGAACAGATGCACCTGTTGGCCGAACTGGCCGAGAAATACGGGCATGACGATATCCGCGTCAGTCACGATCAGAACGTTGTTCTGCCGCATGTGCATAAAGCCGATCTGCCGGCGCTTTATCTGGCACTGCGCGAGGCGGGCCTTGCCACAGCCAATGCAGGCAAAACCAGCGATATCATCGCTTGCCCCGGCATGGATTACTGCACGCTGGCGACGGCGCGCTCGATCCCGATCGCTCAGGAAATCGCTGAGCATTTCCGTGCGGTTGGTCTTGAGGATGAGATCGGCAAACTGAATATCCGCATCTCAGGCTGCATCAATGCCTGCGGGCATCACCATCTGGGCCATATCGGCATTCTTGGTCTGGACCGGGCAGGGGTAGAGAATTACCAGATCACCCTAGGCGGCGACGGTTACGATATTCCGGCCATCGGACAACGTGCCGGGGCGGGTTTCCCCGCTGAGGAGGTCGTTCCCGCCATCGACCGTTTGCTGCGCGCCTATCTGGAAATTCGCGAGGATGAAAACGAGCGTTTCATCGACGCTTACCGCCGGCTTGGCCCTGCACCGTTCAAGGCTGCTCTTTACCCCGAGACCGTCGATGCTTGATCAATCGCTCGATACAAGGGCGGGACGGCTCAACGAACGATACCGGCACCACGCTGCAACCGAGGTGCTGCGTCGTGCGGTCTCTGATCCCGATCTGGGGAAAGTCGCGCTGGTCTCGTCATTCGGCGCCGAGTCGGTTGTTCTGCTGCACATGGTCTCGGTCGTGTCGCCGGGATTGCCGGTCTTGTTCATCGATACCCAGATGCTGTTTCCCGAAACGCTGGAATATCAGCGTGAGGTTGCGGACCGCTTGGGGCTGACCGATGTGCGGGTGATCCGCGCAAGCGAATCCGAGGTTTCGCGCCTTGATCCCGATGGCAGTTTGCATCAGTTCAATCAGGATGCCTGCTGTGACCTGCGCAAGACCGTTCCGCTGGAACGTGCGCTGGATGGTTTCGATGCATGGATCACCGGGCGCAAGCGGTTTCAGGGCGGACAGCGGACCGAGCTTGAATTTTTCGAGCCCGAGCCACCGTTGCGCCTGCGCGTCAATCCTCTGGCGCATTGGAGGCCGGAAGATGTGCAGACATATATGATCGAGAACAACCTGCCGCGGCATCCTCTGGTTGCCAAAGGCTATGCATCGATTGGCTGCGCACCCTGCACATCCCCTGTGAAACCGGGCGAAGATCAGCGCGCAGGCCGTTGGCGGGGAAGCCAAAAAACAGAATGCGGCATTCATTTCATCGGCGGACGCATGGTCCGCGGAAAGGTTCCGGCATGAGCGAGAATATCATTGTCCGTGATGACGGGTTCCATAAGTTGACGGACGAACCCGAGATCACCTTTGCCCCGGATACACAGCCCGAGGAACTTGTGGATCATCTGCACCACAATCTGATCGCCATCGATTTTCCGGCAATTGGTGACGGACGCGGCTTCTCGCTGGCCCGCCGCTTGCGGGCGCTTGGCTACACGGGCCAACTGCGGGCATCTGGTCGTTTGATCGCGGATCAATATGCGATGGCGCGGCGTGTCGGCTTCGACGAGGTGGAAATCTCGCCCGAAATCGCTCAGCGGCAACCGCAGGAGCAGTGGATTGCCCGCGCCGACTGGCGCGAATGGAACCATCGTGATCAGCTTGCCGGATGACGGGTCTTTCGCCCGGAACGAAGAAACATTAGAAGACCTGAGGATTCATACATGACGCTGGATATCCCCGTGACCGAGGCCGCAACGACGAAACCCGCGAAAACCCTGCCTGACGCGCAAACCGTCACTGGGGTGAAGCATTGGAACGATCATCTGTTCTCGTTCCGCGTGACCCGGCCCGCCTCGCTGCGTTTCCGGTCGGGCGAATTCGTGATGATCGGGCTGCCGGGCGATAACGGCAAGCCGATCCTGCGCGCCTATTCCATTGCTTCGCCCAATTGGGACGACGAGCTGGAATTCTATTCGATCAAGGTGCCGGACGGGCCGCTGACCTCGAAACTGCAGCATATCAAGGAAGGCGACGAGATCATCCTGCGGCCCAAACCCGTTGGGACGCTGGTTCTGGACGCGCTTCTGCCCGGCAAGCGCCTGTGGTTTCTGGCTACCGGCACCGGCCTTGCGCCTTTTGCAAGCCTGATGCGCGATCCTGAAACCTATGAGCGTTACGAGCAGGTCGTCATGATGCATACCTGCCGGACCGCGGATGAGTTGAACTATGGCCGGGAACTGGTTGAAAATCTTCGGAATGATCCGCTTTTAAGTGAGCTTTACGGTGACGATTTCGCCAATCGGCTACTGTATTATCCGACCACCACGCGTGAGGAATCCCCGTTGATGGGACGGATTACCGATAACCTGACCTCGGGCAAGGTGCTTGAAGATCTGGGACTTCCGCCGGTTTCTCCGGAAACGGACCGGGCGATGATTTGCGGCTCTCTTGCGTTCAACGTGGATGTAAAAGCGGTGCTGGAAGGTTTCGGCCTGCGTGAGGGCGCGAATTCCGAACCGAAGGAATTCGTTGTCGAAAAGGCGTTCGTCGGCGAGGGAATATAAGTTTCGTTTCACGTCAGATTGCGGTGATCAGGGGCGCGGGCAAGACCTGCGCCCTTTTGTTTGGGCAATGCTCACGAATGGGTCATACGGTGGAACTTCCCGGCCCGCGAAATGTTATGCCCGCAACCTGAAACCAGTATTCGAGATATGCAGATGCGCCGGATCATCAAAAACAGCACCGCGATCATTGCCTGCCTTTCACTTTTGACGCCGCATCTTGCATGGGCGCAGGATCAGGATGGGCCCAAGCGCCAGCGCCCTGCCGCATCCGAGGAAGTACGCCCTGAGGTTACCTCAAAGAAGCCGCAGGGAAATGCACGGCAGCAGCAGCGCAATGCAAAAGAAGGTGCCGCAAAGCGGCAGAAGGGCCCCGGCAATGAGAATGCTGCAAAGAAGCGCCGGAATGCGGAGAACCAGAATAAAAAGAATGGTCAGAAACAGTCGGAACTGCGGCGCGACAAGCAGGCCGAACCCAAGGAAAAGCCGGTAAAGCAGCAGAAAAAACAGGCGGAACGGAAGGGGAAGCAGGCTCAACAGCAAGGAAAGCGTCAAAACCCGAAAGACCATGATCGTATTAAGAATCAGCTGGGCCTGAAGGCCGAATCCGATGATGCCAAAGGGAAAAAACCGCAGCGGCTGAAGAACGATCAGGCAAAGGAAAAGAACCGGAACAAAGAAGATCGGCCCCGGCAAGCCGGGAACAGGAAAGGCAATGATGATCCCGGCAAGTTCAAGGATAGACCTGGCTTGCGGACCGACGGCAAATCTCCTGCCAACAAACCGCATCGGGACAAGCCGAAACAGGCCGGAAATGGCAACAAGGCTGATCGGAAACAGCGCGACAAGGAAATCGCGCGTGAATTGGGATTGCGCACAGGCAAGAGAGACCAACGGATCCGGCTTTCCGAATCCGATGTCGCAAAAAAACGTCAGGGAGACATGGGTGGCCTGCACAGGGTGCTGCGCGGTGAGGTCGAGTCCGGGCTGGACGAGTCCCGGCTGACTTGTCTGTCGGGCGCGGCCTATCCCTGTAATGACGGCAGCGCCGCGATCACGCCGGGCGGCGTCGTCCTGGAGCGGCAAAAGAACGGCCGTTTCGTCATGGCGCCGGCTGCGCGGCAGATGTACCGGGTGAATGACAATGGCAAGGTCGTCCGGCGTGTCGCCGAGGAAGGCTCTGCCCAGACCGCCATTGCCAGGGAACTTGCAAGGGCCGCCGGGATTCCGAATGCGGCAGCCTTGATCGAAGGCGGTCGGAGAGGCAGAATTTATGAGCAAAGGGTGACCAGAGAGAACAGCCGCTCTTCCCGTGAGGATTTCGCAACCAGTCTGCGCGACGGCTGGTCCGGCTCGAATAACTGGCGCGACCGGCGTTCGGATGATGATGACGATGACGACGATAACGATCTGACCAAAGCTCTGGTATTGGGGCTGGGAGCACTGGCTGTCGGATCGATGCTGAACAATAATCGTCAGGTCGCGCTTAGCACACCGGACCGGGTCGTCGTGACCCGCCCCGATGGCAGTCAGGAGGTGATCAAGGACGAGGTCGCCTTGCTGCGCGAGCCGGGATCGACCGTAACGACCGAGAATTTCGATGATGGCTCTTCGCGGACGATCGTGACGCGGGCGGATGGAAGCAAGATCGTGACCATCCGTGATGCCGATCTGCGCGTTCTGCGCCGCTCGCTGATCTCTCCTGATGGGCAGAGCATGCCATTGATCGACGATACCATGGAAGTCGCGCCGGTCGATATCGCAGAGCTTCCGGCCCCAATTTCGCCCTCACCATACCAAGACGGACAACTGGACGAAGAAGAACTGCGCGAGGCACTGCGACGCGAGGCCGATATCGATCGCCGCTTCAGCCTTGCCCAGATCCGCAACATTCCCGAGGTTCGGTCACTGGTTGCTCCGGTTGATATCGAGGGCGTTACCTTCGATACCGGCTCGGCCGCGATCCGGCCTGAACAGGCAGACCGGCTCGCGGGTCTGGGCAATGTCATTCACGAGACGATTCAGGAAAATCCCAACGAGATTTTTCTGATCGAGGGACATACTGATACGGTTGGCGCATCAGCCACGAATCTTGCCCTTTCCGACCGGCGTGCCGAGTCCGTGGCGCTTGCGCTAAGCGAATATTACGATGTTCCGCCGGAAAACCTGGTCGTGCAGGGTTACGGTGAACAATATCCGAAAGTGCGCAGCGACGGCGATATCCGCGAGAATCGCCGCGCTTCGGTCCGGCGGATTACCGATCTGCTTCAGGGCGCCGAATAATCCGATCATCAAGATGTTCCGATCTGGCACTTTCCTTTCTTCCGGCTTGGGCGTATGCCACCGCAACCGGCGGACGAACCGCCCAAGCAAGAAAGTGCCAGATGCACCAGGAAATCACGACGATTACACGAACCGAGGATCTTGCCCGCTTTGTCGAAGCCGCAAAATCCGCTCCTTATGTCACCATCGACACCGAATTTCTGCGAGAGCGGACCTATTGGTCGAAGCTCTGTCTGATCCAGCTTGCCATCCCGCCCGCCTCTACCGCAAAGGATAACGGCGGAGAGGCCGTTCTGGTTGATCCGCTGGCCGACGGCTTGTCGCTTGAACCGCTTTACGACCTGTTTCGTCACAAGCAGACAGTCAAGGTCTTTCACGCCGCCCGGCAGGATCTGGAAATTTTCCATCATGACGCCGGGCTGTTCCCCGATCCGCTTTTCGATACGCAGGTCGCCGCGATGGTTTGCGGCTTTGGCGAGCAGGTCGGGTATGAAACGCTTGTGCGCAAGATCGTGCGGGCCAATCTGGACAAATCCTCGCGCTTTACCGACTGGTCGCGCAGGCCGCTGTCGGATGCCCAGAAATCCTACGCTTTGGCCGATGTGACCCATCTGCGCGCCATTTATGAATTCCTGTTCGCTGAACTGGCCCGAAGCGGCCGGGAAAGCTGGGTGAAAGAGGAAATGGCGATTCTCGAAGATCCCGAAACCTATACGACCCGTCCGGACGAGGCATGGCTGAAGGTGCGCACACGCAGCAATTCCCCGCGCTTCCTGGCGATTCTTCGGGAGCTTGCCCGATTTCGCGAAGCCTATGCTCAGGGCAAGGATGTTCCTCGTTCGCGGGTCTTCAAGGATGACGCGATGATCGAGCTTGCCTCGACCAAACCGGAAACGGAAGCCGAACTGAACCGGTCGCGCCTTTTGCCGCGGGAGGCCCGGAAGGGCGAGATTGCTCAGGGAATTCTTTCCGCGGTGAAGGCTGGCCTTGGTGCGCGGGACCTGCCGCAGCCAAAGCGCGAGGAACCCGGCAAGCCGGGAAATCCCGCCCTGTCCGAGCTTTTGCGGGTTCTGCTGAAGGCGAAGGCGGATGAGTTGGGCGTTGCGTCCAAACTGATCGCGTCGGCGGCCGATCTGGATTCGCTGGCCACCGGTGAGCGCGATCTGCCTGCATTGAAGGGATGGCGGGCAGAGATGTTCGGACAGGATGCGTTGCGCCTTGTCCGAGGGGAAATTGCCCTCTCTGCGCGCGACGGCGCCGTCTGCATTGTTCCCGCAGCCTGACATCATGCCGGATCGCATCGAACTTGGCCGACCTTATCCAGAGGATTGCGATGATATCGCCCGGGCGATGCAGGACAGAACGGTCAGCAATTGGCTGACATCCGTTCCGCAGCCATACGGTTTCGACGATGCGGTCCGTTTCGTCGCCGAGGCGGGCCCGGATGAATATGCGATCCGCATCAATGACAGGCTTATCGGCATGCTGCGGGCCGCTGAAAGTTTCGGTATCTGGCTTATGCCTGAATTTCAAGGCAAGGGAGTCGCATTTCGGGCAGCCATTTTAGGTGTGAGCCGTTATTTTCTGACCGGCGCGACGAAAATGGGTGCCGTTTACCTGGACGGAAATATGAAATCCGAACGTCTTCTGCATCGTCTGGGATTTCGTCCGGCGGGGCAGGTTACGGCGTGGTCTCATGCATTGGCGCGAGAGATGCCGGCAACCTCAATGGAGCTTACCAAAACCGGGTTTGCCAGGATTCACGGATTTTCGCTGACGACGTCGAGGCTGCGGATTGATGGCTTTACCGATCAGGATCTTTCCGCTTTGCATCGGATTGTAACCAGATCCGAAGTGGCGCGAATGTTGCTGCGCTTTTCGCCGGATATGACTCGGGACGAGGTGGCGGCGATCTTCACGGAAGAGATGTTGATCCCGCCAATGCGGCTGGTCATCCGGTACAAGGATCGGGTTGCCGGTACTGTCGGGATTTTGTCGGGAGAGCCGGCCTCGATCGCCTATTTCCTTGACCCTGAACTTGCCGGGCAGGGATTGGGACAAGAGGCGGTCACGGCATTTCTGGACGAATATATCCTGCGCTTTGCCCCGCGGGAATTGCGGGCCGAGGTGTTTTCGGACAATCCGGCTTCAGCTCGCATTCTGCGGAATTTGGGATTTCAGCAGGAAGACGAAATCATGATATCGTCCCTTGGCCGTGATATGCCTGCATCTGCCGGGATTTATCGCTGGCGGGATAAGGGCTGACGCTTCAACCTGACACCGGGTCGGTAAGCGCCCAGGGCTGCAGGATTTCCGCGCCGGGAATGATCGGATCGAGTTTCGTTCCCTGCAGATCGAAACGTCGCGGCGCCGAACCGATCCCGCCTTTGGTCACCAGGCAGCCAAGCGCGCGCGACACATCGTCAAGATCGGATTTCAGGGGCAATAGAAGCAATGTCCCCGAAATTTCCGGGCAGTTATGGGTTGCGGGTGAGATCAGCCGCATTTCCGCGATCTGCGGTGCTCTGAAAACGGTTTCGGTCAGATGGCAAATCGTTTTGCGGGAACCTCTGTTCATCAGCGAGCAGAATGGCATGCCCCGCAGCTCCATCCCCATCAGATCCATCAGATGCTGTCCGACAAGGCGGAAACGTGCCATGCCAGGCGCGAGACGTTCGACAAGAAAGGCATGGTCAAGCATACCGGCCATATCTTCGCGCGTGACCTGTGCACGAAATGGAACTGACGCGTTTCGGCGCAGACCCTGCCAGTAATGACGCATGTCCTGAACAAGACGAGCAGTGCCGGATGAAACGCTATCTTCGCGTATAGGGACCACATACAGAAGCTTGCCGGTCGGGGTGATGCGGCGGGTCGTCTCGTCGGGGTTGGCGTCGAAATCGTCCATCACGACATTTCCTTGTTAAAACATCAATAACAAACTTGTCTTTCTGTCCGCTATGCCTCCCTGTCCGCCGTTCCGGTCGTTACCGCCAGCAAAAGGCAGTAAAGGCGAAATCGCATTTCTTCGGCAAAGCTGAACCTGATCCCAGAATATGTGAATGCGCCTTGCCCTCCGAGTCCTTTCCTAAGAACTGGTTAAAGGACAATCGGGGTTGACCCTCTGCCGAGGCTGGTTCATGCCATCCATCGACTGACAGCAAGGATATTCGCCGATGAATCGAACAGGGTTGCTGATCATCCTGTCATCACCCTCCGGAGCGGGAAAATCGACTCTGGCGCGCCGTTTGATGGCATGGGATTCCTCGCTCAGCTTTTCCGTTTCGGCGACGACGCGGCCTGCGCGGCCCGGGGAAGTGGATGGCGAGCATTATCATTTCATGTCTCCCGACAGATTCCGCGCCATGGTGGATTCGGGCCAGATGCTGGAACATGCCGAGGTTTTCGGCAATTTCTACGGCAGTCCCCTTGGTCCGGTCGAAACCGCGATGCGCGAGGGCAAGGACACGCTTTTCGATGTTGACTGGCAGGGCGGTCAGCAGATCCGGGCTTCCGCGCTTGGCAGTCATGTCGTGTCGATCTTCGTTCTGCCGCCATCCCTGACGGAACTGGAAAGGCGGTTGCGTACACGAGGTCAGGACAGCGATACCGTGATCGCCGGACGGATGGAGAAAAGCCGGGCCGAGATCAGCCATTGGGCCGAATATGATTATGTTCTGGTCAATGAAAACCTGGAAGAGACCGAGGCAAGCTTGCGGGATATCCTGACCGCGGAACGTCTGCGCCGGGATCGTCAGGTCTGGCTGGGCACATTCGTGAAAACCCTGATGGAGGAGAAGCGCGCATGATCTGGGAACTTGACGGGCGAATTCCTGAACTGGCCGATGAAAGCTGGGTCGCGCCCGATGCGCAACTTATGGGAGGCGTGGTGCTGGAAGCCGGCGCTTCGGTCTGGTGGGGCGCGGTCCTGCGCGGCGATAATGAAGAGATCAGGGTGGGGCAGGGCAGCAATGTACAGGATCTTTGCGTCTGCCATACCGATCCGGGATTCCCGTTAGTGATCGGGAAAGACTGCACCATCGGTCACCGCGCGATCCTGCATGGATGCCGGATCGGCGATGGCGCATTGATCGGCATGGGCGCCGTTATCCTGAACGGCGCGCGGATCGGCCCCGGGGCCTTGATCGGCGCCGGGGCGCTGGTTACCGAGGGCAAAGAGATTCCCGCCGGAGCTCTGGTGATGGGAGCGCCGGGTAAAGTGGTGCGGATGCTGGATGAGAACGCGCAGGAGGAGCTGCGCGAAACGGCGGCAAGATACCGTGCGAACGCAGCACGGTTCCGTTCGGGGCTCAAGCGGGTGGAATGAATACCGATCTGGCCAGACGGATTGCCGCGCTTCTGGAAGGTATCCCCATTCCGATGATGGCCGTGGATGGCCAGACCCGGCTGATCGCCGCCAACCGACAGGCCGCGGCATTGTTTGGCGAAGACCTTGGCGATCGCCCCTTTGTGACCATCGTTCGCCATCCGGCGGTCGTTCAGGCGGTGGAATGGGTGCTGCAACCCGATCTGGGCGATGCGCCTCCGACCGATCCGGCCTTGCCGACACCGCCCGAGGGGATTGCGACGCTGCGGGCGAATATCGTTGCGGATGGGCGGGAGATCGGCGCCGAGGTCACGGTTTCGCCGTTGCCCGCGAATATCGGCAAGGGAGCCCTCATCGCCGTGATGGATAATTCCGTTGCCGAGGAGGCCGAGCAGACCCGCCGTGATTTCGTTGCCAATGTCAGCCACGAATTGCGCACGCCGCTAACGGCGATGATCGGCTTTATCGAGACATTGCGCGGCCCCGCGCGCAATGACGCCGCTGCGCGCGACCGGTTCCTGGATATCATGGAGCGTGAGGCGAACCGGATGAACCGCCTTGTTCATGACCTGCTGTCGCTCAGTCGCGTGCAGGCCGAGGAACGCCGCAGACCCTCGGCCAAGGTCGATCTGCCGGGTTTGCTGCGCGGGGTGCTGGCGACCCTGCATCACAGCGCCGAGGACAGCGGCGTCACGCTGGAGGCGGAAGGGCTGGACAGGGAATTGCACCTGCCCGGAGATCCCGACCAGCTTGTACAGGTGTTCCAGAACCTGATCGAGAATGCGATCAAATATGGCGTTTCGGGCAAGCGCGTCAGGGTCACATTGAAACGTATCCGCCACGAGCCGCTTCTGCGCGGCCCCGGCTGGGCGGTCGAGATCAGGGATTTCGGCGAAGGTATCGATGAAATGCATCTGCCGCGCCTGACCGAACGGTTTTATCGCGTGGATACGCATCGGTCGCGGGCACAGGGCGGCACGGGATTGGGGCTGGCCATCGTCAAGCATATCGTGAACCGGCATCGCGGCCGCCTGCGGAT
Source organism: Paracoccus onubensis (assembly GCF_003591515.1). GTDB lineage: Bacteria > Pseudomonadota > Alphaproteobacteria > Rhodobacterales > Rhodobacteraceae > Paracoccus > Paracoccus onubensis. The sequence continues at coordinate 97,747 of NZ_QZCG01000010.1, forward strand.
CACCAGCACAAAGGGCGAAGGCAGCAGTTTCACCGTAATCCTTCCCGAGACATTACAGCGCGGCTGACGGTTGCGGCATCGCGGGGTATCGCCCTTGCGCCGCGCATCGCCTATACAGCCATTAACGCGATGACAGGAGAGACCGGATGCCCGATATCGACCCCGCAAAACTGGCCGCTTCCAGGGCCGCAATCGAACTGGTCCGCGACGGGATGCGGCTGGGGCTGGGCACCGGCTCGACCGCCAGCATCATGGTCCGGGAACTTGCCGCGAAGGTAAAGGCGGAGGGTCTGAGCCTGCGTTGCGCCGCGACCTCGAAAGCGACGGCGGAACTTGCGGAAAGTCTTGGGTTGCGGATCGAGACGTTGGACCAGATCGGCTGGCTGGACCTGACCATCGACGGCGCGGACGAGGTCGATTCCGAACTGAATCTGATCAAGGGTGGCGGCGGTGCGCATCTGCGCGAGAAGATCGTGGCGATGGCAAGTGATCGGATGGTGGTGATTGCTGATCCGGGTAAGGTGGTCCAGCAGCTTGGCGCTTTTCACCTGCCGGTCGAAGTTCTGGCTTTTGGCTTTGAAGCAACGCAGGAATTGCTGCGCCGTGCGCTTGATGATTTGGGACTGGGTGGAAAGCCGGTACGGCCACGCCGTCGCGGCGGTGATCTGGCCGTGACCGACGAAGGGAATTATATCCTTGATCTGGCGCTTGACGTGATCCCCGATGCCCCGGCTCTGGCCCGTGCCTTGGCGGCCATTCCGGGCGTAGTGGAGCACGGGTTGTTTCTGGGTATCTGCGACATGGCGATCATCGGGCGGGCCGATGGCAGCACGATCACGCTGGGCGCCGGTGGCGCCGAAGAGGTATGATGATGAATTTCGATTTCGATCTGTTCGTGATCGGTGGCGGCTCGGGCGGGGTTCGCGCCGCGCGGATCGCGGCGGGACAGCATGGCGCGAAGGTCGGTCTGGCCGAGGAAAGCCGCATGGGCGGCACCTGTGTCATTCGGGGATGTGTGCCCAAGAAACTGATGATCTTCGCTTCGGAGGCAACACAGAAAGCCGCGGAGATGCGGGGATATGGCTGGCAGGAGGCTGATCGCGGCGCGTTCGACTGGCAGGTTTTTCACGGCAAGCTTGATGCCGAGCTGAACCGCCTGGAGGCGGCCTATACCTCAGGACAGGTCAAGGCAGGCGTGGAGCTGTTTCATCAGCGGGCCAAATTTGCCGATCACCATATCGTGGAACTGGCCGACGGCACCCGCAAGACCGCCAAGCATATCCTGATCGCGACAGGCGGCCGCCCGGTCAAGCCGGATATCCCCGGGGCGGAGCTGGGGCTGATCTCGGATGATTTGTTTCTGCTGGATCAGTTGCCGGGACGTGCCTTGCTGATCGGCGGTGGCTTCATCGCCTGTGAATTCGCCACGATCCTGAACGGGCTTGGTGTCGATACGGTGCTGGCCTATCGTGGTGATGCGGTCCTGCGTGGCTTCGACCGCGAAGCGCGCGATATGGCGAGTGCGCAGCTAAGGGATATCGGCGTCGATCTGCGGCTGGGCCTGTCTCCTGCCGGGCTCGAAAAAAGCGGTAATCGTGTCACTGCCCGTTTCGACGATGGCAGTAAGGATGATTTCGACGCGGTCTTCTTTGCGACCGGGCGCGCGCCCTATACGTGGGATTTGGGGCTGGAGAATACCGGAATCCGCCTGACGAAGAGCGGCGCGATCGAGGTGGATGAATGGTCGCAGACCTCCGTTCCCTCGATCTTTGCCGTGGGTGACGTGACCGACCGCGTGAATCTGACGCCGGTGGCGATCCGTGAAGGACATTCATTCGTGGATACGGTATTCGGAGATAATCCGCGCCGGGTAAATCATGATCTCGTCGCCAGCGCCGTCTATCTGCGGCCGCATGAGTTAGGCACTATCGGTCTGACGGAAGAGCAGGCGGCGGAACGTGGCCCGGTCGATGTCTACGCGGCTGTGTTCCGTCCCATGCGCTCGATGTTCGCCGGCTCGGATGCCCGGATGATGATGAAACTGTTGGTTGATCCGGACAGCGACAAGGTGCTGGGCTGCCACATCTTCGGTCCTGACGCCGGGGAGATGATCCAGCTTGCCGCAATCCCCGTCACCATGGGCGCGACCAAGGCCGATTTCGATGCGGCGATGGCAGTTCATCCGACGGCTGCGGAGGAGCTTGTGACGATGCGCAGCGTGACGAGACGGCACCCTGCGGAATAGGTAAAAACCGGTGCATAGGGTTGAACATTCGAGGTTTTGACCCCAGTTTGCGACAGGTGAAACAGACCGGAAGGAAGGTCAAGCATATGGCAAATCAGGGCCCCTGGGGCGGCGGTGGCAAAGGCGGCGGAGACGATGGCGGCAATGATCGCGATAAACGTCCGTCGAACCGGCCTTGGGGTGAACAGCGGCCTCCGGAAGGGGGGCAGAAGCGTCCCGGTCAGCAGGGCGAACAGATGCCCGAAATCGAAGAGCTGATGAAAAAGGGGCAGGAGCGTCTTCGCGTGCTGATGGGCGGCCGTGGCGGTGGCAACGGTCGGAACGGCGGCGGCGGTGGTGGTGGTCCCTCGGGGCCGGGTTTTGGCTTGGGCTTCAACAAGACCACGGTGGCGATTGCCGCATTGGTGGGTATCTTCGCCTGGGGTTTTGTCAGCTTTTATCGTGTGGAAACGAACGAAAACAGCGTTGAATTCCTGTTCGGCCGCGCGGTTGCAGTCGGCACTGAAGGTCTGAACTTCGCGCCCTGGCCAATCGTGACCGCCGAAGTCCTGACCGTCACCGACGAACAGGTGACCGAAATCGGTACCGGACGTGCGGGGCCGATGGACAGCGGGCTGATGCTGACCCGCGACCAGAATATCGTGGATATGGAATATCAGATCGTCTGGAACATCTCCGACCCCGAAAAATATCTGTTCAATCTTGCCGATCCCCGGGACACCGTGCGTGCCGTGGGCGAATCCGCGATGCGTGACATTGTGGCACGCAGTGAACTCGCCCCCATCCTCAACCGGGATCGTGGCGCAATCGCGAGTGACCTTGACGATGCGGTGCAGCGGACTCTGGATGCTTATCAGTCCGGCATCAACGTGGTCCGCGTAAACCTTGACCGTGCCGATCCGCCGGAAGCGGTTATCGACGATTTCCGCAAGGTGCAGGCCGCACAGCAGCAACGCGATACGCTTGAAAAGCAAGCCGATGCCTATGCCAACCGCGAATTGGCCGCTGCACGTGGTAAGGCCGCCGAAATCCTTGAGGAAGCCGAAGGCTATCGCGCCCAGGTGGTCAATGCCGCGGAAGGTGAAGCGGCCCGTTTCAACTCGATCTATGAGGAATATGTGAAAGCACCCGAGGTGACGCGCCGCCGGATGTATCTGGATGCCATGAGGAATGTCCTGAGTCAGGTGGACAAGGTGATACTGGGTCAGAACGGCACCGATGTCGTGCCCTATCTGCCGCTTGATCAGTTGCGTCGCTCCAGCGGAAGCACCGACGCCAAACCCGCCACCCCAAGCGGAGGGTCGAACTGATGGCTACACGCAGATTCCCCCTCTCGGCTCTGGCGCTGCCCGCATTTATCGCGATCATTGTCGTGGGCATGTCCTCTCTGTTCGTCGTGGATGAACGGGAAAAGGCCCTGATCCTGCGGTTCGGCCGCGTGGTTGGCGTTCAGGAAACGCCCGGTCTGGGCGTCAAGCTTCCCTTCATCGACAATGTCGTGAAATATGATGACCGTATCCTTGGACTGCCGACGTCACCTCTGGAAGTAACCCCGCTGGATGACCGTCGTCTTGTCGTCGATGCCTTTGCACGCTGGCGGATCACCGAGCCGGTCCGGTTCCGGCAGGCGGTCGGCGCAGGGGGTATCGAAACGGCTCTGGGCCGGCTGGAACCCATCGTGAATGCCTCCATCCGCGAGGTGCTGGGTTCGGTTCCTTCGACCGATGTGCTGTCGGATGACCGGACAGCGTTAATGAACCAGATCCGGGATGAGGCACGGAAGAATTCGGAAGGGCTGGGGGTCGAGATCATCGATGTTCGCTTGACCCGGACCGATCTGCCCGAGCAGAACCTGCAGGCGACGTATGACCGGATGAAGGCCGAACGTGAACGGGAGGCCGCGGATGAAGTCGCACGGGGTAACGAGGCCGCGCAACGCGTTCAGGCAGCCGCCGATCGTACTGTGGTCGAACTGATCTCCGAGGCGGAAAGGCGAGCAAGCATCATCAAGGGTGAGGCAGATGCGAAGCGAAATGCCGTCTATGCGGATGCGTTCGGTCGCGATCCCGAATTCTTTGATTTCACCCGTTCGCTGACCTCTTATGAAGGCGCATTAAAAGGCGAAAATACGCAGATGGTCATCCAGCCGGATGGAGAATTCTTCTCGTATCTGTCTGACGACGGCTCTGACCGTGCGCGGCCTGCCTCTGAACCGGTTCCACCCGGTTCCCGTGCGTCGCAGATCGAAGACCGGACCGAAGCTGGAGAGGAAGGCGGTCTGGTGACTCCGGAAGTGAAAGACCGCGAAGGCCGTCCTCTGGGAGAATCGGCTGGCGTCGAATTGACTCCGGTGCCGGAAAATCTGGTCACGCCGCCGGAAGAGCCCTCGGCTGTGGTTCCGCCTGAAACCGATGCGGATGATGAAGCCGCGCCGATGGATCAACCGGAGGCCGCGCCGGATCAGGAAACGCCCGAGGAGCCCGTTCCGGCGGAACCGGCCCCCGCCGAACCCGCACCGGCTGAAACGCCTGAACAGAATTGAAACCAAAGCGGGCGGGGCCAACAGGTTCCGCCCGCTTTGCAACAAAAGTCACGATCAGTTCACTCATTGCGAGCGTGATTTATTTGCAACGAGAAACGAAATCCGTTTCATTTCAATCCTGTCCCGGCTGCGATAGTTCGGCCGACTTTCAATGACAACATGAGGACATTCAGCATGAAACCGCTATCTCCTCGGCATCTTCTCACCGCTTCGGTACTAGCTGTGGGCGTCGGGCTTGGTTTTGCTTATGCACAGCAACCAGATAAGGATGTATCGCCCGAAATCAGCCAACAGGCACAGGAAGCGGCGAATAATAACGAGCCGCTAAGCGCGCCTTCGGATACGCAATCCGAATCCGGCGTCATGCCAGAAAGCTTTGCCGATCTGGTCGAACAGGTCTCTCCTGCCGTGGTCAACATCACCACGACTTCGGTCGTGACGCAGCCGACACAGGGGCAGGGGCCGATGTTCCCCGAGGGAAGTCCGTTCGAGGATCTGTTCAGGGATTTTGGCTTTCCGGGTGCTCCGGGACAGAACGTGCCTCAGCGTTCGAACGCCTTGGGTTCGGGTTTCGTGATTTCGGCGGATGGCTATATCGTCACCAATAATCACGTGATCGAAGGCGCCGATGAAATCGAGATCGAATTCTATTCGGAAAAAACCCTGCCCGCGAAAGTCGTCGGTACCGATCCCAAGACCGATGTCGCATTGCTGAAAGTCGATAGCGAAGACGCAATTCCGTTCGTGAAATTCGGCAATTCCGATTCTGCCCGTGTCGGTGACTGGGTGCTGGCCCTGGGAAACCCGCTGGGGCAGGGCTTCTCTGCAAGTTCGGGCATCGTTTCCGCCCGCAACCGCGAGCTTTCGGGCACCTATGACGATTATCTTCAGACTGACGCTGCCATCAATCGCGGCAACTCCGGCGGCCCGCTGTTCAACATGAAGGGCGAGGTTATCGGCGTGAATACTGCAATCCTGTCGCCCAATGGCGGCTCGATCGGCATCGGTTTCTCGATGACATCGAATGTCGTCGAGAAGGTCGTCTCGCAATTGCAGCAATTTGGCGAAACCCGCCGGGGCTGGCTGGGCGTCAAGATACAGGACGTGACGCCTGACATGGCCGAGGCGATGGGACTCAGCAGCGACGGCGGTGCAATGGTCACCGACGTGCCCGAAGGCCCGGCATTGGAGGCCGGAATGCTGGCGGGCGACGTCATCACCGAATTCGGAGGCCAGAAGGTCGATGATATCCGCGAACTGGTTCAGCGTGTCGCGGACGCTCCGGTCGGCGAACCGGTCGAAGTCCTGGTTCAGCGGGACGGAGAGCCCATAACGCTTGAAGTGACTCTGGGCCGTCGGGAAATCGCCGAGGGCACCGCCGCCAACGAAGCCGGGAACGCGGCCCCCGAGGAAAGCAGCAATCAGGTGCTTGGCATGACCCTTGGCGTTCTGACACCCGAGATGGCATCGCAGTTGGGGGTGGCGAACGGCATGCAGGGACTGGTTGTCGAGGATCTGGATCCCGAAGGTGCGGCTGCCGACAAGGGCATCAGTGCCGGTGACATCATTACCGGCGCAGGCCAGCAACCCGTTGCCTCCGTGGCTGATCTGCAAGCGCGGATCGACGAGGCGCGTGAGGCTGGCCGCAAATCCGTTCTGCTTCTGATTCGCCGCGAAGGAGAGCCGCGTTTCGTGGCGCTTCCGGTGGACGAATAATCAAGAGGCCGGTTGCCGGTCCCACAGGGCTACAAGATGTCAGAGGGGCGGCCACAATGTGCCGCCCCCTTTTCATTGCGAGTCCGATGCCCTATCTCCGCGACAGATAAAGGAAATGAGCAGATGGCCAAGATCACCTACATCGAACATAACGGAACCCGCCATGAAGTTGACGTCGCCCCCGGCATGACCGTGATGGAGGGGGCACGGGATAACGGCATTCCGGGAATCGATGCGGATTGCGGCGGTGCCTGTGCCTGCTCGACCTGCCATGTCTATGTGGATCCGGATTGGATCGACCGCCTGCCACCGCGCGATCCGATGGAAGAGGATATGCTCGATTTCGCCTATGAACCCGATCCTGAACGCTCGCGGCTGACCTGCCAGTTGAAGGTGACGGATGAGTTCGACGGGCTTGTCGTGCAGATGCCCGAGCGGCAAATCTGAACGGATTCGGTTATTGAAAAGCTGATCATGCCGCGCCCGACCATTGCACGATGAGTCTGCCTTGAGGGCAATCACGGAATTCCGATCCCTCAAATGATAGATACGGGGCATGATTAGCGGTACGCCCAGGGTGCCGGAGTAGGGCAGAATGGTCCCTACCAGACGAGCTTGATGCCCGAAGCCATCAGCAGGAGCGCAAGGATTCCGCGCAGCCAGCGGTCAGACAGGAACCGGCTGCCGATATAGGCGCCGATCGAACCCCCGGCGGCAACAGCGACAAGCCAGATGGGCAAAGCGGCCGGGATATGATCCCATGCCGCATAGGCGCCGGCCAGTGCCGCGGCCGAGTTCATCAGATTGTAGACTGCCGTCGTGGCGGCCGTCTGCCGTGCGGTACCCCAGTTCATGCTCAGGATGATCGGGGCGAGAAACACGCCGCCGCCCGTCCCGGTCGTGCCGGATACAAAGCCGATGATTGCCCCTGTTGCCAAGGCCGCTCCGAAAGGCGGAGTGACTGTTGTTTCGGGCGATGACGAGTTGTTGCGAAACGCCGTGCGCGCCATCTGAAGCGCGGAAAGGATCAGCACGATCCCGACAAGCGGAAAATACATGCTTTTCGGTAATTGGACCGCTCCGCCAAGCATCGAGAAAGGGAAGCCCAAAAGAGCGAAAGGCCAGACATTCCGCCAAGAAAGACGTCCGCTCCGTAGGAACAGGACAGTTCCAATGGCTGCGACCAAAATGTTAAGGGAAAGCGCCGTCGTCTTCATCGCAAGGGGTGTAAAACCTGCCAGACCCATGGCGGCGATGTAACCTGATGCCCCGGCCTGCCCAACCGCCGCATAGATCAGGGCGATGACAAGGAAGAAGATTGCAAGCAGGGTCGTATCGATGTCCAATCTGTCAGTCCTCAGCCTGCTTAAAACCCAGCTTATGCCTTGTGAGAGTATCGGAACCAGGATCCGAGGTGGGGAGAGGTCGCCGGACTGTAGCGTTGCACTGTCAAGTTCGAAACGATCTATTGCCGCGCCATGGCCCTGTCGCGCCTGAACAGCCATAACAATGCCAATCCGGCAAGCGCCAGAAACGGCAGCATGGCCAGATTTACCGCGCTCCAGCCCGCCTGCGGCGAGCCGCCAAGGCAGTTCATCAATCCACCCGAGGACAGGGATGCCAGAAAGACCCCCGTGAACACGATCAGATCGTTCATCCCCTGAACGCGGCCACGCTCGGCCGGGCTATGTGCGCGGGTCAGCATTGCGGTGGCGCCGATGAAACCGAAATTCCAGCCTATTCCCAGCAGGATCAGCGTGGCGAAGAAATTCGTCAGTTCCACGCCGGTCAGGGCGACCCCGCCGGCGCAGGCCAGCAATAGCAGCCCAAGGGCGACAATCCGGGTGACGCCGAAACGGTTGATCAGATGCCCGGTGACGAAGCTGGGCGCATACATGGCAAGAACATGGGCACTGACGATAGAGGCGGCGTTCCTTGGCTCGAAACCGCAGCCGACAACCGCCAGCGGCGCCGAGGTCATCACCAGATTCATCAGGGCATAAGAGACCATTGCGCAGATCATCGCCACAATGATGACTGGCTCGCGTAAAATTTCGGAAATCGGGCGTCCCGGATCCTCTCCCTGTTGCGGAGGCGGGGGTTTGGGGATGTCCAGAAACCGGAACAGGACAAACCCAAGCAGGTTGATTACGATGACCGCGACATAGGCGCCCAGAAACGGGATGTCTCCGATATTGCCCGTAAAGCTTGCGATAGCGGGGCCGATAATGGCCGCGGCCAATCCGCCCGCCATGACCCAACTGATCGCGCGCGCCTCGAAATCGGGCGGTGCGGTATCTGTGACGGCGAAGCGATAGAAGCCCTGAGCCGACATGTAGATACCGGTCATCAGGCCGCCCAGCATAAGCAGCCAAAAGCTCCCGTACCAAAGCGCAAGAGCCGAGATGGCAGCCCCGATGGCGCCTGCGAATACGGACAGCTGAAACCCGCTGCGCCGCCCGTGCCTTTGCATGAAACGGGCCAGCGGCCGTGCCGATGTGGCCGAACCGAGAATGATCATCGACAGGGGCAGAGTCGCCAGACAGGCGTTCGGCGCAAGGCTTTGCCCCGCCAGGCCGCCAAAGATGAAATGCACCGGCATCTGTGCACCCAGCAGCGCCTGCGCAGCCACCAGAACGGTCACATTGCGCCAGGCACGCTTCATGTCCCGAGGCTGGGTCATCAACTGCGCGGTAAATCCGCGGCCAATCTTGCGCGATCCGTGATGGCCTGCCAGTTACCCGCCGCCATATCCGCATCGCTGACGATCCAGCTCCCGCCGACGCAGATCACATTGGGCAGGCTGAGATAATTATTTGCGTTGCTGGGCGAAACGCCGCCAGTGGGGCAGAAACTGATATTTGGCAATGGTCCGGCCAGGGATTTCAGAGCGGGCGCGCCGCCCGCGGCCTCGGCAGGGAAGAATTTCAGCATGTCGAAACCGGCATCGGCGGCGCGCATGACCTCGGATGCGGTCACCGCGCCGGGCAGAAGCGGCAGTTCCAGTTCTGCGCAGGCAAGAATAAGCTTTCCCGTCGCCCCCGGAGAAACCGCGAATTCCGCGCCTGCATCCTTTGCGCGCTTGGCGTCATCCGGGGTCAGCACGGTACCCGCGCCGACATGACCACCGTCGATGGCCGACATTTCCCGTATCGCATCCAGCGCGGCATCCGAACGCAATGTCACCTCAAGCACAGGCAACCCGCCGCTGATCAGGGCGCGGGCCAGATCCGCCGCTTTCGAGGCATCCTTGATCACGATGACGGGGATGACCGGGGCAAGCTGGCACAATGCGCGGGTTTTCTGGGACTGGATGTCAGGGGTCATATCGGTGCCTTGGTGGTGATGATTGCCCGCAGACTGACCGCAATATCATGCCGATGCAAGATGGTTGCCAAAATACTCCGGTGAAACCCGGCGGCAGCTCTCGGTCCTGATCACTGCGGGATAAGCAGGCATCGGACCGGCCGTTCTTCCGTGATTGCGGCGTGAAATGCCGGGACGGAAAGTCAGTCCCTGCGTCCGAATAACCGCTCGATATCGCTCAGGCGCAATTTGACCCATGTCGGGCGGCCGTGATTGCATTGTCCGGATTTCGGCGTGATCTCCATTTCGCGCAACAGCGCATTCATCTCATCCGCGGTCATGCGGCGTCCCGACCGGACAGAGCCGTGACAGGCCATGGAGGACAGAACCGCATCGATCCGCGCGCGAAGCCGGTCGGACGCGCCCTGATCAGCGAGATCGTCAAGAATGTCTCGGATCAGAGCCTGCGCGTTCAGTTTGGACAGCATTGCCGGAGCTTCGCGCACGGCAATGGCACCGCCGCCGAATTCCTCGACCACAAGGCCGAGTTCGGCCAATTCAGCCGCTATCGACATGACACGATTGGCATCGGATTCGGACAGCTCCACGATCTCGGGGATCAGCAGCGCCTGCGAGGCGATGCCATTCGTTTCGGCCTGTGCCTTGAGACGTTCATAGACCAGTCGCTCATGCGCGGCATGCTGATCGACAATGACCAGCCCATCCTCGGTCTGTGCAATGATGTAATTCTCGTGAATCTGTGCGCGCGCGGCCCCAAGAGGGGATTCGGTTGTGCCGATATCCGCAACATGTTCGAACCGGGCCGAAGGAGCTTCGCCAAATCCTGCCTGCTGTGTGGGAGCCGGGGCCTGAAGATCGAGGCTTGCCCGGATTGCGCCGCCCGAGGGGCGGTAGTCCATCTGGTAGTTCCGCGGCGGAGGGGCATTCAGCCCGCCGGCAGGTTCCGGTCGGAAGGAAGCCAATGTCGCATCGCCGACCGTGGACGAGGCGCGATGACCGGCATTCGCCAGACAATGGCGCAAGGCACTGACCACCAGCCCACGCGCGGCGGAGGGGTCGCGAAACCGGACCTCGGCCTTGGCGGGATGCACATTCACATCGACAAGCTGCGGATCGCAGGTCAGATACAGCACGGCCGCCGGATACCGGCCCGCGGTCATGACATCCATATATCCCGCCCGCAATGCCCCCGTCAGAAGCTTGTCCCGGACCGGACGGCCATTGACATAGATATGCTGGGCAACCGCCGCGCCGCGCGAATAGGTCGGCAAAGCTGCGAAGCCGGTCAGGGTCAGTCCGTCCCGCTCGGCATCAAGGGGGATCGCGTTATCTATAAAGTCGCGGCCCATGATACGGGCAAGGCGGGTTTGCAATGCGCCGAACAATTCTCCCTGTTCGGCATCCGCCCGGAAAATTTCCCTGCCGTCAGAGCTCAGGGTGAATCCGACATAGGGTTCGGCCATGGCAAGCCGGCGCACGGTATCGGCGACGGCCTGTGCCTCGGTCCGTTCGCTGCGCATGAATTTCAGCCGGGCAGGAGTGGCAAAGAACAGGTCGCGCAATTCGACGATCGTGCCGGGGTTACCTGCGGCCGGGCGAACCGCCGTCATCCGGCCACCCGCAACCGAAATCTCGGCGCCGTCACCTCCCGCCACGCGCGAGGTGATCGTCAGACGTCCGACCGCGCCAAGTGACGGCAGTGCTTCGCCGCGAAACCCAAAGCTGTTGATCGCCAGAAGATCGCCGCCGTCGATCTTGCTTGTCGCGTGGCGCGACAGAGCAAGCGGAAGATCCTCTGCCGTCATTCCGCAGCCATCATCGCTGACCCGGATCAGGCTTTTGCCGCCATCTCCGATCGCGATATCAATCCGGGTCGCCCCCGCATCCAATGCATTTTCGATCAGTTCCTTGACCGCAGAGGCGGGCCGTTCGACCACTTCGCCCGCAGCGATGCGATTTGCCGTTGCTTCGTCAAGTTGACGAATGATGGGGCGAATATTGGGGTTGTGATTATTCATACCGCCATATTTAGCAATTTTCAGGCAAATCTTCCAGCGTTTCTATATAAGCTGCGGAAATGCCAATTGCCGGTGTGGGAGCAGATCCGTCGTCACTCGACACCAGATCGCGTGTCTTCCGACGGTGTTTCCGGTTGCTTTGCTTCGTCCTTCCCGTCGGATGGAAATTCATCGGTAGGAGCGGCAAAGCGATTGATCAGTGCGGATTCCAATGTCTTGTTCAATTCCCGGCTGCGCTTCACATATTCCGTATTCTGTTCAAGCGGAACATTTGGCTTCCACAACTCCGCCAGATCGCGCAGCGCCGCGCGGTCCAGCCGGTAAAAGATTTTCTCCAGCTCGGCGGCCTCGTATTCGGACAAACCGGCATTCTCAAGCACATAGCGGCCGGCGCGCAGGGAACTGTCGAACAGCTCGCGGACGATATCATTCGCACCGGCCGCGTATAGCCGGTAGACATCGACCCGGTCCCGTGCGCGGGAGATGATATGCAGATCGGGCCTGCGTTCCCGCGCATAGGTGATCAGCTTCAGATTGGCCGCAGGATCGTCAAGCGCCGCGACCAGAATGCCGGCCGTGTCCAGCCCGGCGGCCGCAAGTATCTCGGGGCGTGTCGGATCACCGAAATAACCCTTGAAGCCAAAGCGGCGCATCACCTGAATCACCTTGAGATCATGGTCAAGAACGGTCGTCTGGAACCCCGACATCGTTACCAGCCGGTTGACGGTCTGACCGAAGCGGCCAACTCCGGCGATGATGATCAGCTGCTGTTCATCGATATCGTCGCTGGGGATATCGCTGCCGGTCTTCTCATCCAGCCTGCGTCTGATCTGGCCGTGAACGATGAACAGCAGCGGCGTGACAAGCATTGACAGGGCAATGACAAGCAGAAAGCCCTCGGCAAGCGATTTTGGCAAAATCGCGAGCGAGACGGCATAAGCGATCAGCACGAAACCGAATTCCCCGGCCTGTGCGAGCGACAGGGTAAAAAGAGAGCGATCTGTGCGGCCCATTTTCGTCATGCGGGCGATGATCCCGACGACCAGTGCCTTGGTTCCGATAAGCGCCGCGGTGATGCCCAGGATCGGAACCGGCTTTTCAAGCAGCAGCTGCAGATCCATGCCCGCTCCGACCGTAATGAAGAACAGGCCGAGAAGCAGTCCCTTGAACGGTTCGATCTGCGATTCGAGTTCATGTCGGAATTCCGATCCCGCCAGCATGACGCCGGCAAGAAAGGTGCCCAGTGCCGGAGACAGACCGACAAGGATCATCAGCGAGGCGATCCCCACGACGATCAGCAGCGCCATGGCGGTTTCCATCTCGCGCAGCCGCGCGGAAATGACAAAGCGGAAGATCGGCCTGATTGCAAATTGGCCCAGAAGGATGACACTCCCGACCGCCGCAAGCGTGATCAGGGTTCCGGCCCAGCCCGGCAGGTTTGCCATGAAGACTTCGCCGATATACTCATCGCCGTGCAGGCTGGCTCCGTTTCGATGCGGGAAGGGCGCAAGAAGAGGCATCAGGGCGATCATCAGAATGACCGCGATGTCCTGGGTCAGAAGTACGGAAAACGCCGAACGCCCGCCATTGGTCCGCATCAGGCCCTTTTCGGTCAGCGTTTGAAGCACGATAGCCGTCGAACTTAGCGACAGGATCATACCGACGACCAGAGCGGCCTGCCAACTGAGTCCGAACAGAATCGCGATCACGGCCAGAAGCAGGGTTGTTCCCACGATCTGCGCCGCGCCAAACCCAACCAGTTTGCGGCGCATGTTCCACAGGCTGCGAGGCTCCAGTTCCAGCCCTATAAGAAACAGCATCAGGGCAACGCCGAGCTCCGCGAAATGCTGCAGGGCATCCAGATCCGAGCCGGTCAGGTTCACAAGCGGGCCAAGAAGGATTCCGCAGGTGAGATATCCCAGAACCGATCCCAGACCCAGCCGCACCGCAAGCGGTACGGCGACGATCATCAATGTCAGGTAGACCGTCGCCAGCAGCAGGAAGTTTTCCATTACTGCCCGCCCAGCACCGAAAGTTGCTTGGATCGTCCTCCTTCGACATAGGTGATACGGCTATCACCGATTTCGACGATCTGACCTCCGTTGATCTTGTCGCCCAGACGAAGCGTGATGACCTTGCCGTTGGACAGCCGCACCAATGCGCGGCTTGCCTTGCCTGCGCCGACCGTCCCGATGATCTGGGTCCGATTGATCTGGATGCCCCCTTTCGTCGTTGCGGCAGCCGCGACGGAAGCGGCGGTTTTGCCACCCGATCTGGGTTGAGCGACCTCGGGTTCATTTTCGGCTTCGGGCGGAACGTAACGCTGATTGCGCGCGGCGGCGGCCCGTGCCTCGGCCTCGGCCTGTGCGCGGGCACGGGCTTCGGCGGCGGCGCGGGCCTGCGCTTCGGCCTGGGCATCGGCTGCGGCTCTTTCGCGGGCACGCGCTTCGGCCTGGGCCTGCAATTCCTCGTCGCGCCTGCGCTGTTCGGCAATTGCCGCCTCTTGCCCTGCATCGGCCGGCGCTGCATCCGATGCCCCCGCCGGTGCGGCATCGTCATTCCGGCGTGGCGGGATCTCAGACGAAGTGAGCGCCGTCAAAGCGACGGCGCCCGGTGATGCTGTGCTGTTCTGGACGGCTGCGGCGATGGCGTCTTCGACGGCATCGCGCGCCAGGCTTGGATCGCCGGATCCCGGATCATTGCCGTTCTGCGCCCTGAGCGCCTCCGGACGGGCCATCGGCCTGCCTGAACTGCCAAGACTGGCCGTGGCCACCCGTGAAGGAGGGCTGTCGCTTGCATTGCCTGCGCTCGCTACATCCGGGCTGCCCGCGGTATCCGAACGTGAAACCGGGCGCTCGGAACTGCTTATCGCCTCTTCGACCGCGGCGCGGACTGCATCCTGTGACGGGCCGGAGATTTCGACGGGTCTGCGCTGCGGCCGTGCCTGCGCCAACTGTATGACCGCCCCATGCTCGGCCTCGGACAGTGCTGGCGCACCGGCTTGCGCGGTTCTCAGATCGCGGAGAAGCTGTTCAAGAAACAGACGTTCGGATCTGGTCAGTCTTGTAGGCGTCCCTTCTTCGGAGCTGCTGCCCTCTTCCAGGAATGTCAGATCCGCCGGTCGGGATGGCGGGCGCGACGAGTTTCCGGTAGCCGTATTCGCAGCCGGTTGTGCATTGGCAG
The DNA here is from genome assembly GCF_003591515.1 of Paracoccus onubensis. Lineage (GTDB taxonomy): Bacteria > Pseudomonadota > Alphaproteobacteria > Rhodobacterales > Rhodobacteraceae > Paracoccus > Paracoccus onubensis. The sequence goes on from NZ_QZCG01000010.1 coordinate 112,778, forward strand.
CGGGCGCCGCCTCGGATTCGGCCGGCGCTGTTGTGGCTGCGGGTGCTGCCTCGGGTTGGGCCGGAGCAGGCGCGGCGGCGGCCGGACGGTTGGGAGGGCGTTGCCCGGATACGCGGACGGGTTCTGGTTCGGACCGCTGCTCATAGGGTTGCGGATCCGCGGGAACCGATGGGCGTGTATCGCTGGTGGCAGGCTGGGACGTCTGTTGAGGCGAGACACGCGGCGGGCGGACAGAGCGTTCAAGCCGCTGTTGCTGTGCCTGAGTGGTTGCCGCTTCCTGCTCTGACGGTTGCGGTTGATTGGCTGGTTCCGTTGACGCCGATGCCGAAGGCGAGACCGCACGGTCGACGGCCTGTCCCGCTGCAATCTGTGCCGCCTCACCCTGAAGAACCCGAGAGTTCGAGGGATCGGAAGATGGCGTTTCCGGCGTCTCGGCATCGGCTCCGGAAGTAAGCGATTCCGCAGCCGGGGTACCCTGCATCGCTTCTGCAAGCGCAGCGGTCAGCGGATCGTCGGAGGTCGCAGCTGGATCCGCAGATTCTGGCGCAGTCTCTGAATCGGACAGGGCGGTATCGGCAGGGGTGATTTCCTGAATTGGAATATCTTCGCCTGAATCGACGGTATTCTGGCCGGCAAGGTCCTGCTGCGCAGAACCATTCAATCCGGGTTCATCTGCGCCCGGATCGGTTTCACCGCTATTCGTCGCCGTCTGTGCCGTCGGTTCGTCGGATCCTGCCAATGCGGGATCCGCCTGTGCCGGATCCGTTTGTGCCGGATCCGTTTGTGACGGCGTTCCGGCAACTTCATCCGGCTCGGGGCTGTTGCCACCGAAAATCAACAATGCGGCGACAAGAAGGACGAACAGAAACCCGCACATGATCGCCAGATTGCCGGGGGCGGCGCGCTGTAGTCGCGTCAATAACGCAATCGCTTTTCCAGCGGCTTCGGGCTCCGGCTTCGCTCTGCTGCTGCGAGCTTCGGCGGCTTTTTCGTGGAAGGCCTGCGCACGCGGCGAAAGTCCTGCGGCAAGCGGCGTTTCATGGCCTTCGCCATGCCGGATGACGACCGGTGCCGCCACGCGCGGCGGATCCTTCTTCGGCGCAGGCTGGGCGGGCTCCGGGACGGCCGATGGTTCCTCGGCCTCGATCTCGTCCGGCGAAGCGGATATCGGTACGGGAATCGGCTCGGCCGCCGGAACCGGAGCCGATACGGGAAAAGCGTAATGCGGTATGATCGCCGATATGACGGGATGGGTTTCTTCCGGCTCTGCGATTGCGATCCGGTCAGAGGTTATTCCTGAATTCCGAAGTTCGGGTTTGCTGAACGGAATTGCGTCATGTTCCTGCCGTGCAAGTTCCGAGACGCCGAAATCGGGATCACCTTCAAAACGGTCATCGCCCGGGCGGGCGACGAAACCGGATGGACGAAAGCCCTGAAGCCTTGCGAATTCTTCGGCCTCTTGCAGCGTTTTCCGCGCTACCGCGGCCACGCGCAGACTGTCGATTCTGCCATCCGCATCCGGACACCAGTCGAAGGCCAGATCATCGGCTTTGTAGGGGGTCATCCCTTCAAGCGCGCGCGCGATGGTCGCCGGGATGTCCGAACCGGGAGAGGTCGTCATCGTCGTGTACAGGATCTGATCGTCCGGGATCACCAGAACCGTATCCGGCTCGGAGGAATCCTGCGCCAAATCGCTGCGCAAGGCTCCAAGTTGACCCGCGATATTTCCACGGGCGAATTCGGCCTGACCCAGCGGTTGCCAATCCTGCCCCTCTCGTCGTTCCAGAAAGACCGCCTCCTGGGTGAAACTCATTGCGAACATGGGAACGGCGTGTTTGTTCATAGTATTTTTTCGTTGCTCGATTATCTTTATATGCCGCAGTTTTGCCGCGATCTGGTGTCACATTCCCATATCTACCCCAATTTGTAGTATGAGGGAAGCGGAACTGGCGGATCTGTGAACGCTTTTCGTTGGACCCGGCAGCGACAGATGCGTTACCCGGATATCGTGCATCAGAAGAAAAGGAAAATCGGATGACACAGTATTTTCGCGGCTCAGGCCGGACATTACTGGCATTGACCACAGGCATCGCGCTGGTGATTGCCGCCCCGGCGCTTGCATCGCCGCGTAACGACCCCGGCAAGAACATGAAAGGCGGCCCGCACGCCTGCATGCATCACGGGAAAAAAATGTCCCGGCTGGTCGTGTCGGGGCAGGGTGAGGCACGGGTTGCGCCCGATCTGGCGGAGATTCAGCTTGGCGTCACCTCGCAGGCTGAAAGCGCCGCCGAGGCGATGCAGAAAAATTCCGAACAGCAGGGTGCTGTGATCGATGCATTGAAAGATGCAGGAATCGAGGCCGCGAATATTCAGACGTCCGGACTTCAGCTGAATCCGCGGATGGAATATCCCGAGAATGGCGCTCCGACAATCAACGGTTACGAGGCCTCGAACATGGTGACGATCCGGGTTACGGATGTTTCCATGCTGGGCGAGGTTCTGGATTCCATCGTGGCGGCGGGCGCCAACCAGATCCAGGGAATCAACTTCCAGCGCGACGACGCGGAAGAAACCGGCGACGAAGCGCTTCGATCCGCTGTCGAGGACGCGCGCCGCAAGGCGGATGTCATGGCGGAAGCGGCGGGGATGCGTCTTGGTCCGGTGATTGCGCTGCGGGATATGCCGGCTGTCGGGGGACCCGAGCCGATGATGATGCGGGCCGAGGCTGCGAAAGGCGCGGCGACACCGATCGAGGCCGGGGAGCTTTCGCTTTCCGCGCAGGTGCAGGTCGAATATGCCCTGATCGGTGACAAGGGGTCCAAGGATTGCGTCCCGGGCTCCGCCGACAAGCCGGATCAGGCCGGTGAAGAGGCTCTGGAAAGCGACGTGCCGGACGATACATCGTCCGAATCACCGGAAACGAACTGAGCCCGATCTTCAGGTTGATTAGCTAATAAATGCGGGCCTTTTGATCAATGGGCCCGCATCGCGATGCGTCGAGGTGCGGAAATCTGGCCGGAACCGATTATCGCTGTCTGCGCGCCATGAAAGCGAGTTTCTCGAACAGGGTCACGTCCTGCTCGTTCTTGAGCAATGCGCCATGCAGTTTCGGCAGCGCTTCACCCGGATCCCGCCTGAGATCCTCGGGTGAAAGATCCTCGGCGAGAATCAGTTTGAGCCAATCGAGCAATTCGCTGGTCGAAGGCTTCTTCTTCAGGCCCGGCGCATCCCTCAATTCGAAGAATTGTGTCAGGGCCTCGTCCAGCAGGCGCGGTTTGATGCCCGGGTAATGCACATCCACGATGGCGCGAAGCGTTCCGGCATCGGGAAAGCGGATATAATGGAAGAAGCAGCGCCGCAGGAATGCGTCGGGCAATTCCTTCTCATTGTTCGAGGTAATGATGACCACCGGACGATGACGCGCTTCTATGGTCTGCGCGGTCTCGTAGACGTGAAATTCCATCCGGTCGAGTTCCTGCAGCAGATCGTTCGGAAACTCGATATCCGCCTTGTCGATCTCGTCGATCAGCAGGACGGTTTTCTGTTCTGCCTCGAATGCCTGCCATAATTTGCCTTTGCGGATGTAATTGGCGACATCATGCACGCGCTCGTCGCCAAGCTGGCTGTCGCGCAGCCGGCTGACGGCGTCATATTCATACAACCCCTGTTGTGCCTTGGTGGACGATTTCACATGCCATTCGATGATCGGCAGCCCCAGACTCCCGGCGACCTGACGGGCAAGTTCGGTCTTGCCGGTGCCCGGTTCGCCCTTGACCAGCAGCGGGCGTTCAAGCGTGACGGCAGCATTGACGGCAATGGCCAGTTCGGGCGGAGCGACATAGCGATCAGTCCCGGTGAATTTCATGCGCAGTTCTCCTTGCTCGAGAATGATCTGGGAAATTTCCCGATTGGGGCCGGGAAATCTTTGTCAGGATTTGATCATTCATGCAATTAGCGAATACTCGGCTAGTGACAACCTCCGCTTCATCGGTTAATGGGGCGCCGAAGGTGTAGGTTAACCGATCTCACCTTGCATCGCCGGAGGACCTATGAAAGCGCAGACCTTCCTTCCACAGGATTATCGCCCCGCCGAAGATGAACCGTTCATGAATGACCGGCAACTTGAATATTTCCGCCGGAAACTGGAAGCATGGAAGCAGGAATTACTCGAACAATCGGCCGAGACGCTGGAAGGATTGCAGGATAGCGCCCGCAGCGTGCCCGATCTTGCCGACCGTGCCAGCGAAGAGACTGATCGGGCATTGGAACTGCGCACCCGTGACCGACAGCGCAAGCTGGTCAGCAAGATCGATTCCGCACTGCGTCGGATCGAGACCGGAGAATACGGTTACTGCGAAGTCACCGGAGAGCCGATCAGCCTTAAGCGCCTTGACGCCCGTCCGATCGCCACCATGACCCTGGAGGCGCAGGAGCGTCATGAGCGGCGCGAGCGGGTGCATCGCGACGACTGAACGATGCCGCTTCCGTCACCGGGGAAACGGATGGCCGCTGCTGATTCCGCGTCGTTCCGGCGGTGCGTTCATGTAAATTATCTGTGATGAGCGGCGGGTTACGGAATCGTTTCGCAACCATCGTCGGGGCTGGGGTCGCGGGGCTCACCGCTGCCTTGGCTCTTGCCGGAAAAGGCGCCCGCGTCACCGTCCTTGAACGTGCCCCGGCCATTCGTGAACTGGGGGCAGGATTGCAGCTTTCTCCCAATGCGATGCGCGTTATCGACGCCTTGGGACTGGGGGAGGGGCTGCGGCGGATCTCTTTGCGCAACGAGGCCGTCCGCCTGCATGATGATCAGGGACGAGGCGTCGCAAAGCTTGATCTGCGCGGCCATCGGCCCGATGCGGATTTCCGCCTTATTCATCGCGCCAGCCTGATCGAATACCTGGCGGATGCTGCCCGTCGCGCCGGTGTCAGCATTGAATTGGGACAAGAGGTCAAGCACCCGCCCGAGGGCGATCTGATCATTGGCGCGGACGGGTTGCACAGCAATATCCGCGCGTTTCTGAACGGCCGCGAGGTACCGTTTTTCACCCATCAGACCGCATGGCGAGCCATCATTCGCCAGCCGGAAACCGCATTGGCCGAGGCGCAGGTTTATATGGGGGCGCACCGCCATCTTGTCAGTTATCCACTTCCGGGCGGGTTGCGGAATATCGTTGCCGTACAGGAACGGTATGATTGGCAGGAGGAAGGCTGGTCGCATCAGGATGACCCGGATCACCTGAGGGCCGCATTTGCGGATTTCGCTGCTCCGGTCCGGGACTGGCTTGCCGCGGTTGAACGGACCCATATCTGGGGATTGTTCCGTCACGAGGTTGCCCATGTCTGGCAGGATGGTCGTCTGGTGCTGATCGGCGATGCCGCTCATCCGACATTGCCGTTCATTGCGCAGGGCGCGGCGATGGCCATCGAGGATGCCTGGCTTCTTGCGGCCTGCCTTGATGCCGATCCCGATCAGGCGGCGGCACTGGCCGGATTTGAACAGCTGCGCAGGCCAAGGGTGACGCGTATTGTCAGGGCATCGAACCAGAATGCCCGCAATTATCACCTGACGGGCGTGAAACGGTTTGCCGCGCATCTGGCCCTGCGCGCGGCGGACCGGCTGACCCCGGGGCTGATGCTGTCCCGGTTCGACTGGCTTTACGATTTCGATCCGACCGGGGTGTTGCTGTCACGCTGAACGAGTGTCGGATATCGGAATGCGTGTTGCCTGGCTGGAAACGCAATCCTGCGTGACCCGCGACGGCCGGGGGCGCCGCCCGTCGCCGGCTGGTTCTCGAACCAGTGGCGCGACCCGCCGGCGCCCCCCGAGGTATTTACCACAAAGAAGAAGGGGGGAGGAGTTAGCAGCATGAAGGGAAATTCATATTTAAATACAATATTATTTCATGCATTCTCTATGTGGAATCCAGGATTGGGCTCGCAATCATAGTCGGAGCCGTTACGCTGCCGTTTCGACGGCCGCGACGATCTCATCGATGATCTCGTGCAGGAGAGCTTCGTCCTCTGCCTCGGCCATGACCCTGATCAGCGGCTCGGTTCCCGATTTTCGGATCAGCACGCGGCCTGAACTGCCCAGCCGTGCCTCGACCTCCGAAATGACCGAGCGTACCGCGGCCACGGCCAGCGGATCCGTGCCGGCGGCGTAACGGACGTTTTTCAGCATTTGCGGCACCGGATCGAATTGGGACACCAGCTGGCTGGCGGATTCGCCACTGTCGGACATGGCAGCCAGAAATTGCAGCCCCGCGATCAGCCCGTCGCCAGTGGTCGCGTAATCGGTCATGACGATATGCCCCGACTGCTCGCCCCCCAGATTATAGCCGCCTTCACGCATCCGTTCGACCACATAGCGATCGCCCACACGGGTGCGTTCAAGCCGCAGGCCAAGCCCGTCAAGATAGTGCTCCAGCCCCAGATTGGACATCACCGTCGCGACCAGGGCATGTCCTTTCAGACGGCCCTGCTGCGCCCAGCGCGAGGCCAGAAGCGCCATGATCTGATCGCCATCGGCCAGATTGCCTTTTTCGTCGATGATCTGCACCCGGTCCGCGTCGCCATCCAGCGTGATCCCCAGATCCGCGCCATGTTCGAGAACTGCCTTGGCGCAGGTTTCGGGATGGGTGCTTCCGACATTGTCATTGATGTTGAAGCCATTCGGCTCGACACCAAGCGGAATCACGTCGGCGCCCAGTTCCCACAGGACCTCGGGTGCGGCGCGATAGGCGGCGCCATGGGCGCAGTCAACGACCACTTTCAGGCCGTTCAGCCGCTGTCCGCCGGGAAAGGTCGTCTTTGCATATTCGACGTAACGCCCACGCCCGTCATCGATCCGCTTGGCGCGGCCGATATTCGCGGGCTGCGCGGGCGTGATCTCGCCCGAGACGATATTCTGAATTTCGTCTTCCGCGTGATCGGAGAGCTTGAAACCGTCCGGGCCAAAGAACTTGATGCCATTATCCTCGGCCGGATTATGGCTCGCCGAGATCATGATGCCCAGATCTGCCCGCATCGAGCGGGTGAGGTAGCCCACTGCAGGCGTCGGCACCGGCCCCAGAAGAAGGACATTCATCCCTGTCGAGGTCAGGCCGGCGGTCAGGGCGTTTTCCAGCATATATCCCGAAAGCCGTGTATCCTTGCCGATGACTACCCGATGCCCGTTGCGCCCGTCCCGTCGAAAGAACCTGCCTGCAGCCGCGCCAAGGCGCAGAGCCATTTCCGCGGTCATCGGGTGGGTATTGGCGCGCCCGCGCACACCATCGGTTCCGAACAGCTTTTCGCTCATGTCTATGCCTCTGTGTTTTGCCCTACCGCTTGCCACAGGCGCAGGCCCTGTGCAATCTCGGCGACGTCATGGACGCGGTGTATCTGAACCCCCTGCGCGATCGCGGCCAATGTCAGTGCCAATGTGCCCGGCATCCGGTCCGCCGGCCGTTCTGCCCCACCAATCACGCCAATGAAACGCTTGCGCGACAGGCCCAGCAATATCGGGCTGCCCAGACCGTGAAACAGCGAAATCCGTCTTAGCAGGGCAAGATTATGGTCCTGGGTCTTTCCAAAGCCGATCCCCGGATCGACGAAGATGCGGCTGCGCTTTATGCCCGCAGCTTCCGCCCGTGCCAATCTTGCGTCCAATGCATCATATACGTCCAGCAAGACATCGTCATATCTCGGATTGTCCTGCATGGTTTCAGGCTGGCCCTGCGCATGCATCAGGCAAACAGGACAGCCGCTTTCCGAGATCACGGAGGCAAGCGCGGGATCGAAATCGAATCCCGAGACATCATTGACCATCGACGCGCCGGCCCCGAGCGCGGCAGCGGCGACCCCGGATTTGCGCGTATCCACGGATATGGGGATTCGCGACGATAATTCCCGGATGGCAGGGGCGATACGTGCGATTTCATCTTCGACGGGGATTTCCTGCGCGCCGGGGCGAGTCGATTCTCCGCCGATATCAAGAATATCCGCACCTGCCGCGATCAGGGCATCACCCTGTCGAATCGGATCATAGCTGCCACCGTCCGAAAAGCTGTCCGGCGTCGCATTGACGATTCCCATCAGGCGCGGGCGGTCGAAACTCATCCCCATCATCGGCGGGCGGGCGGCGGTCAGCGTTTCAAGGATATCTGCGGGAACCCGGTCGCAAATTTCCGGAGCCCGGCCACGTTCAAGCCGTTCGAGCTGCGAGAAACCGACCGGACCTCCGGCCAAGGGCCAGCGCCCGCCGGTATTCAGGGGGATTGGACGATAATAGATGCGCCGCGTTTCCATGACGTTCAGACTTGCTGGCCCGACCCGGAAGCGCGGCGCAGCGGGACAGGGAAACCGGCAGGAGGTTCCGGCAGGGGCGTGTCGTCGGGCAAGGTCACCAGGACGGCTTCCGCGCCAAGCCGGTTGGCCAGCCAGCCCGCGAGATGCATGGGATCGGCCTCGATTTCCGGGATATCCGCCGCCAGCCTTGCCGGAGCCCAAACAACCGGGCGTGCGGATCTGATCGCGTCATCCAGTTCGGTTCGGCTTTCCGCGACCTCAAGCCCAAGCCGGCCTGACAGGGCCCAGGCCGCCTGATCCAATGCCAGCATGGCAATCCGCCGCCTGTTCTGGCCTTCGGGAAGGGGAAGGCCGGGCGCATCGGGGATCAGGATAACCGCGCCGTCCGGAAAATCGCCCGATCCTTTCCACAGCAGCACCGAAACCGGTAATTCTGCCTGCCCTGCGGTCATCCTGCCGACGGTTCGACAGATCGTGACGCCCAATGCGCCGGGAATGCGGTCAAGTTTTTCGACCGAAACTTCGATCCGGGCAGCACGGGGATGTGCCAGCACTTCGGCGGCGATCTTTTCGGCCAGAGTCTCGACAAGGTTGTAACGCTGATCGGCCAACGCGGCGGCGACCGCCTGGGTCAGCACGTCATAAGACAGAACGCTGTCCACCTGATCGTCGCGGCTTGTCGTCTGGTCGTGGAGTTCCACGGTGATATTGAAGCGCAGCCGCTGGGGCTCGCCCCGTTCGGACTGGAAGGCTCCGATATCGGCAAGAACGACATGGTCGCGAAGATGTATGCGGTCACAGGTTTCCATGACCGCCATTCACCCTAAATCCGCTCCCGGCGCAAGCCAGAGTTGCGTTTCGCGTCAGTTCGAGGCGATCCGTTGCTTGGGCGAATAGAAGATATGGCGACCGATCCTGGCTGTCTGGAAAAAGCGGTGGGACCAGTTCGGCCGGACCGATGTGCTGTGAAAATAGGTCGCGCCGTTGGTCAACCCGCGCGGCGAGCCGTCAAGCGCCTCTTCCGCGACGGCAAGAACGCGGCGATAAGTGCTTTTGTTGCGGATCGTTTTGCGGCCGCCGATCGTATAGCTGAATTGGCTGGGCTGATTCACGACATCGCAAACGCTCGACGGGAAGTTTTTGCTTTCGACGCGGTTCAGGATCACTTCCGCCACAGCGGCCTGACCGTCCCGGCCTTCGCCACGGGCTTCGAAATACAATGCTTCCGCGAGGCATTCCAGATCGGCAGAACTGTAGGACGGGCCGGGCGTCGGCGGATATATTTCTTCCGGCCCGCCCTCGATGGCGACAGGCTCGGCATCGGTATAAAGCAGCGGTCTGGGACGCGGCATATCCATCGGATTGGAAATACTGCCGAACGGATCCACCTCTGCTGTAAACAGCGAGGCGCGGGAAACCGAAGTCTTGATTCCGGAAACTGATTGCTCGGCCGAGAATAGCGAGGCATTTCCTTCAGAGGCAGCGACGGGCGCGGCGGGCAGGGCGACAGCAACAGTTACACAAACCCCCATAAGCCGTTGAAGCAGCTTTGGCATTGTTAGTCCTGAATTTTATTGGCCCGGTGGGTGGGCAGAACGGGCAAACGACCGAGAGCAGACGGCCATTCAAATCAGAAATTGAATAGGCTTTTGGTTGTTGACAAATCCATATCACATACCCGTTAACGCCAAATATCCGATGCTGCAGCGCGGAAGCGGCGGAAAATTGCTGGAAAATACGTGATAAACAGCTGGAATCAGCCATTCTTGGGTCAAAAAATGGCCGAATCGGAACTATTTTTGTGGCCCGGAGGCCCGAATCGATTCGAAATCAAACGAATCGGTTTGCTTCTTTGCCCGGGGACAGCGAATCGAGGCTTGCGCGGCGGCCAGCCGGGCGATCGGTACCCGGAATGAAGAGCAGGAGATGTAATCGAAACCGGCTTCGTGACAGAAAGCGATGGATTCCGGATTTCCGCCATGTTCGCCGCAGACGGCGACAGTGATATCGGGGCATTTGCGTCGGGCGCGCTCGGCGCCGATCAGCAGAAGCTCGCCCACGCCTTCCTGATCGAGAATGTGGAACGGGTCTTCGGAATAAACCTGCTGCTGAACGTAAATGCCCATGAAACGACCGGCATCGTCGCGGGACAGGCCATAGGTCATCTGGGTCAGATCATTGGTTCCAAAGGACAGAAAGGCCGAATGTGCGGCGATATCGCCGGCCCGCAGCGCAGCCCGGGGTGTCTCGACCATGACGCCCAGACGATAGGTAAAATTGGCGTGCCGGTCATTCCGGACCGCAGCGGCTACCGCATCGACGCGATTCTGGACCAGTTCGACCTCTCGCATTGCCGAGACAAGCGGGATCATGATCTCGGGAACGACGACGGCGCCCTTGCGGCTTGCGTCTATCGTTGCCTCGAATATGGCGCGCGCCTGCATTTCGTAGATCTCGGGAACGGCGATCCCAAGACGCACTCCGCGCATCCCCAACATCGGGTTGAATTCCGATAGTGCTTCGACCCGGCGGACCACGGTTGAAAGCGGCAGGTCAAGGGTTTCGGCCAGTTCTCGCAGCCCGGTGCGGTCATGCGGCAGAAATTCATGCAGCGGTGGATCGAACAGGCGAATGGTCACCGGAAGCCCCGCCATGATCTCGAAAAGATCGGTGAAATCCTTGCGCTGCATTGGCAGGATCCGATCAAGTGCAAGTTTCCGGTCTTCGGCGTTGTCGGCGAAGATCATCTCGCGCATTGCGTGCAGGCGCTCTGATTCGAAAAACATATGCTCGGTCCGGCATAGCCCGATGCCCCGCGCTTCGAATTTTCGGGCGGTGCGGGCATCCTCGGGCGTATCGGCATTGGCGCGCACATCCATGTCGCTGACCGCATCGGCCCATTCGAGCAACTGGTTGAACGCGTCGTCCAACGCGGGTTCGAGCATGGGAGGAGCCCCGGCCAGAACGTCACCCGAACTGCCATCAATGGTGATTTCATCGCCTTCGTTCAGGACAAGCCGGCCCACGGTCACGCTGCGATTGCGCAGATCGATATTCAAGCCCGAAGCACCAACGATACAGGGCAGGCCAAGCCCGCGCGCAAGCACGGCGGCATGGCTGGTCATGCCGCCCCGTTCTGTCAGCACAGCGACCGAGGCATGCATCCCCCGGATATCCTCTGGCAAAGTTTCGCGGCGAACCAGAACGCAGGGCTCTCCGCGCGCGGCGGAAGCTTGCGCGGCGGCGGCGGACAGCACGATCTTTCCGGTTGCCGCTCCCGGGCTGGCATTGATCCCCCGGATGATCACGTCGCGTTTGCCCCGTGGGTCGATCTGATGGTGCAGCAGGTCGGTCAAGGCGCGTGGTTCGACCCGCATCACAGCTTCTTCGCGGGGGATGACGCCATCACGGGCAAGCGCCACCGCGATCCGGACCGCGGCACGAGAGCTTCGGGGGACGCGCAGCGCGTCGATCAACGATATCTGCCCGTTCGTCACCATGAACTCGATCTGCATCTCTTCGCGCAGCCGTTCACGGGCAGCGACACCGAAACGGACCAGATCCGCGAAAATTTCCGGTGCGGTCTCTTCAAGTGATATGCCGCGTTCATCACGGGTCAGAAACAGCGTTTCGGCACCGGCTCCGACGGTTTCGCCATGTTTCTGACCACGAAACCGGCCCGTGACCCGAGGCTCGCCGGTGACGGAATCGGTGAACTGGATCGTGCCCGATCCGCATAATCCGGGCCCCAGTGCCAGCCGCATCTGCTGCACCACAAGTCCCAGAGGCGCGTCAGCAGGTGCGCCTTTGGCCTGCCGCAAAAGCCGTGCGGTCGGGCCGTCCCATGCGCGTGACATGGATCGCAGCACCCCGGCAAGCTGGCGTTCGGGCTCTTGCGGGAAGGATTCGTCCATTTCGTCGCGATAGTTCCGCAGAGCCTCGGCCAGCGCATTCTTGCCCGATTGCGAGAACATATCCGGATCGAGACGGGCGATATTGATGGCGTAGCTCTGCACGAAGGACAAATAGATCGCATCGGCATTGTCCTGACCGATCCGCTTGGCCAGCCGGTCATGTGTCGCATCGTTTATGCCGACATTCAGGACGGTTCCCGGCCCGCCCCATTCCGGGTTCATGGCCGAGGGCCGGACACTCACCAGCCCGTCTTCCTGCGCAAACAGCGTGTTCAGCGGATCGAGATCGACAGCTTGCCCCGAGGCGATCATCTGCACGACCGCATGGGGCAGGGCAAAGCTGGCAGGAACCGGCAACTCCATCCGGATCAGCCTTTGCAGGCATTTCGCGCGCCAGCCATGACGCGCGCGATCGATCTTTGCCGATGGCGTGATCCGGGTCAGAATTGTCGTGGTCCGTTTATCCATGGTAGCCGAAGATAGGCGGCAGGGCCGTCTTGCCGCAAGTGCGAAAAGCGGGCAGGAGCCCGTCTTGCATCATCCAGATGCTGAAATGCCGGAACGCAGGCGGCCCGGATGCAATCCGGCCCGCTATGCCTGTCGGAATAAGGCTTAGTTCGCAGCCGCGTAAAGCGCGGCGACGCCCGGCAGGTCCTTGCCTTCCATCCATTCCAAAAACGCGCCGCCTGCGGTCGAGATGAAGGTGAAATCCCCGGCGACGCCGGCCTGGTTCAATGCCGCCACTGTGTCACCGCCACCGGCGACGGAAACCAGCTTGCCCTCGCGCGTGGCCTCGGCAGCCGCCTGCGCCGCGGCGTTGGTCGCCCGATCGAAAGGCGCGATCTCGAAGGCTCCCAGCGGGCCATTCCAGACCAAGGTGCGGCACTTGGCGAAGATCTCGCGGATGGCGTTGACGGTTTCGGAGCCTGCATCAAGGATCATCGCATCCGCGGGGCATTGATCGACCGGCAGAACCTCGCTTTCGGCCCCGGCCTTGAATTCCCGTGCGACGACGATATCGGTGGGCAGATGGATCGTGCAGCCCCCTGACTCGGCTTTTTCCAGAATGGCGCGGGCAGTATCCGCCATGTCACGCTCGGCCAGCGATTTGCCAACCTCGACGCCTTTGGCGACAAGGAATGTATTGGCCATGCCACCGCCGATGATCAGGTGATCGACCTTCTCGATCAGGTTCATCAGCAGATCCAGCTTGGTCGAGACCTTGGCGCCCCCGACCACGGCGGCGACAGGACGCTGAGGATTGCCAAGCGCGGCGTCAAGCGCTTTGAGCTCGGCCTCCATCAGGCGTCCCGCTCCGGCCTCGAGAAGCCGTGCAAGCCCCTCGGTCGAGGCATGGGCCCGGTGCGAGGCCGAGAATGCGTCATTGATATAGGCCCCGCCCAGCGCGGCCAGCGATGCCGCGAAGATCTGGTCGTTCTTTTCCTCGCCTTCATGAAAGCGGGTATTCTCAAGCAGCGCGACATCGCCCGGCTCCAGCGCCGCGACGACCCGTTTCGCCGGCCCGCCGATACAATCCGTCGCGAAAGCCACATTCTGCCCCAAGGCCGCCTCAAGTGCCGGAACGATCTGTTTCAGGCTCATGCTTTCCACGGGCTTGCCCTTGGGGCGGCCGAAATGGGCCATCAGGACCGGAATGCCGCCTTTGGCCTGGATATCCTTGACGGTTGGGACGATCTTGTCGATTCGGGTGGTATCCGTGACCCGGCCCTGATCTACCGGCACATTCAGATCCACGCGGATCAGCACAGCTTTTCCGTTCAGATCCATATCGTCGATGGTTTTGAATTCGGCCATGTCGGGTCCTTTTCGCAGGCTGTGGGGCGTCATGGCGCTTGTCACGCATGATCGCGTTCGCGTCAACAGGTCCAAAGTCTGACAGGATTGTCAGTGAATGCCACGTTGCTCTCGGGCCGACATCCGCCTAGACCTAGATCCAGACAGCTAAAGGAGCACCCCATGGCCGATATCAAGGATCCCGAAAACACCATCATCATCGAGCTGAAGGACGGCCCCGTGGTGATCGAACTGCTGCCCGACGTGGCACCCAAGCATAGCGAGCGGATGAAGGAACTCGCGCGCGCCGGCAAATACGACAATGTCGCGTTTCACCGGGTGATCGACGGTTTCATGGCGCAGACCGGCGATGTTCAGCATGCGAATATGGAAAACGACTGGAATCCCGGCCGCGCGGGCACCGGCGGTTCGGACCTGCCGGATCTGCCGGCGGAATTCTCGAAGCTGCCGCATGATCGCGGGACTCTGGGTGCGGCGCGTTCTGCCAATCCCAACAGCGCCAACAGCCAGTTTTTCATCAATTTCGGCGACAATCATTTCCTGAACGGTCAATACACGGTCTATGGCCGGGTGATCGAGGGCATGGAGCATGTCGACAAGATCACCCGCGGCGAGCCGCCTGCGCAACCCGACCGCATGATTTCGGTGAAGGTGGCTGCCGATGCGTGAGTTCCTGCTTGTTCCCGCCGCGCTTGCCTTGATGGCAGGCGGAGCCATGGCCGAGGGATTGCCCGGCGTCAGCGACGGCCCGGGGCCGAATATGGTGATTACGGTCGCCGCCGCGGATGGCACCGAGAAAGGCACCATCACGCTGGATCTGTATGAGGACAAGGCTCCGAACCATGTCGCGCGGCTGATCGAACTGGCCGAGTCCGGGGCCTATGACGGGGTGGTGTTTCATCGCGTCATCGATGGTTTCATGGCCCAGACCGGCGATGTCGAATTCGGCAAGCAGGACGGCGACACCGCGCGTGCGGGGATGGGGGGATCGGATTTGCCCGACCTCAAGGCCGAATTCGGTGACGTGTCCTTCCAGCAGGGAACCGTGGGCATGGCGCGTTCGCAGAATCCTGACAGCGCCAATAGCCAGTTCTTCATAGATCTTGCCCCGGCGACCTTCCTTGATGGCGAATATACCGCTGTAGGTCAGCTGGTCGATGGCTGGGATGTGCTGAACGATATCAAAAAAGGCGATCCCGATGCGAATGGGGCTGTGGATGATCCCGATTACATGCTGAGCATCACGATCGAAAAATAACCGGGAAAGACGTAGGCCGGAGGTTTTTTCCGGCCGTCGTCGCGGCCTGTCCGGCGGGAAACTGGCCGTTTTCCGCCCGCCGGAATGGATCGAAAAACTGTTAGCGAAAACAAGATTGTCAGTGCTGCTCTGCATGTTATGCAGCCCGCAATCAGGATAGGAGCATTTGATAATGATGACCGATACGGTGCGTCGCATTCTCGCGAATTACGAAGGGGAAACTCCGGGCGTGAAGGCGCAGCTTGCGCGTATGCTGATGACCGGCAAGCTCGCAGGAACCGGCAAGATGATCATTCTTCCGGTTGATCAGGGCTTCGAGCACGGACCGGCCCGGTCATTCGCACCTAATCCGGGCGGATATGATCCGCATTACCATTATCAGCTTGCGATCGATGCGGGGCTGAACGCCTTTGCCGCGCCGCTGGGCATGATTGAAGCTGGGGCCGACACGTTCGCGGGCCAGATTCCGACCATTCTCAAGGTCAACAGCGCCAACAGCCTGATGTCGGATACCGCGGGCAAGAATCAGGCCCTGACGGCAAGCGTGGATGACGCGCTTCGGCTTGGCTGCGCGGCGATCGGTTTCACGATCTATCCGGGCTCGGACATGGCGCTGGATATGTTCGAGGAAATCAAGGAAATGCGCCGGGAGGCCGCCGCCAAGGGCGTGGCGACCGTGATCTGGTCCTATCCGCGCGGCGAGGCGATCTCGAAGGATGGCGAGACGGCAATCGATATCGCGGCCTATGCGGCGCAGATGGCCGCGTTGCTGGGGGCGCATATCATCAAGATCAAGCTGTCCACCGATCATCTGGAACTGGGCGAGGCCAAAAAGGTCTATGAAGCGCAGAAGATCGATATCTCGACCCAGGCCAAGCGGGTTGAGCATTGCATGCAATCGGCCTTTGCCGGTCGCCGGATCGTCGTCTTCTCGGGCGGGGCCGCAAAAGGGGCCGATGCAGTTTACGACGATGCCAAGGCCATTCGCGACGGCGGCGGCAACGGATCGATCATCGGCCGCAACAGCTTCCAGAGATCGCGCGAGGACGCGCTGGATATGCTGCAGAAGCTGGTCGATATCTACAAGGGTGCCTGAGACGGCGACCTGGCTGTGCCGTCCTTCTCGGCGCGGCAGCGCTTATGCCTGACGGCACGAAATAAGGGGGCGCTCGCGCCCCCTCTTGCATTTTCGGCGCAATTTTCAGCCCCGAGGTTGTTTCGTGAAGAAGCTGCGCTTCAGCTGCGCAAACCGGTTTCTTCCAGAAGTCCCTTGCGCTTGGCCTCGTAATAATAGCCGCGCGCATACCACATGACGGCCTTGTCGTGATTGCCATTGGCGACCAGATAGGCGCCGCGCAGGTATTTTACCGCATATTTCAGATTGGTATCGGCATCGAGAAGCCCACTGGCCGGGCCGCGATAACCCATCGTGCGTGCCGTTTGGGGCAGGATCTGCATTAGCCCGTAATAGGGGCCGTTGCGGGCTTCGGGGCGATGCCGGGATTCGCGGATGATGACGCGGTGAACCAGTGACGGAGGCACCCGGTAATGCGCCGCCCAATAATTGATGCGCGAGCGGAGATAGGGCGTTTCATTGGGGTAAAGCCCCGAATGATCGCGCGTTTCGGTTTTGCGCCTCGCATTGCCTCCACAACCCGCCAATGCGAGACCGGCAAGGATCACGCCACGCCGGCCTATGCGCCGATAGGGCGCATCAGACATGAATTGCTCCGTCACCACAGGCCAGAGCGGCTTCGCGAACCGCTTCGGAGGTTGTCGGATGGGCATGGCAGGTCAATGCGATATCTTCCGCCGAGGCGCCGAATTCCATGGCAACGCAGATTTCGTGAATCATCTCTCCGGCATTCGGGCCGATGATATGGCAACCCAGAATGCGATCGGTTTCGGCATCCGCGATCAGCTTCACGAAACCTTCGGGCTGCATCATCGCCTTGGCCCGGGCATTGCCCATGAAGGGGAATTTGCCGATCTTGATCTTGCGCCCGGTTTCCTTCGCCGCTTCCTCGGTCAGGCCGACATTGGCCACTTCGGGCGTGGTGTAGATTACGCCGGGGATGACGTCGTAATTCACATGACCATGTTTGCCCGCGATGATTTCAGCGACCGCCATGCCCTCATCCTCGGCCTTATGGGCCAGCATCGGGCCGGGAACGCAATCGCCAATGGCATAGATGCCTTTGACATTGGTTGTCCAATGCTCATCGATCTTGACGAAACCGCGATCGGTCAACTCGACACCCAGATTGTCCAGTCCCAGCCCTTCGATATGCGGGCGGCGGCCGGTGGCGACAAGGACGCAATCGGCCTCCAGTGCATGTTCGCTGTCGTCCTTTTTCAACGCATAGGTGAGCCGGGTCTTGCCCTTGACTGCTTCGGCCCCTTTGACCGCAGCGCCGAGGATGAATTTGAGCCCCTGTTTGGACAGGATTTTCTGGAATTGCTTCTGCACTTCGCCATCCATACCGGGTGTGATGACATCGAGATATTCGACCACCGTCACCTCGGCGCCAAGCCGGGCATAGACCGAGCCAAGCTCAAGCCCGATCACGCCAGCGCCGATCACCACCATGGATTTCGGGATCTTGGGGAGCGACAAGGCGCCGGTCGAATCGACGATAAGCCCTGCATCGTTATCGACCTCGACCCCTTTCAGAGGCGCGGGGCTGGAGCCGGTCGCAATGACGATATTCTTCGCGTCATGCACCGTATCTCCGACCTTGACGCGGCCAGCCGACTCGATGCTGGCCCAGCCCTTCAGCCAGTCGATCTTGTTCTTCTTGAACAGGAATTCGATCCCCTTGGTATTGGTGCTGACCGTCTCGGATTTGTAGCCCTGCATCTTCGCCCAGTCGACTTTGATCCTGGAGCCGGTAAGGCCCATCTTGTCGAAATTCTCATGACTCTCATGCAGCATATGGCTTGCATGCAGCAACGCTTTCGAAGGAATGCAGCCAACATTCAGGCAGGTGCCGCCAAGTGCCTCACGCCCCTCGACACAGGCGACCTTGAGTCCCAGTTGAGCGGCGCGAATCGCGCAGACATAACCGCCGGGACCGGCACCGATTACGATCAGATCATAGGTGGACATGGCACACTCCTTTTATCATTCGGGTCGGGCGGGTCCCTGACCGTATAAATTCGGGGCACCGCATCAATCCGGTGCCTTCACTATCATCGGCCGGGTCGCCGCACATCCGAATGATCGCGCGCTCGGCAATTGGTGGCTTCGGCGACCGGCTGGCATATGCCGCAAATATTCGTTTACGCCGTCTCGACAAAGTGGAAATCCGTGGCCATGACGCCTGCCTGACTGTTGAACACATCTGCAGCGCCGTTCAGATAGGCACGCGCCGCCGCGGCATCGGCGACGTCGTATAAAGCCCATATATTCGAGTCGTCTTCCCGCCATAATTGCAGCACCGAGAGGCTGTTATGCCCGCGATCCTCTGCATCCGCATCGAACGCGGACTTGAACCTGTCGTAACCGGAACTGATCCGGTAATGCGCAAGCAATTGCATGATGTCATTCTCCTGTCATGGCAACGCGGATGACATGTCGGTCCGCATCCGTAATCTCGAACAGACCTCGCCGTGTCAGCATTCCCCAGTTTCCCCGCATGAAATCCAGTTTTTCGCTGAGATCGGAGATCTGGACGTCCTTGGCTTTCATCCAGTCGATATCACGACGAAAAGCCGTTTTTCCGGTCTCCATCGGAACCTGATAGGGCTCGGCATCGGCGACGCGGCCGATTGCAGTGAATTTCTTGAGCGGTTTTCTGTCGGACAAGGTGGCACGCGGTGAATAGAAAATCAGCCAATCGCCGGGATTGAAACGCAGGAGGGGCCCCAGCTTACCCTGTTCCATCATGACAAAACCGCCGCTGACGCCCTGACGGACATCGTCACGACTGACAACGCCGATCCAGTTCCGAATCTGTTCGGGTTGAACCAGTGCGGCCTGTTTTGGGGTGGCGTCTGTCGTCGTTTCCGTCATGAAAACCTCTGCGCCGGGACGGCTATCCCGCCCCGGTCCTTTCGCGTTCTAGAGATCCATCAGCAGTCTGCGCGGATCCTCCAATGCTTCCTTGACCCGGACAAGGAAGGTTACCGCACCCTTGCCGTCAACGATCCGGTGGTCATAGGACAGCGCGAGATACATCATCGGGCGGATCACGATCTCGCCGCCGACAACCATTGGACGCTCCTGAATCTTGTGCATTCCCAAAATACCCGATTGCGGCGGATTCAGGATGGGCGAGGACATCAGCGAACCATAAACACCGCCGTTCGAGATCGTGAAGGTGCCGCCCTGCATCTCGGCCATGGACAGCTTGCCATCGCGGGCTTTGACGCCCAACGCGCCGATTTCCTTCTCGATCTCGGCAAAGCTTTTCTGGTCGGCGTCGCGCAGGACAGGAACCACCAGCCCCGACGGTGTGCCAACCGCCACGCCCATATTGACGTAATTCTTGTACACCACCTCGGTGCCGTCGATCTCGGCGTTGACTTCGGGCACTTCCTTAAGTGCGTGGCAGCAGGCCTTGGTGAAAAAGGACATGAAGCCCAGTTTGACCTTGTGCTTCTTTTCGAACGCTTCCTTGTATTCGTTGCGAAGCTGCATGATGCCGGACATATCGGCTTCGTTATAGGTGGTCAGCATCGCGGCGGTATTCTGCGCGTCTTTCAGGCGGCGCGCGATCGTCTGGCGCAGACGGGTCATCTTGACCCGTTCCTCGCGGGCGGCGTCCTGTGCCGGACGTGCTGCTGCCGGAGCCGCTGCTGCGGCAGCGGTGGATGCACCCGCGACATCCTGTTTCATGACCCGGCCATCACGACCCGAACCCTGAACCTGATCCCGGCTGATGCCCTTTTCGGCCATCGCCTTTTTGGCCGCCGGAGCATCTTCGACATCCTTGCCCGAGTCAGCCGTGCCGCCGGTGCTGGTTGCGTCTGCAGGGGCAGGGGCTGGGGCGGCGCCGGGCTTGACCGCACCGCCTGCACCTTCGGTAATCACCGCCAGCTTGGCCTTTGCGTCGACAACTGTCCCTTCGGGTGCGAGGATCTCGGCCAGAACGCCGGCAGAGGGGGCGGGAACTTCGACCGAAACCTTGTCGGTTTCGAGCTCGCACAGCATTTCATCCGCCGCGACACTGTCGCCGACCTGTTTGAACCAGGTGGCGACGGTGGCCTCGCTGACGCTTTCGCCCAGTGCGGGCACCATGACATCGATTGCGGCACCGCCTCCGGCAGGTGTTGCATCCGGCGCGTCGGTATCGGTTTTTGCCGTATCGGCCTTTGCCGCCTGCGGCTTGGGCGCATCGGCTTTCGGAGAATCACCGGCTGCCCCTTCGGTGATCTGCGCCAGCAAGGCGTCGGGGCTGACGGTCGTACCCTCTGCCGCGACGATTTCCGACAGAACACCTGCGGCAGGGCTTGGCACCTCGACCGTCACCTTGTCGGTTTCCAATTCGCACAGCATTTCATCGACCGCGACGGTGTCGCCGGGCTTCTTGAACCAGGTGGCGATGGTTGCCTCGGTGACGGATTCTCCCAATGCGGGGACGCGAACTTCGGTGGTCATCGGATTATCCTTCGATATTGAGCGCTTCGTTCACCAGCGCTTCTTGTTCAGCTTTGTGGCGCGAGGCAAGCCCGGTTGCGGGCGAGGCGGCTGCATTGCGTCCGACGTAACGGGCACGGTTGTGCTTGGCTCCCAGACGCTCAAGCACCCATTCGATGTAAGGCTCGATGAAGGACCAGCCGCCCTGGTTCTTGGGCTCTTCCTGACACCAGACCATCTCGGCCTGTTTGAAACGACCCAGTTCCTTGACCACCGCCTGCGCGGGGAAAGGATAGAACTGTTCAAGCCGCAGCAGGTAGACATCCGTAATCCCCGCCTCGTCCCGTGCCTTGAGCAGATCGTAATAGACCTTGCCCGAGCAAAGGACGACGCGGCGGATCTTGTCATCCGCAGCAAGTGAGGTCGGAGAATTGCCGCGTTCCGCGTCGTCCCAGAGAACACGGTGGAAGGTCGAGCCGGTCTGGAACTCCTCGGCCTTGCTGATCGCCAGCGGATGGCGCAGCAGCGATTTTGGCGTCATCAGCACCAGCGGCTTCCGGAAATCGCGATGGATCTGGCGGCGCAGGATGTGGAAGTAATTGGCCGGGGTCGTGCAATTGGCGACGATCCAGTTGTCTTCGGCGCACATTTGCAGAAAACGCTCAAGCCGGGCAGAGCTGTGCTCGGGGCCCTGACCTTCGAAACCATGCGGCAACAGCATCACAAGGCCGGACATCCGCAGCCATTTCTTCTCGCCCGATGAAATGAACTGGTCGAACATGATCTGCGCACCGTTGGCAAAATCGCCGAACTGCGCTTCCCACAGGACCAACGCATTCGGTTCGGCCAGCGAATAACCATATTCAAAGCCCAGAACCGCATATTCCGACAACATCGAGTCGATGACTTCGTAACTGGCCTGACCTTTCTCGATATGGTTCAGCGGGTAGTAACGCTCTTCGGCCGTTTGGTCGATGATGGCCGAATGACGCTGGCTGAACGTTCCCCGCGAACTGTCCTGACCCGACAGCCGCACGGCATGCCCTTCGGTCAGCAGTGAACCGAATGCCAGTGCCTCGCCGGTCGCCCAATCGAAACCCTCGCCGGTTGCGAACATCTTCTTCTTGGATTCCAGCAGCCTGCCGACGGTCTTGTGCAGGTTTATCTTGTCGGGGATCGTGGTCAGTGCCTTGCCGATCCGGGTCATCAGCTCGGGTGCGATACCTGTCTGGCCGGGGACATACTCGGCCCCCTCCCGCTCCATGCCGGACCATTTGCCGTCCAGCCAGTCGGCCTTGTTCGGCTTGTAATTCTTGCCGATTTCGAACTCTTCGTTCAAATGAGCCTGGAAGGTGGCCTTCATATCGTCGATTTCGCCTTCGGGGATCAACCCGTCAGCCACCAGCCGCTCGGTATAAAGCTGCAAGGTCGTCTTGTGAGACTTGATCTTGGTATACATGGCCGGGTTGGTGAACATGGGCTCATCGCCCTCGTTATGGCCAAAGCGGCGATAGCAGATGATGTCGATTACCACGTCCTTGTGGAACTTCTGCCGGAACTCGGTCGCCACGCGCGCGGCATGAACCACGGCTTCGGGATCGTCGCCATTCACATGGAAGATCGGCGCTTCGACCATCATCGCGATATCGGTGGGATAGGGCGATGTGCGGCTGAAATGCGGAGCGGTCGTGAAGCCGATCTGGTTGTTCACCACGATATGCATGGTGCCACCGGTCTTGTGTCCGCGAATGCCCGAAAGTTGCAGGCATTCCGCGACCACGCCCTGACCTGCGAATGCCGCATCGCCATGCAGCAGGATCGGCAGAACCGCCGTCCGGTCTGGCCCGTCCGAAAGTTGATCGCTTTTCGCCCGAGCCTTGCCCAGAACAACCGGGTTCACCGCTTCCAGATGGCTGGGATTGGCCGTCAGCGACAGGTGCACCTTGTTGCCATCGAATTCACGATCCGCGGAGGCGCCTAGATGGTATTTCACATCGCCCGAACCGTCCACCGCCTCGGGTTTGAAGCTGCCGCCCTGAAATTCGTGGAAGATCGCACGGAACGGTTTGCTTAGCACATTGGCCAGCACCGACAGGCGGCCACGGTGAGGCATGCCGATCACGATCTCTTTCACGCCAAGCGCACCGCCGCGTTTGATGATCTGTTCCATCGCCGGGATAAGCGTTTCACCGCCATCCAGACCGAAGCGCTTGGTGCCCATATATTTGACATGAAGGAATTTCTCGAAACCTTCGGCCTCGACAAGCTTGTTCAGGATGGCGCGGCGGCCGACCTTTGTGAACTGGATTTCCTTGCCGTAGCCCTCGATCCGCTCTTTCAGCCAGGCGGCTTCCTCCGGGTCGGAAATATGCATGTATTGCAGTGCGAATGTTCCGCAATAGGTGCGTTTCATCAGCTCGGCGATCTGGCGGATCGATGCGACTTCAAGGCCCAGCACGTTGTCGATGAAGATCGGCCGGTCAAGATCGGCGGGACCGAAACCATAGGTCGCCGCTTTCAATTCACCATGATCGGGAATGTCGCGCAGGCCCAAAGGATCCAGATCGGCATGCAGATGGCCGCGAATCCGATAGGCGCGGATCAGCATGAGCGCGCGGATGGAATCCAGCACCGCTTGCCGCATTTGCGCGGCCGAAAGATCGATGCCCTTCTCGGCGGCTTTCTGGGCGATCTTCTTTGCGGCCGCATCGGCTTCGGGCTTGCTCGCCTCGGGCCATTCGCCGGTCAGAGCCGAGATATTCTCATCCGCGGCGGCAGGGGGCCAATCCGTCCGCGCCCAGGACGCGCCCTTTGCCTCGCGCAGGGCGTCGTCCTGCGGGTCGCCAAGCGCCTGAAAGAAAGCGCCCCAGGCTTGATCCACCGCTGCGGGATCCCTGGCCCACTGGCCGTAAAGCTGTTCCATATAGGCCGCGTTATGGCCCTGAAGAAACGAGGAATCGTGAAAATCTGAGTTTTTGGGCTGATCGGTCATGGCTTATCCCCGGTTCAGGGCTGGGAGGGTTTCAGACACAGTAGATATCGATGATTGCGGCGCCGTAATCGGCATAGGGGTCGATGCGGGGAATATTCTCGATCCGCTGGACCGAACGGCTTTCCAGATCGCAAAGCGCCCGCGCAGCAGCCTGGCCGGCAGAGGCAGGCGCGCGGGCGGGATGGTAAATCAGCCGCCAGCCATAATCCCGGCGGGCGACGGTTCGGACGGATTCCGGGGGCAGGGTGCTTGCCTCGTGCAGATTGGTTCTGGCTGGGATGCCGCCCGGAAGAATCAGCTCTTCCGATTTGCCGGCGCCACAAGCGGATAGCGCCAGTACCGTGGCGAATGACAGCGGCGCGATGGAACAGGAGCAGCTTCCAGCCCGCATTGCGGCGGAACTGATTGGCTGGGCATTTGCATCCTGTTCTTCCACGTCGTCCCCTCGCGCGGTACTTACGCCCCGTCCCCCATACTTAAGTCGAGGGAAGGGGCTGTCAATTCATCAACGCGTTAGCGTCCAATGGCCTTCAGCACCGCCTCGCCCAGTCCTGCCGGACTGTCGGCAACCACGACGCCGGCCTTCTTCATGGCTTCGATCTTGGATTCGGCATCGCCTTTGCCGCCCGAAACGATGGCGCCGGCATGGCCCATGCGGCGCCCCGGAGGCGCAGTACGTCCGGCAATGAAACCGGCGACCGGCTTCCATTTACCCTTCTTCTTCTGATCGGCCAGAAACTCGGCGGCTTCTTCCTCGGCAGAACCACCGATTTCGCCGATCATGATGATCGACTCGGTTTCGGGATCGTCAAGGAACATGGCCAGCACGTCGATATGCTCCAGCCCCTTGATCGGGTCACCGCCGATTCCCACGGCGCTCGACTGACCCAGACCGACATCAGAGGTTTGCTTGACGGCCTCATAGGTCAGGGTGCCGGAACGGGATACGACCCCGACCGAGCCCCGTTTGAAGATATTACCGGGCATGATGCCGATCTTGCATTCATCGGGCGTCATGATGCCGGGGCAGTTCGGGCCGATCAGAAGGGATTTACTGCCTTGAAGCGCGCGCTTGACCCGCAGCATATCCAGAACGGGAATGCCCTCGGTGATGGCCACGATCAGCGGGACTTCCGCGTCGATCGCCTCAAGGATCGAGTCGGCGGCAAAGGGCGGGGGGACATAGATCGCGGAAGCATTCGCCCCGGTCTCGGCAACGGCTTCATGCACCGAATTGAAAACGGGCAGGTCCAGATGTTCGGTTCCACCCTTGCCGGGTGTCACGCCGCCGACCATCCGGGTGCCATAGGCAATCGCCTGTTCGGTATGGAATGTCCCCTGCGAGCCGGTCAGGCCCTGGCAGATGACTTTGGTGTTCTTGTCTACGAGAATGGCCATGTTTGGCTCCTGCGATTCAAGGTTACTGCGAGATCGTTTTTGGGTGTCATGGGTAAGGTGGCGTATTGCGACGCACCGGTTTCTATCCCTTCACCGCCTTCACGATCTTTTCAGCTCCATCCTTCAGATCATCTGCAGAGGTGACATTCAGCCCGCTTTCGCTGATGATCTGCTTGCCCTTGTCGACATTCGTTCCCTCCAGCCGCACGACCAGCGGAACCTGCAACCCGACCTCTTTCACCGCAGCCACGATACCTTCGGCGATGATGTCGCAACGCATGATGCCGCCGAAGATATTCACCAGAATGCCTTTGACGTTCGGATCCGAGGTGATGATCTTGAAAGCTTCGGTCACCTTCTCCTTGGTTGCGCCGCCGCCAACATCAAGGAAATTTGCAGGCTCGGCCCCGTAAAGCTTGATGATATCCATCGTCGCCATGGCCAGACCTGCGCCATTCACCATGCACCCAATCTCGCCATCAAGGGCGATATAGTTCAGGTCAAATTTCGAAGCGGCGAGTTCCTTGGGGTCTTCCTCGGTCTCGTCGCGCAGGGCCAGAATATCGGATTGGCGATACAGGGCGTTGTTGTCAAAACCCATCTTGGCGTCAAGGCATTTCAGATTGCCGTCGGTCGTGACGATCAGCGGATTGATCTCAAGCATCTCCATGTCCTTTTCGATGAACATGCGATAGAGATTGCGGATCAACGCGACGCATTGCTTGACCTGTGCGCCTTTCAGGCCAAGGGCGAAGGCCACGCGGCGGCCATGGAAATCCGACAGGCCCGATGCAGGATCCACGCTGAAACTGACGATCTTTTCCGGGGTCTTGACCGCCACTTCCTCGATATCCATGCCGCCTTCGGTCGAGGCGACGAAGCTGATGCGCGAAGTGCCGCGATCGACCAGCAAAGCAAGATACAATTCACGTTCGATATCAGAACCATCTTCGATATAGATACGGTTGACCTGCTTTCCCGCTGGGCCGGTCTGATGCGTGACCAGGGTGCGGCCCAGCATCTGGCGGGTCAGTTCTTCGGCCTCGGTAACCGATTTCGCAAGACGGACGCCGCCTTTTTCGCCGGCCTCCGCCTCTTTGAAGCTGCCTTTGCCGCGGCCACCCGCATGGATCTGTGCTTTCACGACCCAAAGGGGGCCATCCAGTTCCCCCGCCGCGGATTTCGCTTCGTCCGCCTTCACGACCACGCGGCCGTCACTAACCGGCGCGCCGTATTGGCGCAGCAACGCCTTGGCCTGATATTCATGTATATTCATTGCGACCCCCTTGTCGGTTCAGCAGAGTTGCCGCGAGTCTTGGCACAGCTTTCCTGCCGGATGAACCGTTTTTCTGGGAAAAATGGGTAAAACTGCATATATCATCGCTTTTGTGATCACCGGTTGAATGCGTGTGATCACAAATTTCGAAGATGCATCTTACCAGCAGGCCCGCGGTTCGAGCCGGCGGGGCAATCAGTTGAAAAGAACCATGTACAGCCCGGCGCGCCCGCTGAACATTTCCGTGAAATCTTCCCAGGATCCGCGATCCACCATCTGGCCCGAGCGCGTATAGGGCAGGGCGGCGCTGCCCTGAATCCAGGAAACCAGATCCACCGGTTTCGGATCGTCAATCCACCTTTGCAGATCGATCCCGTAACCGGGCGCAAACCGCCAGAACGGGATGAGCCTTTCACCCCGCAGCACCAGCTCGGCATCGTCCAGCACCGCCAGCCATGCCTGACCGGCGCCCTTGGGAATATCAAAACCAAGCGCGGCCTGCTGATTGTCATTCGGGATCCATTCGCGGGAATTATCGGTCTCTTCGGCGGCCTTGGCCCAGAAATTCCGGTTGGCTTCAATCATCTGGACAAGATGTTGTTGCGCTTCCCTGATTTTCGCCTTGTCGGGCTGATTGCGCAGGGTGTGAATCGCCACAGCGACCATGTCCACGATCGGGCCAAGCTCCATGGCGTCGGTCGGCATGTACTCACCGGCTCCATCGCCCGAGGGCGTCGAGAACTGCTGATGCAATGCCTCGGCCAGTTCGATATTCTGTCCCAGTGCCGGCTCGGGATCGAATGCCAGCAGCAGGGTGCATACAGCTTCGATCAGATGTGTATAAGCACGCAGCCATTCGCTATCCGCCGCATCGAAGCGAACCTCGCCGTCGACACCCTCGGGCATGGGGATCATCACGAGTTCAAGCAGACCTTCGGACGGGCCGCGATCGCCACTCCCGTCGACATCGAACCATAAATCCGGCAGGCGAAGGACAAGGGCGCCCTCTTCCTCCGGGAGTACGTCGCGGGTCGAGCGCATCGCGTTGACGATCTCATCCGCAATCCGGTTCAGGAAATCCGGCTGCATCGGTTCGGGCGACGGGTTCGGTGGCTCCAACTCCGTGCCCAACACCGGAGCAGGGAAGATCGGAGAGGTCGCACCGATCCGCCAGCGTTCCTGATAGGCTTTTTCGATCCCCGCCAGAAATCGTACCGCGGCAAGCGCCATGTTCCGATCCGCCGATGCAGGTGTGGATTCAAGTTCCTCCATGGCGGCCGCCAGACCTTGTTCGGCGATCAGGCCGCTGGTCGTCGTATCATCCGCAAAGGCGGGCATGGCAGATAGCAATAATACGGCAAGGATGCGGCGCATGACATGATCTCGTAAATGAAAACGGCACGCCGATCGTGGCGTGCCGTTCCGAATTGCGCAAGGCCGGGCGTTATGCCAGCGAGCTGTCGATACCCTTGCAGGCGTCAACCAGGCCTTTGACCGCATCGACAGATTTGTCGAACATGACCTGCTCGTCCTTGTCCAGCTTGATGTCGATGACTTTCTCGATGCCATTCGCGCCGATCACGGTCGGCACGCCGACATAAAGCCCCTTGAGCCCGAATGCGCCGTCGACATATGCCGCGCAAGGCAGAACCCGTTTCTGATCCTTCAGATAGGCCTCGGCCATCTCGATCCCTGCCGTGGCGGGAGCATAGAAGGCGCTGCCGGTTTTCAGCAGGCCGACAATCTCGGCGCCGCCGTCGCGGGTCCGCTGAATGATGGCGTCCAGTTTTTCCTGCGTGGTCCAACCCATCTTGACCAGATCGGGCAGAGGGATGCCGGCAACGGTCGAGTAACGGGCAAGCGGAACCATCGTGTCGCCATGACCGCCCAGAACGAAAGCACTGACATCGCGCATCGAGACGCCGAATTCCAGCGACAGGAAGTGACGGAAACGCGCCGAGTCCAGAACGCCCGCCATACCGCAGACCTTATTGTGAGGCAGGCCGCTGAATTGGCGCAGCGCCCAGACCATCGCGTCCAGCGGATTGGTGATGCAGATGACGAAAGCGTCCGGGGCATGGGCCTTGATTCCTTCGCCCACGGCTTTCATGACCTTGAGGTTGATACCCAGAAGATCGTCACGGCTCATGCCCGGCTTGCGCGGAACGCCTGCCGTCACGATGCAGACATCCGCACCGGCGATATCGGCATAGTCATTGGTGCCCTTCAGATTGGCATCAAATCCTTCGGCGGGGCCGGATTCCGCGATGTCCAGCGCTTTGCCTTGGGGCGCCCCTTCGGCAATATCGAACAGGACGACATCGCCCAGTTCCTTCATGGCAGCCAGATGTGCCAATGTGCCGCCGATCTGTCCCGCACCGATAAGTGCGATTTTGGGTCGGGCCATGATTAACCTCCGATATGGTGGGTGAATATTGCCGGGTGGTTAGAACCTCCCGCAGCGAATCGCAAGCCTTACACAGCGCGATGCGGCGATGGCTTGCCTTTACCGGGCGATAATATCGATATGTTGACTTTTGATTAAGATGAGGAGTTTGTTCCGGAATCCCGGCATGCCTTGCGGCTGTTCCGGCGGGTATCCGCCCGGCAATGCCGCATCGCAGCGAAAAATTTCTTGCCATTTGTGACGCCTCGGGGCAGTTTCGCGCAAGAAAATTGCCCGGAGAATTTTATGGCTCGTGCTTACCGTTCCGTTCTTTACATGCCTGCGGCGAATCCCCGGGCGATGGAGAAAGCGCAGCAATTGCCCGCTGACGCGATCATCTTCGATCTTGAGGATGCCGTCGCGCCTGCTGCGAAAATCGCTGCCAGAGAGCAGGTGGTCACTGCGCTTGAGACGAATGATTACGGTTCTCGCCTGCTGATTTTGCGCATTAACGGGCTGGATACGGAATGGGGATCCGAGGATCTGCGGCTTTGCGCCGGGCCGCTGGCGGGAAAGATCCATGCGGTGCTGATTCCCAAGGTCAACGGAACCGCAGATCTGGATCGGGTGGCGGATATTATTCCCGAAACGCCGCTTTGGGCGATGATGGAAACGCCTCTGGGCATGTTGAACGCCTCCGAGATCGCGACGCATCCGCGACTGGAAGGGATGGTCATGGGCACCAATGATCTGGCGAAGGAAATCGGCAGCCGTTTCCGCGCCGACCGCTTGCCGATGCTGGCCGGGCTGGGGCTTTGCCTGCTGGCGGCGAAGGCACATGATCGGATTATTCTGGACGGTGTGTTCAATGCCATTCAGGATGAAGACGGGCTTCGCTTCGAATGCGAGCAGGGCCGCGATATGGGTTTCGACGGCAAGACCTTGATCCATCCTGCCCAACTGGCCATCGCAAATGATTCATTTGCCCCGACAGCCGAGGAAATCGATCTTGCCCGCCGCCAGATCGAAGGATTCGAGCAGGCTTTGACCGAAGGCAAGGCCGTGGCCGTCGTTGATGGCAAGATCGTCGAGAACCTGCATGTCGAAACCGCCCGCAAGACGCTTGACCGCGCCGAGGCGATTGCAGCCATGGCGGGATGATGACAACGTGAATGGGATTTACATCCAGCGAAAGGAAGCCAGATGCTGATCCTGATTCTTGGCGTGGCCCTATTCTGGGGCGCACATCTGTTCCGACGCCTCGCCCCCGAACAGCGAACCGCCATGGGCAAAAGGGGCAGGGGGCTGATCGCCGGCCTGCTATTTCTGTCGGTGATCCTGATGGTCTGGGGCTACAAGCTTGCGGACGGGCCCTATTGGTGGGGCCGCAGTGCGGCATTGGTGGGGATCAACAACCTGATGGTTCTGGTCGCCTTCTACCTGTTTGCCGCAGCGGGCATGAAAACACGCGTCACCGCATATATACGACACCCGCAACTTGTCGGATTCTCGCTTTGGGCGGCGGCGCATTTGCTCGTGAATGGTGATTTGCCGTCTTTCATCCTGTTCGGCGGGCTGCTGCTTTGGGCGCTTGCTGAAATCGTGGTCATCAACCGCGCCTCGGCATGGGTGCCCAATACCGGCCCCTTTCCGGTTCGCAAGGAAATCATGGCCGTTATCGGTGCGATCGTCGTGATGGCCGTCGTCGCGATCATTCACGGCTGGATCGGACCCCAGCCCTATGGAGGTTGATATGAGCAGGATTTACCGCTTGCTGACCGAAGACGATACGTCGGCTTTTTGCCACAAGGTCAGTGCGGCTTTGGCCAGGGGCTGGCAATTGCATGGCAGCCCTTCGATCTCTTTCGATGCAGGGCGGGGCGTGATGCGCTGCGCTCAGGCCGTCACCAAGGAAATCGAGGCCGAATATCACCCCGAAATGAAACTGGGACAGCAATGACAAAGACAAATCCGGGCCGTTTTTTCGAAGATTACCAACTTGGTCAGGTGATCCGCCATGCCGTTCCGCGCACGGTCTCGGGCGGCGAGCGGGCGCTGTATCATGCGCTTTATCCGGCGCGGCATGCGCTTGCCTCTTCGGATGAATTCGCACGCATCTGCGGGCTTTCCGCTGCGCCGCTTGACGACCTGATCACCTTTCACATCGTTTTCGGCAAGACGGTCCCGGATATCAGTCTGAATGCCATCGCCAATCTGGGTTATGCAGAGGGGCGCTGGCTGCGGCCCGTCTGGCCAGGCGATACGATCCGCTCGGAATCCGAGGTGATCGGGCTGAAACAGAACTCGAACGGCAAATCTGGCGTGGTCTGGGTGCGCACACGCGGGCTGAACCAATCGGGCGAGGCGGTGCTGGAATATGTCCGCTGGGTGATGGTGCGCAAGCGCGACATTGCCGCACCGGCCCCCGAGACAGTGGTGCCAAAGCTTTCGAACGCCGTCGAGCCTGCCGGTCTGGTCGTTCCGGACGGGTTGGATTTCACCAGATACGATTTTGATCTTGCCGGAGAAAATCACAGATATGCTGATTATGAAATCGGCGAGAAGATCGATCATGTCGATGGTGTGACCATCGAAGAGGCCGAGCATATGCTGGCCACCCGCCTGTGGCAGAATACGGCCAAGGTTCATTTCGACGCGACCAATCGCGAGGACGGCAAAAGGCTGATCTATGGTGGCCATGTGATCAGCATGGCGCGCACGCTGAGTTTCAACGGGTTGGCGAATGCGCAGATGGTGATCGCGTTGAACGGGGGCGCCCATGCCAATCCCTGTTTCGCGGGGGATACGGTTCGTGCGTGGTCCGAGGTTCTGGACAAATCCGAAACATCCGCACCGGGCGTCGGTGCGGTCCAGCTGCGGCTTGTGGCGACCAAGGGCGACAGCGGCAGTTTCGCCCTGAGGGGGGAAGACGGGAAGTATCTGCCCGAGGTGCTGCTGGATCTGGATTACTGGGTCCTGATGCCGCG
Organism: Paracoccus onubensis; assembly: GCF_003591515.1. Taxonomy (GTDB): domain Bacteria; phylum Pseudomonadota; class Alphaproteobacteria; order Rhodobacterales; family Rhodobacteraceae; genus Paracoccus; species Paracoccus onubensis. The sequence continues at coordinate 144,674 of NZ_QZCG01000010.1, forward strand.
CTGAGTCGCCGGCTTTGCTTCTATCCGATGGATATGCTGACAGAATAACTTGGGAAGCAATGTTGTGATCACACAACGGCAATGCGTGATCACAAAGCGCAAATTCCGTTAAAATTAGGACCAAGGGCTGGCATATGCAGGTGACAGATGGCAAGAAAGACGCCAGACACATTGCCAATTGCCAGCCCGAGCGGCCAGCCAAGCGCCTGCGGCGGGACTAGTTCGAACCGACAGAGGAGGCCCGTATCATGGCCGATGTGAACCGAGGTAACAGGCCGCTATCTCCGCATCTTCAGGTCTACAGACTGCCGATCATGGCGGTGACCTCGATTCTGACGCGGGTGACCGGGCATGCATTGGTTGCCGGTATCCTGCTTCTGGTCTGGTGGCTGGTCGCCGCCATCAGCGGAGAGGGCGCCTTTGCGGTGGCGAACTGGGTCATGACGTCCTGGCTGGGCTTTCTGATCATGCTCGGGTCGGTCTGGGCGCTATGGTATCACACGCTCGCCGGTATCCGGCATCTGTTCTATGACGCGGGTCACCTGCTTGAACTCGACATGGCCCGGAAAGCGTCTTGGGCGATTGTCATCGGGTCGGGCGTGCTGACTCTGTTAACCCTGTTGATTTTCTTCATTTAAGGAGGGAGAGGATGCGTTACATCACCCCCCGCAAGGCCGCCATGGGGTTGGGATCGGCCCATTCCGGCACCTCTGATCATTGGGCCATGACAGTCAGTGCATGGGCGCTGCTTATCCTGACCCCGCTGTTCCTGATCACCGTCGGTTCGGCACTTGGCCTGCCGCGCGATGAAGTGATCGCGCATTTCGGGCGTCCGTGGCCGGGTATTATCACGGCGCTGTTCATCGTGGTGGGGATGGTCCATTTCATAAAAGGTACCCGCATCATGATCGACGATTATTTCCAGCATGCCGCGCGCAAGGCGGCGATCATCTTTTCCGTGATCTTCGGCTGGGCCGTCATCGCGGCGGCCATCTTTGCCCTTGCGAAGATGGCGCTTGTCTCGATCGGGAACTGAGGGAAATCATGGCTGCATACGAAACTCAGACGCATGAATATGACGTGGTCGTGGTTGGCGCGGGTGGCGCCGGGTTGCGCGCGACGCTTGGCATGGCCGAACAGGGGCTGCGCACGGCCTGTGTGACCAAGGTTTTCCCGACCCGCTCGCATACGGTTGCCGCGCAGGGTGGTATCGCCGCCTCATTGTCCAATATGGGACCGGACAACTGGCAGTGGCATATGTATGACACGGTCAAGGGCAGTGACTGGCTGGGCGATACCGACGCGATGGAATATCTTGCGCGGGAAGCCCCGAAGGCGGTTTACGAACTCGACCATTACGGCGTGCCGTTCTCGCGCACCGAGGAAGGCAAGATCTATCAACGCCCCTTTGGTGGTCACACGACCGAATTCGGCGAAGGCCCTCCGGTACAGCGCACCTGCGCCGCCGCCGATCGCACCGGCCACGCCATCCTGCACACGCTTTACGGCCAGTCGCTGAAACACAATGCCGAGTTTTTCATCGAATATTTCGCGCTTGATCTGATCATCACCGATGGTCGTTGCACCGGCGTGATCTGCTGGAAACTGGATGATGGCACGATCCATGTTTTCAATGCCAAGATGGTGGTGCTGGCGACGGGCGGGTATGGCCGCGCCTATTTCAGTGCGACATCCGCGCATACCTGCACCGGCGACGGTGGCGGAATGGTGGCACGGGCCGGGCTGCCTTTGCAGGATATGGAGTTCGTACAGTTCCATCCGACCGGCATCTATGGCTCGGGCTGCCTGATCACCGAAGGCGCAAGGGGCGAGGGCGGTTACCTGACCAATAGCGAGGGCGAGCGCTTCATGGAGCGTTACGCGCCCACCTATAAGGATCTGGCATCGCGCGATGTCGTCAGCCGTTGCATGACGCTGGAGATTCGCGAGGGCCGTGGCGTTGGAGACCAGAAAGATCATATCTTCCTGAACCTGATGCATCTGCCACCTGAAACCCTGGCCGAACGGCTGCCCGGCATCAGCGAATCGGCAAAGATTTTCGCCGGTGTCGATCTGACCCGCGCGCCGATCCCGGTTCTGCCGACCGTGCATTATAATATGGGGGGCGTTCCCACCAATTACTGGGGCGAGGTTCTGAACCCGACCGAATCCGACCCGGATGCGATCTTCCCCGGCCTGATGGCGGTGGGCGAAGCGGGATGCGCCTCGGTGCATGGCGCGAACCGGCTTGGCTCGAACTCGCTGATCGATCTGGTTGTGTTCGGCCGCGCCGCCGCGATCCGCGCCGGACAGGTGGTCGACCGGGAATCGGCAATCCCGGCGACAAATGACGAACAGGCGGACAGGGCGCTTGACCGCTTTGACGCGATCCGCAACGCGTCTGGCGCGGTGCCGACCGCCGCCCTGCGCGATGAGATGCAGCGGACCATGCAGGCCGATGCCGCGGTGTTCCGCACCGACAAGACGCTTGCCGAAGGCGTTGAAAAGATGACTGGAATCGCCGCCAAGCTCGACGATCTGAATGTCACTGACCGGGGCCTGATCTGGAACACGGATCTGATGGAAACGCTTGAACTGACCAATCTGATGCCGAATGCGCTTGCCACGATCCACGGGGCCGAGGCGCGCAAGGAAAGCCGTGGCGCCCATGCGCATGAGGATTATCCCGAGCGGGATGACGCCAATTGGCGCAAGCATTCTCTTGCATGGGTCGATGGAAACAAGGTTAAACTAGCATATCGCCCCGTCCATCTGGAGCCTTTGACCAAGGAAGAGGAAGGCGGGATCAACCTGAAAAAGATTGCTCCAAAGAAAAGGGTTTACTGATGCGTTTCATGTCTTTTACCGGAATTGGTGTTGCTGCGCTTGTCCTTGCTGGCTGTGCGGTAACGACTCCGATGCCTGGAACCACCCCGACCTCCCCCGCAACTCCGACGACGCCCACCACGCTTGATGCCGCCTCGCGGCAGATTGCGCGTAACGTCATCAATTCCGAGATGGAGAAACGCCTGCCCGGCGCTAATGTGGCGCCCTATACCGATTGCGTCATCAATAACGCGACCACCGCCGAGTTGATCGATATTGCACAGGCCTCGCGTGCCGGGGCTGGTGGAACGGCAAACAGCGTTGCGTCGATCGTATCGCGTCCCGAGACCACACAATGTATCTCGAGCGCGGCGCAAACGGCCTGATGATACCGGGGCGACACGCATGCGGATTGATGCTCCTGCTTGCCGCAGGGCTGTCCGCATGCGGCCCCGTTCCCGTCGAACAGGCAGAGAGAAGCTGCATGCGTTCCGCCGAACTTGCCAGCCGGCCACGCGGTGAAGTTGCGATTGGCGCCATCGGCGGCGGAGGCGGGGGAACCCGTGCCCTTGGCCGTGTCGAGCTGGAGGTTTCGTCGGATTATATAATGGGCCGTGACCCTTCGGATGTGTTCAACCGTTGTGTATCGCGCAAATCTGGCCAACTTCCGACACGATCACTGGCCGATCAGCCGGGTTGGCGCGGATAGGAAATATGACAAAACTACGGAAAGCGACAGGGCCAGTCACCGGCAAGCGCCGACTGATCGTGCATTGCGGCGTTCAGAAAACCGGCAGCACATCGATTCAGCGGTATCTGATGCAGAATGCAGATTTACTCGCCAACGATCTGATCGTGCGCACCCCCACCGAGGGATCTCCGATGCGACCGCTGGGCCGTGCGGCAATTGATTTCAGCTTTCATCCCGATTCAAGTGATTCCAGGCAGACATTGAAGATTGCGCTGGATGATGTGCTTGAGACATTGCCCGCGGATTCCCGGCCGGTCTTGCTCAGCCATGAAAATCTTGCCGGCGCGATGCCCGGAAATGGCGGTGAAACACGGCTTTTTCCAGCCTTGCCCTCGATACTCGCCATTGTCAAAGAGCATGCCACGGAATTCGACGTCGATTTCGTTTACTATACACGCCGCATGTCAGCCTGGAAGCCAAGCGTCTGGGCACAGGCGGTGCGGACGGATGGCTATACCCGGACAGAGAAGGAATTCATGGCCGAAACCGCTGATCTGCCCGGATGGAAAGATCTGTCGGTCAGGCTGATTGAGTCAGTTGGTGCCGATTGCCTGTCCCGCTTCAAGCTGGAGGATGAAAGCGATCCCCTTCGTCTCGGCCTGCAATTGCTTCACCATGCGGGCTTGAGCGATGACAGGTTGAATGCGTTGCAACCTTTGCATGCCCCCTCTATGTCGCGCCTGAATGAATCCGCGACTGAATTCATACGGCATATCAACATGCTGAATATAAATCCTCATGCTCGACGGAAGGTCATCAACCTGATCGCGAACGAGCAGCATCTGTTCAATTCTGACCACCGGTCCGAAGGCACTCTTTGAAAGGAGCAACCCATGGTCCAGTTCACCCTGCCCAAGAACAGCCAGATCCGTGTCGGCAAGACCTGGCCCCGCCCCGAAGGTGCAACGAATGTGAAGAAGTTCCAGATTTACCGCTGGGATCCCGACACCGGAGAGAATCCGCGACTGGATACCTATTTCGTCGATCTGGACAAATGCGGGCCGATGGTGCTGGACGCTCTGATCAAGATCAAGAACGAGATCGATCCGACCCTGTCTTTCCGGCGCTCTTGCCGGGAAGGAATTTGCGGTTCCTGCGCGATGACGATCGGCGGCGGCAATCATCTTGCCTGCATCTATGGCATCGATGAAATCAAGGGCGATATCGCGATCTATCCGATGCCGCATATGCCGGTGGTCAAGGATCTGATCCCCGATCTCACGCATTTCTATGCGCAGCATGCCAGTGTGAATCCCTATCTGATCACCAAATCGCCCACGCCGGGGAAAGAATGGAAACAATCCATCGAAGATCGCAAGAAACTGGATGGGCTGTATGAATGCATCCTGTGCGCCTCATGCTCGACCGCATGTCCGAGCTATTGGTGGAATGGCGATCGCTATCTGGGGCCGGCCGCCTTGCTGCATGCCTATCGCTGGATCATCGATTCCCGCGATGAAGCAACGGGCGAACGGCTGGATGAGCTTGAGGATCCGTTCAAGCTGTATCGCTGCCACACGATCATGAACTGCACGAATACCTGCCCCAAGGGGCTGAACCCGGCCAAAGCCATCGCGTCGATCAAGCATATGATGGTCGATCGCATGATCTGAGTGGTGGCATTCCCAACGCCTCGTTCGGGAATTACCGTGGACGAAAATCCGCTAACCGGCCCAGTCGACGGGCCGGTTTCCCTGTTTGATCAGCCAGTCATTTATGCGGCTGAAGGGATGGCTGCCGAAGAAACCGCGGCGGGCAGAAAGCGGCGAGGGATGCGCCGTGGAGATAGTCAAATCCTGATCCCGGGGCAGATCGCCAACTGCCTTTTGCGCGTGCCCTCCCCATAACAGGAACGCAATCGCGGCATGGCCTTGCGCCTCGATAATGGCCTGTCGCGCCAGTTTCTGCCAGCCCCACCGGGAATGGGCGCCCGCCGATCCGTCAGGAACAGAGAGTGACGTATTCAACAGCAGAACGCCCTGCCGCGCCCAGTGCGTCAGATCTCCGTTCGCAGGCATGCGGCCAATATCATCCTGCATTTCAGCGAAGATATTCCGCAGAGAGCGAGGCAGGGGGATATCCGGCGCAACCGAAAAGGCAAGCCCGTTGGCATGACCCGGGGTGGGATAGGGGTCCTGTCCAAGGATCACCACCCGCACCTGTTCAGGGCGCAGGATCTCCAATGCCGCGAATAGACGCTCTGGCCCCGGCAGCCAGTCATCCATATGTGCAAGCCGATCACGAATGCCCGGCCATTCCTGCGTGAAAAAGGGCAGATGGGCCCAGGCGGAAGGTGGTTTCACGCTTCGGGCGGGCCGGTGATTTCGGCCAGACGGGTCAATCGTGCTTTCGCCGCGCCGCTGTCAATGGACTGGGCGGCAAGCGATGCCCCCTCGGCCAGATCATGCGCCTTGCCTACGATCAGCAGCGCCGCAGCGGCATTCAGCAGCACCGCGTCACGATAGGCGTTTGCCTCGCCATTCAGCAGGGCGCGGAAGGCGGCCGCGTTATCGGCAGGTTCTCCGCCTAGGATCTCTTCGAACGGATGACGCGAAAGCCCGGCATCCTCGGGCGTGATGGTGAACTCGGTGACTTCACCGTTTTTCAATTGTGCGACATGGGTTTCGCCTGCGATGCTGATTTCATCGGTGCCGTCGCTGCCATGCACCAGCCAGGCCATATCCGAACCAAGATCGCGAAGCACCTCGGCCATCGGGCGCAACCATGTGGTACTGAACGCGCCGGTCAACTGATAGCGGACAGATGCGGGATTGGTCAGCGGACCCAGCAGGTTGAATATCGTTCGCGTGCCCAGTTCCGCGCGCGGCGGCCCCACATGCCGCATCGCGGGATGATGCGTGGTTGCCATCATGAAACAGATCCCTGCCTGATCTAGTGCCCGTTGCGCGGTAGCCGGACCGCCCATGACATTGATCCCCATATGGGTCAGGGCATCCGCGGCGCCGGATTTCGAGGACAGATTGCGATTGCCATGTTTGGCGACAGGCACGCCCGCACCCGCGACGACGAAAGCGGTTGCGGTCGAGATGTTCAGCGTGCCTTTGCCGTCGCCGCCGGTGCCGACGATGTCGATTGCCCCTTGCGGCGCATGGACCCGGTTCATCCGCGCACGCATGGCGCGTGATGCCGCGGCGATTTCCTTGACGGTTTCGCCCCGGACCCGCAGCGCCATCAGCAACCCGCCGATCTGGGCCGGGGTGGCGTCGCCGTCGAATAATGCGGAAAAGGCGGCCTCGGCTTCGGGGCCGGTCAGGGGACGCGTGGCGGCGATGCCGATCAGAGGGCGGATATCGGTCATGCGGCTTTTTTTCCGGGACGGCAGCGGGCAAGGAAGTTCCAGATCATTTCATGGCCATGTTCCGAGGCGATCGATTCCGGGTGGAACTGCACGCCTTCAATGGGCAAATCCTCGTGAACCAGCCCCATGATCGTGCCGTCATCCGAGGTTGCGGTGACGCGCAGGCAGTTGGGCAGGCTGTCAGGCTCGACCGTCAACGAGTGATAGCGGGTCGCTTTCAGCGGCGAGGGAAGATCGCGGAACACGCCGGTACCGTCATGGTTGATATCGTCCACCTTGCCATGCAGGATACGGTTCGCGCGCACAACCTTACCCCCGAACGCTTCGCCGATGGCCTGATGGCCAAGACAGACGCCGAAAAGCGGTATTTGTCGTTCGGCCGCGGCGCGGATCAGATCGATGCAGATTCCCGCCTGCCCCGGATCGCATGGGCCAGGAGAGATCACGATACCGTCAGGGTTCATCGTCAAAGCCTCTGGCACGTCAAGCGCGTCATTGCGCCGGACAGTGACCTCAGCCCCGGATTCGCCCAGATAATGCACGAGGTTCCAGGTGAAGCTATCGTAATTGTCGATCAGAAGGATCATAGTCTTGCCTTGGCTTCAGAGCGGTTTCCCCCCGCATCGGGGTCCGTTATAGATGTGCCGATATGCGTCGGAGGGTCAAGCCCGGCAGGAGGATGAAAAGGCGAATGGCAGGCGGATTCTGGAAAGGTTTGCTGCATGGTGCGGTCGTCAGCGTGGTCGGGCTGGGGGCTTTGTCGCTGCTGACCCCTGTGACCCATAAGGACGAAGCCCCGGAATCTGACGCGGGCAGGGGTGCCGGACTATCCGAATCGGCTCCGAGTCCTGCCCGGCAGAACCCGGAAGCGGAAATCGAGGCAGTGGCGCCCGATGACGAAACCGGTGACGTAAGCGAAACTGAAGAACAACCGGATTCCGTTTCCGTAGATCAGGCAGATGCCCCTGATGAAGGGGATGACGGCGGCGCGCCCCGGGCGGCGACGGTGGAGTTGCCTTCCGGTTCGGAATTCGGGCGCGGTAGTGATGCGGCGCCGCAAACGCCTGCGGCTCTGCCGCCACATGCGCGCCGGGGTCGTCCGTCGCCACTTGCAGCAACGGCACCTGCAGACGAACCTGCAACGGCTCGCGAACTTCCCGCCGATTTGCAACCCGATGCGGGGACACCGGCGCAGTCTGAATTGCCTGAACCCGAAGCCGCGCCGGAATTCGGTTTGCCGGAAGCGCAAACCGCCCCATCCGGAGGAGAAGCCCCGGGCCTTGCCGGGCTGGAAGCACCGGACAGCTTGCCCGAAACCGCGCCGCCGCAACTGGCAGAACCGCAGATCGAAGAGCAGGATGGGCCTGCCGATCAGGATCAGTCTTCCGATATGGCCGGGCAGGATGCGGGGCAGGAAAATGCGACGCCTGTTCTGCCCGCGCCATCGCTGGATCTGTCGACGCCGCCGGACCTGTCGGAGCTTCGCGCTTTGGAACGGGATTAGGATGGAACCGATCAACCCGCATCTCCGCGCGACATTCGCACCACCGGTCATGCAGGCGCGCCGCTGGCTGACGGGTGTTACCTTTCCTGCGAACCGCCCGCTGATCAATGTAAGTCAGGCTGCCCCGGTAGAGCCTCCGCCCAAGGGTCTGCGCGCGGCGATTGCCGATGCCGCATTGAATGAGACAGCAGCGCATCTTTACGGGCCGGTCTTGGGCAATCCCGAATTGCGGGATGCGATAGCGATGGAATTTTCACGCAGCTATGGCGGCGCGGTCAGGACTGGTCAGGTGGCGATTACGCAGGGTTGCAATCAGGCGTTCTGCGCTGCGATCAATTCGCTGGCGCGAACCGGGGACGAGGTGATCCTGCCGGTGCCGTGGTACTTCAACCACAAGATGTGGCTGGACATGCAGGGAATCAGCGTGCGCCCGTTATCCTGCGAGCCGGATATGCTGCCTGATCCTGCCGCCGCGGAAAGGCTGATCGGCCCGAAGAGCCGGGCCATCGTTCTGGTGACACCGAATAATCCATCGGGCGCGGAATATCCGGCCACGCTGGTCGGGAAGTTTTACGAACTTGCGAAACGGCACGGGCTGGCCCTGATTCTGGACGAAACCTATCGCGATTTCGACAGCCGCAGCGGCGCACCTCATGACCTGCTGACCCGGCCCGGATGGGACGAGACGGTGATCCAACTCTATTCTTTTTCCAAGGCTTATCGACTGACCGGGCATCGCGTGGGCGCCGTGATCACCTCGGCGGAACGCTTGAACGAGATCGAGAAGTTTCTGGATACGGTTGCAATCTCAACCTCGCAGCTAGGCCAGATCGGTGCATTATGGGGAATGCGAAATCTTGGAGATTGGCTGGCGCAGGAGCGGATCGAGATCCTTGATCGCAGAAATGCAACCAAGCAGGCGATCCTTGGCTTGCACGGCTGGAAGTTGAAATCCGCGGGGGCGTATTTTGCCTGGGTCGAACATCCCTATGCGGAATCTTCGGCTGATCTGGCGCCGCGCATGGTGGCCGAACTTGGCGTTCTGGCATTACCGGGAACGATGTTCATGCCGGAAGCGGACCCCCTTGGCGCACGGCATTTTCGTCTTGCCTTCGCCAATATCGGCGGGGCCGGAATAGCCGAGCTTGCAGCAAGGCTTGAAAACTTCACCCCCTGAAGGCTTGTGGCCGGGGCATGCGCGTCATAAAGACGGCATGATACGACCTACAGGGAAAGCTGCCGCATGACGAACCTGCGCACCAAGGGAAAATCGACCATCGTCTGGATTCTGATGGGCCTTCTGATTCTCGGATTGGGCGGTTTCGGCGTCACCAGCTTTACCAGCGGCTCGAGCGATATCGGCTCGGTCGGAAAAACCAAGGTCGATGGGGAAGACTATGCACGCGCGATGCGTTCGGAACTGAACAGCTATTCGCAACAGGCCGGAGAGCGGCTGACCATGGAGCAGGCGCAGGCGATGGGTTTGCAGCAATCCGTCCAATCGCAATTATTCACCGCCGCCGCGTTACAGGAAGAGGCGCGCCGCATCGGTGTTTCGGTCGGGGATCAGCGTGTCGTGCAAAGCATCAGCGATGCTCCGGCCTTTCAGGGGCCGAATGGCAGTTTCGATCGCACCGCCTATTCACAGATCCTTGCCCGCGAAGGTCTGACCGAACCCGAGTTCGAACAGAAAATCCGCGAGGACGAGGCGCGAATGCTGCTTCACCGCGCCGTCAGCGCTGGTGTTGCCTCGCCCGCCACCATGGTCGAGCAGACCGTGGAATGGCTTTTGCAGACCCGGGATATCAGTTGGTACGAAATCACCGAGGCGGAACTGACCATGCCTGTTTCCGAACCGGATGAAGAAACCTTGAAAGCATGGCACAGTGCAAATGCCGAACGGTTTACCGCGCCGGAAAAGCGCAAGCTCAGCTATGTCTGGCTGACGCCGGAAATGCTGGTGGACGAGGTCGATCTGGACGAACAGGCGCTGCGTGACGCTTATGAGGAACGGATCAATCAATATCGCCAGCCCGAGCGCAGGATGGTTGGACGACTTGTTTTTCCATCGGCGGAAGATGCGCAATCCGCCAAGGACAGGCTGGATGCCGGCGAATTGTCCTTTGACGATCTGGTCGCGGAACGTGGTCTGACACTGGAGGATATCGATCTGGGTGAAGTGACCCGAAACGATATGGGGCAGGCGGGTGATGCGGTTTTTGCAATGGAGCAACCCGGTGTGATCGGCCCACTTCAGACGGATCTGGGAGCGGCGCTGTTTTCGATGAACGGAATTTTGGAAGCGGTCGATGTTTCCTTCGAGGAGGCGAAAGAGGAACTGGGCAGCGAAGCGGCCGTGGATCGTGCCGCGCGCATGATCGAGAGCCAGATGAGTGAATACGAGGATATGCTTGCCAGCGGCGCAACATTGGAAGATGTCGCCGAGGAAACGCCGATGGAGTTCGGAACGCTGGATTGGTCCTCTGACATGGAACCGGAAGAACAAAGCATCGCGGGCTATAATTCTTTCCGGGACATCGCCGAAGCAATCGGCGAGGACGAGTTTCCCGCAATTGAACGGCTGGAGGATGGAGGCATCTTCGCGCTGCGTCTGGACGAGATTACACCGCCGACATTGATCCCATTCGAGGAAATCCGCGACCGGGTCGCCGAGGATTGGCGGCGCGAGGAACTCAAGCGTTTGTTGCTGGCGCGTGCGGAGGAAGTTCGCCTTGGGGCCGTCGCACTGAACAATATCGTTGATCGGAACGCGGAAAATGGGGACGATATCCCTGCGGCAGAAACCCCTGCGGATGAACCCGCATCACCAGAGCAGGCCGAACCAGAGATCGAGCCGGTGGGTACGCCTTTGGATTGGACATCGCAAACCGGGCTGACGCGTGATGGCTGGATCGAGGGATTGCCACATGAGATCGTTTCCCAGGCATTCAGCATTGCCAAGCCCGGCGATATCGAGATTGCTGATGCGGGCGGCAGGGTGTTCCTGTTCCGGCTGGACGAGATAGGTGCGGCAGATCAGAAAAGTGAAGAGGCAACGCGCATCGCGGAATCGGTAAAGCAGCGTATTTCCCAATCGTTGCAGAACGATATTTTCAGTTATTATACCCAAGCCGTACAAAGAAATGCCGGGATCAGCGTGAATCAAGCGGCGATCGATGCCATCAACGCGCAGGTTCAGTGATGGATATGGCCCCCGATTTTGCGGAGTTTGAAGCCGGCTGGGCCAATGGGCGTAACCAGCTTGTCACGATCCGCCTCGCGGCAGATCTGGATACCCCGGTCAGCCTGATGCTGAAACTCGCCGAAGCCGCACCAATGAGCTTCATGCTTGAATCCGTGACCGGAGGCGAGGTTCGCGGGCGTTACTCGATCGTCGGCATGAAGCCGGATTTGATCTGGGAATGTCGCAACGGTCAGGCGCGGATCAATCGGCAGGCGCGTTTCTCGGACGAATATCTGCCCGATAATCGGCCTGCGCTGGACAGTCTGCGCGCCTTGATCGCGGAAAGCCGGTTGGAGCATATGCCCGAAGGGGTGCCCGCGGCAGCGGCGGGGCTGTTCGGCTATCTTGGTTACGACATGATCCGGCTGGTCGAGCATCTGCCAGATGTGAATCCCGATCCGCTGGATTTGCCCGATGCGATGCTGATGCGTCCCTCGGTGGTGGCAGTTCTGGATGGGGTCAAAGGCGAGGTCACTCTTTGCGCCCCGGCATGGCATGTTCCCGGTGAAAATGCACGCGCCGCTTATGCCCGTGCCGCCGAGCGGGTGATGGATGCGCTGCGCGCGCTTGACCGCCAACCTTCCGAGCCGCGCGCTTTGGGCCATGACGCCGAGATCGGCGAGCCGGTTTCCAATTTTGCCAAGCCCGATTATCTGGCGGCGGTAGAACGGGCGCGGGAATATATCCGCGCTGGCGATATCTTTCAGGTCGTTCCGTCGCAGCGCTGGCGGATGGATTTTCCCTTGCCGCCTTTTGCCTTGTACCGCAGCCTGCGGCGCACCAACCCGTCGCCCTTCATGTTCTTTTTGAACATGGGCGGTTTCCAGATCATCGGGGCGAGTCCGGAAATCCTTGTCCGTCTGCGCGACGGCGAGGTAACGATCCGCCCGATCGCCGGAACCCGTCCGCGCGGCGCGGATGAAACCGAGGATCGCGCGCTCGAAGCCGATTTGCTTAGCGATCAGAAGGAATTGGCAGAACATCTGATGCTGCTGGATCTGGGACGCAACGATGTCGGCCGGGTGGCCAGAACGGGAACGGTGCGCCCGACAGAGCAATTCGTGATCGAACGCTACAGCCATGTGATGCATATCGTCTCGAATGTCGTGGGTGAATTGCGTGACGGCGAGGATGCCCTGTCTGCTTTGCTGGCAGGGCTACCGGCGGGGACCGTATCAGGGGCGCCCAAGGTTCGCGCGATGGAGATCATCGATGAGCTGGAGCCCGAGAAACGGGGCGTCTATGGCGGTTCGGTCGGTTATTTTGCGGGGAATGGCGAAATGGATATGTGCATTGCGCTGCGGACTGGCCTGGTCAAAGACGGTGCATTGTATATTCAGGCAGGTGGTGGTGTCGTTTATGATAGCGACCCCGAAGCCGAATTCCAGGAAACGGTCAACAAAAGCAAAGCATTGCAACGTGCCGCCGAAGGTGCGGCGCGTTTCGTTCGGGGGAATACCTGAGCTGGCCTCGGCAAGCGTGGTTAATTCATGGGTTACCTGATCTTGCAGGCGAGAAATTACAGATAAATATCTATAATTTATATGCAAAAGGCGGCCCATATGGGCCGCCTTCCGTCTGCTTGATGTGCGATTTCCGTCAGTTGGTCGCCGGAGTTTCGCCTTCGGCAGGTGCCGCGTCATCCGTGGGCTCGGTTTCGGGCATGGCGGAGTCGCTCTCCATGTCGTCGGCGGGCGCCGCGGCGTCATCGGCAGGTTCCTCCATCGCGCCGTCATCCGGGGCAGCAGCGTCATCCGGCGCGGTGGCATTATCCGCCGGTGCGTCGGTAGCCGCATCGTCGGCGGGTGCCTCCATCGTCGTGTCATCCGCAGGTGCATCCATAGTGTCGCCTGCTGCCGGATCTGCTGCGGGTTCCTCGGAAACTGCGCCCGGATCCGCCGGTGCCGCTGCGGGATCTGCCGCAGGATCAGCTGCCGGATCTCCGGCCATGCCGCCCTCGGCGCCTGCATCCGGTGCAGGGGCCTGCTCGCGGAACACATAGGCCGGCGCGACATTGGCTTCTTCCTTGGTCAGATCACTGGTGATCTCTCGCGCATCGGCATTTATCGTAAGCTGTTCCCACGGAACGGCGATCTGCTTTTGGCCGATCCCAAGAAAGCCCCCAACCCCGATGATTGCGGCGATCATCTGACCGGATTCACCATCGACAATCAGGTCGTTGATGCTGCCGATATCTGACCCGTCCGGCGAGGTCACCGTGGCATCCGTAACCCAATCCAGACGCAACTCGTTAGAAGCTTGTTCCTGCACCACCTTGCCGCTTTCGGCGACTTCAGCCTTGAGAGCCTCTTCTTCAGCCGCGGCGGCTTCAGCTTCAGCGGCGGCGGCATCGGCGCCGGGATCGGCGGGTGCCGTGTCCTGGGCGAAGGCCGGAGTCAAAGCCAGGGGCAGTATGATTGCGGTCGTCATAAGAAACTTTTGCACGTCATTTCTCCTTTCTACCCAACGCGTTGCGCCATAACATTCGGGCGGCGCGTTTCGAGAAACCAATGATCTGTGCCCGGTTACAGTTCCGGTTTGCGCGACCTGTCGGCAATAATCCGCTTATTTTTGAAGTGAGAGATTTCGACTGAAAAAATGAAAGAATAAATTACTTTTTTATTTACAACTTGTTACAGAAGCTATTTCGCGATGCGCCGCGGCAGGCCAACTGCAGGCTGCAGTCAGTTAGCCCGCCATTCCGGTTTCAGTCCTCACCGCGATAGGGTTGCACATATTGCAGCGCCATATCCCAGGGAAAGAAGATCCAGGTGTCCTGACTGACCTCGGTTACATAGGTCTGCACAACGCCTTTGCCCTTGGGCTTGGCGTATACCGTGCCGAAATGCGCCTTTGGATACATCTCGCGGACAAGTTCCAGCGTGCGGCCGGAATCGACCAGATCGTCGATGACCAATATGCCGTCGCCATCGCCCATCAGCTCTTTGTCGGGATGTTTCAGGACCTGAATCCCGCCCTGCTCCTGCCTGAGATAAGATTTGACGCTAATGGTGTCGATGGTGCGGATATCCAGTTCCCGCGCCACGATCATGGCCGGAACCAGCCCGCCACGGGTCACAGCCACAACGGCGCGCCAATCCGTTCCGTCAAGCCGCCAGGCAAGGGCGCGTGCGTCGCGGTGCAACTGATCCCAACTCACGTGGAAACCCTTTTCGTGGGGCAAACGGTCCATTCTTGTTCTCCTTGATTGTCGCCGGTTCCGGTCTGTGCATCTTTACGGGTTCCGGATAAACCGGATTCGTACCGTATAATATCCTTGCGACGTGAAAGGCAAAGCTATCTGCCATATGGCACCCGGGCCGTCTTGTGCGCATCGCGGCATCGTGCCAGACCGTCTACGAAAGGATGTTATGCCATGAGCGAATTGCCCGTCCTCCGCCTGCGCCCGAAATCGAAGCCGCAGGCGATCCGTCACGGTTTTCCCTGGGTCTTCGCCGATGAGGCGGTGCTGGACCGGCGTACGCGGAACCTGGAGCCGGGCGGCTTTGCCGTGCTGGAGGATGCCGAGCGGCGGCCAATGGCGTTGGTAACAGTGAATCCGCATTCGAAAATCGTGGCGCGGGTTATGGATGCCGATCCTGCCGCGCAGATCGATGGAGATTGGTTGCGGGCGCGCCTGCGCCGGGCATTGCAGATGCGGGAACGGCTTTACGACGCCCCGTTCTACCGGCTGATCCATGCCGAGGCTGACGGGCTTCCCGGGTTGATCGTGGATAGATTCGGGGATGCGGCCGTCATGCAGCCCAATGCGGCATGGGCGGATAGGATGGCGACGGATTTGGCCGATGCCATCGCTGATATTGCAGGCGTTACCTCGGTGATCCTGAACGGGCAGGGGCGGGCCCGGACACTGGAAGGGCTGGAAGAGCGGATGGAGATTTTACTGGGTATGGCCCCCGACGCTCCTGTTCCGGTCAGGATGAACGGCGCGACTTATCTGGCGGACCTGATGGGCGGCCAGAAGACCGGATTATTTTATGATCAGCGTCCGAACCAGGCCTTTGCGCAGAAACTGGCGCAGGGCGCAGAAGTACTGGACGTGTTCAGTCATGTCGGCGGATTTGGACTGGCGGCTTTGGCTGCGGGCGCGGCGCGGGCCACTTGTATCGATGGCAGCGCGACGGCATTGGAACTGGCCGTGGGCGGCGCCGGGCTGATGGATATGGGTGACCGGTTGGAGATCATGCAATCGGATGCTTTCAAAGCCATGGAACAGATGGCCGAAGAGGGACGCCGCTTCGATCTGGTGGTCTGCGATCCCCCGGCATTCGCACCCTCGAAATCGGCGTTGGACGCCGGGCTGCGGGCCTATGAGCGGGTAGCGAAGCTGGCCGCGCCTTTGGTGGCCCCGGGTGGTTATCTGGTTCTGTGCAGTTGCAGCCATGCTGCCGATCTGACCCAGTTCCGTAATGTCAGTGCCCGGGGTATCGGCCGTGGCGGGCGGCGCGCCGTGTTGATCCATGCCGGGCAAGCGGGACCCGATCACCCGATTTTGCCGCAATTGGCCGAGACCGGTTACCTGAAGGCGCTGTTTTTCCGGCTGGACGGATGAAAGCCGTTCTGGACGCGAATGTCCTGTTCCCGACGATTCTGCGCGAGATCCTGATCGATCTTGGCGGGCTGGACCTGTATCAGCCGCTATGGTCCGAACGGATACTTGCGGAATGGCGGCATGCGGCTGCCCGGCTGGGTGCCGAGCAAGAACAGATCGCCGGGGCCGAGATCGCATTGCTGCAATTCCGTTTTCCTGAATCCGCGATGCCGGATGACGGGAGCCGCGTCATTGATCTCGACCTGCCCGATCCCGCCGATCGGCATGTGATCGAGGCCGCGCTGGCAGGCGGGGCGTCCCTGATCGTGACGGCCAATCTGCGGGATTTTCCCCGCAGAATGATGGAACGGCTTGACTTACGGGCGATTCACCCCGACGCGTTCCTGCTGGATCTGCATAGCGCCGATCCAGCCGCGGTTGCCTTGACCGTTCAGTCCGTGCGCGACAAGGCCGCAAAAATGGGTGGAGATATGACGATTGCAGAAATGCTTAAACGCAGCCGTTTACCGCGATTGAGTCGCGCTCTGAAAGGTTGAAAAACATTGCTGTTATCGCTAACAAGAGATATGGCATCTGCCGGTGACAAGGAGGATAGCATGGTTTCGCGCGTCATTCCGGTCGAGGATTTTGACCTCGTGATTTTCGGTGCTACCGGTGATCTGTCGCATCGCAAGATATTTCCGGGCCTGTTCCGCCGCTTTGTAGCGGGCCAGATACCCGAAACGTCACGGATTATCGGTGCGGCGAGAACCCGGCAGGACGACAAGGCCTTCCGCAATGAGATCGCCGGGGCGATTGTCGAATTCACAGGGGTGAAGAAAACTGATCCGAACCTGACGAAATTCCTGGAATTGCTGGGTTATACGGCTATCGATGCCAAGGGCACAGACGGTTGGAACGAACTCAAATCCCGGATGCGCAAAGGTGCGATCCACGCCTTTTACTTCTCGGTCGCGCCTTCTTTGTTCGGTGATCTGGCCGAACGGTTGCATAGCCACAAGATCGCCGATGAAGGTAGCCGGATCGTCGTGGAAAAACCCTTTGGTCGCGATCTCGAGTCGGCGCGCGCGTTGAACGCGATGCTGGCCCAGCATTTCAGCGAGCAGCAGATTTATCGCATCGATCATTATCTGGGCAAGGAAACGGTGCAGAACCTGATGGTCGTGCGTTTCGCCAATATCCTGTTCGAGCCGCTTTGGAACGCGCAATTCATCGACCATGTTCAGATCACCGTTGCCGAGACGGTGGGCGTCAGCGGGCGCGGGGCCTATTACGACAAATCGGGCGCGATGCGGGACATGGTGCAGAACCACATGATGCAGCTTCTTTGCCTGATCGCGATGGAACCGCCATATCACTTCGATCCCGATGCCGTGCGGGATGAGAAACTGAAGGTCATCCGGGCGCTGGAGCCGGTGGAACCGGATGATATCGTTCGCGGGCAATATCAGGCGGATGAGGATTCGTCGGGCTATCTTGAGGATGCGGAAGATCCCGAATCCCGTACCGAAAGCTATGTCGCGATGAAGGTAAAGATTTCGAACTGGAGATGGCAGGGCACGCCTTTCTATCTGCGCACCGGCAAGAAACTGCGCGCGCGCACCAGCGAAATCGCAATCACTTTCAAGGAGCCGCCGCATTCGATCTTTGACATGTCCAGCGGGCCGAAAGCCAATGAACTGGTGATCCGGTTGCAACCGAATGATGGCATGAATCTCAAGGTCATGATAAAGGAACCCGGACCGGGCGGGATGCGCCTGGTGCAGGTGCCGCTGGACATGACCTTCGCAGAGGCTCTTGGACCGGAGGGGGGCGATATGCCCGATGCTTACGAGCGATTGATCATGGATGTGATCCGTGGCGACCAAACCCTGTTCATGCGCGGCGACGAGGTCGAGGCCGCATGGGCATGGACCGACCCGATCATAGAGGCATGGGACGACAGCAAAGCGCGCCCCGAACCCTATGATGCGGGTTCAAGCGGACCCGAGGAATCCCTGCGCCTTCTGCATCGCGATAACCGAAGATGGAGGGAGATTCGCGCATGAGCATGGATTTCAAGGAATATCCCGACCGCGAGATGCTTGCGTTGTCATTGGCCGATCGGCTGGCCTCCCAGCTTGGGCAGCATCTGCGCAATAGCGAAACAGCCACGCTTTGCGTGCCGGGCGGCACCTCGCCCATTCAGGTTTTCGAGACGCTTAGCGGCACCGATCTGGACTGGGATCGGGTGACGGTTTTTCTGGGCGATGAGCGTTGGGTGGATGGCGAGCATAAACGCTCGAACGGGCGCCTGCTGCGGCGGTATCTGCTGAAGGACAAGGCGGCGGCGGCGAATTACATCGATCTCTATACCGGCGATCCGCAACCCGATGACGCTATCGGGGCGCTTGGTGAAACTCTTGCTCCGCATCTGCCGATCACCGTGGCGCTGCTGGGCATGGGGAACGATATGCATACGGCCAGCATGTTTCCCGGAGCGGACCGGCTGACCGAGGCATTGGCGAATGACGCGCCGTCATTGCTGCCGATCCGCTCGGAAGGCGCGGAAGAGCCGCGTATCACCCTGACCCGGCCGGTCCTGTCGAACGCATTTCATATTCATGTGTTGATCATGGGGCCGGAAAAACGAGAGGCTCTTGAGCGTGCGCAGAAACTCGATCCCGCCGAGGCACCGATCAGGGCCTTTCTGGATCAGGCCACGGTGCATTGGGCGGAATAAGAGGTAGACATGCAGGACATCTGGAACCGGCTGAAATCCCATCGCAGGAATCAGGGAACGACGCGTATTCCCGACCTGTTCACTGCCGATCCTGATCGCGCGACGAATTTTTGTACCAAAGCGGATGGGCTGGTTTTCGACTGGTCCAAGACCATGATCGATGCGCAGGCGCGCGATCTGCTGCTGGAACTGACCGCAAGCGCCGGAATCGAGGCGCGGCGCGAGGCGATGTTCACGGGCCGGAAGATCAACGAGACTGAGGGCAGGGCCGTCCTGCACAGCGCCTTGCGCAATCTTGATGGCAGCGTGCAGGTAGACGGTCAGGATGTGATGCCCGCTCTGCGCGATACCCATGCCCGGATGCAGGCTTTTGCCCGTGATGTCCGCTCGGGCTCTTTCAAGGGACAGGGCGGCAGGATCACGGATATCGTGAATATCGGCATAGGGGGGTCGGATCTCGGGCCCTATATGGCGACCCTTGCGCTTGCGCCTTATCATGACGGGCCGTGGACGCATTTCGTCAGCAATGTGGACGGCGCAGATATCCACGATACGCTGAAAGGGCTGGATCCGGAAACGACACTGGTGATCGTCGCCTCGAAGACGTTCACCACGATCGAAACGATGACCAATGCCCGTACTGCGCGGGATTGGATGGCGCGTACCGTCGCCGATCCGGCGGCGCAATTCGTCGCGCTCTCCTCGGCCGTGGACAAGACGGCGGAATTCGGGATCGATGAAACCCGCGTTTTCGGTTTCGAGGATTGGGTCGGCGGGCGCTATTCCGTCTGGGGTCCGATCGGCCTGTCATTGATGCTGGCCATCGGACCAGAGAGGTTCGATGAATTTCTGGCCGGTGGCGCGGCAATGGATGCGCATTTCCGATCTGCTCCGCTTGCGCAGAACCTGCCGGTTCTGCTGGCACTTGTCGGGATCTGGCATCATCAGATCTGCGGCTATCCGACCCGGGCCGTGCTGCCCTATGACAACCGCCTGCTGCGGCTGCCTGCCTATCTGCAACAGCTCGAGATGGAATCGAATGGCAAAGGCGTGGCCATGGACGGCAACGATCTGACCATGCCATCCGGCCCCGTGGTCTGGGGCGAACCGGGAACCAATGGTCAGCATGCGTTCTATCAACTGATCCACCAGGGGACGTCGACGGTGCCCTGCGAGTTCATTCTTGCCGCGCGCGGACATGAGGATGAACTGGCCCATCACCATATCCTGCTTGCGGCAAATTGTCTTGCGCAATCCGAGGCACTCATGCGCGGTCGCAACCTGGATGAGGCGCGCGCCCTGATGGCCGCCAAAGGGCTGGAGGGTCCAGAACTGGAGCGTCAGGCCCGGCATCGCGTCTTTCCCGGAAATCGCCCGTCGACCACGCTGCTGATCGGGCAATTGACGCCTTATACGCTTGGCCAGATCGTGGTGCTGTATGAGCATCGGGTTTTTGTCGAGGGCGTTATTCTGGGAATCAACAGTTTTGATCAATGGGGCGTCGAGCTGGGCAAGGAACTGGCGTTGCGGGTAGAGCCTTTGCTGAAAGGCGAGCCCGCGCCGGGGCATGATGCTTCGACCGAACATCTGGCCGGGCTGTTCCGTGAGATGCGCGGCTGAAGGGGGGCCGCCCCCAATCCCATACGGAATTTCCCCCAAGGATATTTTCGTGAAGAAGAAGCGGTCGAGGAGTGTCTTCCCGTCGGCACGGCCTTTTCGAGGGCGATGCAAAGGACTAGGGTCGGGCGGACGGAAAGGATGCGGATATGTCGTTTTTCTCGAAACTGCGCGAGCGGCTGACCCGCTCTTCCTCGAAAATCGGCGAGGGCCTGGATGATATCGTCGGGGAGGGTGCGCCCGGGGACCCGGAGCACGAAGAAGACCGGCAGGTGGAACCCGCTCCGGCAACGCCGCCGACAGGATTGGTGGGGCGGCTCTTTAACCGGCCGGAAGCGCAGGCGGCGGAGCCCCGCCGGGCGCTTGACGACGAGATGCTGGAAGAGCTCGAGGATATGCTGGTTCAGACCGATCTTGGCGTTGAAACCGCCATGCGGATCAGCGCCAATATCGCCGAGGGTCGGATGGGGCGCCGCATGTCTTCGACCGAACTTAAGGAATTGCTGGCCGCCGAAATCACCCGGATCATGACGCCGGTCGCCCGTCCGCTGCCGCTATATTCGAAGAAACCGCAGGTGGTGCTGGTGGTCGGTGTGAACGGCGCGGGAAAAACCACGACCATCGGCAAGCTTGCCAGCCAGTTCAAGGCAGCGGGAAAATCCGTGGTGATTGCCGCCGGAGACACATTCCGCGCGGCGGCGGTTGAACAATTGCAGATCTGGGGAGAACGTGCGGGGGTGCCCGTCATGGTCGCGGCACAGGGCTCGGATCCGGCCAGTCTTGCATTTGACGCGATGACGAAGGCCGAAGCCGACGGCGCGGATTTGCTGATGATCGACACGGCGGGGCGATTGCAGAACCGTCAGGATCTGATGGAGGAACTGGCCAAGATCGTTCGGGTGATCCGCAAGAAAGATCCGGATGCGCCGCATAATACCCTGCTGGTGCTGGATGCGACGACGGGGCAGAACGCCATCAATCAGGTCGAGACCTTCCGGAAGCTTGCCGATGTTTCGGGTCTGGTGATGACCAAGCTGGATGGAACCGCGCGGGGCGGGGTTCTGGTCGCGCTTGCGGATCGTTTCGGGCTGCCGATCCACGCGATTGGTGTCGGCGAACAAATCGAGGATCTGGATGCATTCGAACCGGAAGAATTCGCCCGCGCTTTAGTAGGGCTGTAATCCTTCGATATTGCGCTATCTGTTGGCGTGACCAAGAAAAAGGGCCATCGCGGCGGCCCTTTTGTCTATGGTTATCGCGGTATTACTGCTCGCCGCCCGGCTTCAGCTTGCCGTTGCGCTGCTGTACCATCATGAAGGTGTCGAAATTATATTCGGCTGTCTGCGCATAGAGATACCATTCGTCGCGGAATGGCAGCATCGCCTCATATTGCTTCTTGAACCATTCATTCTCTTCGGAAAGTTCGGCATAGACCTCGTTGGAGGCTTCGAATGCGGCGGCCATGATCTCTTCCGAGAAGGGCCGGAGCTGGGCGCCGGAACCGACCAGTTCCCTGAGCGCGGTCGGGTTCTTGATGTCGTATTCCGCCAGCATGTTCTGATCGACGGCCTGACAGCAAGTCCGCAAGAGCGATTTATAATTCTCGGGCAGTTCCTCGAATTTCGCCTTGTTGAAGAAGAAACTGACGGTCGGTCCGCCTTCCCAGAAACCGGGATAATAATAATAGGGCGCGACCTTCTGGAAGCCCAGCTTGCCGTCATCATAGGGGCCGACCCATTCGGCAGCGTCGATCGTACCCTTTTCAAGTGCGGGATACACATCACCGCCGGCAACCTGCTGGGGCACCACGCCCAGCTTTTCCACGACGCGGCCGGCCAGGCCCGCAATCCGCATCTTCAGGCCTTTCATATCTTCCAGCGTCTTGATTTCCTTGCGATACCATCCACCCATCTGCACACCGGTATTGCCGCCGGGGAAAGAGACGAGGCTGTATTGTTCAAGGAATTCGTTGTAATTCTCGATTCCGCCGCCATGATAATTATAGGCTGCCTTGGCACGGGCACTGAAGGTAAAGGGCAGATCGGCACCGCAAGCGAAGGCCGGATCCTTGCCCCAGTTGTAATAGCCCACCGAATGCGCCGATTCGACGGTGCCGTCGGTCGCCGCGTTAATCGAGTCGAGCCCGGGGACGATCTCGCCCGCGGCAAAAACCTGAATCTTGAACTTGCCGTCCGTCGCCTCGTTCAGCCGTTTCGACAATTCATCGCCGCCACCATAGATGGTGTCCAGCGATTTCGGGAAGGACGACGCCATGCGCCAGTTGATCGACGGTGATTCCTGCGCGATGGCGGGAGCGGCCAGTGCCGTTCCGGCTGCCGCCGCCGCACCACCTACGGATGCGCGCGCCAGGAAAGAGCGGCGGTCCAGATTGCTGGTTTTTTTCATAAACTCTCCTCCGAGTTGGGCGGTCGGGTGTCTGCCCCGGTTTCGCCGCTTTCTTACTGTGCGCAGTTTAACCAGTGGGTGACGGCTGTCGAGGGGGATTGCGGCATGGTCGCGCGAAAAACACATGGTTTTGCGCGGTGTTTATACACCGGTTTCCTGTGCCCGGATATTTGGCCGATATGCCGGCCAAGGAGGCCGTGGCAGGAGGGTAGAGCACCCTCCCGGTTGATTCTGACCCGAGCGAAGCTTAGCGCAGGACCGATTTGCCCGCGTAAACCGCCGCCGCGCCAAGCATCTCTTCGATACGGATCAGCTGGTTGTATTTGGCCAGCCGGTCCGAGCGGGACAGCGATCCGGTCTTGATCTGACCGCAATTCGTGGCAACCGCGAGATCGGCAATCGTGGCATCCTCGGTCTCGCCCGAGCGGTGGCTCATGACGCTGGTATAGCGGGCACGGTCTGCCATGCGCACGGCGTCCAGCGTTTCTGACAAGGTACCGATCTGATTGACCTTGACCAGCAGGCTGTTGCCGCAGCCCTTCTGAATGCCCTCTGCAAGGCGGACTGGGTTGGTGACGAATAGATCGTCGCCCACAAGCTGCACAGTTGCGCCCAGCCTGTCGGTCAGCAACTTCCAGCCTTCCCAGTCATCCTCGGCGCAGCCGTCTTCGATGGACAGGATCGGATAATCGGCGCAAAGCGCGGCCAGATAGTCGACATTCTCTTCCGGCGACAGCGATTTGCCTTCGCCCTTCATTTCGTATTTTCCGCCGGTGAAATATTCAGTCGAGGCGCAATCAAGCGCCAGCATGATATCGTCGCCGGGTCTGTAACCTGCCTTTTCGATGGATTTCAAAATGAAGTCCAGCGCATCGCGAGAGCTTGACAGGTTCGGAGCGAACCCGCCCTCGTCGCCGATTCCGGTCGACTGGCCTGCCGCCGAAAGTTCCTTTTTCAGCGTGTGGAAGACTTCCGAACCCATGCGCACGGCCTCGCGGATATTCCGCGCACTGATCGGCATGATCATGAATTCCTGAATATCGATCGGATTGTCGGCATGTTCGCCGCCATTGATGATATTCATCATCGGCACGGGCAGAATATGCGCGGCTGTTCCACCGACATAACGGTAAAGCGGCTGTGCGCAGCTTTCTGCAGCGGCTTTTGCCACCGCCAGCGAGACGCCAAGAATGGCGTTCGCGCCAAGACGGCCCTTGTTCGCCGTGCCGTCGGTCTCGATCATCAATGCATCGATGGCCCGCTGCTCGGTCGCATCCTCGCCCACCAGCATCTCGGCAATTTCGCCATTCACAGCGGCGACGGCCTCCAGCATGCCCTTGCCCAGATAGCGCGACCTGTCACCATCGCGCCGCTCGACCGCTTCATGCGCGCCGGTCGAAGCGCCGGAAGGCACGGCGGCGCGACCCAGCGAGCCGTCTTCAAGCGTCACATCGACCTCGACGGTCGGATTGCCGCGGCTATCGAGAATTTCACGGGCGAAAATATCGAAGATGGCGGTCATGAGGAGTCTCCGTTGATCAGCGTTGACGTCTACATAACCGCCAGAGCGCCCGGCTGAAAGCAACAATTGTCATGGCAGCTGGATGTCGATCCAGATCGGCAGGTGGTCCGAGGCTTCGGGCGCATATTTTTCCGAGAAGACCCCGCTATCCTTGACCTCAATTCCCGGGGTAACGGCAAACCGGTCGAGTTTAAGGCGTGGCAGGGGGGCAGGGTATGACGGACCCGGAGCGAGAATCCGGAAATCCTCGATCGGCTCGAATCCCCGGTCATCGCGCCATTCGTTGAAATCGCCCATCATGACGGCATGTTCCGACGGGAGCCGTCTCAGCTTTTCCGAGATCCTCGCAAGCTGCGCCCTGCGGGACGATCGGGCAAGGCCCAGATGCAGCCCCACCACGGTAAATCCGGGCAGACGCAGCGCAATCGCGCCGCGCGGTTCAAGCCCCGGCAAAGGAAGGCGGCGCAGCGTGGCAGCCCGGGCAAGTTCCGGTCGCATCAGGATGGTTTGACCATGCCAGCCCAGCGAATTTCCGCCCGTCCCGTTGAAATCTGCCGGAATCAATCCGGTTTCCCGTTCGATCATCGCGCGGGGCAGGGCCTCGGGCCGGGTGCCAAGGCGGAAATCGGCTTCTTGCAAGGCGATGATATCCGGGGCGAGGTCGCGGATGACCGCAAGATTGCGCTCGGGCGCATGCGGTCCGGTCAGGCCGCGGCATTTGTGAAGATTGTAACTGGCCAGTCTTAACACGTGTCGGCCTTCTCTGTACTTAATACTGATTTATCTCGCAAAAGGATTAAAGAGAACCTTGCATGGCGATACACGACCAATTCTTCCGCCCGTATCGCGCCAATCGCCGCTGCATCAGGTTCCGCAAAAGGTTTGCCTGACGGCCTCGTCCGGTTTTGGGGGCAGGGCAAACGCGTCCCATTCGGAACGGGTTTCGCGGGGATGGGTGACCGCATCGCACAGCGTTTCGAACGGTGCCCGATCACTTGCCACGGCTGCGGCAATTGCCTGTTCGATCCGATGATTTCGCGGGATTCGTGCCGGATTGGCCCGAGCCATGAGATCCGGATCCGGGCGGCACGAACGCCAGCCGCTGACCCATTCGTCAAATGCCGCCGGCTCGGTGAATTCATCACGTGCGGAATTATCGGAAAGGCCATGAAAGACCCTTGTGAAATCCGCCTTCTGCCTGGCCATGATGGTCAACAGCCGCTCCGCCAGTTCGCGGTCCTTTTCTTCCGGGTCGGCAAGACCCAGTTTTGCGCCGAATTCACGTAACCACGCGTCTTGATACAATGGTGCGAAGCGGTGAACGGACTGCGTCGCGGCTTCGATGGCCTTGTCGCGATCTCCCATCAGGGGAATCAGGCAGGTGGCGAGCTGCGCAAGATTCCAGACCGCGATCTGCGGCTGGTTCGCCCATGCATAACGCCCCATCTGATCTATCGATGAAAACACCGTGTTAGGATGATAGATATCCATAAAAGCGCACGGGCCGTAATCAATCGTTTCGCCTGAAATCGCCATGTTGTCAGTGTTCATCACGCCATGAATGAACCCCAGCGCCATCCATTTTGCGATCGTTTCCGCCTGCCGCCCGACCACCTGATCCAACAATTCCAGCGGTCCCGAGACCTGCGGGTAATGCCGTTTGATAACGTGATCGGTCAAGGCGCTCAGGGCGCTTTCGTTCCCGCGCACAGCGAAATACTGGAACGTGCCCACGCGGATATGACTGGACGCTACCCGTGTCAGAACCGCGCCCGGCAAACCATCCTCACGCCAGACCGTCTCGCCGGTCGTCACCGCGGCAAGGGCGCGAGTGGTCGGTATATCCATGGCCGCCATGAACTCGCTGACGATATATTCGCGCAGCACCGGCCCCAGCCACGCCCGGCCATCGCCCATTCGCGAGAACGGGGTCTTGCCGCTGCCCTTCAATTGAAGATCGAACCGCGCGCCGTCCGGGGCCACCACCTCGCCCAGCAATACGGCACGGCCGTCACCAAGCTGCGGCACGAAGCCTCCGAACTGATGCCCGGCATAGGCCTGGGCGATAGGTTCCGCCCCTTCCGGCAGGGAGTTCCCGGCCAGCATTGCAATTCCATCCGGACTGCGCAGCCATGTGGCATCAAGCCCCAATCGCTCTGCCAGCTTTTCATTAAGCGCCATAAGTGCCGGTTCCGGCACCGGTGTGGGGTTGATCCGTGCGAAGAAGCCTTGAGGCAGCCGCGCGTAGCTGTTGTCGAAATGAATCATTCGGGTCTCCTGTTCCCTAAAGATAAGAAGCCCGGCCGGATTTGCTATCCCTTGCGTGAGACCGCCCATCCGCGTATCGCGGAGTTGAAAAGGAGCAGCGCCGATGAAATTCCTCGATCTCGCCAAAGTCTATATCCGCTCGGGTGGCGGCGGTGCGGGCTGCGTGTCGTTCCGGCGCGAGAAATATGTCGAGTTCGGCGGTCCCGATGGCGGCGATGGCGGTAAGGGCGGCGATGTCTGGGCCGAAGCGGTCCCGGGGCTGAACACGCTGATCGATTTCCGCTATCAGCAGCATTTCTTCGCCAAATCGGGCCAGCACGGCATGGGTAGCCAGATGACCGGCAAGGGCGGAACCGACGCTGTGCTGAAGGTGCCGGTCGGAACCGAGATCCTTGACGAGGATGAGGAAACGGTCATCGCCGATCTCACCGAGCCGGGGCAACGCGTGCTTCTGGCGCGTGGCGGTAATGGCGGCTGGGGAAATCTGCATTTCAAATCCTCGACCAATCGTGCGCCGCGAAATGCCAATCCCGGGCAGCCGGGTGTCGAACGCACCATCTGGCTGCGGCTCAAGCTGATCGCGGATGCGGGGCTTGTCGGGTTGCCAAATGCGGGAAAATCGACATTCCTTGCAGCGGTCTCGAATGCCAGGCCCAAGATTGCCGATTATCCGTTTACGACCCTGCATCCCAATCTGGGCGTCGTCGGGGTGGATAACCGAGAATTCGTGATGGCCGATATTCCCGGCCTGATCGAAGGCGCAAGCGAGGGCAGGGGGATCGGCGACCGCTTCCTTGGCCATATCGAGCGCTGCGCGATTCTGCTGCATCTGGTCGATGGCACCTCTGAAGATGTCGCCGGGGATGCCCGTACCGTGCTGACCGAGCTGGGCTCTTATTCTCCGGTCCTGATGGCAAAGCCGCGGATTACCGCCTTGAACAAGATCGATGCACTGGACGAGGAAACGATTGCCACGCGCCGGACCGAGCTTGAAACCGAGACCGGGGAGGTGGTTTATCTGATGTCAGGCGTGGCCAGGCAAGGCGTGACCGAGGTGCTGCGGGCGCTATGGGCCGAGATCGGACCGACACATGCGCCGGCTGACGACGCGGATGAAGGACCGTGGCGGCCTTAGTGTCCTGAGGTATTTGAACAAAGAAGAAGTCGGATGCGCGAGAATACCCGGAAAATGGGCGGTGAGGCCCCTGCATTGGCAGATGCCCGCCGTCTGGTTGTCAAGATCGGTTCGGCCCTGCTTGTCGGTCCCAACGGATTGGCCGGCGAGTGGTTGCGCGGTCTTTGCGACGATGTGGCCATATGGCGGCAGCGCGGTTGCGACGTCGTTCTTGTTTCGTCCGGCTCAATTGCGCTTGGCCGCCGCGTGCTTGGTCTGCCCGCTGGCGCATTGTCGCTTGAACAGGCGCAGGCGGCGGCGGCGGTGGGGCAGATCCGTCTTGCCCGCGCCTATGAAGAAGCATTGGCGCCGCATGGCGTCACGACGGCGCAGATCCTTCTGACGCTCGAAGACAGCGCCGAACGCCGGCGCTATCTGAACAGCCGGGCGACGATGCAGACGCTTCTGTCTCTGGGCGTCGTTCCGATCGTCAATGAAAACGACACCATCGCCACGGATGAGATCCGTTATGGCGATAATGACCGGCTTGCCGCGCAGATCGCGGTAACCTGCGGCGCCGATCAGTTGTTGCTTCTGTCGGATGTGGATGGGCTTTATACAGCCAACCCCAAGACCGATCCCGATGCCCGTCACCTGCCTGTCATCGAGCACCTGACCCCCGAGATCGAGGCGATGGGCGGCGACCCGGTCTCGGGCTTGTCCAAGGGCGGCATGAAAACGAAATTGCTGGCAGCCCGCACCGCTATCGCCGGGGGTTGTGCAATGGTGATCGCCGAAGGCTCGGTCTTGCGTCCCCTGTCCGCAGTGGCGGGCGGGGCGCGGGCAAGCTGGTTTCTGCCGGATGATGACCCCCAAACAGCCCGAAAACGCTGGATCGCGGCGATGAAGCCGAAAGGCGCGGTGACGATCGATCAGGGGGCGGTGAACGCATTGCGGGGAGGCAAGTCGCTGCTGCCCGCGGGCGTCCGGTCTGTTTCGGGTGCATTCGGGCGCGGTGATCCGGTGACGATCTTCGGCCCCTCCGGTGAAACGCTCGCGACCGGATTGACGCGCTATACCGCCGATGAAACGCGCCGGATCAAGGGACATCATTCAGCCGAGATCGAGGCGATATTGGGTTATCCGGGCCGCGCGGCATTGATTCATCGTGACGACATGGCACTTTGACAGCCCATCAGAAGCCCTGATATTTAATCTCTTGGCATCCGTTACAAACCAACACGGCAAGATCCTGTGCATTCACCATTCCCGAGGGCGGCAATGAGACATCTGACCATTACATATTGCACCGGCTGCAATTGGCTGCTGAGGGCCGGATGGTATGCTCAGGAATGTCTTTCGACCTTCGGCACGGCATTGCAGGTGACTTTGGTTCCCGACGATAGCGGCGGGGTGTTTCACATCATGCTGGACGGAGAATTGCTGTGGGAACGGAAAAGGGATGGCGGTTTTCCCGATATCCGGACCTTCAAGCAACGTATCCGGGATGTCATCGAACCAGAGCGGTCTCTGGGCCATCTGGACGAATGACCCGCCGGCCTGACTGATTTTCTCAGGCCACTTTCTGCCGTGGCCGCACCAGCCTGCCACGCCCCCTTTCATGCATCAGACGGGCTGCATCCGGTCCCGGGGCGGGCAGGGACAGAACCGCGTCACGCATGACGGCGATCGCTTCGTCGCTGGCTCGGGGCAGGGCGGCGGGATCAAGCGGTTTGCCGATCGTGACCCGATAAGGCTGGCCGACCTTGTTCAGCACCTCGTTGAACAAGGTCACGTCGCGCAGGGTCGGATGGATCGCATCCAGCAGATAGAACAGCAATGAATTGCGCGCACGGATATTCATCGGAATAACGGGAACGTCGAATTTGCGGGCAATCATGGCGGCGCTGGCCATCCAGGGACGTTCGTGAAGTGTTATCCCGCGCCGCTTCGCCAGCCGGCCCGAAGGGAAGATCAGCCCTATTCGGCCGGCCTCCAGAGCGCGGCGGGTGTAATCCATTGTCGCCTTGGTCTTGGCATGGCTGCGTTTGTCCACCCGCCATTCGACCGGCGCAATCAGATCCTCGGTCTGGGGCAGCACCCGGATCATGTCATGATTGGCGTAAATGAAAAGATCATCGCGCAGCGGGGTTATCAACGCATGCATGACGATGCCATCGGCGATCCCCGTCGGGTGGTTGGACACGATCAGGGCAGGCCCCGTCGCGGGCAGGTTCTCCATCCCTTCGACCTGAACATCGCGCGCAATCAACTGGGTCATTCTGCGCATGATCTCGGGGGTTGGCAGGTCGCGGAATTCCGCGCCCAGCTCGATGGTACGGGGGTATTGCAACAGGCGCATCATGGCCTGTCTGGCGATCCGGTGATGCAGCTTCCGGGAAAAAAGCCACGGTGCCCGCTCGGCGATCAGCGGATCAAGGCGGGCCTGCATTTCGACCCTCGCATGAAGATTTTGTTCACTCATCTCAGTTATTTTGCCCCGAGGGATCGATATCCACAAGCCAAGTTATTTACCGGCGGCAATCATCCGCGTGACCATCTCGCGGAGGTTCCTGCTGATCCCTTTCATCGCGGCCATCCGTTCCAGCGCCGCTAGCGCCCTTTTGCGGCGATTTTCGTCATAGCGCGGCCATGTTTCGAAAGCCGTGGACATCCGCGCCGCGATTTGCGGGTTGATCGGGTCCATTTTCATCAGCCATTCGGCAAGGAAATCGTAACCCTTGCCGTCGGCAGCGTGAAAGCCCGCATGGTTCGCGGCCAGCCCGCCCAGAAGCGCACGGAAGCGATTGGGGTTCTTCCAGTCGAAATCGCGACGCTCGGAGAGCTGCCGGGCAATCGCAATGGCATCGGCAGGAGGAGCCGCCATCGGCTGTACGGTAAACCATTTATCCATCACCAGCCGGTTATCCTTGAACTGGTCATGCAATGCGGAAAGCGCCACACCGCCGCGACCTCGCCGGACGAGGCAGATCAGTGCCGCCATTCTTTCGGTCATATTGCTGGTGATACCGAACAGAACCTCGGCGCGCTCTCCGCCGTCGATTCGGGTCAGCAGCCCAAGCGCGGAAATGCGTAGCGCCCGCCGGGCGGCGGAGTCGGCATCGGGCGAATAGGGTCCCGGCACCACCATCTGATCGTAGATCGCAGACAGGAGATTCGCATGAGTCTCGGCCATGCGGCGCGCCAGCCGGTTGCGAGCGTCGTGAATGGCATCGGGATCCGGGATAGCCCCCGCGGCGTAAAGGCGGGTGGCAATCTCTTCTTCGCCGGGCAGGTTCAGGCACAGGGCGCGGAAGGCGGGATCCGCATCCTCATCCGTCGCAAGCTGGCCAATGGCGCCGATATAATCCGCGCCGCCCTCTTGTCCCTGGGACAATGCGGTCAGGGCATGAAGCGCCAGTTCGCGCCCGGCCTCCCATCGCGCAAAGGGATCGGTATCATGGGCCAGCAGGAAGGCCCGGGTCGCGTCATCGATGTTCCGTTCGAGAATCACCGGGGCCGAAAAGCCGCGCAGGGCCGATACAACCGGGCGCGCGCCGAGGCCGTCGAAGCTGAATTCCTGCTTTGCCTCTGACATTTCGAGCATCCGGGTCGGCTCGATCTCGTCGCCATTCGGGCCGATCAGGCCGACGGCGATTGGAATGACGCGCGGGGGTTTGTCATTCTGCCCCGGTGTCGGCGGAGTATGCTGAGTGAAATGCAGGGTAAGGCGGCCGTTCTCCCAGGTTTCGCGCATGGTGAGGCGCGGCGTGCCCGCATCCGTATACCAGCGCTTGAATTGCGTCAGATCTCGCCCTGTCGCGTCTTCGAAGACCTTCAGCCAATCTTCGATCGTCGCCGCCTCGCCGTCATGACGCTTGAAATAAAGATCGAGTGCGCGGGCATAGCCGTCATCGCCGACCAGCCGTTTCAGCATCCCGATCACCTCTGCGCCCTTTTCATAGACGGTCGCGGTATAGAAATTGTTGATTTCCTCGTATTCCTCGGGCCGGACGGGATGGGCAAGCGGCCCCTGATCCTCGCGGAACTGGCGCGCGCGAAGGGCCTGCACATCGCCGATTCTCTTGACGGATGCGCTGCGCATATCGCTGGTGAACTGCTGGTCGCGGAAGACCGTCAGCCCCTCCTTGAGGCAAAGCTGGAACCAGTCGCGGCAGGTGATGCGATTGCCGGTCCAGTTGTGGAAATATTCATGGGCGATGACGCTTTCGATCCGTTCGTAATCCGCATCCGTCGCGGTTTCGGGAGAGGCGAGCACCAGCTTGGAGTTGAAGATATTCAGCCCCTTGTTTTCCATCGCGCCCATGTTGAAATCATCCACGGCAACGATGTTGAAAACATCAAGGTCATATTCACGCCGATAGACATCCTCATCCCATTTCATCGACTTGATCAGCGATTCCATGGCGAATCCGGCACGATCCTCATCTCCGGGACGAACCCAGACATTCAGGGCGACATCACGGCCTGACGCGGTTGTGAACCGATCCTCGATCGCCACCAGATCGCCGGCGACAAGCGCAAAAAGATAAGCAGGTTTGGGCCAGGGGTCGTGCCACTCGGCCAGTCCCTCCTCCTGTCGGACCGGGTTGCCATTCGACAGCAGAACAGGCTGATCGGAATGGATCGTGACCTGGAAAGGCGCCATCACATCCGGACGGTCGGGATAAAAGGTGATATGCCGGAATCCTTCCGCCTCGCATTGGGTGCAGAACATTCCGTTCGAGATATACAGGCCCTCGAAGGCCGTATTGGCAGAGGGGTTGATCTCGACCTCGGTGGCGAGGGTGAACTGTCCGTCGGGCAGGGCCGCGGCCGCTATGACAAGGCGCTCATCGTCGCGTGTGACCTGATCGGCGGCAGGTTCGCGGCCGTCGATGGTCAGCGAGATCAGGTGCAGATTCTTGCCGCCATCCAGCAGGAGATCCTCTGACCCGTTGCGTGGTCTGAATGTCAAATCCGCCCTGACGCGAGTCGCATCGGGCGCAAGAGTGAACTCGAGCCGGGTCTGTTCGAGGATGAAGGGATAGGGGCGATAATCGGCAAGAAATTGCCTATCCGGCGAGTCTGTTCGAGTCATATTCATTACTCCGCCTCAAAAAAGTGCCATTGTTCAGGGAACTGTGCACCTGTCAAAGTGTTAATCGTCTGTGAACCAGGCCGCAAGCCGGGCATCGCTGGTTGTCGTTTGACAGTTGGACAGCGCTGACGGACAGGTTGGCACACAGACAGGGTGTTAAAGAATTATTTAAGGAGGGCAGCAATGACCTATGATCCGAACGATCCTAACCGTAAGAACGTCGAAGGCGATCCGGCGGCACCGAAAGAAACTTATGTCGAACCGGTCGAGCGCAAATCTTCGCCGCTTCCACTGATCATCGGCGTGCTTGTTGCACTGGCCGTTGCCTGGTTTGTCCTTCAGAAATTCACTGGAAGTGATGAAGTCACAACCGAAGGCGACAGCGCAACCGTCAGCACGACGGAAGAGCCCGCAGCCGGGGGCGCAGATAGCGAATCCACCGAAGCCGAGGGCGAAGCTGACAATGCTGCGTCGGAAGCCGAAGCCGCAGCCGATGACGCTGCCGCAGCGACTGAAGATGCTGCCGAAGCAACCGAAGATGCTGCAAGCGACGCAGGTGCAGCAGCAGAAGACGCCGCGAGTGACGCCACTGATGCAGCAGACGATGCTGCCGGGGCAACGGAAGACGCTGCCAGCGATGCTGCTGACGCGACAGAAGACGCCGCAAGCGATGCGACAGAAGCCGGCGAAGATGCTGCCACCTCTACCGAGGAAGGCGCGGCAGCCACGACCGATTCGGCCGGTGATGCATTGCAGGATGCGGGCGACGCTGCGGCTGATGCCGCTTCGGATGCCGCTGACGCCGTCGAAGGTGCCGCTGAAGATGCTACCGATGCATTGCAGGATGCCATGCCGGGCAGTGACGAACCCGCGACCGAGTCGACAACGACTCCAAGCAACTGATCTTTGGATCAAAGCAGCCAACCATCAGGCCGCCCGTCATCGGGCGGCCTTTTTCATGCGCGAAGAGAGGTCGTGAGGGTTGCAATGACACCGCAGGCAATAACATTGCGCTACGCCGCGTGTCGTTTCATATCGTCATATGGTCCTTTCGGACCCTTGTGAAAGATTATTGCGCAATGCTATGCATGCGCAAACTCGAACGCATAGAATGGGGGGCCTAAACGCCATGAAGATTGGCGCTTTGAAGGAGAACTATGAGGGTGAAGCGCGGGTGGCGGTGACACCGGCTTCGGCTGCACATCTCCAAAAGCTTGGACATGAGGTTTTTGTCGAATCCGGTGCGGGCGCTCGTGCCGGTTTCTCGAATGAGGATTATGAGAAAGCCGGGGTCACCGTCGCGCGAACAGCGGCAGAGGTGATCGGAGCGGTCGATATCGTAGCCAAGGTGCGCCAGCCTTCCGATGGCGAGATCGGGCAGATGCGCGAGGGACAGACGCTGATCTCGTTCTTCTATCCGGCGCAAAGTCCGGAATTGCTGGAGAAAGCCAAAGAGCAGGGCATTACCGCCATTGCCATGGACATGGTGCCGCGCATCAGCCGCGCGCAGAAGATGGACGCATTGTCCTCGATGGCGAATATTGCCGGCTACCGCTCGGTGATCGAGGCGGCGAATAATTTCGGACGCTTCTTTACCGGACAGGTGACAGCAGCAGGCAAAGTGCCTCCTGCGAAAATTCTGGTTGTCGGGGCAGGGGTCGCAGGTCTTGCCGCAATCGGTACCGCCACCAGTCTGGGTGCGCAGGTTCACGCATTCGACGTGCGCCCTGAAGTGGCCGAACAGATCGAATCCATGGGCGCGGAATTCGTATATCTGGATTTCGAGGAACAGGCACAGGACGGTTCCGCGACGGGTGGCTATGCCGCACCGTCAAGCCCCGAATTCCGCGAGAAACAGCTGGAGAAATTCCGCGAGCTTGCGCCTCAGATGGATGTCGTCATCACCACGGCGCTGATTCCGGGCCGCGACGCGCCGGTTCTGTGGACGAAGGACATGGTCGAGGCGATGAAGCCCGGCTCTGTCATCGTCGACCTTGCCGCCGAAAAGGGCGGCAATTGCGAACTGACTATCCCTGACGAGCGGATCGTGACGGAAAACGGTGTGATCATCGTTGGATATACGGATTTCGCCAGCCGCATGGGTGCGCAGGCATCCGAACTTTATGGTAATAATATCAGGCATTTCATGACCGATCTTACACCAAGCAAGGATGGTGTGGTCGTACATGACATGGAGGATGACGTGATCCGCGGCGCGACCGTGACGCATGATCACGACATCACCTTCCCGCCGCCCCCCCCCAAGATCGCGGCGATTGCGGCGCAGAAGCCCAAGGAAAAGCCGAAGCAGCTGACACCCGAGGAAAAACGGGCGCAGGAAATTGCCGCATTCAAGGCGGAAACCAGATCGCAGGTTGGCTTGCTGGCCGGGGGCGGCATTCTGCTGCTGCTGATCGGGTTTCTGGCGCCGGCCAGTTTCATGGCGCATTTCATCGTCTTTGTTCTGGCCTGTTTCGTGGGCTTCAAAGTGATCTGGAATGTCGCGCATTCGCTGCACACGCCGCTGATGGCGATCACCAACGCGATTTCCTCGATCATCATCCTGGGCGCATTGATGCAGATCGGATCGGGTTCGGCATGGGTTTTGATCCTCGCGACGCTGGCCGTGCTGATGGCCGGGATCAATATCTTCGGTGGCTTCCTCGTCACCCGGCGCATGCTCGCCATGTTCCAGAAATCGTAAGGAGGGGATGATGGAGTACGGATTCACCACCGCCGCATATGTGGTTGCCGCGATCCTGTTCATCCTGTCTCTGGGCGGGCTGTCGGGTCAGGAAAGCGCGAAACGTGCCATCTGGTATGGTATCGTCGGGATGGGGCTGGCCGTCGTCGCTACATTGTTCGGCCCCGGGGCAGGCAACTGGCTTCTGTCGGTTATAATGATCGCCATCGGCGGCGCGATCGGCTGGGTCGTCGCCAAGCGCGTCCAGATGACCGAAATGCCGCAACTGGTTGCCGCGATGCACTCTCTGGTCGGTCTGGCGGCCGTGTTCGTGGGTTTCAACGCGCAGATCGAGAATGGCCGCGTTGCCGCCGCGAAAGCCGCAGGCGATGCCGTCGAGAAGTTCACCGGCTTTGCCGCCATTCTGGCGCATAAGACCCCGGCGGAACTGACGATGCTGCAGATCGAAGTGTTTCTTGGCGTCTTCATCGGTGCGGTAACCTTCACCGGCTCGGTAGTGGCGTTCGGAAAGCTTGCGGGCAAGATCGACGGCAAGCCGAAGAAACTGCCTGGCGGGCATATGCTGAATGCCGGCGCGCTGGCGCTGTCGCTGCTGTTCGGGCTGCTTTACCTGACCGGCGTCGGCCCGGGGATGTTCTGGCTGATCCTGATCATGCTGCTGGCCTTCTTCATCGGCTGGCATCTGATCATGGGGATCGGTGGGGCCGATATGCCGGTCGTCGTCTCGATGCTGAACAGTTATTCGGGTTGGGCCGCCGCCGCCATCGGCTTTACACTCAGCAATGACCTGCTGATCGTGACGGGCGCTCTGGTCGGCTCCTCGGGGGCGATCCTCAGCTATATCATGTGCAAGGCGATGAACCGTAATTTCGTCAGCGTGATCCTTGGTGGATTCGGTGGTGAACAAGGGCCCGCGGCGGAGATCGAGGGCGAACAGATCGCCATCGACGCCGACGGCGTGGCCGCCGCCCTGAACGAGGCCGACAGCGTGATCATCGTTCCCGGTTACGGCATGGCGGTGGCGCAGGCACAAGGCGCGGTCAGCGAGTTGACCCGCAAGCTGCGGGCGGCGGGGAAAGAGGTGCGCTTTGCCATCCATCCGGTTGCGGGCCGCCTGCCGGGGCATATGAACGTGCTGCTGGCCGAGGCCAAGGTGCCTTACGATATCGTTCTGGAAATGGATGAGATCAACGAGGATTTCCCCTCGACCGACGTGGTGATCGTCATCGGCTCCAATGACATCGTGAATCCGGCCGCGCAGGAAGACCCGAACAGCCCCATCGCCGGCATGCCGGTACTGGAGGTCTGGAAGGCCAAGCAGGTCTTCGTGTCGAAGCGGGGGCAGGGCACCGGCTATTCCGGCATCGAGAACCCGCTGTTCTTCAAGGAGAACACAAGGATGTTCTATGGTGATGCCAAAGACTCGGTGAACAAGCTGTTGCCGATGGTCGAGTGACCATTCCTGAGGGCGGGGGATTTTCCCCGCCCTTTCACGATGTTTTCACATCTGGGCTAGGAGGCGGCCCGTGAGTTCCGACACTGATCATCCGCAGCGATATGCTTTGGTGAACGAGCTTCATGCCCGGCCTTCCCCGCGATTAAAGGCGCCGGCGACCTGTGCTTTCGTCGCCTTCAAGGAGCCCCGCGACGCAGCCAATCGCGACAGGTCACGGGATGTCGCCCATCTGACCGAGCTGACCGAGCGACATGGCGGACAACGCCCCGATCCCCAGGACAGCCATTATCAGGGCAAGCTGGGGCGATATGATCTGAAATGGGAAAGCCATACCGAGTTCGTCACCTGCATGGCGATGACTCCGGGCCTGCCCATCCGGCCATTCGATCCAAGTGCCGGGGCAATA
Source organism: Paracoccus onubensis (assembly GCF_003591515.1). GTDB lineage: Bacteria > Pseudomonadota > Alphaproteobacteria > Rhodobacterales > Rhodobacteraceae > Paracoccus > Paracoccus onubensis. The sequence continues at coordinate 182,207 of NZ_QZCG01000010.1, forward strand.
TTTTCGCAGGAATGGCAGGATAATGCGCCGGGCAAGCGAATCGCGGCGATGCTGGTGCAAATCGACATTCTGCCCGAAGATCCTCAGGACGCATTGAACCGGATCGGCGACTGGTTCGCGCGCGACGGGCTGACCGCTGTGTGGGTGCTGGACGAAATGGCGGTGATCGCGGGTGATTTTCGTATCGATTCGAATGGCTGGATGCGTTTCGCGATATTCGTGCGCCCGGAACTGGGCGAGGGACGGATCGGCAGGATCCTGCACAGGCTGGTCGAACTGGAAACCTATCGCGCGATCTCCATGCTTGGGCTGGATCGAGCGCGGCTCCTGAGCCGCCGCTTGAACGAATTGGAGCCGCGCCTTTCGGCCATCGTCGAAGGCATGTCCGATGAAAACCGGTCCGCCGAAAACGTCTTGCAGGAATTGCTGACCGTATCCGCCGAGCTGGAATCCCAGGCGGTGCAGCATTCGTTCCGTTTCGGCGCGACCACCGCCTATGAGGCGATCGTCATGGACCGGATCAATGCCTTGCGTGAAACCCGGCTGTATGGGCGGCAGATGTTGACGGAATTCATGCGCCGCCGCTACAAGCCCGCCATGCGCACGGTGAAATCCGCCGAAGAGCGGCTGCGAAGCATGATCGAAAGGTCCAATCGCGCAGGTGAATTGTTGCGCACGCGTGTCGATGTCGAACGGTCTGCTCAAAACCAGCTTTTGCTGGAACGGATGGATCGCCGCGCCGATCTGCAATTGCGCCTGCAACATACGGTCGAGGGTCTGTCGGTCGTCGCCATCAGCTATTATGCGGTGGGGTTGTTATCCTATGCGCTATATCCGCTTGCAGCCCGCATCGGTGTCGACAAGGCTTATCTCATCGCGGCATTGACCCCGATTGCCGTTCTGACCGTCTGGTGGGGCATGTGGCGTATCAAGCGCCGCCTGCATCAGACTCATGACCGGAATGATTTGTGAGTTGCGCCGCTGCCCCGGTACAAGATAAATCCGGCAAGGATCGAAAAGGATAATGTCATGAGACTTCTTGCCGTCATTACCGCTTTGCTGGCCCTGTCCGCCTGCGGTGTCCCACTTGTTCCACTTGTTTAAGTGAGGATCTCATGCCGAAGAATTTGACGCTTTACGGACTTGCCCATTGCTCGACCTGTCAGAAGGCGCAGGCAGCGCTTGAAGAACATGGCTGGACCGTGGATTTCCGCGATGTTCAGAAAGAGCCTCTGTCCAAGGCTGAACGCAGCAGCATGTCAGCCGAATGGGGCGAGAAGATCATCAACCGCGCCAGCCTGACATGGCGCGGCATGTCCGAGGAAGAACGTCGCGCCGATCCCGTCACGATGATGGGCGAGAAACCCAGCGTGATGAAGCGCCCGGCCATCGCAGCGGGGGAACAGCGTCTGCTGGGCTGGACCGCCAATGTCAAACGCGCGTTGGACGTCCCGGCATGACCCCGGAGTGATGCTGCGGGGTCGATCTTCGGGCGCCGGCAGGCGCGCCTAATTCCTGCGGTTCGCCAGCGAGGCCAGAAGCGGGCGAAGGGTCGACAGGTCATATCCCGCCTTGGCCGCCGTTTCGAGAATCTCGCTTTCCGGTCGTTTTCCGGCCTGTGTCAATGCCCACAGCACCGTGCAGCGGTTGCCCGAGCGGCAATAAGCAATGACCGGGGCCTGTCCGGCGGTAGCGCCGGCAAATTCCGAGATCAGGGCAGGGGTGATCTGCCCGGGATGGAATGGCATGTAATAATAGGCCATTCCTGCGGAATTAGCGGCGGCGGCCATGACCTCATGATCGATATCGGCTTCGATCTCGTCATCGGGACGGTTATTGATCAGCACCCGGAATCCGGCCGCGGCAAGCTGAGGAATATCCTCGGGCAGAATCTGGGGCGAGACGGCAAGGTCAGGGCTAAGCTGACGCAGATCCATGACGGAGCCTTTCGGTTGCGCGGTTACGTCATGGGATTGCCGTTTTTTTCAAGCCGATGTCAAGCATGCTGTCGGCTCAATTCGCGGTGACAGAGGATATTGACACCAGTCGGGCCAATCGCCCGGATCATGCCACGGATTTTGCAGATTCGATCAGGGCCGGAAGCGCAGTGAAATCGTCAAATTCGGCCGCGTGAGGAAGTTCTGCTATCGGTGTTTGCCGATAGCCGCGGCTGAAAATCATGAAGGGTACCGGCACCGCCGCCGCGCAATGCGCATCGAATTCGCTGTCGCCGACATAAATCGCCTGAGGGTTTGCAGGATGCGCGCCGAGGCCTGCCAAAACCGCGCGAAGCGGCGCCGGATCGGGCTTTTTTTCAGGCAGGGAGTCGCCGCCGATGATTTCCCCAAACAGGTCGCGAATGCCGAAATGGTCCAGAATGGCTTTCGTTGGCTGTAGCGGCTTGTTGGTGCAGATCCCCAGAGGGTGCCCTCTGCCGGCAAGAATTTCCAATGTTTCCTTGACATTAGGGAATAGCCGGGTCAATGCTGTTGCCGTATGGTAACGGGCCATGAAGGCCGAAACCATATCGGGCATTCGGGCCGGATCGGTATTTGTGGCGCGGGTGACCTTCTGCCACAATACTTCGACTCCGCCGCCAATGAAGCTGCGCACCTGATCCAGCGTCAGCGGCGAAACATGGAATTCGCGCAGCACGGTATTGACGCAGGCATGAATATCCGGCGCGCTGTCAATCAGGGTGCCGTCAAGGTCGAAGGCTATGGGGCAGGGGGTCATACAAACATTCATACTGTTCTCCACTTGATCGAGCATCCCATCGAAGGTATTTGATCTTTCGGGCCTTTTCCGGTTTCGGCTATCTGCATCATGGCCTCGAACAATTCGCGACGGGCATCCGGCGCCGTGGCCTCGCGGCGCGAGGCGTCAAGCCGCCCGCGATATTGCAGCTTGCCATGCGCGTTATATCCGAAAAAATCCGGTGTGCATTCTGCTCCATAGGCCCGCGCGACCTGTTGAGTTTCATCATAAAGATACGGAAAGGTAAATCCGTGCTTCTCGGCCTCGGTCTTCATCTGTTCTGGGCCGTCCTGCGGATATTCCGCGACATCATTGGCAGAGATGGCGACGACGCCGATACCGGCCTGCTGCAATTCACCGGCATCGCGCACGATGCGGTTGATGATCGATTGAACATAAGGACAATGATTGCAAATGAACATGACCAGCGTGCCCTTGGGACCGGCGATATCGCCAAGGCTGTAATCCTGGCCATCAGTGCCGGACAAGGTAAAGTCGTGCCATGGTGCGCCAAAATCGCAAACGGGGGGTGTAACTGCCATCTAGGCCTCCTTACATCTTCGAGCTGAATCTTTCCGAACTTGGCCGTAAGGGCAAGATACGCAAAGGTCGCAGCATATTAATGAAAGCCGAATTCGCGCAGGATCCTGGACGATATCGCGCAGATGGTGCCCAGTGATGAGCATTTCAATCTCAACAGTAATGTTCCATAATACTGATTATATGGAAATTAACTATAACCACAATGCTAAAATATCCTACATTGGCAAAGCAGGAATGTCACACTCCCCCAAGTGGAGTCTGAGTCCCCGCCAGATGCATCGGCTCATGACACGATACCGGAGCTCCGGGCCGCCGGCCTGGTGCATCGGGCACGCGGCTGGCGGCACAATAATGTCGAGCCCGATCGGCTGCGCCAGATCCTGTGCCGCCACGATGAACGCCTGGTGTCCAGGCAATTGGCCATGTCCTACGAGAAGAAGCGGATCATTCTCGAACCCAATGAGCTGAGCCCCGGCGCCGCCGGGAAATATGTCGATCTCTGTGAATTTGCCGATGAATCGCTCAAGATCGCGAAGGATGGTATCCCCCTGCCCTATACCATGTTCGACAAGGAACCGCGGGTGACCCATGCGGCAATAACCGAGAACAAGCGGCTCGGCGGCAATTGCCGCCAGCAGAATGACCGCAAGGAGTCCACACCGGGCAATTGAGCGCTGCATGTTGACGCCATGTCATTCTCGTTTCCATCCGCATGCCTGCCATAGCGCCGAGGTGATTTCCAAAGCAAGAGCGGCCCCAAATATAAGAAATCGCAAGAATTCAGCAGAATTGAAAGATGGACCGGCAAGCCCAATCACGCTACCGTGATTGAGATATGAATCCAATGCGGCCGTGTAGTTCTGACAGATGCTCAGCGGGAGCGTCATCAGTTGGCTGGATAATAGCAGGCGGGGATATTCCGGTCAGAAACTCGGAAGAACCGGCATATTTTGTCACGGAAAAGCAAGGAACGGCCAGATGGTTCAAGCAGTCAAGCTCCCTGTGGATTCGTCGGTAGATGGCACCACACTCGCGGAGACAATTTTCGGCCAGGGTGTGAGCGTCATCTCGGCAACCTATAGCGGAGATCCGGAATCGAAGGGAATTTACACAAATGGAGATGCCACGTCACCGGGAGTTTTGCCCGCAGATAGCGGGATCATCTTGTCGACTGGATATGTGAACTCTTTCACGCATGAAACCGGTTCAGGCGAAGCGAACCGGACGGATGACTACGGCAATAACATGAACGGGGTCGACGGAGATCCCAGGCTCGATCAGATCGCCAATGTCAGCGAGGGAACATTCGATGGCTCCATCTTGCAGGCCACGTTTGTTCCCACCGGATCAACACTTACCATGCAGCTTACCTTCTCATCGGATGAATATCACGGCGGTTACAACGATGCCGTCGGCATCTATGTAAACGGTGTCCGTGCGGAACTGCCGATTGGAGATGGTGACGTTTCGATACAGAATATCGCCCCGGGCGGTTCCAATGATAACCTATATGTCGACAATGCCGCGAGCCAGTTCAACACTGAAATGGACGGCTTCACCGTCTCTCTCTCTGTCAAGGCACCGGTCAATCCGGGGGTGGAGAACGAAATATGGATCGGGATCGCAGATGCCCGTGACATTGGCCATGATTCCAACCTTCTTATCGCGGCGGACAGCGTTCAGACGGATGTGATCGCCCAAAGTGACACAGGGACAATGGCTATCGGGGGGCGCGAGGTTGTTGATGTCCTTGCGAATGACATCAGCAGCCTGACCCCATCCTTGACGGTAACTCAGATCAATAGTCAGGACGTCGCGCCGGGAGACAGCGTTACATTGATTTCTGGAACGGTGGTCACGCTGAACGCCGACGGCACGCTTTCCTTTGATGCCTCCTCGGAGGCCCGGCAGGAAGTAATCACATACACGGTTGACGACGGTGCGGGAACCACAGATGTCGGCTTCGTTCAGGTGGATGTCATTACCTGCTTCACGCGTGGGACGCTTATCGAGACCGATTGCGGACTTGTCACGATCGAGGCGCTGCAGCCCGGGAATATGGTTTTCACGAAGGATGACGGTTATCAGTCGATCCGCTGGATCGGCTCTACCAAGCTATGCAAACGGCAATTGGCTTTCGCTCCGAATTTGCGGCCCATCCGCATCAAGGCGGGGGCATTGAGTGAAAACATACCCTTTCAAGATCTGCTGGTTTCACCCCAACATCGGGTTTTGGTAAGATCAAAAATCGCACAGCGCATGTTCGATGCCCCTGAGGTCCTTGTTGCGGCCAAGCAGCTCTTGCAGTTGGATGGTATCGATGTTGCGGCAGATGTAGAGACGGTGGAATATTTTCATATGCTATTTGACCGGCATGAAGTTGTATTTTCGAACGGTGCGGAAACGGAATCTCTTTACACTGGTGCCCAAGCACTGATGTCTGTGGGAGAAGCTGCTCGTGACGAAATCTTCTCCTTATTTCCTGAACTTCTTCATGCAGGTTACCAGCCGATCCCGGCACGCCCTATCGTTTCGGGTCAAATGAGCCGCAAACTGGTGGCGCGTCACCTGAAGAATAATCAGGCATTGGTGCGGAATAATATGATAGCCGATTGACCATGTGCGAACCCGGATAACCGCAATCGCCCGTCCCGCTGCTCGACCCACACCGATCGCGTCGATATGGCGCCCTGTTGGTTCAGCCATTTCCGCCGAACCTGCCGAACGATGCGAGGGCGAACATCCAGACCGTGCGCTTGCAGCGAACGGCTCCTTTGTGGGCCTCAAATTGAAGCGCTTGCTCCTGTGTCAATTCATCTTTGAAGAAAGCTTCCCAGACCTTAACGGGGGGCGCAAAGACTGGTCATGGCTGCGATAGAGGATGTCGCCGCCCTGCAAGGCAGCCGGCACTGCTGGTCTGCAGTGACGTTTCTGTTTTGCGACGCATGCGACAATCACGATATCAGCACGGACAGTCTGCCATGGGTCGGGTAGCCGCCCTTGCGGCTTATCGGGCCTTCCCCTACATCTGTTAGCAACGACAGAAGGAACTTCAGATGGCGATGGAAGCTCACGAAATCGAAAAGCTCATCAGAGTCGCATTCCCGGACGCGCAGATCACGGTTACCGATCTTGCAGGAGACGGAAATCATTATGCGGCCGAGGTGGTCGATGAAAGTTTCCGCGGCAAGAACCGGGTTCAACAACAGCGTGCGGTTTATGCCGCCTTGCAAGGAAAAATGGATGGTCCGGCGGGCGAATTGCATGCGCTTGCCCTGACGACCAAGGCACCGGAATAGTGCATGCCCCTGCCCCGGCATTCAGGCGGCAGACGGGAAATTCTGAGAATTATGATCAAAAGGACAGCGCAATGAGCGATGTGAAAACACAAATCCAGGAGACGATCGACGCGAATGAGGTCGTGCTCTTCATGAAAGGTACCAAGGAAATGCCGCAATGCGGATTTTCCAGCCGGATCGCCGGTGTGCTGAACTATATGGGTGTCAGCTATCGGGATGTAAACGTGCTTGCGGATGACGGAATTCGCCAGGGAATCAAGGAATTTTCGGATTGGCCCACAATTCCGCAACTTTATGTCAAGGGTGAATTCGTCGGTGGTTGCGATATCGTCACCGAGATGACCCTGTCGGGCGAGTTGGACCAGCTTTTCGATCAGAAAAATGTTGGCTACGACAAGGAAGCCGCCGACAAAATTCGCGAGGCGAATGCCTGATCCGGCATGTCGCAACCGACAGTATCGATGTTGACGGCCGCATTGCGGATGTGGTTTTTCACTATTGCAAAATTGGCCAAAAAGCAGTCTCTGAAGTAAAACTTTCCTCGGCAGACTGCCGATGGTCATATGGTTATAAGGGAGGAACATCATGATAATTCATAAAAACATCCTTGCCTGCACGGCGGCGCTGGCACTTGGTGCCGCGCCATTGACGGCAGCGGCGCAAGATTTCATCAATATTCTGACCGGCGGGACATCCGGCGTCTATTATCCGGTCGGCGGCGCGATGTCGAAGATTTATACGGACGGAATTCCCGACGCCAAGACCCAGGTGCAAGCGACCAAGGCAAGCGTGGAGAATCTGAATCTGCTTCAGCAAGGCAAGGGTGAGATCGGGTTTGCGCTTGGCGATTCCGTGAAATTCGCGGTAGAAGGAGATGCCGAAGCTGGCTTTCCTCAACCCCTTGATAAATTGCGTGGAATCTCGGCGATTTACCCGAATTATATCCAGATCGTCGCAACCAAGGATTCCGGCATCGAGACGCTGGAAGATCTGAAAGGCAAGGCATTGTCGGTCGGTGCCCCTAAATCCGGAACCGAGCTTAACGCGCGGGCAATTCTGGAAGCCGCCGGCATGAGCTATGACGATCTGGGCAAGGTCGAGTATCTTCCCTTTGCGGAATCGGTCGAGCTCATGAAGAACCGTCAGCTTGACGCGACGCTGCAATCCGCTGGCCTTGGGGTTGCCTCGCTCAAGGATCTTTCGACTGCGGTCGATATCAAAGTGGTTGCCGTACCGGCTGAAATCGCCGAGAAACTTGGCGCGCCCTATATTGCCGAAACCATCCCCGCCGAAACCTATGACGGCCAGACAGAGGATGTCGCGACGGTTGCCGTGATCAATTATCTGGTGACCTCCAGCGATGTCAGCGATGATCTGGCCTATCAGATGACCAAATTGCTTTACGATAATCTGGACACTTTGAAAGCGTCACATGCGGCAACCGCCGGCATGGACGTTCAGAACGCGTTGCAGGGCATGCCTGCTCCCCTCCATCCCGGCGCGCAGCGCTATTACGATGAGGTCGGCGTAAAGGCCGAATAGGCACGGGAAGGTCAGAGCCGGGTTTACTCGGCTCTTTTCTTCATTCGATTCCGATTTCTTCAGGACAGTGGCCATGACCGAAACGATCATCACCGCCCCTGCTGGTCAGGCCGGCGATTCTGGCATTCACGATCCGCTTGAACTGGGCTTTCCTGCAGGGCTGCAGGGCCGGCTCCTGTATTGGATCGCGGTTGCGTTCTCACTTTATCAGATCGCCATCGCCGCACATATCGTCAATCTGTCCAGTCAGGTGCAGCGCGCCTTGCATCTGGGCTTCCTGTTGCTTCTGTGCTTTCCACTGCTTGCCCTGCTGAATAACCGGGGCAAGGCGGGAATTACGCTGTCATGGATCGCAGCCGCGCTTGGTGTTGTTGCTGCAGGCTATCAATGGATCGAATATGTGCCGCTGATGATGCGATCCGGAGCGATCAACCAGGTCGATATCGTGATCGGTATCATTATCCTGATCACGGTATTCGCCGCGGCCTGGGTCGTGATGGGGCCGGCCCTGCCGATCGTGTCCGGGGTATTCCTGATTTATGCGTTGTTCGGACAATATTTCCCGGGCCCCCTCGCGACCCGAGGCTATGATCTTGCTCAGGTCATGGAGCAGATGAGCTTCGGGACCGAAGGGATATATGGCACCCCGCTTTATGTCTCGGCGACCTATATTTTCCTGTTCATCCTGTTTGGCTCATTTCTGGAAAAAGCCGGTATGATCAAGCTGTTCACCGATGTTTCGCTTGGTCTGGTCGGGCATCGGCAAGGTGGGGCGGCGAAAGTGTCCGTTGTCAGTTCGGGCCTCATGGGCACGATATCGGGTTCTGGCGTGGCCAATGTCGTTACCACCGGACAGTTCACCATTCCGCTGATGAAAAGCTTCGGCTATCGCGCGGCTTTCGCGGGCGGAGTCGAATCGACCGCGTCGATGGGTGGGCAGATCATGCCTCCGGTCATGGGTGCCGTCGCCTTCATCATGGCCGAAACCCTGGGCATCGCCTATGTCGAGGTCGTGCGGGCCGCGATTATTCCCGCGATACTCTATTTCGCCTCGGCCTTCTGGATGGTGCATCTTGAAGCCGGACGCACGAATTTGCGCGGCATGCTTGAATCCGAGCTTCCCTCGGCTCTCAACGCATTGCGCGAAGGCTGGTATCTGATCCTGCCCCTGGCGGTTCTGGTTTATCTGCTGTTCTCGGGTTATACGCCACTATTTGCCGGCACTGTGGGCCTTGCCCTGACCATGATGCTGATCCTGGGAGCATCGGCTGCGCTTGGGCTGCCCTCGCAAGTGATGAAAATCATATTCTGGATCGGGCTGGGCCTGATCGCCTCGAGCTTCATGAAATTCGGCAATAACGCCTTGTGGTTCGGAATCACGGTGCTGCTGATCTGGAATGTGATCAGTCAGGGCGGGCGCGGAACCATCCGGCAGGTTATCGACAGCCTCGCCGACGGCGCCAAGACAGCCCTGCCCGTTGGTATCGCATGCGCTTTGGTTGGCGTGATCATCGGCACCATGACCCTGACCGGCGCGGCGAATACGTTTGGCCTTTATATTGTCTCGGTCGGCAAGGGCAGCCTGTTTCTGTCACTGGTTCTGACGATGGTCACCTGCCTGATACTGGGCATGGGTATTCCCACCATTCCCAATTATATCATCACCTCGACAATCGCGGCCCCTGCCCTGTTGGAACTGGGGGTTCCACTGATTGTCAGCCATATGTTCGTATTCTATTTCGGCATCATGGCCGACCTGACCCCGCCGGTGGCTTTGGCCTGCTTTGCCGCAGCACCGATCGCCAGGGAAAAGGGTCTCAAAATCAGTTTCGAAGCCTTGAAGATCGCGGCCGCGGGTTTCGTCATACCTTTTATGGCTGTCTATACTCCGGCCCTTATGCTGCAAAATGGCGGTCCGCTTACCGATGCCATCGGCTTTTTGCCGGCAGTCGCCTATATCGTCGCCAAATGCGTGCTTGTCATCGGACTTTGGGGGCTTGCAGTCATCGGCTGGCTTGATCGGCACCTTACCATATGGGAGCGCCTATTGGCTACCTCCGCGGCATTCCTTCTGATTGCGGCATATCCGATAGCCGATGCCATGGGCTTCGTGCTGACCGCGCTATTCGTGTTCATCTGGAAACGAAAGCTGCTGGCTTGACGGGCTGCCTTCTGGCCGGGGCGACGATGATTGCATTGAGCAGTGCGGATTTTCGGCTGGAATGGACTCATTCGGTTGAACGGCAGGCATGGCGTGAATATTGGCGGATAGAGGAAACCGGCCTGCTTCTGACCCAAGCCGCGGTCAAAGGATCCGGTGCTGGTATGGAGCCGGGCGAAAACGCGGTCAAGCAGGGTGACTGGTGGGTCTGGCGGCCGGATTTGCCGGTTCAAACCGAACTGATCCTTGCCGCCAGCGGAAAAACCGGCGATGGGTGGCATATTTGCGACAGTGAAACCTGCCATGAGATCGGCATGGATGCGGGCGCACCGATCGTAGTTCGCCCCTGTCCGTAATCGCTGTTTCATCAGATCGCGCCTGAAAGACTTCGGACCTGTATGGAATGTGATGAATCCGAGACCACTCAACCAATTGGTTAATGGTGGTACCGCCTCCCCGGCTTGAACGGGGGACCTCTGGATCCACAATCCAGCGCTCTAACCAACTGAGCTAAGGCGGCCCGAAGCCGTTCTCTACCCCTGCTCTGCGAAGGATTCAAGCCCGTCTTGCCCGGAATCTCGTATCGGGATAGAGAAAAACTTCCGAAGAAAAGGGGCAGCAAGGTGAGCATCAACAGCCAAAGTGAAATAGCGGCAAATCTTCAGGTCGGGCCGACCGATCAAGGAATGGTGCGTATTTATATCGAGGCCGAAGGCGTGGATCTGCCGCTGGATTTCGATGCCGACGAAGCGACGGAAATTGCGGAAGAACTGCTCGCGGCCGCCGAAACGGTCCGCAGGACAGGATCGCAGAAGGGCGCGCCTAAAAAACCGCGCCGCTGAATGCCTGCGGGTCGAGACCGGCCTGCAGACGAATGGCGGCGGCCCGCGCGAAGCTACGTGTGATCCTGCTTCGCCTGGCCCCTGCCAGTCGCGTTTCGGGGGGCATGCGCAGAATTTCCGCGCCATGCGCATCCGCCAGAATTAGGCCATGCTCCACGGGCAGTAATTCCTGTGGAAACGCGCTGTCGACGGCCCAGAAATAGCGATCGCACCACTCCAGATAGCCGTGCCATTTACGGTCACAGGAAAAATCGGTGCGAGAACTCTTGCACTCGACAATCCATATATCCCCACCCGGAGCAAGGCTGATCACATCGACACGCAGACCGCGTATCGGCGTGAACTCCGTCAGGATCGCATGATCCATCATGCGTAACAGCCGCCCGACGCCCCGCGCGAGTTTCTGACCTGCCGTGCCGGGAATATGTGGCATATTCGAAATCATCACCCCAGACTAGAACAAAATGGAAACGTCTTGCAAGCCGCCCTGCCCAAAAAGCCGGGCTGAAGTGACTTGAAAGCGGCGCGGTTTCAACCTATCTGCGGATCTGGCGGGTTTCTGCTCTTCCCGCGAGCGGCCATTTTTCCACTGGCCTATAATTTTTCCGAGGGAGCTGGCTCTGTCGAGGCTCTGGTCTTGTTATCTGGCGCCCACCTGATTGTTCAGGCTTTCGGGAAATCTCGCGCTGCCGCGGTTGCTGCGGTTCCCGCCACTTACCGAATTCCCGAAACGAAAAAAGAAGGACGGGTCCTGGACCCGCCCTTCTCAGAGAGACTACTGATCAGAGGGAACGAGATCAGAAGCCGTAAACGACCGCGACACCCAAGGTATTGTCGGTGCGGATGGCCCGCTCGGACTGGTACTCCGTGGTGTAGCTAATACGGGTCGCTAGCTGATCCGACATCTTGAAGTTGACGCCGAATTCGTTGGCCAGGACTTCACCACCTTCATCCGAGCTAAGAAGGTCGGTATCGTTGGTGATGAAGATCATGTCGTTGAAGCGGTGATAGACACGCGAAGACGCGATGTAACCGAGTTCGGTTTCCGAGCCTTCGTTGTTCAGGTGCTGCGCACCCGTCAGAGTGTAGCGAACACCCAGACCCGCTTGCACGCGCCACGTGGTCGTATCAGTGTTGATCACACGGTAACCCGGACCGAAGCCAAGGAAGCCGTCACGGCGCAGGTCGTCATCTTCCTCAGTATCGCGCAGGTTCTCGTCAGCGTTGTCGAGACCGTCTACGAGACCGTCAATTTTGAAGCGACCCAATGCGAAGGCGTAGAAGCGGTCATTGAAGTAGTACTGTGCGTCATAGATGACGGCGACTTCTTCCTTGTCCTTGTTGCCCGCGTCATCTTCGCCGAATTCGATCGACAGACCGATGCTTTGAGCGAAAGGCGCCCGGTTGTGCTGAATACGACCGGCCAGCGCGAAGTCCTGGTTTTCGACATTACCGGTACGGCCCGTATAGGCCAGCGACATGTTCCCGAACAGGCCCTGACGGCGATCCGACGGACCAAAGCGGTCTGCATCAGCCGAACGATCGAAGTCATCTTCGACAGCATCTTCGATATCGGTGATGTTGTCGTCGACCCCTGAAACGCCAGTCACATTCGCACCGGTCGCGATTTCGGTCTGTGCGAATGCCGGAATCGACAGCGCCGTCAGGATCGCGGTCGCACCGCTAAGAAGGACAATCTTTTTCATCGCGAAATCCTCATGTGGTTTCAAATTCCTGACCCCATACGGCGCCAGTGCATCTCTGCTGAAGATGGGATATACTGATGGTGCCGGTGTTCAAAGACCTTGGAAGAAACTCACAAACTATCACAGTCGTGAACAAAATGTGACCGTCAGAGAGGGCAGCGAAATAATGCCGACATATATCTGTGATGCAACGTTTCACATGAATGTGAGTTTGAGTAATAAATTCTCGTATATACGACGTATATTAAAGTTAATTAAACAAAACCGTTTATTTTAATTTATTAAACTTTCTGCAACATTTCCGTGACTGCCTATTTTTTAATCACTCTAGCGGCAAAATTTAACGCAAAAAACTGTTGCGCAATCGACACTCGAAGGGTGTCTTAGGGCAAATAGGTAAAGCATATATGACTGCGGGGCTGACATGGTGAGCCACGATCTTCCCCGCGACACGACTCACCCGGGTGAACATACTCCGAAACATGCCGGATAATCAGGGATGCACCGGCAGTTCCTGTCGATGACGGGACGGAAAGTCCTTATTTTTTCCGGATCTCGCTGACCGGTCCTCCTGTGAAGGCGTCCGGGCGCAAATCTCGCGCAACATGATCAAGCACCGCATTGACGAATTTGGCCTCCCGTCCGTCGGGAAAGAACGCTTCCGCAAGACGCACATATTCGCTGATCACCACTTTCGGAGGCGTTTTCGGAACCACGAGTTCCGCGCCGGCAGCGCGGAAAAGGGCTCGAAGAACCGGATCGATCCGATTGATCGGCCATTTCTCGACAAGTCCGCGGTCGGTTGCCTGATCGATCTTGAATTGCCATGTCACCGCATCATCGATGATCCGCGAAAACAACCCGTCATCGGCTTCGGGATGCTCGCCCTCATCGTCGCTCACGCCGATGCGGAAATCCCTGAATTCCCCCATCACGCGATCTGCCGGCTGTCCGGCGGATTCCATCTGAAACAGCGCCTGCACGGCATAAAGGCGGGCGGCACTGCTCAATGCGCGCTTGTCAGGCCTGGTCATTTCCGTGTCGATCCTTCCAACTCTCCTGCCAGACGTATCACGTCCGTATCGCCGCCCGGCCGCCCCTTGTCACCCTGCTTGCGCCATTTGCGGGACAAGGCGACCAGATGCAGTGCGGCTGCTGCCGCTCCGCCGCCCTTGTTCTGTCCGGCCGGATCCGCCCGGACCTCGGCCTGCTCCATATTCTCGACCGTCAGAATACCGTTACCGATCGCCAACCCCTGCAATCCCAACAAGGTCAGCCCACGGGAACTATCGTTGCAGACTGTCTCGTAATGGGTCGTCTCCCCCCGGATCACGCATCCAAGCGCGACATATCCGTCATAATTCGCCTGACGTCCGGCCATGCCGAAGGCCGTCGGGATCTCAAGCGCACCGGGGACCTCGATCAGATCGACCACGGCCCCTGCCCGTTCGGCCGTCGCGCGTGCTCCGGCAATCAGACCGTCGGCAATCACCCTGTAATAAGGAGCAACGACGATAAGCAGCCTGGCGGGCGCGTCGAAAACCGGCAGGTCAAGCTGATAATGTTGGGTATTCGAAGCCATATGCGTCAATCCTCCGGGATGGGACGGGTGGAATGGATCGAAAGCCCATAGGCGTCAAGCCCCACCACTTTTACCGGCGCCGAATTGGTCAGCAGGACGAGTTCCGTAAGCCCGAGACTCGAAAGGATCTGAGCGCCCAGACCATATTGGCGAAGCGTATGCGGCCCTGTCTCGCCCGGCTCAGGCAGGCTGTTACCCAGATCGCGGATCAGCACGATGACGCCTCGCCCCTCGGCGGCAATGGCGCGCATGGCGGCGGGCAGACTTCCTGCATCCTCACGCGTGATGCCGAGCACGTCATATAAGGGATCAAGCGCATGCATCCTGACCAGAACCGGTTCGGATCCGGTCAGATCGCCTTTGGTCAAAACGATATGCTCGGCGCCTTGCCTTTCATCGGCGAAGACACGCATCATCCAGTCACCCCCATGAATGGATTGGACCATGCGCTGTTCCCGTTCAGAGATCAGATTGTCGTTGCGGCGACGATACCGGATCAGATCGCTGATGGTGCCGATCTTCAATCCGTGCCGTTGCGCGAAAGCGACCAAATCCGGAAGGCGGGCCATGCTGCCGTCCTCGTTCATGATCTCGCAGATCACGCCCGAAGGGTTCAGCCCCGCAAGGCGCGAGATATCCACAGCCGCTTCCGTATGCCCGGCGCGGACCAGAACCCCACCATTCCGCGCCCGCAGGGGAAAGACATGGCCCGGCGTGGCGATATCCGCAGCCCCCTTGGACGGATCGATGGCGACGGCGACGGTACGGGCGCGGTCATGTGCGCTGATTCCGGTGGTCACGCCTTCACGGGCCTCGATGGACATGGTGAAGGCGGTCTCATGCCGAGAGGAATTCCTGGGGCTCATCAGCGTAAGCCCCAGGGCGTCAATCCGCTCGCCCGGCAGGGAAAGACAGATCAGCCCGCGCCCATAGGTCGCCATGAAGTTTATCGCGTCGGGTGTGGCCATCTGCGCGGGGATGACCAGATCCCCCTCATTTTCTCGATCCTCGTGATCGACAAGAATGAACATGCGTCCGTTCCGCGCATCCTCGATGATTTCCTCGATCGGCGATATCGCGTCCGAAAACTCGTTTTCGACGGGACCGGGCTGTTCATACTGCATGGTTCTCTCCGGTGAAATAATGCGTGCCGGTAATGAACCCGGCCAAACCACCCGCGGCCATCAGTTCCCGCTCGTGATCCGTTTCCCCGATCATCAGAACGGCATTTCCGGGCAGCCCCTGTGCATGCAGCCATGCCTTCGCCTCGTTGCGCATTGCAGCCCATTGACTGCCGAAAACAGGCAATGGCCGCGCGGACACTGCCTCGATCCGCTGCCCCAGGGCACGCGCATCCAGTCCGGGGCCAACGCCGAGATGGCGATCCAGCGGCAAGATGTCCAGTTTCTCGGCCCTGCCCCGATCCAATGGCTGCCCGTCGCGGAATACGCCAAGCGCGTTTGACGAAAACAGAAAGGCAACCAGATCGCGGCCAGTCGTCGCGCGCACCCCGGCATAGGTCCTGTAATCGAGGCCCAGAGATTGCGCGCGCCGCACCCGCGTTCGCACGACCTCGACCGGCAGAACCGGAAGCAGATCCGCGCGTGCCCGTCGCCAGCAATGCGTACGCCATGAGGTCGAAGCAACGGATGGCCCGCCGTTATGCCCGATCCCGGCGGTCATGCCTGATCCGCCTCGGCCAGCCGGGCCACATATCGGGCCAATGTGTCGATTTCGAGATTCACGGCGTCGCCCAGCGTGATATCTCGCCAGTTGGTCACCTGCCGCGTATGGGGAATCAGGTTCACACCAAAGCGGTTTCCCTCGACATCATTCACGGTCAACGAGGTGCCGTTAAGTGCGACCGAGCCTTTCGGAGCGATGAAGCGAGCAAGATTTTCGGGGGCGGAAAAGGTCACCCGTGTGCTGTCGCCCTCGTCCCTGATATCGTCGATCAGGGCGACCCCGTCGATATGGCCGCTGACGATATGGCCCCCCAACTCGTCACCGACCTTCAATGCACGTTCGAGATTCAGCCGCTGACCGGTTGCCCAGCCATTCTTTCCGATATTCGTTTTCGAGATCGTCTCGGCCGAGATATCCACGTCGAACCAGTCATCGCCCTTGGCGATCACCGTCAGACAAACACCGTCACAGGCGATCGAGGCACCGATATCGACATGTTCCATATCATAGCTGCAACCGATCCGCGCCCGCATATCACCACGCAGTTCGACCTGTCTGACATCGCCGATATCGGTGATAATGCCGGTAAACATCCGTCTCTCCTGACTCTTGCCTATAGTGCAACTAGGATATTGAAATCACCCGCGCAAGATCACCTTAAGGGCGTGATGGCGGCAAAGCTTCGCACATATCTCGGCAGGTTGCCAGTTTTTGCTGGCAATGTCGTCGCCGTCGTGCCATATCGCCCGCGGTTAGAACGTAATACTTTCTTTGCAGTCATTTCTTCCGGAGGCAGGATGTTTCACGCGAATCTGCCGAAATCCCAGTCTGGCGATGCGAACCAGAACAAACGCCCGTTGCCGGATGATACAGCGCCTCGCAGTTTCCTGTTGCTTCAGGGACCGCATGGGCCTTTTTTCGACAGGCTGGGGCGACTGCTGCGCGCCTCGGGCGCGAATGTCTGGCGTTGCGGGTTCAATGCGGGGGATGAATATTTCTGGTCCGACAAGCCAAGCTTCATCCGGCATGACGGCTCGCTGAATGAATGGCCCGAGCATCTTGAGCGGATCCTGACGGAAAAGAAGATCACCGATATCGTGCTTTATGGCGATGTCCGCCCGGTCCACGCGATCGCACGCGAACGGGCCGAGGAATTGGGGCTGCGTATCCACGTCTTCGAGGAAGGCTATCTGCGCCCCTATTGGGTCAGCTATGAACGCCACGGCTCGAACGGCAATTCAAAATTGATGCAGATTCCACTTGCCGAGATGCGAACCGCCCTCCGCGATACCCGGAATGAAATCCGCCGCCCACCTGCACATTGGGGCGATATGCGGCACCATAAATTCTATGGGGCATTTTATCATTTTCTGGTCCTGGTCGCCAATCGCTCCTATCGCCATTATCGCAGCCACCGGACGATTTCGGTGATGCGGGAATTCCGGTTGAACCTCCGGCGGTTTCTGCTTGCTCCGGCACATAACATCGCGACATCACTGCAATGGCGCAGATTCCGTCGCGCAGGCTGGCCCTATTCGCTTGTTCTGATGCAGCTGGAGCATGACTCGAATTTCCTTGGCCATTCGCCTTTCGAAAGCAACGCCGATTTTGTCGAGAAAGCCGTGGCAGAGTTCGCTCGCAGCGCGCCCCGGCATCATCATCTGGTGTTCAAGGCCCATCCTCTGGAGGATGGGCGCGCGCGAAACAGAACGGCGATCCGCAATGCTGCGATCAAAAACGGCGTTTCCGAGCGTGTACATTATCTGCGCGGCGGCAAACTGGCGACGTTGCTGTCGCAGGCCTGTTCGATCGTTACGGTCAATTCGACCGCCGCGCAGCAGGCACTTTGGCGTAACCTGCCGGTTATTTCCCTTGGCCGGGCGATCTATAACAAGCCCGGTCTGGTCTCGGATCAAACGCTTGAACAATTCTTCATGCAACCCGATCCGCCGGATCCGAATGCTTATCGGATTTTGCGGGATTACCTGCTTCAGACCAGCCAGGTTCCGGGCGGCTTCTATTCGGAACGTTCCCGGGCTCATGCATTGCGCATCGTCAGCGATCTGATTCTTGCGCCGGATGATCCATATGAAACGCTGGCCACTGGCCGGTTTCTGGTTCGGCAACAAATAACCGATATGGACAATTAGACCCAAGTTATTGTGGGCATGAACCAAATTTAACAATACTATGTCAGACACAGCGCCAGTAAGGCGTGACTAGAATAATAACAGGAGCTCAAGAGGTGACAGGACACTCTTTACGCAACCCCGCGATGCGTGTCGTGATGATCGCAGCGCTCGCCTTGCTTACGGCCTGCGGCCTGCCGCGATCTGGCCCGAGCAAGAAAGAGATATATTCCGGCGCGGTCGAGCATGGCGGGAATGCAGCGATTATATATGTCAATGAACATGTGACACGCACCGCGAATTTCAGCCCGAGCTACGGGTTCTCGCAAAGTTTCCGAAATTCCAGTGCGATCGGCGCGGATGAAATTCGTCCGGGCGATGTACTGGGACTCTCGATTTGGGAAAATGTGGATGACGGGCTGCTGACCTCGCTCGGCACCAGTTCGACGCAGCTTCAGGAAATTCAGGTCGATAGCGGGGGATACATCTTCGTTCCCTATGCAGGCCGGATTCAGGCTTCCGGAAACACCCCGGACGAGCTTCGCCAGATCATAACCGAGAAACTCAGCGACCAGACACCGGATCCGCAGGTTACCGTTGCCCGGGTGGCGGGCGATGGCGCAACCGTTTCGGTAATGGGGAAAGTCGTCAGCCAGGGCGTCTTCCCGATCGAGCGTCCGACCAGGACCTTGTCCGCCATGCTCGCAAAGGCCGGCGGCGTCGCGATCGAACCTGAAATCTCGGTCATCACGGTCAAGCGCGGCAGTGAAACCGGCAAGGTCTGGCTGACCGATCTGTATTCGTCCCCCACGAATGATATCGCCCTGCGTCCCGGAGATATCATCCTTGTGGAAGAGGATCAGCGCAGCTTCACCGCACTAGGCGCTTTGGGTGGACAGACCCGCGTGCCGTTGGGCAACGAGATGATCAGCGCGGTCGAGGCGATTGCCATGGTCGGCGGTCTCAGCTCGAATCTTGCGGATCCGACCGGTGTCTTCATCATGCGGGATGAACCGCCATCCGTCGCGTCCAAGGTTCTGGGAAAACAGGTGAATGGAACTCAGCGTATCGCCTATGTTCTGGACCTGACACGGCCGAACGGGTTGTTCCTGGCACGTGATTTCCTGATCCGTGACGAAGACACGGTCTATGTGACCGAAGCGCCCTATGTTCAGTGGCAGAAAACCATCGGTGCGATTACTGGCGGGCTCAACTCGGCCAATACGGTGTCGAACCTCACCGACGGCAATAACTGAATGCAGCCAGCTTCTGGACAACAGGCCGCCGGGGCAAGTTCCCGGCGGCTTTTCGTCTATAATGGCGGTTTCTGGTTCAAGCCACGGCTTAAACGGATACTGGCGCTTGCAGGATGGCAAATATCGACAGGCTTGCCGTCACCGGACGAATATGTCGGAATCTGGGGCGCGAGCCCGACCGCCTGGCGCGGCCGCAAGATTGCCGCGAAACGAAAAGCCCATCTCATCACGGTTGAGGATGCATTCCTGCGCTCGGTCCTGCCGGGACGCACGCGGCATCATCTGGCGCGGCGCGGCGCGATCGGCCTGCTGATCGATCCGCATGGCCTGCATTTTGACCCGACCCGGCCATCACTGATCGAAAAGCTGGTTCCCTCGGCCAAGGCCGGCGAATTGGCCGATGCCGCGATGGAAGGGATCGAACGCCTTCGGCACGCAGATCTGTCAAAATATAATGCGTTCCGCCCGGATGCATCTCCGCCGCCATCCGGATACGTCCTTGTGATCGACCAGACACGTGGCGACGCGTCGCTGATGGGCGCGGGGCGGGAAAGGTTTCTTGAGATGCTTCAGGCTGCCCGGGATGAAAATCCCGGTGCCCGGATCGTGTTGCGCTCGCATCCCGAGACCTCGTCCGGTCTTCGTCCCGGACATCTGACTGCGGAAGACCTGCGATCTGGTGAAGAGTTCTGTGATGCACCGGTTTCCCCCTGGAAACTTGTCGAGAATGCCGATGCGGTTTACGCGGTCAGCTCGCAACTCGGCTATGAGGCGTTGTTGTCAGGGCATCGTCCAAAATTGTTCGGGCAGCCTTTCTATGCGGGCTGGGGGCTTAGCGACGACCGCAATCCTTTACCGCCCGGCCGCAGAACCCCCGCGACGCGCGAAGCACTGTTCGCAGCCAGCCATCTGCTAGCCCCGATCTGGTATGATCCATGCCGTGACAGTCAGACGGATTTCAACGGTGCGGTCGATCAGCTCGAAGCCGAAACCCGGGCATTCCGGCAAGACCGGGACGGCCATCTTGCCTATGGCATGAGGCTATGGAAACGGCGCGGCATCGCGCGCGCCTTCAACAATGGCAAAGGGGTGCGTTTTATCGGAGAACCCACCGCGCAAGTGACCCTTGTCTGGGCGGGCAAAGCCGACCGGGTGCCGCAGGCGATCCGTGTCGAGGATGGTTTTTTGCGCTCTCGCGGATTGGGCGCGGCCCTTGTTCCGGCGTTGTCGCTGGTGGCGGATGATCTGGGGATTTATTACGATCCGACCCGTGAAAGCCGCTTGGAGCGGCTGATCAGCCAAGGCGCGACCCCCACGCAGGAAAAGCGCGCCCATGCGTTGATCGACAGGATTCGCGCCGCCGGGCTGTCCAAATATAATCTGAGCGGTTCGGCGATTTCTTTTCCACGTCCGCAGAATCGAAAAGTCATCCTTGTTCCCGGCCAGGTCGAGGATGATGCGTCGATCCGGCTGGGCTCTGGCCTGGAGAAATCCAATCTCGGTCTGTTAAAACGGGTGCGCGCGGAAAATCCTCGGGCCTTTCTCGTCTATAAGCCGCATCCGGATGTCGAAGCCGGGCTTCGTCCCGGCGCAATTGCCCTGCCCGACCTGTCGCAGCTTGCTGACCACATCGCCTATAACGGCGACCCCGTGACCTTGCTTGGTCAGGTCGATGAGGTCTGGACCATGACCTCGACACTGGGCTTCGAGGCCTTGCTCCGGGAGGTTCCGGTCACGGTGCTTGGCGTGCCCTTCTATGCGGGATGGGGGCTGACGCGCGATCTGGGACCGGTTCCGCCGCGAAGGCAGGGACGTCCAAGCCTTGCCGCTTTGGCCCATGCCTGCCTGATCAGCTATCCGCGCTATCAGGATCCTGTTTCCGGTCTGCCCTGCCCGGTTGAAGTCGCGGTCGACCGTCTGCTGGAGGCGCAATCGACCCAAGGCGGCCCCGGTCTTAGGGTTCTGGCCAAGATACAGGGCGCATTGTCCGGACATTCATGGATATGGCGGCGGTAAACCCGGTCTTAGTCACGTCTCCAGCGATGAAACAAATCACCCCCTATCCGGCGGGATTCCACCAGTTGAAAGCGTGGCCCGTCGGCAAGCCGCATCAACTCCAATGCACCGATCGCAGGTAAACCTTCTGCACCGATGGCAAGACCGGCGGTATAACCGACGATCTGATCCACCAGACCGCCACGCAACAGGCTTGCCGCCAACTGCCCGCCACCCTCGCAAAAGACGCGGGTTATGCCACGACCGGCGATATCTTTCATCATCTCGTCAGCAGTACCGGAAATATGCCACAACGGCCCGAAATTCGGTCCTTCACGCGGTAAATCCGGAATTTCCGTTGCCGATGCGATGATGCGCACCGGCTGCTGTACCGCACCCATGCCCCGAACATTCAGCGATGGCCGGTCAGCCCGCGCCGTGGCCCCGCCGACCATGATCGCGTCGTGTTTCATTCGCAGCCCATGCACGTGGCGGCGGGCCTCGGCACCAGTAATCCACTGGCTTTCGCCATCAGCGGTCGCGATGCGTCCATCGAAACTTGCGGCAAGTTTCAGAGTCAGGAAAGGCCGGCCCTCGGTGATGCGAAGCAGGAAACCTGCCTGTATCATTCGCGCCTCTGTCGCCCGGACAGATTCGGTGACCTCTATGCCGGCATCTCGAAGGATCGCATGACCGCGTCCCGCAACGCGCGGGTCGGGATCGGTCAGGGCCGTCACGACGCGGGTAATTCCCGCCCTGACCAATGCCTCCGCGCATGGCGCCGTTCGGCCATGATGGGCGCAGGGTTCCAGCGTTACATAGGCTGCCGCGCCCCGCGCACGACTCCCCGCTTGTGACAGCGCGACAATCTCGGCATGGGGTCGCCCGCCGGGCTGGGTCCAGCCTCGTCCCACCACCCTGCCCTTGTTGACGAGAATGCAGCCGACGGCGGGATTTGGCCAGACATTCCCAAGCCCGCGTTCCGCAAGACGCAAGGCATGCGCCATATGCAGATCATCGTCGGGTTGCGGTTTCACTCGCTTAAGGCGTCCGGGCGCAGTTCCGATACGAATTTATCGAAATCATCCGCGTCCTGGAAATTCTTGTAAACGCTTGCGAAGCGGACATAGGCAACATTGTCGATCCGCGACAAGGCTTCCATGACGATTTCCCCGATCATTTTCGACGGAATATCGGTTTCACCGCTGCTTTCCAGCCGCCGCACGATGCCCGAGATCATCTGCTCGACCCGTTCTGGCTCGACCGGGCGTTTCTGCATTGCGATTCGGATCGACCGCGCCAGCTTGTCACGATCGAAATCCTCGCGCCGGCCATTGGTCTTGACGACGACCAGATCCCTAAGCTGCACACGTTCATAGGTCGTGAAGCGCCCGCTACAGGCCGGGCAGAACCGCCTGCGCCTGATGGCAACATGATCCTCTGCCGGGCGCGAATCCTTGACCTGCGTATCGACATTTCCGCAAAACGGACAGCGCATATGATGGTTCCCTCGACCCCAGATTCACATCCACTATAGGGATGGCCGCAGGAATTGGGTAGCATTATCCACAGGCTACAAGATGCAGCTTCACGTAACTGTGACACGAATGCCGCGTTCCGGATTTAAATTGCGCTTGTCGATGGAGATGTATTCCATGAATCAGCTTGGCTGAAATATTGCCGCAATTTGACGGCAATGCGGGGCATCCCGATGCTCGACCAGATATATCCCCTGCCATTGCCCCAGCATCATCCGCCCTTGCTGAACCGGAATTTGCAGACTGACCGGAAGAATTGCGGCCTTCAGATGGGCGGGCATATCATCCGGCCCTTCATAACGATGCGTGATCCAGCCCATCGAGGGATCGTCGGCAGGCGGTGCAATCCTGTTCAGCCATGCCAACAGGTCACGCTGAACATCAGGATCCGCGTTTTCCTGTATCAGTAAAGAGCAGGATGTGTGCCGGATCATCAAAGTCAGGACCCCGTCGCCGACAGCCATCTCATCCAGCCACGATTGCAGATCATTCGTGAATTCATGGCAGACGGGGCCGTTCGTCCTGATGGAAAGGAGCCTGTTCATCCGCCTGCCCCATTATCCGTCCCGTCATCCGGATCACGCGATTCCAGCATTGCGGTATCATCGCGGTCATGATCGAGCCCGATCTTCTTCTGGGTGCGGGCGCCAAGTTCGCGCAGCATTTCGACCTGGCGGATGACATTTCCGGGGCCGCGTGTCAGGCGATCCAGGGCCTGGCCATGAGCGCGACCGGCCTGATCCAGCGCTTTTCCAACCGTTTCCATCGATTCCACGAAACCGGCAACCTTGTCGTAAAGCTGCCCCGCGCGGCTGGCGATTTCCATTGCATTGCTTTCTCGCCGTTCGACGGCCCAGATATGCTCCACCGTCCGCAGGGTCAGCATGAGTGTGGTCGGCGTGGTCAGCCCGACACCGCGTTCCATCGCGTAACCCGCCAGTCCGGGATCGCTGCGCAATGCTTCAGAAAATGCGCCTTCTATCGGGATGAACATCAGCACGTAATCCACCGACTGATCATCCATCCGATGATAGCCTTTCTCCCCCAAAGTCGCGATATGGGTGCGGATCGCCGCAACATGGCGGCGGAGCGCGGCCTGCGCCTGGGCCGGATCCTCGTTATTCACGGCCTGTTCGTAATCGTTCAGTGAGACTTTGCTGTCGATCACCATGACCTTCTGTCGCGGCATCCTGACCACGACATCCGGTCGCCAGAGCTTTCCATCATCATCGCGCCAGCTTGACTGGATTTCGTAATGGGTACCTGCCTCTAGCCCGGATTCTTCAAGAATACGCTCAAGGATCATTTCACCCCAGGCGCCCTGACGCTGTTTTTCACCCTTGAGGGCGCGGGTCAGGTTCACCGCCTCGCGCGAGATTTCTTCGGATCGTTTATGCAGCGACGCGATTTGTTCACGCAGTCTTGCACCTTCTTCATCCAGAACTTTGTTTCTGCTTTGTAATTCCGTCTGAAATCGATGCACCTGATCGCGAAATGGTGTCAGGACAGAGCTTAGTTGTTCGGTCTGCGCCTTCTGCATGTCCTGCCCTTGAACACGTAGGGTTTCCGCTGCCAATAGTTTGAATTGCCCGGTCATTTCCTCGCGCAATTCGCGCAGTGTCTTGATTTCCCGTGCAGCAGATTCACGGTCCTTGTCGGCGATCAGCCGGGCTTCGGCCAGTTCCGTCCTGATATTGGACAGATCCTGCCGCGACTGATGCAAAGCATCGGTCAGGCCGTCCCGCTCTTCGGATAATTCCGCCAGCCGGGATTCCTGCCCCGCCAACCTGACATCCTGCTGACCGCTGCGCAGTTCCAATCCGTGGCATCGGTCATTCAGTTCCGATCGCTCCCGCTCCAACTCAGCAATGCGTTCGCCGTCCTGTCGTGCCGATTGCCGAAACCCGGCGGCGTCGCGTCGCCAGCGAGACGCAAAAACCACAAGCACAAACAAGGCGATAAGTGTCACCGCAAGCAATATCTGCAATCGTTCCGGATCGCTGAACCAAAGGCCAATCCGGGTATCCAGAACTTGCGGCATCATTCCTCCTGCCTGTGAAACCGGGGGCAGTGTTCACTTTTTGTGCCAATCGCGCAACCCGAAGATTGCATAAAATTGAAACGGCCGGGAGCATCGTCCCGGCCGCCATAACATCACGATACGATCCGTTACTGGTCGAGGAACGATCGCAATTTACGGCTGCGCGACGGATGTTTCAGCTTGCGCAGCGCTTTGGCTTCGATCTGGCGAATCCGTTCGCGGGTCACGCTGAATTGCTGCCCCACCTCTTCAAGCGTATGGTCGGTATTCATGCCGATCCCGAAACGCATGCGCAGAACACGCTCTTCGCGGGGGGTCAGGCTGGCCAGAACCCGTGTCGTGGTTTCCTTCAGGTTTTCCTGAATCGCGGAATCCAGCGGCAGAACGGCATTCTTGTCTTCAATGAAATCGCCAAGCTGGCTGTCTTCCTCGTCGCCGATGGGGGTTTCGAGGCTGATCGGCTCCTTGGCGATCTTCATCACCTTGCGGACCTTTTCCAGCGGCATCTGCAGCTTTTCAGCCAGTTCTTCCGGTGTCGGTTCGCGGCCGATTTCATGCAGCATCTGACGACCGGTGCGGACCAGCTTGTTGATCGTTTCGATCATATGCACCGGGATGCGGATCGTCCGAGCCTGATCGGCGATGGAGCGGGTGATCGCCTGCCGGATCCACCATGTCGCATAGGTCGAGAACTTGTAGCCGCGACGATATTCGAACTTGTCCACCGCCTTCATCAGGCCGATATTACCTTCCTGAATGAGATCAAGGAATTGCAGCCCCCGGTTGGTGTATTTCTTGGCGATCGAGATCACCAGACGCAGATTGGCCTCGACCATCTCTTTCTTGGCGATCCGCGCTTCTTTCTCGCCGCGCTGGACCTGGCTGACGATGCGGCGGAATTCCTGGATATCCACGCCGACATATTGCCCGACCTCGGCCATATCGTTGCGCAGCTTCTCGATCTTGTCCTGCGAACGCTCGAACAGTGCCTGCCAGCCCCGGCCGGCATTCTGGAACATCCGTTCGACCCAGGTCGGATCCAGTTCCGAGCCGCGATAGGCGTCGATAAACTCGCGCCGGTTGATCCGCGCGGCATCGGCCAGTTTGACCATGCTGCTGTCAATGGCGACGATACGGCGGTTGATACCGTAAAGCTGATCGACCAGCGCCTCGATACGGTTGTTATGCAGGTGAAGCGAGTTGACCAGAGTCACAATCTCGCTGCGCAATTTCTGATAGCCGGTTTCGGCCGCCGCCGAGAAACTGTTATCCTCGTTCAGCGTTGCGGACATGCGCTGGTCCTGCATGGCGGACAATTGCTCGTAATCACGGGCGATCGCCTCCAAGGTCTCCAGAACCTTGGGCTTGAGACTGGCTTCCATTGCTGCGAGTGACAGGTTGGCACCGTCATCATCATCGTCCCCGTCATCATCGACGATGGGATTGCCGTCAGCGTCCAGTTCCTCCTGCTGCTTTTTTTCCGGCGGGGAAGCCGCACCGTTGACCTGGCCAAGAACCACTTCGTCCTCGCCATCCTCGTCATCCATCGACTGGCCGAATGTGGTTTCAAGGTCGATCACGTCGCGCAGAAGGATCTCTTCCTCGAGAAGCTCATCCCGCCACATCGTGATGGCCTTGAAGGTCAGCGGGCTTTCACAAAGGCCCGCGATCATCGTATTGCGGCCAGCCTCGATGCGTTTTGCAATCGCGATCTCGCCCTCGCGCGACAGCAGTTCGACCGATCCCATCTCGCGCAGATACATGCGCACCGGGTCATCGGTCCGGTCAAGTTTCTCGGTCTCGGTCTGGGCGACGGCCACTTCCCGCGATCCCGAGCCGACAGGAACGACTGCGCCGCCTTCGGCCTCATCCGCCGATTCCTCGTCTTCGATGATATTGATGCCCATTTCCGAAAGCATCGACATCACGTCTTCGATCTGTTCGCTGCTGACCTGTTCGGGCGGAAGAACCGTGTTCAGCTGATCGTAAGTGATATAGCCACGCTCGCGCGCTTCGGCGATCATCTTCTTGACGGCCGCCTGACTCATATCCAGTGAATGGGCGTTATCGTCCTTGTCTGCCTTGTCTGTTTCTTCGTCCTTGGCGGCCATCCATGGTTCCTTTTCAGGGCGGTCCTTCGCGGGAGGCCCGCGAATCGGGGATAAGAATCGGTTACTTTTATCGCGCTTGCGCCCCGAATCATAGGCGGGGCCGGCAATGATTCGCCAAACCGATTCGACTGATTCGGCGTCCGGGTCAACGGCGGGGCGGTTTGCGCCAGATCTCCTCGTTCACGAACTGCTCCAACTGAGCCGATAAAGCGCCGCGATCTTCGTCCAGATCGCTTGAATCCTCCAATTCGGGGCGCTCGGCGCGATGCCGGGCGCGGGTGATCTGCTGCATGCGCCATGTCAGGCCCTCATCCGCCTCGCCCTGGATTTCGGCTTCGGCACGGGCCAGTTCGGCGCCTGCGGCACGCTGAGCCTCCAACCGGTCGAAAAGGTTGTTCAGAATCGCCAAGACATTCTCGGCATCCTGACTTTCGATCAGATGGGGGGTGAGGCCCAGATGGGAATCGGCACGCAGCGTTTCAAGGGCACGACGCCCCGCATCGCTGTCATCACCCGTCAGCAAATCATGCAGCAGCGCGGCACGTTCGGAATCCCGGGGCAAAAGCCGCTCCAGCCGCTGTTCGATCACCGGTTGAAGCTCTGCCCGCAGAGCGCAGATCAGCAGGCAGGCCCCTTCCAGAAGCGAATCCGCGGCGCGCGGATCATCATCGGGAATCACCGGGGCAACCGCACGGATTGCGCCACCCGGACGCCCTGACGACGCGCGACCATCCCTGAACCGTTTGCCGGATTTCCCGCGCTGCCAATCGCTGCCAAAGAGTTCCCGGCGCTTGCGACGGATTTCGTCGCTGTAATGCTGACGGGTCAGTTCATCGGGAATGCGGGCAATCGCCTCTTGCAGGCGGCGATCCAGTGCGGCCTTGCGCTCAGGGCTGTCGAACCGATGGCTTTCGGTTTCGCGATTCCATAGCAGGTCAACCAAGGGCCGGGCCTGATCCAGCAATGCCTTCATGGCACCGGATCCGGAGGATTTAAGCAGATCATCCGGATCCTGCCCCGCCGGAAGCACGACGAAACGTAACGCCTGCCCCGGACCGGTCAGCGGCAGAGCCAGATCGATCAGCCGGTTCGCGGCACGCTGTCCGGCTGCATCGCCGTCAAGTGCGATGACCGGTTCGGGACTGACACGCCACATCAGCCGCAACTGATCTTCGGTGATTGCGGTGCCAAGCGGCGCGACGGCCCCTGCAAATCCGGCCTGCGCCAGTGCAATCACATCCATATAGCCTTCGGCGACGATCAGCGGCTGCCCCTTTGAGACCGCCACCCGGGCCGGGCCGACATTGTAAAGATTGCGGCCCTTGTCAAAAAGCGGGTTCTCGGGACTGTTGAGATATTTCGCCCTCGCATCGGGGTCCATCGCCCTGCCGCCAAAGCCAATGCAGCGGTCGCGCCCATCCCGGATCGGGAAGATGATCCTGCCACGAAAACGGGAATAACTTGCGCCGCCATCGTCGGGTTTTGCGCCGATTCCCGCCTCGATGATGGCGTTCTCGTCAAAGCCCTTTTCGCGCAAGGCCGCGATCAGGGCGGTGCGGCTGTCAGGAGCATAGCCGATCTCGAACCGGTCCCGAGCGGCCTGATCCAATCCCCGGCGCGCCAGATAATCGCGCGCCTCGGTAGCCGCGGCAGTCTGAAGCTGCAGGCGGAACCAGCGGCAGGCGGCCTCGGTCACCTCCAGCAATTTGCTGCGGCGGTCGCTGCGCTGTCGTTCGCCCGGATCCTGTTCGGGCATGGCCATCCCGGCCTCGGCGGCCAGAACCTTGACCGCTTCGATGAATTCCAGCCCATCCGCTTCGCGCAGGAAGGTCAGGGCATCGCCCTTGGCATGACAGCCAAAGCAGTAATAGAAGCCTTTCTGATCGTCGCAGTGGAAGCTGGCGGATTTTTCCTGATGAAAGGGGCATGGCGCCCACCAGTCCCCGCGCGCCTGATTAGACTTGCGTTGATCCCAGATCACCTTCGGCCCGATCACGCGGCTGATCGGGACACGGGTCCGAAGTTCGTCAAGGTAACCGGGAGGCAGACTCATACCGTTGATTATCGTGCCGACGGCATATATCGGCAAGCGACGCTGTGCGAAAATTTCCGGTGAGGCCTGTCAGCCGTCATTTTCAGCCCTGACAGCGCCCTGCGCCAGCCGCCAATAGATGTCTCCGATCCGTTCCCGATCAAGCCGCCCGCCCTCGCGATACCAATTGGTGACGCCGGTCAGCATTGCAATCAGGGCCATCGTCGCAAGCCGCGAATCGTCGATCTTCATGACCCCTGCCCCCACCCCGTCCCGCAGAATGGCCTCCAAGGCGTCTTCGTAACGACCGCGCAATTCTGCAATCCTCGCGTGATTCTCGGGATCGAGATTCCGCAGTTCCATATAGGACAGAAACACCGCGTCCGAGCGGTCGAGACTGAAATCGATATGAAAGCGCACGAATTTCTCAAGCCGGTCAAGCGGCATCCCGGCCGGATCGTCCTGCCATGCCGCCAGCAATTCCAGCATATGCTCTTCCAGCAGTTCGAACAGAAGCGTCTGTTTGTCCTTGGTATAGGCATAAAGCGCGCCTGCCTGCACGCCCACTTCCGCCGCGATCTGCCGCATCGACACCGCCGCATATCCCTGCCGCGCAAAAAGGCGGCGGGCCTGTTCGCGGATGAGTGGTCCGGTAATGTCTGCGCGGGAACCTTGGGTGCGGGCCATGCTTCCGTCATACGGCGAAGATCGTGATTGTAAAAGCTTTGATCCAGCCATTGTGGAGGCTCACTCACAGACATAAGCTGCCTGCATGACACGCTTTGCCAGATACGCGCTTTGCGCCACGCTGCCCCTGTTGTCGGCTTGCAGCGGGCAATCCGGGGATTACCCTTCGCTTCTGCCCATGGACCAGTTGCTGGCCGAACCGGAACTGCCCGCTGCCGGTATTGATCCTGCAGCCGCAAGAGGCACGGCACGGACCCGGGCCGATGATCTCAGAGCCCGGGCCGATGCCCTGCGCGGGCCGGTGATCGAACCGGATCTGAGACGCAGGATCAAGGAAACCGAAGGTTGATTGCGTGAAGGAACAAAGGTTGGTAAAGAAAATTTACCAGCCATCCGGAGTATCCCATGCCCGTCATCACATCTATCGAGGATCTCAAGACCCTGCACCGGTCCCGTACGCCTCGCATGTTTTACGATTACGCCGAATCCGGAAGCTATACCGAACAAACCTTCCGCGAGAACACCAGCGATTTCGCGCGTATCCGTCTGCGTCAGAAAGTGGCTGTGGACATGTCGAACCGCAGCACTACGTCGGATATGATCGGATTGCCGGTTTCGATGCCGGTCGGGCTTGCGCCAGTCGGGTTAACCGGAATGCAGCATGCCGATGGCGAAATTCTGGCCGCGAAAGCTGCCGAGAAATTCGGCGTCCCCTTCACCCTGTCAACCATGTCGATCTGCTCGATCGAGGACGTCGCCGCGCATGTGACCAAGCCCTTCATGTTCCAGCTTTACGTGATGAAGGATCAGGAATTCCTGGAGAATGTCATCGAACGCGCCAAAGCTGCGGGCTGTTCCGCAATGGTGCTGACGCTGGATCTGCAAATCCTTGGGCAACGGCACAAGGATCTGAAAAACGGCTTGTCCGCGCCTCCGAAACTGACCCTGCCCACCATGCTGAACCTTGCCACGAAATGGCGCTGGTGCATGGCGATGGCGCAGACCAAACGCCGCACATTCGGCAATATCGTCGGCCATGCGAAGGGCGTGGGTGATATAAGTTCACTGCAAAGCTGGACCGCCGAGCAATTCGATGACCGGCTGGACTGGGAAAAGGTCGCGAAAATCCGCGATATGTGGGGCGGCAAGCTGATCCTGAAGGGTATTCTGGATCCCGAGGACGCCCGGATCGCCGCCGATTTCGGCGCCGATGCGATCGTGGTGTCCAATCATGGCGGGCGGCAGCTGGATGGCGCCTTGTCGTCGATCAGGATGCTGCCGCATATCGTCCAGGCTGTGGGCGATCAGGTCGAGATCCATATGGATAGCGGGATCCGCAGCGGTCAGGATGTGCTGAAAGCGCTTGCGCTTGGTGCACATGGCACATGGATCGGTCGGGCCTTCATCCACGGGCTGGGCGCCATGGGCGAGGCCGGAGTGACCAAGGCGCTTGAGGTCATCCGCAGCGAGCTCGACACGACCATGGCACTTTGCGGCGAACGCGATGTGCGGAATATCGGTGGTCATAACGTCATGCTACCCGACGGATTCCTGAGTGAATACGGGCCGTGACCAGCGGCGCGCCCGCCCCTGTTTGAACGGCCCCCGGAAAATGCAGCGACCGGTACATGCATCGTCATAATCCAGTGACGGCGATTGCTTTACATATTTCCCCTTCACAACCTGTCCATCCTGCGCTATAGGCCCCACCTTGCTGTCATGCACCCTTGGAGGATGACAGCGTCAACACTTGTTAAGGATGAAAACAATGGCCAAAGAGATCCCGGATCTGGTGGCCGAGGCACGCGCGGGGACAGGCAAGGGGGCCGCCCGCCAGATTCGCCGCGAAGGCAAGGTGCCCGGCATCGTATATGGTGACAACAAGGACCCGCTTCCTGTCGCCTTCAATTTCAACGAGCTGCTGACCAAGCTGCGAGCAGGACGTTTCCTCTCCCGGCTGTGGAACCTGAAAGTCGAAGGACAAGAGGACGTTCGCGTCATCTGCCGTGACGTTCAGAAGGATGTGGTCAAGGATCTGCCGATCCATGTCGACTTCATGCGTCTGCGCCGTACGTCGAAAGTGAACCTGTTCATTCCGGTCGAGTTCGTCGGCCATGACGATTGCCCCGGCCTGCGCAAGGGCGGTACGATCGTGACGGTACGCTCGGAGGTCGAGCTGATCGTGACTGCCGGCGACATTCCCGAGCAGATCACCGTTGACCTGTCCGGCCTGCAAATCGGCGATGGTGTGCATATCGAAGACGTCAAACTGCCCGCCGGAACCAAGCCGACCATCGACCGTAATTTCGTGATCGCCAATATCGCGGCACCGTCGGCCCTGAAATCTTCGGATGACGATGAGTCGGATGAAGCTGACGCACCCAAGGAAGAAGCCGCCGAAGCGGCTGCCGAGGAATAATCGCCTTTCCATCATGGAATGGTTCGGGGCGGTGCCGTCAGGCGCCGCCCTTTCCTTTTCCTGCCAGTGCTGATAGCCAGCCCCTCTGTCGAACATAGCCCAACGAGGACCGTATGGAGCCCGTCAATATCATCGGCGCAGGTCTTGCCGGTTCCGAGGCCGCTTGGCAGATCGCCCGTGCGGGCGTGCCGGTCATCCTGCATGAAATGCGCCCCAAGGTCGCGACCTTCGCGCATAAAACCGGTGACTGCGCCGAGATGGTCTGCTCGAACTCCTTCCGGTCTGATGACGATGTCATGAATGCCGTAGGCCAATTGCATTGGGAAATGCGGGCGGCAGGCGGCTTGATCATGGCCATGGCCGATCGTCACAAATTGCCTGCGGGCGGAGCCCTTGCTGTGGATCGCGAGGCATTTTCCCAAGCCGTTACCGCCACATTGCGGAATGAGCCGCTGATCGGGTTTCGTCCGGCCGAGGTCACTGAACTTCCCGATACGGGCAACTGGATCATCGCCACCGGACCCTTGACATCGGACCGGCTGGCCGCGTCGATCCGCGCGGTCACAGGCACCGAATCCCTGGCGTTTTTCGATGCGATTGCCCCTATTGTCCATGCCGACACGATCGACATGAGCATCGCCTGGGAGCAAAGCCGCTACGACAAGGGCGAAACCGAGGAAGAGCGCCGCGCCTATATCAATTGCCCGATGACGCGCGATCAGTATGAAGCTTTCATCGATGCTCTTCTTGCGGCCGAAAAGGCCGAATTTCACGAAGGCGAAATGGCCGGTTATTTCGACGGCTGTCTGCCCATCGAAGTCATGGCCGAGCGTGGTCGTGAAACCCTGCGTCACGGTCCGATGAAGCCGATTGGCCTGACCAACGCTCATAAACCGGACGAAAAAGCTTATGCCGTCGTTCAGCTGCGACGCGACAATGCATTGGGAACGCTGTATAATATAGTCGGATTCCAGACCAAGATGAAACATGGCGCCCAGACACAGGTTTTCCGGATGATTCCCGGGCTGGAAAATGCCGGTTTCGCTCGTCTTGGCGGCATTCACCGCAACAGCTTCCTGAACTCGCCCACCCTGCTGGATGATCGCATGCGCCTGCGGTCGCGCCCGAATCTGCGTTTCGCCGGACAGGTCACCGGGGTCGAGGGATATGTCGAAAGCGCCGCCATGGGGCTTCTGGCCGGGCGCATGGCAGCGGCGCAGGCAAAAGGAAATGACCTGCCGCCCCCCGCCTTTACCACCGGAATGGGGGCATTGGTGAATCACATCACTGGCGGAGCAGATGCGAAAACCTTTCAGCCCATGAACGTGAATTTCGGTCTGTTTCCTCCGCTTGAGGAGATGCGGGGCGGGCGCAGAGGACGCAAGGAGCGCTATCCCGCCTATACCGCACGCGCCAAAGAGGATTTCAGATCATGGCTGGCGGTGCAGTAAGGCGCACGCGCTTTGCCCCGTCTCCGACCGGGCTGCTGCATCTGGGGCACGCCTATGCGGCCTGTATCGCCGCGCGTTCGGCCAGTCCGGGCGAATTTCTTCTTCGGATCGAAGATATCGACCGAGACCGGTGCAAGCCCAAATTCGAGACCACGATCTATGAGGATCTCGACTGGCTGGGACTGAACTGGCAGCACCCGGTCCTGAAGCAATCCGATCGGATGGCGGCTTATGGCAAGGCTCTGAAGCGGCTGGATTCCCTATGCTATCCCTGCCGCTGCCGTCGTGGTGATATCCGGGCGGCACTGTCTGCCCCACAAGAGCATGCATTGCCTGCCGGTCCCGACGGTCTGATCTATCCGGGAACCTGTCGCGGCAGGTCGATGGCCGGGATTGGGTCGGAAGATGTCATTCGTCTTGATGTGGCGCGCGCCTTTGATGCGCTTGGCCTCGACCGGCTGACATTCCGCGACGAGGCGATCATGCCCGGCCACGATCACAATCTGAGCCGGGAAGAGTTCCTGAATGGCATTGGTGATGTGATTCTATCGCGTCGAAGCATGGGTACATCTTATCATCTTGCGGTCGTGGTCGATGACGCGATGCAGCGGATAAATGTCATTACACGCGGAAAGGACTTGTTTGATTCCACATGGATACATGTTCTTCTTCAGAAATTACTCGATTATCCGACGCCGCTTTATCACCATCACCGGCTGATCCGCGACAGCCACGGCAGACGGCTTGCCAAGCGGGACGATGCGCGGGCAATCCGCCATTACCGGGAAGAAGGCTTAACGTCTGACGACATCCGTCTCATGATCGGGCTGACACCATGACGCGCCGGCTCATATCATCGGTTTCATGATCTCGGTTTCTGCGCCTTCCCGGATGGCGGTGTAGAAGCAACTGCGGCGGTTGGTATGGCAAGCTGGGCCAGTCTGGCGAACCAGCACCAGCAGACAGTCGCGATCGCAATCGACCCGAAGTTCAACCAACTCTTGCACGTGACCCGAGCTTTCCCCCTTGACCCAGAAGGATTTCCGCGAACGTGACCAATAGGTGACGCGCCCGGTCTGCAAAGTCTGTGCGACGGCCTCGGCATTCATCCAGGCCATCATCAGCACGTCATGGCTTTCGGCATCCTGCGCAATTGCCGGAATCAGACCATTCACGTCATATTTAAGGCTGGCCGGATCGAACATCGGGTTTCCTTTCGTTATCGGGACACCTATCTAGGACGGATGGAACGCGCGGAAAAGGACCGATGGGCGACAGCGATGTGATGCAGCTATATTCGCGCCGGATTCTGGCGTTGACGACGGAAATTCCGCATCAGGGCCGCCTGGCTGCGCCTCATGGCAGCGCCATGCGCCGGTCGCCGCATTGCGGATCATCAGTGACCGTCGATGTAACGATGAAGGACGGCCGCGTCGCGGAATTTGCACAGGAAGTCCGGGCCTGCGCCCTGGGACAAGCCTCGGCATCCGTGCTGGGCAAGGCGGTGATCGGTCAGACCCGCGACCGTCTTGAAACCGCACGCGATCAGTTGCGGGCAATGCTGAAGCAGGATGCCGCGCCTCCCACGGAACCATTCGAGGAGCTTGAAGCTTTGCTGCCCGCACGGGAATACCCCAATCGTCACGCCTCGATCCTGCTGGCATGGGAGGCGGTGCTGGCTGCAATTGACGAGGTGCAAGCAAAAGCCTGACCGGCCCAATCGCGAAGCATCAAGAAAAAACCGGCCCACAAGGGGCCGGTCAAGTTACGCGTGACAGGGAGACAGTGACGGCGCACAGGCGAAGGCGCCGGCTTACACGCGGGGCAGAGAAATCAGGCCTGCAGGATGGCGGGTAACCAAAGAATGACAACTGTGGTCACGGATAGCGCGGCGACACCCAACAGATCGGAAGCGAATTCGCGATTCATGGCAACAACTCCTTCGTGTTGCCGTTTTGTTCTCATATTGCGGCATCGATGTAAAGAACTTTTCGAGAACATTCAGGAATTTCGGAACTTCCAGAAATGATCGAGGGGGCCGTGCCCCTGCCCTACACATAGCCGATCGGCACCCGCTATCGCATTGGAAACGTATGATTTTGCGGATCTGACAGCCTGTTCTGCATCTTCAGACAGGACCAGTGCGGTCGCTAGCGCCGAAGACAGACTGCAGCCGGTACCATGACTGTTCCGGGTCGCATGACGGGGGCCTTCCAGCCAAATCCCCCGATTCGCGCTCATCAGCAAGTCGGGCGAATCACACCCGCCAAGATGCCCCCCTTTCAGCAGCACCAACCCGGAACCAAGCTCAAGCAACGCCGCGGCCTGTTCCTCCATCTGTGCGCGATCCTGTGCCTCGGGGCAGCTCAGAAGATCCGCGGCTTCCGGCAGATTCGGCGTAATCACCGTAGCGCGTGGGATCAGATGGTCGCGCAGCGCCGCCACCGCCTGTGCGGCAAGCAGGCGATCCCCGCTTTTCGCCACCATCACGGGGTCCAGCACAATGGGACAGGCGCAGCCGTCCAGAGCCTGCGCAACCGCCGCGATCACCGCCGCGTCGCCAAGCATTCCGATTTTCACCGCATCCACGCGAATATCCTCGAAAACCGCCTGAATCTGCGCGGTGATAAAGGCGGGCGGCACCATGTGAATACCGCTGACGCCACATGTATTCTGTGCCGTCAACCCGGTAAGCGCCGCCATGCCATAGCCGCCATTCGCTGAAATCGCCTTGAGATCGGCCTGTATCCCCGCTCCGCCAGAGGGATCGGAACCCGCAATAGACAGAATATTCGGTATCATTTCGCCTCCCGCGGCGCGGCGCGCGCGGCATGGGATTTCCATGACAGCAACGCGACTTCCTACGCCGGCATGATCCGGTTCAGGTTCAAAGGGTTCATCTCAGCCCAGGGGCGCCCCCGTCACAGGCTCAGGAAAACAGAACTCGACGACCTGCACAAGTCCCGCCGGATTCCCGGCATTCAAGCCGGGGCGTGACTCTGCCGGGCACAAGCTCTAACCAGTATCCAAAAGTTGTAGGGAAAGGCGAGGCAATGGCAGACGCAGAGATCGGATTGATCGGGCTTGGCACCATGGGATCGGCGCTTGCGCTGAATATCGCGGAGAAGGGCTTTCCGGTCGCAGTCTTCAACCGCACCGCACAGGTTACGCGCGATTTTCATCGGGAATCCGGCGAACTCGCTTCGCGGGTGATCCCGACCGAGAGCCTTGAAGATCTGGTCGCCGCCATCAAACCGCCCCGCGCGATCATCCTGATGGTGCCTGCGGGCGATCCGGTCGATCAGCAGATCAAGGCGCTTGCACCGCTGCTGGCGCCAGAGGATCTGGTGATCGATGCCGGGAACGCGAATTTTCACGACACGAATCGCCGGGCGAATGCGAAATTGCCCGTCCGCTTCCTGGGCATGGGCGTTTCGGGAGGCGAGGACGGCGCGCGTCACGGCCCTTCGATCATGGGCGGCGGCAATCGGGCGGATTGGGACCGGATCTCACCGATCCTGACAGCTATTGCCGCCAAGGCCGAGGATGGCACGCCCTGCGCCACATGGATGGGCGAACAGGGTGCAGGGCATTTCGTCAAGGCAGTGCATAACGGCATCGAATATGCCGATATGCAGATGATCGCCGAGATTTACGGGTTGATGCGCGACGGCATGTCCCTGCCCGCTTTGCGCATCGCCGAAATATTCGAGGGCTGGAACGAAGGCCCGCTGCAATCCTACCTGATCGAGATTTCGGGCAAGGTCGCCCGCGCCTCTGACCCGCATGGCGGCCAGCCGATGCTGGACGTGATTCTGGATCGTGCCGGTCAGAAAGGCACAGGACGCTGGACCGCGATCGAAGCGCAGCATCTTGCGGCGCCCATCCCGGTGATAGAGGCCGCCGTCATGGCGCGAAACATCTCTGCCCGGCTGGATGAGCGGAAAGAAATTCAGGATCGCTTCGGCCCGGCCCCGCAGCCATGTATCATCGAGGAACCGATACTGGAACGCGCCCTGATCGCAGGCAAGATTCTGTGCTATGCGCAGGGATTTGCAATGATCTCGGCCGCATCCGAGAAATTCGGCTGGTCTCTGCCATTGCCGGAAATCGCCCGTGTCTGGCGCGCAGGCTGCATCATTCGCTCATCCATGCTCAACGACATGGCCGAGGCCCTGACCGAACATCCCGACCGCAATCTGATCATGGCTCCGGCCTTTGCGACGCGATTGGAAGACAGCCTGCCCGCCTTGCGGCAGGTCGTGGTCGAGGCGACCCGGCAGGGCCATCCTCTTCCCGCCCTGGCACAGGGTTTGATCTGGTTCGACATGATGCGCACCGGTCGCGGTACCGCAAACATGATTCAGGCGCAGCGCGATTTCTTCGGCGCGCATGGTTTCGAACGCCTCGATGGCCGCAACGAGCCGCATGGTCCCTGGGGAAGCTAGGAAGCAAAGTCTGGTCACGGATGGAGTGCGATGACGGCGTTTGGCATCCGCTCCATGCAATCCGCAATCACTCTGTTACCTGCCGGATCCGACCGTTTTACCCTCTTTCTTCTTTGCCCAAATATCTCGGGGGTCCGGGGGC
>NZ_QZCG01000011.1 GCF_003591515.1 Paracoccus onubensis
CGCGAAATGACCGCATCGCCGCTCCCCCGCCCGGCTCAGCCCTCGTCGCTTTCAAGCGCAAGCGGCGCAAGCGGCACGGTCAGATCCTCGGTCGAAAGCGCGGCCGAAGGGCGGGCCAGCCGCGCCCGGGTGATCCAGTAAAGCCGCTCCTGCGCGCGGGTGATCGCCACATAGGCCAGCCGTTTCCACAGCGCGATCCCGGCTTCCGAACGGCCCGACCATGCGGCGGCACTGATATCGGGGCCGAAGACCTGCACATCGGGCCATTGCGAGCCCTGCGCCTTGTGGATCGTGACCGCCGCGCCATGCAGGAAAGCCGCGCCCATATTGGCGGCAAAGGGGATAAAGGGTTCCTCGGCATCCGGCATCTCGATCTTGACGATGCTGGCGGCGGACAGGCGGGGATCCTCCGCGCCGATCACATGCAGACGGGAAAAGCCCGGTTTGCGGCCCGGCCCCAGATAGATCACCTGAGCGCCCTTGATCAGGCCCCGCGCCTCCAGATCAATCCGCTTCTTGCGATGTTTCAGTGGCAGTTCCAGCCCGTCGCAGATCAGCGGCTCTCCGGGCAGAAGCGCGTCGCCCGGCGCGCCGAAAGCCGAGCGGAACGCATGGATCAGCCGGATCCGCGTGGCATTGCGCCAGACCAGAACCGGGCTGCGGGCCATCAGATCGCTTTCCACCCGCTCGGCCCAGATCACGCGGGGATCGCGGGCGGCGGCCTCGCGGATCATCTGCTCGAATTCGCGGAATTCAAGGCCCTCATCGGCAAGCGCATGGGCCAGATCAAGGATCGGGCTGTCATCGGCCTGACGGTGGATCCGGCTCAGCATCAGCCGTTGGGATTCGGTCAACCGATCGAAGACCATCTCGCCCGACTGGCCGACAGGCGCAAGCTGCGCCGGATCGCCGAACAGGACCAGCACCGGGAAAATCTCGCGCAGATCGTCGAATTGCTTTTCATCCAGCATCGAGGCTTCGTCGATCAGCCCGATATCCAGCCCATCCTCGCGCCGTTTCCAGCCCTTGATGAAATCCGAGCCGCGCAGCCCCGCCGCCGCCAATGCGCCGGGAATGCTGGCATTCTGGTCGTAGAATGCCTTTGCGCGATCAAGCGCGGCATCGGTCAGCCCCTCGACCGTGGGACGGGTGGCATCGCCCGCCAGCCATTCGGCGATGCGTTCATATTCGGGGTCATAGACCGGGGTGTACAGGATCCGGTGGATCGTCGTGGCCGGAACGCCCCTGTTGCGCAGCACCGAGGCGGCCTTGTTCGTGGGGGCAAGGATCGCGACGGTGCGGCGGTCCTTGCGGGCGCGGCCCTCGTAATCGGCACTGACCAGCTCGACGCCCGCTTCGCGCAGGGCACGGGTGATTTCCGACAGAAGCAGGGTCTTCCCCGATCCCGCCTTGCCGATCACCGCCATGACGCGGCTCTTTCCGGGAAGCGGCGGCAGCAATTCCTCGCTCGTCAGGTCGATCCCTGCCGAGAGGAAGCATTCCGCCAGACTGTCCCACGCATCAGCCTGATCCGGGGAAAGCGACGGCAAAGAGGTGAGGCTTTGGCCAGTCATGCGCAAGCTCTTATCGCGGCAGGCCCCGAAAGCGAAGAGAGGAAGCGCCGTGAAATGCCGGAGCGGGGGATTTTGCATCCCCCGCGCCCCCTGCAAGGTATTTGAACAAAGAAGAAATATGCCGAAAGGGCAAGGGTCCGGAGCGATCCGGATGCAGGGCGGGTGGAGAGATCGCTGGAACCGGCTCTGAACACGGCGCTTGCACAAGCCTTGCCCCCCCGTCATTTATGCGGAAGGCAGGAACAGGGCGAGGGCCGGAGGGAATGGCGGAGAAGAACCCATATAGGCAATATGTCTCGGATTTCGCGCGGCTGCTTGCACGAGGACGGGATCTGCCGCTTGGCGGTTTCCCTGCCATGACCGGGCAGGCACAGGCAGAAGACGCGCCAACCGCACTGATCTTCGCCCCGCATCCCGATGACGAATGCATCATCGGCGGCCTGCCGCTGCGGCTGTTGCGCGAACTTGGTTACCGTATCGTCAATGTCGCCGTTACTCAGGGCAGCCGCGAGGACCGGCGGGCGGAACGCTGGCAGGAACTGGCGCAGGGCTGTGCCGCTTTGGGCTTCGGCCTGATTGCGACCGGCGATGGCGGGCTGACCCGGATCCGGCCCGAGACCCGCGAACAGGAGGCGCCGCATTGGCGCAGCGCCGTGGATGTCATTTCGGGGATCATCGCCGCGCATCGCCCGCAGGTCGTGTTCTTTCCGCATGACGATGACTGGAACCAGACCCATATCGGCACGCATCTGCTGCTGACCGATGCCTTGCGCGAGCAACCCGAGGGCTTTGCCTGCCATGTCGTCGAAACCGAATTCTGGGGCGCGATGGACAGCCCCAACCTGATGGTCGAATCCGGTGATCACGATGTGGCCGACCTGATCGCCGCCCTGTCCTGCCATGTCGGCGAGGTGCGGCGGAATCCCTATCACCTGCGCCTGCCCGGCTGGATGATCGACAATGTGCGCAGGGGCGGCGAGCTTGTCATGGGTCAGGGTCAGGCCGCGCCGGATTTCACCTTTGCCACGCTTTACCGCCTGCGCCGCTGGCAGGATGGCGCATTGCGTGATGTGCTGGATCAGGGCCGCGCAGTCGCAGTATCTCAGGATCTGGCCGATCTGTTTCCGGCATTGGGAGATTGAGCGAATGGAAGTCATCACCCGCAGCACCGCCGAACAGGCCGTCAGGCTGGTCGCAAAGCTGCTTGAGGCGCGGATCCGCACGAAACCCGACGCCGTTCTGGGCCTCGCGACCGGCCGGACCATGGAGCAGGTCTATGCCGAACTGGTCGCCAGCGGCGTGTCGCTGGCCCGCTGCACCAGCTTCAATCTTGACGAATATATCGGCCTGTCGCCCGAGGATCCGAATTCCTATCGCAGCTATATGAACGAACATCTGTTCTCGAAGACCGATATCGATCCGGCCAATACGCATGTCCCGGATGGCGCTGCAGCCGATCTGAAGGCGGCGGCGCAGGATTACGAAAACCGGATCTCGCAAGCGGGCGGGATCGATCTTCAGCTTCTGGGGATCGGCGAAGCAGGGCATATCGGCTTCAACGAACCGTTATCCTCGCTGATGTCGCGGACTCGCGACAAGGCGCTGACCCCGGTGACGCGGGC
The DNA here is from genome assembly GCF_003591515.1 of Paracoccus onubensis. Lineage (GTDB taxonomy): Bacteria > Pseudomonadota > Alphaproteobacteria > Rhodobacterales > Rhodobacteraceae > Paracoccus > Paracoccus onubensis. The sequence continues at coordinate 3,197 of NZ_QZCG01000011.1, forward strand.
GCAGAATGCCGGGATGTTCGGCGGCGACCCGGACCGGGTGCCGAAACGCGCCCTGACGATGGGGGTGGGCACGATTCTGGACGCGCGGGAACTGATCCTGCTTGCGACCGGTCCGGCCAAGGCCGCCATCGTCGCCCGCGCCGTCGAGGGGCCGGTGACCTCGATGATCAGCGCCTCGGCGCTTCAGCTTCACCCGAATTGCAAGATCATCGTGGACGAGGCGGCGGCAAGCCAGCTTGAAGGCCGCGAATATTACGATTTCGTCTTCGCGAACGAGCCCGAATGGGACGGGTTCAGGGACTGACGAAGAGTCACAGCCGGACAAATATCATCCGACCCTGCCTGCCTCGGCCTCCACTCTTCTTCTTTGCTCAAATACCTTGCCGGGGGTCCGGGGGATGCAAAATCCCCCGGCCTTCGCGGGACGCAAAAAACCCGCAGCCATGTTCAATTCAAAACCGTCACACTCGACAAAGCCGGCTGACCTGCGCCTCTTGCGCCCCAGCTGTGCCGCCTAGCCCTCCAGCCGCGCGGCGATCGACAGCAGATCCGCCCATGCCTCGCGTTTGGCGGGCGGGTTGCGCAGCAGATAGGCGGGATGGGTCATCGGCAATGCGGGCAGGCCGAAAGCCTCGGTCCAGGTGCCGCGCAGGCGCAGGATGCCGCGGCGGCCAAGGGCGGCCTGACAGGGAATATTGCCCATCAGCACGATCAGATCCGGCGCGGCCAGTTCGATATGGCGGCGGACGAATGGCAGGCTCAGCGCGATCTCTTCGGGGCTGGGGTCACGGTTTCCGGGGGGCCGCCAGGTCAGGACATTGATGATATACAGCGCCTTTTCGGCATCCACCGCATCCCGTGACAGCCCGATCGCGCCGAACATCTGATCCAGCAACTGCCCGGCACGGCCGACGAATGGCCGGCCCTCGCGATCCTCCTGATCGCCCGGAGCCTCACCCAGAATCAGCAACCGCGCCTTGGGATTGCCATCCGAGAAACAGAAATTCCGCGCGCCCTTCTTCAGTTCGATCCCGTCGAACCGTTCCTGCAGGGTCGCCAGGGCTTCCAGACTGTCGGCAGAGGCGGCCAATGCTTCGGCCTCGGCTACCGGCGGCTCCGGCTCGCCCGCAGGTTTCGCGGCCACGGGCTGAACCGTCGGCGCAGGCGCGGCGGCGCGGGGCCGGTCCTGCAAGGCGAATCGGTCAAGCGGCGCATCGGCGACAGGTTCGTCCGCGCCCATCTCGGCCTGCCATTCAAGCAGCGCCAGCGCCGTGTCCGCGTCAAGTTCGATGCCCTGATATGTCGGATTCCCGCCCATGCTGCCAGATTAGCGCATTTCAGGGCGAAATGGACAGCGCTTCCCGGGCCGGGAATACAGGGGCATATCCGCCGCCGCGCCCATGGGCATCAATCGGTCACCAGCATATATCCCGCCCCGCGCACCGTTTGCAGAAAGCGCGGCTCTTTCGGGTCGGGTTCGATCTTGCGGCGCAGCCGGGTGATCTGCACATCGATGGCGCGCTCGGAATTCTCGGATTCCTCGCCGGTGCCGCGCCCCAGATCCTCGATCAGCTCGGACCGGCTGACCGCCTGACCGCGACTTGCCGCCAGCCGCCGCAACAGTGCCTGTTCGGTGCCCGTCAGCCGCAGATGGGAATCGCCCTGCCAAAGTTCCGCCTTCTCGGTATCGTAGCGCAGCATCCCCAAGGTCAGGAATTTGGGCTGCACGGTCTCGGTCGCCGGGACGCGGCGCAGGATGGCGGCGATTCGCAACAGCAATTCCCGCGGCTCGAAGGGCTTGGCCAGGTAATCGTCGGCGCCGCTTTCAAGCCCGGTAATCCGGTCCCCGGTCTCGCCTCTGGCCGTCAGCATCAGGATCGGCATGTCCGACCGCTCGCGCAGATGGCGGGACAGGGAATAACCATCCTCCCCGGGCATCATCACATCCAGCACAACCAGATCGAAATCCAGCCCGGCCAGCAGCCGCCGCGCCTGCGACGCATCCCGGGCGCAGGTGATCAGAAAACCGTTCTTGCGCAGGAAGCGGCCCAGAAGGCTGCGGATGCGCTCATCGTCATCGACGATCAGAATATGTGTATCTTGGCTGCTCATTGGCGGGGTCTTTTTGATCCTCGGGCAAATCCTTGACTGACTGATACAGCCCGCGCGTCGCGGGGTCCATCATTGCCTCCAGCACCTGCCGAAAACCCGCCACCGCCTGAGGCCCGGCAGTACGATAGGCGGTCCGCATCCGGGCACGCTGCGCCTCGGACAGCCGGCGTTCCAGTTCGGTTCCCTTTTCGGTCAGGAAAAGCTGACGTTCGCGGCGGTCCCGGCGTCCGATCTTGCTTTCGACCAGCCCGTCCTCGATCAGGGTGCGCAGAACCCGGTTCAGGGATTGCTTGGTCACGCCCAGAACCGCAAGAAGCGAGGTCACGGTCAGTCCCGGCCCCCGGCTGATGAAATGCAGCGCGCGGTGATGGGCGCGGCCGTAATCCATTTCGGCCAGAATCATGTCCGGATCGGCCGTAAAGGCGCGATAGGCGAAGAACATCGCCTCGATTCCGCGCCGCAACTGGTCATCGGTCAGAAACAGCAGATCTTCGCCAATCATCCCCGGCATCCTGATATTCTGCTGCATGTTCATTTCCTTCCATCCATTTACCGGCTTGATAGGGCAGCCTTGTTGACTTTCCAAGATTCGATTGCTAGCCGTCAAGCATCTTACGCAAGAAATTGGCCAATTCCGGGGTTATTTGCGCAAGATCCGAAAATTCCGGAATTGATGGAGAGTAAAATGACGGCGGCATATGACGATCGTGACGGTAAAATCTGGATGGATGGCGAGTTGGTCGAATGGCGCGACGCGAAAGTGCATGTCCTGACCCATGCGCTGCATTACGCCAGCTCGGTTTTTGAAGGTGAGCGCTGCTATAACGGCAAGATTTTCAAAGGGCATGAGCATTCGCTGCGGCTGATCGAATCGGGCCGCCTGCTGGACATGCCGATCCCCTACTCCGCCGAAGAGATCGACATTGCCAAGGATGCCGTGCTGAAGGCCAATGGATTCACCGATGCCTATGTGCGCGCGGTCGCATGGCGCGGCTCGGGCGAGGATATGGGCGTGTCGGCCCGGAAGAACCCGGTGCGCATGGCTGTTTGCGCATGGGAATGGGGCAGCTATTACGGCGATGCCAAATGGCAGGGCGCCAAGCTGGACGTCGCCAAATGGAAGCGCCCCAGCCCGGAAACCATCCCCACCGCCGCCAAGGCTGCCGGTCTCTACATGATCTGCACCATGTCCAAACATGCCGCCGAGGCCAAGGGCTGCTCGGACGCGCTGTTCATGGACTGGGAGGGTTACGTGGCCGAGGCGACCGGCGCGAATATCTTCTTCGTCAAGGATGGCGAGGTGCATACGCCGCTGGCCGATCGCTTCCTGAACGGCATCACCCGCCAGACCGTCATCCAGATGATCAAGGACAAGGGCGTGGCCGTGCATGAGCGCCGTATCAAGCCGGAAGAACTGGAAGATTTCCAGGAATGCTTCCTGACCGGAACCGCAGCCGAGGTGACGCCGGTCGGCCAGATCGGCGACTGGCATTTCCAGGTCGGCCAGACCACGCGCGGCATCGCCGAGGATTACGAGAAACTCGTTCGGGCGTAAGATATCGGTCCGGCAGGGGCGCCGTAACGGCGGCGCTTCGCCTCGCGCGGGATCAATGCGGCGCGAGGGTGGTTTTGTGGCGGTACTGAACAGGAATAATCAGCTGCCGCTATATCCACGCCCGGAATCAAGGCCCGCCGGGCAGCGCCCGACCGCCCCAGTGGGCGGGCGCTTTGGTGACGTTGTCCTGCTAGCCGGGCGTCGTGCGGGATTGCACCATAAAATGCTGACCACGATTGCCGTGATGCCCGCCCGCGGCCGGGCACTGCCCGGCTCTGCAAGGCTTTGATTCGATTAAAACCAGACCCCACGCCCGGATCTTGCGGCGTCAGACCGTCCGGCCGCGCGCGATTCGCAGATATTCGGCGGTCTTGCGATTCACCGAGCCACGCATCAAGGGGCGGCTATGCAGCGCCCAGATGGCCGGATGCATGCCCGATTCGCGTTCCTGACGTGTATATTCGCGCAGCCGGTTGTGATCGGGGCTGCGGGGCTGATCCTCGACATGCTTGTTCATCGGTTCCTCCAAGGTGGCAGGAAGCCAGTATAGCGCCGAATCGCTCCGGCGCCAAATTCAGGCCGCCTGAATGCCCTGCGCCGCCGCCAGAACCGCATGCAGCGCGGTCGGGCTGTCATTGGCGCGAAGCTTGCTGCGCAGATCGGGATCGCGCAAGGTCCGCGACACCAGCGCAAGCGCCTTGAGATGATCCACGCCGCCCGATTCCGGGGCAAGCAGGGCGAAGATCAGGTCAACCGGCTTGCGATCCACCGCATCGAAATCCAGCGGCTTGTCCAACCGCAGGAAAAGCCCGACGACCCGGTCAAGCTTGTGCAGGCGCGCATGGGGCAGGGCAACGCCCTCGCCGACGCCGGTCGGACCAAGGCTTTCGCGTTCCTGCAATGCGTCCAGCACCTCGGACGCATTCAGCCCGTATTGGGAATTTGCCAGGTCGGCCAGTTCCTGAAACAGCCTTTTCTTTGATGTTACCTGCCCGAGGGTGCGAACGGCCCCCGGCCCGAGAATCTCACTAAGTTGCATTCAGTCCTGTCTTTCCTACGCTTGCCGCCCCGACAAGCCTGTTGCCGGGGCGGTTCCGTCCGGAACGCGGAGCGCGACCGGCTATCCGTTTCCACGCGGATCAATCCAGCCTACATTGCCATCCTCACGGCGATGCACGACATTGACACCGCCATGTTTCTCATTCCGGAACACCAATAGCGGAGCCCCGGCCAATTCCATTTGCATCACCGCGTCACCCACCGACAAGGTCGGGACACGGCTTTCCATCTCCGCGATGATGATGGGTTCAAGTCCGCTTTCCTGCGCTTCCCATACATCCTCGTCGGCGGAGAGCACATACAAGCCGGCCTCACCGAATTCAACCGGTTCCGTACGGTCCTTGTGATGATCCTTCAACCGGCGCTTGTAGCGCCGCAATTGCTTGTCCATTTTTTCGCGGCAGGCTTCGAACGAAGCATATACCTCATTCGCGGCACCCCGCGCCTGCACGATCAGCCCGGTGGACAAATGAACAACAGCGTCACACAGAAACTGATGCGCATCACGGGAAAAGGTGATTGTCGCCTCGGTGGGGCGCTGGGAATATTTCACAACTGTGTCGCCCAGCTCTGTCTCGACATGCGTGCTGAGGGCGTCACCGACATCAATTTGTTTTCCGCTGATGGTAAAGCGCATCTTACATCCTTTCCGGTTGCCCGTTTCTGCCTGCGCCGATCCGTTCATAGGTCCGCGCGTGGCGGAAAACGGGAATAGCGGGGTACGACAAGCCGCACCCACATGAGTCAATTTGGTGACAGCAAAACGTTTCTGTCAACGGCAAGCATAAGATCTGCAGGAAATTCCTGCGGGGTTCAGCCAATACCGTCAGCCGATATGGAAGCTGTCGCCAAGATAAACCTCGCGCACACGCTGATCCGCCACGATCTCATCCGTGGAGCCGGACATCAGCACATGACCGTCATGCAGGATATAGGCGCGATCCACGATCGCCAGCGTTTCGCGCACATTATGATCGGTGATCAACACGCCGATGCCTCGCGTTTTCAGATCATGCACCAGTTCGCGGATTTCCCCCACGGCGATCGGATCGACCCCGGCGAAAGGTTCGTCCAGCAGCAGGAATTTCGGCGAAGAGGCCAGACAGCGGGCGATCTCGACCCGCCGGCGCTCGCCCCCCGACAAGGCCAGGGCGGGCGCGTTGCGCAAATGGCTGATCGAGAAATCCGCCAGAAGCTCTTCAAGCCGGTCCCGGCGGTGGCGCGGATCGTCAAAGGCGACCTCAAGCACGGCCATGATATTCTGCTCGACCGTAAGGCCCCGGAAAATCGACATTTCCTGCGGCAGATAACCGATTCCCATGCGCGCGCGCCGGAACATCGGCAAGCGTGTCGCGTCCTGTCCGTCGATCATGACCTGCCCCGCATCCGGCGCGACCAGCCCCGCGATGCAGTAGAAACAGGTCGTCTTCCCCGAGCCGTTCGGCCCAAGCAACGCCACGACCTCGCCGCGTTTCAGCGTGACCGAGACTTCACGGATCACCAGCCGGTTGCGATAGGATTTGCGCAGATCCCTGACCATCAGGCCGTCATTCGAAATCTGCTTCATCAGTTCGTGCCCGGTTGAAGAACGGACCGCACCCGGCCATCGACCTTTGCCGTGCCAGCCGCCAGATCAACCTGCATCCGGTCACCGGTCAGGACATTCTGGCCCTGTGTCATCACCACGTCACCGGTCAGGACCACCTCGCCCGCCTCGACATTGTAACTGGCCTCGGCAGCCTCGGCGGCATCCTCGCCGCTGACAAGCGTCACATTGCCCTTGGCGTGAAGCGATTTGATCCGGCTTTGCCCGGCATCGGCATATTCCACCGTGACCTGATCGGCGGCAAGGCGCATTTCCCCCTGCCCGATCACCACGTTACCGCTGAATACCGCATGGCCGTCTTCCTGCCGGACCGAAAGCTGATCCGCCGACACCTCGACCGGGGCCGAGGCATCCGCTTTCAGGCCCCCGAATCCGACCTGCTGCGCCATTGCCGGCACCGCCACAAAGATCGGGGCCACAAGGGTCAGTGCAATCATCATCGAACGCAGCATCTGCATCTTCCTTCACTGAAATCAGGGTTGGTATATCAAACGCACACCATCGGTGAAATTCAATACCGCCGAATCCTTCTGTTCCGCCCCCGCCTGCAATTCCATTGCCCCCGCCGTAAGCTTGCCGAAAGGCGCGGTCGCCCCGATTCCCTCGGTGGCCACCATGCGCGAACGGTCGGTTGCGGTGTCGATCTTTTCGGCGATTATATACCATCCCGAAGAGGTCGCCATGGTCACGCCCCCCTGCAAGGTAATCAATTCGTCATCCATCGCGCCGGCCGGGGCGGTCAGTTGCGCCGCCAGCCCATCGGGACGGCGCAGATCCAGCCGCAAACCATCGGCAGAGCCGCCCGCATCCTGCGCAGGGCTGATCTGCGAGGCGCGCAAGGACAATTCCGCGCCATCCTCTGTCACGCCGGAATATTCCGGGGCGATCATGCGCGGTTCGCGCGCCATGCTTTCGGCATCGGTCTCGGCATAGGGAATCTCGGGTTCGGTATCCGAGCCGCCCGAGAACAGGAACATCGTCGACAAGATGACAAGCGCCAGCATGGGCAGCAGGACGCGCAGCCAACGAACGATCCGGGTGCGCGTCATCGGCTCAGACCATCCCGGCCCGCAGGCAGTCATGGATATGCAGGATCCCGACGGGCTTGCCGTCGGTCACGGCAAAGAGGCAGGTGATATTCTTTCGCCCCGGAGCCTGCATTTCGGCAAGAGCCGATGCCGCCAATGCGGCGGGCTCAATTACGCGCGGATCGCGGGTCATGACCTGCGCCGCATTGTTATCCAGAAGCCCGTCCATATGCCGCCGCAAGTCACCATCGGTGATGATGCCGGTCAGTTTGCCTTCGCCGTCCAGCACGCCGGTGACACCGTAACCTTTCTGGCTGATGACCAGCAATGCCTCGCTCATTGGATCGTTTTCCTGCACCAGAGGCATGTCTTCATGCATCAGATCACCCACGGTCGCCAACAACGCGCCCAGCTTGCCGCCGGGGTGGAAGGTGCGGAAATGCTCGGCGGTGAATTCGCGATGCTCCATCAACGCCACGGCCAGCGCGTCGCCCAGCGCCAGCGTCATGGTGGTCGAGGTGGTGGGCACGATCCCCCGCCCGCAAGCCTCGGGAGCGTCGGGCAGCACAAGCGCCACATCCGATTGCCGCAGCAGGGTCGAGCCGGGTTTCGACGCCACCCCGATCAACGGGATCCGGAAGCGGCGGGTATGGGCGATCAGGTCGGCAAGTTCCGGCGTCTCGCCGCTATTCGACAGCACAAGCGTCACATCGGATTGCGTGACCATGCCCAGATCGCCATGACTCGCCTCGGCCGGGTGGACGAATTGCGCGGGCGTCCCGGTCGAAGCCAGCGTCGCCGCGATCTTGCGGGCGATATGGCCGGATTTGCCCATGCCGGACACGATCACCCGGCCCGATGCCCCAAGGATCAGGTCGATGGCCTCTTGGAATTCCGGGCCAAGACCGTCCGCCAGAAGGTCAAGCGCCCTTGCTTCGGTGCGGATTACGCGGGTGGCGGTGTCGAGAAACGAATTCATGCTGCCCATCTATTGGTGGAAGATATTCATCTAGTGGTGGAAGATATCCTTTTCATCCCCCCAACCCAGCAAATCCAGATGGGCACGCGCCGGAAGGAAATCGAAACAGGCCTGCGCAAGACCCAAACGATTCTCGCGCCGCAAACGTTCCTCGAGCGCGTCTTTCAGCTTGTGCAGATACAGCACATCCGATGCCGCATATTCCAGCTGCGCATCGGAAAGGTCCTCGGCGCCCCAGTCGCTGGTCTGCTGCTGCTTGCTGACATCGACATTCACAAGCTCGGACAGAAGGTTTTTCAGCCCGTGCCGGTCGGTGAATGTCCGCACCAGTTTCGACGCGATCTTGGTGCACCAAACCGGAGAGGTCACGACCCCAAAGGCGTTTTCCAGCGCAGCGATGTCAAAACGCCCGAAATGAAACAATTTCAGCACTTTGGAATCGGTGAGCATGCGCGAGAGATTGGGCGCTTCGGTCTGGCCCCTTTCGATCTGGACCAGATGCGCCTGACCGTCGCCCGAGGACATCTGCACCAGGCAAAGCCGGTCCCGGCGCGGGTCCAGCCCCATGGTTTCGGTATCGATGGCCACGACCGGACCAAGATTCAGATCGTCGGGAAGATCATTCTGGTAAAGATGTATGCTCATCGGCTTCGCTGTTTCATCTCTGAGTCAATCATTTTTCCCCAATGACCAGAAACTGCGGGGGCATTCCAGTCAATTGCAACAGATTTTTCGTTTTCCGGGCGCAGGCCATGCCGAAAACAGGTAAGGCCAGCCCGACAAGCGCACCCTGCCATTTTCCGCCACGGCTGTGGGCATGATTTGGGGCGTGGGAATAATCTGCAAGCATGATTCCCTTAAAATCACCTGGTCATAATGTACAATCACCTATGTCAGACTTTCGGCGGGCTGGATACCGGGCACGAGTCCCTGCACAATGTGCATGTTCGCTCTGGAGGGCAGCGATGAACGAGCTTTCGCACAAAACGCATCCTGTCGCACGGCTGGGGGCAGAAGTCGGCGCGGCGCTGATCGGTCATGAAATCCTGGTCGAGCGGTTGCTGATCGCACTTCTCGCCGGTGGACATGTCCTGATCGAGGGGCCGCCCGGCATCGCCAAGACCCGCGCCGTCAAGCAGCTTGCCGCGCATCTGCCCGGCAGCCATGCGCGGATTCAATGCACGCCGGACCTGTTGCCGTCGGATCTCACCGGCACGCAGGTATTCCGGCCCGAAACCGGCGGGTTCGACTTCATGCCGGGCCCGGTCTTTCACAGTCTGGTTCTGGTGGACGAGATCAACCGCGCGCCGCCCAAGGTGCAATCCGCGCTGCTGGAGGCAATGGCGGAGCGGCAGGTAACAAGCGGCGGCGTCACCCGGCCGCTGCCCGATCCCTTCATGGTCGTGGCAACCCAGAACCCAATCGAGCATGAAGGCACATTCCCGCTGCCCGAAGCGCAGCTTGACCGTTTCCTGCTGCATCTGCGGCTGGATCTGCCCGGAGCCGAGGCCGAACGCGCGATCCTCGATCTGGTCGAGGCCGAAGGGCAGACACCGCCCAAACCCGGTACAGTCGTCGCGCCCGAGGATCTGACGCAGGCGCAGGCCGAGGTGGCGCAGGTTCATCTTGCCCCGGCACTGAAGGATTTCATCGTGCGGCTGGTCATGGCCACACGTCCGGGCGGCACTGTCGCGGAATGGATCGAGCATCCGGTTTCGCCGCGCGGTTCCCTTGCACTGGCGGCGGGGGTGCGGGCACGGGCCTGGCTGAATGGCCGCGATCACGGGCTGCCCGAGGATGCCGAGGCGCTGGCGGCGGACGCATTGGCGCATCGCATGGTTCCCGCATGGCAAGCCGTCAGCGAGGGGCGCAGCGCAAGGCAACTGGTCGCCGAGATATTGGCCGAGGTCCGGCCTTGGTGAAACACAGGGCGGCAGATCGGGATTTGCGGTGTGCCGCGAATGCGGTCTTTCCGTCCGGCAGGGGTGAAACGAACCGCGGCACCGCTATCTCGCACGCGCGGAATCAAGGGCCAACGGCCCGCCGCGCAGCGCCCGGCCGCCCCCCGGACGGGCGCTCTGGTGCCGTTATCCTCCGGGTGCAGCAAAGCGCGTGGTTGCACCATAAAGCGCGGATCACAACCGGTTCCGCGCCCATCCGCGGCCGGGCACCGCGCGGCTATGTCGGTAACGAAACGATGGTCAGACATACCGGGTGCCTTGCGATCATCTCTTCCGGAATCCCGCAATGACCGGTCTGCGCTCATCCGAAGCCCCTCCGGGGATCCGGCTGACGGAGGCGGAACTGCTGGCGCTGCGCGATGAGGGCGTGGCGCCCAACCGGCACCGTCCGGCAACGCGCAAGCCCGGAGCGGTACCCGCGCGGATGGAAGGCGCAGGCATGGATCTGCGCGAGATCCGGGCCTATGTCGCGGGCGACGATCCAAGGCGGATCGACCCGGCGGCAACCGCGCGGACCGGCCATCCCCATATCCGCAGCCTGCATGAAGACCGCGACGACACCACCTTGCTGATCGCCGATTTCCGCGCGCCGATGCTGTGGGGCACCGGAACGGCCTTGCGGTCGGTCAGGGGGGCATATCATCTGGCCCGCGCGGGCTGGCAGGCGGTGCTGCGCGGCGGATCGGTCGCCGCGCTGACCGTCACCGGGGACGGTCTGGCCGAACTGCCCGGCGCGGCGGGCGACCAGCATATGGCCGGCATCGCGAAACTGCTGGCGCTGCAGCATGATCGGGCACTGAATGACGGAGCGTCCGGCAATCCCGGCAGGCCGCCCCTGGCCGAGGCCCTTGCCCGTGCCGCGCGGCTGGCCCCTGCGGGCGGGCGCGTATTGCTGGCGACTGCGCCGGGTGAGTGGCGCGATGCCGAGGCGGCGCTATCGCGGCTTGCCCGCCGCCGCACCGTCACCATCGCCCTGATGCTGGACGAGATCGAATGCACCCCCCCGCGCGGCGTGCTTGCTGTCAGCGATGGCCGCGCAAGCCGTCTTGCCCGTCTTGCCCTGCCCGATCTGGCCGGAGAATGCGCCCGGCTGCGCGCCATCGGCACCAGACCCGCCGAGGTGCAACCATGACGCATGAAGACATGCTTGCCGCACTTGCCCCGCCCCGCCTGCCCGCCGATATGGCCGCGCTGGGCTGGCGCGAGCTTTGCGGGCTGGCCGGGCTGGGCCTGCTGGCGGCGCTGATCCTGTTCGCGCTGCTGCTGCCCTGGCTGACCCGCCGCCCTTCGCGCCGCGTCCGCATCCGCGCCACGCGCGGACAGCCCGGAGCCGAGCGGATCCTGTCCATCGCCCGCATCCTTGGCCATCTGCCCGAAGCATTGCGCCCGGCTGCCTATGGCGCTGCCCCGCCGCCTTCGGACGAGCAGATCGAGCGGATCGCGCTGGCGGGCGCAAACCCGCGCGGCAAGAGGCGAAGATGAGCTTTGCCCTGCCCTGGCTGCTGATCCTTCTGCCGCTGCCGCTATTGCTGCGACGGCTGACGCCGCCCATCGCCATCGGCCGGCCGGCACTGATCCTGCCGCAACATCTGTTGCAGGCCGCTCACAACGAAACCGGGGCCGAGATCCGGCGCGGGCCGTGGCTGACCGGGCTGACATGGATCCTGCTGGTGCTTGCGCTGGCAGGGCCAAGGACCGAAGCGGTCAGCGACATCATCCCCGCCTCGGGGCGCGATATCGTGCTGGCCATCGATCTGTCGGGCAGCATGATGAAAGAGGATTTCCGGCTGGACGATCAGCCCGTGTCGCGGCTGGATGCCGTCAAGCGCACCGCCTCGGCCTTTGTCGCGGCGCGGCGCGGGGACCGGATCGGGCTGGTGATCTTCGGCGAAGAAGCCTATTTCGCCGCCCCGCTGACCTTCGACGTGGATGCCGTCGCCCGCGCCATAGACGAGGCGCAGATCGGCATATCCGGGCGCGGCACGGCGATTTCAGACGGGCTGGGGCTTGCCACCAAGCGGCTGTCACGCAGCGATGCGCCGACACGGGTGATCGTGCTTCTGTCGGACGGGGTGGATACCTCGGGCAATGTGCCAGCAGTCGAGGCGGCAAAGCTGGCCGCCTCGCACGGGATCAGGGTCCATTCCATCGCCCTTGGCCCCGAAGATCTGGAGAACCAGCCCAAATCGCGCGATGCGGTGGATGTAAAGACCCTGCGCGATATCGCGGCGGCGGCGGAAGGCGAAAGCTTCCGGGTCCGCACGACCGCGGATTTGCAGCGCATGGCGGCCACGCTGGACCGGCTTGAACCGAACCCTTCGTCGCGCCCGCCGATGCGCTATTGGCAATCGCTGTGGCAATGGCCGGCGCTGCTGGCGCTTGGATGCCTTATCCTTCTGACCGTCAGGAGGCATGGATGGGCGGGTTGATCCTGATGCGCCCATGGTGGCTTCTGGCACTGCTGCCTCTGGCGGCACTGACGCTGTGGACATTACGGCATAATGGCGATGCGGGCGGCTGGCAGCGGGTCATGCCGCCGCGGATGCTGCGTGCGATGATCGCGCTTGGCGCATTGGGCGGGCGGCAGCCGCTGTGGCAGCGCAGTCTGACGCCTGCTGCGATGCTGGCCCTGATCCTTGGCCTGACCGGCCCCGCCCTGCCGCGCCGCGATGCGCCGGTGCTGACCCAGACCGATGCCGTGGTGATCGCCATGGACCTGTCGCCTTCGGTCGCAGCGGGGCCGGGTCTGAAACAGGCGCAATTCGCGGCGGCGGGGCTGTTGCAGGGGCTGGCCGGGCGGCCCGTCGGGCTGATCCTTTACGGGGGCGAGGCTTATACCGTGGCCGCGCCGACCCTGGATCTGTCCACGCTTGAAACGCAGATCGCGGTTCTGGATGCCGACACGATGCCCAATCCGGGAAGCCGGGTGGCGGATGCGCTTGGGCAGGCGGGCAAGATGCTGGAACAGCCGCGCCGCGCCGATCTGGTGATCATCTCGGATGGCGGCGGCGTCGACCGTCAGGCCGAGGCCGAGGCGAACCGGCTGGCCGATGCGGGCGTGCGGATCTCGGCCCTGCGGATCTCGGATGTCGCGCCGGACGCCCCGGTACCGCCTTCAGATGCGCTTGAACGGCTGGCGCGGGGCGAGGGCAAGGTTTTGCCCGCCGATCAGATGGCGCGGATGGCCGGATCGCTGGACCGGACGGGCGCGGCGATGCGCGATCCGGTGCTGCGGGCGCTGCAATATCGCGATCTGGGCCCGGTTCTGGCAGCATTCGCGCTGTTTCCGCTGCTGATCATGTTGCGGAGGCAGAAATGACGGCGGGGTTCCACATCGGGATAGCGGCGCAGCGCCCGTCCGCCGGGTGGGCGGCAAAGGGATGTGTTTCTCGCTTTATGGCGCAACTCCGGACGGGGTTGATACCGCAGGATAACGTTACAAACGCGCCCGCCCGGTCGGGCGGATGGGGCAGGCCAGTCGCACTCATCATCGGGGGGATGCGATGAAACTGCCCCTGCTTATCCTGATCGCCGCTCTTGCCGCCATCGCCCTTGCCGGACCCGAGGCGATGGGGCGGCTGGCGCTGCGGTCTGGCTGGGACGGGGCGGCGGCGCGGCTGTTATCCGACCGTGCGGCGCAGGGCGTGGCGCTGTACCGGATGGGGGATTACGCCGCCGCCGACAAGGCATTCGCCGATGCCGGCCGGTCGCAGACCTATAATCGCGGTCTCAGCCTTGCGGCCACCGGGGATTACCCGCTGTCTGTCGCCTATTTCGACGCGATGCTGTTTGCCAATCCCGCCGATGCGCAGGCCCGGTCCAATCGCGAGCTGGTCGCCTCAATGTTCCCGCCGCCGCGCGGGGAAAGCATCGCGCCGGGACGATTGGCCGGGGCCGGAGGCATGGAATCGGAAGAGGCGCCCGACTCCAATCTGCTTGCCAATGCCTCGGGTCCGAAATGGGACCGCCAGCTTGACCGCAAGGGCATCGCCGCGACGGATGAATGGCTCGAGATCATCTCGGACGATCCGGGCGAGTTCCTGCGCCTGCGCATCCGCGCCGAATATGAACGCCGCGCCAATCTTGGCCTGATCCGCCCGAAAGAGGCCGACCCATGGTGAGCCGACCGATCCTGTCGCTGCTTCTATGGCTGTCCATTTTATGGGGGGCCGCCACGCTTCCCGCCGCCGCGCAGGGCGATACGAAGCTGCGGATCCTGTATGATCACGGCAATCCGGTCGTGTCCGAGATGGTCCGGCTGACGATTCGCGGCGAATATGACCTGACCGTCTCGCTGGAAGAGATGGTCATCCCGAATTCGCCCGATTACGACTGGATCCAGATCGCCCGCGACGATTGGCACAAAGAGCGGGTGAATGGCCGCCTGTTGCAGATATTCGAACGGAAGATCGCCGTCTTTCCCAGCCATGACGGAGAAATCTCCATCGGCCCGATCACGCATCACCTGACCTATGTTCAGGGCAATGGGCAACGCGCGGAAACCGATGTCACCGCGCCGGCGGCAGTGCTGAACGTCAAGCCCTTTCCCGGCGATCACCGCCCCCTTTCGGCGAAGAAACTGACCCTGACCGACGAATTGTCGGCGGAACCGGGGCAGTTGAAGCAGAACGAGGTCCTGACCCGCCGCGTCACCATCGAGGCGCAGGACACGCTGGCCCATTATCTGCCTCCGCGCCCGGATCTCAGCCAGCCCTGGATGATCAGTTTCACCGCGCCCGAAGAGCGCGAGACGGTCATGACCGATAACGGTCCGGTGGCGCGGGTGGTCTGGGAATGGCAATTGCGCCCGCATACCGGCGAACCCGCCATCCTGCCCGGCGCGGGGTTTGCGTGGTTCGACAGCGCGAACCGGCGGGTCGAGATCGCGCCGCTTGACCCGATTCCCTTCGGATTTAGCGGATTTGGCGCGAATTTCGGCGATAGCGGCGATGGCAGTGCCTTGCCCAACCGCATGATTTCAATTGCCGTGCTGCTGGCTGCCTTTACCGGCGGATTGGTGGCGCTGCTATGGCAGCGCAGCCCGATGCGGGGCGATGCCCTGCAAAGACGCCTGCGCCGGTTGCTGCCCTCACCCCATATGCGGGTGATGCGGAAGGCGGCCAGCCGCAACGATCTGACCGCCCTTCGCCACGCCGCCGAACGGCATCTTGACTGGCGCGGGCTTCAGCCGCAGGGCCTGACCGAGCTTGATCGCCAGCTTTATGCGGCGTCCCCCCTGCCGGGTTTTGATGCGCGGGACTGGCTGAAATCTTTCCTGAAGTCGGCACGCGGATAAACCGCCGCCGCTATGTCCGTGCCTGAACGGGCGGGCACTGCCCGGCTTTGGAGGGTTCCGGAACGCATGTTTCTGCCGGAGCCTGAAGGGCGTTGGCGGCCTTGGCCGCTTTGGCAGCCTTGGCCTGAAGAGCTTTCGCCGCTCTGGCCGCTTTCCGGGCCTTTTGCCGCGGCGCGCCATATTCCAGCCAGACGATGGCAAGCCCCCATAGCGCCATAACGACCCACAGATCGACCGCCAGTCTTTGCAATACCGGCTGATCGGCAGGATTGATCTGCAACGCATCCCCCAGAATCGACAGCAGGACGCAGGCGATGAAGGACCATAATCCGCCGCGCCCGATCTGCTGCATCGCTTCTCCGGGGCGGCTTGCGGCGATCCGCTCAATGATCCGGGCCAATGGCACCGCGACCAGCCAGCTTGCCGCGACGATCGCCAGATAGCGTGTGCCGTCCAGCGGCCATTTGTCGATATGCCCGTAGAGCGGCCTGAGCGCATTGCGCAAGGGCAACCCCGCCTGACCGAATTGAACCGCAGTGCCAAGAACCGCACCGAAAAGGAACATGGCCCAGGCAGCCAGCGTGACCGCAAGCCGATACCGCAGCAATACCGGCATGAACTGTTTGCGGAACAGCGACATCGCCACGCCGGTGAAGAACAGCATCTGCCAGCCGAACGGATTGAACAGGAAGCCCGATCCGCGTTGATTGGGGATCATGGCATTCAGCGTCGGCGCGAACCACCAAAGCGTCACCGAACAGATGGCGAAAACCAGCGGCCAGCGAAGCATGACCGGAACAAGCAACGGTGTGGAGGCGATCAGCAGGACATAGACCGCCAGCACGTCCAGAAGATTCGGCTGCATCCACATGGTCATCAATGTGCCCACGTAACCCAGCGGATTCTCGAGGACCCAGATCGCATACTGGTTCCAGACGGCAGTATGTCTCATCTCGAATGCCAGCAATATTGCGGACAGAAGCGCAAGCAGCACACCGCCGATCACAAGGGCGCGCCAGACCTCGAAGGCGCGGCGGACAAACCGGCGCCTGGCAACGCCGCGGCCCTGCTTTTCCTCGACATTCAGCCAGACTATCCCGATCAGGAATCCCGACAGCAGCACAAAGAGTTCTGCCGCATCGAAGACCACGAAATTCGCCAGCGTCACCTCGCGCAGGATCGAGGCCGGCATGTGATCGAGCATAATGCAGACAAGCGCGTAGCCGCGCAGCGCATCCAGAGATATCATGCGCTTCATATGGGAAGCTGGCTCCACTCTCGCAGCAGTTCCCTGCTTGACACAAGCGCGTTTGCCTCAGCCGGGTTCAGGAAACCAAGCGCTTCCGTCTGGCTTGCCGCATTGGCGATCTTGGCGCCTGCGGTGATCTGGTCCATCCTTTCCGCGGCGGGCCTTTCGTCCAACACCGGGACAAGCGCCATATGCCAGGCCAGCAGCTCGGGTTCCTTCCCAAGGCGAAGGATCGACTCGTTACCCGATTGCTGCCGGGGAAGCTTGCGCATCACGGCCTGAGCCTCGGACAGCACCCGGGGCGGATCGCGCTCTTCCGGGGTGACCAGCAATCCGCGCATTCGGGTCCAGCGGCCAAAGACCGGGCTGGCCGAGAAACGCGAGGTCAGCGGCGACAGGATCAGCCCTATCAGGATCGGCGACAGCCAGATCAGCTGCCGCGGCGAGAATTCGGCCAGCACGATCAGCGTGCCCACGCCCAGCGCGACATGCGCCCAGTGACGGCTGATCACGACATGCCACGGCGGAACCGTTCCGGCACGGACCTGTGCTTTCCATCCGCTGTCCCGGCCGCGCAGGATTTCGTATATCTGCCGGGTCTGGGTCAGCATCTGCACCGGGGCGATCAGTGCCGAAAGCACGATCTCGAACAGCGCGCTTGCAAGAATATGCACCGGGCCGCCGGAATTCCGCGCCAACGGCCGGAGCCACGCCCGGAAAAGCGCGAAGAATCTGGGCAGCAGCAGCAGCGCCATGGCGGTGATGAACAGCCACAGCATCCGCAGGGAATCGAAAACCGGCCATTCGGGGAAAAGCTGATAGGCGTTCGGGAAATATTCCGGCGTGGACAGAAGCACCGTGGCCGACAGCACAAGCCCGACCAGAATCAGCGCCAGCCAGATCGGGCTCATCAGGAATGCCAGCACGCCGATGGCGAAATGCGCGCCGCTTATCGCGCGGGTGCCCTTCATACCGATCAGGCCAAGATGCTGAAGGTTCCCCTGCGCCCATCTGCGTTCCCGCGCCGCCATGTCCAGCAGCGTGGGCGGGCAGCCTTCGTAACTGCCGCGCAGATCGTAATCCAGCCGGACTTTCCAGCCCGCCCGGCACAGCGCCGCCGCCTCGACGAAATCATGGCTGAGGATCGAACCGCCGAAAGGCGGTTTGCCGGGCAGTTTGGGCAATCCGCAGCATTGGGCAAAGGCAGAAATGCGGATAATTGCGTTATGGCCCCAGAAATTTCCGGTATTTCCGGACCATGCGGCGACCCCGCGCGCGATCATCGGGCCATAGACGCGCCCGGCGAACTGAGTCAGGCGGGCGAAGATCGTTTCGCCGCCGACCAGAACCGGCATGGTCTGGATCAGAGCCAGATCCGGCGCCCCCTCCATCCGCGCCGAAAGCGCCCTGATGGTTTCGCCGCTCATGATGCTGTCGGCATCCAGAACGACCATATGATCGTAATTCCCGCCCCAGCGGCGCAGGAATTCCGCGATATTGCCGGATTTGCGATCCTCGTTGGTTTCGCGCCGGCGATACCAGATCGGCAGAGGCGACATTTCCCGCGCCGCCGAGACCGCCAGGGTTTCATTGACGGCAATCTCGGGGTCGCGCGTATCCGAAAGCACGAATATCTCGGTACGTTCGCCCATCCCCTCACGCATGAGATCCTCGGCAAGGGCGGTCAGCAGGCCGATGCTTGTCGTGGCATCCTCGTGATAGATCGGCATGACAACGGCGATGCGGGCGGTGCCGGGAATATCCGGAGTCTTCGGCACGCGTGCCAGAAAACCGACAATCGTGGCGCAGAAACTGAACCCGACCCATGCAAAGGTCGGCACGAACAAGGCCAGAAGCATAAGCTGCATCGGCGTCGGCTTGTCGCCGAAGGCGGTCAGCATTTGCAGAAAGCCGATAACCGCCAGCGCCGCCGTCCCGCCAAAGGCGATCAGCCGGGCCAGCCAGACCCGCCAGTTCTCGAACCCGGCTTTCGGGCCTTTCGGGGGCGGTCCGCGGAAATCCTGCACCGGCATTTCCAGCGGTGCTTCCGAGGGCATCGGCGGCAAATCCGCGCCGTTACTGTCAAGCGCAATATTCATGCCGACCAGCGAGTCATCCAGGTTTCGCTAAGCGCGATCCCGTCCTTGCCGGTCAATACGGCCTGAATATCTGCGAATTGCGCGTTTTCGGGCTGAAACTCGAAAGCGAGCCGCAAAACCTGCTGCTCGGGCAATTGCTTCAGATAGGCGTGAACGATCTTGCCCTTCGAGGTCGTCACCTTGGATTCCGGCAGTTCCGAAGAGAACAGGGACAGATCGAAATCGACGATGTAACTTCTTTGCGTTTCCTCATTGATCGAGCGGCCCGACCGGACCTGCCGGATCTTTGCCAGCGGCAATTCGCTTGGCGGCAGGGCCGAGAAGCTCATCCGATACTGGAATTCGCGCCGCTTGCCCTTGGTGATCGGTTCCTTGGGCACCCAATAGCTGACGATATTGTCGTTGAACTCATTCTCGACCGGAATTTCAACCAGCCTGATCTCGCCATCGCCCCAATCGCCCTCGGGTTCGATCCATGCCGAGGGGCGCAGGTGATAGGATGCTTCGGCATCCTGATAATCCTCGAACTCCCGCTTGCGCTGAATCAGACCGAAGCCGCGCGGATTGCTGTCCACGAATGAGGCGATCTGAAGATTCTTCGGCGATGACAGGCTGCGCCACAGGGCCTGACCCGCGCCGGTATGCATCTGCAGCCCGTCGCTGTCATGAACGGCGGGTCGGTAATCGTCGACCGTGCGGCGGCTTGCGGGACTGAACCAGAACATCGAGGTCAGCGGCGCAATCCCGGTTTCGCGCAGATCGATGCGCGGGAACAATGCGACCCGCGTGCGGACCATGGTCACGGCACCCGGGCTGACATCGAATTCATAGGCGCCAGTCACCGATTTGCTGTCCAGAATCGCGTGAATGCGGATCGTCCCGGCAGAATCCGGATCGGGTTCGTGAATCCAGAAATCGGTAAAGAGAGGAAATTCCTCGCCATCGGGACTGCCGGTCTTGATCGCCAATCCGCGGGCAGACAGACCGTAAAGGGTTCCGCGCGCCACGGCCCGGAAATAGGTCGCGCCCTGAAAGACCAGGAATTCATCCATGACGCCGGGCTTGTTCAGCGTGGTCCGCATGCGGAAACCCGACCAGCCCATCTCGCCCTTGGTATCCAGATCGGCGCCGTCCGGAAATTGCGAGGGATCGAATTCCAGCATATGCGGATCGAAGCCAAGCTTCTGCGGAACGCCGTCCCGGACGATGCTGATATTCACCGGCTCGTAGAAGATTACGCCCGGCGGCAACAGATCAAGCGCAAAGCCCCCGCGCCCCTCAAGCGGATCCAGATCGCGGCGGAAACGAATCCCGCGATATTGATCGTAATTCAGATCGGCAAAACTGCCGACCTGTTCGGCCACGGGCTGGGTGTAAACGCGGGTCGCGCGGTCTTCCGCAATCGCGGCGACGTCTTCGAACCCGAAATCACGATGCGCGGTCGGCACATCCCCGCCAGTTTCATCGTCAGCTTCCTGAGCCTGCGCCCTGGTTGCCACAATCTGACCACCGACTGCCAGCACACTGGCGGCATTAAGAAATTGTCTGCGCTTCATACGTGGATTTCGATGCCCAAAAACCTGATTATCATACGGACCCTGCCGCATTGCAGCAAGCTGTATAGGCGGTAACGTGCTGCTCTGCCAACAGGTTTCCTGCTGACAGGCATAACCTTTAATTACCTAATGTTAACTCACAACGCAGTATCATCCATTCAACTATTGGCGTGCAAGCCATTCCGTGATCGGTCGGCGAAGATTGGGTCGCCCCTCTTGCAGCGCGGCGTCGATAACCTTGCGCAGCTCGATAATGGAAACCCGCCGAATCAAGTGCTTGACCGGACCGACCGAAGCCGGGCGCATGGACAGCCTGCGAATGCCCAGTGCCGCTAATGTCAATGCTTCGATGGGCCGGCCGGCATCTTCCCCACAGAACGAAAGCGGTACGCGTGCTTCTTCGCAGCGCGCGACGATCTGCTGAAGCAGCAGCAGAAATGAGGAACTGAGCGTGTCGTAACGTCTCCGCACGCGTTCATTCTCGCGGTCTGCGGCGAAAAAGAACTGCTTCAGATCGTTGCCGCCAATCGAAATGAAATCGCACATTTCGAAGAATCGTTTGGGCGCGAACGCCATTGCCGGCGTTTCAAGCATCGCGCCAACCCGGATATCGCTGGGCATATCGTGACCCAGCCGCTGCTCGCGGGACAGCTCATGCATCAAAATGCGGTAAGCGTCCTCGTATTCGCCGATATCCGAGACAAAGGGGAACATCACATGCAGCCGTTCCCCCGCAGCGGCGCGAATCAGCGATTGCAGCTGCATCCGCAACACGCCGCGCTTGTCCAGACCAACCCTGATCGCCCGCCAGCCCATCGCCGGATTCGGCTCGTCCTGCGGCTTCATATATGGCAGCACCTTGTCGGAACCGATATCCAGCGTCCGGAACATGACCGGCCTGCCACGCGCGCTGTCCATGACATGACGGTAAAGCCGCGCCAGCTCGGCCCGCTGGGGCACATGGTTGCGAATCAGGAACTGCAATTCGGTGCGAAACAGCCCGACACCCTCGGCGCCCGAGCCTTCCAGCGAGGGCAGATCGGCCATCAGCCCGGCATTCATGTAAAGCTGAATGGTCGTGCCGCAGGTGCCGGTGGCGGGCAGATTGCGCAGGCTGGCATAGCGGTCCTGCGCCGCGGCCTGCATCGCCAGATTGTCGCGGAAGGCGACCGCAACGCTTTCTTCGGGACGCAGGTGAACGATGCCCTGATCGCCATCGACCAGAATCGGATCGCCGTTCAACGCCTCGGCGGTGATGCGCGGCGCGTGAATCACCAGCGGAATGGCCAGCGCCCGCGCCACGATCGTGGCATGGCTGCCGACCGAGCCCTCTTCCAGCACCACGCCCTTCAGCTTGCGGCCATATTCCAGCAATTCCGCAGGGCCGATATTGCGGGCGATGAGAATCGGGTCGTCGGGCATCTCGGCGCCGGTATCGTTGCCCTGACCGGTCAGGATGCGCAGCAGCCGGTTCGAGAGATCGTCCAGATCGTGCAGGCGGTCGCGCAGATAGGGATCGGCGGCAAGTTCCAGCCGGGCACGGGCGGCAGATTGCTCTTTCTCGACCGCGGCTTCGGCGGACAGGCCCAGCTTGATATCCTCTTCCATCCGGCGCAGCCAGCTTCGCGAATGGGCGAACATCCGATAGGTTTCCAGCACGGCGGCATGTTCGCCGCCATCGCCCATATCGGCGGCGGCCACCATCGTATCGACGGTTTCACGCAGGCGGTTCACGCCCTCATGCAGCCGTGCCAGCTCGGTCTCGGGATCGTCGCCGACGGGGTTGGCGATCACGACGCGGGGATCATGCAGCCAGACATGGCCTTCGGCCAGACCCTCCTGCCCGGTCCCGCCGCGCAGCATCAGCGGGAAACGATGGGCCGAGGGCATGGAATCGGACTGGCCGTCCTGAAAAGCGCCAAGTTCGGTCATCTCGGCCAGAACCATGGCCACGACTTCCAGACCATATACATCGTCATCGGTGAACTGGCGTTTGTCCTGCGACTGAACGACCAGCACGCCCAGGCGTTCGCCCACGCGCTGGATCGGAACGCCAAGGAAACTGGGGAAAACCTCTTCGCCAGTTTCGGGCATGAAGCGGAAACCGGGGGCAGAGGGCGCATCGGCGGTATTGATATAGCGTCCGGTCCGGGCGACGCGCCCCACCAGACCTTCGCCCAGCCGCAGCCGGGTCTGATGCACGGCAGCCGCGCGCAGACCCTCGGTCGCGCAAAGCTCCAGCGTTTCGGCATCGCGGAACAGGTAGATCGAGCAGACCTGCGTGCCCATCGAATCGGCGATGTGATGGGTGATCTGGTCAAGCCGATCCTGCCCGCCGCCCGGCGCGGCAAGAATCCCCTTCAGCCGCCTGAGCAGCGTACGTGAGTCGCTATCGTTACGATCCGGCATCGCGCCCCTGTATTTCTTGCCGCGATGGCCCGGCGGCCCGTTCCCGGATCTTGCGCCGGGTTAAAGGATCAGGCCGCTTCAAGCCCGAAGGCATCATGCAGTGCCTGCACCGCGAGTTCCATATATTTACGTTCAATCAGCACGGAAATCTTGATCTCGCTCGTCGCGATGACCTTGATGTTGATATTTTCATCGGCAAGCGCCCTGAACATCCGCGCCGCCACACCGGTCGCGCTGCGCATGCCGATGCCGACCACGCTGACCTTGGCGACCTCGGTATCGGCGATCAGTTCCTCATAGGCGATATGACCCGCGGTCCGCGCCTCTTCCATGACTTTCCGGGCACGCTCGACCTGATTGATCGGCACCGAGAATGTCATGTCGGTCACCGAGCCGGGGTGATCCTCGTAATCTTTCTCGGAAATGTTCTGCACGATCATATCGACATTCACGCCAGCCTCGGCCAGTGGCGCGAAGATCGCGGCGGAGATGCCGGGACGATCCTCGACCGTGACGAGGGTGATCTTGGCCTCTTCGCGCGAATAGGCGACTCCGTTGACGACTTTCGATTCCATGATTTCATCCTCATCGCAGACCAGCGTGCCGGAATTCTCGTCCGTTTCCTCGAAGGACGATAGCACGCGCAGGCGGACCTTGTAGCGCATTGCCAACTCGACCGAGCGGGTCTGAAGCACTTTCGCGCCAAGGCTGGCCAGTTCCAGCATTTCCTCGAAGGCGATCTTTTCCAGCTTGCGCGCTTTATTGGTGATGCGCGGATCGGTGGTATAGATGCCGTCGACATCGGTATAGATATCGCAACGTTCGGCCCCGAAAGCGGCGGCAAAGGCGACGGCGGTCGTGTCCGAGCCGCCACGGCCCAGCGTGGTGATCCGCCCATCCGGGCCGATGCCCTGAAAACCGGCGATCACGGCAACCTTGAAGCCTTCGGCGAATTTGCGGTCGATATTGTCGCGCGGGATATCCACGAATCGCGCCGCCGAATGGGCGTCGGTCGTGTTGATCGGCACCTGCCAGCCCTGCCAGCTTCGCGCGGGAACGCCCATCTCCTGCAGCGTGAGCGCCATCAGCCCGGCGGTCACATTCTCGCCCGAGCTGACCACGGCGTCATATTCGCGCGCATCGAATAGTGGCGAGGTCTGTTCGACCCAGCCGACCAGTTCATTGGTCTTGCCCGACATGGCACTGACGATGACGATGACGTCATAGCCACGCTCGACCTCGCGCTGCACTTTCCCGGCGGCGTTCCTGATCCGCTCGAGATCGGCCACCGACGTGCCGCCGAATTTCATCACCAGAAGCGGCATGCGGGCCTCCAGCCTCAGACCTGTTCATCGGCGGGGTTTTTATGGGCGGCGGCGGGAAACCACAAGGGCAAGCGCATGCCCCGGCATCACTTCTTGCATATTTCCGACAAAAAAACTGTCTGAACGGGGAAGCGGTGGCCGGGAATTGATCGATTGATTGCGTTCCGCGCTGCAGCGGGGGATTTTGCATCCCCCGCACCCCCTGCAAGGTTTTTAGGCAAAGAAGAAATACGCGGAAGAAAGGATCGTTTCGGGGCGATCCGGTCATATCGTCAAAACGGCACGGGCTTTCCGTCATATGACAGGAAACATCCGCTGCTGCCGCGATCGAGTTCGGTGAAACGCGCGATCAGGCCGCTGACGGAGTCCTCGACCGCGATATCCGCCCCGTCCCCGCCCATATCGGTGCGAACCCAGCCGGGGTGATAGATCCCCACCGGCAGATCCAGATCCGCAGCGAAATTGCGGCCAAGATTCAACAATGCCGCTTTGCTTGCCCGGTAGGCATAAGAGCCGCCCGGCGCCCGTTGATCCGACCCCATGGCCGAGCCCAGCAGAGCGATCTTGCCCGCCCCACGGCGCAAGGCGGGCAGACAGGCCTGAACCGTCAGGTAAACGCCGGTGACATTGACGGCGAAACTGCGGGCCCAGACCTGCGCGTCGCGCTGCTCGTCCCGCAATCCCTTGTCGACATAGATGCCCGCATTGCAGATCAGCAGCGACAGGGCGGTATCCTGAAGCCGCTTTTCCAGGGTCGGGAAATCCGCCTCGCGCGTGACATCGAGCTTCCAGAAATCATCGCCGCTGCGTGCCGTTCCGATGACATTCTTGCCCATCTTGCGATAGGTCCGGGCAAGGGCCGCGCCGATCCCCCGATTGGCGCCGGTAATCAGCACTGTCATGTATCAGTTCGCCTTCTGCCGGGGGATGAAGGGCAGCGGCGCGACCGGGACGCCGTCCTCGATCAGTTTGCGGGCCTCTTCGGGGCGGGCCTCGCCGTGGATCGCGCGGGTCGGGCGGTCGCCCTCATGCATGGCGCGGGCTTCGTCGGCAAAGCGCAGGCCGACATAATCCGAATTCTTCTCGACATGTTCGCGCAATTTTTCGAGCGCCTGCTCGGCCGGATTGCGGGGCGCGTCAAGCCGCGCCTTTTCAGCCGGGACCGAGGGCGCCATCAGCGCCTTTGCCACATCGGCCGAACCGCATTGCGCGCAAGTGACCTGCCCCGCCGCCCGCATCGTCTCGAACCCCTCGGACGAGCGGAACCAGCCATCGAAGTCGTGGCCCTTTTCACAGCGCAGAGAATAGCGGATCATGCGGTAACCTTTCCCGGATTCCCTATATATCGTAAGCGCCACCGGACTTGGCAAGATCCCGCAAACGGTTCAGCAATGGCACGGGATCTCCTGCCCGGTCTTTCAGAAGCCCTTGCGCGGCCTTTCCCATCCGGTGCGCCGCGGCGGGATCCCCGGCCAGCCGCACCAGTTCCGCGCCAAGCGTCCGGGCGTCGACCGGCAACGCCGCCCCGGCTTCCGCAAGGGCGGCATAATTGGCGGCGTGATTATCCACATGGGGACCGTGCAGGATCGCGCAGCGATAGGCGGCGGGCTCCCACGGGGTATGCCCGCCGATATCCGTCAGAGAGCCACCGACGAAACAAATCCCCGCCATTGCATACCAGCGGGGCATCTCGCCCAATGTATCGGCCAGCAGGAGAGGCGCATCCCCGGCCCCGTCCGAGCGGCGCATGACGTCCAGCCCCCGCGCGGCGATCAATGCGGCGATATCCGCGCCGCGCTGCGGGTGGCGTGGCGCAAGGATCAGCCGCAGATCCGGATGCGCGGCCCGCGCGGCAAGCCATGCGTCCAGAATCGGCGCATCCTCACCTTCATGGGTCGAGGCGGCAAGCACGGTCATATCCCGCGCCGGATCGTCGGCGGGCGGCACGACCTGCGCGGGTGCCAGCAGTTTCAGGTCGAGCCGGGGCAGAATTGCCGAAGCGGGCAGGCCCAGTTGGCGCAGACGCGCCTCGCTATCCTCATCCTGTGCCGAGAAGGCCGCGATCCGGCCAAGCACCGGCGAAATCAGCCCGCGCAGCCGCGCCCAGCGTTGCGCCGAGCGTTCGGACATCCGCGCACCGATCACCGCCTGCGGAATGCCGCGATCGGCAAGCATCCGCGATCTGAGCGGCCATATTTCGGCTTCGACAGTCAGGGCAAGCCGGGGCTGGACCGCATTCAGAAAGCGGTCCAGCGCCCCCGGCACGTCAAGCGGGGCAAGGCATATCGGCAGGCCCCATTCGGCGACCATATCGCGACCGGTCTGGCTGTTCGCCGTCACCAGCAGGCTGAAATCGGCGGCAAGCGCCTGAATGATCGGGCGGGCCGAGGTCAACTCACCGACCGAGGCGCCATGTATCCAGATATCGGCAGGCGCAGAAGGGCTATCCAGCAGGAGTCGCTGTCGCAATGCCTCCGATCCGCTGATCCGGACGCGCAATCGCAAGATCATTTCGATCAGTCGCGAGATTATCCGGTAGATCGTCAGCATTGGCGCATCCATTCAGGGCCCCGTCAGTGACGCAAGCCGGGCGGGGAAGACAGCAATGGCCCATGGTTTAGGGTCAGTTTCCATCTATCCCTTCAGCAATGCCGCAAGCTCCGCCTGTTTCTCGCCCACCAATGCCGCATCGCCGTCGGATTCGAGATTCAGGCGCACGACGGGCTCGGTATTCGATTTCCGCAGGTTGAAGCGCCATTTGCCGAAATCCAGCGACACGCCGTCAAGATCGTCGCGGCTGTCGGCCTGCGCCTCGTAACGTTCGATCAGACGGGCAATCGCCGCGTCGGGATCACTGATCTCGTAATTCGTCTCGCCCGAAGAGGGATAAAGCCGCATCCGCTCTTCCAGCAATTCGGCCAGCGTCTTGCCCTTGCGCGAGAGCAGTTCGACCATCAGCAGCCAGGGGATCATCCCGCTGTCGCAATAGTAGAAATCGCGGAAATAATGATGGGCCGACATCTCGCCGCCATAGATCGCGCCGGTATCGCGCATCTTGCGCTTGATGAAGGCATGGCCGGTCTTGCTGACAACGGCTTCGCCGCCCGCCTCTTCGATCATGGCGCGGGTGTTCATGATGACGCGCGGGTCATGCACAACTTTCTCGCCGGGGGATTTTTCAAGGAATGCCGCGCCAAGCAGGCCGACGATATATTCGCCGGGAATGAAGCGGCCATTCTCGTCAAAGAAGAAACAGCGGTCGAAATCGCCGTCCCATGCGACGCCCAGATCGGCATTCTCAGATTTGACCGCCGCGACCGTGGGCGGCTGATTTTCCGGCAGAAGCGGGTTCGGGATGCCGTTCGGGAAGCTGGAATCGACATTGTGGTGCAGGCGGATGAATTCCAGAGGCGCGCCACGGCGCTGCAATTCCGCCGCGATGGCGTCAAAGGTCGGGCCGGCAGTGCCGTTGCCGGCATTGACCAGAATCTTCATCGGACGCAACGCGGAAATATCGACGAAATCCGCCATCGCGCTGGCATATTCCGCCCGCGCATGGCTGAAATCGGTGACCTCGCCCTTTTTCGCCGACGGGGCGAATACCCCGGATGTCGCCAGTTCCACGATGGGCGGCAGTTCCGTCGCCGGATCCAGCGGGGCGGAACCGCGCCCGACGATCTTCATGCCGTTGTAATTGATCGGGTTATGCGAGGCTGTGACCTCGATCCCGCCATCGGTGTCATGGAAACCGGTATGGAAATAGACCTCTTCGGTGCCCGCCAGCCCCAGATCCAGAACATCGGTGCCGCCATCCGTCAGCCCTTCGATCAGGGCCTGCGCCAGTTCGGGGGAGCTTGCGCGGCTGTCGCGGCCGACGACGACCCGCTGCGCCTGCCGCGCTTCGGCGAATGCCCGGCCGATCCGGTAAGCAATATCGGCGTCCAGATTGACCCCCAGTTCACCCCTTACATCATATGCCTTGAAACAGGTTACATCACGGTGCCCGAGATTGTTCCGATCACTCATAAGCGCTTCCTCTTGCTGCGCGGCTTTTCGGGCACAGCGCTACCAGCTTGCCGCCGAAATGCAAGTCTCTGGTCCTTTGGGCGGAGGTGACGCAGAGTGCCGGAATAGCTAGACGGGGCAAAACCAATCAAGGGGATTCGCATGGACACCAAAGCACTGATCGCGGCCTATTTCGATGCCTTCAATGCGGCGCAGACCGACAGGATGCTGGATCTGCTGCATGATGAGATCGAACATCACGTCAATGAGGGAGATATCCGCAAGGGCAGGAAACTCTTCGCGGAATTCAACGCCCATATGACCGAGTGCTACCGGGAAAACCTGACCGATATGGTGATTTTCGCCGATGAATCCGGGGATCGCGCGGCGGCGGAATATGTGGTGAATGGAACCTATCTCAAGACCGATGAAGGGCTGCCGCCGGCATCCGGCCAGACCTATCGCCTTCCCGCCGGATCGTTCTTCACCATCCGAGACGGCAAGATCTCGCGCGTGACGACATATTACAACCTTGGCGAATGGACCCGGCAGATCAGCACATGAGCGTGAAGACGCAGATCCTGACCGGCGCGGCGCTCGAATCGGCGCTGGGCGACGTCGCACGGCTGCGAATCACCGTGTTCCGGTCATGGCCCTATCTGTACGATGGCGATCTGGACTACGAGCGGAATTATCTTGCCGCCTATCAGTCGCCGGGGGCGGTGGTGGTCGCCGCATTCGACGGCGACCGGATCGTCGGGGCCTCGACCGGCGCGCCGATGACGGATCATGCCGGGGATTTCGCGGCGGCCTTCAGTGACCGCCCCGAGCCGCTTTCCGAGATCTTCTATTGCGCGGAATCGGTTCTGCTGCCGGAATATCGCGGGCATGGGCTGGGCCATGCCTTTTTCGACGCGCGCGAGGAACATGCCCGTAGTCTTGGCGCCCGCTATACCGCATTTTGCAGCGTCAGCCGCCCTGCCGATCACCCTGCCCGGCCTGCGGATTACCGGCCCTTGGACGGTTTCTGGCGCAAGCGCGGCTATGAACCATTGCCCGGAGTGGTGGCACGTTTTTCATGGAAAGATGTGGGCGACGAACTACAATCCGAAAAACCGCTGCAATTCTGGATGAGACGCTTATGAAAATCGCGACTGCCGCTTATGCGCTGGATTGGCTTGAAGATTTCGCCGCCTATGAGGCCAAGCTGACGACATGGGTTCAGAAGGCCGAGGGGGCCGATCTTCTGGTTTTCCCGGAATATGGTGCGATGGAACTCGCCTCGCTTGGCGGAACCGCAATCACCGATGATCCCGAGGCGTCATTGCACGAGGTCTCCCGCCATGCCGGGGCGGCGGCGGATCTGCATATCCGGCTGGCGCGGGAGCATGGCTGCCACATCCTTGCGGCATCCGGCCCGGTATTCGAGGGCGATCGCCCGGTGAACAGGGCGGTTCTGTTCGGACCGGGTGGACGGATCGGGCATCAGGACAAGCAGATCATGACCCGGTATGAGCGCGACCCGATGGATGTCGTCGGCGCGCCGGGTCTGAAGATTTTCGACACGGAACTGGGCCGGATCGGAATCCTGATCTGCTATGACAGCGAATTTCCGCTGCTTGGCCGCGTTCTGGCCAAAGCCGGGGTGGAACTGATCCTTGTGCCAAGCTGCACCGATACGGTTGCGGGTTTCCACCGGGTCCGGATCGGGGCAATGGCCCGCGCGCTTGAAAGCCAATGCGTCGTCGTGCATTCGCCCACCGTCGGGCAGAACGACTGGCTGCAAGTGGCGGATGAGAACCGCGGCCGCGCGGCGATCTACGGCCCGCCCGACGGGCTATGGCCGGAAACCGGGATCATCGCGGAAGGCGGCATGGACAAGCCAGGATGGGTCTTCGCCGAGATCGACAGATCGAGAATCGCCGAAAGCCGCAGGGACGGCGCGGTGCTGCCATTCGCGCATTGGCCGGAATCCGAGGTGCCGGGGCTGATCGGCCTTTCCTGACAGCCCCCCGTATCCCGTCAGAGCCGGGCGGGATAGTGCGGAGATGCGTGATCGGCGTGCTCCCGCGTAAGGCGGAAAGGCTTTTGGGCGTCCCGCGATGGCCGGGGCGCTGCCCCCGGACCCCCGAGGTACTTGCGCAAAGAAGAAGGGGAGGAGGAGGATGTGAAGCCGGGCAGGCGCAACATACTTTAGCCTCGACCTTGCTTCCCTGTCGCACAATTCCGCATCCGGCAGAGTTCGGACGGGACCACATTCGCCTATGCCGAAACCGGATCCCTGACCCCAAGCCAATCCCGCGCCAGCTCCGGCAATTGTCCGAAATCCTCAAGCAGCGCATCCGGCGCAAGGCGCGAGATCGCGTTGCCTTCCGGCCCGAATCCGACCAGCGCCACCCGCACGCCAGCGGCGGCGGCGGTCTTCCGGTCGGTCTCGGTATCGCCCACAAGGAACGAATTCGCGGGATCGCCCCCGGCTTGTTCGACCGCAGCGGTATAGGGCCTTGGATCAGGTTTGCGGACGGGCAGCGTATCCGCGCCGATCAGCGAGGCGAAAGCGTCCCGGATGCCCAGTTCGCGCAGCAATGTCTCGGCCAGTGCCTCGGGCTTGTTGGTGCAGACGGCCAGAATATGCCCATCCGCCGCAAGTTGCCGTAGCGCCTCCTCCACGCCCGGATAGAGCCGGGTGTGAACGGCGATATTCCGCCCATAGAATTCCAGCAGCCGGGGATAGTCCTGATCCTCCGCGCCGGGTGGCAACAACATCTCCTGCGCGGCACGGGCATATCCGGCCCGCAGCATCGCCCGACCCCCGTGAAAGGCAACAAGCGCGTCCTGAACGGGGTCCAGCAACGGCCCCATGCCCCGCGCCTCGAAGCAGGAATTCGCCGCGCCGATCAGGTCGGCCGAGGTGTCGGCAAGCGTTCCGTCGAGATCGAAGACCACCGTTCCAGCCATGCTTTTCCCTTTCCGTTAATATTCCGAAACCAAAGGTGAATGCCCGGGGGCTTTCCTGTGCATCTGTCACGGATTAGAACCGGCGGCAACGATACGGGGCAAAATTCGAGGCAAGGGCATGGCAGAGAAACCGCTGGCGGTAATCATTCTTGCGGCAGGGCAAGGCAGCAGGATGCAATCGGAACTTCCGAAAGTGCTGCACCGGCTGGCCGGAGTGCCGCTGATCGGACACGCCTTGGCCGCCGCGCGCAGCCTTGAGCCCGATGACGTCATCGTCGTTGCGGGCCATGGCGCGGCCAAGGTCGAAAAGGCCACCGCGAAACTGGAACCCGACGCGCGGATCGTTCTGCAGCAGGAACAGCTTGGCACAGGCCATGCGGTCCGGCAGGCCATGCCCTTGCTTGAAGGTTTCGACGGCAAGGTGATCGTGCTTTACGGCGACACCCCCTTTATCGGCGAGGATACGCTTGCCGCATTGGCCAGCCACGGCGCCGATCTGGTCGTGCTTGGTTTCGAGGCCGAGGATCCGGGGCGTTACGGCCGGTTGGTGATCACCGATGCCGGTCTGGAACGAATCGTCGAATACAAGGATGCCGATGAAGCGACGCGCATGATCGCGCTGTGCAATTCCGGGGTCATGGCGCTGGATGCCGGGCTGCTGCGCAACCTGATCGGCAAGCTGACGAATGACAACGCGGCGGGGGAATACTACCTGACCGATCTTGTCGCGCTGGCCCGTGCGGAAGGCAGGCGGGCGGATGTCGTTACCTGCGACGAAGAGGAAACGCTTGGCATCAATACCCGCGCCGAGCTTGCCGCCGCCGAGGCCGGTTTTCAGGCCCGCGCAAGGGTGAGCGCGCTTGAGAATGGCGTCACGCTGACCGATCCCGCGACGGTCTGGTTCTCTCTGGATACCGCCATCGGGCGCGATGCGGTCATCGGGCAAAATGTCGTCTTCGGTCCGGGCGTCACCATCGAATCCGGGGCCGAGGTTCTGCCCTTCTGTCACCTGGAAGGCTGCCATATCTCGTCCGGGGCCACTGTTGGCCCCTTTGCCCGCCTGCGCCCCGGCGCGGAACTGGGCAGCGAGGTGCATGTGGGCAATTTCGTGGAAATCAAGAATGCCGTGCTGGATGAAGGCGTCAAGGTCGGTCATCTGACCTATCTGGGCGACTCCCATATCGGCGAGCATGCCAATATCGGCGCGGGCACGATCACCTGCAATTATGACGGCGTGATGAAGCACCGCACCGAGATCGGCGCGAACGCCTTTATCGGCAGCGACACGATGCTGGTCGCGCCGGTACGGGTGGGGGAACGGGCCGTGACCGGCTCTGGCTCGGTGATCACCGAGGATATCGAGGAAGGCGCTTTGGCGCTCGGGCGGGCACGGCAGGTCACGAAGCCGGGGCTTGGCATCCGGCTGATGCAGGCGCTGCGCGCGCAAAAGGAGAAAAGCTGATGTGTGGCATTATCGGAATCCTGGGTCGTCACGAGGTTTCGCCTCAGCTTGTCGATGCGCTGAAACGGCTGGAATATCGCGGCTATGACAGCGCGGGCGTGGCCACCATCGACGAAGCCGGCAAGCTTGACCGCCGCCGCGCCGTCGGCAAGCTGGTCAATCTGTCTGACCGGCTGGTGCATGAACCGCTGCGCGGACATACCGGCATCGGCCATACCAGATGGGCTACGCATGGCGCGGCGACCGAAGAGAACGCGCATCCGCACCGGTCCGGCCCGGTCGCGGTCGTGCATAACGGCATTGTCGAGAATTACCGCGAATTGCGGGATGAGCTGGTCTCGGCCGGCATCCAGCCGGAATCGCAGACCGATACGGAAACCGTCGCGCTCATGACCGGGAAATTCATGGCCGAAGGCATGCCCCCGCGCGAAGCGGCGCGGGCAACCCTTGCCCGGCTGAAGGGCGCTTTCGCGCTGGCCTTTCTGTTTGAGGGCGAGGATGATCTGATCATTGCCGCCCGCAAGGGCAGCCCGCTTGCCATCGGTCATGGCAAGGGCGAGATGTTCCTTGGCTCGGATGCCGTCGCGCTGTCGCCCTTTACCGACCGGATCACCTATCTGGAGGATGGCGATCATGCGGTTCTGACCCGCGAAGGCGTGCAGATCTACAATGCGGAATGCGAGCAGGTCAGCCACCCCGAACACCGGATCGATGTCGGCACGACGGCGATCGACAAGGGCGGGTATCGTCATTTCATGGCGAAGGAAATCGCACAGCAACCTTCGGTGATTGCCGATGTGCTGAACCATTATATCAAGGATAACCGGATCGTATTGCCCGAGGGCCTTGATTTCAGCAAGGTGGACAGGCTGTCGCTGGTCGCCTGCGGCACGGCGCATTATGCGGGCCATGTCGCGAAATACTGGTTCGAATCGCTGGCAGGTCTTCCCTGCGACACGGATGTCGCGTCGGAATTCCGCTATCGCGAACCGCCGCTGTCACCGAAAAGCTGGTTCGTCGCGGTCAGCCAGTCCGGCGAAACCGCCGACACGCTGGCGGCGCTTCACTATGCGCGGGGACGGGTCGACCGCACCATCGGGCTGGTCAATGTCGGCACATCGGCAATCGCCCGGGACGCAGATATCGCGCTGCCGACGCTGGCCGGGATCGAGGTCAGCGTCGCCTCCAGCAAGGCTTTCACATGTCAGCTGACCGTGCTGGCGATCCTTGCGTTGAAAGCGGCACATGATCGCGGGCGGATCGACGATGACGGGCTGGTCAGATATCTTGACGAATTGCGCGCGCTTCCGGGTCTGCTCCAGCAATCGCTTGATCTTTCCGGCGATTGCCAGGCCCTGTCCGAATGGCTGTCGCAGGCGCGGGACGTCCTGTATCTGGGACGCGGCGCGCTGTTCCCGGTGGCGCTGGAAGGCGCGCTGAAGCTGAAGGAGCTCAGCTATATCCATGCCGAGGGATATGCGTCCGGCGAATTGAAGCACGGCCCCATTGCGCTGATCGACCGGGATGTGCCGGTGATCGTGCTGGCGCCGTTCGACCATCTGTTCGACAAGACCATCTCGAACATGCAGGAGGTCATGGCCCGTCATGGCCAGATCCTGCTGCTGTCGGATCGGCAGGGCATCGAGGCGGCAAGCGAAGGCGTTCATGCAACCCTGACCATGCCCGCCGGCGGGGATCTGATCCAGCCGATCCTTTACGCCATCCCGATGCAATATCTTGCCTATCACACGGCGGTTGCCAAAGGCACGGATGTCGATCAGCCGCGCAACCTGGCGAAATCCGTGACGGTGGAATAGACGGCTGCCACAACTACTGACGCGCGATCGGCAAGCCTGTCTGCAAACCGCCGCCGATCCGGCGTCAGAAGAAGATGTCATCCAATGTCTGTTCGCCAAGCTGAGCCGCCGGTATGGCGGCGGGGGGCAAAGAGCCGACAAGTTCCGCATGAACCTCCCGCTCCCGATCCATCGTGTAGATCGCGGCGAATGGCGCAAGGGCGGCGGCGTCATCGGGTGACAATTGCCTTGCGCCGACCCTGGGCGCATAGGTGGCGATCCGCGAGATCAGTTCCGGCAAACCGGACAGCGCGTGCAGCCCTTCATCGACCGAGTGCTGCAGGGTAAGCGCCGCCTTATGCGCCGCCTCCTGCAACGCCTCCAGCCGGGAAAACATCTCTGCGGCCAGAACAAGATCCGCATCCGCGCGGGCGATCAACTCGCTCAGATGTCCGGCATCCGCGGTCAGGCGGCCGAAATCCGCGTTTTGCGTGATCTCATCGATCCGGCCGAAATTGGTACGGCAGCGGCCATTCAGCTCATTGCATGCATGCGCGCGTTCCCGAACCGTCGTGGAAAGCACATCCATCGCGGATTTGGCCGAGCCGCTGCGCCGCGCCAGCAGACCCGCATTGACGGTGGCAAGGCTGACCTCAAGCGCGGTGGAGGAAAGCGTTTCAAGATTCTCCCTGGCATCGGCAATAGAGGAATTGATGTTCTGCACCGCATCCATCGCCCCGTTCAAAGCCGGAGCGACAAGCTGCTCGATCTGGTGGCCGTCATCCAGTTCGGCACGCCAGACCGCCAGAAGTTTCGTGGCCTGCGCCCCGGTATCGCCGGTCAGGGCACGAACGGCGGACTGGCCGACCGTCCCCAATTGCTCCAGCGCGTCGCGGGTAGCGGAAAGCATTCTCGTCGCATCGGACACAAGCGCCGAGATCTGCGCCGTTGCCAGAACCGCGGCCGATGGTTTCGTTTCCGCCGCCGTCAGGATCGTTTCGATATGATCCAGCCGCTGTGCGAAAGCATCCGAAAACTGGATACCGGTCATGAGAATGCCGGTATTCACCTGCGTATTTTCGCGAAGCTGCTCGGCCAGGATGATTGCCGCGCCGCAGATCTCCTCCATCGCCGGAGCCGCCTGATCCCCAGCCTGCTGGTCGATTGCCCGCCGCGCGCAAGACGCGGCCGTCCCAAGCTGAGCCGTTGCCTGCCGGACGGCCAG
Organism: Paracoccus onubensis; assembly: GCF_003591515.1. Classification (GTDB taxonomy): domain Bacteria; phylum Pseudomonadota; class Alphaproteobacteria; order Rhodobacterales; family Rhodobacteraceae; genus Paracoccus; species Paracoccus onubensis. The sequence continues at coordinate 38,877 of NZ_QZCG01000011.1, forward strand.
GCCGATACTCGACAGTCCTTCATGGACCGCCGTGGTGGTATGGGACAATCGCTGGATCATGCCGCGCAGGGTGACGATGTAATCCTCGATCGCCTCGATATTGACCGAGTAGCCGGTGACCCGCGTCATGGATGCGATCGCGTTCAGCTGACGGCACTCGCGGCGCAGGGTCTCGACCGCGTCCAGCCCGTCGGAAATCGCATTCGTCAGATCCACCGTCGAAATCGCGCTATGGGCACAGCGCAATTGTTCGGCAAGATGGCTACAGGCGACACGCAGCGCCCCGGATTCGCGGCGGGCGCTTCCCACATCACCGACAAGCTGACTCAGGCATGCGAAATCGCCGCCGATACCATGCAGCGCATGGTGCACCTTTCCAAGCACGCCGGTCAGCCGTTCGAACAGATTCTGACACTCGCGCCGAAGGGCGCCCAGCTCGGCCGCTTTCGACACTGCATCTGCAGGATATGCCGACGCCATCACCGCCTCATTCATATTTTTCCGCATCGAACAGGCCCCCTTCCCCTAACCTGCGGCAAGCCGAAGCAGCGTCGCCGGCAATTGCGACAGCGGAACTTCGTCCTCGACCGCACCAAGCTTTTTCGCTTCCCTCGGCATCCCGTAGACCACGCAACTGCTTTCGTCCTGCCCCAGCGTCCGCGCCCCTGCCTGCCGCATTTCCAGAAGCCCCCGGGCGCCGTCATCGCCCATGCCGGTCATGATCACGCCGATCGCATTGCGCCCGGCGTTACAGGCGACCGAGCGAAACAAGACATCGACCGAGGGCCTGTGCCGCGATACCAGCGGGCCGTCACGGACCTCTACGCAATAGGTTGCGCCGCTTCTGGTCAGAAGCGTATGCCGGTTCCCTGGCGCGATCAGGGCATGGCCGCGCAACATCCGGACACCGCTTTGGGCCTCGCGCACGGTAATCCTGCATAACCCGTCCAGCCGGCGCGCAAATGCAGCGGTGAAATGCTCCGGCATGTGCTGAACCACGACGATCGGCGGGCAATCGGCGGGCATCGCCTCAAGCAGCGCGCGCACCGCCTCGGTGCCACCGGTCGAGACGCCGATAGCGATCAGCGTCTCGGTCGTCTTGCTCATGGCGCGACCAGAAGGCGGAGCAAGCACAGCGTCGGCGGACAGCTTTTCCGACACCGGCCGGGGCGCTATCTTGCCGATCCGCGCATGTGCCGCCGCCTTGACCGCATCGCACAGAATCGTGCGGCTTTCCTCGAGAAATCCCTTCACGCCCATCTGCGGCTTGCAGATGACATCGACCGCGCCGGCCTGAAGCGCCTGCGTCAGCGTCTCCGTATCCTCGCCCACCAGAGACGAGCACATGACAACGGGAATGGGGTTTTGCGACATCAGTTTGCGCAGAAAGGTCACCCCGTCCATTCTGGGCATTTCCACGTCCAGCGTAATCACATCAGGCCGGTTCCTGCCGATACTTGCCGCAGCGGCGAAGGGATCGGCGGCGGTTCCGATGACCTCCAGTTCCGGGTCCGAGGACAGCAGGCTCGCCAGGGTCTGGCGAACGACGGCGCTGTCATCGACAACAAGAACGCGTATCCGGCGGCGAGCGAAAGGGGTCATGGCATCAGACCTTTTGATAAATGGAAGCTGCGATCTGCCGCAGGTTGCCGGGCAGCTCTGACAGACTTTCGGAATGGCCGGTCATCAGGTAACCGCCGGTGCGCAGGCGCGAAACAACCCCTTCTACCGCGCGCAATTGGTCTTCAGGCTGAAAATAGATCAGCACATTGCGCAGAAAAACCACATCCGCGGTAATGCTGAGACGGCGATCCAGATCGACAAGATTGGCCCAGCAAAGCCGGGCACGGCTTCGCAATTCGGGCACGATGCGATATATCCGCGGCGTTCCACGCGAATGCATCAGATATTCGCGCCGCAGGGCGTCGGGCAGTCCGGAAATCTGATCCTCGGAAAAAACGGCGGCAGCGGCACGGCGCAGGATCTGGCGGGAAACATCGGTGCCCGCGACATCCCATGACATGCCGCCGGGCAGATTCCTTGCAAACTGATCCAGCACGATCGCGGCGGTCCACATTTCAGAGCCAAGCGAACAGGCCGCGCTCCAGACGGTCAGCTTGTGATCGCGACCCGCTCCGTTCTCGAGAAGCGCGGGCAGACCTTCGTTTGCCAGCCAGTCGTAATGCAGTTTCTCCCTGAAAAAACTGGTCGTATGGGTGGTAAGCGCCTCTGCCAGATACCGCGCTTCGACCTCGCCACCCGGGCCGCGCAACGTTTCAAGATAACTGTCGAAATCACGGCAGTTCAGCTCGCGCAGCCGACGCCCGACCCGCAGTTCCAGAAACGAAATCTTGTCAACCGAAACGGCAACACCGGTGATACGCTTTGCCGTGGCGATCAGGGTTTGCGCCTGTGCGGTGGTCAGTTTCGGCGTAGCGAAGGTATTTTCCAGATGAGTCATGGCGATCAATCGAAATCAAACGGCCCTGCGGCATCGCTTTTGAACAAGCGATCAAGGGCAAGCATCATGATGAGCTGACCATCGACCCGCGCCACGCCGGTCATTGCAGCCGCGTTCCAGCGCACCATCGTCACGGGCGCAGGCTCGATCTCGGCATCGGCGATGGCGACGACGCTCAGAACCCGGTCGGCGATGACCCCGACCGGCTTTCGGCTGTCCGCATCAAGTTCGAATACGACGATCCGCCCCTCTTCCCTGGACAGGGGATGGCCAAGGCCAAGATGGCTGAGCAGGTCGATAACCGCGATTCCCTGGCCGCGAACATCGATCATTCCCAGAAGATCGGCAGGCGCATTCGGCAAACACGATATCGGCTGAAGGTCAAGAATCTCGCGGACGGTGCCGACCTCTACCGCGAAAATCTGACCGGCGAGCTCGAATGTGACATAAGTCTGCGGCTCGGCGCCCCTGACGCCGTCACCGGCATCCGCCCATTGATCCGGGGATAATTCTGAGGCTTCGCTTTGCAATTCGGGCATGATCGCGGCTCCTGAGGGCAAGATGATCAAAAAAAGGCGCAATGACAGCCAGCGGCATCAACGACCGCGCGGCGGATATTTCCGCGAACCTGGCTTTTATCGTCAAACGCATGACAGTATCCGTGTTCAGCTTTACGCAGCCCGTTCGGGATCGGGGCAGAACAGATTTTCAGTGTCCAGAAATATCGCCAGATCGCTTCCGTGCCGGATCACGCCGCTGACATATTGCTCGGGCCAGCGCGATCCCAGATCCGGGATCGGTTCGAGCGCGGAGATATCGGTTTCCGCCACTTCCTCGACCGCATCGGTCATGATGGCGAGCCGCGTGGGGATTCCGGCAACGGGCAGCTCAAGGACGACCAGCCGGGTTGAATTGCTTGGCCTCTCCGGCTGCATGCGAAGACGCTGGCGGATATCGATAAGCGGAACGATGGCGCCGCGCACATTGACCAGTGCAGGCGCAAACGCGGTCGCATTCGGCACTTCGGTCACCGGGATCGGATCGAGAATCTCGTGGACCCGGCTGACAGAGATGGCGAATGCTTCGCCGGAAAGCCGGAAGATCAGGACCATTTCATATGACGACGACTGGCGAGAGGCTTTGGTCATGCGCATTCCCTTATGCTGCCGGTTTCCGTTCAATCCGTTCGGCAAGCGCCCGGCGGGCCAGGGTTGCCACATCGATGATCAATGCCACTGAACCATCGCCCAGGATCGTTGCACCGGCGAAACCCGGAACATCCCGATGATATTGGCTGAATGTCTTGATGACCGTCTGGTTTTGACCAAGAATGTCATCAACCACCAGCCCAAGACGCTGACCATCGAATTTCACGATCACCACACGCCGCCGGCTTTCAACGCTGGGCGGCCAGCCGAACACCTCGTCAAGGTCAAGGAACGGCACCAGATGTTCGCGGATACACAGCATCGTCCGGCCCGATTCACGCTGACGCTCGGCCGCATCCAGTTCGACGCATTCCTCGACTGCGGCAAGGGGGATGACGAATACCGCATTGCCCAGGCGCACCAGCAACCCGTCGATGATCGCCAGGGTCACAGGTAACCGGAGCGTAACCCGCGTTCCGGTCCCACGGCGGGACGCAACCTCGATCGAGCCGCGCAACGCATCCACAGTGGATCGCACCGCATCCATCCCGACGCCGCGGCCGGACACGCTTGAAACCTGCTTGGCGGTCGAGAAGCCCGGCGCAAAGATGAGTTGAAAAAGCTCGCTTTCCGTCGGCTGGGCTTCGGGTGAAAGCAGGCCGCGCTCGATCGCCTTGAGACGGATGGCCTCGGCGTCAAGCCCGGCGCCGTCATCCTTGATCGTGATCAGAACCTCTCCGCCTTCCTGCCGCGCGGACAGGCGCACGGTCCCACGTGACGGCTTGCCCGCCGCCGTGCGCGCGCCGCCACTTTCGATCCCGTGATCCATGCTGTTACGGATCATATGAACCAGCGGCTCGGACAAGCGGTCGATAACCGTCTTGTCGATTTCGGTCTCACCGCCTTCGGTAATCAGGGTCACGACCTTGCCCAATTCGGTGGACAGATCCCGTACGACACGGCGGAACTTGCCGAACACGACCTCGATCGGCAGCATGCGGATCGACAGGGTCGCATCGCGAAGGCCGGTCACCAGTCTTTCGATCTCTTCGACCACCGATTCCAACTCGGCATCTGCTGACGCCATCTGGCACAACCGGGCCTGAGCAATGACCAATTCGCCCAGCTGATCCATGATTTCGTCAAGTTTCGCAGCGGGAACACGAACGCTTTCGCCGCTTTTCTCCCTGACATTGCTGGATGATGGCTCAACTTCGGAGGGATCGGCTTTCGCCGGAGGCGCGATCATCTCTTCGGTGATTGCAAGTTCGGCATCATCGGCAAAGATGAACACGGCCTCGATCGCGCTTTTGGGCTGATCGGTTTCAAGTTTGATGGTCCAGCCCAGATATCCCCGGGTCGGTTCAAGCTCATCCATCGACGGAAGCGCCGTAATATCAGCCGAGACATCGACCGGTCCAAGGCCGCCAAGCTCTTCGATCAGCAGGTCGGGACGCATCCCGTTTCGCAAGGCATTCACCTCGGGCACGAAACGGATCAACCAGCGCCGCGCGGTTCCAGGTTGCTGAACCGGAGCCGTCGTTTCCGTGTCTTCGTTGCCGCCTGTGGTCTTTGACGTCTCGCTGCCGGTAATCTCGAACAGCGCGGCAAGCAGGGCAATCGCTTCGGGCGCCTCTTCCAGCGCGGTCGCCTGCGGACCATCTCCACCGCAGTTCAACAGCGCGATCATGTGGTCCCGCGCCCGCAATGACAGGTCGATCAGCCGGCCGTCTATCGATAACCGGCCTTCGCGAACGCGATCGAACGCGTCCTCAAAATGATGGGTGAACCGCGCAAGCGTGCCGAAGCCGAACATCGCCCCCGAGCCCTTGACGGTATGCAAGGTCCGGAACACGGCATCTATCTGTTCGGGATCCGAACGATCTTCCAGATCCAGCAGCAGATCTTCGAGACCTTCAAGAATCTCCTGCGCCTCCTGAACGAAAGCGCCGATTGCGGGATTGATGTCATCCATGACTTACCCCGCCAGTTTCTTGGCCACGGTCAACAGCATTTCGGCATCGAAAGGTTTGTTGATCCAGCCGGTCGCGCCGGCGGACTTGCCCTCTGCCTTCAGCTCCGGCTTGGTTTCGGTCGTCAGCATGACAATCGGAATGCCGGCACCGGCCGCGTCTTGCCGCGCGTTGCGAATGAACTCGATCCCGTTCATCACCGGCATGTTCAGATCCGTGATGATCAGGGCGGGTTGATCCGCCCGCAGCTTGCTAAGCCCCTCTGCCCCATCCGCCGCGGTGACGATCTGATAGCCATGGGGCTGCAGCGTGAATGCAACCATGTCACGGATTGCCTTGCTGTCATCTATTATCAATACGGTCTTAGCCATTTCGGCCCTCCGGTTTGTGGTTGCCGACGAGTTCCGCCTGACCCAGACGGTTGCATATTTCCCGAGCCCGGGAGGTGACCCGGCTCGTTGCGTCACCCTGATTTCTCAGTTCCCGAATGGCGGCGAAAAGCAGCTGGATCGCGGGTTGGGTCGGCAGCAGCGGATCCGTCGGCACGGGCGCGATATCCAGTGTGCCGCCATGTTTGAAACCAAGCCAGGTTCTCAGATCGTCGAGAACCTGAGCGGCGTCGCTTGGCGCAAGCGCTCCGTCTATGATGAATGTCGTTGCGGCTGTCATTTCAGAATCATTGCCCAGGTAAGATTGGCTTGTGTCCCCATCCTGACCCCGGATCTCTAAGATTTCGTTACCCGGAGGCAGGCATCCTGAAGGATGCGGATTCAATTCGATACAATTGAACGCAACTTCCGGCCGGCATAACGCATTGCCCCGCGCGTCCGGGAACGCGCGGGGCAATGGCTGGCCGTCAGGTCCGAATCGCACAGGTCAGAATTCGTGGAACCGGGCGCTGCCTGCTGGCGCGCCGCCCATCGCGGCGACCAGCGCGACCGGGGCGATATCGGCAGCCATTTCCATATCCGGTTCCATCTCTTCCAAAATATCGGGCTCCGGTGTTTCACCGATGCTGAACCGTGCGAATTCGCGCAGCAGATCATCCGCACGCTGCACAAGCGACGCAGCCACGGCATTTGTCGACTCGGCCACGGCTGCGTTTTGCTGAGTCACCTGATCCAGCTGATTGACGCCTACCGTGATCTCCCCCAGCCCGGTCGACTGTTCGCTTGCCGCAACCGCGATTGCGGAAATCTGATCAGACACATCCAGGGCCTTGTGCAGAATCTGTTCCAGACATTCGCCCGTCCGGTCGACCAGGGCGGAACCCGCCTCGACCTGCGTGGCGCTTTTGGAGATCAATGTCTTGATCTCGCGCGCGGATTCGGACGCACGCTGTGCCAGTCCGCGAACTTCCGAGGCGACAACCGCAAAACCGCGCCCGGCTTCACCGGCCCGGGCGGCCTCGACCCCGGCATTCAATGCCAACAAATTGGTCTGGAAGGCGATATCGTCGATCACACCGATAATTCTGGTGATCTGATCCGAGGATTTCTCGATTCCCTTCATCGCTTCGACCGCTTCGCGCACGACCGACGCGCCGCTTTCCGCGATCTTCCGGTTCTCAAGACTCGCATTCTCGGCATTCTTGGCCCGAATCGCCGTCGACCTTACGCTTTCGGTCAATTCGTTCAGCGCCGCTGCCGATTGTTCAAGCGTGGCGGCCTGGGTCTCGGCGCGGCTGGACAGATCCTCGGCAGCCGAGGTGATTTCCGCCGATCCGCCGCGAACCTGATCCGCCACATCCGAGAACCGCGAAAGCGCACCCGACAATATCAGGACCACGCTGTTATAGGCTTCGCGCAGCGCCTCATATTCGGCGGGAAAGGGATCCTGTTCGGGACTGGCGATCGCCTCGGTCAGATCGCCATTCGCCAGCCGGTTCAGGCCCGCGCCGATCTCTCCGACAACCCGGGCCTGCGCCTGCCGCTCGGCTTCGCGGCTGCTGTTTGCCTTTGCTTCCCTTGCAAGAATCTCGTCACTCAGCCTGCTGCGCGCCTGCGTATTATCCCTGAATTTCCAAAGCGCCCGGGACAGTTGCGCCAGTTCGTTCCTGCCTTCAAGCCCGGTGATTTCGATCGACATATCATTATCCGCAAGGCACCTGGCCTGCGTGACAATGCGGGAAATCTGCCGCGAGATCGACAGGCCCAGCATCGCGGCAAGCATGCCGCCACATAACGCAATCGCGGCAATCCCGGCCATGATCGTGATCAGCATGCCACGGTGAAGCGCCGCACGCCGTTCATCCAATGCCGCTTGCCGTTCAGAGGCATGCGGCGCGAAAGGCTGCGACAGGGAGGGCGTTTCACCCGTCTCGGCAAATCGATCTGTCTGCATATCCGCCTGCTGCAGGCTGTGCATGCGTTGCAACTGGCCGCCCGCAATCAATCCGAAAGCGATGACCAAAGTCAGGATGATGCCGAAGCATATGAAGATCTGCGTTCCAATTTTCACGTTCCGTAACATGAGATTCCTCAAATATTTACTGACACTTATTCGGCCGCAATCGTCTTGCTCCGGCCTGATGTTCTGGCGTGATTCGCCAATGACGGCGCGGCGTCCCGCAGGCGCAGCGTAACCGGGCCGGCATAAGACCGACCGGTCCTGTGCCCGGAATCGGGATCCGGACGGATTCGATGCCATGCAGTCGTAAAACCCACATTCGAACTCCTGTTGCGATGCGGATGAGATTACGGGCGAAAGATTAAGGAATACCTGCCGGTGTCGCATCCGGATGAAAGCGATTCCGCGCAACCATTTGTTAAATCCCCGCTGCTAGGAATCGGGTCATCGCCTCGAAAGGAGTTGCCGTGACCATTTTGACCTTGCCCGAAACGCTTGACCGAAGGGCAGTAGCGGAACTTTCCCCGAAACTTCTGGCCCTTCGCGGCGCCGCGATCGTGCTGGATGCGGGCTCCGTCCGGAAACTGGGCACGATCGGATTCGAAATGCTGATCGCCGCGCGGCATCAATGGCAGGCGGACGGGTTGGAAATCGAATTTCGCAATTGGTCCGAAGACGCCATGCAGGCGCTGACTCGTATCGGCGCATCTGTGGATATGCTGACGGGTGAGGCAGGGCAATGACAATACGCATTCTCGCGATCGACGATTCGCCGACCATACGCGCACTTGTCGCCAAGGCGCTTCGCGGCGCCGGATTCGAGGTCGTTCTTGCCTCTGACGGGGTGAGCGGGATCGAATCCCTTCCGGAAGCCCAGCCCGATCTGATCATCACCGACATCAACATGCCGCGAATGGACGGGTTCGGAGTTATCGAAGCGGTTCGCGCCGACGACCGTTACCCGGACGTTCCGATCCTTGTCCTGACAACGGAAAGCGGGGCCGATCTGAAGGCTCGGGCACGCCGCGCGGGCGCCACCGGCTGGATCGTCAAACCGTTCGAGGATGCCAGGCTGATTGCAATCATCAACAGGGTGTTGGGGAGGTAGCAAATGGCGGAGATGGACGAAATCCAGGAAATGTTCTTCGACGAATGCGGTGAACTTCTGGAGGGGCTTGCGAACGGTCTTCGTCAAATGGACCAGCCCGGATATGACAAGGAAACGGTTCATGCCGTCTTCCGCGCCGTCCATTCGATCAAGGGTGGTGCCGCCGCATTCGGGCTGAACGATCTGGTCACTTTCGCGCACCGGTTCGAAACCGTCCTTGATCTGCTGCGCTCGGACAGGCTGGAAGCGGATCCGGCATTGATGTCCATCATGCACCGGTCGTCGGATTGCCTTGCCGATCTTGTGACGGCGGCGCGCCAGTCGTCCGAGCCGGACCACGCCAAGCGCGAGGCATTGCTGACAGAGCTTGACCGGATCATGGCCGATGGCGGGGATGACGACGCGATAGAGTTCACGCCGATGGTCATCGATATCGGCGCTCTGGATGGCGAAGATCCCCTGCCCGGGCTTGCCGGTGAGGCCGGGTTCAACATTCATTTCATTCCCGATGGCGATCTTTACCGCTCCGGGAACGAGCCGGCAGCCCTGTTCCTTGCCCTAGCGAAACTGGGCGAGGCAGAGATCCGGGTGGATTCCGATTTCGTGCCGCCTCTGTCGGACTGGTCGGAAGATCAGCCGCAGCTCCGGTGGACGATCATTCTGCACACGAATTGCGCCGCCGATGAGATCGCCGAGATTTTCGAATTCGTCGAGGATTGCTGCGAGCTTCACGTAACCCCGCTGACAGCGGAACCGGATGGTCCCCCGAAACCGGACGAGATCTCTGATTCCTCGCCCGGGGACATTCCCGAAACCGCGCAGATCAACCCGCCGGAACCCGCTCAGACCGATTCTGCCAGGCCATCAAGACCCGCTGCATCCGGCGGCGATTCCGGCGCGACGATCCGGGTCAGCCTCGCGCGGGTGGACCGGCTGATGAACATGATCGGCGAACTCGTCATCAAGGAGGCGATGCTCGCGCAGGTCATCCAGACCGCCGGGATGAGCGAGGATCCCGATGTCCTTGCGGGCCTTGACGCCATCGGCCAGCTTGCCGGCGACATTCAGGAAAGCGTCATGGCGATCCGCGCGCAGCCGCTGAAGCTGGTGTTCCAGCGTATGCACCGCATCGTCCGCGAAGCCGCCGACGCGACCGGCAAACAGGTCAATCTGGTCACGGTCGGAGAAGAGACCGAGGTGGACAAGACCATGATCGAGCGGCTGATCGATCCCCTGACCCATATGATCCGAAATTCGGTGGATCACGGTCTGGAAGACGGCGAAACCCGGCAGGCGCGCGGAAAACCCGCGGAAGGCCGGATCACCCTGTCGGCCGCCCATCGCTCTGGCCGGGTCCAGATCGAGGTTTCGGATGATGGCGGCGGGATCAATCGGCCGAAAGTGCGTGAAATCGCCGAAGAGCGGGGGTTGGTCGCATCCGGCGCATCCCTGAACCCGGCAGAGATCGATCAGCTTCTGTTCATGCCGGGCTTTTCATCGAAAACCGAGGTCTCGGCTTTGTCCGGGCGCGGCGTCGGGCTGGATGTCGTCCGGCGCGAGATCATGGATCTTGGCGGTCGCGTGATGATCCATTCGGAGATCGGGCAGGGCACGACATTCTCGATCGCCCTGCCTCTGACGCTGGCTGTTCTTGAAGGAATGCTGATTCAGCTTTGCGGCGAAACGATGGTTCTTCCGATCAACGCGGTTCAGGAAACGATGCGCGCCAATCCGTCGATGCTGCATGGCGTCGGGCAGGATGGCCGGCTTCTGTCCAATCGCGGCGATCTGATACCCATCATAGATCTGGCCGGAGAATTCGGATTGCGTGACTGCCCCGCGACGATCGAAGGCGGCGTCCTGATCGTGATCGAGGCCGACAATCAGAAACGATCCGCCTTGCTGGTGGATGGCATCATAGATCAGCGCCAGGTCGTCATCAAAAGTCTTGAAGAGAATTATGGGCATGTGCCGGGGGTGTCGGCCGCGACCATCCTTGGCGACGGCAAGATCGCCCTCATCATCGACCCCGAAGAGGTTGTCCGGACATCGTCCGGCGATCACGACAGGGCAGTCCCGGCCGCAGCAGCACAGGGATGAATCATGCTTCAGTCTATGTCACATAATACTGTCGGAAAAAGCGACGTCGTTGCCTTCAAGCTGGCAGAGCAGGATTTCTGCATAGATATCGGTCTGGTGCGGGAAATTCGCGGCTGGTCGCCCACGACGACCCTGCCGCATGCGCCTGATTACGTGAAAGGGGTGATCAACCTGCGCGGCTCTGTCGTGACCGTGGTCGATCTTTCGGCCCGGCTGGGCTTTGGCGCCACCACGCCATCGCAGCGGCATGTGGTCATCATCGCGATGCATGAAGAACGTGTGGTCGGACTGCTGGCCGATCTTGTGTCGGATATCGTCACGGTCAATGACGGGAATATTCAGCCTGTCCCCGACATCGCCCTGACGCATGCGCGCGAATTCATCACCGGCATGATCACATTCGACGATGGCCAGATCCTTCGAAAGATCGATCTGTCCCAGGTTCTGCCCATTGCCCGGGAAGAAACCGCATGAGCGCGTTACAGATGATCGAAGCGCCGGCCCTGTCCGATCGCCAGTTCGACAGACTGGCCCGGATCGTCCGCCAGGATAGCGGCATCGTCCTGACAAAGGCCAAGCGCAGCCTGCTGGCAGCGCGTCTCAATCGGCGGTTACGCTCGCTGAATCTGCGCGATTACGGCGCATATTGCCAGCGGCTGGAAGGCGCCGACGGGATCGAGGAGCGGCGGCATCTGCTGTCGGCCGTCACGACCAATGTCACCGCGTTTTTCCGCGAGGCGCATCATTTCGACGCGCTTGCCACCGAGATTCTGCCTCCGCTTGTCGATGCGGCACGGGCGGGTGAGCGGATTCGCCTGTGGTCCGCCGCCTGTGCCTCGGGGGAAGAGGCATATTCGATCGCGATGACGCTGCTGGATCTGTTTCCGGATGCCGCGCGTCATGATCTGCGCATTCTCGCAACCGATATCGATCCCACGATGGTGGCGCGGGCGGAAGCGGGGCGATATGCCGCGCAGGCATTGCACCCGCTTGGCGCGAAACGTCTGTTGCGGTTCTTCCAGCGGGATGGCGAGCAATATACGGCAAATTCTGACCTGCGTGCGATCATCCGGTTCGCCGAACTGAATCTTCATGACGACTGGCCGTTTTCCGGTCAGTTCAACGTCATATTCTGCCGCAATGCCGTGATCTATTTCGATGCCCCTGCCCGGCGCAGGCTGTGGTACAGATTCGCCCGGCAAATCAGGAATGGCGGCGCGCTGTTCATCGGCCATTCCGAACGGCTGGATGGCCCGGCAGCCGGTCTGTTCGATCCCACTGGCACGACACGATTCCGCCGTAACGGCACTCTGCCACCTAATCGCCCAGAAGGAGAATGAGATGCCTTTGAAATCGCAATTGCATGTAATGGTGGTGGATGACATGACCGTCAGCCGCGCCTTGATCGAACAGGCGCTGGATTGGGCCAAGATCCCGAATGTGCAATATGAAGCGGATGGCAAGACCGCGTTTCAGAAACTCGCGGTCTCACCGGTTCATCTGGTGATATCGGATTACAATATGCCCGGCATGGACGGTCTTGCCCTGCTGGAGGCGCTGCGCGGCAACAAAAGCACGCAGAGGATCGGTTTCATCCTGATCACCGGCACCGCCAGCCGTGAAACGATCGCGCGCGGTCAAAAGGCGGGGATGAACAATTTCATCGCCAAACCCTTCACCAAAGAACAATTGCTGGGCTGTATCGAAAAGGTAACGGGTAAATTGACGTGACTTCATTAAACAAAGCCCAAGACAAACGCGAACCGATGCGGGCGGTTCTTGGCCGCGCTTCGGTCGAGGCACGGCGGCTGGCGGAAGACCTGACAGCCCTGGACCGAACGATCGGGCGGGCAATCCAATCGGCCGGCGCGGATGACCTAAGAGATTTGCAGCAAGCCGATGCGATACGTCAGGGATTGGAGGGCCTGTCACGTTTCTTCGCGACTCTTGCTGAAACGACGGATCCCGCGATCATGTGCGATCCCGCACAGGCCATTCGGAATGTGCCTTTACGGGCGCAGGCACAGCGTCTTGCACAGACGCTTTTGCAAACAGACACGCCGGAAGACGAGCTTTGGGACCAATGACCCCCGTGCTCTGGCGTCACATGCCGCGATATGCGCGGCCCGGGTGCTGAATGTCAGCCGATCTCGCCCCGCACCCCGCCCGTCTGCGCCCGGTCCATCAACAGATGATCCAGCAGGACACAGGCGGCCATCGCCTCGGCCACGGGGACCGCGCGGATACCGACGCAAGGATCATGACGGCCCTTGGTGATCAGGTCGATTTCCTCGCCCATCCGGTTGATCGTCTTGCGCGGTGTGGTGATCGAGCTGGTCGGTTTGACCGAGAAACGCAAGACGATGTCCTGCCCGGTCGAGATACCGCCAAGAATCCCCCCGGCATGATTGGACTGAAACCGCGGGCCGTGGTTGCCCATGCGGATTTCATCGGCATTCGCGGTGCCGGTCAGACTGGCCGCCGCCATGCCCTCGCCGATCTCGACGCCTTTCACGGCATTGATCGACATCATCGCCGCCGCCAGATCGGTATCCAGCTTGGCATAGACCGGCGCTCCAAGACCCGGCGGACAGCCTTCGATCAGCAATTCCACCGCCGCGCCGACGCTGTTCTGGCTTTTGCGGATACCGTCGAGATAATCCGACCACGCCTCCGCAGCCGTCGCGTCGGGCAGAAAGAACGGGTTCCCCGGAATCGCCGCAGGATCAAAACGGTCGCGGTTCAGCCGCATCTCGCCCATCTGCACCATGTAACCGGTGATCTTCAGGTCGGGCAGCAGATGCCGCAACACCGCCTGCGCCACGCCTCCGGCCGCGACCCGCGCCGCGGTTTCGCGCGCGCTGGAACGGCCACCGCCACGGTAATCCCGGATCCCGTATTTCAGGTGATAGGCGATATCGGCATGGCCGGGGCGAAAACTGGTGGCGATATCCCCGTAATCCTTCGACCTCTGATCGGTATTCTCGATCATCAACTGAATTGGCGTGCCGGTCGTCCGGCCTTCGAACACGCCCGAAAGGATACGCACCTGATCCGGCTCTTTCCGCTGGGTGGTGTGTTTCGATGTGCCGGGACGGCGGCGATCAAGGAATTGCTGGATATAGGTCTCGTCCAGTTCCACCCGGGGCGGCACACCGTCAACGGTCACGCCAAGCGCCGGGCCGTGGCTTTCGCCCCATGTGGTGAACCGGAATTCGCGGCCAAAGGTATTGTAGCTCATTGCGGTTCTCCCAAAGCCTTGAGTTCATAGATCAGGTCAAGCGCCTCGCGCGGGCTGAGCGTATCGGGATGCACATCCCTCAACCGCTCGTCCAGAGGCGATTTCCCGGAAACGGCAGGGGCAGCCGCCGGTGGTGCCGCGCGGAACAGGGGCAGGTCGTCGATCAGGGCGGCGGGTTTCGCCGCGCCCTCACGCTCGCCCGATTCCAGCGCGTCCAGCACTTCGCGCGCGCGCTCCACCACCGATGCGGGCAGCCCGGCCAGCCGCGCCACCTGAACCCCATAGCTGCGGTCGGCGGCGCCCTTGCGCACTTCGTGCAGGAAGATCACATCGCCTTCCCATTCGCGGACGGCAACCGTCGCGTTCTCGACGCCATCCAGCCGCGCGGTCAGGGCGGTCATCTCGTGATAATGGGTGGCAAACAGGGCACGGCAGCGATTGACCTCGTGCAGATGCTCCATCACCGCCCAGGCGATGGAAAGCCCGTCCCATGTCGCCGTGCCCCGCCCGATTTCATCAAGAATGACAAGCGCATGATCGTCGGCCTGATTCAGGATCGCGGCGGTTTCGACCATCTCGACCATGAAGGTCGACCGCCCCCGCGCCAGATCATCCGCCGCCCCCACCCGGCTGAACAACTGGCTGACCATGCCGATATGAGCGCGCCGCGCAGGCACGAAGGCCCCGGCCTGCGCCAGCACCGCAATCAGGGCATTCTGGCGCAGGAAGGTCGATTTCCCCGCCATGTTCGGACCGGTCAGCAACCAGATCGCCGGGGTCTCGCCCTCGGTCAATTCGCAGTCATTGGCGACGAAACTTTCCGATTGCCGCTTCAACGCCCGCTCGACCACCGGATGCCGCCCGCCCTCGACGATAAAGGCGCGGCTGTCACCCACACGGGGCCGTGTCCAGCCTTCCCCGCTGGCGATATCGGCGAAACCGCTGGCCAGATCGATCTCGGCCAACGCCCGCGCCGCCTGCCCGATCTGCGCCGATTTCTCCAGCAAAGCGGTTCGTAGCCGATCGAATATCCGGCGTTCGATCTCAAGCGCCCGGTCGCGGGCGTTCAGGATGCGGGTTTCCAGCTCGGAAAGCTCGACCGTGGTGAAACGGATCTGGTTCGCGGTGGTCTGCCGGTGGATGAATATTTCCGACAATGGCGGTTTCATCATCCTTTCGGCATGGGTCGCCGTGGTCTCGATGAAATAGCCCAGCACATTGTTATGCTTGATCTTCAGGCTGGAGACCCCGGCCTTGTCGGCGTAATCCGCCTGCATCCCGGCGATCACGCCGCGCCCCTCGTCGCGCAACCGGCGGGTCTGGTCCAGATCCTCGTCATATCCGGGGGCAACGAAACCGCCATCGCGGGCCAACAGGGGCGGTTCGGCCACAAGCGCATCGTCGAGAAGATCGATCAGCTCATCATGGCCGGTCAGATCGCTGGCGGATTCCCGCAGCACCTGCGCCGCGTCATCGGGCAGGATAGCGGCAATCGCGGCACCCTGCGTCAGCCCGGCCCGGATCGCCGCCAGATCGCGTGGCCCGCCACGCTCCAGCGCAAGCCGGGACAGCGCCCGGTCCATATCCGGCACCCGCGCCAATGCCTCGCGCAGATCGGCGGACAGGCGCGGATCCTCGACCAGATCGGCCACGGCCTGCTGCCGCGCATGGATCAGATGCAGGTCGCGTGATGGCGCCGAGATCCTGCGCTCCAGCAGCCGCCCGCCCGACAAGGCCTGCGTCAGTTCCAGATTCCGGCGCGTCGCAGCATCGATCTGCATCGCGCCGCCCATCCGCTCGCGGGAGGGGGGGCGCAGCAACGGCAATTTGCCCCGCTGCGTCATATCGAGATAATCGACGATTGCCCCCATCGCCGACAGCTCCGGACGCGTGAATGTGCCGAACCCGTCCAGCGTCTCAACCCCGTAAAGCTGGCACAACCGCCGCTGCGCCGCCGTGGAATCGAATGCGCTGGCATGCAGATCGGTCAGTGCCGCGCCCGCATCGGCAGCGAGTTCATCAAGCCCCGCGCCATCCGCCGCCAGCAATTCACGAGGCGCAAGCCGCGCCAGTTCCGGCGACAGGCGGCTGACCGGGCATTCCATCACCTGAAACGCCCCGGTCGAGATATCCACCCATGCCAACGCGCTCTCGCCGCGCACCTGCGAGAATGCGGCAAGGAAATTGTGCCGCCGCGCTTCCAGCAGCGATTCCTCGGTCAGGGTTCCCGGTGTCACCAGCCGCACGACATCGCGGGCCACCACGGATTTGGAACCGCGTTTCTTCGCCTCGGCCGGGTCCTCCATCTGTTCGGCGATAGCGACGCGGAACCCCTTGCGGATCAGGGTCAGCAGATAGCTTTCGGCGGCATGAACCGGCACGCCGCACATCGGGATCGGCTCTCCCTGATGGGTGCCGCGCTTGGTCAGGGCGATATCCAATGCGGCGGCTGCCTGCACGGCATCGTCAAAGAACATCTCGTAGAAATCGCCCATGCGATAGAACAGCAACGCGCCCGGATTCGCATCCCGGATCGCCAGATATTGCGCCATCATCGGTGTGGGCTGATCGTTCATTGCCACCTGCTGTTTCATTGCGTCCACGTTCTTAGAACAGTTTTCAAGACTCGGAAACACGGGTTTTCAAACCTCTGCCAGATGCTTGAAAATCCGTGCAAAGCCATTAGAGGCTTCATGTTGGAGCAGTCTGCCTTGAATGAAATCCTGAAGCTTTCACAAGGGCGTTGAAATCTATTCCACGGCTCGTTAGCCTGCCCGTTGTTATTTTGTAAACTTTGCAGGTAGTACATATGGAATCGAAAAAAGAGAGCTTGAAGCAGGTTAACCTTGATGCTGTCCTGCTCGGAGACGAAACACTCGAGTTCGAAAACAGCCGTTTTGATCCGGCGCAAATAGAATTCTACGGACTGGCAACCAAACTTGCCGATTCCGTTGGCTACGCCGCCGAATTGTCAGTCGAGCCGCAGATCGCCCAGCTTTTGCGTCTGCGTGTTGCCCAGATCAACAAATGCGTATTCTGCCTTACAGCGCATATGCAGGCCGCGCTTGATCGTGGCATCCCTGTTGCAAAGGTTTTCCATCTGCCTGCCTGGCGGGAAAGTCCGATGTTCTCGGCATCAGACAAGGCCGCACTCGCGTATTGTGAGGCATTGTCACGTCCGGACAGGCCCGGTTTCGGTGAAATCCATGACGCGCTGACCAAGTTTTTCGAGGAAAGGCAAATCGCCGAAATTGCCGCTATCATCATCAATATGCATCTGTGGACGCGATTGAAACTGGCACAGGGACAGGTTCCCGTAACTTCCGGCGAAAGCTGAAAGCCGGACCGACCCGAACGGCCTTGCTAACCGGCTATGTTCCACTATGCTGCTTCGATACCTCGGGGTGCCTTATTGGCTGAGACGCAATCGCGGACCCGTTGAACCTGATCCGGTTAGTACTGGCGGAGGGAAGGTCTGATGCTCCTTTCTTTCGTGATTAGTGAAAGGAGCAGCCTTGATGAAATACGCCCTGACCGCCGCCACCCTTCTGCTCGCGGCACCGGCCTTCGCGCAGGACAAGCCGGTTCTGACCGTCTATGCCGGAGATTACATCGCCAGCGAATGGGGCCCCGGCCCGAAGATCGAGCAAGGTTTCGAGGCGTTCTGCGATTGCGATCTGAAATTCGTCACCGGCGACATCCTGCCCCGCATCCTGATGGAGGGAGACGGCACGGAGGCCGATATCGTCTTCGGGCTGAACACCGATGTAACCGCGCGCGCCCGCGCCTCGGGCCTGTTCGCGCCGCATGGGCAGGATACATCCGATCTTTCTGTGCCGGTCGAATGGAATGACGATATTTTCCTGCCCTATAACTGGGGCGAAACCGCCTTCGTCTACGACGAAACCCGGCTGGAAAACCCGCCTGCGAGTTTCGATGAGCTTCTGAACGCGCCCGACGATCTGAAGATCGTGATACAGGATCCGCGCTCGGGCATCTCGGGTCTGGCGCTGCTCTTGTGGGTGAAATCGGTCTATGGCGAGGATGCGCCCGAGGCATGGGCGAAACTGGCCCCCAAGGTGCTGACCGTGACCAAGGGCTGGTCGGAATCCTATGGCATGTTCACCGATGGAGAGGCGGATATGGTCATGTCCTACACCACCTCGCCCGCCTATCATATCGAGGCCGAGGATGACCGGACCAAACATGCCGCGATCTTCCCCGAAGGCCATTACCTCATGGCCGAACTGGCCGCGCAGGTGGCATCGACCGATCAGCCGGAACTGGCGCAGCAATTCATGGACTGGATCCTGACGCCCGAATTCCAAAGCACGATCCCGCTTGCCAACTGGTCCATGCCGGCCAAGCTTCCTATGGAAGAATGGCCGCAGGTCATGCGCGATCTGCCGCGCCCCGAAAAGACCCTGTTCTATTCCGAGGATGAAGCCGAGGCGCTGCGCAAACCGGCGCTTGAGGAATGGCTGCAAGCCTTTTCGCGATAGGATCGGTCGCAGCAGAATCACGATATTCAGGCAATCATCGCTCCTCCATCCCAGGCGATATCGCATCAAAATCCGAAAGCTTTTGATTTTTCACATGAAACACAGCTTTAACCTGAATGGATTTTATGGCCGGATCGCTCCGAAACATCCCCCCTCCGGCATATTTCTTCTTTGTTCAAATACCTTGCAGGGGGTGCGGGGGATGCAAACTCCCCCGCGGCGCGACAGGGCACAATCTCCGGCAAGGCATGATCGGTCCAAGGCGATCAGGCGATATCTGCGCATGCCTCCCCCGACCGAAACTGCCCTCGCCTCTTCTTCGCTCAGATATCCCGGGATTTCCGGATGGCGCGCCATCGGTCACAGAACCGCCCGGCCACAGGCGGCACCCACGGCTGCCGCAGAACTCATTCGCGGGCATATCCGATGACGTACCGCGAACCCGCCGGAGCGATAATCGCCACTCTGCTTGCCACGCTGATCCTTGGCACATTGGCCGCCGTGGCATGGCAGGCGCGCGGTCTGTCCGGTCTTGGTCCCTGGGACTGGCAGGCGGTACGGTTCACGCTGTGGCAGGCATTCGTCTCGGCAGCCCTGTCGGCATTGCTTGCGATCCCGGTGGCGCGGGCTTTGGCGCGGCGGCGATTTCGTGGTCGCGCGGCACTGGTGACCTTGCTGGGCGCGCCCTTCATCCTGCCGGTAATCGTGGCGATCATGGGGCTGATCTCGGTCTTTGGCCGGAACGGCACGATCAATGAGGGGCTGCGCCTGCTTGGCTTGCCCGAGATCGGCATCTATGGCTGGCAGGGGGTGATCCTGGCGCATGTGTTCTTTAACCTGCCGCTCTCGGTCCGGCTGATCCTGCAAGGGTGGCAGGCCATCCCGGCCGAACGTTTCCGCCTTGCCGAAAGCCTTGGCTTCACGCCCCGCGATAGCCTGCGCCATCTGGAATTGCCGATGCTGCGCGCGGTCCTGCCGGGGGTCTGGCTGGCGGTGTTCCTTGTCTGCCTGACATCCTTTGCCGTGGCCCTGACACTGGGCGGCGGGCCATCCGCCACCACCGTCGAACTGGCCATATATCAGGCATTCCGTTTCGACTTCGACCTTGGGCGAGCGGCCATGCTGGGGCTGGTGCAGATCGCCCTCAGCCTTGGCGCCATGACGCTGGCCTTCCGGATCACCATCCCCGCCGCTTTCGGTGCCGGAATGCAGGAGACCCATACCCCTCACGCCCCGCGCGGCTGGAGGCGCGGCGCGGATATGCTTGCCATCCTGCTGGCGGCGGTTTTCCTGCTCTGGCCGATCCTGTCCGTCACCGCGAACGGGCTTCCGCGCATCCCGGCCCTGCCCCTCGAGGTCTGGAGCGCCGCTGCACGGTCAATCGTCATGGCGATCTGTTCCGCGTTTCTGGCCCTGACGCTTTCGCTGATACTCGCGCTGGAGGTCGCGCGCGGCAATTCCCGCTGGATCGAAAGCGCCGGAATGCTGCCCATCGTCGCCTCGCCGCTGGTTCTGGGAACCGGGCTGTTCATCCTGCTGCGCGGATGGTTCGCGCCCCAGACGCTTGCCCTGCCGGTCACGGTGGCGATCAATGCAATCATGGCACTGCCATTCGGGCTTCGCGCCCTGATCCCGGCTGCGCGGATCCTGCAGGCGGATTACGGGCGGCTGGCCGCGTCGCTGGATATGCGCGGGGCTGCGCGGCTGCGTTACCTGACCCTGCCGCGCCTTGCCCGCCCATTGGGCTTTGCCGGAGGTCTGGCCGCCGCGCTTGCGATGGGCGATCTTGGTGTCATCACGCTTTTCGCGCAGGAGCAGCCGACTTTGCCGTTGAAACTTTATCAGCTGATGAATTCCTACCGGATGGAGGATGCCGCCGCCTGCGCGATCCTGCTGATGCTGATCAGTTTCGCGCTTTTCTGGATCTTCGACCGCGGGGGACGCCTTGCTTGAACTGCGCGATATCACCGTCACTCTGGACGATTTCTCGCTCCGCGCGGAACTGACCGTCCCTGCCGCTGCGCATATGGCTGTGATCGGGGCGTCGGGTTCGGGGAAATCCACCCTGCTGTCGCTGATTGGCGGTTTCCTTGCCCCGGATAACGGCCGGATCCTGTGGGATGGACAGGACATCACCGCCATTCCGCCCGGTCAGCGGCCGGTTTCATTTCTGTTTCAGGACCAGAACCTATTTCCGCATCTGAGCGTGGCGCAGAATGTCGGGCTTGGCCTGCGCCCCGATCTGCGCCTGAGCCGGGATCAACAGGCGCAAGTGACCCATGCACTGGCCGAGGTTGGCCTGTCGGGCATGGAGCGCCGCAGCCCCGCCAGCCTGTCCGGCGGCCAGCAAAGCCGGGTCGCGCTTGCCCGGATCCTGCTGCGCGCCCGCCCATTGCTATTGCTGGACGAGCCATTCGCGGCGCTGGGTCCGGCCCTGAAATCCGAGATGCTGCAACTTGTGGCCCGCATCGCGGGCGAAACCCGGGCAACCGTGCTGATGGTCACACATGATCCCAGGGATGCCCGCAGTTTCGCCCCCCGGACGATCCTGATCGAGGACGGCATCGCCCATGCGCCTGTGCCGACCGGACCCTTGCTGGACGATCCCCCGCCGGGACTCCGCACCTATCTGGGTTAAGGAACAAATCGCCCGCCCCGGACTCCCGCCATAGCCGGGCAGCGCATTAGCAACTATGGCTCGCGTTTTATGGCAAATGCGCCTCGAAACGATCGCCGCTCCCGCGTGTTTCTTCTTTGCTCAAATACCTTGCAGGGGGTGCGGGGGATGCAAAATCCCCCGCCCGGGCGCGAAACACGGGGCAAACCCTTACCCCCGCGCCGTTTCCCGCGCAGAGCGACGCGGCACCAAAGCCCGCATGATCGCGGGCATCTCCAGCGTGCCGACCGGCTTTCCGTCCTGCGTGACACGGAACCGCCGGTCAAGCGCACCCTCGGCCATGGCGATCACGTTCTCAAGGTTGTCATCGTGATCCACCTCGCCGGAAAATTCGCCTTCGCCGCTGCTGCTATCCATGATCGAGCGGACCCGAAGAACCCTTGCGCGATTGATATCACTGACGAAATCCTCGATATAGGGATCGGCGGGATTCAACAGGATATGCTGCGGCTCGCCCTGCTGAACGACCAGCCCGTCCTTCAGGATCACCAGATGATCGGCCAGCTTCAGGGCCTCGTCCAGATCATGGGTGATGAAAACGATGGTCTTGTGCAGCTCGGCCTGCAATTCGATCAGCAGATCCTGCATATCGGTGCGGATCAGCGGATCAAGCGCCGAGAACGCCTCGTCCATCAGCATAATCCCGGAATTCGAGGTCAGGGCGCGGGCGATCCCTACCCGCTGCTGCATCCCGCCCGAAAGCTGATAGGGATAATGGCCGCCATAGCCGCCCAGCCCGACCCGATCCAGCCAGCGATTGGCATCGCCCTCGAACTCCTTGCGGGACTTGCCGCGCGTGGCCAGCGCCATCCCGGCATTCTCGAGCACCGTCCGATGCGGCAGCAGGGCGAATTTCTGGAACACCATCGACATGGTTTCCCGCCGCAGCGTCCGCAGCCGCGCCTCGTTCCAGGTCAGGATATTCTCGCCATCGACCAGAACCTCACCCGAGGTCGGCTCGATCAGCCGGTTCAGATGCCGGATCAGCGTCGATTTGCCCGAGCCGGACAGCCCCATGATGACGGTGATCTTGCCCTCGTGCATATCGACATTGATATCGGAAAGGCCCAGCACATGGTTGCGGCTTTCCAGAAGCTCGGGCTTGCCCATTCCGGCCTGCACTTCGGCCAGAACGGATTTCGGATTGTCGCCGAATATCTTGTAAAGATGGCGGATCGAGATCTTGACGTTATCATCCATGACCGCCCCCCTATCGCTTTGCCTGGCTGGCATCGATCCGCGCCAGCGAAGCCTTGGTCACGCGGTCCAGCATGATCGCCAGCAGCACGATCCCGAAACCGGCGACCAGCCCGACACCCAGTTCAAGGCTGCGGATACCGCGCAGCACCAGCACCCCAAGACCCGGAGCCGATACCAGCGAGGCGATGACCACCATCGCAAGGCTCATCATGATGGTCTGGTTCACGCCTGCCATGATATTCGGCAGCGCCAGCGGGATCTGCACGCCGAACAGCTTTTGCCGGCTTGTCATGCCGAAGGCGTCGGCGGCCTCGATCACGTCCCTGTCCACCAGCCGGATACCAAGATCCGTCAGCCGGACCACCGGCACGATGGCGTAAAGGATGATCGCGATGCCATAAAGCTTCGGCTCGGTCACCGAAAACAGGAAGATCAGCGGGATCAGGTAGACGAAGGGCGGCAGCGTCTGAAGCATGTCGAGAATGGGGATGACGATCCGTTGCAGCCGGTCGCTGCGGGACATGGCAATGCCGATGGGCACGCCGATCAGCACGCAGATGAAGGCACAGACGAAGATGATCGCCAATGTCTGCATCGCCGCATCGTAATGATCGACCAGGGCAAGCAGCGCAAGCGACATGGCCACGAAACCCACGATCCGCCATGACCGGCTGACCAGCCAGACAAGGGCCAGCAGCAGCGGCATCATGATCCACCAGGGCGTATTGGTCATGACCGCAAGGCTTTCGCGCAGCATCCAGCTAAGCGGTTGGGTGACCGGATCGACCACCACCCGCAGCGCGTCACGGATGGACAGGAACCCCCGTTCAAGTCCCAGCGTCAGATCGCGGGTTTCCGGAATCGCTGCGCAGGCATCGTGAAGCGTATCGAGCGACGGAAAAGGCAGATCCCAAAGTGATCCGCCGTCACCGCCGCCCCCGGATTCACCCCGGCTGCGGGCAAGCAGCTCTTGCATGGACATGGGGGCGCTGCCACCACCTCCGTCGCCGCCGCCGCACCATTCGCGCAAACCAAGCGCATCAATTACACCGTCATAAGTTGCCATGGCTATTCCGGACAGCATGCCCGCCTGTTTTCGGAACCCGGAAAGGACAACGCCGGATCCGGCGCCGTCCTTTGCAGGGTTCGGGTTGTCATCGACTTATTGCTGAAGCAACTCGGACAGGTTTTCACGTGCCGTATCCGACAGCCAGCCCTGCCATTCATCGGGATTCTCGGTAAGGTAATGCACCGCAACCTCTTCCGCGGTGGCGGAATTGTCATCCTGCCACGCCAGCAACGCGCTCATGATGTCTGTCTTGATCGTCATCTTGCGGAAAAACTCGGTCTCTTCCGGGTTGCTGTCCACGAAATCCGCGGTGGCCGCCGTCAGGATCGGAGCCGCGGTAAATTCCGACACTTCCGGGTTTTCGGCATTCGGGTTTTGCAGATTGGCAGCTTTCTCTTCGTCATACTCGCCCAGTTTCACCTGCGTCATGTCGTATTTGCCAAGCGGCACGGTCGGTCCCCAGTAATAACCGAACCAGGGTTCGCCATCGGTCACCGCAGAACCCATCGAGGAGGCCAGCGTTTCGCCCGATCCGTGATTGAACACCTCGATGCCAGAGCTTTCCAGATCAAGCGCGCGGATCAGGTTGTCGCTGACCACCCGGCATCCCCAGCCATCGGGACAGTTGTTGAAGCGATTGCCGACCAGTTCGGGATTTTCCATGATGCCTTCGATAGTGGTCAGTTCGGGATGTTCCTCGGCCAGCGCGGTCGGAATCCACCAGCCTTCCGTCCCGCCCGGATCAAGAACATCGGCAAGGGGCACCAGCGTGCCCGCATCCACCAGCTTGTCATAAGCTTCCCCGGCGGAATTCGGCCACAGATCGGTCACGATATCCGGCTCGCCATTTTCTGCGACCGAGGTCATCGCGGGAATGGTATCGGATTTCACCAGCGAAACATTGCAGCCATAACCTTGCTCCAGAAGGAACTTGGCGACTTCCGTAATGACTTCGGCTGATGCCCAGTTCATTTGCGCGATTGAAACGTCACCGCACTGGCTTTCGCCTTCCTGTGCATTCGCGGGCAGCGAAAACAGGCAGCCGGCTGCGGCAAGCGCAGCGATAGAAGTTATCCTGAACATGGTGTGTCCTTCACTCTTATGGGTCGGAAAGGCCGGATACGGGATTTCCCGGGAATCCGGTCGGTGAATGATAACGGAATTGGAAACGCACGCGGCGGCACGACAATCCGCCATGTGAAAGCGTGTTGACACGCTTGAGAGCTGTTATGTTCCCTCTCAGCCATTGTAATCTGGCTAGCATGAGGCCGACGAAAAAGCAACCTGAACGGCGCCCGGAAACCCCGCAATTTCTTCGCTGCCTTGTTGCAATTATCTGATTCAATATAGTATTTCCGAACACTCGCGGAACAGGGCTGACTTCGGGGCCGGATTTGCCCCTTCTTGCGCGTTTACCCGGAGGGATGAATGACCGATCAAAGCGATACCCGTCAGGGGATGCTGGCCATGATTGCCGCCATGGGACTTCTGCCGATCGGCGATGCGATCGCAAAGCTGCTGACCGGCGTCGCCTCGCCCTTCGATGTGACGGTCTGGCGGATCGGGATGCAGGCGCTGTTTTTCGTACCGATCGTCCTTGTCATGCGGCACCGGCTGAAAGGACCGCTGCTGTCATGGACCGCACTGGTCTCGGGGGCGCTGTTCGCGGCGGTGATGATCTGCCTTGTCAGTGCATTTCAGAAGATGCCGATCGCCACGGCCATCGCGATCTTCTTCATCGAACCGCTGCTTCTGACGCTGCTGGCATGGCCGTTTCTGAACGAACGTCCCGGCCCGCGCCGCATTGCGGCGGTTGTCGTCGGGCTGATCGGCGCGCTGATCGTCATTCGTCCGAATTTCACCATATTCGGGCCGGTCGCGCTGTTTCCGGTCGGCGCGGCAATCGCCTATGCATTGAACATGATCTTGCTGCGCCGTGCCAGCCGCACCAGGTCCGCGCTTACATTGCAGATCGGCGCGACCTTCTGCGCCGCCATCGGGATGCTGATCCTTGACGCCGGCAGCATTATCCTTGGGCGCGACACGGTATCGATCTTCGAATTGCCGGGCTGGGTGTTCCCGGCATTGATCTGCGCGGGCGCAATGCTGTCACTGACCTTCCTGCTGATCACCCATGCGTTCAGCAGGGTCGAGGCCGGTCTGCTGGCACCGTTCCAATATCTGGAGATCGTGGGCGCCACCATCGTCGGCTTCGCGGTTTTCGGGGATTTTCCGGATGCGCTCACATGGCTTGGTACCGCGATCATCCTTGCGGCGGGGATCTATGTTTTCCACCGCGAGCGGATGACCGGCACATGAGCTGCCCGGCCGCGGCCGGGTGTTGCGCAATTTCGTAGGCTTCCTGAAGCGATAACCTCAAGCCCGGACCATGCCCTTCACTCACCCTGCCCGGTCGCGGCGCGATATTCGCCGAGGATCATGGATAATTGCATGCGCCTGCCCGCCGGATCGGCAAGAATCATGCATAAATCCCGCGCGGCGCGGGACATCTTCCTGCATTCATCGGGGTGATGCCGCGCCCAGTCTAGCTTCTCTTCCAGATCCGCGGCGCCCCAGTCCAGCGGGATGTAATGCTCCCACGGGCGGAAGACGCCGGAATGGTACAGCTCCCAGCCATCTTCCTCTTTCAGGACGACCGAATGGCTGTTGGCGTGCAACAGGAATTCATCCGATCCCGGCACGCCCCCAAGCGAAACGATATAGCGATAGTCGAAGGGCGAGCCGTGCTCTTTGCCGATCGCCTGAAACTGGTCCAGCTCGGTCCGTTCCAGCGCTTTGCGCACCCGGCCCCGGGGATTGAAAATGATATCCACAAGCTCGGATCCCGCGCAACTCTCGATGAACCCAAGCCTTGCGCTGTCGGCAAGATCGCTTTTGCCGGCCCTGAATCGTGGGGAATCGTATTGCGAACCGACAAGCCTGTCGATCGCGCCCGAGACCGGTCTTGACAGATCGGGTCCCTCTTCCCCTCGGGCATAGCCCGTAAGGTCGCCGGACCAGACAGCGTGATCAAGCTTGTTTTGGAACGGTTTTTCCTTGCGCGGAACGATACCCGGCAACCCGCCGCTTCCCAGCCGGTGCAGCCAGGGCATCGGCCAGAGAAATACATTCTTGACCCCGGCCCGACGGCTGGGGGCAAGGATCGGCGTGGCGGCGGCATGACCCTTTACCGCCCCCGCAAGGCAGTTCAGGCGCATATCCAGCCAGTATTCGCCGTGATCGGCGATCTGCGCGATATCGTTCACGGCGGCGGCGGCGGGCCGCAACGCGGGGAAGGCCGGGTCGGCATGATAGCGGCCATCGTCATCGCGGATGATCGGCACCAATTCGGAATCGGGCGCTCGGATTTCGCCGCTTTCGACGTTGAAGCGGACAGGCATCCGCAAGCGGGGCGAAAAGCCACCGGCGGCATGGCTGATGCTTGCGGGGGCACAGAACGCGGATAACCGGGCCGCCACGTCCTTTCGCACGGGCTCCGTGACCATATCCGAAGGCTCGGGCGCGGTCAGCATTTCGCCAAGCCGGGGAAGATAGGCTTCCCGCTTCTTGCGCACCCGTTTTCCTACAGGCTCGGGGCAATGCTTCAGATCGAACCACGGCGACAGCGCGTCGTAATAATCGGCAGGCGCGGCATCGTCGATATTCATCTCGATGAATTCGGGGCGCCCGCCGAAATAGGCCCGGCACTCCCGCAGATGGCGCTTCCAGTCGTCCTTCCAGATATCGGCCAGATCGCCAATGGAGACGCCAAGTATCTGCGCACAGGCCCGCGCATAGCCGCCGCCGCGATGCATATAGCGGCTGATGATCCAGTCTTCCACGTTGCGGGTATTCAGCAGAAAGACCGAATCGGGAAAATGGCTGTCGAGATATTCATATTCCTTGAACGCCTCGATGATCGGCATGTTCATGAACCGTACCGATTCCATATCGGTAAAGGCGGTCACGCTGTCGGCCCATTTCTGCAAGGGCTTCCTGCCGGTCAGTTTCGAATAGGCGATATCCTCGGCCAATTCGCCTTCCAGCCAATGCACGACCGGAATGTCATTCATCTCGAACAGCCGCGCGATGAACGTCGTGCCGCATTTGTTGAAACCGATCTGAAAGAACTTGGGAGCCATGATTACGATCTGTCTGATACGGACGCATTCGAAACAGGTTGTGGGTCAGGCCCGCCCTCTTGTCAACAGAACGCGACGGGCTGTTATCGGCACGGAGACATCAGACAAAAGTCTTGCATTGCTGCCTTGTCACGGATAGCAAGCCAGACATGGAATTCGGGAGAATCCGGCCCCGCGCCGGTGCCGAAGGAGCAGCCGCCCCGGCGAACTCTCAGGCAAAAGGACCGTTTTCCGTTGTGAATTCTGGAGAGTGGCCGTCAGGCCCGCCGAAGGGATAACGATCTCAGGCGCCCGGAACCAGGCTGACTGGACCCGGGCAAGGACAGAGGGGGCATCGACAGACGGGTACAGACCCGTTTTAACGATGCCGGCCTGCCGGCGGATGACAGGGGGATCGTATGACCAATGAACTGCGCCGGACCGGGCTTCACGGGCTGCATCTTGAACATGGCGCCCGGATGGTGCCCTTTGCCGGCTGGGAAATGCCCGTGCAATACAAGATGGGCGTCATGGCCGAGCATCTGCACACGCGCGCCCGCGCCGGGCTGTTCGATGTCAGCCATATGGGACAGGTGCTGGTCCATCCGCGTGACGGCAAGCTGGAAACCGCCGCGCTTGCGCTGGAGCGTCTGATCCCCGCGGCGGTTCTGGGACTTCCCGAAGGGCGTCAGCGTTACGGGTTGTTCACGAATGATCAGGGCGGAATTCTGGACGATCTGATGTTCGCCAATCGTGGCGATCACTATCTGCTGGTCGTCAATGCCGCCTGCGCGGAACAGGATATCGCGCATCTGCAAGGGCTGGACGATGTCGAGATTCGCCCGGTCACGGATCGCGGGCTGATTGCGCTTCAGGGGCCGGAGGCCGTCACCGTGCTGGCACGGATGATCCCCGAAACCTCTGAAATGAAATTCATGGACAGCCGCATCCTTGACTGGGGTGGCATAGAGGTCTGGGTATCGAGGTCGGGCTATACCGGCGAGGACGGGTTCGAGATCTCGGTGCCCGATGACTCGCTGAGGGAGTTCGCCGAGGCTGCGTTGGCCTTCGAAGAAGTCGCCCCCATCGGACTGGGTGCCCGCGACAGCCTGCGGCTGGAGGCCGGGATGCCGCTTTACGGTCACGATATGGACGAAACCGTCACCCCTGCCGAGGCAGGTCTGGCATGGTCGATCCAGAAAACCCGCCGCAACGGGGGCGAACGCGAAGGCGGCTTTCCCGGTGCCGCGCGGATCCTGGCGGAACTGGAATCCGGCCCCGCCTCCACCCGCCGCGGGCTGCGCCCGGAAGGTCGCGCCCCGATCCGCGAGGGCGTCGAAATCTTTGCCGCGGAAAGCGGGGGCGATGCGATCGGCATCGTGAGTTCGGGCGGATTCGGCCCTTCGGTCGGGGAACCTGTCGCCATGGCCCGGCTTGATCCCGACATTCCCGACGGCGCAACGGTCTATGCGGAATTGCGCGGCAAGCGCATCGCCGTGACCGTGACCGCTCTGCCCTTCGTCACCCCATCCTATAAACGCTGAGGAGCACCCCATGCTGAAATATACAGAAGATCACGAATGGCTGCGCGCCGATGGTGACGAGATCACCGTTGGCATCACCAGCCACGCAAGCGAACAGCTTGGCGATGTCGTGTTCATCGAACTGCCCGAAGAGGGCCGCGAGGTCGAGGCGGGCGAAGAGATCGTCGTGATCGAATCGGTCAAGGCTGCCTCCGACATCACCGCGCCGGTCGCGGGCGTCGTTACCGCCGTGAATGGCGATCTGGCCGATAATCCGGGAAATGTGAATGATGACCCGATGGCGGCATGGTTCTTTCGGATCAAACCCGCCGGGGATAACCCGCTGGATGGGTTCATGGATGAAGCCGCTTATAACGAGCTGATCGGGTAAGGTCTTGCCGGGCCTTGCCCGGCGGCAGCCGGGGCTCTGCCCGTCGCCGGCAGGTCTCTTGAACCAGTGGCGCGACCCGCCGGCGACCCCGAGGTATTTGGACAAAGAAGAAATGATGAGCGGATTCGCTCTGGGAATATGCAAGAGGGCGACATATGAGCCGTTGGATTCCGATCGATTACAATCCTGATGATTTTGCGAACCGGCGCCATATCGGGCCTTCGCCGGCCGAGATGGCCGGGATGCTGAAGGCGGTGGGGGCGGACAGCCTTGAGGTGCTGATCGACCAGACCGTGCCGAAGGCGATCCGGCAGGCCGAGCCGCTGGACTGGCCGGCGCTGTCCGAAGCCGGTCTGCTGGCGCGGATGGAACAGGTTGCCGCGAAGAACAAGGTCATGACCAGCCTGATCGGGCAGGGTTATTATGGCACGGTGACCCCGCCGGCCATTCAGCGGAATATTCTTGAAAATCCGGCATGGTACACTGCCTATACGCCCTATCAGCCCGAGATCGCCCAGGGACGGCTTGAGGCTTTGCTGAATTTTCAGACCATGGTCGCCGATCTGACCGGGCTGCCGGTCGCCAATGCCTCGCTTCTAGATGAGGCGACGGCGGCGGCCGAGGCCATGGCGATGGCAAAGCGGCAGGCGAAATCCAAGTCGGACGGGTTCTTCGTCAGCAGGGATCTGCATCCGCAGACCATTGCCGTGATCGAGACGCGGGCGGCGCCTTTGGGGATTCGGGTAATCCGGGGCGCGGCAGAGGATCTGGATCCGTCGCAGGTTTTCGGGGCGATTTTCCAGTATCCCGGCACCTATGGTCATATCCGCGACCTGAGCGCCGATTGCGCCGCTTTGCACGAGGCCGGGGCGCTGGCGATCGTGGCAACCGATTTGCTGGCGCTTTGCCTCTTGCGCGAGCCGGGCGCGATGGGGGCGGATATTGCCGTTGGCTCATCCCAGCGGTTCGGGGTGCCGATGGGGTATGGCGGGCCACATGCCGGTTTCATGTCCTGCCGCGGCGAGTTGAAACGGGCCATGCCGGGGCGGATTGTTGGCGTGTCGGTGGATGCCAAGGGAAACAAGGCCTACCGTCTGGCATTGCAGACCCGCGAACAGCATATCCGCCGCGAGAAGGCGACTTCGAATGTCTGCACCGCGCAGGCTTTGCTGGCCGTAATGGCATCCTTCTATGCCGTGTTTCATGGGCCGGAGGGCTTGCGGGCCATCGCGCAGCGGGTGCATCTGAATGCCGTCACGGTGGCCAATGCGTTGCGCGCTGCCGGGGCCGAGGTCGCGCCTGATGCGTATTTCGACACGATCACCGTGCGGGTGGGCGTCGGGCAGGCCGGGATTCTTGCCGCCGCCGAGCAACGCGGGATCAATCTGCGCAGGGTCGGGCGCGACCGTGTCGGGATCTCGATCGACGAGACGACCGATGCCGATGTGATCACGCGGCTTCTGGATGCATTCGGGATCGATGAGCCTGCGGAGGCCGGGACTGTTCCGGCAATCCCATGGGAATTGCTGCGTGAAAGCGATTATCTGACCCATCCGGTCTTTCATATGAACCGGGCCGAGTCCGAGATGATGCGCTATATGCGCCGCCTGTCGGACCGGGATCTGGCGCTTGACCGGGCGATGATCCCGCTGGGCTCCTGCACCATGAAGCTGAACGCCGCCGCCGAGATGATGCCGATCACATGGCCGGAATTTGGGGCGCTGCATCCCTTTGCCCCGCGCTATCAGGCCGCAGGCTATGCCGAGGCGATCGAGGATCTGGAGCAGAAGCTGTGCCAGATCACCGGCTATGACGCTTTTTCCATGCAACCGAATAGCGGTGCGCAGGGCGAATATGCCGGGCTGTTGACGATTCAGGCCTATCACAAGGCGAATGGCGACGGGCAGCGGGATATCTGCCTGATCCCGGTTTCCGCGCATGGCACCAATCCCGCAAGCGCGCAGATGGCCGGGATGAAGGTCGTTGTGGTGAAATCCGCGCCCAATGGCGATATCGACCTTGAGGATTTTGCGGATAAAGCCGCCAAGGCGGGCGATAAGCTGGCGGCTGTGATGATCACCTACCCCTCGACCCATGGCGTGTTCGAGGACACGGTGCGCGAGGTCTGCGACATCACCCACAAGCATGGCGGGCAGGTCTATATCGACGGCGCGAATATGAACGCGCTGGTCGGGCTGGTGCAGCCGGGTGAGATCGGCGGCGATGTCAGCCACCTCAACCTGCACAAGACCTTCGCCATCCCGCATGGCGGTGGCGGCCCCGGCATGGGACCGATCGGGGTGCGGGCGCATCTGGCCCCCTATCTGCCCGGCGACCCGCGCGAGGATGGTTCGGGCGCGGTGAGTGCGGCGCCTTGGGGTTCGGCTTCGATCCTGCTGATTTCATGGGCCTATTGCCTGATGATGGGTGGCGAGGGGCTGACACAGGCGACGCGCGTGGCGATCCTGAACGCGAATTACATCGCCAGCCGCCTGTCGAGCGCCTATCCGATCCTGTTCATGGGCAATCGGGGTCGCGTGGCGCATGAATGCATTCTGGACACCCGGCCTTTCGCTGAACATGGCGTGACCGTGGACGATATCGCCAAGCGTCTGATCGATAATGGTTTTCATGCGCCCACGATGAGCTGGCCGGTGGCCGGAACCCTGATGGTCGAGCCGACCGAAAGCGAAACCAAGGCCGAGATCGACCGTTTCATCACCGCGCTTCTGGCGATCCGGGACGAGATCACCGACATTGCCGAAAGCCGTGTGGCTGTCGAAGAAAGCCCGCTGCGCTTTGCCCCCCATACGGTCGAGGATCTGGTGGCCGAATGGGACCGGCCCTATAGCCGCGAGCAAGGCTGTTTTCCTCCGGGCGCGTTCCGGGTGGACAAATACTGGCCGCCGGTCGGGCGGGTCGACAATGTGTTCGGGGACCGGAACCTTGTCTGCACCTGTCCGCCGCTGGAAAGCTATGCCGAGGCGGCGGAGTAATCCGGTTTCCGGAGCCTGTCACGTGGAATCGGAAACGCCGGTCATTTGCGTCCCGCGATGGCCGGGGGCGCTGCCCCGTCGCCGGCTGGTCTCTTGAACCAGTGGTGCGACCCGCCGGCGCCCCCCGAGGTATTTGGACAAAGAAGAAGGGGGAGGGAGGGGCGCGGAACCGGGCAGGCGCGACATGTTCTGACAGACGCCCCTTCCCGGCGCAATCAGGCGGGGGTCCGGAAAGTGGAGGTCACGAACAGATCCTGTATTCCTCGGCCTCTGTGCTGAAATCCAGATCAACCGCCTTGCCGCTTGCCGCCGATTCCTGCGCCGCCAGACCCATCAGCACGGCTTTCATGCCATCCTGAACCGTGACTTCGACGGCATGACCATCCTGCATGGCCTGCCTGAATTTCCGATGCTGATAGAATGTGGCGCCGTTATGGTCTCCGGCCTCCAGCAGCGCCGGATCAACCGGGATCTCGGTCGCCACCGGCCCTTTGGGCGCGCGGGGGCTTTCGATCAGCTGCGGAACCGGAGGCGCGCCCATATGCACAGGCCAGAACCGGCCGGGACCGGGCACCAGCGCCTCGATCCGCCCGGAGGGACCGACAGCCGTGATCTCTTCCTGATAGCGCGCGCCTTCCGCGAACATGCATAATTCCAGCATCGCGCGGGCACCATTGGCGAAATCCACGATGACATAGGCGTTGTCCCAGATATCCGGGGTTTCGCCGCCATAGGCTTCGTCCAGATGATTGACGGCCTGTCCGGCACTGGCCATGACCCGGACCGGCTCGGACCGGACGGCCAGCCGCATGAGGTCGAAGAAATGGCAGCATTTCTCGACCAGGGTTCCGCCAGAGCTGCGATTGAAGCGGTTCCATGCGCCGACCTTGTGCAGGAAGGGAAAGCGATGCTCGCGGATGGTCAGCATCTTCAGCCCGCCGGTCGCGGGATCCAGCCGTTCCAGAAAGCGGGTGATAGGCGGCATATAGCGATATTCCATCGCCACCCAGATGGGGGCGCGATAGGTCCGGATCAGCCGCTCGATCCGGGCGCGGTCCGCGGGGTGGGTGAAAAGCGGTTTTTCGACCAGAACCGGGACGGGCGACCCCTGTGCGATCTGTTCCAACTGCCCGACATGGGCGATATTGGGCGACGAGATGACGATGCAATCCAGCGGCGATGCCAGCAAATCCGCAAGTGAGTCGGCCAATATGGCGTCGGGCGCGATACGGGCGGCGGCGGCGCACATATCGGGGTCGGGTTCATAGATCGCGGCAATGCGGCTGTCGGGCAGCAACAGGATATTGCGAAGATGTTCCTGCCCCATCATGCCGCAGCCGATCATGCCGTAATTCACTTGCTTGCCCATCATGATCCTATCTTATCCGCGCGACATATCGCGCCTTGTCCGTGTCGAACCAATTGCGTGAAAATTCCGCGCGCCGATTGTCCTGCGCATAGGAGATCCGCTGGAAATAGCCTGACGGCGTACCGGCGGGCGGCGCGAATGCGTCGGGCTTCCAGACGGGAACGGGGGCAATGCCTACGCTGTCCTCGACATGGGCGATCCAAAGCTTCAGCGTCTCTCGGTAATAAAGATACAGCGATTCCGACAGGTCGCGCGGCGCAATGCGATCCGTATAGTCGCCATCAAGCCAGATTTCCTCGAGCACGCAGGGGCAATCGTTCAGGTAACGCAGCCGGCGAATGCGGTGCCCCTCATGCGATGTGCCGAAATCGGGGAAATCGGCAGGCTTGGGCAATCGCTCGACAGACAGTAGCCTGGCGCGGGGCAGACCGCCCCCGCGCAACAATTCGATGCGGAAGAAAGCATAGATATTCTGCGGCGTCTTCGTCGCGCAGACATAATTCCCCGAACCTTGCCGCCGTTCCAGCAGGCCCTGCCGGGTCAGTTCGGCCAAAGCCTTGCGCAGGGTTCCGACCGAGGTTTCAAGCTTCGCCGCCATCTCGCGCTCGGGCGGAAGTTTCTCGCCATGCAGCAGGTGACCGGCGGCGATCTCGCGGGCCAGAAGCTCGCTGAGTTGCAGATATAGCGGAAGCGCGGAATGCGTTTCCCTCAGCATAGCCGCCCGCCCAATGGAAAGCTGCGTGGCGCAGTTGGTGTGAAAGATACAGATTTTTCGGCAACAAGCCGCATCGCTTCGGGCATCCGCTAAAATTGATATAGCATTGATCTACTATACTCACCCTGCTACGCAAGAAGAAATTCATATGCGGGAATGATGAATATGAGCGTGGTCCCCATAACATCGCCGGATTTGCAGGCTGCCGAAGTGGCGTGGTTCTCGGCGCTGTGTTCCGATGATTACCGCTATCTCGGCCTGCCCGATGGCAGCCTGCGCTCTAGCTGGGAACATTGTTCGGATATCGTCAGAACCGCCGAAGCGCAGGGGTTCCGGAATATCCTGTGCCCCTCGTCCTATCAGGTCGGGCAGGACACGCTGAGTTTCGTCGCCGGATGCGCGCCGATCACCGAACAGATCAATCTGCTGGCCGCCGTGCGCTGCGGCGAGATGCAGCCGATCATGCTGGCGCGGACCATCGCCACATTGGACCATATGCTGAAAGGGCGGCTGACGGTGAATATCATCAGTTCGGACTTTCCCGGCGAACAGGCCGAAAGCGCCTTTCGCTATCAGCGGTCGCGCGAAGTGGTCGAGATCCTGAAGCAGGCATGGTCGCAGGACGAAATCAGTTACAAGGGCGAGATTTACGATTTTCACGGGCTGAGTACCGATCCGGCCAGACCCTATCAGACCGGAGGTCCGCTGCTGTATTTCGGCGGCTACAGCCCGCCCGCGCTGGAACTTTGCGGGCAGCATTGCGATGTCTATCTGATGTGGCCCGAAACGAAGGAACAGCTTGCCGCCCGGATGAAGGCCGTGAACGATGTCGCGGCGCGATATGGCCGGACGCTTGATTACGGGTTGCGCGTTCATGTCATCGTGCGCGACACCGAGGCCGAAGCGCGGGAATATGCCCGTGAACTGGTCTCGAAACTGGATGACGACATGGGCGACGCGATCCGGGCGCGGGCGCTGGATGCCACCTCGCTGGGGGTATCGCATCAGGCGCGGGCGCGGGAACTTGCGGATATGGACGGCTTCATCGAGCCGCATCTGTGGACCGGCATCGGGCGGGCGCGGTCCGGTTGCGGCGCGGCGCTGGTCGGCTCGGCCGATCAGGTGCTAACCGAGCTGGAAGAATATCGAAAGATGGGGATGCGGGCCTTCATTCTGTCGGGTTATCCTCATATCGAGGAATGCGGGCATTTCGGGCGGCTGGTCATGCCGCATATCAGGACCTGCTCGCTGCCGCATGAATATGGGCGGGTGCCGGAACAGGTGCCAGACACGCCGCTGGGAACGGGAGAGCGCAGATAATGGAACGGATCCGCCTGAACGGTGAACTGGAACTGAGCCGCATCGTTTATGGCATGTGGCGGCTGGCCGCGGACAGCGATACCGGAGCGGCGCATGTTCAGGCCAAGATCGAGGCCTGTCTGGAACAGGGGATCACCAGTTTCGATCAGGCGGATATCTATGGCGATTACGAAAGCCAGCCGGTTCTGGGCGCGGCACTGAAAGCGGCGCCCGCATTGCGTGACAGGATGGAAATCGTCACGAAATGCGATATCGCACTGATATCGGACAAGTTTCCGCAGCGGCGGGTGAAACATTACGACAGCGGGCGCGATCATATCGAAGCCTCGGTCAACCGCTCACTGACCGAGATGAATATCGAGCGGATCGACCTGTTGCTGATCCACCGCCCGGATCCACTGATGGATCATCATGAAACCGGGGCGGTGCTGGACGGGCTGGTGAATATCGGCAAGGTGCGGGCAATCGGTGTGTCCAATTTCAGGCTGCATGACTGGACCCTGCTGCAATCGGCCATGCAGACACCCCTTGTCACCAATCAGATCGAACTCAGCCTGCTGAACAGCAATGCGTTTCGCAATGGCGACCTGGCATTCATGCAGGAACGCAGCATTCCGCCGATGGCATGGTCGCCGCTTGGCGGCGGCGCATTGTTCAGCGGCAACCATCCGAAGCTTCTGGCGCGCCTGATGGAACTGGGAGAGGCAGCTGGCGTGGATGCGGCGGCGGTCGCGGTCGCGTGGCTGCTGCGGCATCCGGCGCGGATTCTGCCGGTGCTGGGCACGAATAACCTTGACCGGATCAGGGCGCTTTCACAGGCCATGACAATCGATATCGACCGCGAAACATGGTTCGAGCTTTACAGCCTTGCCAATGGCTTCGAGGTGCCCTGAAACATGCGGAATCCCCTGCAGGCAGCGCATGGCTTTACCCCGACCGGCAATCCCGACCTGTTCCGCGACGCGCTGGGCCGCTTCGGCACCGGCATCACGGTCGTCACTGCGGCGTCAGAGCGGGGGCCGGTGGGCATGACGGCGAACAGCTTCGCTTCGGTTTCGCTGGATCCTCCGCTGGTTCTGTGGTCGCCGGCCCGCGCCTCGCGCCGTTTCGAAGCCTTCCGGTCGGCGGAATATTTCGCGATCCACGTCCTGTCCGAACGACAGGTGCAGCTTTGCCGCGATTTTGTCATTTCCGGCGATGCTTTCGACAGAACCGACTGGATCTGGAATGAACAGGGCGTGCCTTTGATCGAAGGATGTCTGTCACGTTTCGAATGCCGGCGCAGGGCGGTACATGATGGCGGAGATCACCTTATCATCGTCGGCGAGGTTGCGCATGTGACGACAACCGAAGGGGAACCGCTGCTTGTCTGGCGGGGAAATCTTGGGGAATTCTCGCGCGGGGGATAGCCTCTTCGCACCATGCCGGTTTTCTTTTGCGGCGCTTATTGCGGCAGCGCCCCGCAAAACCCGCCTGCCGAAGCCAGACCGGAACCGAATGCAAAGGCGGGCGGTGCCTGATACGGGTTCAGCTCTGCTGTCGCCTGATCGAACAGGATCAGCGTCGCAAGAAAGGCAATGGCCAGCGATGCGGTGAATTTCCGTGTCATTGCCGCGCCTCCAGCCCAAGCATGGGACGCAGCCTTACGCCAAGGAAAGCGCCCGCGAACGCGGCGACGAACCAGACCCAGCCATGCAGGCTGCCGGTCGAGATGCCCGAAAAGAACGCGCCGACATTGCAGCCGAACGCAAGCCGCGAGGAATAACCCAGAAGGAAACCGGCGACGATCACCGCCAGCCATGCGCCTATCGGATAGCTGGGCAGTTTCTGGGACAGCCCGCCATTGCGCCATGCGGCGGTGACGAATGCGCCCGCGATAAGGCCGATATTAGTCAGCGAGGTGTAATCGGTCAGGATGCTACCTTGAAGGATCCGATCGGTGCCGGGCGCGCTCCAGAAAGCCGAGCCGGACAGATCGCCGCCCAGGGCGGTGAATCCCTTGGCCGCCCATAATCCCAAACCGTAAACCACGCCCCACGGCTGCCCGGCGATAAGCAAATTGGCAATTGCAAGCGCGGCAAGCAGGATGGCAGCGATCACAAGGCGGCGTGGAATCCGGCGGGCATCGGGCCGGCCCAGCCGCAAAAACAGCGCCGCCGTCAGCAACAGGGCGGCCCATGTGACAAGCAGCCCCTGCCAGCCGGACAGGGTGGCGATGGGCAGGCTGCCCAGATCGGTCCACCAGATCAGATGATAGGCCCCGGCGAAGCTGCCGATGGCGAAGAACGGCAGCGCAAGCAGGCCGACGGGATTGCCGGATCCCGCATTCACCAATGTCCCCGAGCCGCAGCCCAGCACGACCTGCATCGCGGCACCGAAAACGAAGGCCCCGCCGATCATCGCCCAGCCGATCGGAGCCTGTGCGCCGGTCAACTCCCCCGGATGCGCCGCCAGAAGCGGGATGGCGACCGAAGAGACGATGCCGATGGACAGAAACTGCGCCAGAATGCCCGCAGGCTCGCGCCGCAGGATCATCGCGCGCCACGGTCCGGCAAATCCGAAGCGCAGACCCTCAAGCGCGATGCCGAAACCCAGTCCGACAGCCAGCATCATTCCGAAACGCCCGCCCGCGAACAGCGCGACAAGCGCGATGGCGATCAGCAGGGCCAGAACCAGCCCGCCACGCCGGGCGAAACCTTCGAAAGCCGTAACCTCCCGGGTAGGTGCTGCCGCGTCGGACATCCTCGTTATCTCACCTGAACTGATTCAGCAGATTTTCCAGCAATCCCGGAACATTGGCCATCTCGTTATCGGTCTGTGAATATTCCACCATCGAGCCGGGATAAAGCTTCACATTCTCGATCCCGGCCAGTTCCGACATGGCGAACCAGTCTGTCGCCGCCCAATGGCCGGTATTGCAGAAGGAAACCACCTCTTCCCCGTCATCGATGCCAAGCGCGGATTTCAGGCCCGCCACATCCTCAACCTGACCGATCGAGGTCGATCCCGACTGGAAAAAGCTGGAATGGGCAAGGTTCTGCGCCCCCGGAATGGTTCCGGGCCGCGCCGCGACCTCATGCGCCTGCTTGCCTTCGTAGAATTCGGGCGGCCGGGCATCGACAAGGACCGCCTGCCGCTTGCCATCCACGACATCTGCAACCTCCTGCGTGTCCGCCGTCCAGCGGTTATCCCATGTGATGTCCAGATCGCTGGGCTGCGGTTCCACGGCATTCCTGTCAAGCGGAAGCCCGGCCTGACCCCATGCGGTCATGCCGCCGTTCAAAACCGCAAGATCGGTAAAGCCAGAGCTTTTCAGCGTCCAGTAGACCCGCGCCGCGGCGCCGAAATCATTGTCGGAATCCCCTTCGGAGACGATGATGATCGGGCGGTCCATGACCAGCCCCAACCCCTCATAGGTGGTTTCAAGCTGATCTACGGGGACAAGCTGCCCGGGATTTTCGTCAGGGCCGCGGAACAATGCGTAAGGCGCGGATACCGCGCCCTCGATATGGCCCTTGGCATAAGCATCACCGCGGATATCCAGAATGATCGGATCCTTGCCGGCGGTCAGATCCGCGAATTCCGCAACCTCCAGAAGCGGATCCGCAGCGGCTGGCATACCCGTCAGAGCCGCGATCCCGGCCAGAAAAACGAATGCAAATGCTTTCATCGGACCTGTTCCCTTACAATCCTGCTCCACATCAGATCGCCATGATCGCGCGGAATTCAAGTACAGCCGGGCCGGTGTCGCTCTCTCCGGACGATGCTGCCGGAGAGAGCGGTTTCATCACGCCAGATCGAAACGGTCGGCGTTCATCACCTTGGTCCATGCGGCGACGAAATCGCGCAGGAACTTCTCGTGATTGTCGTCCTGAGCGTAAACCTCGGCATAGGCGCGCAGGACCGAGTTCGAACCGAAGACCAGATCGGCACGGGTCGCCGTCCATTTGACCGCATCTGTCTTGCGGTCGCGGATCTCGTACAGCCCGCCATCGACCGGCAGCCAGCGATTGTTCATATCGGTCAGGTTGACGAAGAAATCCGGTGTCAACTGACCTTCGCG
Source organism: Paracoccus onubensis (assembly GCF_003591515.1). Classification (GTDB taxonomy): domain Bacteria; phylum Pseudomonadota; class Alphaproteobacteria; order Rhodobacterales; family Rhodobacteraceae; genus Paracoccus; species Paracoccus onubensis. Next base: position 79,203 of record NZ_QZCG01000011.1, read on the forward strand.
GTCGGTGAAGACGCCATGTTTCGTGCCGCCGTGATTGACGCCAAGCATGCGCATTCCGCCGACAAGAACTGTCATTTCCGCCGCCGTCAGGCCCAGCAGTTGCGTCCGGTCCAGCAGCATCTCTTCCGGGCTGACAACGTAATCCTGCTTGACCCAGTTGCGATAACCATCGGCCAAAGGCTCAAGCGGCTCGAATGAATCGATATCCGTCAGTTCGTCGGTCGTGTCACCACGGCCCGGCGCAAAGGGAACAGTGATGTCGAAGCCCGCAGCTTTCGCCGCTTTCTCGATCCCGACATTCCCGGCAAGCACGATCACATCGGCGATGCTTGCCCCCGTCGACGCCGCAATCGGTTCCAGCAGGCCAAGCACGCGGTTCAGCCGCGCAGGCTCGTTGCCTTCCCAGTCCTTTTGCGGAGCCAGCCGGATCCGGGCGCCATTCGCGCCGCCACGCATGTCCGAGCCACGATATGTCCGGGCGCTGTCCCATGCGGTCGCGACCAGTTCACCAACCGAAAGACCGGATTCAGCGATGCGTTTCTTGACCTCGGCCTGATCATAGGCGGTATTCCCGGCGGGAACCGGATCCTGCCAGATCAGGTCTTCGGACGGAACATCCGGACCGAAATAACGCGCTTTCGGCCCCAGATCCCGGTGGGTCAGCTTGAACCACGCGCGGGCGAAGCAATCGTTGAAATACTGAGGGTCATTCCTGAAGCGCAGCGAAATCTCGCGGTAGACCGGATCGACCTTCAGGGCCATATCGGCATCGGTCATCATCGGGTTGTGGCGGACCGAAGGATCCTCGACATCGACCGGCCTGTCCTCGTCCCTGATGTCGACCGGTTCCCATTGCCATGCGCCCGCCGGGCTTTTGCGCAATTCCCATTCATGGTTGAACAGCATCTCGAAGAAGCCGTTGTCCCATTTGGTCGGATGCGTCGTCCATGCGCCTTCCAGCCCGCTGACCACCTGATCGCGACCGATACCGCGCACGGATTTGTTCAGCCAGCCCAGGCCCTGATCCTCGACGCCCGCGCCTTCGGGTTCCGCGCCCAGCAGGGTCGCGTCGCCATTGCCATGCGTCTTGCCGACGGTATGGCCGCCCGCCGTCAGGGCCACGGTCTCTTCGTCATTCATCGCCATGCGGCTGAAAGTCTCGCGCATCATGGCGGCGGTCTTCAGCGGATCGGGCTGGCCGTTCACGCCTTCGGGGTTCACATAGATCAGCCCCATCTGCACGGCGGCAAGCGGGTTCTCCAGCGATGTGGCGTTGTCGATCGCGCCATAACGCCCGTCACTTGGCGCAAGCCATTCCTTTTCGGCGCCCCAATAGGTGTCTTTCTCGGGATGCCAGATATCCTCGCGACCGAAAGAAAAACCGAACGTCTTCAGGCCCATATCCTCATAGGCGATGGTGCCTGCAAGGATGATCAGATCGGCCCAGCTGATCTTGTTGCCATATTTCTTCTTGATCGGCCAAAGCAGGCGCCGGGCCTTGTCGGTGCCCGAATTGTCCGGCCAGGAGTTCAGCGGAGCAAAACGCTGGTTACCCGTGCCGCCGCCGCCGCGCCCATCGGAAATCCGGTAGGAACCGGCCGAGTGCCACGCCATGCGCACCATCATGCCGCCGTAATGGCCCCAATCGGCCGGCCACCAGTCCTGACTGTCGGTCATCAGGGCATGCAGGTCCCGCTTGAGCGCCTCGACATCCAGCTTTTTCAGCTCTTCACGATAGCTGTAATCCTTGCCCATCGGGTTGGTCTTGCTGTCATGCTGGTGCAGAATGTCCAGATTGAGCGCATTCGGCCACCATTCCACGACGCTGGCGCCCGTGGCGGTCATGCCGCCATGCATGACAGGACATTTCCCCGCAGATTTGATGTCATTTCCGTCCATTTGAAAATCCCCTTTGCTTGCTCGACCGGTGACGTCGGCTGATGCTCTGACGAAACCGAATCCGGTCTATGGCTACACGTGGTTTCTAACATGTTTATGGATCAGGGGAACTTGTAAATTTTGATAATTATAATAAGAATATCTTATTAGGCAGGACAAAGCCAATATGGCTGTTACCGCGAGGTCAATCAGGGCGTCAGCAGCCTGCGATACATATCCTCCAGAAAGATCTCCGCCTCGCTGAACGGATCGTGCCCCTCTCCCAGAACCGCGCGCACCTGTACCTCGAAATCGGCATAATGCTGCGTCATGGACCAGATCGAGAAAATCAGGTGATGGGGATCGACATTCCGCAGCTTGCCCGCCTCTGTCCAGCCGCGAAGAACCGCAACGGCGTCATCAACCGTATTCCGCAGCCGCCCGCCCAGAATTTCGGTCAGATGAGGGGCGCCGCGCAGGATCTCATATGCGAATAGCCGGCTTTCCCGAGGGTATTCCCGCGACATGCGCAGCTTCGCGGCGACATAATCCAGAACCTCTTGCAGGGCTTCACCCTCTGGTTCGATATTTTCCAGCGGAGCCAGCCACATATCCAGCAGCTTGGTCAGCAGGGTCTTGTGGATCTCGTCCTTCGAGGGAAAGTAATACAGCACATTCGGCTTGGACAATCCGCATTCTGCCGCGATCTGGTCAATCGTGGTGCCGCGGAACCCGTTGACGGCAAAAACCGTCAAGGCGCCCTCCAGGATGATTTCCCGGTTGCGGCGCTGAATCCTGGTCAGGCCGCTGTCCTTGGCTTCATCCATCATCCGCCCCTTTTATCGTTTTGCCATCATTTCGGGCAGAATACCCTGCACTGCCAATATCGTCATCACGGCGCTTGACTGAACAGGGGGCCGTGCTAGCCTGATCCTGACTATTTGGTCAAGAATTGGCAATGCTGTGCCATACCCCATCTATTCGACCCCGCGCAAAGATGGGGCGATCGACAGGAAGGAATATCGATGACTGGCCCGAACGGGACCTCTGCCGCCGCGAATTTGAAGATTGATGGCGACCGCTTGTGGGACAGCCTGATGGAAATGGCCAGGATCGGCCCCGGCGTGGCGGGGGGCAATAATCGCCAGACCCTGACCGATGCCGATGCCGAAGGCCGCCGCCTGTTCCAAGGCTGGTGCGAAAACGCGGGCATGACCATGAGCGTGGACCGCATGGGCAATATGTTCATGCGCCATGAAGGGGCCGAGCCCGATCTGGATCCGGTCTATATCGGCAGCCATCTGGACACGCAGCCGACCGGCGGAAAATATGATGGCGTACTGGGCGTGCTGGCGGGGCTGGAGGTGATCCGTTCGATCCGAGACATGGGCGTAAAGACCCGCCGGCCCATCGTGGTCACCAACTGGACCAATGAGGAAGGCACCCGTTTCGCGCCCGCCATGCTGGCCTCGGGGGTTTTTGCCGGCATTCATGATGAAGATTTCGCCAACAGCCGCGAAGATGCCGAGGGCAAGCGTTTCGGCGACGAGCTGCAGCGGATCGGCTGGCGCGGCGACGAAAGCCCGGGCGACCGCAAAATCCACGCGATGTTTGAATATCACATCGAACAGGGTCCGATTCTTGAGGCCGAAGGCAAACAGATCGGCGTGGTCACGCATGGGCAGGGGTTGTGGTGGCTGCAGGTGACCCTGACCGGCAAGGACGCGCATACCGGCTCGACCCCGATGGATATGCGGGTGAATGCCGGGCTGGGCATGGCGCGGATCACCGAGGCGGTGCACCGGATCGCGATGGATCATCAGCCGAATGCCGTGGGCGCGATAGGGCAGGCCAATGTCTATCCCAATTCCCGCAACGTGATCCCCGGCAAGGCGGTTTTCACCGTGGATTTCCGCAGCCCTGAACTGGACAAGCTGAGTTCGATGCGGGCGCGTCTGGAAACCGATGCGGCAGAGATCGCCCGGGAACTCGGGCTTGGCATCGAGATCGAGCCGGTCGGCCATTTCGATCCGGTGACATTCGATCCCGAACTGGCCGATATGCTGCGGAACGCCGCCGGGCGTCTGGGATACAGCCATATGGATATCGTCTCGGGCGCGGGGCATGACGCCTGCTGGATCAACCGTCTGGCGCCCACGGTGATGATCATGTGTCCCTGCGTGGACGGGCTGAGTCATAACGAAGCGGAAGAGATCAGCCCCGAATGGGCGTCCGCCGGGGCGGATGTGCTGCTGCATGCGGCGCTTGAAGCGGCAGAGATATTGCGCTGAGGCGCGACAGCCGGGGGCGCTGCCCCCGGACCCCCGAGGTATTTATCGCAAAGAAGAAGGGTGCGGAGATGGGCACAGTCATCAGGAACGGAACCATTGTGACTGCGGATCTGTCCTATAAGGCGGATGTGCTGATCGAGGACGGCAGGATTGCCGCCATCGGCGAGGGATTGACCGGCGAACGCGAACTGGATGCCAGCGGCTGCTATGTCATGCCGGGCGGGATCGATCCGCATACACATATGGAAATGCCCTTCATGGGCACCTATTCGGCGGATGATTTCGAAAGCGGAACCCGCGCCGCCTTGGCGGGCGGCACCACGATGGTGGTGGATTTCGCCCTGCCCTCACCCGGTCAGGGGCTGCTGGACGCCTTGAAGATGTGGGATAACAAATCCGGGCGGGCGCATTGCGATTACAGTTACCACATGGCCGTCACATGGTGGGGCGAACAGGTTTTCGACGAGATGGACGAGGTGGTGAAACGCGGCATCACCAGCTTCAAGCATTTCATGGCCTATAAGGGCGCGTTGATGGTGAATGACGATGAGTTATTCGCCAGTTTCCGCCGCGTCGGCGATCTGGGCGGGATCGCGCTGGTTCATGCCGAGAATGGCGATGTCGTGGCGGAGCTTTCGGCGCGGCTGCTGGCCGAGGGGAATACCGGGCCGGAAGGGCATGCCTATTCGCGCCCGCCTCAGGTCGAGGGCGAGGCGACGAACCGGGCGATCATGGTGGCCGATATGGCCGGCGTGCCGCTTTATGTCGTGCATGTGTCCTGCGAGGACAGTCACGAAGCGATCCGGCGTGCGAAGCAGCAGGGCAAGCGGGTCTGGGGTGAGTCGCTGATCCAGCATCTGACGCTGGATGAAAGCGAATATTTCGACAAGGACTGGGATCACGCGGCGCGGCGGGTGATGTCTCCGCCCTTCCGCAACAAGCTGCATCAGGACAGCCTCTGGGCGGGTCTGCAATCGGGTAGCCTGTCGGTCGTGGCCACCGATCACTGCGCCTTCACGACAGAGTAGAAACGCTATGGCGTGGGTGATTTCACCAGGATCCCCAACGGCACCGGCGGGCTGGAGGACCGGATGCCGATGCTGTGGACGCAAGGGGTCAACTCCGGGCGGATGACGCCGAATGAATTCGTGGCTGTGACCTCGACCAATATCGCCAAGATCCTGAATCTTTATCCCCGCAAGGGCGCGGTTCTGGTGGGCGCGGATGCGGATCTGGTGATATGGGATCCCGAGGCCGAAAAGACCATTGCCGCCGACAGCCAACAATCCGCCATCGATTACAACGTGTTCGAGGGCCATAAGGTCAAGGGCCTGCCGCGCTATACGCTGACGCGCGGCGTCGTGGCGGTGACCGAGGGCAAGCTGGACAGCCGCGAGGGGCACGGGAAATTCGTGGCGCGCGAGGCGCGGGGAACGGTGAACCGGGCGCTGAGCAGATGGAAGGAACTGACTGCGCCGCGGCCGGTCGAGCGGACCGGCATACCGGCAAGCGGGGTATAGGGTGACAGGGGTTGCATTGATCACCGCAGGCGGCAGCGGGATGGGCGCCGCCTCTGCCCGCCGGCTGGCGGCGGACGGATTTTCGGTCGGGATCCTGTCATCTTCTGGCAAGGGTGAGGCTTTGGCTGACGAATTGGGAGGATTCGGGGTCACCGGCTCGAACCGCTCGAACGATGATCTGGCGCGTCTGGTCGATGGCGCGATTGAACGGTGGGGGCGGATTGACGTTCTGGTGAATTCCGCAGGCCACGGCCCCCGCGCACCGGTCACCGAGCTGACCGACGAGGACTGGCATACAGGCATGGAGGTCTATTTCCTCAGCGCCGTCCGTCCGACCCGCCTGGTCACGCCGCATATGCAGGCGCAGAAAAGCGGGGTGATCATCAACCTTTCGACTTTCGCCGCGTTTGAACCCGATCCGGTCTTTCCGACATCGGGGGTCTTTCGCGCCGGGCTGGCCTCTTTCGCCAAGCTTTACGCCGACCACTATGCGGCGGACAACATCCGTATGAACAATGTGTTGCCCGGCTTTATCGACAGCCTGCCCGAGAAAGAGGAATTCCGGGCACGCATCCCGATGGGCCGCTATGGCCGCGAGGCCGAGATTGCGGCAACGGTCAGCTTTCTGGCGTCAGAGGGAGGCAGCTATATCACGGGCCAGAATATCCGCGTGGATGGGGGTATCACAAGATCGGTATGATGAACGCGGTAATTGCGGCCAATGCCGTCAGCCTCACCTTCCAGACCGCCGATGGTCCGGTGCATGCACTGAAGGATGTCGATCTGACCGTCTGTCAGGGCGATTTCGTCAGCTTCATCGGGCCATCGGGCTGCGGCAAGACCACATTTCTGCGCACCATCGCCGCGCTGGAAATGCCGACCGCCGGGGAACTGATGGTCAACGGGATGACCCCGGATGAGGCGCGCAAGGCGCGGGCTTACGGCTATGTGTTTCAGGCTCCGGGCCTGTATCCGTGGCGGACGATTGCCGGGAATATCTCGTTACCGCTGGAGATCATGGGTTTTTCGAAACCTGACCGGGCCGAGCGTGTCGACAGGGTGCTGGAACTGGTCGATCTGGAGGGTTTCGGCGGGCGTTTTCCGTGGCAGCTTTCAGGCGGCATGCAACAGCGGGCCAGCATCGCCCGCGCGCTGGCCTTTGACGCGGACATTCTGCTGATGGACGAGCCTTTCGGCGCGTTGGACGAAATCGTGCGCGACCGGCTGAACGAGGCGTTGCTGGAATTGTGGCGCAAGACCGGCAAGACCATCGGCTTCGTGACCCATTCCATCCCCGAGGCGGTTTATCTTTCCACCCGGATCGTGGTGATGTCGCCGCGACCGGGGCGGATAACGCGGGTGATAGACAGCACTCTGCCGGCCGCGCGGCCGCTGGATATCCGCGATTCGCCCGAATTCATCCGGCTGGCGCATGAGGTGCGCGAAGCGCTGCGCGAGGGGCATGGCGATGATACATGACTTCCGTCCCATGCCGAAGAGAGCCTCGCAGCGCCCGTCCGTCGGATGGACGTCTTTTGGTCGTGATTTTCACTTTATGGTGCAACTTCGCACGGTGCTGAACCCGCAGGATAGTGTCACCAAAGCACCCGCGCGGTGGGGCGGACGGGCGCTCCGCGGCGGGCCGTCACGCGAATGCGTGCAAAGGACGACGGCCCTTGATTTCGCACGGGGCAATATTTTTGCGGTTGGCCAATGAAAAATGCCATCCCGATCCTGACCGTTCTTCTGGCGCTTGTCGTGATCTGGTACCTTGCGGCCATCGGCATGAATTCCGCATGGGTCCGGGATCAGGCGGCGCGGGCGGGAACTGAACTGACAACTACGGAACTCGTCAAACAGACACTGACGCTTGAGCGCCCCGTGCTGCCCGCTCCGCATCAGGTTGCCGCCGGGTTGTGGGATGGGGTTGCCGGGCAAAAGATCACCTCGAAGCGCAGTCTTGTCTGGCATGGCTGGGTGACATTGTCAGCCACGCTGACCGGCTTTGCCATCGGCAGTCTGGCGGGGATCCTGCTTGCCGTGGGGATCGTGCATAGCCGCACCATGGATCAGTCGGTCATGCCCTGGGCGGTGGCCAGCCAGACCGTGCCGATCCTTGCCATCGCGCCCATGGTGATCGTGGTCTTTGCAAGTGCGGGCATCACCGGTCTTCTGCCCAAGGCGATCATCGCGGCATGGCTGTCGTTCTTTCCGGTGCTTGTCGGCATGGTGAAGGGATTGCGCACGCCCGACGCGATGCAGCTTGACCAGATGAAATCCTGGAGCGCCTCTGGCGGGCAGGTCTTCTGGCGGCTGAGGCTGCCATCGTCGATGCCCTATCTGTTCGCGAGTCTCAAGGTGGGCATCGCGGCCGCGCTGGTCGGCACTATCGTGGGCGAATTGCCTGCGGGCGCAAGTGCCGGACTGGGAGCAAGGCTGCTTTCTGGCAGCTATTACGGGCAGACGGTGCAGATATGGGCGGCGCTTTTCGCAGCCGCCGCGCTTGCCGCCATTCTGGTCATCGCCATTGGACGGATCGAAGGCGTCACGCTGCGCCGCATGGGGCTGGTGCGATGAAAGTGCTGAAGCTGGAACGCCATGCAAACATGCTTATTGGCCTAGAGGCGCTAGCTGGTTGGTTGGCAATTCTCGTTACGGGTCTGTTGATATCGCCCAAACTCGCGCCAGTTTTGCTAGTTTGGCTCTGCGCATGGATATTCAACACTTGGCTGGCGCGGTTCGACACCAGGCTGACGCGGTTCCTTGTCGCACTGATCTTTGGCCTTACTATCATCGCCCTTTGGGAAATGATCGTACGCATCTACGCCATTCCCCCGCTGATCCTGCCCGCGCCCTCGCGGATCGCGGCCAGTTTTGTGGCGAATATCCCGCTGCTCTGGGGTGATTTCGTGCAGACCATCGTCAAGGGCGCCCTGACCGGCTGGATACTGGGCGGTGCAGCGGCGGTGCTGACCGCCATTGCAATCGACCGCAGCCCGTTTCTGCAACGCGGGTTGCTGCCCATCGGAAATTTCGTCGCCGCCCTGCCTATCGTGGGGATCGCGCCGATTCTGGTGATGTGGTTCGGGTTCGACTGGCAATCCAAGGCCGCCGTGGTCGTGGTGATGGTGTTCTTCCCCATCCTTGTGAACATGGTCGCAGGCCTCGCCGCCACCGACCGGATGCAGCGCGATCAGATGGCGACATGGGCCGCGCCTTACGGGCAGTCTCTGTGGAAGATGCGGCTGCCCGCCGCCATGCCGTTCCTGTTCAACGGGCTGAAGATTACCACCACGCTCGCGCTGATCGGCGCCATCGTGGCCGAATTCTTCGGCAGCCCGACCACGGGCATGGGCTTTCGTATCTCGACCGCCGTCGGGCGGCTGGACCTGCCGCTGGTCTGGGCCGAGATATTGGTGGCGGCAATCGCCGGTTCGCTGTTTTATGGCATCGTGGCGCTGATCGAAAAGAAGGTGACGTTCTGGCACCCGTCGCAGCGCAATCAACGGGGCTGACGCCCCCCAGCAGGAGAGTGGACATGAAGAAACTGATGCTAGCCGCCGCATCATTTGCGCTTGCCGGCACGGCCCATGCGGAAGAGCTGACCTTGCAGCTCAAATGGGTCACGCAGGCGCAATTCGCGGGATATTACGTCGCACTGGACCAGGGCTTCTACGAGGAAGAGGGGCTGGAGGTCACCATCAAGCCGGGTGGTCCCGATATCGCGCCGACACAGGTCCTTGCCGGAGGCGGGGCGGATGTGATCGTCGAATGGATGCCCGCCGCACTTGCCGCGCGGGAAAAGGGGCTGCCGCTGGTCAATATCGCGCAGCCTTTCAAGAAATCCGGGATGATGCTGACCTGCCTGAAGGAAAGCGGCATCACCGATCCCACCAAGGATTTCGCGGGCAAGACGCTGGGCGTCTGGTTCTCGGGCAATGAATATCCGTTCCTGAGCTGGATGCATACGCTGGGTCTTTCGACCGAGGGCGGAGAGGATGGCGTGACCGTGCTGAAACAGGGCTTCAATGTCGATCCCCTGCTGCAGAAGCAGGCCGCCTGCATCAGCACCATGACCTATAACGAATATGGGCAGGTTCTGGATGCCGGCATCGCGCCCGAGGATCTGGTGACCTTCAAATATGAAGATCAGGGCGTGGCCACTCTGGAAGACGGGCTTTACGTGCTGGAAAGCACGCTTGAGGACGACGCGAAGGTCGAAGCATTGGCGAAATTCGTCCGCGCCAGCATGAAGGGCTGGCGTTATGTCGAGGAAAATCCCGATGAATCCGCCGAGATCGTTCTGGATAACGACGAAACCGGCGCCCAGACCATCGAACATCAGGCCCGCATGGCGCAGGAAATCGCCAAGCTGACCGCTGGCAGCGACGGCGTTCTGGACGAGGCTGATTATCAGCGTACGGTCGATACGCTGCTTGCGGGCGGATCGGATCCGGTCATCTCGAAGGAACCGGAAGGCGCATGGAGTCATGTCGTGACGGACAAGGCCGCCGCGGAGTGAGCCGGGGGAGGGGCGCTGCCCCTCTTGGCCTGCGGCCAATTCACCCCGAGGTATTTAAACAAAGAAGAAGCGGAGCAGGGGTTTTCGTCAGGCTTCTGTAGAGGCGAGGAAATCCGTGACCTCTGACAATGCCGGAATAGCGTCCCCGGCGCCCTGCCGGGTGACTTTCAGGGCGGCGGCGCCCGAAGCCAGCCGCAGGGCTTCGGGAATTCCGTCGCCACGATCCAGCGCGGCGGCGAAATATCCGGCGAATGTATCCCCTGCCCCGGTCGTATCCACTGGCGTGACCGGGAAAGCTGGCTGGTGCCAGCTTTGACCGGTTTTCAGATCACGATATTCCGCGCCTTCCGCGCCACGGGTGATCAGAAGACCCTCGACGGGAAGCGGTTCCCGGATCGCCGCGAAAAGCTGCTGTGCCTCGCCCTCGTTCATGGCGAGGATCGAGACTTCCGGCATGACCGCCTGCAACGCATCCAGATCGAAAGGGGCGGCGGAATAGATCACCCGCGCCCCGGCCAAGCGTGCGATCCGGGCTGCCTCGGCCTGAAGGCTGGTCTCGTTCTGAAGCAGCAGGATATCCCCCGGCCTGATCGCGCCCATGGCGTTTTCCAATGCGGATAGCGCGAGGGCGCGATTCGCGCCGGGATGGATGATGATCGAATTTTCCGCTGAACCGTCCAGCAGGATAAGGGCATGGCCGGTCACCTGATCCGCTAGTCGCAGAATATAGGTGGTATCGACCCCTCTGGCCTGTAGCCGATCGATCACCCAGTCATCGCCCTGCCCCATCGCGCCCAGATGATGGGTCGGCGCACCGGCCTGTGCGGCCGCGATGGACTGATTGGCGCCCTTGCCGCCCAGCCCGATGGAGTAACTGTCGGCCGCAAGCGTCTCGCCCGGGCGCGGCAGTTTGTCCATCCGATACACGTGATCGATATTGATCGAACCCAGATTCCAGATCGCCATGACTTGCTCCCCGATTGCCGGGCGTATCTGACCGATATCGCCGCGCCTTGTCCAGCAACGAAAACGCGCCCCGCGGAAGGGGCGCGTTCAAAGTTTTCGGTTACAGATCAGCGGTCCAGGTTCTTGCCCTTGTAGGGCGCCCAAAGCCGCTTGTTGGTCACATAGAGCAGACCCGTCAGCACGATCAGGAACAGCACCGAGACAAGCCCGACCTGTTTACGATCCGACAGTTTCGGCTCGGCCGTCCACATCAGGAAGGCCGACACGTCGCGGGCCATCTGATCCACGGTGGCCTTGGTGCCGTCCTCATAGGTGACCAGATCATCGGAAAGCGGAGGCGTCATGCCGATATAACCGGTCGGGAAGGCGGTATTTTCATACAGGACCGTACCTGCCTGTTCCTGTTCTTCCCCGGTATAGCTGGTCAGAATGGCATGGATATATTCCGGCCCGCCGATGCCCTTGATCAGCTGATTGACACCGGTCCCGGCCGGACCATGGAAGCCCGCGCGGGCTTTCGCCATCAGCGACAGATCCGGCGCGCCGGCAGTCGTGTTTTCAGGGAAGTGATCGGTGGGCAGGCGTGGCCGCTCTTCCTCGGTTTCCTCGTCGATGATGGTCATCTCGGCCGCATAGGCGCGCACCTGATCCTCGGGCAGACCGGGGCCGCCGCTATCGCCCAATGTGCGGAGCGGCACGAATTTCATACCGTGGCAGGCTGAGCAGACCTCGGTATAGACCTGCAGGCCCCGCTGAAGCTGAAACTGGTCGTATTTGCCAAAGGGACCTTCGAAACTGAAGGAAATATCCTCGATATGCCCGCCCCCATGATCGCCTGCGGCTTCCGCATGCTCTTCGTCAGCAGCAGCGCCTTCGGAAGCTTCATCCTCGGCGGGTGCTTCCTCCGCCGCCGCGTCATCAGCGGCAGGCTCTTCGGCACCGGCTTCCTCAGCAGCGTCAGCGGGTTGTTCCGCCGCGTCGCCATCCGTGGCTTCACCTTCGGCGGGTGCTTCCTCCGCCGCCGCGTCATCAGCGGCAGGCTCTTCGGCACCGGCTTCCTCGGCGTCAGCAGGTTGCCCTGCAGCTTCGCCTTCAGTGGCTTCGGACTCGGCCTCCGCACCTGCGGGCGCTTCGGTCAACGCGTCGCTTTCGGGTATGGATTGCTGTGCGTCAGCGGGTTGGTCCGTCTCGGCCTCCTGCGCCAGCGAATAGCCGCCGGCGAGGATTGTCAGGGCCGCAACAGCCGTGAGCGTCTTGGTTCTCAGGGTCATTGATGGCTCTCCTTACTCGGCCGGATGCGCTTTGGCGCCGTAGTGTTCGTTGAAATCCTCTTCGATGGTCGCAGGCATCGGATCGGGTTTCTCAATCACACCAAGCAGCGGCAGGATCACCAGGAAATAGATGAACCAGTAAGCCGAGCCAGCAAGGGCGATATAGGGATAAATTCCCTCTGCCGGGCGTGCGCCGACCCACATCAGGATCACGAAATCGACGGCAAGCAGCCAGAACCACCACTTGAATTGCGGCCGGTAACGACCCGAGCGGACGCGGCTGGTATCCAGCCACGGCACCAGAGCCATGACCAGGATCGCGCCGAACATCGCGAGCACGCCGAAGAATTTGGCGTCGATGATACCGAAGGACAGCTTGTTGACCAGAATCACCAGCCAGACATCGGCGGTAAAGGCCCGCAGAATCGCGTAGAAGGGCAGGAAATACCATTCGGGCACGATATGTTCGGGCGTGGCGAGCGCATTCGCCTCGATATAGTTGTCGGGATGGCCCAGATAGTTGGGCATGAAGCCGACAACGGCGAAGAACACCACCATGATCACGCCAAGCGCGAACAGGTCCTTGATCACGAAATAGGGCCAGAATGGCAGGGTGTCTTTCTCGGCCTCTTCCTTCGAGGTGCGGCGGACTTCGACACCGGTCGGGTTGTTGTTGCCCGTGGTGTGGAAGGCCCAGATATGCACGATCACCAGCGCGGCGATGATGAAGGGCAGCAGATAGTGCAGCGAGAAGAACCGGTTCAGCGTGGCGTTATCCACGGCCGGTCCGCCCAGAAGCCATGTCTGGATCGATTCGCCGATCCCGGGAATCGCGCCGAACAACCCGGTGATGACGGTCGCGCCCCAGAAGGACATCTGGCCCCAGGGAAGCACGTAACCCATGAATGCCGTCGCCATCATCGCCAGATAGATCAGCATGCCGATGATCCAGGTAACTTCGCGGGGGGCCTTGTAGCTGCCGTAATACAGCCCGCGGAAGATATGGATATAGACCGCGAGGAAGAACAGCGAGGCGCCGTTGGCATGCATGTAACGCAGCATATAGCCGCCATTCACGTCGCGCATGATATGTTCGACGCTGGCGAAGGCCAGATCGACATGCGGGGTGTAATGCATCACCAGAACAATCCCGGTGACGATCTGCAGCGCAAGGCAGAATGCCAGAACGATGCCCCAGATCCACCACCAGTTCAGGTTCCTGGGCGTGGGGATCATCAATGTGTCATAGATGACGCTGACGATCGGCAAACGGCGATGCAGCCAGCGTTCGGGGCCCGATTTGGGCTCGTAATGGTCGTGCGGAATTCCGGCCATGATGCCCTCCTCAGCCCAGTTGGATGGTTGTTTCGTTGACGAATTCGGCGATCGGAACCGGAAGATTCCTGGGCGCCGGGCCTTTGCGGATGCGGCCGGCCGTGTCGTAATGCGAGCCGTGGCAGGGGCAGAACCAGCCGCCGAAATCGCCCGCGCCGTCGCCGATGGGAACGCAGCCCAGATGGGTGCAGACGCCGATCATCACCAGCCATTCGCCGGTTTCGTCCAATGCGCGGTTTTCGTCGGTCGCGGCTTCGCCGGGCTTGTTCTCGTTCTCGGCGCCCTGATCGATCAGTTCGCCCAGCCCGACAGCGCGGGCGGCCTCGATCTCATCCGGGGTCCGGCGACGGATGAATACCGGTTTGCCCAGCCATTTCACCGTAAGCTGGGTACCTAATTCGACGCCACTGACATCGACCTGGATCGAAGACAATGCCTGCACATCGGCCGAGGGGTTCATCTGGTTCACAAGCGTCCAGCCGGCTGCACCGGCTGCAACTGCGCCTGCTCCCGCCGTGGCGTAATAGAGGAAATCCCTCCGGGTGCCTACGTGGTCATCTGCGTGGGACACGGGTCATTCTCCAGTTCGGGCCAATTATTTGGCCGCTATGTCATTCCGGGCCGCGCTTTGATCGCAACCGTCGCGTAGGCGGTTCTAGCGTTCAAATCCCCGTCAGTCCAGCGGGTAAGCCCATTCCTGAGTCTGTGGTACTATGCCCATGTTGAAAAATTGTCGCGTCTTCGCGAACGACCTGCGATGATTTGTCGCGGGCAGGGCCGATAATCCCCTCAGACCGGGATTTTCGTCACTTCAGCAATCCTTCGGATCGAAAGCTGAGTTCGCGTGATTTGCCGATGACCAGATGGTCATGGATGGTGATTCCCATGCAATCCGCCGCCCGCGCGATCTGGGCGGTCATGACGATATCCGCTTCTGACGGGGTCGGATCGCCCGAGGGGTGGTTGTGGACAAGAATCAATGCCGATGAATTCAGTTCAAGCGCGCGGCGCATGATCTCGCGCGGATAGACCGGTACGTGATCGACCGTGCCACGGGACTGTTCCTCATCCGCGATCAGAACATTCTTGCGGTCAAGATACAGTACCCGGAACTGTTCCGTCTCGCGATGCGCCATGGCGGTATGGCAATAATCCAGCAATACCTGCCATCCCGACAGCACCGGCCGATGCAGCACCTTCGCGCGGGCCAGCCGCTGAGACGCGGCCTCGACCAGTTTCAGCTCGGTCACGACAGCGGCGCCGACGCCCTCGACCTCCGTCATGCGGGCGGGAGCCGCGGAAATCACCCGGTTGAAATCGCCGAAATGCTCGATCAGGCGGCGGGCCAGCGGTTTCACATCCTGCCGGGGGATGGCGCGGAACAGGACGAGTTCCAGCAATTCGTAATCCGGCATCGCCGCCGCACCACCTTGCATGAAGCGTTCCCGAAGCCTTGCGCGATGATCGGCCAGATATGAAGGCATCGCCTTGTTACGCCGATTCGACCGCGCCGCCGAATTCGCCGCATGAAAATCGCGAATCGCCGGATCGAACAGCGGCAATGAAGGGGTCGGTGGTGATCGGTCCTGGGCCATGCCCGGATTATGCAGAGAAGATATGAAAAAAATGGAAAGAGGCGCCGAAGCGCCTCCTGATCATCGGGTCATGCCGTCCCAGAACCCTTTTACCTTGTTGAAGAAACTGGTCGATTGGGGACTGTTATCAACCTTCTCCGCAGCGAATTCGCGCAAAAGCTCTTTTTGACGCGCATTGAGGTTCACCGGCGTTTCAACCGCAATCTCAAGCAGCATGTCTCCAAACTCGCCATTCGCGCCCGCGCCATGCCGCAAGGGTGGCATTCCCTTGCCACGCAGCCGCATCTGCCGGCCCGACTGGCTTCCGGCAGGCACCTTGACGCGGGAACGCCCGCCGTCGATCGTCGGCACCTCGACCTCGCCGCCCAATGCGGCGGTCGCCATGCTGACCGGCACCTGACAGGCCAGGGTCTTGCCGTCGCGTATGAAGATCTCGTGCTCTTTCACCTCGACGAAAATATACAGATCGCCCGAGGGTCCGCCACGCATTCCGGCCTCGCCCTCGCCCGCAAGGCGGATCCGGGTGCCGGTCTCGACGCCCGCCGGGATGTTGACCGACAGGGTGCGGTCCTTCTCGACCCGGCCCGCGCCATGACAGGTCTTGCAGGGATTCTTGACGATCTGCCCCTGGCCGCCGCAGGTCGGACAGGTCCGCTCGACCGTGAAGAACCCTTGCTGGGCCCGTACCCGGCCCATGCCCGAACAGGTCGGGCAATTCGCGGGTTGCGTCGCGCCTTCGGCACCGGTGCCGTTGCAGTCGCCACAGGCAACCGAGCTGGAAATATTGATGGTCTTTTGCAATCCGCCGTAAGCTTCCTCAAGCGAAACGCGCAGATTGTAACGCAGATCCTGCCCGCGCTGCGCCCGGGAACGCGCGCCACCGCCGCCGCCGCGACGACCCATCATGTCGCCGAACAGATCGTCGAACACATCCGCGAATGCCGAGCCGAAATCGCCCGGATGCGCGCCGCGCCCGGCACCGCCGCCCATGCCGCCATTTTCGAAGGCCTGATGGCCAAAGCGGTCGTAAGCAGCCTTTTTCTGTTCGTCCTTCAGGCAGTCATAGGCCTCGTTGACCTCTTTGAACTGCGCTTCGGCGTTTGGATTGTCCTTGTTGCGGTCGGGATGAAGCTCCTTCGCCTTCAGCCGATAGGCTTTCTTCAACTCATCGGTCGAAGCCCCGCGTCCGACCCCGAGCACATCGTAATAACAACGCTTGGCCATATCTTGTCCTGTCTACTGACCCCCGGAATGAAATCCGGCCCGCGAACTGCGGGCCGGTCCAGGGATACGGCCCGGATCAGCCGCGTTTCTTGTCTTCGCCGAGATCCTCGAAATCGGCATCCACGATATCTTCGTCCGCGGCGCGAGGCTCGTCCGGGTCATTGTCATCGCGGGCTTCGGCCTCGGATTGCGACGCCTTGTAGATGGCCTCGCCCAGTTTCATCGATGCGTCCATGACGTTCTGGATGCCGGATTTGATCTTGTCGGCATCGTCGGTCTTCACCGATTCCTCCAGGGCGCCAATCGCCAGTTCGATCGCCTCGACCGTGGATTCATCCACCTTGTCGCCATGCTCTTCCAGCGACTTTCTGGTCGAATGGATCAGGCTTTCGGCCTGGTTCTTGGCTTCGACGATCTCGCGGCGGGACTTGTCGGCCTCGGCATTAGCCTCGGCATCCTTGACCATCCGATCGATATCCTCGTCGGTCAGACCGCCCGAAGCCTGAATGGTGATATTCTGTTCCTTGCCGGTGCCCTTGTCCTTGGCACTGACCGAAACGATGCCATTGGCGTCGATATCGAAAGTCACCTCGATCTGGGGCATGCCGCGCGGCGCGGGCGGGATATCTTCAAGGTTGAACTGGCCCAGCATCTTGTTGTCGGCAGCCATCTCGCGTTCGCCCTGGAAGACGCGGATCGTCACCGCGTTCTGGTTATCCTCGGCGGTCGAGAAGATCTGACCCTTCTTGGTCGGGATGGTGGTGTTGCGGTCGATCAGGCGGGTGAATACACCGCCCAGCGTTTCGATCCCCAGCGACAGCGGCGTCACGTCCAGCAGAACGACATCCTTGACGTCGCCTTGCAGCACGCCAGCCTGAATCGCGGCACCAAGGGCCACGACCTCATCGGGGTTAACGCCCTTATGGGGTTCCTTGCCGAAGAAATCGGTGACTTCCTGGAAAACCTTGGGCATCCGGGTCATACCGCCGACCAGAACCACCTCGTCGATATCCGATTTCGAAACACCGGCGTCTTTCAGCGCTTCCTGAACCGGCTTCATGGTGCGCTTGATCAGGTCGTTGACAAGGCTTTCCAGCTTGGCGCGGGTCAGTTTCATGACCATGTGCAGCGGCGTGCCGGAATCCTTGTCCATCGAGATGAACGGCTGGTTGATTTCGGTCTGGCTGGAGGAGGACAGTTCGATCTTGGCCTTCTCGGCAGCTTCTTTCAGACGCTGAAGCGCCATCTTGTCCTTGGTCAGATCGACGCCATGCTCTTTCTTGAACTCATCAGCGAGATAGCTGACGATCCGCATGTCGAAATCCTCACCACCAAGGAACGTGTCCCCGTTGGTGGATTTCACTTCGAACAATCCGTCGTCGATTTCCAGGATGGTGATATCGAAGGTGCCGCCGCCAAGGTCATAGACCGCGATGGTCCGGCTTTCCTTCTTGTCCAGACCATAGGCCAGCGCGGCAGCCGTCGGTTCGTTGATGATCCGCAGCACTTCGAGGCCTGCGATCTTGCCGGCATCCTTGGTGGCCTGACGCTGGGCGTCGTTGAAATAGGCGGGCACGGTGATGACGGCCTGCGTCACCTCTTCGCCCAGATAGGATTCGGCGGTCTCCTTCATCTTCTGAAGGATCATTGCACTGACCTGAGCGGGGGAATATTTCTCATTCCGCACCTCGACCCAGGCGTCGCCATTGCCGCCATCCACGATCGAGTAGGGAACCAGTTTCTTGTCCTTCTCGACGGCTTCGTCGCCGATACGGCGGCCGATCAGACGCTTGACCGCAAACACGGTGTTCGAAGGGTTGGTCACGGCCTGACGCTTGGCGGATTGGCCGACCAGACGCTCTCCTTCGGTGAAACCGACGATCGAGGGGGTGGTGCGTGCGCCTTCGCTGTTCTCGATCACCTTGGGCTGGCTGCCATCCATGATGGCGACGCAGCTATTGGTCGTACCGAGGTCAATCCCGATGACTTTGGACATGTATCTCTTACCTTTCTTATGGCGATGTATTGGGCCTTGGGTCCGTTATGGCCCCCACGGCCCGATCCCGGTGGTTGATTTCGCGCCCGGCCAGAATCCGAACGCTTCGCGGCTGTATATAGGTGGGGAAATTCGGGCTGCAAGCGTTTGAAAGGGTCGGAATCCGATTCAATTTTGCGGAAACGTCATGTTTTTTAGCTTTCAGCAACCGGGGGCCAGCCCCCGGACCCCCGAGGTATTGGGGCAAAGAAGAAGCTGTGACAGCCATCATTTCTGACAGACCGGGCAAAAATAGGTTGAGCGGCCCGATTGCGTGATTCGTCGGATACTGCCCGCGCAGCCATCTGTCGAACAGGCCGCATCCTCGCGGTCATACACCCGGAAGCTGTGCTGGAAATAGCCCAGCTCCCCCGTAGCCTGCCGGTGATCGCGCAGGGATGAGCCGCCTGCGGCGATGGCATCTGTCAGCACATCGCGGATATGCCCGGACAGGGCAGCCAGCCGGGCCATGCCGATACGTCCTGCCGCCCGGCGCGGATCTATGCCCGCACGGTGCAGCGATTCGCTGACATAGATATTCCCAAGCCCGGCCACAATTTTCTGATCCAGCAGGGCCTGTTTGACCGGCACACGCCGCCCGGCGAAAACAGCCGCCAGATAAGCGGCGTCGAATTCCGTGTCGAACGGCTCGGGGCCCAGATGCGCCAGAAGCGGATGGGAGGTACCTTCGCGGATCAGATCCACCATGCCGAAGCGGCGGGCATCATTGAAGGTGATGGTTGTGCCGTCCTCGGTCTCCAGCACGACGTGATCGTGACGAGGAAGAATCGCGGGATCGCGGTGAAATCCGGCCAGCCCCGCGCCCTCGACCAGAAGCCTTCCCGACATGCCCAGATGCAGCAGCAGCGTGCCGCCCCGGTCCAGATCGGCCAGCAGGTATTTCGAGCGGCGGCGCAGCTCCTTTACCCTTGCGCCCGTCAGTACCTGCACCAGATCCGGCGGCAGGGGCCAGCGCAGATCCGGGCGGCGGGCCTCGGCGCGGGCGATGCTGCGGCCTTCGAGATGCGGCAGCAACCCGCGCCTGACCGTTTCGACTTCCGGCAGTTCTGGCAATCCCGTTCCTTTCGCTGCATTGTGCCCGCGGTGTCACAGGGTTATCTGACGCCTGAAACAGCGGGTGGCAAGCGCGATGAGCGAAAAGAAACAGACCCATTTCGGTTTCCGGACCGTGGACGAGGATGACAAGGCCGGGCTGGTGCATGACGTGTTTTCCAGTGTGGCGTCGCGCTATGACCTGATGAACGACCTGATGAGCGGGGGCATTCACCGGGTCTGGAAAAATGCCATGATGGACTGGCTTGCCCCGCGCGACGGTCAGCATCTGCTGGATATGGCGGGCGGCACCGGGGATATCGCCTTTCGCTTTCTTGATCGTGCGCCGGGGGCGCGCGTCACGGTTTGCGACATGACCGAATCCATGCTGGTCGAGGGCCGCAAACGTGCCGACGCCGCAGAGAAGGCCGACCGCCTTGCATGGGTGACGGGCGATGCGATGCGGCTGCCTTTCGCCGATGACAGCTTTGACCGCTATACGATCAGCTTCGGCATCCGCAACGTGACCCGCATCGCTGACGCCCTCTCCGAGGCTTATCGTGTCTTGCGCCCCGGCGGGCGTCTGATGGTGCTGGAATTCAGCCGGATCCCGGTGCCGATGATGCAATGGGCCTATGACCGCTATAGCTTCAACGTGATCCCGGCGATGGGCAAGGCCGTGACCGGCGATCACGACAGCTATCAGTATCTGGTCGAATCCATCCGCCGGTTCCCGGATCAGGAGGAATTCGGCGCTCTGATCCGTCAGGCGGGTTTCGGCCGTGTGCAGTGGCGCAATCTGTCGATGGGCATCGCCGCGCTGCATTCCGGCTGGAAACTGTAGATGCGCGGACCGCATAATATCCTGCGCCTGATCCGTACCGGCGCGACCTTCGAGCGCACCGGGGCGATGGGTGTCGCGCTGGATGCGCTTGAAGCTCCGCCGCGGCTTCGGCTTGCAGCGCGGATCCTGGGCTGGCCATTCCGCTGGATGGGTTACAAGGGCAATCCCGCCCTGCCGCCGATGACCCGGGCCATTACCGCGCTTGGGCCCGCCTATATCAAATTCGGGCAAATCCTGTCGACCCGGGCCGATGTGGTGGGAACCGAGCTGGCCGACCAGCTGCGGATGCTTCAGGACCGGTTGCCACCCTTTCCCACGCAGATCGCCAAGGAGATGGTGGCGACGGAACTGGGCAGGCCGATCGACGAGATATTCCTTGAGTTTTCAGAGCCTGTCGCGGCGGCCTCGATCGCGCAGGTTCACCGGGCGCGGCTGCGCGACACCGGGCGCGAGGTGGCCGTCAAGGTGCTGCGTCCCGGGATTCAGGCCGCATTCCGCCGCGATATCGATGCGTTCCATTTCGCCGCCGGAATGATCGAAGGACTTTCGCCCAGCAGCCGCCGCCTGCGTCCGCGCGACGTGATCAGCCATTTCGAATCTGTCGTCGCAGGCGAGTTGGATCTGCGGCTTGAAGCCTCTGCCGCCTCGGAATTTATCGAGAACACGCGGGATGACGAGGGCTTTTCCATACCTGCGCCGCATTGGCACCTGTCGTCCCGCCGCGTGCTGACCTCGGACTGGGCCGAGGGGGTCGCGATGGGCGACCGCGACGGGTTGATCGCCGCCGGTCACGATCTACCCGCCGTCGCCCGCCGGGTGATCCAGCTTTTCCTGCAGCATGCCCTGCGCGACGGCTTTTTCCATGCCGACATGCATCACGGCAATCTCAAGGTCGGGGCGGATGGTTCGATCATCGCCTATGATTTCGGGATCATGGGCGAGATCGACGAATATACCCGCCGGGTCTATGCCGAGATCCTGATGGGTTTCATCAAGCGCGATTACCGGCGCGTTGCCCGCGTGCATTTCGAGGCGGGTTATGTCCCCCGCGACCGCGACGAAACAGCTTTCGCCCGCGCGCTTCGCGCCGTGGGAGAGCCGATCTTCGGTGCCGATGCCAGCCAGATCTCGATGGCGAACCTGCTGGCATATCTGTTCGAGGTGACCGAACGGTTCGGCATGCCGACCCGCACCGAACTGATCCTGTTGCAGCGTACCATGGTGGTGGTCGAAGGCGTCGCCCGCTCGCTGGATCCGCAACTGAACATGTGGGAAGCGGCGAAACCGGTTGTTTCGGATTATATCAAGGCAAGTCTGGGGCCGCGCGCGGTGGCGCAGGACGCGGTTCAGGTCGCCCAGATCCTGGGGCGATATGGCCCGTTATTGCCGAAACTGGTTGACCGGGTGCTGTGGGAACAGGTTCACGGCCATGCAACAAAATCCGAAAAACCGCAAAAATACCGCTGGTATGCTGCCACGGCTGGCGGCGCGTTGGTGATCGGGCTGGGGCTGGGGCTGTTGTTCGGTTGAGCCGAAACGGCATCGGACAAGGTCGCGCCGGCCCTGACGCCCCGCCAAAATTTGCGGTTTCGGCCAAGATCCGGATTGCTTTCGTTTTGGGTGAGTTTATGTGAGATTCGCCGAATTTGGGAACAAATACGAAGATTTTCGCGTATTCCGTCCCGCAATCCCGTTGACCGAATAGTCAAATACTGTCACATTTCGTTCATAATAATGTTGCGTGACCGTCATGCTTGGGGGGTAGGTCCGGCATCGAACGCAACTCCATTGGGAGGTAAAATAATGACCCGCTTACTGACCGCATCCGCGGCCACGCTGATTGCGTCGCTTACGGCTGCCAATGCCCAGACGGAAATCCAGTGGTGGCATGCCATGGGTGGCGAACTTGGCACCAAACTGGAAGAAATCGTCAAGGGTTTCAACGACAGTCAGGATGAATACAAGGTCGTTCCCTCGTATAAGGGCACCTATCCCGAAACGATGACCGCCGCGATTGCCGCCTTTCGCGCGAAGGAACAGCCCGCCATCGTTCAGGTCTTCGAAGTGGGCACCGGCACCATGATGGCCGCGCAAGGCGCCATCGTTCCGGTTTACCAGCTGATGGAAGAACAGGGCGTCGAATTCGACCCGGCCGCATTCCTGCCTGCCGTCGTGGGCTACTATACCGACACGGACGGCAATATGCTGTCGATGCCGTTCAACAGTTCGACCCCGATCCTGTATTACAACAAGGATGTGTTCGAAAAGGCCGGGCTTGATCCGGAAACCCCGCCAAAGACCTGGGGCGAGGTGGAAGAATTCTCGAACAAGATCATGGAGTCGGGTGCGGCGGAATGCGGCTTTACCACAGGCTGGGTAAGCTGGATCCAGACCGAGAATCTCAGTGCGTTCCACAACCAGCCCATCGGTACCGAACAGAACGGTTTTGGTGGTACGGCTGCCCGACTGACACTGAACGGTGACGTTCAGGTCAAACATTGGGCCAATCTGAAGAAATGGGCTGATGAGGGGCTCTTCAAATATGGCGGCCCGGTTGGCGGCGACGACGCCCCGCCGATGTTCTACAGCCAGGAATGCGCAATGATCATGAACAGCTCTGCCAGCCTTGCGGGCGTGGTCGCCAATGCCAAGGATTTCGAGCTGGGCTTCGGCATGCTGCCCTATTACGACGATGTCGAGGGCGCGCCGCAGAACTCGATCATCGGCGGTGCAACCCTGTGGGTCCTGACCGGCCGTCCCGACGAGGAATATGCAGGCACCGCCAAGTTCTTCGAATATCTCGCCAGCCCTGAAGTCCAGGCCGACTGGCACCAGTTCTCGGGCTACCTGCCGATTACGCAGGCGGCCTATGATCTGGGCAAAGAGCAAGGTTACTACGAAGAGAACCCCGGTTCCGAGGTCGGCTTGCAGCAGATTACCCTGAACGAACCGACCGAGAATTCGAAAGGTCTGCGTTTCGGCAATTACGTCCAGATCCGCGGTATCATCGACGAAGAATTCGAGCAGATGCTGTCCGGCAGCAAGGACGCACAGGGCGCGCTTGACAGCGTTGTCGAGCGGGGCAATGCGCTGCTTGAGGAATTCGAGAAGCAAAACCAGTAAATGAACCGTCCGGGGGCCGGGTTTCGCGGCCCCCATTCTCATATCCGGGCATCAGATGAAGCGAACGATATTCAACGGCCAGTTGTTGCCTTGGCTGCTTTTGGCGCCTCAGCTTGCGGTCACGCTCGTCTTCTTCATCTGGCCCGCCTTTCAGGCAATCCGGCAAAGTTTCCTGCGCGAGGATGCGTTCGGCATCAACAGCCAGTTCGTCGGGATGGCGAATTTCCGGGCGCTTCTGGATAGCGCCCAATACCTGAATTCGCTGAAGGTGACGGCCGTTTTCGCCGTGTCGGTGACGGTGCTGTCGATGGGTGTCGCCTTGATACTGGCCGTAGCCGTGGACAGGATGCTGAAATCGCAGCGCCCTTACACCACGCTGCTGGTCTGGCCCTATGCGGTCGCGCCGGCGGTGGCGGGTATCCTGTGGTATTTCATCTTCAACCCGACCGTCGGCATCCTGCCTTTCATGCTGGATATCATCGGCTATGACTGGAACCACAATACCGACAAAGGCGATGCGATGATCCTTGTCGTCATCGCCAGCGCCTGGAAGCAGATCAGCTATAACTTCCTGTTCTTCGTCGCGGGGCTTCAGGCGATCCCGGCCAGTCTGCGCGAGGCCGCCGCCATAGACGGCGCAGGTCCGGTGCGGCGTTTCTTCGATATTACCTTTCCGCTGCTGTCGCCCACGACATTTTTCCTGCTGGTGGTCAATATCGTCTACGCGATGTTCGAAACCTTCGCTGTGATCGACTCGACAACCGAGGGCGGACCGGCGCAAGCCACCAATATCATGGTCTACAAGGTCTATTTCGACGGCTTCATCGGCCAGAACATGGGCAGTTCGGCGGCCCAATCAGTCGTGCTGATGCTGATCGTGATCTCGCTGACGGTGATCCAGTTCCGCTATGTCGAGAAGAGGGTGGAATACTGATGATCGAGAATCGCCCCGGCCTGAACATTCTTGCCCATGTGACGCTGATCCTTGGTGTGGTCGTCGTCGCCATGCCCGTCTGGGTGGCTTTCGTCGCCTCGACCCATACGGCAACCGATTTTTCATCGGGAACGATCCCGATGTGGCCCGGCCCGCATCTGGTCGAGAATTACCGTACCATGCTGGATACCGGACTATCCACCAGCGGAACGCCCCCGGTCGGGCAGATGATGGTCAATTCGATGATCATGGCGCTGTCCATCGCCATCGGCAAGATCTGCATCTCGATGCTGTCGGCTTTCGCCATCGTCTATTTCCGCTTTCCCTTCCGGGGATTGGCCTTCTGGTGCATCTTCATCACCCTGATGCTGCCGGTAGAGGTTCGCATCGTTCCCAGCTTTCAGGTGGTCGCGGATCTGGGGCTGCTGAATTCCTATGCCGGCCTGTCGCTGCCGCTGATCGCATCAGCCACGGCGACATTCCTGTTCCGGCAGGTGTTCCTGACCATCCCGGACGAGTTGACAGAGGCCGCGCGTATCGACGGCGCCGGGCCGATGAAATTCTTCCGGGATATCCTTCTGCCGCTGTCACGGACCAATATGGCGGCGCTGTTCGTGATCCTGTTCATATATGGCTGGAACCAGTATATCTGGCCACTGCTGATCACCACCGAACCACAATATTACACCATCGTCGCGGGCATCAAGCGGATGGCCGACGTGGTGGACGGCTTGCCGAAATGGCATCTGGTGATGGCGACGGCCATCATGGCCATGCTTCCGCCCGTAGCCGTGGTCATCGGAATGCAACGGTTGTTCGTCAAGGGCCTTGTCGAGACGGAGAAATAATATGGCGTCAATTACCCTCGATAATGTCGGCAAGGTCTATCCCGGCGACACCCGCGCCGTGGGCGATGTGAATATCGAAATCGCGGATGGCGAATTCATCGTGCTTGTCGGCCCTTCGGGCTGTGGCAAATCCACATTGCTGCGCATGGTCGCAGGACTGGAAAGCATCACTGACGGAGAGATCCACATCGGCGAACGTGTCGTCAACCAGATCGAGCCCGCCGATCGCGACATCGCCATGGTGTTTCAGAATTACGCGCTGTATCCGCATATGTCAGTGCGCCAGAACCTTGCCTATGGGCTGAAGAACCGCGGCACGCCCAAGGCCGAGATCGAGCGGCGGGTGAACGACGCCGCGGAGATCCTTCAGATCGGCCAGTATCTCGACCGCAAGCCCCGGGCGTTGTCGGGCGGTCAACGTCAGCGGGTCGCCATGGGCCGCGCCATCGTCCGCGAACCGGCGGCTTTTCTGTTCGATGAACCGCTGTCGAATCTTGATGCCAAGCTGCGCGTGACCATGCGGCTGGAAATCAAGCAGTTGCAGAAACGCCTGCGCACGACCTCGATCTATGTCACGCATGATCAGCTGGAGGCGATGACACTGGCCGACCGTCTGGTGGTGCTGAACGGCGGGCGGGTCGAACAGATCGGCACACCGCTTGAACTGTACCGCCGCCCGGCATCGACCTTCGTCGCGGGTTTTATCGGCAGCCCGGCGATGAATCTGATCCCCTCTCGCGCCGTTCCCAACCTGCCCGGCACCGCGCATGCCGATACGATCGGCATCCGGCCCGAGGATCTGAGCGTGACGGAAGATGGCCCCATCGAAATGAACGTTTCCGCCGTCGAGGAACTGGGCGCGCAGCGGCTGATCCATGGCCAGACCGGCGGCGAGGCGATTACGATCACCTATCCTTCGGACGCGCCGCTGGCCGAAACGCTGCGGCTGGGTTTCGACCGCAAGAACCTGCATCTGTTCGACAGCAAAAGCGGGGCGCGGATAGACAAGGCGCGATGACCTGCCCGAAGCTCTGATTTATGGATATTTGAATGAAGAAGGGGCCGGTGATTCCCTCCCGGCCCCCTTATGTCTCAGTCGTCCGCGACTTTCAGGACGATCTTGCCGATATGCCCGCTGCTTTCCATGCGGCGATGTGCTTCGGCGGCGTCTTTCAGGGCGAATTCGCTGTCGATACTGACTTTGACAGCCCCCGATTCAAGCATCGGCCAAAGATGTTCGCGCAGTGATTCGGCGATCCGGGCCTTTGCCGCATCCGATTGAGGGCGCAGGGTCGAGCCGGTGACATTCAATCGCTTGACCATGATCTGCGCGAAATTCACCTCGGCCTTGGGGCCTTCGAGGAACGCGATCATGACAAGCCGGCCATCATTGGCCAGAGTCTTGATATTACGCGGAATATAGCTACCCCCAACCATATCGAGGATCAGATCGGCACCGCCTTCCTCGCGCAGGATCTTGACGAAATCCTCGTTGCGATAATTGATCGCCGTTGCACCCAGATCGGCAATCGCGGCGCATTTTTCGTCATTCCCGGCAGTTGCCCAGACACGGGCGCCCAGCGCATGAGCAATCTGTATCGCCATCATGCCGATGCCCGAGGTTCCTCCGTGAACCAGAAAGCGCTCACCCGCCTGCAAGCCGCCGCGGGTAATGATATTCGACCATACGGTAAAGCTGGTCTCGGGCAGGCAGGCGGCCTCGCGCAGATCAAACCCTTCGGGAATCGCCAGGGCGTGATCGCCGTGGCACACCGCATATTCGGCATACCCGCCGCCCGGCAGAAGCGCCGCCACCTTGTCACCGACACGCCAGCGGGTCACGCCAGCACCGATGCCCACCACCTCGCCCGATGCTTCCAACCCGGGCAGATCCGATGCATCCGGCGGCGGCGCGTAATTACCCTGACGCTGCAAGACATCCGGCCGGTTTATCCCGGCATAGGCAATCTTGATCAGGATCTGGTCATATCCGGGCACCGGCAACGGGCGGTCCGTCAGTCGCAGCCCATCCGCATCGCCGGGGGTGGCAATCTCAACCGCCTTCATCATGTCCGAGATCATGGTCACTCCTTATCTGGTTCGGGTCTTTCCCGGCAGGTTACGGCCTCGCGGCTTGTGTATCCACCCGAAAGCGAGATCACCAAGCGGTGCCACGCCCGGAATCCTGCGCAGGCTGGCCTTGGTCTTTTCGAAAGCCATGACGCCCTCGATTCTCCGATCGATAAAGCGCCTTGTCTCGCCATGACCGTCCGACTCGTCGCCCAACCAGAACAGGACCGTGGAGCCGATCACCGCCGAAAGCGTCGCCCGTTTCGTGTACCAGTTGGCATCCTCGGAACTGTCGCCAAGGCCGGTCCAGATCACATCCGCCGTTTCCCATATCAGCCGGGCGCCAAGCGCGGCATTGACCGGAAGCGCCAGAGTCGCCGCGGCGGCGCGCACGATCTCGGGCTGAATCAGCGAAAGACGGTGCCAGACCGCTTCGGCGACACGGTCGCGAAAAGCGCCCTCGGGCGGGGTGGCGGTCAGCCATTCGCGCAGCTTGTCATCGGCCCCGCGATGATAAGCCGCCGCCAATCCCGCGCCGCCCTGAGGGAAATGGACGCGGGCAAGTGATTCGGGCATGTTGATCGAGGCGGCCCCGGCCAGCAGCGCCCGATCGTTCATTCCATCGAACGGCACATGCTCCAATGCCGCATTCAGCAG
Source organism: Paracoccus onubensis (assembly GCF_003591515.1). Classification (GTDB taxonomy): domain Bacteria; phylum Pseudomonadota; class Alphaproteobacteria; order Rhodobacterales; family Rhodobacteraceae; genus Paracoccus; species Paracoccus onubensis. Next base: position 107,369 of record NZ_QZCG01000011.1, read on the forward strand.
TTTTTCCCGGTCTGTTTCCATCGGTTTCCGACCTTCTTCTGGACAAGAGATCATTCCGCTGGTAGAAGAGCGCCTCCTGCAATCTGTTCAACTCTAACCTAGGAAGGTGGTGACAACCACATGCAGGTCAGTGTTCGCGACAATAATGTCGAACAGGCACTTCGCGCCCTGAAGAAAAAACTTCAGCGCGAGGGGGTTTTCCGCGAAATGAAGCTTCGGCAACATTTCGAGAAGCCGTCGGTCAAGAAAGCCCGTGAAAAGGCTGAGGCCATTCGCCGCGCCCGCAAGCTGGCTCGTAAAAAAGCCCAGCGCGAAGGCGCGCTGTAAGACAACGCGATATGCGCAATCAGCAACCCCCGTGGCAGCGCCGCGGGGGTTCGCTTTTCGGGTCAGCTATTGTCTCGCTGATGGGTGATTCGCACCGAATCCCGGTCCTGACAGCGGGCGACCCATGCATCGATGGCCGGAGTCGAAGGCATCTGATCGCCGAACCACGCAAATGGCCCCGAGCACAGGATATCAACGGCACTGAACCTGTCACCCAGAAGATAGGGATGCGCTGTCAGCACCTCGTCCAGACGGGCCAGCATCGTGTCATAATCCCGCAATGACGCCTGAATCGCCGGGTGCGTAAGCCCCGCGAAATGCAGGATCGCGACCGGCTCGATCACCCCCTGATAATAGAACAGCCAGGACAGATATTCCCCACGCTGCGGATCTCCGGGCGGGCGGCCAAGCCCGCTTTCGGGAAACATGTCGGTCAGATAGGTGATGATCGCGCCGCGTTCGCGGATATGGTCGTCGCCATCGACAAGATAGGGCACCTTTCCTTCCGGATGCGGATTCTTCGGATCGTGGCTGCCCGAGCCATCCTGACGGGGAATGGTGACGTTGACGATGTCGATCCGGTCGGCAATTCCCATCTCTTCGATCAATTGAACGATGGCGGTCGAGCGACTGTTGGACGCGTGATAAAGAGTTCGCATGACTTGTCTCCTTGGAAATTGAGAGCCAAGGATTAACCCATCGCTCCTGACAGAAAGAGGCAGCATGGCCCGAACCGATCGTTTGATGCGTCTGATGAATGTGCTGCGGCGATTGCCCGCGCCGGTTACCGCCGCACGGCTTGCGCAGGAAACCGGTGTATCGCAACGGCAATTGTATCGAGACATCGCGACGCTGCGGGCGGGCGGTGCGTTGATCGATGGTGAAGCCGGCGTCGGTTACAGCCTGACCGAAGATCCGGCTTTGCCGCCGCAAAGCTTTTCGCGACTTGAAATCGAGGCTTTGAAGCTGGCGGTGGACGCGCTGGGCCGGATCGGCGATGCCGAGCTGATCTCGGCCGGGCATGACGCGCTTTCGCGGATTATCGCCTCTTTGCCGGAAAGACAGGCCCGGCAGGCATTGCACGCGGTGATGCGGAGTTTCGAATCCGGCCCCGATCGCGACCCGCCGAATGTCGATCTGGCAGAGATTCGGACCGCCTGCTGGGAGGAAGGGGCGCTTGAAATCGTATATACCGATCTGAACGGTACGCGGTCGCACAGGGTGATCTGGCCGCTGGGCATATCCTATACACAGCACACGCTGATGCTTCTGGCGCATTGCCGGTTACGGATGGATTTTCGTATTTTTCACGTCAACCGTATCGAAACGCTAAGACGGACCGACGAAAGCTTTCGTCCCCATCGGGTTCCGCTGATACGCGAATATACGGCGGTCCGCAGGGCGCAAAGGGGAAAGATGCGTCAACCGGGATGCCAAAGGACCTGAAATCCGGGATAATATGGAAAAAGGGCCGGCGCTGTGAAGCGACCGGCCCTTTGCGGATCTGTATCGACAGATCAGAAGCGGTAGTTGACACCGATTTTCAGGTTGTGATGTGCGGGCGAAGCGCTCGTCTGCAGACCTGCCTCGTCAAACGTCACATCGGTATTTTCGAAATGACGGTATTCCCACTCACCAAACATGGACAGACGCTCGTTCAGCTTACGCTCAACGCCCAGACCAGCAGTCACACCGGTATCCGAGAAGCTTTCGGTTTCCGAATCGCCACCGCTCTTGACGGTGTAGTCGAAATCACCATGAGCGACGCCGAAGGTACCGTAAACCAGCGTGCTGGGATTGATGGCATAGCCGGTTTTCATCCGCAGACCGACAAGGTAGTTCACCTTGGCTTCGGTGTTCAGATCATCCAAGCCGAATGCCGGGGTGTTGCCGTCTTCTTCGATGGCGCCACCTTCGATCGCGAGCTCCGGGCCGAAGACCCAGTTATCGCGCTGCCAGCGATATCCGACATGCGCACCAAGATTGGCGCCTTTCAGGTCAACACTGCCGACATCGTTCGCGCGGCCGATAACGTCACCATTCGCGTCAAGCGCACGGAAACCGACGGAATCGTCACCACCGAAAGCATAGCCCAGCGCGGCACCGACATAAGCACCGGCCCAATCGCCTACTGGAGTAGGCTGCTCAACAACTACTGGTTCAGGCGCGACAACAGGTTCAACATAGCCGCCTGCAATGGCAGCACCGCTTGCCAGAAGCGCGATGCCGGATGCGGCGCCAACTGCCGAAAGAATTTTTCCACGCATTCCAAATCTCCATTCTCAATAAGTGCCGGATGCCTCATGCTGACCGCGTAGGCAGCCCGACATATGTAGGCGGAGTTAACGCTTTACGTCATGGAAATGCAATCAAAGCGAGCCTTAAATTCCCGTGAACAGCATAAAGGGGTCGCCAAGCGAAGCAGATTTACAACACTGTCAAGAATCGATTCTGAAAATCCATTCGTCATATATCGAGATTCTCGACGCTCAGCGCATTTTGCTGAATGAATTCGCGACGAGGCTCAACCACGTCTCCCATCAGCTTGGTAAAGAGGTCTTCCGCCTCGGCGACATCGTCAATCCTGACCTGAAGCATCGTTCGCGCAGCGGGATCCAGCGTTGTTTCCCAAAGCTGTTCGGGATTCATCTCTCCCAAACCCTTGTAGCGCTGCAGCGACAGGCCTTTTTCGCCTTCAAGGAAGATCGCGGAAAGCAGGCTTAGCGGGCCGTAAATCGGAATGACGCGCTCTTTCCGGACCAATGTCGCGGGCGCGCCGTAAACTTCCTGCAGGACCTGAGTCATTTCACCCAGACGCCGGCTTTCGCCACTGCGCAGCATCTGACCGTCAAGCGTGCGGCTTTCCTCGACCCCGCGCAATATCCGAGACAGGCGGATACCGCCATCCTGGGTCGGACGACCAGTCCAGCCACGTTCGTATTCCTCGGCCACGATATCCAGACGGGCGGCTACGGCATTCGCCACATCCTGCGCGCCGTTATCCATGCGGCCCTGCAACAATGCGCCCGCAATCGCCGCCTGTTCGGTGATATGCGGTGGATAATGGGTCGGGTAGGCACGCAGGATCCGCCTTGTGGTCCGGGCCTCTTCCACAACGCGGACAAGATCGTTTCCGATGATATCCTCGCCAGAGCCAAGGCGCAGCACGGCTCCTTCGATCCCCTGCTGAACCAGGTAATCGTCAAGCGCGGCCTCGTTCTTCAGATACACCTCGGAGCGCCCGCGCCCGACCTTGTAAAGCGGCGGTTGCGCAATATAGAGATGCCCGGCCTCGATCAGTTCCGGCATCTGGCGGAAGAAGAAGGTCAGCAGAAGCGTACGGATATGCGCGCCATCGACATCGGCATCGGTCATGATGATGACCTTGTGATAGCGCAGCTTGTTCAGATCGAATTCATCGCGCCCGATCCCGGTGCCAAGCGCGGTGATCAGAGTGCCTACCGTTTCCGAAGACAGCATCCGGTCGAAACGCGCCCGCTCCACGTTCAGGATTTTTCCGCGCAAAGGCAGCACCGCCTGATTCTTCCGGCTGCGGCCCTGTTTGGCCGATCCACCCGCCGAGTCACCCTCGACGATGAACAATTCAGACAGCGCGGGATCTTTCTCCTGACAATCGGCCAGCTTTCCGGGCAGGCTGGCGACATCCATCGCCGTCTTGCGGCGGGTCAGTTCACGAGCTTTTCGCGCCGCCTCACGGGCAAGCGCGGCTTCAACGATCTTACCGACGATCTGCCTGGCTTCCCCGGGATTTTCCTCGAACCATTCGGACAGCTTTTCGTTGACCAGACCTTCGACTGCCGGACGAACCTCGCTTGAGACCAGTTTATCCTTGGTCTGGCTTGAGAATTTCGGATCTGGCACCTTGACGGACAGCACACAGGTCAACCCTTCGCGGGCATCATCGCCGGTGAAATCGACCTTTTCTTTCTTCGCGATCCCGCTGGACTGGGCATATTGGTTAATCACGCGGGTCAACGCGCCCCGGAACCCGGCCATATGGGTTCCGCCATCCCGCTGAGGGATATTGTTGGTAAAGGGCAATACGGTTTCATGATAGCTGTCATTCCACCACATCGCCACTTCGACGCCGATATCATTGCGCTCGCCGGTGATAAAGATCGGCTCGGCCATGACCGGGGTCTTGGAACGGTCGAGATATTTCACGAATTCCCGCACACCGCCGTCATAATACAGCTCGCTGCGCTGCAATTCGGAATGGCGGCTGTCCTCGATGATGATGCGCACGCCGCTGTTCAGGAAGGCAAGCTCACGCAGGCGGTTTTCCAGCGTCTTGAAGCTGTATTCCAGGTCGCTGAAGGTGCCGTTCGGATCAGTGATCTTGCTTGACGCCAGAAAGCGCACCTCTGTCCCGGTCTCGCCCTCGGCCGCGTCGCCGACGACGCGCAGATGTTCGACCGTTTCGCCCTTCTCAAACCGGACGTAATGTTCCTTGCCATTGCGCCAGACGCGCAGTTCCAGCCAATCGCTGAGGGCGTTCACGACGGATACGCCCACCCCGTGCAGACCGCCCGAAACCTTGTAGCTGTTCTGATCGAACTTTCCGCCGGCATGAAGCTGGGTCATGATGACTTCGGCCGCGCTTACCCCTTCCGAGGCATGCATGGCGACAGGGATGCCACGACCATTGTCACGCACGCTGACGCTGTTATCGGCGTGAATCTTGACCAGAACATAGTCGGCATGACCCGCCAAAGCCTCGTCGATACCGTTATCGACGACCTCGTAAACCATATGGTGCAGGCCGCTGCCGTCATCAGTATCGCCGATATACATCCCCGGGCGTTTGCGGACAGCCTCCAACCCCTTGAGAACCTTGATGGAATCGGCGCCATATTCTTCGATTTTCGGGGCGTTCTCGGTCATGTGTTATTGTTCCTGTCAATCTGATGACGATATAGACATTCGCAAAGGGAAAGTCACGGCAAACACTGGGTTTTTTCCAGTTATCCGGCCAGTTTCAGCCTGCCAGCAACTGACCCAGCCCGATAACACAGCCAACCGCGATCAAAAGCCCGCCGGAAACCAGATTCATGCGCCGTAAACCGCTCGGGCTGGACAGCCTGTCACGGGCAGCGGCGATTACCCCGCCCATACCGAGATTGAGGAAAAACGGGACCATGCAGGACATGACGACGATTGTCGTGATGTCAGGGCCGGTCAGCTTGCCGACGTCGAAAAAGCCCGGCAGCACGCCGACATAGAAAAGCGCCGCCTTGGGATTTCCGGCAATCGCAAGAAGACCGGCCGAGAATCCAGCCCAGATGCCACCCCGGGTCAGGCGAGAATCGCGTTCGACCGGTTGCGATGCCTTTCGCAGCAGCAACAGACCCATTCCAATAAAGACGGCAGCGGCCACCCAGCGCATCGCCTCGATCAGCACAGCATTTTGCGAAACGATCACCGCCAGCCCGAAAATCGCGATCAATGGCCAGATCGCGTCACCTATGGCCACTCCGATCGCCAGCGGCCAGACACCTCGAAACCCCGACGCAAGCGCCCGCGCGATAATCGCCACCCAGACAGGCCCCGGCGTGAACCAGATCCCGACCATGGCAATGGCGTAAAGCCAGATCGACTCGGCAGGTAATGTCATTGAACCTCCGTGATGGCGGAAATGCCGCCCTGTTTGCCAACCGCCATGCGCCTTGCCCTATCCGCGAATGCGTCAAAGAGTTCGGGGCCGGTTCCGGTCAGGACTGACTGCGCCGGCAGCTCGACAAGCTGATCATACAGCGCGGCCCGCCGGTCGGCGTCCAGATGGGCGGCAACCTCATCCAGCAGCAGGACCACCGGCTGATCCGACAAAGCGCGCGCATTGGCCAGCACCAGAGACAACAGCAACGCTTTCTGCTCGCCGGTCGAGGATAGTGCGGCAGGGGTGTTCGCCGGACCCCAATGGGCCCCAAGATCGGCGCGATGCGGCCCGGTCAGACTGCGACCCGCCGCCAGATCCCGCGGGCGCATATCGGCCAATCGCGACGCGATGCTTTCCTCGTCAGTATCATCCGCCCGCCCCTCGCCCGGCAGCAGGGCAAGAACCGCCGCCGGAAATCCGGTCGCGCTTTCATCCTGTGCGGCCATGATCCGTGTCAGGGCGTCCTGCCGGTTGCGGGTCAGTGCCGCGCCAGCCCGCGCCATCTGCGCCTCCAGCGCCCGATACCATGCGGGATCGCCGACCTGATCTTTCAGCAGGCGGTTCCGTTCCCGCATGGGTTTTTCATAGGCAAGCGCCAGCTCGGCATGATCCGGGCAAAGGCTGAGTGTAACCCGGTCAAGAAACCGGCGCCGGGTTTCGGGCGGATCCGTCCAAAGCCGATCCATCGCCGGAACCAGCCAGATAACCCGAAGCAGCCGTCCCAAAACGGTTTGCGGCACCTGCTTGTCATCCAGAACAACCGTGCGGGATCCTTCGGGCGGGGCCGAGGTTTCCACGTCGTGATCCTGAACACGCGCCCGGATACGCCAGCCCGCATCCGGTCCTCCATGCCGCGCCTGATCCCTTGCGGCAACACCGCGCAGCCCGCGGCCGGGGGCAAGCATCGACAGGGCCTCCAGGATATTCGTCTTGCCCGATCCGTTCGGGCCAAAGATGGCCAAAGGCTGCCGGTCCAGTTCCAGCTCAAGGCGCGACCACGAGCGGAACTGAGCCAGAGACAATTCCGTAACCGTCACACCCGCATCGGCATGACGACATAGATGGCGCTTTCGTCGCCGCCTTCACGGATCAGTGCCGCATCGCCCGGACCATTGAACATGAAGACCGCATTGTCGCGATCGACCTGGCTTGCGATCTCGTGCAGATATTTGGCGTTGAAGCCGATCTCCAGCGCCTCGTCGGAATAGGCCACGATCAGCTCTTCGTCGGCGGTGCCGGAATCCGGCGCATTCACCGACAGCACCAGCCGATCGGAATCCAGCGAAAGCTTGACGGCCCGCGAACGCTCACTGCTGACGGTTGCGACGCGGTCGACGGCACGGGTAAAATCGCTGGCATCCACTTCAAGCCTGCGGCTGTTATTCGCGGGAATGACGCGGGTATAATCGGGGAACGTCCCGTCAATGACCTTCGAGGTCAGGGTAATCTCGGGCGTCGCGAAGCGGATCTTGGTTTCGCTGACCGAGACGGCGATATCTGCCTCGTCATCATCCAGCAATTTGCGCAGCTCACCTACGGTCTTGCGCGGCACGATCACGCCCGGCAGGTCATTCGCGCCCTCGGGCAGCGGTGCGTCGATCCGCGCCAGACGATGCCCATCGGTCGCCACGCAGCGCAGCACTTGCCCGTCTTCGGATTGCGCCACATGCATATAGACGCCGTTCAGATAATACCGCGTCTCCTCGGTCGAGATGGCAAATTTCGCCTTGTCGAACAACCGACGCAGCACCGAAGCCGAGGCCGTGAAATTCGCCGCATATTCCGTTGCCGCCAAGGCCGGGAAATCCTCTCGCGGAAGGGTCGCAAGGCTGAAATTCGACCGCCCGGCCTGAACCGTCAGCCGCCCCGCCGCATCGTCCGAGGTGATCTGCACAAGCGCGCCATCGGGCAGCTTTCGCGCGATTTCGTTCAGCATCACGGCACTGACGGTCGTGGCGCCGGGCAGTTCGACCTGGGCAGGGGCGCGGTCCACCACCTCGATATCCAGGTCCGTGGCGCGGAAACTGACGCCCTCATCGGTCGTTTCGATCAGGACATTGGCAAGGATCGGAATGGTATTGCGCCTTTCCACCACCGATTGGGCCTGAGAAATGGCTTTGACCAGAACGGCGCGCTCGATCGAGAATTTCATCGTTCTTCCCTGTCCCTAAGGGCCATGTGGCCCATTCTCTGGACCCGATTTGTAACCGCCCCGAAAGGCGGTCACAAGGATAACATGAAACGATCGGTTTCAGGCTTCAAGTTGCCTGCGAAGCAAGGCGATATCCTCGGACAAACCGGTATCCGCATCGGACAGCTCCTCGATCTTGCGGACGCCATGCATGATCGTCGTATGATCGCGCCCGCCGAACCTGCGCCCGATCTCGGGCAGCGAACGATTGGTCAGTTGCTTCGACAGATACATGGCGATCTGACGCGGACGCGCCACGTTCCGCGCCCGTTTCGGTCCAATCATGTCAGCAAGGCGGATATTGTAATGCTCTGCCACCTTGCGCTGGATATCGTCGATAGAGATCTTGCGGTCATTCGTGCGCAAGATGTCAGTCAGGCATTCCTGCGCCACTTCCAGGGTGATCTCGCGCTGCAAAAGGCTGGCATGCGCAAAAAGCCGCTGCAACGCGCCTTCAAGCACGCGGACATTGGTGGTGATGCGACTCGCCAGAAATTCCAGCACGCCATTGCCGATCCGCAGATCGGCTTGTTGCTGGCGGAATACCTCGGTCTTGGATTGAAGGATACCAAGCCGCAATTCGTAGGTGGTAGGATGCAGATCCACGATCAGCCCGCATGACAAGCGTGACTTGATCCGCTCTTCCAGCCCCTTGATCTCGGCCGGGGTGCGATCCGCGGAAATGACGATCTGCTTGCCCTGATCAACCAGAGCATTGAACGTGTGGAAAAATTCTTCCTGCGTGCTTTCCTTGCCAGCGATGAACTGCACGTCATCGACCATCAGCATGTTCACATTGCGGAACATGCCCTTGAAATCCATGATCGTGCTTTCCCGCAAAGCCTGCACGAAGCGGTACATGAACTGCTCGGCCGATAGGTAAAGCACCCGCGCAGACGGATCGCGCTGCTGATAGGCATGTGCGATTGCATGCATCAGGTGGGTTTTGCCCAGTCCCACACCGCCATAAAGGAATAGCGGGTTGAACCCGACGGGCCCGCCCTCGGATACGCGGCGGGCAGCGGCATGCGCCAGCTCGTTGGGCTTGCCGACCACGAAATTGCCGAAAGTATAGCGCGGATCCAGCGGCGCACCGAGTTCCGGCCGGTCATGAACCGCATCGGCCACGGGCGCTGCGGCCTTGGCAGGGCGGGATCGGGTTTTTTGCCCGCTATCCGACGAATCCTGCGCGCGCGAGGCGACGTCGAATCGCAACCGTTCGACCTGCTGGCCGCTGCGGGATAATTCTCCGATGATATCATCCGCGAAATGCCTGCTGACCCAGTCCGAGATGAATCGGGTCGGGCTGTTGAAACGGGCGATCCCGTCTTCAACGCCCATCAGGCGAAGGGGCTTGATCCAGTGGTTGAAATTGTTTGGTCCAACGGATCTTTCCAGCTTGATACATGCTTGCCCCCAAATTTCGTCCATCGTTTCGCCCAGCCCTGATTCTGTCCGACCCATGCCAGTCAATCCGGCAAGTGTCCTGTCCCGCTTTCATTCTGGGAGACCGATAGGCGACAATCGACCCGGGCGGCCGCAATGCGGCCGCCAGACCGGGTTTCAACCCGTAACAGTTTTAGACACGGGGTTCAGAAGGCCAGTGGCAGCCGGCCGTCAAAACCCCAAGGGAAGAAGAAATATTCTTCATCACCCTACCACATCATAAGATCCGAATCGACTTCCGATCACGACGTGGCTTGTCCCCCAAATGCGACGTGAATCGCAGCCTGAAATTTGCAACAGTGAGACCGTTTGTGCAACTGAACTATGCGCTTGACAGAGATTGCCGGTGAACGAATCTGCAATCTCATTGACTCATAAGAGAAAATTTCAAAATTGTTGAGTTTGAAAGACTTAGCTTTATTCTCTGCAAATGCGAAAAACCAAAGCCGGACATACGGTTATCCGCATGTCCGGCTTTGGTGATTACGGCTTATCATACCGTATCAAAGCATTTTTCCGTTGTGCCGAAGCAGCTGGCTCAGGCTGCGGAAAGTGCTTTCACACGAGAAGAAAGGCGCGACATTTTCCGCGCTGCAGTATTTTTGTGCACGATGCCTTTGGTGACGCCACGCATCAGTTCGGGCTGGGCAGCTTTCAGTGTTTCGCGTGCGGTTTCGGCATTGCCCGAGGCAATCGCCTCTTCGACCTTGCGCAGATAGGTACGAATGCGCGACCGGCGGGCTTTGTTGACCTCGGTCTTGCGCAGGGTCTGGCGCGCGCGCTTCTTGGATTGGGGCGTATTTGCCATATCTATGCGGTTCCGACTGTTTTCGGGTGAATTCTTGAAGCCGCGCTTCTACGCGCGGCGGAAAAGCAAGTCAACCGTTCCCGGCGATTCTTTTCTCGCATCCGCCTATTTGTCGCGGAACTGTGGCTCGCGCTTTTCGATAAAGGCGGCCATGCCCTCTTTCTGATCCTCGGTCGCGAACATGGAATGGAAGCTGCGGCGCTCGAACAGAAGACCCTCGCGCAGACTCACCTCGTAGGAGCGGTTGACCGATTCCTTTACCGCCTTGGCCGTAACCGCGGATTTCTCGGCGATCTTCCGGGCTGCGGACATGGCCTCGGGAATCACCTTCGGCGTCGGCACCACGCGGCTGACAAGGCCCGAACGTTCCGCCTCGGCCGCATCCATGAAGCGGCCGGTCAGATTCATGTCCATGGCCTTGGATTTGCCGACGAACCGGGTCAGGCGCTGGGTGCCGCCGATCCCGGCCACCACGCCCAGATTTATCTCGGGCTGGCCGAATTTGGCATTCTCGCCGCAGATGATGAAATCGCACATCATCGCCAGTTCACAACCGCCGCCCAATGCATAGCCGCTGACGGCGGCGATCATTGGCTTGCGCACACGCTGAATCGCCTCGATCTTCGCACCGAAAAGGTCCTCGCCATAGACATCAACGAAGCTTTTCTCGGACATTTCCTTGATATCCGCACCCGCAGCAAAGGCCTTTTCGTTCCCCGTCAGGACAATGCAGCGTACCTTGTCGTTCTGGTCCGCCTCGGTCAACGCCCGCGACAGCTCATCAACAAGCTTGCTGTTGAGCGCGTTAAGAGCCTCGGGACGATTAAGACGAATCAGGGCAATCTGATCCTCTATTTCCACGATTATCGTTTCATAAGCCATTAGATCGGCCCTCATTGCTGTTAAGCATCGCCCGACTCCTAGCAGGGTGCCGGCAAGGTGGCCAGTATCGCGATGACGGATCCCGCCATCATTCCCCGATCAGTCGATATGCGCCGATAATGCCCGTCCAAGTGCGAATGCGCGCTGTTCAAGCAGCACCGGTGTTTCGCAGACATAGGTCAGGGACTGCTGGCGCTCGGTAAGGATACGCTGGTCCCAGTCAAGCGCCTCTTCCTCGGCGTCGATCGCGTCGAAATCGGGTTCCTCGGCGGCTTCCAGTTCTTCCATCCGGGCGCGGCGTTCTTCGATCCTTTTGGAAATTGCGACCTGGCTTTCTCCGTAACGCGCAATTCCGGCGATGATCGCGCTCCTCTCGGGCTCGATCCGATTGAAGATCGCCACCATAAGCGCCGTAAGCCTGGAAGCATCCGCCTGCTTGGCGAATTCGGCGATCTCGGCCTCGGCCTCTTCCAGAGGCAGGCGGCGTTGCTCCAACCGGTCGGCCAGAGCGGCGATCTCGGGATCCCTCGCCAATTCCTCGGTTTCTTCATCCGGTGGGGGTCCGGACCAGACCTGCCCAAGGGATAAATGCGGCTGCTTGCGTTGAATGCATGGCCAGGTCGGGTCGACGCCGCCGCTTGCCGCCAAAGCCGAGCCCGCTGCCATCGCAAGAATCAGTGTCAGGATATATTTCATGCCCTTCCCTTTCTTCGCGCCCAAAGGCCCTTTGCCGGATCATACATGAATACCGCTGCCCCGAAGAACCCCGCCAAACAGCCTAAAACCACCCCAAAAGACAGCCAGTTCACCTGCATATACAGCGCGAAGCGAATCAATTCGACAGCATGGGTGAACGGGTTGAAGGCGCAGATATCGTGCAGGATCGTCGAACTCTCGCGCATCCGCCACAAGGGATAAAGCGCGGAAGAGGCAAAAAACATCGGAAAGATAACGAAATTCATCACTCCGGCGAAATTCTCGAGTTGCCTGATCGCCGAGGACAGGAACAGCCCCATCGCCCCCAGCATCAGCCCCGACAGGATCAGGGCAGGCAGAACCGCCAGATAGCCGGATATGGGCGGACGCACATCCCAGAACCACGCGATGGCAAGGAATGTGTAGACCTGGATCACCGAGACCACCACGCCCGCGATCAGTTTCGCGCCCAGCAGGAACCAGCGTGGAAACGGACTGACCAGCAGGGTCCGCATTGCCCCGGTCTCCCGGTCATAAACCATCGACAGCGAGGATTGCATCCCGTTGAACAGCTGAATCATCGCGCAAAGGCCGGGCGTCACATAGACCTCGTAAAGCACATAGGTCTGATAGGGCTCGGTGATCGACAGGCCCAGAACCGCCCTGAACCCGGCGGCGAAGATGAACAGCCAGACCAGCGGCCTGACCAGCGCCGCCAGAAACCGCCCCCGCTGGTTGACGAAGCGCAATGTTTCACGGCGGGCGATACCGAGGAATGCCGTAAACCATGCACGGGGCGGAAAGGCGATATCGCTCATGCCGAGACACCGGTCAGATCCAGGAATGCCTGTGTCAGCCCCCGCTGGCCCGCGATCTCGGTGGCGGTTCCCCGCCGCAGCACTTCGCCCCGATGCAGGATCACCAGATCGTCTCCGGGCTGGATTTCATCCATGAGATGCGTGGCCCACAGGACCGATACGCCATTCCTTGCGATCAGATCGCGGGTCAGTTCCAGCACCTCGGCCCGGGATTTGACATCAAGCCCTACCGTCGCCTCGTCCAGCAACAGGATATCCGGCTGATGAATCAGGGCGCGGGCGATCTCGGCCCTGCGCTGCTGGCCACCCGACAGCGACGACACCCGGTCCCCGGCCTTTCCCTCCAGTCCGACCTGGGCCAGCATCTCGCCTATCCGCCCGGCCGCCTGACGGCGCGGAATACCATGCAGGCTGGCGTGGTAGGCAAGGTTCTGGCGCACGGTCAGATCGGCATCCATGGCGCGGCTTTGGAACACCACGCCCAGACGGGCAAGCGCCTGCGCGGGTTGACGCCGCAGATCATAGCCGGCGACCCGGATCACACCGGAACTATTGTTGTAAAGCCGCGTGATCAGCGAAAACAGCGTGGTCTTGCCCGCACCGTTCACGCCAAGCAATGCCGTGAACCCGCTGCCCGGCACCGTCAGCGAAACATCCTTCAGCGCCTCGACGGCGCCGAAGCTGTGACTGACCCGATCTATTTCAAGAGCTGCGGCCAATGTCGACTACTGAATGTTGAACACGGCTTGCTGCGTTTCACCGGAAGAGCCGGGGATCGACAGGGTGTAGCGCCCCGGAACAATCGCGATAAAGCTCATGCTGGCGGTGCCGGCATCATCGAATTCAAGGCTGTGTACCCCCATGGGCCGGATCTCGATATCGTTGATGACAACCTCGTTCACCCAGACGGCGCGGAAGAAATCCCCACCGGAAAGAGCCAGTTCCTGACTGCCATCCGCATTGATATCGATCCGGTAATAACCGCCGGATTTCAGAGTATACTCATCCGTCGCCACCGGCTGCCCCGACGCAAGCGTCAGCGGCGCCAGATCGGTCCGGTTGTCACGCGCCAATACCCCGGAAAACCCATAATCGAACTTGCCGGCCGCCTCGTGAACGCCTTCGCCGCCGCCACCGGCTTCCTCATCCTCATCGTCGTCATCATCGTCTTCCTGAGTAGCAACTGCCGCCGCGTCGGAATTCTCCGTTGCGGAATCGCCCTCGGTTTTGTCCTGCGCAGCGGCGGGCACGGCCAGTCCGGCCAGGATCATCAGAATTGCCAGTATACGGGTCATGTCTCTCTCCTTGAATTTCCGAATCCTTCAAACCAGGCGGATTCCCGTTTCTTCTTCTTTGTCCAAATACCTCCGGGGATCGCCGGCAGGTGCGCCACTGGTTCGGGAACCAGCCGGCGACGGGCTGGCCCCCGGCCATCGCGGAATGCAAATCAGTCCGGAGCGACAACAACCCCCCAGGGCTGCTGCCCCACCGGCACCGATTTCACCACTTCGAGCGATTCGACATCGATCACCGAGACATCGTTCGAATTGCCGTTGGTCGTGAACAGAAGCTTCTCATCCGGAGTGAAAGCCATCTGCCAGACGCGCTGCCCGACCAGAAGATATTCCAGCACCTCGTCCGTTTCCCCATCGATCACCGCAACCCGGTTCGCCGGACCAAGGGCCACGAAGACGCGGCTACCATCCGATGTGACCCGCACACCCACCGGCTGAATGGCCTCTGGCAGAACACCGGGGATCTCGAATTCGATCTTATGCACGATCTCCTGCGTCGCCGGATCGATCACACTGACCGTTCCGCCGATTTCCGCACTGACATAAAGCTTGCTGCCATCGTGATTGTATTCCGCAAAGCGTGGACGGCTGTCGACCAGCACATTGGCGGTGATCTCGAATGTCTCGCTGTCGATGAAATGGGCCATATTGGTGGTTTCAGAGGTGTTGATCACCACCTTGCCATCCGGACTGACCCCCATCCCCTCGGGTTCGACGCCCACCGGGATCTCGGCCAGCACCTGATGGGTTTCCGTATCCACGACCGTTACCAGGTTATCGTCCTCGTTTGCGATATAAAGCGGGTTTCCGGACGGGTGCAGCACGAATAATTCGGGATCGGGACCGGACGGAAGCGTGTGGGTCTCTTCCATCGTCTCGGGATCGAAAACCCGCACAAGATCATCGTCGGAGGCACAGACATAAAGTTCCTTGCCGTCCGGGCTGATGGTGATGCCACGCGGGCGGTTACCGACAGGATAGCTGCCGATCACCTCGAGCGTTTCGCTGTCGAGAACGGTGACATCGTTGCCTTTCTCGTTACTGACGAAAACCCGGTTGGCCAACACAGGAGTCGCAGCAAGGCAAAGTACAAGCGTCAGAAGATGTTTCATATCACCTCTCAGAAGGTACATTCGGTTTCGGAGCGGTCGATGCCCAATGTGTCAAGCTGACTGACCTGATGCAGATATTCGTCCTGCGGGCTGACCGAGGTCAGCAGCAGGTCGGTTACCAGCAGGATGGGCTGACGAACCTGATGGTCCCAATCGCGCATGGTCAGTTTCTGTCCCTTGAACCCGGCGACTTCGAACTGGTCCGACAGCATGAATTCCTTGAGCGTAGCGGGATCGCTGGACTGGCTGCGCGTCGCCGCCTCGCCGATCATGCGAAGGGCCAGCCATGTCAGATAATCCTCGTCCCGCATCGGACGGTTGGTCAGTTTCTCGAAGCGGTTCTGGAACTGGCTCGCGCCCCATGCTTCCATGGCCGCATGCCATGCACGGGGCATCAGCCCGGCCGAGCCGGTAACGGGCCGCGGATCCCATGTCTGATAAGGCAGATATCCGGCGAAGATCCCTGCGTCATCGGCAGCGACCACGACGTCATGTTCGGCCGCGCGCTGGGTAAAGACCGGCATCTGCTTCTGGACCTGCACATGGCCGGAATCGGTCCGGCGGGCGCCTCCGGTATCTTCGTAAACCCGCTCTTCCACGATCTTCGCGCCGAATTTCGTTGCCGAGCGCCGCAATGCTTCGGCGAAAGCGGCATCTTCGGGATGACTGCCCTCGATCAGGAACCAGCGGGACCATTTCTTCCACATGAGGAATTGCGCCAGACCATCGGCAAGCATCGCGTGACTGGGCGCGACGTGAATCGTGTTCGCCCGGCAATCCGTGCCGCGCAGGTTGTCACCATGCGCGGTCGCATTGAACAGCATCACCCGATCGCCCGCGTGATCGGCAAGCGACAGCATGGTTTCGTCATCGGCAAGAACCACGATGAACTCCACGCCCTCGTCGATCAGCCGATCCATTTCATCCGCAGCGGCGTCAGGCGTCGTGACGACCTCCTCCGCTTCGAAATCCTGGCCCATGAAACGGCCCGTGGTATCGTTGTCCTCGATGGCCAGACGCGCGCCGGCGAAACCCAGATCCTCGGGTGGCAATTCCAGTCGGGAAATGGGCGGCAGGCCGGCTTCCTCGACGCGCAGAACCGCCGAGGGAATAAGCGTCGCCTCGGGTTGATCCTGCGCCGCGACCGGAGCGGACATCATCCAGACTCCAGCCAAAAGTAGTATGATTCTCTTGAACATTTCGTTCCTCTCCCACTCGGTATACTGCGGGCACGAAGGTCCTGCGGCAAGCCGGTTTATCTTCCCGGTTGTATCGGGAACATTTGGCTACAGCTTTGGTCTTATGGACGTCGATCGATGCGACGTGCAATTTCGTTCGGGCCCGCCATTCACGGCGAATTACTGTAAAGGAACAGGGAATATGAAACTGAAAGCGCTTGCCGCCGTCGCATTTGGCGCGGCTTTGGTATTCGCGGGTATGGCGAATGCGCACGGCCCCTCGCGGCAAAAGGTCGAGATGAGTGTGACGTTGAATGCCAGCCCGGACGAAGTCTGGGAATTAATCGGGAATTTCAATGACATGAACTGGCATCCCGCTATCGACTCCACCGAGATGACACCGGAAGGCGCGCCCGCCGATGTGCCTGATGAATCCACCCGTGTGCTGCATCTGAAGGCCGATGAAGGCGATCCGACCATCACCGAACAGTTGATGGCGATCGATCCCGAGAAACACATGTATAAATACATGATCACCGAAGTCGCCGTCGAGGTCCTGCCGGTCACGAATTACTCATCGACCCTGCAGGTCAATGACAAGGACGGCAAGGCCGAGGTGATCTGGAAAGGCGGGTTCTATCGCGGTTTTCCGAACAATAATCCACCGGCAGAGCTGAATGACGAAGCTGCCATCGCGGCGGTCGAGGGCATCTATCAGGCCGGTATAGATGCATTGACCGAGCAATTCGGAAAGGCCGAGTAAACCATGCGGCGCGCACCGGCATCCATGACAAGCCGGGTGCGCCTGTTCGTTATGGCGGTATTTTTGCCATTTTCTCCGGCAGCCGCCGGGGATCTGGCGTTTATCACGTCGCAGAACGGCAATGCCGTCTCCATTGTCGATCTGAACAGCCACGAAATCATTGCGGACAGCCCCGTGGAAGGCGCTCCGGCTCCGGTCGCGTATGATCCACGCGGCGGACGCGCCTATGTGATTTCAGCCGATACCGGACGGCTTAGCGTATTGGACGAAGAGGCCCGTATCATCGATCGGCGGGAACTGGGTGAAGGTGCCTTTGGCGTCGCAGTCGCTCCGGATGGCGGCGTATTCGTGACCGATTGGTACCGTGGAAGGCTTCTAAGGCTGGATGGCACGCTGAAGGAGCTGTGGGCCGTTGATACGGGCGCAGCTCCGGCGGGGGTAGCAGTCAGCAATGACGGGCTGCTGGTGGCAACCGCGGATCGCGACGACAATCAGGTCAGTCTGTTCGACAGCCGCACCGGACGGCTGATCCGCAAGATAAAAACCGCGGGCGAACATCCCTTTGCCGTCACGTTTCACGCAGGCCGGATCTGGACCGCCGATGTCCAAAGCGATACCGTTTCCGTCATCGATCCCGTGAAGGGGCAGCTTGTCGGCCAGATCGAAACCGGCAATCACCCTTACGGCGTCGCCTTTGCCGGCGGACACGGGTTCATCACCAATCAATATGCCAGCACGCTGACAGTTTTCGACCCCGACAGTCTTGAAGTTCTGGAAGAGATCGAAGTTGGAGATTATCCCGAGGGCATCGCCCCCCTGCCTGATGGCAGCGGCGTGGTCGTCGCCAATTGGGATTCCGATACGGTCGTGATTGTCGATGCGAAAACATTTGAAATCACGGCAGAAATCGAGACCCCCGCAGGGCCACGCGCTTTTGGGCAGTTCACGGGTCGACAGGTTCAGCCCTGACCAGATCCGGGCCAAGCGTCTCTTGCCACGCATCCGTGCCGCCAGAGAACCACATCACCTGCGTGTAACCCATCGAAACAGCCCGTTTCGCGGCATTCCAGCTCATCCAGCAATCGGCGCGGCAGAAGATCACCAGCGGAGCAGCCTTGTCGCCGCCCGTAACCTGCTCCAGACCTTTCGTCAGCCGGGCTTCCTCGGCAGGGGACAGGTTCTGATAGCCGGTATCCCACAGCCAGACCGCGCCGGGAATCGTATCGTGGCGCGGTTCGTGCCAGAACGTATCTTCGGGCAGATTTTCGGGTTTGCGGGTCCGGGGATAGACATCGACGAAAGGGATGCCCTCATCATGCAGTTCCAGGGCCCGCTCCGCATCGATGGTCTCTGCCCCGGCGAGCGTTTCGGGGACCGGGGCGTTATAAGGTTCGCCCCGGTAGCCCTGCGGCTCGGGGACCTGCGCCAGAACCGGGGCGGCCGCAAATATGGCAGCCGCCGCCAGTCGGATCATTGCAGTAATTCCTTGCCATAATCGTCAACCAGCGGCACGCCCGCATCCCGCAAAAGCTGATCAATCTCGTCCTTGTGACGGCGCAGCAAGCTGTTCAGCTCGCGTTTCCATTCCTGTTCTTCCGGACGGACGCCCATGGTGATGCGATAAAACATCTTGGGCCCGGATGTCTCTTTCAGAAGCGGCGTGAACTGCAGATCGGGATCGTCCTTGATCCGGGGCCCAGCCACGGGTCCCCACAAGACCGCAGCATCAAGTGCGCCGTCGCTGACCTCTTTCAACAAATCGCCGATTGGATCCATGACCCGGCGATCCACCATCAGATCCCTGCCTTTCATGTCCTTGGCCAGCCCCGCCTGGGCCATGATCGTGGCCGGCGGCGTGCCTGCGATGACCCCGATTGGATGGTCCTTAAGCGCCGGATCGGTCAGATGATCGACCGCCGCCAATTCGTTATCCTTGCGAGTCACGATCCCATAGACAGAGGTGTAATAATGATTGGTGTTCTGCACCAGCTCGTCACCCTGAGCATAACCCATCACCACGTCACAGGTGCCGGCGCGCAACGTCTTGGCGATGAACCCCATTCCCGACGGAAACCACGTGTAAGTCACCGGCCTGTCCATGATCTTTCCGAACAGATCGGCCAGCTTGTTCTCGAACCCCGAGCCGTCCTTGACCGACATCGGCGCATTCGCGGGATCCGCGCAGACGCGGAACTGCGTGGTCGAACGCAGATCGGCCACCTGCGCGGTGGCCAGCCCGGACAGGCTGAGCCACAATGTCAACGCCGTGGTGAAGATTTGCCTCATGTCACATCGACATACAGGAATCTTCGGCGGTGGTAAACTCGTCAGGTTTGTCGGCCTTTTTCGGCGGACGCCCCCGCGGAATCGAGTCGGTGCCGCGCGCCAGAAGATAAACATAGATGTCATCGACATAGCACCAGACATTCTTGTTCGTACCGAAAGCCGGCATCACCTGATTTGCTGAATTGCTCACCTCTTGCTTACCCGAAGCGACGATCTCCTGATAATCGTAGTAATCCATCCGCAGGACCGAATTCTTCAATGCCGGCGCATAGGTCGAGCCTTCGCCATCCGGTCCGTGACAGACATGGCATTCCGCGTGGTAGCGCCGGAAACCCGAAAAGGTGGCGTAATCGACTGTGCCATCCTCTTCGACCTTGAAGGTCGGAACACCTTCCTCGTTATACCAGCGACCGTCCATCATCTCGGATGGGGTGATGTCATGACCACTTGGCATGACAGTCTGATCTTCTTTCAGTTCGACTTCTTCATCGGTTGGCTGAGCGTTTTCACTGGTTTCATCCTGCGCGATGGCTGTGCTGGCCAGGGTCGCGCCAAGAACCAGCGCCGCAAGGCTGGTGATGGTTTTCATGGTCGAGTTTCCTCCAAATGTCTAACGCCCGCTCTCCTCAGACGTAACCGCCCCAGTTTATCGCCGGGGCGGCCCTTTCACAGATCAACTTTGCTTTTTCGGAACGAAAGTATTAGCCCGAGGTGGATTATTCCGCCGGAGCCTCTTCTTCGGCTGGCGCTTCTTCGGCAGGTGCCTCTTCTGCGGGCGCTTCCTCAGCAGGAGCCGCCTCAGCCTCGCCGTCAGCAGGAGCTGCCTCAGCCTCAGCAGGTGCGGCTGCTTCACCGGCGGACGCCTGTACGTCGTCACCTGGAAGTTCGAACACCGTCAACTGACCGCCGAGTTCGGTATAGTCGCTAAGCGCGGCATAGCCGCCCACGGCGCCCAGACCGTCATTCGGGTTGGTCAGACCGGCAGCAAGACCGATACCGGCCCAACCACCGACACCGGACAGAACAGCGATATACTGCTTGTCGTTATGGGTGTAGGTCGTCACGTTGCCGATGATGCCCGATGGGGTCTTGAACTTGTAAAGCTCGTCACCCGTTTCTGCATCAACCGCTTTCAGATAGCCTTCAAGCGTACCGTAGAAGACTACCCCGCCAGCCGTCGCAAGCGCGCCGGACCAGACGGAGAACTGCTCGGGCAGCGACCACTTGATCTCGCCATTGATGTTATCCCAGGCGATGAAGTTACCCATGCCACCATGGCTGTCAGGTGCCGGATACATCGACAGCGTTGCGCCGACATAAGGCTGACCCGCAGTATAGGCGACACGGAACGGCTCGTAGTCCATGCAGACATGGTTGGTCGGCACGTAGAACAGTCCGGTATCGGGCGAATAGGCCGCAGGCTGCTGGTCCTTGGTGCCAAGTGCCGCAGGGCAGATACCGGTGCTGTTGGTATCCTCGCCATTCTGTTCGGTCGAGAATTCGGCAACCACCGCCGGGCGACCATAAGTCTCGGACTCCGGATCCATATCGACGCCGCTGGTCCAGTTCACAGCCGGATCGTATTTCTCGGCCACCAGAAGCTCGCCGCTTTCACGATCCAGCGTATAGGCCAGGCCGTTCCGGTCGAAATGGGTCAGAAGCTTGCGTTGTTCGCCGTCGATTTCCTGATCGGTCAGGATCATCTCGTTGACGCCGTCAAAGTCCCATTCGTCATGGGGCGTCATCTGATAGAACCACTTGGCCATGCCGGTATCGGCATCGCGGGCCATGATGGTCATGGACCATTTATTGTCGCCCGGACGCTGCGACGGGTTCCAGGTCGAGGGGTTCCCGGTGCCGTAATAGATCAGATTCAGCTCCGGATCATAGGAATACCAGCCCCAGGTCGTGCCGCCGCCGATCTTCCACTGATCGCCTTCCCAGCTGTTGATCGAGCTATCAGCACCAATCGGCTTGCCGAGATGGGTTGTCTTTTCGGGATCGACCAGCATTTCTTCATCAGGGCCGGTCGAATAGGCTTTCCAGACTTCCGAGCCATCGGCAAGGCTATAGGCCGTCACACGACCCCGGACACCGTATTCACCGCCTGAAACGCCGACGATAACCTTGTCGCCAACCGGCAGCACCGTCGCGGTATTGGTTTCGCCAACGGCCGGATCACCGGTCTTGACCTTCCATTTTTCCTCGCCTGTCTTGGCATCAAGCGCCACCAGCGTGGTATCGGCCTGATGCATCAGGATCAGGCCGTCGGCATAGGCGACGCCGCGGTTGACCGTGTCACAGCACATCACAGCGATGACTTCGGGATCCTGCTGGGGCTTGTAGCTCCACAGGATCTTGCCGTCCTCGTTCAGATCCAGCGCATAGACGTTGTTCGGGAAGGGCGCATGGATATACATGACCCCGTCGATGATCAGCGGGCCGCCTTCATGACCGCGCAGAACCCCGGTCGAGAAGCTCCATGCAACCCGCAGATCGCCGACATTGTCCTTGTTGATCTGATCCAGTTCCGAATAACGGGTATTGGCATAGTCGCCGGTCTGGATTCCCCATTGGCCAGGCGTCTCGATCGCCTCTGTGACACTTTCATTGGCATATGCCGCAGCGCCTGATAGCAGCAGCGCGACCGCAGCGCTGTTGAATAGGTGTTTCATGGATGTGCTCCTCCGATTCTGGATCATCCGCTGCGGGCTCTCCTATCCGCAGCTCGTCCAATGAAGTCAGTCTTGGGTGCACACCCTTCTGCGTCAATCTGTCGCCCTGCCAATTCCCCCTAAAGTCTGATGGTTTTTTGGCAGGGCGATCGGGAATATTTGGCAATCGCCTAAATCAGCCGTTCCGTATGCCACATCACATGGTCATTCATGAAGGTCTGAACGAAGAAATAACTGTGATCATAACCCGGTTGCATGCGGAACTGACCGGACTGACGGCGGGCCATCATGGCATGGGCAAGCGATTCGGGTTTCAGCAGATCAAGAAACTGGTCGCTGCTGCCCTGATCGATCAATATTTCGCCCGGATAGCCTTTTTCGGTCATCAGCACGGTTGAATCATGGGCACGCCATGCGGACTCGTCGCTGCCCAGATAGGCGCCAAGCTGCTTTCTGCCCCAATCGGACTCGGTCGGGTTTGCAATCGGCGCGAAGGCCGAAACGGATTTATACCGCTCGGGATGGGTCATGGCGATGGTCAATGCGCCGTGGCCTCCCATCGAGTGACCGGTGATTCCCATCCGATCACGATCAACAGCGAAATTATCGCCAAGCAATTCGGGAAGTTCATGCACGATATAATGCCACATCTGGAAATGCGGTTTCCACGGATCCTGCGTGGCGTTCACATAAAAGCCCGCGCCCTTGCCCAGATCATAGGCCTCATCATCGGCAACATCGTCACCGCGCGGCGAGGTATCGGGAAAGACGATGGCGATCCCTGCATCGGCGCATAGCTGCTGGGCGGCGGCCTTGGTCATGGCGTTTTCATGGGTGCAGGTCAGCCCGGACAGATACCACAGAACCGGAACACGGGCATGCTCTGCCAGTTCCGGCATGAACAGACCAAAGGTCATATCGGTACCGGTTGCCTGCGATTTATGGCGATAAACGCCCTGCGTGCCGCCAAAGCTGCGGTTTTCGGAAAGGGTTTCAAGGCTCATCGGATTCTCCGTTCAGATCGTGGAACATGACAAGGGCATCGACAGGCCCTTTCTGCGGGTGAAGAAATGCGCCGGGAAGGCGGCCGACAACCTCAAATCCGGCTTTCTGCCACAAATGGACGGCATCCAGATTTGTCGACACGACGAAATTGAACTGCATCGCCCGGAATCCCTGCGCCCGCGCCCATGTTTTCGTATGTTCGACCAGTCCGCGGGCGATCCCTTTGCCTCGTGCCTGCGGATGGGTGGCGAAAGAGGCGTTCGCGACATGTGACCCGCCGCCGGGCCGGTTGGCCCCGACATGGCTTGTCCCCAGAATTTGCCCGTCCAACTCGGCCACGAAGACGGTGAACGGCTGCGCGAACCAGTCGGCCAGGGCATCCGCGCGCGTGATGTCGCGCGGAATGCAGTAGGTTTCACCAGCCCGATAGACGGGTTCCAGAACAGTCCAGATAGCGTCGTGATCGCGGTCTTCTGCCCTGCGGATCACGACCGGCACCGTCATTTCAACTCATCCACCGAAGTGATGACCTTGCCCAGAAGGCCGTAATCCAGCGCCTCTTGCGTGTTCAGCCAGAAATCGCGCTGCGTGTCCTTTTCGATCTTTTCGACCTTCTGACCGGTCGCCTCAGCGAAGATCTGATTCAGCCTGTCGCGCATCAGGCGAACCTGCTCGGCCTGGATCATCATGTCGGACGAGGTGCCGCCGATTCCGCCGGACGGCTGATGAATAAGAAAGCGGGTATTGGGCAGGCAGTAACGGTTTTCCTTCGCAGCGCCGACAAAGATCAATGCCCCGGCGCTTGCCACCCAGCCCGAACCGATGGTGCGGACGGTCGGGCGGATGAATCGGATCACGTCATGGATCATATCGCCCGATTCGACATGGCCGCCCGGCGAAGAGATCAGCATGTTGATCGTTTCGTCGCTTTCTTCGGCAAGGGCCAGCAGATGGGCCACGGTGCGCTGCGCAAGCTTGTCATTGATCGTCCCCGCAACGATCACCGTGCGGGATTTGAAATACAGCTTGCCGATATTGTCGCCCTCGGGGAGGCCCAGCCCTTCTTTTTCGCCCTGTTTCGGGTCGTCGTCCTGATCGTCGTCGTCATCGTCAAGCCACTGGTGCCGCATGGATTCACTCCTTCAAATATGATTGCCGTGATATAATAGTTTTCACGGGATAAGAAGCACGCTTCCGGTGGTGCATCCGGATTCCAGATCGGATTGAGCCTGTGCGGCGTCAGTCAATGGGTATTCGTGACCAGTTTCCGCAGAAATCCCTTGAGAAAGCATATCCAACAGCGCTTCGCACGCCTGTAAGTATGTCGGCTCATCCGCAATGTAACCCATCACACTTGGCCGGGCGAGCGTCAGAGAGCGGACCGGGCCAATCGCCTCGACCGGCAAAGGCGGTATCGGTCCGGCTGCCTGACCGATACTGGCCACCGTCCCGAATCGACGGGTGCTGGCAAGGCTTTTCAGTAACATCTGCCCGCCGATTCCATCGATAGTGTAATCAACGCCAACCCCGTCAGTCAGTTCGCCCACTTCGGAAACGAGATCGACATCACGTCCTACAATCACATGATCCGCGCCGTAGCCTCGCGCTATCTTTGCCTTAGCCTCAGAACCCGCAGTGCCGATTATCTCTGCGCCGAGATGTTTCGCCCAACGCACCAGAATGGACCCCAACCCACCAGCGGCACCATGTATCAGCAATCGGGTTCCTGCCTGAACCGGGTATGTACGGGTAAGGAGCATATGGGCTGTAAGCCCTTTCAGCATTGACGCCGCTGCGGTTCGAAATTCTATGCTGTCCGGAAGCTTGATCAGGCGAATACCGGGCAGGATGCGGGAAGCTGCATAGGCTCCAACCGGGGCACCTGCATAGGTTACCCGGTCTCCATCAACAAAACCCGTTACACCCTCGCCTATCGCGTCGATCACGCCCGCCCCCTCAACCCCCAGAACTGCGGGAAGCGAAAGGGGGTATAGCCCGGTGCGGTGATAGATGTCGATGAAGTTAACCCCAATAGCAGCCTGCCTGATCCGAACTGTTCCGGGGGCCGGAGCCTCGTCAGGAACACACACGGTTTCAAGATGTTCGACTCCCCCTGTGCCAGTCATGCGGACGATGTAATTTTTGGGTGTCTTCATGCGATGGCCCCTTGTTTAATAGTAACGACGGGCATGAGAGCCCGCCGCACCATTTAACAAGCAGCGATGAAGGATCAGTAAAGCACGACTGACCGAATCGACTCGCCGTTATGCATCAGGTCGAAGCCCTTGTTGATGTCATCCAGAGGCATGGTGTGGGTGATCATCGGGTCGATCTCGATCTTTCCGTCCATGTACCAATCGACGATTTTCGGCACGTCGGTCCGGCCGCGGGCGCCGCCGAATGCGGTGCCTTTCCAGACCCGGCCGGTAACAAGCTGGAACGGACGGGTGCTGATCTCGGCCCCCGCTGCCGCGACACCGATGATCACCGACTGACCCCAGCCGCGATGGGTGCATTCCAGCGCATCGCGCATGACCTTGGTGCTGCCGGTGGCGTCGAAACTGTAATCCGCGCCGCCGATCTGATCGAACGGGGTTTTCGTCATCTCGACGATTTCCTGAACGACATTTTCGACATTCTTCGGATTGACGAAATGGGTCATGCCGAATTTCTCGGCCATTTCCTTCTTGTCGTCGTTCAGATCGACGCCGATGATCATATCTGCCCCGGCAAGGCGCAGACCCTGAATCACGTTCAGGCCGATGCCGCCCAGACCGAACACCACGGCTTTCGCGCCGATCTCGACCTTGGCGGTGTTGATGACCGCACCAATACCTGTCGTCACACCGCAGCCGATATAGCAAATCTTGTCGAAAGGCGCATCTTCGCGAACCTTGGCAACCGCGATTTCCGGCAGGACCGTATAGTTCGAGAAGGTCGAGCAGCCCATATAGTGATGGATCACCGTCCCGTCATCGAGGCTGAAACGCGAGGTTCCATCGGGCATCAGCCCCTGCCCCTGGGTCGCGCGGATCCGGGTGCAGAGATTGGTCTTGCCCGACAGGCAGGACGCACATTCGCGGCATTCCGGCGTGTAAAGCGGAATGACATGATCGCCGGGTTTCACGGATTTTACACCCGGGCCGACCTCGACCACGACACCGGCACCCTCATGTCCCAGAATTGAAGGGAAGAGACCTTCCGGGTCGGCGCCCGAACGGGTGAATTCGTCGGTGTGGCAGATACCAGTCGCCTTGATTTCGATCAGGACCTCGCCTTCCTTCGGCCCTTCGAGATTGACCTCTATCACTTCCAGCGGTTTGCCAGCCTCGAAGGCTACGGCGGCACGGGTTTTCATCGTAATTCTCCTATCAATCTCAACAACTTCATGTCATGACCGAAAGGGCCGCAGCATACCGGCCCTTTCGTCACCTATCGTGCCCGGTACAGTCCCCGTCAAGCGGGAAGCGCACCGGATTTTTTCGCCACATGGGTCGCGATCGCGTCCATCAGCGGTGGCGACAAAGCGTCATAAGGCTCGAGTCCGATCTCCCGCAGACGCGACCTGATGCCATCCATACGCGACGCATCGACACCGGATTCGATGATCGAGCTTACGAATGCGGCAAATTCCGGCGCGGACCAGCCCGCTTCCGAGGAAAGCTCGGTATGGACGAAATCAAGGCCGTAGAACGGGTGGTCCTTGTTTTCGATGCGGCCATACATGTGAACGCCGCAATCGCGGCAACGGTAACGCTGGATCGCTGCCGAGGCATCGACAATTTCGAGTTTGTCGCCGTTCTCGATGACTTCCACCGCATCACGCGACACGACGGCGATCTGGCTGAAGACCGCGCCATCGGGTTTCCAGCATTTGGTGCAGCCGCAAACATGATTATGCGCTGTCTGGGCTCCGATGCGAACCTTCACCGGATTGCTGGCGCAATGACAGGTGAGTGTGCCGCCCGAAAAGTTTGAGTTACCCGATTTGATGCCGTTATCAACGGCGGGATGAATTAGCACCCCATCTGTATTCGCCATGGTCCCCTCCTGCGATGACCGAATATCCCAAAGGTCGCGCGGTCAGGAAGAATCGGCAAGTCAGAGGAAGGTTGTAGCGTAACGCGCCGTCAACGGGCCGGTTGTGCCGTGTTTCACCTCGGGAGAGACGGCACGCAAAACCCGCCCATTGACGCAATGGGATGACAATCGCCGCTTGTCGCCGGGCCATATCCGGCATTCGTACAAGCCGTGATTATTCGGCCGGAGTCGATGAAACCCCAACTTTTGCCGGGCGCAACAGGCGATCATGCAGGCGGAAACCATTTTCCATGACCTGTATGATCTCACCGGCTCTGGTATCCGGAACAGCGGCTTCGAACATCGCTTCATGCCAGGTCGGATCGAATTTCTCGCCGATTTCCGGAGTAATGACAGTAACGCCATGCTTGCCGAAAACATTGGACAATTCGCGCAGCGTCAATTCGACCCCCTCTATCAACGCTTTGGCCGAGGCGCGCTGCTCTTCGCCGGCGGCATCAAGGGCGCGGCTCAAGGCATCGTGAACAGGCAGCAAGTCGCGGGCAAGACGAGATCCGCCATATTGCTCGGCATCGCGGCGATCCTTGTCGGCGCGCTTGCGGGAATTCTCGGCATCGGCAAGCGCCCGCATGAACTTGTCGCGGAATTCATCCCGTTCCGCGATCAGACGATCAACCTCATCGGCCAGTTCCTCGGCCTCGGTCAGCAATTCTTCGGTCATGTCGTCATTCGGTTCTTGATTCTGCTCGGTCATTCCAACTCTCATCCTTTCCGGCCGGACAGCACCCGCCCAACCAGTTGCGCGGTATAATCGACAATCGGAACGATACGGCCATAATTCAGCCGGGTCGGTCCGATGACGCCCACCGCGCCTACAATCTTTCGGTCGGCATTCATATAGGGAGAAACCACCAAAGCGGAACCCGAAAGAGAAAAAAGCTTGTTCTCGGAGCCGATAAAAATGCGCACACCGTCGCCCTGCTCGGCCAGTTCGAGAAATTCAACGATGTCACGTTTGCGTTCCAGGTCGTCGAACAATACCCGGATACGGTCGAGATCCGCCGCCTCGCTGTCCAGAAGATTCGCACGGCCACGCACGATCAGGCGCGGATCGAAGCTTTCGCCGTCCCACAGGGCAAGTCCGGATTGCACCAGTTCCGCCGCGAGGATATCCAGCTCGCGCCGACGTTCAGCCAATTGGCTGGCCATGTGCCTGCGCAATTCGGCAAGTGTCTTTCCCTCGGCCATGGCATTCAGGAAATTGCCCGCTTCCCGCATGGAAGAGGGTGTCTGGCCTTCGGGCGGAATGAAAATCCGGTTTTCGACATGACCATCCGCAAAAACCAGCACCACAAGGGCGCGATCCGGAGCAAGGCTGACGAACTCGATATGACGGATAGGCGCCTCGTGCTTGGGCATCAGGACCAGCGAGGCTCCGCGCGTGATCGTGCTAAGCGCCGTACTGACACGATCCAGCATGACATTCGTATCCGAGTCGTCATTGCCCAGGGTCCGATCCATGACGGCCTGATCGTCGGGATCGACGCTATCCACTTCCATCATGCCGTCCACGAAAAGGCGCAGCCCCAGATGCGACGGCAGCCGCCCGGCAGAAGTATGCGGGCTGTCAAGCAGGCCCATGAATTCGAGATCCTGCATGACATTGCGGATCGTCGCGGCGCTAAGCTGT
Source organism: Paracoccus onubensis (assembly GCF_003591515.1). Classification (GTDB taxonomy): domain Bacteria; phylum Pseudomonadota; class Alphaproteobacteria; order Rhodobacterales; family Rhodobacteraceae; genus Paracoccus; species Paracoccus onubensis. The sequence continues at coordinate 136,259 of NZ_QZCG01000011.1, forward strand.
TCCGACATGCTGCGTGTCAGGGTGCGGGAGCCCACCGGATCCCCCGTCTCGAGATAGGATTCGACTACCCGCCGGAACACTTCGCGCGAGCGGTCGTTCAGTTCTGAAAGTAGCGATTCCTGACTCATGGCCTGCTTGGGCTTGCGTGAACGATGCCTGGGGCGGTATTGGGCAGCCTGATCATGAATGAAAGGATAACCCGATGCGTCCCTCTGGCCGGAACTTAAGCCAAATGCGTCCGATTTCAATTGAAACCGGAGTGATGCGGCACGCGGAGGGGTCTTGCCTGATCCGCTGCGGCAATACGCATGTACTTTGCAGCGCCTCGATCGAGGACAATCCGCCGCGTTTCCTGAAAGGTACCGGGCTGGGCTGGGTCACCGCGGAATATGGAATGCTGCCGCGCGCCACGAATACGCGAAACCGAAGAGAGGCCGCGCAGGGGAAGCAATCGGGGCGGACACAGGAAATTCAACGGCTGATCGGGCGCAGTTTACGCGCGGGCGTGGATCGCGTCGCACTTGGCGAACGTCAGATCACTATCGACTGCGACGTGTTGCAGGCTGATGGCGGAACGCGCTGCGCCTCGATAACCGGAGGCTGGGTGGCTTTGCGGCTGGCGGTCAACAAACTTCTGGGCGCAGGCGTACTGACCAGTGATCCGATCGTCGATCATGTGGCTGCGGTGAGTTGCGGCATTTACGCCGGCCAGCCGGTGGTCGATCTGGACTATGCCGAGGATAGCGAGGCAGGAACCGATGGGAATTTCGTCATGACCGGGGCCGGCCGCCTGATCGAAGTGCAGATGTCTGCCGAGGGGGCGACATTCTCGCGCGAGGAAATGGGGAAATTGCTTGATCTGGCCGAGGCCGGGATCGGCGAATTGGTTTCCGCGCAAAAGGCCGCGCTGGAATGAGGAAATTCACCGAAAAGCGCCTGCTGATGGCCACGCATAACGCCGGCAAGCTGAATGAGATGCGCGCATTGCTGGCGCCCTATGGTGTCGATGTGACCGGGGCGGCAGCGGCCGGGCTGAGCGAGCCGGAGGAGACCGAGGATAATTTCATTGGCAACGCGCGGATCAAGGCCCGGGCCGCCATGGAAGCGACGGGCTTGCCGGTACTTGCCGATGACAGCGGGATTTGCGTGGATGCACTGGATGGTGCTCCGGGCGTGTATACCGCCGATTGGGCCGAGACCGGGAATGGTCGTGATTTCGGCATGGCGATGGAGCGGACCTGGCGTGAGCTGGAGGATCTGAACACACCGGAACCTCGTAATGCACAGTTCCGCTGTACGCTGGTTCTGATGTGGCCGGACGGGCATGATGAAATCTTCGAGGGCGTTTTGCCGGGGCGAGTCGTCTGGCCTCCGCGCGGCGCTGAGGGACATGGATACGATCCGATATTCATGCCCGAAGGACAGCAGGTTACATTAGGTGAAATGGCGCCGGACGTGAAAAACAGGCTCAGCCATCGGGCATTGGCCGTTGAAAACATGATAAGAGGTTGTTTTGCATAGAATTTCTACTGGATCGCCTTTTGAGGCTTCGATGGGATACAGCCGGGCATTGGTTAAGGGCAACTGGTGCTTTGTCTCTGGCGTGACGGGTTATGACTACACCACCATGACCATGCCTGAAACAGCAGCCGAGCAGGCGAAGAATTGTTTTGATACAATTTTCAGAGTTCTGGACGAAGCTGGTTTTACTGCGGATGATATTGTCCGTGTGCAGTATACTGTCATCGATGCGATCCTGGTGGATGAGATAGCGCCAATCCTGGGAGAAGCAATGGGCAAAATTCGCCCGGCTGCAACCATGGTCATTTCCGGCTTGATCCGTCCCGAGATGAAGATCGAAATCGAAGTGACCGCGATGCGCGAATGACCCAGCAAGACGCTTTCCGGTGTGATGAAGATTGGCATGCCGGAGGATTTGGGCTGTATGTGCATTGGCCATTCTGCGCCGCCAAATGCCCCTATTGCGATTTCAACAGCCATGTTGTCGGATCAGTAGATCAGACCCGCTGGGCACGCGCACTGGGCGCAGAGATTGCACGGCTGGCTGAAGAACTTCCCGGACGAATTCTTGGCAGTATCTTTTTCGGCGGCGGCACTCCATCATTGATGGCGCCAGAAACTGTGGATTCCGTGCTTCGTTCAGCGCGTGCCGGGTGGGGCTTTGCCAATGATATCGAGATAACCCTGGAAGCTAATCCGACCAGCGTCGAGAAAGAACGCTTTCAAGCCTATGCGGAAGCGGGGGTTAATCGTCTGTCCATGGGCGTGCAGGCATTGAACGATGACGATTTACGCCGGCTCGGGCGGATGCATACGGTGGCAGAGGCACGCGCTGCGTTCGACGTGGCGCAGGACTGTTTTTCGCGCGTGAGCATGGATCTGATCTATGCGCGACAGGGGCAAACCGCAAAGGCCTGGCGGAACGAACTGCGCGAAGCGCTAAGCATGGCGGTAGATCACCTGTCACTTTATCAACTGACGATTGAACCCGGCACGAGTTTTGGGGCGCGTGCGGCGGCCGGCAAGCTGCGGGATTTGCCGGATGACGATCTGGCCGCAGACATGTATCTGGAAACGCAGGAGATCTGTGAGGCATCAGGAATGCCGGGTTATGAGATATCAAACCATGCCGCCAAGGGATCAGAAAGCCGCCATAACCTGGTCTATTGGCGGCAGGGCGACTGGGCGGCGGTTGGGCCGGGTGCCCATGGGCGGATCACCCTTCCCCATGGCCGCCTCGCAACGGAAGCGCATCGTGCACCCGGGGCATGGCTGGAGTCTGTCGAGCGTCATGGAACGGGTGAATTGCCGCGGGAGTTGTTATCCCTCAGGGAGCAGGCAACGGAATATCTGTTAATGTCGTTAAGATTGGTCGAAGGTTTGGACGAAGAGCGTTATGCACGGCTTGCGGGCAACCCATTAAACGAAGCGTCGGTTGCGCAGTTATTGGAGCTGAAGATGGTTGAACGGTCTGCGGGGCGGCTGAAGGCCAGCCGCGAAGGGCGCCCGATCCTGAATGCAATTCTTCGGGAATTGGCAGATTAGATGCCTATCGTCTGGTATTCGATTGGCGCAATCGCATTTGGTCTGGGTGTAATTGGCATCGTGCTGCCGATTCTTCCCACTGTTCCATTTCTGCTGATCGCAGCCTGGGCCTTCGCCCGCTCTTCTCCACAGCTACGTAAGAGAATATTGAGTCATAGGATTTACGGCCCTCCGATCAGGGCATGGCAGGAGCGTGGAGCAATCGGTCGGATTGCCAAGATATGGGCAGTTTCAGCAATGACGGCGGGTGTCGCGGCTGCCCTTTGGGCAGGATTGCCGGCTTGGCTGATTACCGGTCAGGCTATCATCTGCTTGAGTGTAGGTCTGTATGTAATTACACGCCCAGAAGCCTGAATTTATCATCTGTCGGAATTGTGGCTTTGAATTCCTGTGCTATGTAATCTCTTGGTTGAGGTTTGAGGATTTACCGCGGTCGCTATTCCAATTCGCTAAAACCGCAATCGCAGTATATCTCATACCCGGCCCGATTACCGATTGCCGCCCAATAGTTGACAGAGTTCATCAAGCTGGTCGAGCTCCTTGTAAGTGATCGTTAGCTGCCCGCCATCTGTACCGGCATGCTTGATCGATACTCGCATACGGAGATGCGCGGAAAGATCAGATTCGAGCGCGCGCGTGTCCGCATCTTTCTCTGCTTTGCTTGAAGATTGGCCTGCCTTATTGTTGGGTTCTTCGCTTTGCTTGCGTGCAAGCTCTTCCGTTTCGCGAACCGACAGGCCCTTATCAATCACCTTACGTGCAAGCTGTTCGGGGTTCTTGGCGGTTACGAGCGCCCTTGCATGGCCAGCACTGATCTGGCCATTTTTGAGAAAATCCTGTACGGAATCCGGAAGATTCAACAGGCGCAGCAAGTTTGCAATATGGCTGCGACTTTTATTCAGCGATTGGGCAAGTTTTTCCTGGGTATGACCGAACCGGTTCATCAACTGGCGAAAAGACGTTGCCTCTTCAATTGCATTCAGATCCGCCCGCTGAATATTCTCGATGATCGCGACTTCGAGTACCTCGGAATCGCTCAGGTCGCGAATCAGAACGGGAAGCTCATGAAGCTGTGCCATTTGTGCGGCACGCCACCGACGTTCTCCGGCAACGATCTGATATAACCCTTCATCGCTTGGATGGGGGCGAACAATCAGAGGCTGAAGCACGCCCCGGTTTTTGACCGACTCCGCAAGCTCTTGTAGATCTTCGGGTTTGAATTGCCGCCTCGGCTGATCGGGATTAGCGGTAATCTGTTCTATCGGAAGTGTGGAGCTTCCATTTTTTTCCGGGCCGTTAACATCGATATCAGCCATAAGCGCCGATAAACCACGGCCGAGCCCTCTTTTTACGTTTTTATTTTCGGACATCACGCTGCCTCTGGTGCAAGATTAAGACGATTGACAAATTCCTCTGCGAACTGACGGTACGCGAGGCTGCCTTTTGAGTTCGGGTCATAAATCAACACTGGTTGAGCATGCGACGGCGCTTCGGAAACACGAACATTGCGTGGAATCACGGTCGTATATATCAATTCACCAAGGGTGGCACGCGCGTCGGCCTCGACCTGCTGGGATAGATTGTTGCGATAATCCGACATCGTCAGCAAGACTCCATTCACGCGAAGTTCCGGATTCGCAGTCTGTCGAACATGACGAATAGAGGTCAGAAGTTGGGAAAGCCCTTCCAATGCGTAGAATTCGGCCTGAAGGGGCACCAAAACACCGGTGGCCGCGACCATCGCATTTATGGTCAGAAGACCTAGTGCAGGCGGGCAATCTATCAGGATGATCTTTTCCGAGCCTGTCTCAACAAGCTTATTTCGAAGAAGTTTGGTCCGATTTGCAGCATTGGAGAGTTCTACATCCGCCGAAGCCAAATCCGATGTTGCCGGCACTATATAAAGATCATCAATATTGGTTTTTTGCGCAACATCGTCGAGCGAGCCTTCACCCAGCAAGAGATCGTAAACCGTCTGTTGCCGCATATCTGCATCAATGCCCAAACCTGTCGAGGCATTTCCTTGCGGGTCAAGATCAATAAGGATCGTCTCATGCCCCGCTTGAGCGAGTGCTGCACCAAGATTGATTGCCGTTGTGGTTTTTCCAACGCCGCCCTTCTGGTTGGCAATCGCTATTATTCTATGATTTGGCATCTGTCACCTCACTGATCTTGAGTATCGCGGCGCCGGGTCTGGAAGTGCTTTGTATCGGAAAGACGTTAAATTTCCACTTATGGCGAGCATCCTCGACTTCTTCCCGCCAATTCTCACCTTTCATGATCCAAGCCTGCCCGTATTTTGCCAAATGCCGGTCAAGATATGGCATAAGGCGAGGTAAAGGAGCAAGCGCGCGGGCCGACAGATAGGCGGCATTCAGCGGATCAGCATCTTCTATTCGTCGGTTATACACTTGGGTATTTTCCAGCGTGAGTTCACGGATAACTGTCCGAAGGAAGGCGGCTTTTCGTTGATCACTTTCCAAAAGCCTGAACTGCACCGGATGATTAGAGAAAACGATTGCCAATACGATACCTGGCAAACCTCCCCCGCTCCCAAGATCCGCCCAGATGCCTGATTCTGGGCTGACATGCTTAGAAATCTGCAGGCAATCCTCGATATGCCGGGAATCGAATTCGGATATCGTTGACGGTGCTACGAGATTTATTCGAGAATTCCAACGAATTACCAGATCCCTGAATGTTGCAAGGCGTTCCATTGTTTCACGTGAAACATTGCCGGTCATGCTCGTTTTCGCTCTGCGCTTCGACTTACTGCGATCAATAATGTTAGTGCAGCCGGCGTTATACCCTCGATCCTGGCAGCTGCCGCCAACGTGCTCGGACGGACATCTGTCAGCTTAATGCGTAGCTCGGATGAAAGTCCGGCGATATCGGAGTAGTCAATATCCGCAGCCAATGGAATATTCTCATCTGCCCTTAGAGCTTCCGCATCCCGCTTCTGTCGATCCACATACCGATGATAAAGAGAATCGTTCAAGAGCTGTTGTAACGTTTCCGGGTCGATTTTTTCCAGCCATGGCGCGATTGCACAAACTTTTTGTATCGGAAGTTCTCGCATCCCAAGAAGCGAAAAAATCGAGCGTCGCTGACCGTCCAGACGTACCTGAATATCTCCCTGCAGCAAATCATTGGGCGAATGCGCTTGTTCCTCCGCCTTGCTGCGCGCAGCAAGGTATTTCGACTGCCGAGCTTCATATCTTCCACGCCGCTCTGCTCCAACGCAGCCGATTTCTATGCCAAGTGGTGTCAGTCGCTGATCCGCATTGTCGGCACGTAGAGTCAGGCGAAATTCTGCCCTGGACGTAAACATGCGATATGGTTCGCTTACTCCGCGAGTAACCAGATCATCGATCATCACGCCAATATAACTGTCTGTTCGACTGAAAATTACCGGAGCGTTATTCGAAGCAAAGCGAGCCGCGTTAAGGCCAGCAACCATTCCTTGCGCACCGGCTTCTTCGTATCCAGTGGTACCGTTAATCTGGCCAGCAAAATACAAACCCTCAATGGATTTGACTTTCAGGCTGAAATCTAACGCTCTTGGATCGACATAATCATATTCAACCGCATATCCAGGTTGAGTGATAACTGCATTTTCAAGGCCCTTTATCGTATGCACATACGCCGTCTGAACATCTTCTGGTAACGATGTTGAGATACCATTCGGATATACTGTGGTATCTTCGAGCCCTTCGGGCTCAAGGAAAATCTGATGAGAACTTTTATCCGAAAATCGCACAATCTTATCTTCAATCGATGGACAATATCGCGGACCCTTTCCCGAGATATGCCCACCATACATCGCTGAACGATTGAGATTTTTATCAATAATATCATGCGTATGAGCGTTCGTATGCGTAATTGCGCAAGATATCTGACGCAGAGAAGGCGCCTTTGAAAGATACGAAAACATGACCGGGCTCTCATCTCCCGGCTGTTTCCCCAACTGGTCCCAATCTATTGTGCGGCCATCAAGGCGCGGCGGCGTTCCGGTCTTTAGGCGCCCCATCGGAAGATTTAAACCGTAAAGCGAATCGGCAAGCCTGTTTGAAGCATTATCACCCCAGCGACCTGCTTTCCGACTTACATCTCCGATGTGGATAACTCCGTTAAGGAATGTACCGGTAGTAAGGACAACAGCAGTGGCACTTAAGCGAGTACCATCCGCAAGTTCTACACCGTCTATCCGGTTTGAATCACCGGTGAATGCAGCAACCTCACCGAACAGCAGTTCCAACCCGGGTATACCGCGCAAATAAGTTAACGCATGCGTTCGATATGCCGCCCTGTCCATTTGTGCACGAGGCCCCTGAACCGCCGGCCCCTTACGTCTATTAAGAAGACGGAACTGGATACCTGCGCAATCAGCAACACGTCCCATAAGCCCGTCCAGCGCATCAATCTCACGGACCAAGTGGCCTTTTCCCAGCCCACCGATAGCAGGATTACAGGAAAGTGCGCCGATATCAACTTCCTGCATGGTAATCAGCGCGGTTCGTGACCCCATTCGCGCTGCAGCCGCGGCTGCCTCGGTACCGGCATGTCCGCCTCCGATTACTATCACATCGAAATGTTTCACGTGAAACACCATTTCACTTCCCAATACAAAACGAGCTAAAGATCACTCCCAGATACTCTTCTGCACCGATTCTGCCAAGTAATCTATCCAGAGATGTTGCCGCTGCTCTTATAGATTCGGCTAACAGCTCCGGCGGCAGCCCTTCTATATCTGAAAGACACGCACTTGCATCAACCAACGCCACCAACTGCCTCTCATGACTAATGGTACGGGCGCCAACAATCATTAAAGACAACTTATCATATAGACGTAAAAGCAACGCATCTATTCCGTCACCCGTAGAAGACGAAACGGCAACGTCGCCAGTTATACTTCCACCCAGATCCGATTTTGTCCTGACTGAGATATCGCCATTTTTCCATAAATCGGAAACAATATCTCCGTTCTCCGATAGATGAAGACGTAAATCAGCAGCCATCGCACGCTCTTTCGCAAGGCCGACTCCCATTTTTTCGATTTCATCTACGGATTCACGTAGCCCCGCCGTGTCCAGGATTGTGACCGCCAGCCCGTAAAGATCCAATCGGACTTCGATAATATCCCTTGTGGTACCTTCGATATCCGAAACCAGCGCAATATCCCGGCGGGCTATTCGATTGATCAGGCTGGACTTTCCAGCATTAGGTGGACCGATAACTGCAACTTCAAGACCTTTTCTCAATCGCTCCGTTGCAGAAAACCCATTTATCTCACTATCCAGGTCGTCCTTCAACTGCGATAGGATTTCATATACCTCCAAGGGAACATGCTCAGGAACTTCTTCATCAGCAAAGTCAACGCTCGCCTCGACAAGAGCTCCGGCTCGAATAAGCGACCCTCGCCAGGCTTCCGTCTTCTTGCTCAGCTCACCGCTGGCGACACGAGCAGCAAGTTGTCGCTGCACTTCGGTTTCCGCTTCCAGAAGATCTCCCAGACCTTCAACTTCAGCAAGATCCATGCGGTTATTAAGGAATGCCCGTTTTGTAAATTCACCGGCTTCCGCCCAACGCAGCCCCATCTCCAACAGCACGCGTGAGATCCGCTTTACAATAACCGGAGCACCATGAAGATGAAGTTCGACGACCTCTTCCCCAGTGAAGCTATTCCCTTCTTCAAACCAAAGCACAAGCGCATGATCTAGGATTTCATCATCATCTCGAATATCACGCAATTCGGCATACCGTGGTCGCGTCAACGGCCCGGTAAGCTTCTCTGCTGCTGCGCGCGCATTGTCTCCACTAAGACGAATAACCGAAACACCCCCCCGTCCAGGAGAGGTGGCCTCGGCAAAAATCAAATCCATGACGTCCTCGTCAGGCGTTCATCGAATCGAAAAATTCGGCATTTGTCTTCGTTTGCTTCAACTTTGAAATCAGAAATTCGACCGCATCCGTCGTTCCCATCGGGTTCAAGATACGACGCAGCAGATAGGTTTTCTGTAAATCGCGCGCTTCCACCAGCAATTCTTCTTTTCGGGTTCCAGATTTAAGGATATCCATAGCCGGGAAGACCCTTTTATCGGCAACTTTCCGGTCAAGCACGATCTCGCTGTTACCCGTGCCCTTGAATTCCTCGAAGATCACTTCATCCATACGCGAACCGGTATCGATCAGGGCTGTCGCGATAATCGTCAACGAACCGCCTTCCTCGATATTCCGCGCCGCGCCAAAGAAACGCTTAGGCCTCTGCAACGCATTCGCATCGACACCACCAGTCAGGACTTTCCCCGAACTGGGAACAGTGGTATTATAAGCCCTACCAAGTCTAGTGATTGAATCCAAAAGAATAACAACATCTCGTTTATGCTCAACAAGACGCTTGGCTTTCTCGATGACCATCTCGCTCACGGCGACATGCCGGCTCGCCGGTTCATCGAATGTCGAAGCAATCACTTCGCCGCGCACGCTTCGCTGCATGTCGGTTACTTCTTCCGGGCGTTCATCGATCAACAGGACAATCAGATAGCATTCCGGATGATTACGCTCGATCGAATGCGCAATATTCTGCAATAACACTGTCTTACCTGTGCGCGGAGGGGCCACGATAAGTGAACGCTGACCCTTCCCGATCGGGGCAACCAGATCGATGATACGGGCGCTACGATCCTTGCTGGTCGGATCATCGATTTCCATGTTAAGCCGCGCATTCGGGTATAGCGGCGTCAGGTTATCGAACGCGACCTTATGCCGCGCCTTCTCCGGATCCTCGAAATTGATCCGTTCCACCTTCGTCAACGCAAAATAGCGCTCGTTTTCACCCGGCGCCCGGATCACGCCCTCAACCGTATCGCCAGTTCTAAGCGAATACTGCCGGATCATATCCGGGCTGACATAGATATCGTCAGGCCCGGGAAGATAGTTCGCTTCGGTAGATCTCAGGAATCCAAACCCGTCCTGAACGACTTCAAGAACTCCCTCGCCACCGATATCCCACCCCTCATCAGCGTGTTCTTTCAGGATCGAGAACATCATCTCGCCCTTGCGCATCGTCGAGGCGTTCTCGATTTCCCATTCCTCTGCCATAGCCAGCAGATCCGCAGGACTCTTGGCCTTGAGATCGGACAGATTCAGGCGTTCGTCGCTCATTATGTAACCTCATCGATGCCAGCGGCGGCTGGCGAAAACATCAATATCATGGAGATTCCCGTACCGGACGGCCGGGTTCCAGCATCAAATAGGCTGTAAAGACGAACGAGTCAATCTTAGCGTCAGTATTTAAGGATAACTGACAAAACGATCACAATCATCAGCAAAGTCGGAACCTCGTTCATCAAACGATATCGTTTTCCGCTCAGCCATATGCCTTGCGCCAATGCTCGTCGCTGTCCCGCACACCAGCCATGAAACCAGGTCATGATCAAAACACATCCGGCCTTGACCCAGGGCCAGCTCATCGACCAGTCAACCACCCCGGGGGTAAGAACCAGAATTAAGCCACTGACCCATGTCGCAATCATCGCAGGCCGCATGATCAGGCGCAGCAACTTGTCTTCCATGATCAAAAGACTTGCTGCAGGCTCATCCGCCTTTGCCCCTCGCTCAACATGGTAAACAAACAGGCGTGGAAGATAAAACAGACCGGCCATCCATGACATGACAGCCATCACATGGAATGCTTTCACATACAGATAGATCAAGGCAAGCAATCCGGTCATGAAATCTCTCCCGTTGGGACTGCTCTAAATAAAATAAAGAAGAAAAGAAATGTTGTTGTTATAGGGCCTGAGGAAAACTGGATTAGCGACTTATCCACAACGGCATCCCCAGTAAGGATGGATGAGTGTAGCGTCATGGGAACAGATGCTATACGTATAATATCTTTATATTTCAATAAATTAATAATTTTAATAAGTGATCGGCAAGATCTGGGTCATGTCACTAGTCCACAACGGAAATGATACCGGCTTCCTGCGATCCACTTGTGGATAATCGGTCTCCGTTTACCTTATGTTCACAGTGAGTTTCAGCTATAAGCGCCAAGCTGGTAGATTATCCGCAGAATGTCCCCAGAGATATCCAGTGTTTCATCCACTTGGGTGAGTCTGAAGTGCCACAATGACCGCCCGTCCTGCATATCCGCTCTTTTATTGCGGTGGGCATGTACCCTACTCTACTCAGAGCCTGAAAGATGAGATAACTTATTGTTGTGATGACCGAAGATTCGCCAGAAAGCCAGTCACGGCCCGCGCCATTGGCCGGAGTGATCGGGCAGCCGATCATGCATTCGCGTTCGCCGAAGCTGCATGGCTACTGGCTGAAGCGCTATTCTATCGACGGACATTACATTCCCATGCCTGTTAAGCCCGAAAACCTTGCCGAAGTGCTTCGCGCGCTGCCGCACCTTGGTTTCGTTGGAATTAATGTCACCATCCCGCATAAAGAGGCCGTTCTGACGCTCGCCGATGTCGTTACCGATCGTGCGGCATTGATCGGCGCTGCAAACACCCTCATTTTCCGCCCTGACGGAAAAATTCATGCCGATAACACAGATGGTTATGGATTCATCGCCAATTTGCGGCAAGCGGCGCCCGACTGGGATGCGGATAACAGTCCCGCCGCGGTCATTGGCGCGGGCGGTGCTGCGCGGGCGGTTGTTGCATCGCTGCTGGACAGCGGGGTCAAGGAGATCCGGATCACCAATCGCACCCGGGTCCGAGCCGAACAAATTCGCGCAGAGTTTGGTGCGCGCCTGATCGTCTATGATTGGGCGCAGGCCGGAAATATGCTTGAAGGCGCGGTGACTGTCGTCAATGCCAGTTCTCTCGGAATGCAGGACAAGCAGCCACTCAGGATTCCGCTGGATGCGCTGTCCCCTGACGCCTTGGTAACCGATCTTGTATATACGCCGCTGATGACGCAGTTTCTGATCGATGCTCAGGCGCGCGGCTGTCGGGTCGTCGACGGGTTGGGAATGCTTCTGCATCAGGCGGCGCCCGGGTTTGAAAGATGGTTTGGTCAACGCCCTGCCATAGACGATGAAACCCGCCGGGTCGTGCTTGAATGACGTACAAGCTTGGGTTGACCGGCAGTATCGGAATGGGAAAATCCACCACAGCTCAGATGTTTCGCGATCTTGGCCATCCCGTCTGGGATGCGGACGGGGCTGTGCATCGCCTTTACGCGCAGGGTGGGGCAGCTGTTGCTCCGATTTCGGAGCTGGTGCCGGATGCTTTGAAAAACGATGCGATAGATCGCGAGGCGTTGAAACTCGCCCTGAAGACAGACCCGAGCCTGATCGAAAAGCTGGAATCCCTCGTTCATCCGTTAGTCGCTCAGGATCGCGCGGATTTCGTAAAGAGAAATTCGGATAGCGATCTGATAATTCTTGATATTCCCTTGCTTTTCGAAAAATCCTCAGATCATTCCTTCGATGGCGTGGCAGTTGTTTCCACCGATGCCGATACGCAGAAAGCCCGGGTATTGTCCCGGCCCGGCATGTCCGAGGATCATTTCAGGATGATTCTGTCCCGCCAGATGCCCGATAGTGAAAAGCGCGACCGAGCCGATTGGGTGATCCCTACGGATGATCTGGAAACCGCGCGCGCCGCTGTTGAACGAATCTGCAAGGAGATTCTTGCGAATGCGTGAAATCGTCATGGATACGGAAACCACCGGCTTCGATGCCGAAAAGGATGACCGCATCGTCGAGATCGGTGCGCTTGAATTGCTTAATCACCTGCCTACCGGCAATACATTCCACGTATATATCAATCCGGAACGCTCCATGCCGACCGAAGCATTCGAGGTTCACGGTCTTGGCGACGATTTCCTGCGCGACAAACCGAAATTTTCGGAAATTGCTCAGGGCTTCCTTGATTTTATAGGTCAGGATTCCAAGCTGGTGATCCATAACGCCAGTTTCGACATGAAATTCCTGAACGCAGAGCTGAAACGTGCCGGCCACCCCGCCCTGCCATGGAATCGCGCGCTTGATACGCTTGCCGTCGCGCGCGAGAAATTTCCCGGCTCTCCGGCGTCTCTGGACGCGCTTTGCAGACGTTTCGGCGTTGATAACTCAAACCGCGAGCTGCACGGGGCACTGCTTGACTCGGAACTTCTGGCAGAGGTCTATCTGGAGCTTATCGGCGGACGGCAGCCCGATCTCGTGCTGGATCAGCCCGCGGAAAGCCGGGTTTCCAATATGGCAGACACACCCGGTTCACAGAAGGCCAGGGCAAGGCCGGTTCCATTGCCTTCCCGGCTGACCAGGGAAGAGGCGGCCGCCCATGCAGAGTTTCTGACCCGGCTGGGTGACGATTCAATCTGGTCGCGCTATTCTGTCTAGCTACGGACATGTCCAACCAGGACAAGTCCGTAATCGTGTCAAGGAGAACCGATGCTGGTTCTGATTAAACGGTTTTGGTCATTCTGGCAGGCTGTTTTCGAGCGTATGGACGAAAGCCATATGGCTCTTATCGCAGCAGGTGTCGCATTCTATGCCATGTTCGCGGTTTTTCCCGGCCTTGCGGCAATCATCGCGTTATGGAGCCTGTGGTTCGAGCCCAACGTCATCATGACATATGTCAATGTCGCGCATGAATTCCTGCCCGAGGACGCGGCCGGCATCATAGATACCCAGATCAGATCGCTTACGGCAGGAGGACGGACCACCATCGGATGGACCTCTGTCATTTCCTTCGTGATTGCCACCGTATCCGCGCGTGCCGGAGTCGATGCCCTTATCCGGGGGTTGAATGCGGCGCATGGCGCGCGCAGTCGTTCGACATTGGTCGGATTTATCCGCGCATATGTGCTGACCTTGGCAATGGTGGGGATTTCTTTAGCCGGGATGGCGACCATTGTCGTTGTTCCGATATTGCTCAAATTCATGGTCATAGCACCGATAAGGGCAGCGCTGCTGACCGCCTTGCCATGGGCAGGAATGTTCGTTCTGGTCAATATCGGAATCGGAATCCTTTATCGCTACGGACCGAATGTCGGTGCGCAGCGTCCGCCTTTGCTGACATGGGGCGGCTTGTTCGCAACGCTCCTGTGGTCGGCGGCCTCAATCGGATTTTCGGCCTATCTGGGCAGTTTCAACAGCTATAACCGTATCTATGGCTCGATCGGGACCGTTGTCGCATTGCTTATGTGGTTCTATCTGGCGGGATTTTCCGTGCTGCTGGGCGCTGTCATCAATATCGAGCTTGCGCAGAAGAAACGGCACCGCAAGACGCCAGCCGAACAATAAGGCGGCCGGTTCTTCCGATCACACCGTTCTGATACTGATAGCCCTGCCTAGACCGCCAGACCTTCTGTCGTGGCAAAGAACATTGCTTGGGACACGGCCGAACGTACCTGTTCCTCGGTATAGGGTTTCGGGATCAGGAAGGCCGGCTCGGGTCTGTCGCCGGTCAGCAACCGATCCGGGAAGGCGGTGATGAAGATCACCGGCAGATCCCCCAGATTGTTCAGCAGGTCGTTCACGGCGTCTATCCCGGAAGAGCCATCCGCAAGCTGGATATCCGCCAGGATAAGATCGGGACGCTCTTTACCGGCCAGCTCAAGCGCGGCGGAATGCGTGCGGGCGATGCCCGTTACCTCGTGGCCCATTGCCTGCGCGATACCCCTGAGATCCATGGCGATGATCGTCTCATCCTCGATCACCATGACCCGGCCGGCGACCGCGCCGCTCATTTCATTCAATGCGATCCCGACCAGTTCTTCAGCTTCGGGCTGACTGATATCCATGACCCGGGCGATCTGGTCGTAGCGCAGTTCTTCGATCGTCCGCAAAAGCAGGGCTTCGCGGGAATTCGGCGTCAGCTTGCGCAGCCGTGCCTGTGCGGCCTTCTCGCGAATCGTGGCCCCGGCGTCATCCACCGGCTCGCCGGAGCTTTGCCATATTGCATGAAAGGCGCGGAAAAGGCCGATTCGGATCTCGGTCTCGCCCTCCATGATCGATCGATCCGTCAGGATCGCCTCCAGCGTTGCGGCAGCATAATTGTCGCCCGCGTGCTGACTGCCGGTCAGCGCACGCGCATAGCGGCGCAGATACGGGAGTTCGCGTCCCACGGATTGAGCCAGTTTTTCAGCGGACATTGCAGTCTATCCTCGATTTTCGCATGTTGGGCGGAACCATTTCCTATTCCTACAGGTTGGAAGGGGGGCGCACAAGATTACCGGGGCTGACGAAAGATGACACCTAAGCGAGAAAATGACCCTAGGGATGCGATCGAGAAACAGATCGATGAAAACCTGAGGCGGGTGTATGAAGAGGACAGCACCGAACAGATCCCGGACCGATTTCTGGAATTGCTGCAAAAACTGCGCGAGCAGGAGTAACATATGGCACCTGCCGACAAATCCGGCGGTGAGCACAGCGATGCTTCCGCCCAGTCCGATCCGCGCGACGAACTGGTCAGCCATCTTCCGGCGCTAAGGGCATTTGCCCTTTCGCTTACCCGCGAAAGTGCGTCCGCCGATGACCTGGTGCAGGACACCATCGTCAAAGCGTGGACAAATATGGATAAATTTCAAGCCGGTACGAATTTGCGGGCCTGGCTGTTCACAATTCTGCGCAACACGTTCTATTCGGCCCGGCGCAAGACCAAGCGGGAAGTCAGTGATAGCGACGGACTTTATGCCGCCCGGCTCTCGACCCGCCCGGATCATGACGGGCGCCTTGCCCTGCGGGATTTCCGCGCCGCGTTCGAACAACTGCCCGATGAACAACGAGAGGCATTGATTCTGGTTGGCGCATCGGGTTTCTCTTATGAAGAAGTCGCCGATATGACTGGCGTGGCTATCGGAACCGTGAAGTCCCGCGCCAATCGCGGTCGGCGTAAACTGGCGGAACTTCTGCATCTGGGAGAGAACGAAGAGTTGAACATGAATGATCAGGTCACTCTTGCCGTCATGGCGCCGAATCATCCTGTCCGCCGCTAAATCGGTCTGTAGGTGTTACTTCAGCGTCTGACCGAACGGTTGAGTTTCACCAAGCGGCTGGGCTTCCGGCTTGGCACATTGCTTTCGGTTGCGATCCTCCCCGTCGGGCTGATGTCGCTGGTCCAGAACCTGAATCTTTCGCAAGAGGCCGATCGCAGCGCAGAGATCGCATTGCTGGGCCGCACCGCCTCGGCCGCGGCGGGGGAACGGGCCTTGCTGCAAAGCGCATTGGGATCGGCGGATGCTCTGGGTCCGGCGGTTCTGGATGCGCTTGATCAAAAGCGCGGCTGCGCGGATCTTATGCAGAATTTCATCGAACGAAGCGCGACCTATATTTATGTCGGCTTTGTGCCCATGAATGGTCTCAGCACTTGCCATTCGCGTTCGGGCATGGCCGAGGTCATGGATATGCGCAAATCCCCGGCCTACGAGAAATTCATCGCCGAACCGGGCACGTTGGTCACTTCGGTAGATGACGCATTCGGCTCCGAGCGCTCGATGGTGCTGGTGATGCAGCCGCTATATCGCGATCGGGACCTGTTGGGATATGTCTCTGTCGGCCTGACGCATGAATTGCTGCGTTCGACCCATTCGATCGGTTTCGGTACCGAAGGCGCAAGGATCGCAACCTTCAATCATCGCGGAGAAATCCTGACCGCTGATCGTGGCGAAGGAGATAACGCGACGGATATCCTTCCGCAGGGCGTTAAGCTGGTCAGCCTTCTGTCACGGACAGAGACAACGTTCCGCGATTATTCAAATACCGGTGAATCGCGGGTCTTCACCGTCGTTCCGGTTGTGCCTGGCCTTGTATACGCATTGGGAAGCTGGAGTCCGAAGATTGCCGGTATCGGGTTCCTGCAGCTTTCGCGGTTTGGCGCGGTGGTACTTCCCATCATCCTTTGGCTGATCTCATTGGCGGTGGCTTATTTCGCGGTTTTCCGTCTGGTCCTGCGCCATATCAGCGAATTGCGTGGCCAGATGCGCCGCTTTGCAATTGGCAGCCGGCATCAGGCGCCGCGTGTTCTGACAGAGGCGCCAACCGAGATCGCCGATGTCAGCCAGACATTTCATAATATGGCCCGAATCCTGATTCGCGACGAAGAAGCGATGGAGCAGGCAGTGGCCGAAAAGACGGTGCTTCTGAAAGAACTGCATCACCGGGTGAAGAACAATCTTCAGCTCATCGGGTCGATCATCAACATGCAAAGCCGGATGATCGCGGATAACGATGCCAAACGGGTTTTACGCTCGGTTCAGGACCGGGTGGCAGCGCTGGCCACGATCTACCGGAACCTCTATCAGGCCGAGCATCTCGACGCGGTAGAGGCCGACCGCCTGCTGGGCGATATCATCAACCAGATGGTGAATGTATCGCTTGAGCCCGGTTCGAATCTCAGGGTTGAAACCGAACTCGAACCGGTAACGCTGCTGCCGGATCAGGCTGTTCCGTTGTCGCTGCTTGCGACTGAAGCCTTTACCAATGCTTTGAAATACGCCGGAAAACCAGACGACGACAGTCAGGCATGGGTGCGCGTCGGTCTTACCAGTGACGGTGGTTCAAACGGTGTTCTGGAAATCGTGAATTCGATAGGTCAACGCGAAAACGAAGCCGAGGGAACAGGGCTGGGCAGTCAGTTGATCGAGGCATTCGCCACACAGTTGCAGGGTGAACCGGTTTTCGGCGAAGACGGAGACACCTTTGTCATGCGGCTGCCCTTCCGGATCGAATTGCCCAAGCCAGACCAATTGCCCGACAACACCAATATCGTGCTGACATCAGCGGCACGCGAAGGCGCGAAACATTAACCGCAATGTTTCCTGTCGTATGAAGTCATATTCCGCACCCTGAAATAGCCAGACGCTGCTTTCCGGCAGAAGATCCTGCGCTTTGCCTGCTCGGCTTACGCGATCAATTGCGCTTTGAGTAAGCTTGCCTGCTTGCGCCTGCCCGCTGCCGGTCTATCTTGTAGGCATGGATACAAATGGCGAACGTGGCTATAATCTTGAAACCGGCGAGGGGCTGATGGCCTGTCCTCGCTGCGATGCGCTTCATATCGAAGAAGAACTTATCGCCGGTGAAACGGCCCGCTGCATTCGCTGCGGAACGGTTCTTGCCAATCCACGCGGCGGCGCGTTCCTTCAGCTTATCGCTTTGGCCTTTACGACGATGGTTCTGATGGTCGGCGCGATGTTCTTTCCCTTTCTGGAAATCTCGCGGATGGGTTTCGGCAATGCGACCTCGCTTTTCGGTGTGGCGCTTTCCTTTGCCGATGGCGTGTTGCTGCCGCTGGTGCTGGCGGTTCTGCTGATGATTGTCGGATTGCCGGTGCTGCGTTCGTTCCTGCTGCTTTATACGCTGGTTCCACTGGCACAGGGCCGTCCTGCCCGTCGTCATGCTGCCACGGCTTTTCGCCTGTCGGAGCATCTGCGCCCGTGGTCGATGGCCGAGATTTTCGTCATCGGTACCTCGGTCGCCCTGGTCAAGGTTGCCGGTTTGGCCAGCGTACATCTTGGTCCGGCCTTCTGGGCATTCTGTGCGTTGATCTTTGTCAATATCGCGTCGCGGGGTTTCATGTGTCAGACTACCATCTGGGACGCGATCGAAGACAGCGGCGTGAAGACGGATGGCCGGGAAATGGCTGAAACGCCAAAACCCGGCATATCCACATGAATGGCGAAACCTCAAACAACCATGATGCCCGTCCGGTGCTGACGGCACATCGGGCAGGTCTGATCGGGTGCCATAGCTGCGGGCGGGTCTGGCCCACGGATCACGCCAGATGCGAGCGTTGCGGTGAAACACTTACTCCGCCCGATCGCAGGCGGCTTCAGTTTGTCTGGGCGTGGCTGGCAGCGGGGATCATCACCTATATTCCCGCGAATGTCTTTCCGATGATGAGCACGCAGACCTTTGCGGGCCTCCAGGGCAGCTCCGAGGCGACGATTCTGGAGGGCGTGGTGGAACTGATCCATCATGGTAGCTACGATATCGCGGCCATCGTATTCGTGGCCTCGGTCGTGGTGCCGATTGCCAAATTCGTGGCCATTTCCTGGCTGGCGCTTGTTGCCGGTCGTCCCGCGACTGTCGAACAGGCGCATGTCAGGCTGAAAGTATATGAAGTTGTCGAATTCATCGGACGCTGGTCCATGATCGATGTGTTCGTGGTGGCGATCCTTTCGGCACTGGTGCAATTGGGCTTCGTCGCGTCGATTCATCCGGGACCGGCGGCGGTTTCTTTTGCCTTGTCAGTTGCTTTTACGATGCTTTCTGCGCAAAGTTTCGATCCAAGGCTGATCTGGCGGGGGCTTCCCCTCCGCAGCCGGAGTGACGGTAAAGATGTGCAGGAAACACGGGCAGAATGAGCGATACCCAAGGTCCGATCAAACCGGCAAGCCCGGTGCGTAAAACTGCGGCACGGGCAGCGCAGGCCGGTGTCAATATCGTATGGCTGGTGCCAATTCTGGCGCTGGTCGTGACGCTTGGCGTTGCATGGAATTCCTATGCCAATCGTGGTGCCCTGATCGAGGTTGAGTTTGCCGATGCGACCGGCATCACGCCCGGGGAAACCGCCTTGCGCTTCCGCGAGATTACCGTTGGACAGGTTGAATCGGTCAGGTTCACACCGGATCTTTCCAAGGTCAGCGTTCAGATCCGTATCGATTCCGATGTGGCGCAATATATCGACGATCAGGCCAGTTTCTGGATCGTCCGCCCTCAGGTGACGGCTCAAGGGGTTACCCGGCTTGATACCGTGCTGTCGGGGGCGTTCATCGAGGGTTACTGGGATTCCGAGGTTTCTACCCGGGAAACGCATTTCACCGGACTCGAACGCCCTCCGCTGGTCCGCAGCGATGCCGAGGGAAGCTGGATCGTTCTGCGAATGACAAATGCCGATGGGATCTCGGAGGGTGCGCCGATCCTGTATCACGGGGTTCAGGTCGGCCAGATGGACAATATCCGCCTGGCCGAGGATGGCTCGGACATGGTGGTTGCCAATGCCTTTGTCGAGGCACCGCATGACAAGCGTCTGACGACTGCGACAACCTTCTGGGATACGTCGGGTTTCTCGCTTTCCCTGGGCACGAGCGGGGTATCGTTCAATGTTAACTCTCTTGCGTCACTGCTGCAGGGCGGCGTTGCCTTTGACACGCTAGCCTCTGGTGGCAGGCAGGTCGAGACGGGGCAGGTCTTTACCGTCTACCCCGATGAAGACACCGCCAGAAGCAACATGTTCATCGAGGATCAGTCCGAACAGCTTCATCTGAATGTGCTGGTGGATAATTCCGTTTCCGGTCTTTCCAAAGGCTCGGACGTTCAGTTCTTCGGGCTCAAAGTCGGCACGGTCACCAATATTTCCGTTTTCGTGCAAGAGCCGGATAACGAGGATATGCCGCCGGTCACTCTGCAAAGGGTAACGATCGCGGTTTCGCCCAGCAGGCTGGGGCTGGATACCGATGCGACGCCCGAGGATGCGCTTGAATTCCTGCAGGATTCGGTTCAGTCGGGCCTTCGCGCCCGGGTTGCCAGCACCGGCTTCTTCGGCAGTGCCCTGATGATCGAGCTGGTCAATATTCCGACCGCACCCGCGGCCGAGATCGATATGGACGCCAAACCCTACCCGATCGTTCCTGCGGTCGAGGGAGATCTGTCCAACTTCACGCAAACCGCCGAAGGATTCATGAACCGTATCGGTGATCTGCCGATCGAACAGGTGCTGGTATCCGCGACCGACATGATGGACAGCATCACCGCAATCGCCAGCGCACCGGATACGAGGGCAATTCCCGAAACTCTGCGCAAAACCATTGACGAGGCACAGACGGCCCTGATCGATGTCACGACGATCACGAAAGAGCTTCGTGAAAGCGGCGCGGCAAAGAATATGGGCACCATGGTCGACGAGGCAACCGCGGCCTTCATATCCGTCCAGGAGGCTGCTGACGAAGTCCCTGCAATGGTGGAAGAAATCGATCAGATTGCCGCGAAGATCAACGAGGTGGATTTCGCGGCCATCGGCACTCAGGCAGAGGGCATATTGGCGGATCTCCGGGCGATGCTTGGCAGCGAGGATGCCGAAGCATTGCCGCGCAATCTGTCCAATACGCTTGAAGCCGCCGCGGGGCTGCTGAACGACCTGCGGGACGGCAATGCCACCGAAAGCCTGAACAGCGCGTTGAATTCGGCAAGTGTCGCCGCCGACGAAATCGCGAAAGCCGTTCAGGATCTGCCCGAACTGATCCAACGTCTGCAAGCCACCGCGGCGCGTGCCGATGCGGTTCTTGCGGCATATGGCAACCGTTCGGCATTCAATACCGAGGCCATCAACATGCTGCGCGAATTGCGCCGGGCGACGGAATCATTTGGCTCTCTGGCCCGCATGATCGAACGTAATCCGCGCGCCTTCATTCTGGGACGATGACATGAATACGAAGTTTCACCCGGTGCGTATTTCCGCCCTGCTGCTGGGCATGCTGCTGACGCTGACCGCCTGTTCGAATCCAGAGAAGACCGGCAGATTCCTGATCGATCCCCCTTCCGGATCCGGACAGGTGCCGAACCGTCTGGGATCCGCAGAGCTCAAGGATGTGTCGCTGCCTGAATATGCCTCTGATCAAGAAGTGATGTGGCAGACCGAAGATGGCGCAATCCGTTCGAACCCCGACAATCTCTGGGCGGACAATCCCCAGCGCGCCTTCACCCTTGCCCTTGCGCGGGAAATCTCGGACATCTCGGGCGCGACAGTCATCGGCGAGCCCTGGCCTCTGGCCGAGCCTCCGCAGCGCGAGCTTGTCGTCCGGGTCGAAAAGGCGCTTGCGCAGGCCGATGGGATCTATCGCCTGAGCGGGCGTTATTTCGTGTCGGATCAATCCAGCGGCGGCACGAATCATGCCCGCAGCTTCGATATTTCCGTTCCGCTGCAAGGAAATCAGCCCGCCGCGATCGCGCGCGCGATGTCGCAGGCGATCGGCCAGCTTGCCGGGCAGATCGCCACTCTTGGCGGGCCGGGCCGGACGATTGCGACCAGCGCATCGCCTGATCCATTTGCACTGGACCCGATTTTCTGATGAACAGGCCGCTGACCCGGTTTTGCGCGGATCTGCCCTTTCGTTCGGGCGTCTCGCGCCCCATATTGCGGGCAACCGTTGATCTCAGCCGATTGGGGGCAAAATGACCATGCTGTTCGATGGCGCCGATAACGCGCCACAGACTGGTGAATTCATCCGCGACGTGACCGAAGCCGATTTCATGGCCGAAGTTGTCGAGAAATCCATGGAAGTTCCGGTCGTCGTGGATTTCTGGGCGCCGTGGTGCGGCCCGTGCAAGACGCTTGGCCCACAGCTCGAGGCCGAAGTGGCGCGGCACAAAGGCCGGGTCCGCATGGCCAAGGTCAATATCGACGAAAACCAGATGATTGCCTCGCAATTGCGCGTGCAATCCGTTCCAACCGTCTATGCCTTCTTTCAGGGCCGCCCCGTGGATGCCTTTCAGGGCGCGGTTCCGCAAAGCCAGATCAAGCAATTCGTGGATAAGTTGGCAGCGCTTCCCGGTGACGACGGCGGTTTGTCCGAGGCACTTGCCGCAGCCGAGTCGATGCTTGACGAAGGCGCGGCAGGTGACGCGATCGAAACCTTTGCCGCCATTATCGGCGAAGAGCCCGAGAATGCCGAGGCCTGGGGCGGCCTGATCCGCGCGCATCTGGCAGCCGGAGACGCGGCGGCTGCCGCTTCGACATTGCAGCAGGTGCCTGCCGGAATTGCCGAATCCGCACCGGTCGAGGCCGCGAAGGCACAACTGCAACTGGCCCAGCAAGCCGAGGATGCCGGTCCTATCGGTGATCTGCAGGCGCGTGTCGAGGCGAATCCCGACGATCAGGAAGCGCGGTTGGAATATGCCAGGGCGCTTCATGCTGCCGGTCAGGTCGAAGAGGCGGTGGATACGCTTCTGGACAGTTTCCGCCGCGACCGCGAATGGAATGATGGTGCGGCCAAGGCGCAGCTTCTGACGATTTTCGAAAGCCTCAAGCCGAATGATCCGATTGGCCAGAAGGGCCGCCGCCGGCTTTCCTCGCTGATCTTCGCGTGATGGCTTTCCGGTTCGATCTGCCCTCGCGGATCGCGCTGTTTCCGCTGGCCGAAGCGGTCATGCTGCCTCGCGCCAAACTGCCATTGCATGTTTTTGAGCCCCGTTATCTTCAGATGCTTGACGACACGCTGAAAACCGATCACCGGCTGATCGGTATGATCCAACCCGTTGACGGCGGGCTGGCCGATATCGGTTGCGCGGGACGGCTTGTCGCCTTCTCTGAAAGCGACGACGGGCGGATGATGATAACATTGCGTGCCGTCTCGCGATTCCGCCTGACCGGGATCGAGGAAGGTTTCGCCCCATATCAGCAAGCGCAGATAGATTGGGCGGAATTCGCGCGGGATCTTGGCGGGCCGGAATTCGATCCCGACCTTGACCGCCCGGCTTTACTGGACAGGCTGTGCCGTTATGCCGAGTTGCGCCAGCTTTCGACCGATCTGAAAGAGGCGGGGAAAGCTGCCGACGAAGTCCTGATCAACGCATTTTCAATGCTGTTGCCCTTTTCACCGGGCGAAAAGCAGGCTTTGCTTGAAACCCGAACCCTGACCGAGCGCCGGGAACTTCTTGAGGGGCTGATCGACTATGCCCTTCGTTGCGGCGAAAGTGACGAGCCTTTGCAATGACAGATAAAGCGTGCCCCGAATTCGACCGCCACATGCTGGAGGCCCTTGTATGTCCAGTGACCCATACGGCGCTGCATTACGACCGCGACCGGCAGGAACTTGTGTCGAAAGCCGCGGGGCTGGCATTTCCGATCCATGCGGGCATCCCGATCATGCTGATCGACGAGGCTCGCCAGATCAAGGCGGATTAAGCATCTGATGGCACTCGACCGCCCTTCCCTGCCTTTGTGGATCAGGATGCTGATCGTCTCGTGCTGTGCGATCGAGGCGGCTTTTTGGCTGGCTCCGATTGTGGGGTTCGATCAGCCGTTGCGGGCGATGGCAAATCTGGTCGGTGCGTTCTGGCCGCCGGTTTTCCAAAGCGGGAAAGGTCTGTATCCGGGTCAGTCCATCGCAATGTTCCTGACCTATGGGCTGTTGCATGGCGGATTGATGCATCTGGCGATGAACATGTTTTCCCTTGCCGCGGTGGCAAGGGAACTTGCCCGCTTCATGCGTCCCCTGCGGATGGGTCTGGTCTATCTTGTTTCACAGGTTGCCGCTGCCCTGGCATTTGCCTGGATGTCTTCACTGACGGCGCCGATGGTTGGCGCGTCCGGTGCGATTTTCGGGCTTGCCGGTGCGTTGATCGGTCAGGCAATCAAGTGGCGTCTTCATAACGCGATGTCGATGCGACCGATCTGGCGGACGGTGCTGATCATCGGCGGGCTGAACGTCGCCCTGACTTTCGCTGTGCCCAATATCGCATGGCAGGCGCATCTGGGCGGAACCGTGGCGGGTTTTGTTCTGGGGCTTCTGCTGCCGCTGAGACCGGAATTCAAGCGACCGCGCCGGTCGCGTTTTCCAACGGTAAATCCACCGAATACGCGATAAAGGGCAGGGATCAGGCGGGCTGATTTATCGGAATGATCATCGGCGGGCCTTGATTCCGGGTGGGGATATGGCGGCAGTGAAAGCATCGCATTCCGCGTCCATTCAATGCAGAGACATACTCCAGAGCGCATCACGCCTCCCGGATCGCTTCCCCTTCTTCTTTGTCCAAATACCTCGGGGTCGCCGGCGGGTCGCGCCACTGGTTCGAGAGACCTGCCGGCGACGGGGCGGCGCCCCAGGCCGTAGCGGGACGCAAATAACCGGCGTTTCCGGTTCAACGCGACCTGTTCTAATCGGAAGCGGACGCGAACGTCCGCCTCCATGATACAAAGCGATATCCGTCAGCGCGATGACTTGAGGATATAATCGACCACCTTTTCGGCGGCTTCTTCGGCACTCAGCTCGACTGTGTTGACGGTCAGCTCTGCGGTTTCGGGCGCTTCATAGGGACTGTCTATGCCGGTAAAGTTCTTCAGCTCGCCTGCGCGAGCCTTCTTGTACAGACCTTTGACGTCGCGCTGCTCGGCGACTTCAAGCGGCGTGTCCACATAGACCTCGACGAACTCGCCATTGGTCAGAAGTTCCCGGACCATCCGCCGCTCGGAACGGAAGGGCGAGATGAACGCCGTCAGCACGATCAGTCCGGCATCGGTCATCAGCCGCGAGACTTCGCCCACGCGGCGGATGTTTTCGACCCTGTCCGCATCGGTAAAGCCCAGATCGCGGTTCAGACCGTGGCGAACGTTGTCGCCATCCAGAAGGAATGTGTGCTTGCCAAGCGCATGCAGCTTCTTCTCGACGATATTGGCGATGGTCGATTTGCCCGAACCCGAAAGCCCGGTGAACCAGACCACAGCGGCCTTCTGGTTCTTGAGCGAAGCATGTGCGTCACGGTCCACATCGACGGCCTGCCAGTGGATGTTCTGGCTGCGACGCAGGGCGAATTTGATCATCCCCGCCGCGACTGTGGCATTCGTCATGCGGTCGATCAGGATGAAGCCGCCAAGATCCGGGTTCTTGTCATAAGCCTCGAACGGGATCGCCCGGTCGGTCGAGATATTGACCGCGCCGATCGCGTTCAACCCCAGCGTCTTCGATGCCAGATGCTCAAGCGTGTTGACGTTCACCTCGTATTTCGGCTCGGTCACGGTCGCGGTGACGCTTTGCGTGCCGATCTTGAGGATATAGGGACGGCCCGGCAGCATTTCCTCTTCGGACATCCAGACCAGCGTTGCCTCGAACTGGTCGGCGACCTCGCAGGGTTCATCGGATTTCACGATCACATCGCCGCGTGAACAGTCGATCTCGTCTTCGAAGGTCAGCGTCACGGACTGTCCGGCAATCGCCTGATCCAGATTGCCGTCATAGGTGACGATGGATTTGACGCGCGTGGTCTTGCCCGAGGGCAGAACCCGGATCGCGTCGCCCGGACGCACCACACCCGCGCCGATAAAGCCGGCAAAGCCGCGGAAATCCAGATTGGGACGGTTCACCCATTGCACGGCCATGCGGAACGGATGGTCCTGCATGCGCGCATCACTGATCGGAGCCTGCTCCAGATGGCCCAGCAGGGTCGGACCCTGGAACCAGGCCATATGTTCGCTTTTGGTGACGATATTATCGCCTTTCAGCCCCGAAATCGGGATCGGAAGAAAGCTTTCCATGCCGATCTGCTTGGCGAAATGCGAATATTCGCCGACGATCTCGTAGAACCGCTCGGCCGAGTAATCGACCAGATCCATCTTGTTGATCGCCAGCACGACATTACGGATGCCAAGCTGGTTCACAAGATAGCTGTGACGCTTGGTCTGCGTCAGCACACCCTGACGCGCATCGATCAGGATCACGGCCAGATCGGCGGTCGAGGCGCCGGTCACCATGTTGCGGGTATATTGCTCGTGGCCGGGCGTATCGGCGACGATGAATTTCCGCTTGTCGGTGGCGAAGAAGCGATATGCCACGTCAATGGTGATGCCCTGTTCGCGCTCGGCGGCAAGACCATCGACCAGAAGCGCGAAATCGATCTCGCCTGCCTGCGTGCCGACATTTTTCGAGTCGTTCTCCAGACTGGCAAGCTGATCCTCGAAGATCATCTTGCTATCGTAAAGCAACCGCCCGATCAGCGTCGATTTGCCGTCATCGACCGAGCCGCAGGTAATGAAGCGCAGCATGGTCTTGTGCTGATGCTTCAGCAAATAGGCGTCGATATCCTCGGCGATCAGTGTATCGGTGAGGTATACGGGATCTTTGGTATCCAGGGTCATCAGAAATACCCCTCTTGTTTCTTTTTCTCCATCGAGGCGGCGCTATCGTGGTCGATCGCGCGTCCCTGACGTTCGGACGTGGTGGTCAGCAGCATTTCCTGAATGACCTCGGGCAAAGTCTTCGCTTCGGATTCAACCGCGCCGGTCAGCGGATAGCAGCCAAGCGTCCGGAAGCGCACCGATTTCATTTGCGGAACTTCACCTTCGTTCAGCCGGAAACGGTCGTCATCCACCATGATCAGCAATCCGTCACGCTCGACCACCGGACGAGGCTCCGAAAAATAGAGCGGCACGATCTCGATGCCTTCCAGATGGATATATTGCCAGATGTCCAGCTCGGTCCAGTTCGACAGCGGGAAGACCCGGATCGATTCGCCCTTCGCCTTGCGGGTGTTGTACTGCCGCCAAAGCTCGGGCCGCTGGTTCTTCGGGTCCCAGCGATGATTGGCCGAGCGGAACGAGAAGATCCGCTCTTTCGCGCGGGATTTCTCTTCATCGCGACGGGCGCCGCCGAAAGCGACGTCGAAATTATACTTGGTCAATGCCTGTTTCAGACCGTCGGTCTTCCACATATCGGTGTGCAGGCTGCCGTGATCGAACGGGTTGATGCCTTTCTCGACAGCTTCGGGATTGTGATGCACGATCAGCTTCATCCCGGCATCTTCGGCCGCGCGGTCGCGCAACTCGTACATGGCGCGGAACTTCCACGTCGTGTCGACATGCATCAGCGGGAAAGGCGGAGGGGCCGGATAAAACGCCTTCTTCGCCAGATGCAGCATACAGGCGGAATCCTTGCCTACGGAATATAACATCACGGGGTTGTCGGCATTTGCCACAACCTCGCGCATAATGTGAATGCTTTCAGCTTCAAGACGCTGCAAATGAGTCAGCG
Source organism: Paracoccus onubensis (assembly GCF_003591515.1). Classification (GTDB taxonomy): domain Bacteria; phylum Pseudomonadota; class Alphaproteobacteria; order Rhodobacterales; family Rhodobacteraceae; genus Paracoccus; species Paracoccus onubensis. The sequence continues at coordinate 164,033 of NZ_QZCG01000011.1, forward strand.
TTGCCGTGCTGAGTTCAGGTTCAGTGGCGGGCTGGGTTGTCATGGCTATAACTCTTTGTCCTATGCGGTCTGGCATGTGGCAGATCTGGGCGATAATACCAAGGGGGTGCAGCAGAATTACGCTTAAGATTCTGCTTAAATCGGCAAAGTTTGTGTAAACTCTTCATGATTTGAGTGGCTTCGACCTGGTTGCGGTTCATGGCCGGAATGCGGCCTAGTCAAATCGCTTGACCTCGATTCCGGCGTCGGTCAGGGTTTTCTTCACTGTTGCGGCCATAGCCACCGCCTGCGCAGAATCGCCGTGGACGCAAATCGTGTCGATTCGGCACGGTATGCGTTTGCCGCTGCCGGTGATGATCGCGCCCTCGCGGATCATCTCGACCATGCGTTTCCCCGCCTCGTCCGGATCGTGCAGCACCGCTCCGGGCTGGCCGCGATCGACCAGTGAGGCATCGTCGTTATACGCCCGGTCCGCGAAAATCTCGGAAGCATATGCCGCGCCCAGATCGCGCGCCGCAGCCTCCAGTGCCGTACCGGCCAGCACGACAAGGACCAGTGACGGATCGACCTTCAGGACGGCATCATAGCAGATGCGGGCAAGCTCGGGCTCGTCCGTGGCCATGTTCGACAGCGCCCCGTGCAGTTTCAGATGCCGCAGCTCCACGCCCGCCATGCGCGCCATACCGATGGCCGCGCCGACCTGATAGGCAACCATGTTTCCCAGTTCTTCCGCGCCCAGCCGGATGCGCCGGCGGCCAAATCCCTGCAGATCGGCGAATCCCGGATGGGCGCCGATACCGACGCCGCGAGCATGGGCAAGACTCATGGTGCGGGCCATCACATCAGGGTCTCCGGCATGAAAACCGCAGGCGATATTGGCCGAGGTGACGATATCCAGAAGCGCATTGTCATCGCCCATCACCCACGGCCCGAAACTTTCGCCCATATCGGAATTGAGATCGACACGCATCATTGATCCTCCAGTTCTCGACCCGCGGTCACACCGCCGATCAGTTGATAAGCCAGCAGATCCGGCATCAGGGCCGGATCGCGGACCAAAGGACGGCAGGCCGCCGCGGCGGTCTGGATTTGCCGGGTTTCGGTTTGCCAAAGCCTGTCCGCCTCGTCCAGTGGCAGACGTTGAAAACGCAGTTTCGCGCCGGGCGCGGCCTGTGCCGCAATCGGCAGATCGGCGGGAATGACCGTCCCGATACGCGGATACCCTCCGATGGTCTGGCATTCGGCCATCAGGACAAAGGGCACGCCATCGCCGGTCATCTGCAAATCCCCCGGCCCGATGAGATCCGAGGCCAGACCCGCCGCCAGATCCGCGGTAAAGTTGCGTGCCGCGTCGAACCTGACCCCCTGGCGATTACCGCGATCCGAGCGGGTGAAGGTGGTTTCAAAGAATGCGGCAAGGATATTGTCACCGAACAGCCCGGTTTGCGGCCCGTCGATTACCCTGATCGTGCCGCCATTGAAGCGGCGGACAGGCTCGATCAGTTGTGGCGGTCGGTCGGGATCGGGATCGTCGCCGACGGGTAGGTTGCAAGCCGATAGCGGAGCGAGAATACCGATACTCAGATGTGCCGAGCGGCTGCCCAGCCATTCCTCGGTTGCCATCCCTCCGGCGGGTGTCAGGTAGCCGTAGCTTCCCGCCTGCACGCCTCCGATCCGCAGGCTTTGCCCCGGCAGGATCAGATGCGATGCGTGCCATTGCAGCGGCGCATCGTCCAGCGTGGCGATCATGGGTGCGCCGGTCAGGGCGATGCGCATCGGTTGGGCGGTTTCGAAAACTCCCCCCGCGCCCGCCATTTCGATTGCGGCCAGCGGCTGATCCGCTCCCAGCAATGCGGCAGCCTCGATCAATGCCAGCCGATCCATCGCGCCGCCGCGCGACAGGCCTTTGGCAAGATGTCCGGGGCGGCCCATATCCTGAACCGTCAGGATGCCATCGGCGCGGCGCAGATGCAGAACGCTCATCGCAACACCTGAAGCTTTGCGCCGCCGGACAGGTCGCCCGTCCGTTCCAGCGCCTCGATCTCGGGGCCCGAGGCTTGAACATAGCGGATCGCGTCGCCCGCCCTGAGCGGCATGGGCGTGTCCTGCCCGGGACGGAAGCTGCGGAATGCCGTGCGCCCGACCTGCCGCCATCCGGTCGTCGACTCAGCGCCGAACATCACGATCTGTCGCACGGCGGTGACGATGGCACCGGCGGGAACGCCCGGCGTAAGACTTGATTGGCGCGGCAGGTTCCATTCCTCGGGCAACAGTCCGATATATGGCTGACCGGGGGCAAAGCCGATGACCAGCACCCGCAGATCCGCTTTGCAGATCCGGCGGATGGCTTCCTCGGGGCGGCAACCGACGATCTGTGCCACTTCCTCAAGCTGGGGACCATACTCGGCCCCGAAGGCAACGGGAATCGTCCATCTTCGGGCAGGCTCGGGCCGGTCTTGCGCATGTTGCCAAATATGCTGTGCGCGTGCCAGCAATTCCTTGGCCAAAGCCGTCCGTGTGGTTTTTGCCGGATCAAATCGCAGCAGGACAGAAACAAGGCCCGGCGCGATCTCGATCACCCCGTCAGGAGTATGATTTTCGGTATCGGCCGCCAGTCGCTGCGCCGCCGCCATCGCCTCCGGCTCGGGGGTCAGTCCAAAGCGCAGCAATACGCCGTCCATTCCCGCCCAAAGCGCCTGGGGTTCCGTGTTCTGTATGGTTTCAAGCGACATGACTGCCTCGTTTACAGAGCATTTCGAGGCATTGGCAGTTCTCCGCGATTATACGGACCCCAGTCCTCGATATCGGGATAGAATTGCCGCCGCCATGCGCGAACGCGTGGATTCATCCGCCGCCGCCACCAGGGCGGAACCATGGCCACGAAGGTCATCGCCGGATAGCCGAAAGGCAATTGCGGTGCCTCGTCCTCGCCATAGGTTTGCAGCAGGGGAAAACGCCGGTCGGGCTTGTAATGATGATCCGAGTGACGCTGAAGGTTGATCAGCAGCCAGTTCGACCCCTTGTGCGAAGCGTTCCAGCTATGGCGGGGCAGGATATGTTCATAGCGGCCCTCGCCCAGATAGCGGCGGGTCAGGCCGTAATGTTCGACGTAATTCGTCAGCTCAAGCTGCCAGACGGCGATAAATGCCTGAAAGACGAACAGCAAAAGCCCCTGCCAGCCGCCCAGCCACAGCGCCAGTATCAGCATGCCAAGCTGGATCGCTGCATAACGCCAGAACGGATTGCGCCGGTCGAACGGCCCTTTGCGCCCCCGCGCAAGCTTGCCGGTTTCGGCACGCCACGCACTGACCGGACCATCGCGCAGCACCCGCCAGAAGAAGCGATAGAAATTCTCGTTATAGCGCGCCGACACAGCGTCACGGGGGGTTGAGACCCATGAGTGGTGAACCAGCAGATGCTCGGTCCGGAAATGCGAATACAGAACCGAGCCCAGCAAAAGATCGCCCAGCCAACGCTCCAGCGCGGTCTTCTGATGCAGTAATTCATGCGCATAAACGATGCCGATAGAGCCGGACAGCACGCCGATTCCAAAGAACAGGCCAAGCTTTTCCAGCCCGGACAGATGTCCCGTGGCGGTCACATACCAGATCGATCCGAAAATCGCCGCGAATTGCAGCGGGAACCAGATGATCGTGACCGCGCGGTGCCAGAAAAGCTGTGGCAGGGCGGTTTCGGGATCGGGGTTATCCTCGTTCAGGCCCAGAACGCCATCAAGCGCCGTGGTCAGATACCATGCATAGGCGGGCAGCAGCATCCACCAGCCCCCCCCCTGCCACGCGGCAAGCGCGACCAGCAGCGGCATGACCGCCGACATCCAGAAAGGCGCGGCTGCGGGAAGAGGGCCGGATGATTTTCCACTCATGCTTGCTCTTTCAGACTGTCATGTTCTGCTTGTGCCACATCCCAGACCTTGCGCATCAATCCCGGCAAACCGTTCCTGTCAAGATCCTGTGCCGGGACCAGATGCCCCCGCTGCGGCGGCCCCGTCAATTTCCCCTGCAGCACTGTCAGGGACAGGTTGAAATGGGTGAACACATGCCGCACCTCTCCGATTTCGCGCCAATCGGCCTGACCGGGCGGAGGCAGATCGCGCCCGTCCCACCCCGTCGAGGGGAAACTCATCATCCCGCCAAGCAATCCTTTGGCGGGCCGTGTTTCGAGTAACAGCGAACCGCCCCGCCACGCCACCCAGACAACGCCTTTCCGGTTCGGCTTGGCAGTTTTCCGCAATTTGCGCGGCAGTTCCGCTGCGATCCCCTGCTGTCGCGCGTCGCAGTCACCGATAAGCGGGCAGATACCGCAGGCAGGGTTGCGCGGCGTGCAGATCGTGGCGCCCAGATCCATCATCGCCTGCGCGTAATCGCCGGGCCTGTGTCCTGGTGTCAGGCCACCGGCAAGGGCCACCAGTTCAGGCTTGGCTGTGGGCAGCGGGGTTTCAACGGCAAACAGGCGCGCCACGACCCGTTCGACATTACCGTCCACGACGGTTTCGGGCAGGTCATAGGCGATGGCGGCAATGGCGGCGGATGTATAGGGGCCGATGCCGGGCAATGCCTGCAAACCTTCACGAGTCGTCGGGAAACCGCCCGCTTCGGAAACCTGCCGCGCACATGCCAGCAGGTTCCGGGCGCGGGCGTAATATCCCAGCCCCGCCCATTCGGCCATCACCCGGGCATCCTCTGCCGCTGCAAGTGCCTGAACTGTCGGCCAGAGACTGGTGAATCGTTCGAAATATGCCTTCACTGCCGCAACCGTGGTCTGCTGCAACATGATCTCGGACAGCCAGACGCGATAAGGATCGGCATTGCCTTTGCCGGGGGGAATACGCCACGGCAAGACGCGGGCATGGCGGTCATACCATTCCAGAAGCTGTGCTCCGATCACCTTGCTGTCACGCAATTTTCAGGACTCCGACCATTCGGCACGCTTTCATCCGGGCCTGCTGCTGGTTAAGGATATATTACGGATAACCGAACAGACAGGTATGGCCCAGATATCGCATAGCCCGAATAAAAGCACAAACCGTCGGAAGCGTGGCTTTCAGGCGGCGTCTTCGGTGCTGGCAAAGCAGGTGCAGAAGGCGGCCGAGGGCCGTGGCTTCGCCGTGACCCGGCTGTTGACGCATTGGCCGGAAGTCGCGGGCGAACAGCTTGCCCGGCAGACCCGCCCGGTGCGCATCAGCTATGGCCGGGGCGGAATCGGCGCGACATTGATCCTGCTGACCACCGGGCCTGCCGCACCGATGGTCGAGATGCAGCTGCCGCAACTGCGCGAGCGTATCAATGCCTGCTACGGCTATAACGCGATTCAGAAAATTTCCCTGACCCAGACTGCCGCAAGCGGTTTTGCCGAAGGTCAGGCTCAGTTTACTGCGGCACCCCGCGAAATGCGGCCGCCGGATCCCGAAGCGCAGGCCGAGGCAAGACAGGTTGCCGGGCAGTTCGAGGATCCGCAACTTGCCGAGGCCATGGCGCGACTGACACTGAATATCTCATCCCGATCAAACCGAAAGGATTCTTCATGCTGACCCGCTCTTTCGTTGCCGCATTGGCGTTGTCGCTGGCAACTCCCGCCTTGGCTCAGGACGAGGCCGCGACCGCCGAGGCCGAAACCGAGGCCAGCCAAGCGCAGACCGTTCCCGACATCGCGTTGGGAGCAGAGGACGCGCCGCTGACAATCATCGAATATGCCAGCTTCACCTGCGGGCATTGCGCCAATTTTCACGAGGAAAACTGGCCCAAGCTGAAATCGGAATATGTCGATACGGGCAAGGTCCGGTTCATCCAGCGCGACGTTTATTTCGATGCGGTCGGCCTTTGGGCTGGTATTCTTGCCCGCTGCGGTGGTGATGATAAATACTATGCCGTATCGGACATGCTGTTCGACGATCAGAAAAAATGGTTGTCCGGCGGTTCGGGCGATGAAATCGCGTCGAATTTGCGCAAGATCGGCCTGAAAGCGGGCATGTCGGAAGAGCAGATGACCGCCTGCTGGGACGACAAGGGCACTGCCGAAAGCCTGATCAAGACCTTCCAGGACAATGCCACCGCGGATGAGATCGAGGCGACGCCGACCTTTATCATCGGTGAGGAAAAGGTGATGAACCAGCCGTGGGATGATATGAAAAAGATCATCGACGACAAACTGGCCGAGGCGGAATAAACCAACGCATGATCCGGTTCGCGGCCCCCTGCCGCTTCTTGGCGAAAGGGGCCGTCTTCACTTTTTCGGAAACACGAAAACCCGGTCGCGGCGCAGCATCAGCCACATCGGCGTATCGGCGCTTGGCAGGAATACCCCCGGAACTGTCGCGTTCAGGGTGATTTCCCCGTTATCGGTGATGAACTCGACCAGGGATTCCCTGCCCAGAAACCGCGCGCGTCTGACACGGGCTAGCGCCGCGCTGCCGTTTTCCGCCGTAGGGGCAGGCCCTCGTCCGGCCCGGTCGAAGTCGATTTTCAGGTGCTGCGGGCGGATGACGATTTCCACTTCTTGCCCGTCCGCAACGCCCGGCGCAAGAAATTCGCCAAAGGGCGTATTCGTTAACGCGCCCTGCACCTTCCCAGTCAGGATGTTGATATCACTGAAAAATCCGGCTGCCTCGCGGTCGACCGGCGCATTATACAGGTTATAGGGCGCGCCCTGCTGCACGATCCGGCCCCGGCGCATCAGCAGGATCTGATCTGCCATGCGCATCGCCTCGTCGGGTTCATGCGTGACCAGCAGGACGGCGGTGCCCTCTTCTTTCAGTAGCGCCAGCGTTTCGTCGCGGATCCCGTCGCGAAGACGCTCATCCAGACCGCTGAAAGGCTCGTCCATCAACAGGATGCGTGGCTGCGGCGCAAGCGCACGGATCAGGGCCACACGCTGTTGTTCGCCGCCCGAAAGCTGATGCGGATAGCTGTCGATATGGGATGACATCTGCACGCGCGCCAGCAGCTCCCGCACCCGGTCGCGATTGGCCGAAAAACCGCCCTTCAGCCCGAAGGCGACATTTTCGCTGACCGGAAGATGCGGAAAAAGCGCGAAATCCTGAAACATCAGCCCGACCGAGCGGCGTTCGGGCGGAACATGTGTCGCGGCATCGCACATGGTTTTGCCATCGACAAGGATATGCCCGCTATCCGGCATATCCACCCCGGCCACCAGCCGGAGCGTTGTGGATTTTCCGCAGCCCGAGGGGCCCAGAAGGCAGGCCACCTGCCCTGCCTCGACCGAAAAACTGACATTTTCCACAACAGCTTGCCCGTTGAAGGAACGGGTCAGGCTTTGAACTTCCAGTCGGGGCGGTGCTGTCACGATGAGACACGCTTTCACCAAGGCTTTTCGTTGCCTAGCAGGCGCGATTTCGCGCTGCAACTGCCATCGGCTCTGCCTGTGCCGTGTTCGGCGTTGAAATATGGTTTTCCGGTCGCACTGTTACGGACAGCGTGAAATGATCCGGGCGCTTCACCCGCAAGGCCACAAAGGCTATCTATAACCAGAATATAGGGGAGGGCAGAGATGACCATTCTGGCAATGGACCAGGGGACGACCTCGTCACGGGCATTGGTGTTCAGCGACGATTTGCAGGTGCAGGCAAGCGCACAGCAGGAATTCGAGCAGCATTTCCCGCGCTCGGGCTGGGTCGAGCATGACGCGGACGACATCTGGACGACCAGCGCCGCGACGGCGCGCGGCGCGATCGAAAAGGCGGGCAATCCGCGTATCGACGCCATCGGGATCACCAATCAGCGTGAGACGGTCCTGATCTGGGACCGCAAGACCGGAAAGCCCATATATCGCGCCATTGTCTGGCAGGATCGCCGGACGGCGGATCTTTGTGACCGGCTGAAGGATGAAGGGCACGAGGATGCCGTCCGGTCGGTGACCGGGCTGCTGCTTGATCCCTATTTCAGTGCGACGAAAATCGCCTGGATGCTGGATAAGGTCGAAGGCGCGCGGGCGCGGGCCGAAGCCGGAGAACTTGCTTTTGGCACGGTGGATTGCTTCCTGATCTGGAAATTGACCGGAGGCAGATCTCATGTGACGGATGCCACGAATGCTTCGCGGACGCTGCTTTACGATATCCGCAAGGGCGACTGGTCCGATGACATGTGCCGTCTGTTCAATGTGCCAAGGGCGATCCTGCCCGATGTTCTGGACAGCGCCGCTGAATTCGGCACCACCCGCGCCGATCTGTTCGGGCGCGAAATTCCCATTCTGGGCGTCGCTGGCGATCAGCAGGCCGCGACCGTGGGTCAGGCCTGTTTCGATCCGGGCATGATGAAATCGACCTATGGCACCGGCTGCTTTGCGCTGCTGAACACAGGCGAGCAGGCCGTGACTTCGGAAAACCGGTTGCTCACGACGATTGCCTATCAGTTGGACGGCAAGCCGGTCTATGCGCTGGAAGGGAGCATCTTCATCGCCGGTGCAGTGGTTCAGTGGCTGCGCGACGGGTTGAAACTGATCCGCGAGGCGAAAGAGACGCAATCCCTGTCCGAGCAGGCCGATGACAGCCAGCAGATCATCATGGTTCCGGCATTCACCGGCTTGGGCGCGCCGCATTGGAACCCGCGGGCTCGCGGGGCGGTGTTCGGGCTGACGCGCAATACCGGACCGGCGGAATTCGCCCGCGCCGCGCTTGAAAGCGTCGGCTTCCAGACCCGCGATCTTTGGCATGCCATGGCTGCGGATTGGCGGGGTACCGGCGATGCGGCGGTGCTGCGGGTCGATGGCGGCATGACCGCCAGCGAGCCGGCAATGCAGTTTCTGGCGGATATTCTGGGTGCGCCGGTTGATCGCCCCGTGAATACCGAAACGACCGCACAGGGCGCTGCCTGGCTGGCGGGTTTCCGCGCAGATTTATGCCCGGGACCACAGGAATATGCCAAAGCGTGGCGGCTGGATCGCAGATTCGAGCCGCAAATGAGCGGGACAGAGCGCGACCGGCGATATTCCGCATGGCAAAGGGCGGTTCAGGCAGTCATGGCGGTCTGATTCGGGCTTTGTGATTTTACGCAAGCGCGTTTTTCCGTAATATTACAAAAAAACGATAAGAGGGCAGTGATGAACAGGTTTCTGAAACTCGCGATCGTCGCGCTTGTCGCCTCATGCGGGGGCGGCAACTACAAGGCGCCACGGAATCTTGACAATGCTTGCGCCATCGTGGCCGAGCGCCCGGCCTATCTGAATGCGATGAGAAAGGCTGAAAGGCGCTGGGGCATACCTGTCCATGTACAGATGGCGACCATCCATCAGGAATCCAAGTTCATCGGCAATGCCCGGACCCCGCATCGCTACCTTCTGGGCGTGATCCCGATGGGACGGCAAAGCAGCGCCTATGGATATTCACAGGCGCTGGACGGCACCTGGGAAGAATATGTCGAGAAAACCGGAAAGCGCCGCGCAAGGCGCGACCGGATCGACGATGCCACCGATTTCATGGGGTGGTATATGGATGGTTCGGCAAGAAGGCTGGGCATCTCGAAACTGGACGCGACATCGCAATACCTAGCCTATCATGAAGGTCGCGGAGGTTTCTCCCGCGGATCCTATCGGTCCAAGGGATGGTTGATAAACGTGGCGAACAATGTTGGATCGCGCTCGGAAACCTATCGCGTGCAGCTGGCATCCTGTGGAAGAGGGTGAATTTTCCCGTCTGAACCGAAATGCCGGTGTTGTGGCGACAGATTGCGTCCCGCGATGGCCGGGGGCGCTGTCCCGTCGCCGGCTGGTCTCTCGAACCAGTGGCGCGACCCGGAGGTATTTGGACAAAGAAGAAGGGGCAGAGATGAATCCGGGCCGGGCGCGAGAGGAGGCAATAGCTATCCTGTGGGCAGGGCCCTTACGAAACGCAGAGCATGATCCTTATATCCCAACAGTGGCGGGTTCTATGCCTGAAGGCTGCGCACGCCTACCTCGCCTTCGTCCCGGGACCTGATCGCGGCGACGGCGGCGATGCTGCCTGCCGCGGTCGTGAAATAGGGGATTTTGTCATATAAGGCGACGGCGCGGATTTCGCGAGAATCCGCAATGGCCTGTACCCCTTCGGTCGTGTTCAGGACCATCGTGATCTCGCCATTCTTCAGCCGGTCAACGATATTGGGGCGGCCCTCATAGACCTTGTTGACGCGCTGCGCCTCGACATTCCTGGCGGCCAGGAAATCGGCTGTCCCGCTGGTGGCGATAATCTGGAAGCCCATGTCGATGAGATCGCGGGCGGCGGAGGCCATGGCGTCGGTCTTGTCGGCATCCTTGATCGACAGGAAGATTTGCCCTTCATGCGGCAAGTTGCTTCCCGCCCCAAGCTGCGCCTTAAGGAAGGCGCGCGGGAAATTGCGGTCCCAGCCCATCACCTCGCCGGTCGAGCGCATTTCCGGGCCCAGCAGCGTGTCGACGCCGGGGAAGCGGGCGAAGGGCATCACTGCCTCTTTGACCGAGAACCACGGGGTATTGGGATCGGCCAATGTCAGCGGATCGGCGAAAGGCAGATCATCCTCGGGGCCGACTCCTTCGGGATAGGGGTCGCGGGCCGGGAAATTCGACATCGGTTCGCCCGCCATAAGCCGCGCGGCAATCGAGGCGATGGCACTGTCGGTCGCCTTGGCCACAAAGGGAACCGTGCGGGAGGCGCGGGGATTTACCTCGAGCACATAGATATCGCCATCCTTGAGAGCGAATTGCACATTCATCAGGCCGACGACATGCAGGGCGCGCGCCATCTCGATGGTCTGGCGCTTCAATTCCTGAATGGTCGCCTGATCCAATGTATGCGGAGGCAGCGAACATGCCGAGTCGCCGGAATGGACGCCTGCTTCCTCGATATGTTCCATGATACCGGCGACATGGACATTTTCGCCGTCGCACAGCGCATCAACGTCAACCTCGATCGCGCCGGACAGGTAGCTGTCCAGCAGCACCGGGTTCTTGCCCGATACCACGACGGCCTCGCTAATGTAGCGTTTCAGGTGATCCATGTCCCGCACGATCTCCATCGCGCGGCCGCCAAGGACATATGATGGCCGGATAACCAGCGGGAAGCCGATTTTTTCGGCGATTGCAATGGCATCGCTGTCGCTATGCGCGATACCGTTGATCGGCTGCTTCAGGTTCAGGTCGTTCAGCAGCTTCTGGAACCGCTCGCGGTCCTCGGCAAGATCAATCGCGTCCGGGGTGGTGCCAAGGATCGGGATTCCCTCGGCTTCGAGCGCGCGCGCCAGTTTCAGTGGGGTCTGGCCGCCGAATTGGACGATGACCCCGTGAAGCGTGCCGTTTTCCTTTTCAACCCGCAGGATTTCCAGAACATGTTCCAGTGTCAAAGGCTCGAAATACAGGCGGTCCGAGGTGTCGTAATCGGTGCTGACGGTCTCGGGGTTGCAGTTGACCATGATGGTTTCATAACCGGCATCGGTCAGTGCGAAACAGGCGTGACAGCAGCAGTAATCGAACTCGATCCCCTGCCCGATCCGGTTCGGGCCACCGCCAAGAATGACGACCTTTTTCGCCGCGGTCGGCCGGGATTCGCATTCGACCTCGCCCATCGCCGGGGATTCATAGGTTGAATACATATAGGGCGTTTGCGCCTCGAATTCGGCGGCGCAGGTATCGATGCGCTTGAAGACCGGGCGGATATCCATCGAAACCCGGGCGCGGCGGATATCATCCTCTTCCCGGCCGGTCAGCATCGCAAGGCGGGCGTCGGTGAAGCCCATCATCTTGAGTGCCCGCAGGTCTTCGGCATCTGCCGGCAGGCCGTTTTCGCGGATCCTGTTCTCGGTATCGACGATTTCGCGCAGGCGTTGCAGGAACCACGGGTCGAAATGGGTGATCCGCTGGATTTCATCATCGCTCAGCCCGAAACGCATAGCTTGGGCGATAACGCGCAAACGGTCGGGCGTCTGTTTCGACAATGCGGCGATGACGGCAGGCTTGCCCTGTTCCGCAAAGCCCTCGATGGCGATTTCGTCCAGGCCGGACAACCCATTCTCCATCGAGGTCAGGGCCTTTTGCAGCGATTCATGGAAGCTGCGGCCGATGGCCATCACCTCGCCCACGGATTTCATCGCGGTGGTCAGTTCGGGCTTGGAGCCGGGGAATTTCTCAAAGGCGAAACGCGGGATTTTCGTGACGACATAGTCGATCGAGGGTTCAAAGCTTGCCGGCGTGACTTTGGTGATATCGTTGTCCAGCTCGTCCAGCGTATAGCCGACGGCAAGTTTCGCGGCGATCTTGGCGATCGGGAAACCCGTGGCCTTGGAGGCGAGCGCCGAGGAACGGCTGACGCGCGGGTTCATTTCGATCACGACCATGCGCCCGTCGGCGGGGTTGATCGCCCATTGCACATTCGATCCGCCGGTTTCGACGCCGATTTCGCGCAGGACCGCGATGCTGCCGTTCCGCATGATCTGATATTCGCGGTCGGTCAGTGTCAGGGCGGGGGCGACGGTGATCGAGTCGCCGGTGTGGACGCCCATCGGATCAACGTTCTCGATAGCACAGACGATGATGGCATTGTCGTTGCGATCCCGCACGACCTCCATCTCGTATTCCTTCCAGCCCAGAAGGCTTTCGTCAATCAGCACCTGTGCCATCGGCGAGGCATCCAGCCCCGAACGTACGATCCGTTCGTAATCGTCGCGATTATAAGCCACCCCGCCGCCGGTTCCGCCCAGCGTAAAGGCGGGCCGAATGATCGCGGGCAGGCCGATTTCCTCGAGCGCCTCCATGGCGGTGTTGACGCCGGCATTGATGTCATATTTGCCATTGGCGAGTTTCGGAGCCGAAACGATGGTCGCAAGCGGGTTTTCCAGCCCGATCCGGTCCATGGCCTCGCGGAACAGCTTCCGGTCCTCGGCCATTTCGATGGCGGAACGCTGCGCACCGATCAACTCGACGCCGTAGCGGTTCAGCGCACCCGAATCGGCAAGCGCAAGCGCGGTGTTCAGACCGGTCTGCCCGCCCATCGTCGGCAGCAGGGCGTCAGGACGTTCCTTGGCGATGATCTTCTCGACGATTTCGGGGGTGATCGGCTCGATATATGTGGCGTCCGCCATTTCGGGATCGGTCATGATCGTGGCGGGGTTCGAGTTGACCAGAATGACGCGATAGCCTTCTTCGCGCAGTGCCTTGCAGGCTTGTGCGCCCGAATAATCGAACTCGCAGGCTTGCCCGATCACGATGGGCCCGGCACCGATGATCAGTATCGATTTGATATCGGTTCTTTTCGGCATGGTCCTGCCCCCGGCATGTCTAGGAGTTGCGCAAATCGTCCGGGGTTATAGCCAAGCGTGGCCTGTGCGCAAGGTGGCAACTGCCACAAGGTCCGACAATGTCAGAAAATCGGACCGGGATTGGCCAGCAATGTAAGCGCCGCCCCATAACGATTCACGGCGAATGAATCGCTTGTCTGCGAACGTGCAAGATAGGTGCGAAGCAGCCGTTCGGTCGTTTCCTTCCGGGAGATATCCGTGAATGAATCGGTTCCAAGGACGCGTCTGGCGGCGCTGGTAAATTCTTCCACTTGCCGGTCAACATCCAGTGCCCCGATATGCGGGCCAAAATTGAAGGCTCCCTGAAACACCTGCCGCAATGGTGGATTGCTAAGCAATTCATACCAGTTCGCCCTGTCGCTGCGGCCAGCCTCGGCTATGCGGGCGATCTCGCGCCGTGCATTCAGGGCCAGCCGAAGTGTTTGATCACTCTGTCCGATCCGGGATTCGAATTCGCGATCCAGATAGGCAGTAGCGACCGTTTCGACGGGATCGGCTGTCTTCGACGGATCGTCGGGCTTTTCGGCTGTCCGCAGCCGGAAGACATGACGGCGGAAGACCTGCTCCAGTTTCGCGGGATCCGCGAATTCCGTCAGCGATTCGACATTGAAGATATTTTTCGCCTTCTCGGTGAATGCCTCTTCTTTCTTCAGGAAGGAAAGCCCGTTGAAATCTTCGCCCAGATCGAAAGCGCTGTTCAGGACATCTTGCAAATCATCGTTGCGCAGCAGCGCAAAGGTTATCGTGGAGTCCCTGTCCTTGACCTCGAATATCTTCTGCATCGCATCATGCGATTTCTGGACCGCCCTGATCGTGCCCTTGTCGAAACCGGTCAGGCCGATATTGCGAAGAAAGTCATCTTTGGGATCCGGCTTGCGCGGATCACTTCCGATTTGCGCTGTGGCGTCGGCCTCGATCTTTTGCTGAATGATGGCATCGCGGTTGTTGAACACATAGGCGCGAATAAGTTTCTCGGCCATCCCGGGATCGGCCAGTTCCTTGAAACTTTCCGCGCCGGTGACATCCTTGAGCGCGCTCAGAATCTTGGCCTTTTCTACCGCCGGCCGGCTGCGCGTGGTGACCAATGACCTCTGCTCGCCCGAGCTATCCGTAAAAGACGTGGACTTTCCGAAATCGTCCGGCAGGTTCAGCGCAACCGTGAACACTTTTCGCAATGACACATCCTTGCGGACCTTGCCCCAGAAAGAAAAATCATCGCGCGTATCCTGCGCCAGAGCGGCAATTTTATCCTTTTGCCGTGAAGCAAAGCCGAGTATTTCCCGGGAATATCCTTTTAATCCAACACGGTCTTCAAAGGGAATGCTGGTATCGATGCCACCCGAGGCCTTGCGGTTGAAGTCGAAGCTTTCCGCAAGCCGCAGATATCGCTTGTCCGAAAGCCGATTGGCAAGCGAGCGCGGGTCGCTCAGATCCGATTCGAGCACCTTTTTGATAAGCCCGCGATAGTTGATTTCCGTTTCAAGCCCATGTGCCTTTAACGCGACGCTTAACAGGCGGTAATCGCCCACCAGATCATCAGCGGTTTCGACATGCTGTATCCGGTCGCGGTAATAGTCGATTTCCCGCTTTACCACCGGATCGCGTGCAAGCACCTGTTTGCTTTTGGTTTCCGTGCGTTGCAGCAGATTCCATCCGGCGGGGCCACCGACACCCAAATTTACGGAAAACACCATTACGCCACCCCGGTCACCAGAAAATTCCGAACAGAACCTGCGGAACAGATGTAACGCGGCAGAGGCTGATGATTTATGAACGGATCGCTTGCGGGCTGCGGATTGTGATTAAATCTTTAGATAACCCGCCAGCCCGTTTTCCCGATCATGGCTCAAAGATCGAAACTCGCGAAGACCGGGGCATGATCGCTTGGTTTTTCCCAGCCGCGGACATCGCGCAGAACCCGGCTGTTATGGCCGGAATTGGCGATATCCGGGCTGGCCCAGATGTGATCCAGCCGGCGGCCCTTGTCGGCTGCGTCCCAATCCCGTGCCCGATAGCTCCACCATGAATAAAGCTGACCGTCGGGAATATCCTTGCGGGTGATATCCACCCATTTCCCGGCATCCTGCGCCTGCATCAGGTGTTCAACTTCGATGGGCGTATGGCTGACCACTTTCAACAATTGCTTGTGCGACCAGACATCGTCTTCGCGCGGTGCGATGTTGAAATCGCCGACCATGATCGAACGGCTGGGCCGCTCGGCATGGAAAACATCGCGCAGTTCGGTCACGAAATCCAGTTTCTGGCCGAATTTCACGTTCAGTTCCCGGTCGGGAATGTCGCCACCGGCCGGGATATACATGTTATGGATCGTGATGCCGCTTTCCGTCCGTGCGGCGACATGGCGGGCATGGCCAAGTCCCGCATAATCCCGGTCGCCCGCATCCTCGATCGGCAGGCGGGACAGAATGGCGACGCCGTTATAGCCTTTCTGGCCGCGCGCGACGATGTGGTGATAGCCAAGTTCGCGAAATCCCTCCAGCGGGATCTTCTCGACCGGTGATTTGCATTCCTGAAGGCACAGGATATCCGGGCCTTCCTCGCGCAATAGCCGGGTGACCAGGGCTTCGCGCAGGCGGACGGAATTGATGTTCCAGGTGGCGAGTGTGAACATATGCGGGCTCCTTTGTTCGGGAACCTAGCCGCGGGATAAAGGCATGTCGAGCCAGAGCGGCGGGGCAAGCCGTCTTTTCCGCCATATTGACGCTTGGTGAAATGCAGCACAGCAGCTAATGAGGGCGACAAAGTGAAAGAGGGACAGCCCATGCAGATCACCGTTGACGACGCTTTGGCACGGGGCGGCACAGGGCGCTTTCAATGGCGCCTGCTGGGGATATTCGGGCTTGTCTGGGCTGCGGACGCGATGCAGGTCATTGCGGTGGGCTTTGCCTGGCCATCGGTCGCCGCAAGTTTCGGGGTAGAGCGGGTCACTGCGCTTCAGATCGGCACGCTGTTCTTTTTGGGGATGTTCGTGGGCGCCTATGGTTTCGGGCGGATTGCCGACCGGATCGGGCGGCGCAAGGTCCTGCTGCTGACCGTCGCGATGGACGCGATATTCGGCCTTGCCTCGGTCTTCGCCAATGACTTCACGCTCCTGCTGGCGATGCGTTTCATGACCGGCGTCGCCGTCGGAGGCACCCTGCCCGTCGATTATGCGATGATGGCCGAGTTTCTGCCGCCGAAGAACCGGGGGCGCTGGCTGGTCTGGCTTGAAGGTTTCTGGGCGGTGGGAACCGTCGTCATCGCTCTGACCGCGTGGATCGCCACCTCGATCGAAGCCGTCGCGCCCTGGAGATGGATTTTCGCGATTGCCGCCCTACCCGCCCTGATTGGGTTCTGGTTGCGGATTTGGGTGCCGGAATCGCCCATGTACCTTATCCGCAACAAACGCGAGCCCGAGGCGCGGCTGATCATCAATCGCGTCCTTTCGACGAACGGAGTACCGCTGCTGGAGGAAGGGACGCAGATCATCCCGGCTCCGGTTTCCGACGCGGCCGAACGGTCGATCTTCGGCCCGGCCCTGCGTGACCGGAGCATCGGGATTCTGGCCGTCTGGTTCCTCGTCTCGCTTTCCTATTACGGAGTATTCGTCTGGGTACCGGGGGAACTTGCGACCGAGGGTTTCGGCTTTGTCCGCGGCTTCGGTTTCGTGGTCATCCTCGCTCTAGCGCAGATTCCGGGATATATGCTTGCCGCCTGGGGCGTCGAGGCGGTCGGGCGGCGCAATACGCTGATGGGCTTCCTGATCCTGAGCGCGGCGGGATGCGCATTGTTCACGATTGCCGGTTCAACAGCGATGATCGCCTTTTCGCTGATCATGATGAGCTTTTCGCTGCTTGGCACATGGGGCGCGCTTTACGCGTTCACCCCCGAACTCTATCCCACCAATCTGCGCGGCACCGGCATGGGCACCGCAAGCGCGGTTGCCCGGTTGGGTGGTATCCTCGCGCCCAGCCTTCTGGCATTCGTCTTCGTCAAAGGGTTCGGCTTTGCCATAGGCGTGTTCGCCCTGCTTCTGCTTTTGGGTGCTGCTGCGCTGTTGCTGGTCAAAGAGGAAACCCGTGACCGGGCAATCGGTTAGGTGGTTTCGTGCTGAACATGGCGCATCATGCCTGACCTGCCTTCTCCCCTCCGCTCCTTCTTCTTTGTGGTAAATACCTCGGGGGTTGCCGGCGGGTCGCGCCACTGGTTCGAAAGACCTGCCGGCGACGGGGCAGCGCCCCCGGCCATCGCGGGACGCAAGCAACCCGCATGCCCGTTCAATGCGCCCTGTTTTGACGCGCGTCAGGAAAGGCGCTTGCCGCCAGCCCCGCGCGTCTCCCCGAGGCAAGGCAGCCGGTGATCAGATAGCCGCCTGTCGGCGCCTCCCAATCAAGCATTTCGCCTGCAACGAACACGCCCGGCAATGCCTTCAACTCCAGATCAGGGGTGATCGCGGTACCGGCGACTCCGCCTGCCGTCGAAATCGCGCGTTCAAGGCCCATCGGGCCATCATGGCGCAGAGGCAGGTTCCTGGCCATCATGGCCCAGTCATTCGGGCTGACAGGCCGGGGGTACCCCCATTCCAGCAGCAGCGCGGTCTTGACCGGATCGCCCAGCACCCGGCGCAGCCAGTTTCCGACCGACAATTTCCGCCTTGGCTTCCCAAAGCGCGCGCCAAGTGCCTGATGATCCAGATCCGGGGTCAGATCGACATGGGCCACCTGACCATCCCGAAGCCGGGCGGCGATTTCATAGATGCCGCCGCCTTCGATCCCGTCGCGCGTGATGACCCATTCTCCGCGACTGACCTGCCCTTCGGCATGAAGGGCCACGCCTTTGACGGCAGAGCCGAAAAAGCGTGTCATTTCAGGCGACCATGAGACACGCAGCCCCATATTCGCGGGGCGGAAGGGCGTGATATCCACCCCCGCGCCGTGGAGGATCGACATCCATGCGCCGTCCGACCCCAGCCGGGGCCAGCTTGCGCCGCCAAGGGCAAGCACAGTGACGGCTGGGCGCAGGACCTGCTCGCCCATGGGCGTGGAAAAACGAAAACCGTCCTGCAAACCCGTCCAGCTCCATCTCGTCCGTAACTCGACCCCGGCGTCGCGCAATCGTGCAAGCCAGTTGCGCAGCAGAGGCGACGCCTTCATTCCAACCGGAAAGACACGCCGGGTCGAGCCGGTAAACAGCTCTGCACCAAGGCCGCTTGCCCAATCCATCGCCTCTTGCGGACCGAATGCATCCGGCTGCCCATATCCCAATGCAGAGACGGCGCTGCCGCTGAAATGAGTGGCGAACGCGTCTTCCGGCTCGTTTTTGGTCAGGTTCAGCCCCGATTTACCGGCCATCAGGAATTTTCGCGCCGGTGTCGGCATGGCATCGGCGATTATGACTTGCCGCCCTGCCCCGGCAAGCATTTCGGCGGCCATCAGTCCGGCTGGCCCTGCGCCGATCACCAATGCGTCGGGCCGATTGGTCACCGTCGTCCCCGGCGGCTCATCGCCAGCCGGATCAAGGCACGCTCGACCAGTGCCATTTGTGGCGCGCGGCTTGCGCTGCGCAGCGTCAGGTCGGTGGTCAGCAGCTGGGATATCGCCTCTTCCAGCGGCGCCACGCCCCATTGCTGCGCCTGCCGGGTCATGCGGTCGCGGCGCGGGCCGAATACCGGCGGGCGCATGCGCGACAACCCGGCCCCTGGCCCCTGTGGGTCAGCGGCGGCCAGATGCAGTGCCCGGAAATGCCTGAGCGCGGCAATACATAGCGAAACCGGCGTGACCCCCTGCCCCTCGATCCGGCGCATCAGTGGCCCGAATTCGTCCGAGCGCCCCTCGGCCACGACATGAAGCAGCTCATCCAGCTCTGCCTCGATCGTAGCGGGTGTGTTCAGCGCGATTTCGGCAGGCGTCAGCGGCGAGGGATCGCCATATTTGTAAAGTCCGATCTTCTCGATGGTCTGGCGCATATCACCCGGATCCAGGGCCTGCGCCAATGTCAGAAGGTCGCGCATGGCGTCGGGGGGAACTTCCTGCAGACCGGCGGCTTGCAGCCATTTCCGGATCTCGTCCTCGCCCGGCGGATCGTCATAGATCGGCGCGGCGACCGCCTGTTTATGTGGCTCGAACAATTTGCGCAGGGCCGATGACTTCGCCAATCCTCCGGCGGTGATCACGATAACCGCATCGCCGGGCTGCCATTCCTCCAGGGCGACCCTGACGGCATCCGTGCCGCTATCCGGCGTGTCCTCGACCAGAACGACGCGGGGGCCGGGGAAGAATCCGACCTCCTTGATCGCATCCAGAAGCGTGGCCGGATCTTTCTTCAGCGCTGCTCCGGGCAGGCGGGTAAGGCGCATTTCCTCTTCGGCATTCCCGCCTGTCAGCGAGGCGACAGCCTCGGCGCGTTTAAGCGCGACGCGCATGGCATCCTGCCCATAGATCAGCAAGGCCGGGCGCGAAGGATCGGGCCGCGCCAGATAGCGGGCGATTTCGCCGCCCTTGAGGTTCATGGGGCAGACAGCGAGGCAGAGGCGGCCAACAGGCGTGTCACCACGTGATCCGCCAGCATTCGTGCCAGACGCTCGCGTGCGTCACGTTCGGCGCTGAGCGTGGCGATCGTGGTTCCAGTGGTCGAGTAAGAGGTGAAGCTGCTGACACGGCCAGAGGTCAGCGTGGCGCCGCCGGAACTTTCCCTAAGCGCGAAATCCACCGTGCCGTTCAGGGAATAGCGGGTGGTGATCTCATCGGTGGTGATCGCCTGCGGGACGACGCCGATGCTTATCCGGTAATCAAGGTCATAGGAAGCCTCGCCCTCCGGGCCGATGCGTTCGGCAAGACGGCGGTTGAAGGCGAATTCCTGATAATCCTGCGGATCGCGCGGACGGATCTTGCCGAAAAGCTTCTTGCCGCCGCCATTCGGGCCGTAAACCGGGGTCAGGCCGCAGGCGGACAGTGCCAGCAGTCCCAGAATGGCCGTACGTCTGGGCAGTGAATTGCGGGGTACCCTTATCCCGATGCGCGGTTTTGCTGTGCTTTTGGGTGACGGGGTTTTCATCGGGTTCGCCCTATGCAACCACATTGACGATCCGGCCGGGCACCACGATCAGCTTTTTCGGCGCCGCACCGTCAAGGAAACGCTGCACCGTCTCATCTGCCAGCACCAATGCTTCGATCTGGTCCTTGGGCATATCCTTCGCCACGCTGATCTCGGCCCGGCGTTTGCCGTTGATCTGAACGGGCAGCGTCACGGTGTCATCCTCCAGCAATGCGGGATCGGCCTTGGGCCAGGGTGCGTCCACAACCATGCCCTGTCCGCCGGCCTTTGCCCAGACCTCTTCCGCAAGATGCGGCACCATCGGCGCCATGAGCTGCGCCATGATGCGCAATACCTCGCGCCGGGACTCGCCCCCTGCCCCGGATTTCCCTACGGCATTGGCGAGTTCATACAGTTTGGCCACGGCCTTGTTGAAGGTAAAGCCCTCGATCGCGCGGGTCACATCGGCAATGGCCCGATGCGCTGCGCGGATCAGGGCGGGATCCTCGTCGCCTTCGGGCGCTTCATCGGCCAGACGCCAGACGCGGGACAGGAACTTATAGGCCGCATCGGCCCCGGCAGCGGTCCATTCCACGTCACGTTCGGGCGGGCTGTCGGACAGCATGAACCAGCGCGCGGTATCCGCGCCGAAACTTGCGACGATATTCACCGGATCGACAACATTCTTCTTGGATTTCGACATCTTGGCCGAAGGAACGGTCTCGACCAAAGTGCCATCGGCCAGCTTGCCGTCGGTGACATCCTCGGGCAGGTGATAGACCGGGCGGCCGCGTTCATCGAGAGTACGATAAATTTCATGCGTGACCATGCCCTGCGTGAACAGCGCGTCAAAGGGCTCTGACGCGCTTTCCGGCAGATGGCCTGTCTTGACCATCGCGCGGGCGAAAAAGCGGGAATACAGCAGATGCAGGATCGCATGCTCGATTCCGCCGATATACTGGTCGACATTCATCCAGTAATCAGCATCTGCCCGATTGGTCGGCGTATCGGCCCCGGGCGAGGTGAAACGCGCGTAATACCATGACGAATCGACGAAAGTATCCATCGTATCGGTTTCGCGCCGCGCCGCGCCGCCGCATTTCGGACAGGTTGCATCGCGCCATGTAGGGTGACGGTCCAGCGGATTTCCGGGCTGGTCGAAGCTGACATCCTGGGGCAGCAGCACCGGCAGGTTTTCCTTGGCCTCGGGCACCGTGCCGCATGTATCGCAATGCACCACGGGAATCGGACAGCCCCAATAGCGCTGCCGCGAAATGCCCCAGTCGCGCAGCCGGAACTTGGTCACGCCCTCGCCCCAGCCTTGCGCTTCGGCAACCGCGATTGCCGCTGTGACCGCGGCCTCGCCCGTCTGCTCGGCCTCGCCGGCGAAGCCGCGGACATAGGTGACCTGCTCGGTTTTCAGCGGAACAAAGGACGCTTTGGCGACCAGCGCGTCCGCCTGTTCCAGATCCATCCCCTTTTCGCCGAATGTGGCGGGAATCGGCAGGCCGTATTTCATGGCGAATTCATGGTCGCGCTCGTCATGGGCGGGGGATCCGAAGATCGCGCCGGTGCCGTAATCCATCAGCACGAAATTGGCGATCCAGATCGGCAATTCCCAAGACGAATCAAGCGGATGACGAACGGTCAAGCCGGTATCGAAGCCCAGTTTCGGCGCGGTTTCAATGGCCTCTTCGGTGGTGCCGATGCTGCGGCATTCCTGAATGAAGGCGGCCACGTCCGGATTCGAGGCCAGCTCGGTGACCAGAGGATGATCCGGCGACAGCGCCACGAAGGACGCGCCCATCAGCGTGTCGGGGCGGGTCGTGTAGACCTCGATCTGACCGAATCCCTCGGGGGCGTTCACCGTTTCGAACCGGAATTGCAGGCCCCGCGACTTGCCGATCCAGTTCTGCTGCATCAGCCGCACCTTGTCGGGCCAGCCCTTCAGCCCGTCGATGGCGTCCAGCAATTCTTCGGAGTAATCCGAGATGCGGAAGAACCATTGCGTCAGTTCCCGCCGCTCGACCGGCGCGCCCGAACGCCAGCCCTTGCCGTCAATGACCTGCTCATTCGCCAGAACGGTCATATCGACCGGATCCCAGTTCACCTGCGCCGATTTGCGGGTGATCAGCCCGGCATTCAGGAAATCCAGAAACAGCCCCTGCTGCTGCGCGACATAGGAATCGTCGCAGGTGGCGAATTCCCGGCTCCAGTCGATGGACAGGCCAAGCGGTTTCAGCTGATCCCGCATCGTGGCGATATTGGCATAGGTCCAGTCACGGGGATGACCGCCCTGCTCCATCGCGGCATTCTCGGCGGGCATTCCGAACGCGTCCCAGCCCATCGGATGCAGCACGCTGAAGCCCTGCGCGCGTTTGAACCGCGCCACCACGTCGCCCATCGTGTAGTTGCGCACATGGCCCATATGAATCCGGCCAGAGGGATAGGGAAACATCTCCAGGACGTAATATTTCGGCCGCTCGTCGCGGATGGCGGTAAAGCATCCGGCATCGGCCCAGGCATTCTGCCACCGGGACTCGGAGCTGGAGGGATCATAGGGCATGTCGGACCTCGGGCATTATTCTTTGGCCGCAGGATGTATACGGCAGGCGCGCATTGGTCCAGTGCTGCAGGAATGCGCGGTTACAGGCCGCTGTCGCGGATGCGCATTTGCCGGGCGCGGGTCAGGATCGCATCCTCGACCGCGCGCACCGTGCCAGGTGCGACGGCAGCGCCGCCCGGTCCCTGCAGCGACAGCTTGAGCGAGCGGGCGTCCATGGCCGGATCGCTGATCTGGACCGTTGCCCGGTAGGACCTGCCGCCGCCCGGAGGTGTGCCGTAGCCGGTCACGATCACGCCGGTGAAGGGATCGACGGATTGGATCGGCAGGAAGTTCAGGACTTCGAGGCTGGCATTCCACAGATACTTGTTCACTGCGACCGTTGTGTTCGGATTGCTGCGGTTGCCGAACACGTCCCAGATCGTTGTCTGACGGGCGCTGGGGCGCATATCAGCACCATAGACCGACATGTCGTCGCTTCTGGTGGCGCGATTGCCTCCGCATGCAGCCAATCCGACGCAAAGCGCCGTAACGAAAAACAACTGCACGATGCGTGGCGTCTTCATGCGATCCCCCGGATTTGCCATTCACGGCAGCTTTAGCGCGGATTCCCCCCGTGCGACAAGCGCTTTGGCAAAACCTTGCTTTCACAAAGCAGGGTCAGGGCAGGCAGAACAGAAAGGACACGTTGCAACCTGAAACTGTGGCGCTTGTGCATCACAATCTTCGTTAATCCCCTGAGCAGCGCCCCGATTTCGTTGCATAGCGCGGCCGAAAGTAGGAAACACGATGCATACCCAAGACGGCAATCCGGTTTGGGCATCAGAGAGACAAGAGGGAACATTACCATGAAAAAGGCTCTTATCGCCTCCACAGCGCTGGCTTTGTCCGCTGGCTTTGCTGCCGCCGACGTCACCATCTCGGGTTATGGCCGGACCGGTGTGCAGTATTATGAGAACGTAGACGGCGACGACCGCACCAACGAATCGCAGATCGTTTCGCGCCTGCGGATGAACATCGATGCCTCGACTTCGACCGACCAAGGTGTTGATTTCGGTGCGCGTTTCCGTCTGCAATGGGATCAGGGTCACGGTTCGCGTGGTGAAGACGCTGCAACCAATGCCGGTAAACTGTATGTCACCTCGAACGGCCTGACCGTCGAGGTTGGTAACGTCGACACCGCGTTCGACTCGAACGGCCTGATCTACGAAACCGAGCTTGGCGTATATGACCGTTCGGTCGGTTTCAGCGACCGTGCCGGTTCGTTCTTCACCTATAAATCCGATGCTTACAGTGACGTTGATCGTGTTGGCGTCCGCGTTCTGTACGAGATCGACAACCTGATCGTTCAAGGTTCGTATGTTGACCCCGACCAATCCGGTTGGAACGAAGCAACTTCGACCGTTATTGATGGCGTTAAATATTTCCATGACGTCGAAGAAGAATACGGTCTGTCGATCGACTATATCTGGAACGAGCGTCTGGAACTGTCGGCTGCCTATGTCATGAACGGCGCAGGCGTCAAAGATAACGACATCTTCTTCGTCGGTGCGCGTTATGCTGTCATGGATAACGCACGTATCGGTCTGAACTACGTTGACGCCAGCAATGACGGTGTCACTGGTAACGAACTTGATCGTGAGTATGTCGAGCAAGGTAACACCATTGCAATCTATGGTGACTACACCCTGGCTGACGGCCTGACCAATATCGAAGCCTATGTCGCCAACAACGACGCAGAGTGGAACGAAACCGACAACGCTTTCGGTATCGGTGTGAACTACGATCTGGGCGGTGCCCGTCTTGGTGCCTCGCTGCAGCGTGACTACGACGAGCGTGTGACCGCTGACATGGGTGTTCGCTTCGACTTCTGATCGAACGATCATCGCAATTTGTGAGGAGCGGGCCTTGCGCCCGCTCTTTTCTTTTTGTTTGGTCATGTCATGGGATTGAATGATATCAAAGGCCGCATCGCCGCGGCAGAACAGGCCGCCGGACGCGCCCCCGGCTCGGTCACGCTGATTGCCGTCAGCAAGGTGCAGCCGCCCGCGCGGGTCGAATCGGTGCTGATGGCCGGGCAGCGTATCTTCGGCGAGAATTACGTGCAGGAGGCACAGGGAAAATGGCCCGACTGGCAGGCGCGTTTCGATGGCGTTTCGCTGCATATGATCGGCCCATTGCAATCGAACAAGGCAAAGCTGGCCGTGCAGCTTTTCGACGCGATCCATTCGCTTGACCGCATGTCGCTTGCCCGCAAACTGGCCGCACAGATCGCCGAGCAGGGCAGGGCACCTGAATTGTTCGTTCAGGTCAATACCGGGGATGAGCCGCAAAAGGCCGGCGTGCTGGCGGATGAGCTGCCGGGATTCCTTGCCTCTTGCCGCGAGATGGGCCTGTCACCCCAAGGTCTGATGTGTATCCCGCCGGAAAGCGGCGATGCGGTGCCGCATTTCCGTCTGTTGCGCCAATTGGCCGAAGATAACGGGTTGCCGAACCTGTCCATGGGGATGAGCGCGGATTTCGAGACCGCGATTGCCGAGGGCGCGACTCATGTGCGTGTCGGCTCGGCGATATTCGGGGCGCGGGATTACGGGTAGCCGGGAACGGGAAGGGGCGCTGCCCCTCTTGGCCTGCGGCCAATTCACCCCGAGGTATTTGAGCAAAGAAGAATGTGGCTATTGGCCGGCAAGCGCATTGGGGATGATCAGGCGCGTTCCGGGGATGGCCAGTGCGGCGATCCGAAGCAGGTGAGCGCGAGAGAAGGCGATACAACCTTCTGTGCCGAAGCGGGGACGGCGCCATTGGTGCAGGAATATCGCCGAGCCCCAACCGGGGATGGCATCGGGCCAGTTCCAGTCGGTGGTCAGGATCAGGTCATAAAGCGGATCGCTGCGGCGCAGGCGCTCGTGGCTGGCGGGCAGGGGCGCGCGGGCGTGATGATTATAGGCCGGATGGCCGGGATCGTCGCACCAAAGATCGCCGGGCCCGACAGGGCGCGCCCAGGGGGCAGGGGGCGCCAGCCGGTCGGGGCGATACCACAGGCCGGTGATATGCAGAATACCGGCGGGCGTCGCGCCGTCGCCCTCGCGTTTATGTGTGGTGACGCCGGTCTTGCCGATACTGCACGGGAATATCCGGCCCAGAAAGCGGATGCCGCGCGGGGTCAGGATCATATCCTGCCGCGTCACAGCAGATGCCCCGATTTCAGGGCCTTGGTATCAAGGTAATCGGTGTTGAACCGGTTGCGCGGGGTAATCAGAGGCACACGTTCGGAAACCTTGATTCCCTGACCTTCCAGCATCGCCACCTTGCGCGGGTTATTGGTCATGAGCCGCACCGCATCAAAGCCCAGACGCCGCAGCAATGCCGCTCCGATCCGGAAATCCCGTTCGTCATCCTCGAATCCCAGGCGATGATTCGCCTCGACAGTGTCAAAGCCCTGATTTTGCAGATCATATGCACGCATCTTGTTGGCAAGCCCGATGCCGCGCCCTTCCTGATTGAGGTAAAGCAGCACGCCGGCGCCTTGCTGACCCATTGCCGTCAGGGCGGATTGAAGCTGCGGGCCGCAATCGCATTTCAGGCTGCCCAGCACATCGCCGGTAAAGCAGGCGGAATGCAGCCGGGTCAGAACGGGTTGATCGCGGGGCGGATCGCCGATCTCGATGGCGTAATGTTCGGTTCCGCCATCGTCAGGCCGGAAGATATGGAGGCGCGAACGCTCTGCCGACAGCAGCGGAAGCCGGGCCGCGGCGACCGGCGCAATTGCGGCTTCGCTTGCAAGCTGCGCCAGCATCGGTCCGGCCGTCAGCGTCGTCAGGCCGGGCAGGGGGGGGGAAGCGATCATCAGCATCGCGGGCAGAAGCTGAGCCGATTTGGCAAGCGCCAATGCCGCCTTGTGATCCTCAATCTCGCCGTCGCGCAGGGTTTTCAGGGGGCCTTTCATCGGGGTCATCAGATCGCCGGCGGGATCGGCAAGCGCCCTGAGCCAGCCAAGATCGCCGTCAGTCGGAACGATCACCCGTGCCAGCCCGTCGTCATAGACGCGGGCTTTCAGTGTTTCCGCCCGTCGCGCGGTCAGTGCGAGAACCGGCTGACCCAGTGCCCGCATGTCGGAAAGCCGCGCGGGCGAAAGCGTCTCGACCGCCGCGGTAACATGGTTGCCGATCACGACCGGTAGGCCCATGCGCAGATCGGCACGGGCGCGGGATATGGTTTCGGCAAGGGTCGGGATCAGGCTCATGGCTGGCAATTATTGAAACATTCTGAAACATAAGGGCCCCATACCGACAATTCCATGTGAGAATTCCTTCATTCCTCTGGACGGAACCGGGACCTGTCCCCACTCCTTTGCGCAATAGTGTGAAGGAGGCAACATGCCCGGACTAAAAAAAATATTGCTTGTCGATGATGAGGAAGACCTGCGCGAGGCTTTGGCCGAGCAGTTGGCGGCGACCGATGAATTCGAAGTGATCGAGGCCGGGACCGGTGCCGAGGCGGTGGATGCCACCCGGAACGCCATTTACGATCTGGTCATTCTTGATGTGGGCCTTCCCGATACCGATGGCCGCGAGCTGTGCAAGAAGCTGCGCAAGCTGAATGTCAAATGCCCGGTCGTCATGCTGACCGGACATGATACCGATGCGGATACGATTCTTGGTCTTGACGCCGGGGCGAATGACTATGTGACCAAGCCGTTCAAGTTCCCGGTCCTGCTGGCCCGTCTGCGGGCGCAGTTGCGGACGCATGAGCAATCCGAGGACGCGATTTTCCAGCTTGGGCCCTATACGTTCAAGCCGGCGATGAAGATGCTGATCGACCAGAAGGACCGCAAGATCCGTCTGACCGAGAAGGAGACCAATATCCTCAAGTTCCTGTATCGCGCACAGGATGGTGTGGTGCCGCGCGATGTGCTGCTGCATGAGGTCTGGGGTTATAATGCGGGCGTCACCACGCATACGCTTGAGACGCATATCTATCGCCTGCGCCAGAAGATCGAGCCCGATCCTTCGAATGCGCGCCTGCTGGTCACTGAATCCGGCGGCTATCGGCTGATCGCCTGAACAGGATTCCGCGACTCGGGATCAGGAAGGGCCCGGTATCATGCCGGGTCTTTCGGTTTTCACAAAACAGTGTGAATCCTCCTGACGAGCGGAATCGTGGAACCTAACCCGACAGGATGCGTTGGTGATAGGAAGTTATCGTCCACGGTTGTGGGCATACCTTCTTTCTCTCTCTGATGCCCCGGTGCCTTGTGCACCGGGGTTATTTCATTCCCGGGCCGTCGCGGCTGCAGGATTTTATCGGGAACCCGGATCGCTTTCCGGAGTTGATCACTCAGCGGCACGGAGGGCTTTATCGTGAACTATATATTCGGGATCATTATTTTCGTGCTGGATGTTCTGGCGATTGCGTCGATCATCAATACGAATGCCAGCACCGGCACAAAAATCCTTTGGATTGCCATTATTGTCATTCTGCCGGTTATCGGCCTGATCATCTGGTATTTTGCCGGGCCGAAATCCAACATATCGCTTTAACGGCATTATCGGCGCAAATAGACGTAATAGGCGCCTTCTCCTCCATGCCTGTAATGCGCGGCGGTGATCTGCTGCACGACCGGAGCCAATGGTGTCCTGTGCAGCCAATGCGGCACCTGGTGGCGAAGTGCGCCAGGGCGGGTCGGTAAAGGGCCGTGATCGCCACGACCCTTACCGGTAATCACCAGAACCAGTCGCAATCCATTCGCATGGCAAGACAGGATGAACCGGGTAAGTTCGGGCTGTGCCTGCGCAAGCGTCATGCCATGCAGATCAAGCCGCGCCTCCGGGCGCATCTTGCCCTGGGTCATCCGCTTATAGGCTTTGGCATCCATGCGCGGGGCGGCATCGGCCAGCCATTCGGCGGGGCTTGGTGCCCTGACACTGGTTGGTTTGGAGGGAAGTGAGGATTGGCCGACCCGAAACCGCGGAAAAGCCGCCGGCGTCGTGGCAGCTTTTTCAGATATGGGAAGGGTCGTCTCTTCCCGTTGGGATTTCGCGGGTTTTCCGGGCGGGTGCAATGCCTTGGCGCTGCGGGCGATACGGGACCACAACTCCCGCTCGCCCGGCGTAAGTCCCCTGCGCCGCGCCGCCATGTCAGCCGGTCGCGACCAACTGCCAGTTCGGATCGTCCTGTCCCATTCCGCGGCTGAAGGTCCAGACGTCCCGCTGCTTGTGCGGGGCTTTGGGATCGCCCTCCAGCACGGCGCCTTCGGAATCGCGGGTCACCACGATTATCTCGGCAAGGAAACGCACCGACAATTCGGCGGTGCCTGTCGCCTTGTCGAATTCCGCGCCGGCGACCGAGATTTCGCGTGTGCCAAGATACTGAGCCTCGACTTTCTGTCCCTGCTCGTTGCGGGTATCGATGACCGACTGGAATGCGTTGGCCACCTCATCCGCGAGAAAAGGACGAATCTCGGAAATATCGCCGCGTTCGAATGCCAGAAGGATCATCTCATGCGCGGATTTCGCACCGCTCAGGAATTCCCGGACGGAAAACGAAGGTTCGGCGTGTTTCATCGCGATCAATGCATGGGCGGCAGGGCTGTCGGCTTCGACATGGTCAAGGATATCATGGTCAAGCTCGACCGGGCTGTCATCAATAACCTCGAAATTCCGGCGATCCGACTGCGCGGTTTCCGATTTCGGAGGTTCATAGCCGTCACGCGTGCCCAGCACATTGCGCAGCCGCAATATCAGAAAAACTGCGATCGCGGCCAGAACAAGCAGCTGGATCATCGGGTTGGACATGCAGGGAACCTCAATTCTATGCGCATATGTTGGTATCTTCGGCCTCGATCATTATGTAGGGGCTGAGGCGGGGCAAGTCCAGTTATCGACCCGTCCGGAAAGGGAAAGCATATGTGGTTATTCGTACTGTTTCTGGCAGTTCCGCTGATCGAGATCGCACTGTTCATACAGGTCGGCGGTCTGATTGGCCTTTGGCCCACGCTTGGCATCGTGATTCTGACGGCGGTCGCCGGTATGTCGCTGATGCGCAGCCAGGGCGCGAAGGCATGGAATGATGTGAACCGAAGCTTTGGCGAATTGCGTGATCCCGGCCGGCCGCTGGCGCATGGCGTGATGATCATGTTTGCCGGCATGCTGCTGGTGCTGCCCGGTTTCTTTACTGACAGCCTTGGTCTGGCGCTTCTGGTGCCCGGCATACGCGAACTTGTCATGCGCTGGATCGCCAGCCGCATTCAGGTGTCCCGTGTCCAAATGGGAGGCCGGCCCGAACCACATCGTCCCCCGTATAACGATGGCGTGATCGATGGTGATTTCGTGGTCGAGGACGAATCGCAGGATCATTCTCCCGTGCCGCCGGATGTTTCGCCGCGGGAAAACCGCAATCGCGGCAACTCTGGCTGGACGCGGCATTGAGGCGGACACGCAGTGCTGTTAAAAGCGGCCTGAGTTTTTCAGAGAGGTTTGAAGAATCCTATGGCCGAAGACAATCAGTCGAACGGTGCTGCTCCGAACAGTCAGCCGCAACAGCAAGTGAAGATGCAAATTCTGGCGCAATATATCCGTGATTTGTCTTTCGAGAATGCGGTTGCCCAGAAAGGCGCTCCAACCGGTGACGTGCAGCCTGAAATCACCGTGCAGGTCAGCCTGGATGCCCGCAAGCGCAATAATGACAACCAATATGAAGTCATTTCGAAATACCGCGTGAAATCGACCAACAAGGGTGACGGTCAGACGCTGTTTCTGATCGAACTGGATTATGGCGGTGTATTCCACATCGAGGGGGTTCCCGAAGATCAGCTTCACCCTTTCCTGATGATCGAATGCCCGCGCATGATGTTCCCGTTCTCGCGCCGGATCGTGTCGGACCTGACGCGCGACAGTGGTTTCCCGCCGTTCAATATGGATCCGATTGATTTCGTCCAGCTTTACCGTCAGGAACTTGCCCGGCGCGCGCAGCAACAAGCCGAATCTTCCGCCAAGGAACAGCAATCCTCGTCCTGAGGAGGGTATTCAATGGCCGTCCGGCAAAGCCGCGCCTGGCAGCGAATGCTTTCCGGGCGCCGCCTTGATCTTCTTGATCCCACTCCGGTCGATATCGAGATCGAAGATATCGCGCATGGGCTTGCGTTTGTCGCGCGCTGGAATGGCCAGACGCGCGGCGACTGGCCTTATTCCGTAGCCGAGCATTCTCTTCTGGTCGAACAGATTTTCGGCCGTCTCGAACCGGGCGCCGATCCCAATTGGCGGCTGGCCGCCTTGCTGCATGATGCGCCCGAATATGTGATTGGCGACATGATTTCCCCGGTCAAGGCGGCATTGGGCGGGGAATATGGCGATATGGATGAACGCCTCACGACTGCCATTCACCGCCGCTTCGGTTTGCCGGGCTATATTCCATTACCGATCAGGAAGCGGATCAAATCCGCAGACCGGATTTCGGCGCGGCTTGAGGCGGTCCAGATAGCCGGTTTCACCACTGGTGAGGCGCGGAAACTGTTTCCGATCAGAAATGGGGCGCTTCTGGAAGAGCTTGAAATAAAACTCCGCCCACCTGCGGAAGTGCGGACGGAGTTTCTGGACAGGTTTTCCCGCTTGCTTGACAAGGCAGACAGAGCGAAGCCGGGAAAGTGACGGGTTACGTCTGAACGATTTTCGGGATCAGATGGCCAGATCGTCCAGGGATTTACCCTTTTCAAGATGCTCGGCGACCCAACGAGGCTTACGGCCGCGGCCGGTCCAGGTCATCGTCGGGTCTTCGGGATTCGCATATTTCGGCGCAATGGTTCCGGCACGCTTCGGTTTGCTGCCGACCAGCTCGGCAAGGTTGAAGCCATATTCACGAGCGGTGCTTTCGATTGCGGAAAGTGCTTCGCGCCGTTTACGATCTTCGTAAGAATTTGTGGCGCGTTCTACCTTGGCTTGAAGTTCACGCAACTCCTTAAGCGACAGCTTATCTAACTCGATATCCATTCGTTTTTTTTCCATTCGTACAGGATTTACTCTTAATCCTATACTATATGAATAAAGTTATAGAGAAGCGTAATATATTAACGTGGGCCGCGCTTGGCAAGAATTCGCTGTAGTGTTCTTCTGTGCATATGTAAACGGCGCGCAGTTTCACTGACATTCCGGTCGCATTGCTCAAAAACTCTTTGAATATGTTCCCATCTAATACGATCTGCGGACATCGGATTATTGGGCGGTGGTGGTAAAACGTTTTTTGTTGAAAGAAGCGCTGCCGTTACGTCATTGGCATCCGCAGGTTTGGCAAGATAATCAATTGCGCCCATCTTTACAGCCGCAACGGCCGTCGCGATGGCGCCATAACCTGTCAGAACGATAATGCGGGCATCCGGACGACGCTCTCTCAACTGATCCACCACATCAAGCCCGTGCCCATCTTCCAGCCGAAGATCGATAACGGCATAGGCCGGCGGCTTGTCGGCGATAATCCGCTCGGCTTCTGCGACGCCAAGCGCTGTCAGTGGCTGGAAACCACGTTTTTCCATGGCCCGGCCAAGCCGGGTTACAAAAATCTCATCGTCATCGACCAGCAATAGCGAAGGGTCCGGCCCGATTTTGTTCGAGTTAACTTCTGCCATGCCAGCCCCTTTATCACAGCGAATTGACTCCGGCGAGTCGCGTAGAGCCGATCTGTAGACTATGACGCTGCCTGGATAAAGCAAGCGGCACTATCCGCGATCTCTTCGGGGGACTTGTTACGGTCAAAAAATTCAACCGTTTCGTTGCCAGGCATAATGAGATAGGTATTTGTCATGTGGTCGACGAGATAATATTCGCTATCCTCTTGATTGTTAAGCTTGTAGTAATTTCTCCAACCTTTGTTGACCGCGGCAATTTCCTCTTGGGTACCCGTCAGGCCGATCATATCGCCGGGAAATGAGTCGGTGAAATCGGCAAGAACTTCAGGCGTGTCTCTGTCAGGGTCGACGGTAATGAAAACAGTTTGCAATTCGATACCGCGTTCTTTCAGGATTTCAGCGGCTTCGGCGTTTCGGGCGCTATCCAACGGGCAAACATCCGGGCAATAAGTATAACCGAAATAAAGCAGGGATGGTTTCGAGAAAACCTCCTGATCGGTTACCTGCTCGTCTTTTTGATTGCGTAGGGTAAAAGAGGTGCCGAAATTGTCCAATCCGCCGGCAACATTGCTGGCGACGCAATCCGCGTAACTGCCTCCGGAGCCGTTTGACAGATATATTCCGCCAGAGACAAGTGCCACCACGGCAACGGCACCTCCAATTATCAGGTCTTTCCGAACGGTCATCTGTTTGCTCCTGCTCGGGTTTCATTCGCGCATTGATCGCCAATCCTGCGCCGGGTATCAAGATAACTCATTGTCGCAGCGGAAAGCGCCATGTCCCAGACAGAGTCTTTGAGTATCGGCGATCAGGTTCCGCATTCAGAGCCTATACGCATGCGTACACTGGCGTTATTGCGGTGGTTCGCGATTGCCGGGCAACTGGCGGCGGTGGTTACGGCGTCGGCAATGGGTATGAAATTCCCGATCATATGGGCGTTGGTTCTGATCGCAATCGCCGGAGTCATGAATCTATGGCTGTTTTTGCAGGTTCCTACCCGGATTTCGCCCAATAGCGCCGTTCTTCAATTGCTGTTCGACGTCGCGCAGATTTCGGCTTTGCTGGGCCTGACCGGTGGGTTGGCCAATCCGTTCGCGCTTCTGGTTCTGGCGCCGGTCACGATTGCGGCAACGGCGCTTAACGCCCGCCATACATTCGCGTTGGGACTGGCGACCGTCGCCCTGATCACTCTATCCGCCGTTCTGGCCATCCCCGTCCGCTATCCCGACGGTGAGATGATGCTTCTGGATCCCCTGCTTCAGATCGGTCACTGGCTTGCGTTGATTATCGGCGTGTTCTTTTTCTCGGGCTATGCGCATCGCGTCACGGCCGAGTTATCCGCCACCTCGAACGCGCTGTTCGCGACGCAGATGGCCCTCGCGCGAGAGCAGCGGCTGCAGCATCTCGGGGGCGTGGTTGCCGCGGCGGCGCATGAGATGGGAACACCGTTGGCGACGATCAAGCTGGTCACATCGGAACTGATCGACGAGTTGGGAGACCGGCCCGAACTGTCGCCCGATCTTAACGCATTGCGCGACTCGGCCGATCGCTGCGCATATATCCTGCGAAGTATGGGAAGGGCAGGGAAGGACGATCTTCTGCTGCATTCCGCGCTTCTAAGCGCGATGCTTGAAGATGCCGTGGGGCCACATGGCGATCGTGGTCCGGCGGTTGAAATCCACGCGCCGGATATCAGTGTCCGCCGCGATCCGGCGGTGATTCACGCGCTGCGCAATCTGATCCAGAATGCTGTCGATTTCGCCAGTAAACGAGTTCAGATAGAGGCCGAACATGACAACGAAACCCTGATCGTCACGATCAAAGATGACGGGCCGGGCTATCCCGGCAGCCTGCTTTCGCGGATCGGCGATCCCTATCTGACCAGTCGCCGAAGCGGAGCGCAGCGCCAGGAATATGACGGTATGGGGCTTGGCTTGTTTATCGCCAAGACCCTGCTTGAGCGGTCGGGAGCCCGTCTGGAATTCTCGAATGGCGGGCCCGGTGCGGTGGTTCGGGTCACATGGCCGCTGGATCGTCTGAAAACCGACAGCCGGGCGATCCTGGGGGAGAACCCTCATCACCCGGCCGATCCCTGAATTTTAGACTTGCGGAATTGAAATACCCGCTATAGTTGCATTGCTTTTCCCGAGGAACGATTGCGTGGACGATGTTACGTTCTTGATTATCGGTATATCCCTGATTTGCGGTGCGCTGTCCGTCATATCGGGGCTGGCACTGGTCCGGCTTTGGGCGCGCGGGCGGCAGCTGGCGACGCAGGCCAGTACGAATGACGCTTCAAAGCGGCAAACCCCCACGATATTCCTGTTCAAGGGCACTGATCTGCTTGATGCGACAGAACCCGCTCGTCATTGGCTGGGGCGAAGTGGCATGCCCGGAACCGAGTGGCAGCAGGTGCGGAACTGGATCGAATCGCATTTTCCGCAGGCAAGGGGGTTTGCGGCTGGTGGTGGCTTTACTCCCACCGACCTGACTGCCCGTATCAATCCTGATGGCGACGAAATTCGCCTTGTGATTGAAAACCCCGGCGAGAACCTGACACGCGTCACCTTGGCCCCGGCGAATCCAGGCAGTTGCGGCGATAACGACATCATGTCCCGATATGCCATGGAAGACGAGCTTTTGGTGCTGCGTCAGGCCTTCGACAACGCGCCATCGCTGCTGTGGCGGCAGGACCCGGCGGGGCGGATCACATGGGCGAATGCCTCTTATCTGTCGCAGGTCAGGAGGATCACAGGCAAGGAACCCGGTTGGCCCATGCTGCATCTGTTTGATTTGCCCGATAACGGGGACGGGATTTGCCGCGCCAAGCTGATCTCCGGCGATGAAACGCTGTGGTTCGACTGCCGACGTCACAATGTAGGGCAGGATACAATGTTTTTCGCCGTCCCCGCCGATGCCGCCGTGCGGGCCGAGCGGTTTCTGCGCGAATTCGTGCAGACGCTGACCAGAACATTCGCCACCCTGAACACCGGCTTCGCGATATTCGACCGGCAGCGCAATTTGCAGCTATTCAATCCCGCGATCATTGAGCTGACCGGTATCCGGGCAGATTTTCTGGCATCGCGTCCGACGCTTGCGGATTTTCTTGATCAGCTGCGCGAATTGCGGATGGTGCCCGAGCCAAAGGATTATCCAGGCTGGCGCCGCCAGATCAATAATCTCGAAAGCGCGGCGGCGAGCGGCCATCATCTTGAAGAATGGTCATTGCCCTGCGGTCGGGTTTTCCGTGTGCAGGGCAGCCCGCATCCCGATGGCGCTATCGCATTGTTGTTCGAGGATATCACTTCCGAGATCGTGATAAGGCGGGAATACCGGGAAAAGCTGGCATTGAACAAGGCGGTGCTGGATCAGATCGACGATTCCCTGGCCGTGTTCGGACCGGATGGGAAGCTGGTGCTGTCCAATCGCTCATATCAGGATAACTGGAGCGATGAGGTATCGGCGGCACATGACGCATTGCGCCGCAGTTTTCTGAATCCGGATATAGAGCCCGATGAATGCGGCGGCAGCATATCCGGCCCGGCAGGCCAACGGATCGGGTGGAGCATCTCGCAGGTAAGCGGCGGCTGCCGGATGCTGCGATTTCATGCTGCCTGACGATTTGCCGGGGAAAGCCGTATCCCGGCAAGGCTTCGACCGGTTTCAGTAATCGCGCTCGAAAAAGATGCCGATTGTGCTTTCGCCGTCGCTGGCGACCGAACCCCGGGTTCGCAGAGTATTCGAAATATCCATATTCAGGCTTAGGGCGCTTTTGCCGTCGTCGCCGACCGATACATCGGTATAAACTTTGTCCGTCAGGTATTTGCCGGCCCGGACCGATACATTGCCCTCGTCATCGGTTGCCAGATCCAGATCGTCCAGACCAACCTGCTTGCGCAGCCGTCCGACGATTCCGTCACCCGCGCGCCCGGCCAGAACCGCAATCGCATTCGCAAGCTGGGCCGCCTGCAAGGGGCTGATATTATCGATACCGCGCCCGAACAGCAATTGCGACAGCACCTCTTCTTCCGGCATTTCGGGTGAGGATTCGAATTTGATATCGGGATCGCGCACGTCGCCGTCGATGATGATACGGGTCGTGACGCTGTTTTCCAATGTCTCCGCAACAAGCCGGATCACGGGGATCATGCTGCCCTGCAACTCGACAAGCCCTTCGGTCAGATCGAACCGTTTGCCAAGAAGATCCACCCGGCCCCTTATCATTTCCAGATGGCCGATCGGGATGACATTGCGGGTGGTGCCGGTGACCTGCAGTTCCCCGCCCATTTCGGCATCCACGCCCCGGCCACGGATGAATACCTGATTGGGGGCACTGATCATCAGATCCAGTCGTGGCGGATTGGCCGGCGGCGTGGCCGGAGGCCCGCCCAGCCCGGCCTCTTGCGAGGCCGGACCGCCATAGGGTTCAAGCCCGGCCTTCGCTCTGGTCGAGCGTGGGGGGCGCGTGTCGCCGATATGCTTGATGTCGGGAATTGCCTTTGCGCCGCCCAACCCGGTCGACGGAATGCGAATTTCCGCTTTCTCCACATCCACCCGGCCCGAGATCAGCGGGCCATCGGCGTTACGTCCGGCGAAACGGACATTGCCGGAAATCATGATTTCGTAAAGATTGGGGTCGCGGGCGACGACACTGTCCAATGCCACCTCCAGATCCACCGTGCCGTTCCGAATATCGACCGGACCGTTCACCGCGATCCGCCCGCCCGCCTCCATATTCCCGGCGGCATCTACCATGATCCGGCCATTCTGTAGATCGGCGGTCACATCCAGCCCCTCGATCCGCATGCCCAGACCCGGTTCGGCGACTTCACCGCCGCGCAGGGTCACCTGACCGCTGATGGCTTCCAGCGACGGTCGGCCGCTGATCCGCAGATCGGCTGTGACCGGACCCTGAATGCTGCGTGTCCGGATGAGACTGTTGGCGATAGAGGCATTGGTGTCGCCATTGATACCAAGATCCATGGTCGAAAAATCACGCGCCGCTGACCCCGAAATCCGAAGACTCGTATTACCCGGCGCGGTCACATCGAGATCGGCGATGAAATTCTGAGCGGTTTCCTGTATGGTTCCGGTCAGGCTGACAGGTCCCGGAAAACCGGGCTGGATCAGTGCCAGATCGTTCAGTCTCGCATCGACATTCAATGCCTGCGCGGGATCTCCGCTTGCGCCGATCTGGATTTGTGGATTCGAGACATCCAGTTTTTGCAGGGAAATTCCCGCATCCGATTGGGTCGCGGCAATATCGAAATTCGTCTGTCCGCGCAGGACAGCATCGGCCTTTTCTTGTCCGACCGAAAGATTGCTTGCCGATCCGTTGGCATTAATCCGGCGCGTGCCATCCTGTTCGACCAGCGTCGCCTGCGCCGAAACCGCTCCGCCGAATCCCTGCCCGACAAAACCAAGATCGCTTGCGTCAACCGTCGCGGAAAGATCCGTCGCGCCCTTGCCGATCTTGCCGGTCGCTTCCGCTTCCAGGCGGGGATTCTCGATCTGCGCCTGCTCGATGTCGAAAACCCCGTCACGCTCGGTCCCGATGACGCGCAGGTGTGTTTCACCGCTTAAGGCGTTGTCGACCTGCGCCTGACCAAAGGCAAGATCCTGCCCGGTGCCATCGACTTCCAGCCGCCGCGCGCCATCCCCGGTTTCCTTCAGGACGGCGTTCGCGCTTAGCGAGCCATGCCAACCTGCAATCAGCGGTTCAAGCGCCGAGATGTCCACATCGGCTGAAATATCGGTGACGCCTTCGCCATAGGTTCCCGAAGCGGTCGCGTCGATCTGTTCATTCTTCAGCCCGACATCGCGCAATGTGATAACGCCGTCCTTCTCTTCGGCTTTCACGCGCAGATTGGTGGTGCCCGTAGATGCCACATCGGCGCCCTGCTGGCCAAAGCCCAGATCTTCGCTTGTCCCGGTCAGATCGACAAAGCGGATGCCGTCCTTCTCGTTCAGTAGGGCGGTGGCGCTCAGGTCGCCGGTCCAGTCGGAGTTGAGCGCGGCCAGATCGGGAATCGCGATATCCGCCGTCGCGTCCAATGCGCCAGCGGCGAAATTGCCCTTGGCCTCGGCATTGATCTGCGGGTTCGAGAACCGGAAATTCTCGACCTGAAACCCGTTCTCTACCTGTCCGGCCAGCACCGTCAGGCTGGTTTTTCCGCTTAGCGCCCGATCCAGCATCTCGATCCCGAGCTGTAGATTGTCCGCTTCGCCCCTTAGGGAAACCTGCCTTGCGCCATCCGCCCCGGTCAGTTTCGCCTCGGTCTCGACAGAGCCCTGGAAGCCGCCGCCAAGCTGGTCAAGCGCGGGCATCGAGATCTGCGCGGTGACATCGCTTGACTCGCTGTTCAGATAGCCTTGCGCATTCGCAGTCAATCCTTGCCCGTTGATCGAAAGATCGCGAAGTTCGATTCCGGTTTCGTCCCGCCGTCCCGAAAGCAGGATGCGCGATTGCCCGGCAAGAAGCCGGTCAAGTTGTTCCTGATCGACGGTGATATCCGTGCCCCGGACCGCTGCATCTATATCGAAAGCTTTCGTCAGCACGGTGTAATAGCCCGAGATCGAAGCATCGGCGCGACCTGACAGGGGACGACCGGCAAGGGTCGAGAGACGGTCGAGGTCCTCGTATCGTGCCTGCATGTCCATCGACAGCATCAGCCCGCCGGTCAGGTCGGACAGAAGACTGTAGCCTGACAGCCCGTAATCTGATCCGTTCACCTGCAATTCGCTGACCTCCAGCTGACCCTTGGCATAGGTGAACACGGCATTGCCGGTAATGGCTTCGCCGATGGCCTGCGCAAGCCCGGGATCCGCGAATTCCATCTGCCTGCCGCCGAAATCCAGCCCGCCGGTGATCTCGGACAGGGCGCCTGCCTCGTTCATGACCACCTGGCCCGAACCATCAAGCGTCAACGCGCCGATCTTGACATCGCCCTGATCAAGCTGGCCGACACGGCCCGCCAGGGTCCAGCCTTCTCCTTCGGCGGCATCATATTGCAGTTCCAGCATCCCGGAATCGACGGTGGTATCGCCGCCTGCTCCGGGCAGTTTGACGGGCAGCTCGCTTGCCTCCGCATCCCTGCCAAGCGCCAGCAGCAGCTTTGCGCTTTGCGGCGCGCCCTTTTCATTGGTGGTCACCGATCCCGAAAGATTCAGGGCATCCGTATCGATCATGAGCTCCGGCACGTTCAGCCGTCCGCTGTCACCGCGCCAGCCATCGGCGACAAGCTGGGTATCCGGGCCGAAGAACGTCCGGTCATCGGGCGGCAGAAGCGAGGCGACATCGCCGCCAAGTTCCAGCCGGAATGCCCGTCCCGGCTCACCATCGGCAGAGCTTTCGGCACTGATCGAGGCATTGCCCGTCACCCGTGGCTGGCCATTGGTGGCAAGCCGCAGATCTGCGGTGAAACCGTCCAGCGGTCCCTCGCCGCTGATCTGGGCGGTGACTGATGGCTTGTCATAGAGATCGACCAGATTGACCAGCAACCCGTCCTTGGCCTCGTCCAGCGACAGGTTCAGTGACAGGTTCTTGGTTTCGTTTATATATCCGGCGCTCAGAACGAACTCGCCCCGTGGCCCGTCAAGCCGCTTGATATTCAGGTCGGCGTTACCCTCGCCACCGGCAAGGCTCATGCTGCCTGCCATGGAAATGGCGGCGGGAAGGCCGATGACGGGTTCGCCCAACTCTACCCTGTCGGCGCGGATCGTGTCGATATTCACCGAAACCGGCAGTTCCGGCAGCGCGAATTCCCTGGCTTCGGCCTTGGGTTTTCCGTCTTCGCCGGTGCCGGGCAGGCGGGGCAGCAGGATCTCGCTGGCCGAAAGTTCGGCGATCTCGATCCGTCCGACCAGCAGCGCAGACCGGTTCCACTGGATTGCCCCGTCATTCAGTGTCAGCCAGGTGCCTTCATCATCGGCGATGATCAACTGCTCGAATGTCGCGCGGGAGGACAGGGCCCCCTTGAAGCCCCGGATAACGACCTGCCGCCCAGCTCCGGACAGATTTTTCTCAAGGAGCGAGGTCAGGAAGCCACGGTCATCCTCGGCCTGCTCGGACAATTCGGCGGCGCTTTGCGCCAGCACCGCGAGCGGAAGAAAAATAGCGAAAAGAAAGATTACAAGCCTGCGCATCAGAATGCCTGTCCAAGGCCAAGGTAAAGCTGCACACCGTCGCCAGTGTCGCCTCCGACCGGTCCCGCGATGTCGAAACGCAGGGGACCGATCGGCGTATTATAACGGATTCCGGCGCCCGCACCCGAATGCCAGTCGTTGTTGCCGCCGAATCCGGACTCTGCCCAGACCTTGCCATAGTCGGCGAAGAAGACAACCCCCAGATTTTCGCCGAACTGCCAGCGAAGCTCGGCGTTAAGCACGGCGGTGCTCATCCCGCCGGTCTTGATCCGCTCGTCAGGTCCGGGAATTTCCCTTACGCCAAGCGACTCATATGGCTGGCCACGCACGGTTCCGCCCCCGCCGGAATAGAACAGATAGTCGCGCGGCGTGCGTTCGATTTCTGTTCCTGCCACAGTTCCGATTTTCGCCCGGCCCGCCAGCGTGAACTTGTCATCTTCACCCAGCGAATAGAAGCCCCGCGCTTCGCCCAGCGCCCTGACGCCCGATCCGGTTTCTTCGAAGCCCTTGAACGGCGTGACCTCGGCCGAAAGATAAAAGCCCCGCTTGGCATTGTTCGGTTCGTCGCGCATGTCCCATGTGGCTTCCATCGGAAGCGCCAGCACCCGGAAATCGGTCTCGCCATTGGCATCGGTGACGCGTGAGGTTTCATATTCGATCGCGATATCGGCAGTAAGTTCGTCGCTGAAAATATGGTTGAAACCCACACCGATGGTCAGGTTGTCGGAATCGTATTCCTCTTCCCGCATCCTTTCCAGCTTGGTCTCGGTATAGGCGGTTGTGTCCGGGGTGATCGTGGCGGGCCGGTCGAGGCGGAATTTCAGTTCCTCATCGCGCCCGCTGACATCCGATCCCATATCGGAAATTTTACCGTCGATCCGCAGCCGCTCGCCGCCGCCCAGAATATTGCGATGCATCCAATAGGCCGAGACCATTGCGCCATCGGTATTCGACAATTCGAACCCAGCGCCGATCCTGTGGGGTTTCTGCTCGACCACGGCAAGGCTGACATCCATGCTGTTATTCGGCCCAAGCTGTTCGGCCTCTTCGATCGTCGTGGCCGAGAATACGCCGGTGCGGCGAAGCCTTTTGCGCATTGTTTCCAGATCTTCGGGATCGAATCGCTGCCCGGTCGGGAAACCCGCGATCTTGCGGAGCCTGCGCGGATTCATGCGGCTATAGCCGGAAATATGCAACTCGCCGAAGGTGACGACGGGACCGGATTCAAGCCCGATCTGGCTGTCCACGGTATTGCTGTTGTGATCCGCCACGATCTCCTGACTGCTGACATCGGCTTTGGCGTGGCCATATTCCCGCCAGGAAGCCACCGCAGACAGCGCCTCGGACTTGATCACGCCGGTTCCTGCCGGTTCGCCGCGCCGATAGTCGTTCGAGGGTTGTGCGCCGGGGGCCAGCGGGCCGATGGCCGCGCGCGAAAAGGCGAATTCCGGCCCGGGATCGACGATAACGACAACCGACCGGACAAGCTCGGGCGCATCCAGTGGGGCGATCTCGGCAGCTTCCACGCCGTCAAGCTTGATATCGATGACCGCGGAATAATGCCCTTCGTCATACAACGCGCCCAATATCCGGGCGTAATCGGCACGTGCGGCGGCAAGCAGATCCTGCCCGGTGATCCGATCCTCGGCCAGAGCACTGGACAAAAGCGATGTGCCCTTGATCATCCGTTCGATTCGGTCGTTGTCTCCGGCAACCCGGAAATCAAGGGAAACGGGGCTGTCGCTGTCTTCGTCGCCGAAAAGTCCGGAAAACGGATTCGAGGATTGCGCATGGACCACTCCGCCGATACCCAAAGCTGTAAGGCTTATCAGAATCGCCTTCAGATATGCCCGCATCGCGTTGTCTCCGCCCTCGAATTTCTGACGGTATTTGAGCAGGAATAGACCCGGAGATCCAGCAAGCAGATCATTCTTCCAGCAGATTGCCGCCCAGAGGTAACACCCTTGCGTCAGCCTGTTGCGGCAAGGCATCCATGCAATGCAGCCATATCATCGCGGATCAGATAGATCGGCGTCGTCTCGGGAATCTGACGCATATAGTTATCGGCCAGAAAACCGGTTTCGAAACGGTCCATCCGGTCGGCAATGCTGCGGCCCACGCTGCCCGCCAGAAACAGACCCTCCAGAGGCATGAAGCGCAACGCCAGTTCCCGGCATAGCAGGCCGACCAGCTCCGTAAACAGGTCATAGGTGGCCACCGCCCCGGTATCTCCGTTCCCGGCGGCCCGGGCGATATCTTCGCTGCGCAGGATGTCACCGCCGGTCCGCGCCGCGTGCAATCGCGCCAGCCCGCGCCCGGCAAAGGTCTCTTCGGTCGAGAAAAACCCCTGCGCAGCGTCATATCCCAACAGGTCGACCAGCCTTTGATAGATATTCGCGGGCAGGTTCGTGTGCCCTTCCTCGGCTTCCAGCGCGGTGATGATCCCGCCGGGCAGCAGGCGGACGGCGCAGACATTGAACCCCGTGCCCAATCCGACGACCAGACTTTGCCCGTTGCGGGCGCGATCTTCGGGGGCTTTGCGCAGAATGGCCAGCCCGTCTCCGCGCAAGGCCGGTGTCGCATAGCCAAGCGCGGTCAGATCGTTGATAAGCCGCACCCGATCCGCATTCGTCAGCCGCGCAAGCCTGTCTTCCGAGAAATTCCAGTCGCGATTGGTCAGCTCTGCCGTGCCGCCGCTGACCGGTCCCGCCACGGCGATACAGACCGAATTGATCCGGGGATTGCCCTGTTGGTCAAGATATTGCCGCATGACGTCATCAAAACTGCTGAAATCGTCGCCACGAAACCGTGTCACCGTCGTATTGTCGATCACGCCGTCTCTGGCAATGGCCAGCCGCGCATTCGTGCCGCCGACATCTCCCAACAATGTCACCATCGACCAGTCCCCCGGATCAACCTTTTCGCCAAGCCCGTTTAAACCGGTTCCCGCCTCGTTGCGAGAGCGAATGATAGCGGCAACATCGCACCGATCCGCCGCCGTTCCATTGAAGCCGGTTTACTTCAGGGCATGTACGATCGCATCCATATGGCGGGCAAGCAGCCAGGTGTCGCCCGCAATGGCGACGAACTCGAAACCGTCATTCTCAAGATAGCCCCGGGCGGTCTCTTCGCCATAACCCAGGATGCCCGCCGGCAGGCCGGCCTCGTGAATAAGCTTCAGTGCTTCGATGATCTTCGCCCGTACCTCTGGCGCGCTGCCATTGCCGGCATGGCCCATCGACGCGGCAAGATCGCCCGGCCCGACGAAAATGCAGTCCACCCCGTCTACCGCGGCAATCTCGGGGATATTGGCGATGGCTTCAGGTGTCTCGACCTGAACGATAATCGTCATATCCTCGGTATAGGTTTTCAGATAATCCGCCTGCCGCCCATAGCGATTTGCCCTGACCGACGCCGCAATGCCGCGAATCCCATGAGGCGGATATCGCGTCCAGCTTACGGCCTGCCGCGCGTCTTCGGCTGTCTGGATCATCGGGAACATCAGGTTGCGCGTTCCGATATCCAGCAGGCGCTTGATCATCACCTGTTCGGAAAAAGGCGGCCGCACGATCACTTCGGCATTGCTTCCATGTGCCGCCCGCAGATGATCCGCGATCTGCGAAAGATCGCCCGGCGCATGCTCCATATCCACCAGCACCCAGTCGGTGCCCGCCCCCGAGGCGATCTCTGTCACTGTGGGCGAACACAGGGAAAGCCACAGACCCGGCAGTTTCCGTCGTTCTTTCAGTGCCGCCTTAAGGGGATTGCGCGTCATCTCCGTTCATCCTTTCACATGCGATTTCCGATTGCCTCAGCCGCGTCCGACAAAGGGCATATTGGTGGCCATCACGGTCATGAACTGCACATTCGCGCCATCTGGCATGCTGGCCATATGCAGGACCGAGCGGGCCACATCCTGCACATCCATCGTCGGTTCCGGCCGTATCGAGCCATCCGCCTGCGAAAAACCCTGAGCCTGACCGGCGGTCATATCGGTCAGGGCATTGCCGATATCGATCTGGCCGCACGCG
This sequence comes from Paracoccus onubensis, assembly GCF_003591515.1. Taxonomy (GTDB): domain Bacteria; phylum Pseudomonadota; class Alphaproteobacteria; order Rhodobacterales; family Rhodobacteraceae; genus Paracoccus; species Paracoccus onubensis. The sequence continues at coordinate 208,694 of NZ_QZCG01000011.1, forward strand.
ATATTGAACGGGCGGCCATCAAGCGAAAGGCTGCGAGTCATCCCGGTCACCGCATGTTTCGAGGTCGTATAGGCGACGGAACCGGGGCGGGGTGCATGAGCCGAGATCGAACCATTATTGATGATCCGCCCGCCCTGTGGCTCCTGTCGCCGCATCTGCGCAAAGGCTGCGCGGGCGCAAAGGAACATCCCGTTGATATTCACATCCATGACCTCGCGCCATTGATCGAACCCGATTTCGTCGATCGTGACGGATATCAGCCACGTCCCGGCATTGTTGAACAACACGTCAAGCCGACCCCAGCGGGACAGCGCGGTATCGAAAGCCGCCGTCACCTGATCCTCGGACGCGACATCGCAGGGCAGGATCACCGCGTTGTCATGGCCATCGGCCGTTTCTTCCAGCGCCTCGGGGCGGCGGCCGATCAGCCCGACCTGCCAGCCCGTCTGCAAGAACAGCCTTGCCGTGGCGCGGCCGATGCCGCCGGATGCTCCGGTTACGATGATTGTGCCACTCATGCCTGCCCCTAGCTGTGCCCCGGAATATGCAGCTTATAGGCGCTGCGATCATACTCTGTTCACGGGAAATCGAAATCACAACCCCAATCCGCCCGTATGACCGGCGGAAGTCAAGGGCTGCGGGCCAGAAACGCGAAGAGCGCTCCGGAATGGGAAAACGGCTATTCCGCCGCTTTCGCCATCGGGTTGTTGGGATGCGTGGTCCAGTTGGCATAACCGCCACGGGCAATGCCGGTACGCTTGTCCACCTCTCCCATGTCAAGTTCCCGCATCGAGATGCAATTCTCGACCGGGCAGACATCCAGACACAGATTGCAGGCCACGCATTCCTCTTCGATCACTTCGAAGACCCGGCCCGGCTTCATCGCGATGGCCTGATGGCTGGTATCCTCGCAGGCGGCATAGCAGCGCCCGCATTTGATACAGGCTTCCTGATCGATCACCGCCTTGGTGACATAGTTCAGGTTCAGATATTGCCAGTCGGTCACATTCGGCACCGCCCGCCCGATCAGGTCAGACATCGCCATCTCGTGACTGTCCAGATAATCGCGCAGGCCCGTGATCATTTCCTGCACAACCTTGAAACCATAGGTCATTGCGGCGGTGCAGACCTGCACGTTTCCGGCGCCAAGGGCCATGAATTCGGCCGCGTCGCGCCATGTGGTCACGCCGCCGATGCCGCTGATCGGCAGGTTGCGGGTTTCAGCGTTCCGCGCGATCTCTGCCACCATGTTAAGCGCTATGGGCTTGACCGCCGGCCCGCAATAGCCGCCATGCGCGCCCTTGCCGTCGACGGTCGGTTCCGGCGCGAAAAGATCCAGATCCACCGAAGTGATCGAGTTGATCGTATTGATCAGGCTGACGGCATCCGCACCGCCGCGTTTCGCGGCCTCGGCGGGTTTGCGGATATCGGCGATATTGGGCGTCAGCTTCACGATGCAGGGCATGCGGGAATATTGCTTCACCCATCGCGTCACCATCTCGATATATTCCGGCACCTGACCGACGGCGCTGCCCATGCCGCGTTCGCTCATGCCATGCGGGCAGCCGAAATTCAGCTCCACCCCGTCCGCGCCGGTATCCTCGATCTGTTTCAGGATCGTCCGCCACGAATCCTCGTCGCAGGGCACCATCAGGCTGATGATCAGCGCCCGGTCGGGATAGTCGCGCTTGACCTGCTTGATCTCGCGCAGATTCACCTCAAGCGGCCGGTCGGTAATCAGCTCGATATTGTTGATCCCCAGCACACGCCGGTCAGGGCCGTGGATCACGCCATAACGCGGCCCATTAACGTTAACGACGGGAGGCCCTTCCGAGCCCAGAGTCTTCCAGACAACCCCGCCCCATCCGGCCTGAAAGGCGCGGCGGACATTGTATTCCTTGTCGGTCGGCGGAGCGGAGGCCAGCCAGAACGGGTTGGGTGATTTGATTCCGATAAAATCGCTGCGCAGATCGGCCATGTGTCAGCCTCCTTCTGATAAGCGCAAGAATGGGTCAGCCGGGGATTTCGACGGGACGGCCGGTCAGCCGCGCATCGATATCCTCGGCGGCGTCGCGGCCCTCGGCCACGGCGGTCACGGTCAGATCGTCGCCTCCGGTGGCGCAGTCGCCGCCGGCCCAGACATCAGGCAGGCTGGTCCGGCCTGATGCGGTGACGGCGATCTTGCCGCCGGTCAGCTTCAGCCCCTGCGGCTCATCTGCGAGCTGCTGACCAATGGCGCGGAACACCTGATCAGCCTTCAGGCGGAAACGCTCGCCCGTGTCGGTCAGCCCGTCCGGCCCGTCCTGCGTATAGCAGAACTCCATCTCGGCGACCGAGCCATTGCCGTGAATAGCCACCGGCGCGGCATTGCAGATGATCCGCACCCCGGAAGAGGTCGCGTGTTCCTGTTCATGCCTGCTGGCGCTCATCCGGTCCCGGCCGCGGCGATAGACGATGGTGGAATTCTCGGCCCCCAGCAGCTTCGCCTGCACGGCAGCATCCACCGCGGTCATGCCGCCACCGATCACCACGACATCGCGGCCGATCGGCAAGGCGGTCAGATCGCTTGCCTGCCGCAGATCGCGGATGAACGATACGGCATCGGTGACGTGATCCTTGTCTTCGCCATCGGTGCGCAGGGCGTTGACGCCGCTCAGCCCCATCCCAAGGAACACGGCGTCATATTCCGCCCTCAGCCCCTCAAGCGTGATCTCGCGGCCCAGCCGCTGCCCGTGCCGCAACTCGATCCCGCCGATCTCAAGCAGCCATTGCACTTCGGACTGCGCGAAACCGTCAACGGCCTTGTAGCTGGCAATCCCGTATTCATTCAGCCCGCCGGGCTTCTCGCGGGCCTCGAAGATCACCACGTCATGGCCCTTGGCGGCCAGCCGATGCGCCGCCGCCAGCCCGGCAGGACCCGCGCCCACCACGGCGATCCACTTGCCCGTTGGTTCGGCGCGGCGGAACGGGTGCCCGTCCTGCGCCATCAGCCCGTCGGTCGCATAGCGCTGCAATGCGCCGATCTCGACCGGTTGCTGTTCGGCATCCATGCGCACACAGGAACCTTCGCACAGATTTTCGGTCGGGCAGACCCGTGCGCACATCCCGCCAAGGATATTGGCGTGCAGGATCGTCATCGCCGCCGCATCCGGCGTGCCGGTCGCGATCTGCCGGATGAATAACGGAATATCGATCGAGGTCGGACAGGCCGTCACGCAGGGCGCATCATGGCAGAAATAACATCGATCGGCGGCAATACGTGCCTCGTGATCGTCCATCAAAGGCGCGACATCGGCAAAATTTGCCGCGAGTTCTTCAGAACTCAGGCGTCCGGGCACGACGCCCGGGGACAGTCTGGCTTGGGACATTTTCGTCTCCTGGCTCACCTGTTGGATGCAATCAGGCTGACACAGGTCAGAAATTTTATCAAATGGTAAAATAAATCGGCACAGGATTTTTGCCCGACATCCCGCTTTCGCCGGAATACCCGGCAAACTGTGCCTGCTTCTTCTTTGTCCAAATACCTCGGGGGTCCGGGGGC
>NZ_QZCG01000012.1 GCF_003591515.1 Paracoccus onubensis
TGAAGCGCTCAAAGAACGCCCATTCCTGGTCCGACATAAGATCTCGTGCCAAGCTGGTCTCCATCGCAGATGCCAGCTTGAAGCATGCCCTACGCCCGAGGGGAATCCCTTTTGTCAACACGACCTAGGTTATTCAGCCCGAGGCATATGCTTTTCCTTCTACAATTCGATTACAATGCTCTTCGCGGAAACCAATGGGCGGTTCTACGGTGGGGGAGTACTTGAGCTGTCACCGAACGAATTGAAAGGGCTTCCGTTGATCTATCACGAGCCTACGGATGCAGAGTTTGAAGCTTTTTTGGAGGTTCACAGAAGCGCCGGCAATGACCCCGAACCTGTTCTTGATTTCGGCGATGAATGGCTTCGGAAGAAAGCCGTGGTGAAGGAGGATGAGATCGCGGACATCCGGCGAGCTTGGTTATCAGTTAGGACACATCGACTTAGGCATAGCAACCGAAAGAGCATTTGAATTTTTGCCCTGTGGAAGGTCAATCCATCAGCGACTATCGAGACTATCCAGTGCTTCAATTGCGTCTAACGCCGGAGCAACGTCGACGGCGATTTCTTCGTGCTGATTTCAAGGCCGGTCCAAAGACGGCGAACGGCCGCTAGTGTAGCTACTTCCATTAGTTCTCGCCACCGCAGCGAACGACCGCTTCCCGCCGATGCTGTTGAAAAACTCGCCGATGATCTTCGGCCTGGAATGGTGCCGCACGTCCTCTTCAGGGAATTCCTTCCATGCCTGGCGTGCGCTTGATCGGCTTCTTCAGCCAATCTGCATCGAGGGGGCGTTTGCCGGGCGGAGCTTTGCCAGTTTCCGGAGGTTTTGGGCGGTGGCGGCGAGTGTGAACTCGTCCCTCACTCCCAATGGCCCCCTCAACCGCAGTCGGCTGAGCCCCAGGATACGTTTCAGATGCGCGAAGAGCATCTCGACCTTCTTGCGCCGTCTCGAGGCCGTCTCGTTGAAGGCAGACGCGACGCAGGTTCGGGCGAAGTCGCGCACGATCTCGTATTTGCCGCGTTGCAGGCTGCGCGTTTCGCTGTTCGGGCAGCATTGCGCCTTCAATGGACAAGCCTGGCAGTCGGTTTTCGCAGCGCGATACCTTCGTGGTTTCATCTCGTTCGAGAAGCGCGCCGGGTCGGAATAATTTCGTCGCGCGTGGCGCAGTTCGTTACCTTCTGGGCAGATGTAGCGGTCATTCTCTTCATCCCAAGTGAAATCGGAACGTGAAAACGTGCCGTCCGTGCGCTCGCCCTTGTCGATCACCGGGATGAAGGGCAGGATCTGCCGCTTCAGGACGATCTCGACCAGGCTTTCTTCGGAGCCATAGGCCGTATCGGCCACCAGCCAATCCGGGCGAATATCGAAGCGCTCTGCCGTGCGGTCCAGCATCGTAAGCGTGGAGCCGACCTCGGCCTGCCGAACCGAACGGCTCGCTTCAACATCCATGATGATCCCGTGATCCGTGTCGATCAGGTAGTTGTCCGAATAAGCGAAGAAGGCAGGCCCTTTGCGCGCAGCCGTCCACTGACTGGCGGGATCGGCATGGGCCGTGAACTTGGGTTTGACGGGCGTGGCTGTACCGAAGGCTTCCTCATCGAGCGTGTCGAGATACTCGCGCACCGCCCTCGGGGCCTCCGCCGGATCGATGGTTGAGGCGTCCCATTCGCTCTGGCGGCTGGAGCTCTGCTTTTGGACATCGGCGCTGATCAGGCTGGCATCGACGGCAAAGCCCTGACCGCCGACCAGGCCATGGGCAATGCACTGGGCAACCACGCGCTCGAAGACGTGGCGGAAGATATCGCTGTCGCGGAACTTGCCATGTCGAAGCTTCGAGAAACTCGAATGATCCGGCACCTTGTCCTCGAGTCCGAGCCGGCAGAACCAGCGATAAGCGAGGTTGAGGTGAACTTCCTGGCAGACACGCCGCTCGGACCGCAGCCCCATGACATAGCCGATTACCAGCATCCGGATCATGAGTTCAGGATCGATAGAGGGCCGACCGGTATGGCTGTAGAAACCGCGCATCTCCTCGTGCAGACCGGTCAGATCCAGGAAGCGGTCAATACCCCGAAGGAGATGGTCGGGGGGGATGTGCGTCTCGAGATCGAACTCGTAGAAAAGCCGGGTATGGACCTTCTGCCTTCCAAGCATCGCAATCCCTCCAGATCCCTGTAACCAAAGGGAATCAGAAGCCTCGATCCCGATCAAGCCCAGAGTTTTTCAACAGCATCCGCCCTTCGAGCACAACTCCTCGCGGATGCGGCACGGACAGAGCGATTGGAGCGAGGTCCCGAAGTAAAACTCCGCGAGCGGCCGTCTGCAAGGCAGCGTCCACAGGGATGACCGCAAGCAGTTCAAAACCCGAGCATTTGCCACATATCTGTCTCTGCGGATCATAAAACCGGCAGAACACAATTATCCGACAAATAAGTCCCTGCAATAAAAAGCATTTCATGGAGGGAGTTCGCGTCCTTGTCAGCGTCGATTGCGTCGAATGTAAACGTCTTATGCCTGATAAAACGCTCAACTATCAATGAGATGATGATCATCTTGACGCAAAGTGTCAGCACCGAAGGTGCATGGGGTGTGAAAAGGTCGGCGCCTTCCTCCCCGTCATCATCCGTCATCAAAATTGAATCTCGCTCGCAAGCTTGTCCCGGTGTGGATGGGTGAACGCGACCGCTGAAATGTGCGCTGCCATCGCGCCGGTTGCAGGGCTAGCGCTGGCGCGAACATTTCCGGCAAGAAAGCTGAACGGCTGTTCACCGCCCGATTGCCCTTTTTGCCGACTAGCTCAGTTCTTTATGGACGAGAAAGTTTATGGGCAAGCCGCACTCCGGGTCCACCGCCATTTTCCGGAATGAACTCAACCCCGGCAGCCTCCAGTGCAGCAGAGAGGGCCTCAAGCGTTGTCTGCCTTGGCGTGGTTTGGGCACTTTCAATTCTGGCAAGAGTGCGAACTGTCAGCCCTGACGCATTGGCCAAATCCTCTTGCGTCCAACCAAGTAGCCCTCGTGCTGCTCGAATCTGTTCGGGAAAAATATCCTTTCCCATGCCATTTTTGGTTGAAAATGTCTGATAATCGGACATAATGCCTCTGTTATAGCTAATAGCGGTCGTACGGAGTGCAGCAACACTCCGTACGACCTAACCACAACCCAAGCTGCGAGGAGCTCGGATCATGGCTGATTCCGACCATACACGAATACACACTGCCGTCACGCGCCGGAAGGCTCTGAAAACGACGGCGGCAGGCGTGATGTCCGTGCCATTTCAAGCAACTGGTGTCATTGCGTACACGGGAACCGATAAAGCCAGCCCCGATCCGGCCCTGACGCTGTGGCGGGAGTGGCAGGCTGCGCATGCGCATACAACAGCGCTGTGCCGTAAGCAGCAACGTCTCGAAGCATTGCTGATGCGGACAGCCGGCCTTCCCCGCGTGGAGGTGGAATTGGACGACGGCACGATTGTCACGTTGTCCCGGGAGGAGGATATCGAGGAACTGTTCGGCGATGATCCTGCCCTGGCTGGGGAATGCGCGAAAGCAAGGGCCGAGTTTGTGGCCCGTCAGGCCCGCTGGGCCGAAGCCGATGCGGTAATCGGCTATTCTGCGGCGCGGGAGGAAGAACTCGACGCTGCGGACCGTGCGCAGGATCTGGCGGATAGGCTGACGATAACACCGGCAACAACGATGGCTGGCGTGATCGGCAAGCTCGATATGATCTTGCGGGAAGGTCAGTCTTCAGAAGACTGCGATGAGTTTCCATGGCGGGAGATTCGCATGGCGCTTTTCGATCTGAGGCAAATCGAAAGGATGATTTGGGCATAGAGGTAAGGAATCAGCATGCCGTCATAGCGGATAGCTGGCCATTTATCACGTCATCGGCCCTCCTGATGCCCGTGATCCTGGATCCCGATCCCATCCGATTTGCCGCCGATTCCGCGCCACAATACGGCGTCGCATCCACGCCTCTTGCCTGCCCGAACCTGCATGTCCTTTCTGGATCAGAAATGACCAGAAGGAGGCAAGGCAGCCATGCACCCACCAGACCGTATCATCCGCCTGAACACCGTCCTTTCCCGCACCGGCCTCTCCCGGTCCACCATCTACCGCAAGATCGCCGAGGGCACGTTCCCGGCCCAGCTCAGGATCAGCGTCCACGGCGCGGGATGGCGCGAATCCGAGATCAACCGCTGGATCGACGATCCCGCTGGATGGAGGCCGCGCGGGGAGTTCGACGTCGATGGCTGACGGCGAAGCCGATGACGACGGAAGAGACATCTCGACCTGTTCCACGCGCGCCAGACCGCTTTCGGCATCGGAACAGCTTGAGGAACTGTTGGGCTATCCGTGGCCCTTCTCCGGCCGCCCGCCCAGGCACGACCTGTCCGAATGGACCGTCACCGACAACTGGCCTGATCCCGTTCCTGTCACGGAAACCGAGATCGAGGTGTTCGAGCGGTGGTTCGGTGATCTGTTCGATGAGCTGTTTGGCCCGGATGCTTGAGCGATCCGCAGGTCGAAACCAAAACCCGGACTTGATAACAGTACTGATATATGATACCAATCCTCATGAAAAAGCGTCACAGAACCACGCTTGAACTGATCTTCGCCCGCCCTGTCAGCGGCTCAATCCGTTGGGCAGACATCGAGGCGCTGTTCGTGGCCCTCGGGGCCGAAGTCAGTGAACGGGCAGGTTCGCGCGTAGGTGTATTCCTGTTTGGCGAAGTGCGCGTCTTTCATCGTCCACATCCGTCACCGGATACGGACAAGGGTGCAGTTGCCAGCATTCGCAAATGGCTGATCGAGAACGGAGTGGAGCCATGATCAACGTGATCGAGATCAATGGAGAGAAGGCGGTCATCACCTTCGACCCGGATATTCAGATGCTGCGCGGCGAGTTTGTCGGCCTGAATGGCGGTGCCGATTTTTATGCCGAAAGCGTCCACGACCTGATTGAGGAAGGCCAGAAATCATTGGCCGTCTACCTGGAGATGTGCCGGGAAAAAGGCATTGAGCCGGGTCGGAAATTTTCCGGGAAGTTCAATGTCCGCCTCGATCCCCGCGACCATGCTGCGGCCGTCATTGCCGCCGCCGCAGCGGGAAAAAGCCTGAATGAATGGATTGTCGGGGCGATCAGGGAAGCTGCCGAAAGCGACGACCAGGCGGCCTGAGCTTGAAACTGCGACCGGATTGTTCGGTCCCGAAACCTGTTGAGAAGGAGACCGAACATGACCGCTCCTACGCCTGCAATTCGCCAACGTGCAGCTCTTTACCTACGAGTCTCGACGGCACGACAGGCCGAGCATGATGTCTCCATCCCGGACCAGAAGCGGCAGGGCGAAGCCTATTGCAAGGCGCGCGGGCTGCAATTGGTTGAAACCTACATGGAACCGGGCGCAACGGCGACCAACGACCGCCGCCCCGAGTTCCAGCGCATGATCGAGGCGGGAATATCCAACCCCGCACCCTTCGATGTCGTCGTGGTTCATTCGTTCAGCCGATTCTTCCGCGATCACTTCGAATTGGAATTCTACGTCAGGAAGCTCGCCAAGAACGGTGTGAGGCTCCTCTCCATTACCCAGGAGATGGGCGATGATCCCATGCATGTCATGATGCGTCAGATCATGGCGCTGTTCGATGAATACCAGTCGAAGGAAAATGCCAAGCATGTGAGCCGGGCCTTGAAGGAGAATGCGCGGCAGGGTTTCTGGAACGGCTCGCTTCCTCCCATCGGCTATCGCACCGTTGCCGCCGAGCAGCGCGGGGCCAAGGTCAAGAAGAAGCTGGAGATCGATCCGCTCCACGCCGACACGGTGCGGTTGATCTTCCGGCTTGCCCTGCAGGGCGACGGCACGTCCGGCCAGATGGGCGTCAAGAACATCGTCTCCCATCTCAATCGCAATCGGATCTTCACCCGCGATGGTGGCCGGTGGGGCATCGGGCAGGTTCACCGCATCCTGACCCGGCGCACCTATATGGGTGAACATGAATGGGGAAAGAAGGGCAAGCACCAGAAAGACAATGCGTCCAGCGACGTCGTGATCGTCCCCGTCCCGCCGATTATTGACCGTGAGACCTTCGATGCGGTTCAGATCCTGCTCAAGGCCCGCAACCCCAAGGTCACGCCCGCCCGCGTTGTCAGCGGTCCGACCATGCTGACCGGTTTGATCCATTGCGCCAAATGCGGCGGAGCCATGACCATCCGGACCGGCAAGGGTGGACGCTATCGCTATTACGCCTGCTCGACCAGGGCACGGAAAGGACCAACCGCCTGTGAAGGCATGTCCGTCCCAATGGAAAAGCTGGATGATCTGGTGGCCGGTCACCTGGAAAGCCGACTGCTCCAGCCCGAACGGCTGGAAACCATCCTTGCTGCCATCCTCGACCGCAGGGAAGAACGCGCCGAGCGCCGCCAGGAACATATCGCCGAGTTGAACAAGCGGGCAACGGAATCGGACTTGCGCCTCAAGCGGGTCTATGACGCCATCGAGGCAGGTGTGGTCGATCTCGACGATCCGGCGCTCAAGGATCGCATCGATGGGCTCAAGACTGTCCGCGATCAGGCAAAAGCGGACGCCGAGCGCGCGCAAGCCATGCTTCGGCATTCAGGTCAGAAGGCGGTGACGCCGCAGATGCTGCGTAAGTTCGCCACCACGGCCCGTCAGCGCATCCGGCTCAAAGGGGGAGGTTATCGCCGCGACCACCTGCGCGCACTCGCGCAGCGCGTCGAGGTCGATACCGGCGAAGTCATGATCATGGGATCGAAGTCCCGGCTGCTTCAGACATTGGTGGCGGGCGATGGCGTAAACCCAGTGCCCTCTCAAGGACTGAAGTGGCGGAGAGAGAGGGATTCGAACCCTCGGAACCCGTGAAGGCTCAACGGTTTTCGAGACCGCCCCGTTCGACCACTCCGGCACCTCTCCGCGCTTGGGTGGTGAGGCGGGGATTTAGAAGGCCGGGGGTTGAAGCGCAAGGGGGTTCGTGGAAAAAACTGCAGAAACCGGAAAGTTCTGCCAGATGTTGCGAATGATTTTCCTTGCCGTGGGGATCGCCGCCGGCCTGCCCGCGATGGTTCATGCCAACCGGTCGGCACCCGTCGCCGAAGTGCAGACGCTTCAGGCGCGGCTTTGGCAGGTGCTCCAATTGGGCGATTTGATGCCCATCATCCGCAAGGAGGCACTGACAGAAGCGGTAAAGATGCAGGATTCGCTGTTTCAGAGAGGTGGAGATAACCGCTGGGAGCAGATCGTCGCACAGATCCATGAGACCGGGCGGCTTGAACAACTTTTGCGTGACGGCCTGCAAGAAGCCGTCGCAGATGAGCAGGCGGCACTGATCGAAGAGGCACTGGCATTTTATGAAACCTCGCTTGGTCAACGGCTGATCGGCCTTGAGACCTCCGCGCGCGAGGTGATTCTGGATATGGAAGCCGAGGCCGACGCAAAGGCAAACTATGCCCATGCGGCCGGTATGGAGCTTCCACGGATCGCCCAGATCAAGCGGCTGATCGATAAGGCCGATCTGATCGCGCCGAATGTTGCGGGCGGGATGAATGCCGCCCTGGCATTCTCGCGGGGCTTCAATGAGGGGGGCGGTTATCCGATGCCGATGTCCGAGGCGCAGATGCTGTCCGATGCATGGGCGCATGAAGCCTCGTTGCGGGCCGAGACCCTTGACTGGATGGAGGCCTATCTGTTCCTCGCATATTCTCCGCTGAGCGATGCTGAGCTTGATCGCTATATCGAATTCGCGGGGTCTTCCGCCGGGCAGGCTTTGGCCGATACGCTGTTCGGCGGTTTCGACAAGCTGTTTGAGTGGACATCCTATGAAATGGGGCTGGCGGCTGCCGGACAGATACAGGGGCGCAGATTGTGAGCAGGGACGTTCTGCTGGTCGGTCCGCTGGCGCATGCCGCGATATGCGATGTGCTTGGCGTATCCGGTGAGAAAGTGATGATTTCGGGCCGGCTTCAGGGCGGTAAGCATGCGGGTATCAAGGCCGGCGACTGGCCGTGCTTCATTGACGCAGAGCTGCCGCTGGAGGCGCGGAGGATGATTATGACACCGGAACTCGCGCGTTATGCCGCGGTCATGGGGTTGCACGAAGTTGCACATGAACGCGGTGTGTTGCTTGGGGTTCTGCCGCAGCACGGTGTTCGACAGGAGGAATGGGCCGAGGCGGGCTGGCAGCCCATGCTCGCCGCTGCCATTGCACGGATCATTCTGGATGAAGCGGAAAATATGCAACCCGAACAGATCGCGGGCCGCCTTCCGATGATCGGAGTGTGGGCGGAAAGCCGGTTGCGGGCGGCTGCGGCCCCGGTTTCGGGCGGTGGGGTAGTCGCAGCGCATGACGCCTCGGATATCCGGTTGCGTGAGCGGCGACAGCCCTTCGCGGGGTTTTTCGCGGTCGAGGAATGGCGATTGTCTCATCGCAAGTTCGACGGCAGCTTCACACCGCAGATTCGACGAGAAGGTTTTATCATGGGCGATGCGGTGGTCGTTCTGCCCTGGGATCCCGTCAGGGACCGCGTGCTGGTGATCGAACAGTTCCGGCTTGGCCCGGCAATGCGGCACGATCCGCAGCCCTGGATGCTGGAGGCGATCGCAGGCCGGATTGACGCAGGCGAAACCGTCGAAGAAGCGGCAAGGCGGGAGGCCGAGGAAGAAGCGGGCCTGCGGATGCAGCATCTGTTCCCGGCCGTGCATTGCTATCCCAGCCCGGGCGCCGTCACCGAGTTTCTTTATCAGTTCATCGGCATTGCCGATCTTCCTGACGGCGTCGCGGGCGTTCACGGTCTTGCCGATGAAGCGGAAGATATCCGCGGTCATCTGCTGCCGCGCAGTGAATTGGGACGCATGCTGCGCGACGGAGAAATCACCAATGGGCCGCTATCGATGCTGATCCTGTGGCTGGAGGGGCAGGCATCGCGGATTCTTTCGGATCTGGATGTGGGGCAGGGCTGAGATAAAGGGAGTTGCACAGATATATTCACCGGGGTTGTCGCGGCTCTGCGGATGCCAGCGGTTTCCCGTTTCCGCGGTGCCGGGCTTCCGGACAGCGCGGATGGCGTGGCGCAATCTTGGATTCCGATGCCTCCGGCGGTTGCATCGGGCTGCGCAGCATGTGTAGTTATTCCTAACGCTTAATTCACCCGCGAGAAGGCCGGAAACCCATGCTCATCCATTCTGATCTGTCCGATACGATCGGCAATACGCCTCTGATCCGGCTGAACCGGGCCAGCGAAGAAACCGGCTGCGAGATCCTCGGCAAGGCCGAATTCATGAATCCCGGTCAATCGGTCAAGGATCGCGCCGCGTTGTTCATCATCCGTGATGCCGTCGCGCGCGGCGAACTGCGTCCCGGCGGTACTATCGTTGAAGGAACGGCGGGGAATACCGGGATCGGTCTGGCGCTGGTGGGGTCTTCGCTTGGCTTCCGCTCGGTCATCGTGATTCCCGAAACCCAAAGCCAGGAAAAGAAGGACATGCTGCGGCTTGCGGGCGCGACATTGGTCGAGGTTCCGGCGGCGCCTTACAAGAATCCCAACAATTACGTCCGTTACTCCGGGCGGCTGGCCGAAGAATTGGCGAAAACCGAACCGAATGGTGCGATCTGGGCCAATCAGTTCGACAATATCGCCAACCGTCAGGCGCATATCGAAACCACCGGCCCCGAAATATGGGAGCAAACCGGCGGGAAACTGGACGGCTTCACCTGTGCCGTGGGCTCTGGCGGGACCCTGGCGGGGGTGGCGATGGTTCTGCAGCCCAAAGGGGTCAAGATCGGACTGGCCGATCCCGAGGGCGCGGCGTTGCACTCATTCTACACCACCGGGGAATTCGACAGCCCCGGCAGTTCCATCACCGAAGGTATCGGGCAGGGCCGGATTACCGCCAATCTTGAAGGTTTCACGCCGGATTTCAGCTGGCGCATTCCGGATGCCGAGGCATTGCCCATCATCTTCGATCTGCTGGAGCACGAGGGGCTGTGTCTGGGCGGTTCCAGCGGCATCAACGTTGCCGGGGCGATCCGTATGGCCCGCGAGATGGGCCCGGGACATACCATCGTCACGGTGTTGTGCGATTATGGCAATCGCTATCAGACCAAACTGTTCAATCCCGAATTCCTGCGCGCCAAGGGGCTGCCTGTGCCGGGCTGGATGATCCGGGAACCTGAAGTTTTGCCCGAAGTATTCACGGATTGATGATACTCATTCGCCGATATCTGGCCCTGTTTCTGACGGCCCTGCTGATTTTCTCGCAGCCGCTCTTGGCGCAGGAAAGTGGCGAGATCGATTATCAGATATGGGAAAATGTCGCGACCCAGGCCGAAAGGCAAAGCGAAAATATCGAAACCACTAGTGAGGAACTGGCCGCGCTGCGCGGCCGGATCGTCGAATGGCGCGGCAGGCTGCAAGCGGGGAAGAATGTCAACGGCGCGGAAATCAAATCCGTAAGAGACCAGATCGCAGCATTGGGGCCGGCGCCGGCTGAAGGCGAAACCGAGGATGAAGAAATCGCGGATCGCCGCGCCCAGTTGCAGAAAAATCTTTCTGCGCTTCAGGCACCGCGCCTGCAGGCCGATGAAGCATTCAGCCGTGCGGAATCCATCATTCGCCGTATTGATGAGGTGACCGCAGAACGGCAGGTGACGGAACTTGTCCGGGTATCGCCATCGCCATTGGTGCCGTCAAACTGGCCCGCGGCCCTGTCGGATGCAGGGAAACTTGCACAGGGGATCGCGTCGGAAGCCCGGCAGCGTACGATGGATCGAGATATCTGGGGCGAGATGCAGCCGAAACTGCCGCAGGTTCTGGGTTATCTCATTGCCGCGGTTCTTTTGCTGACAATCGGGCGGCGCTGGATCGACGGACTTCCATCGCGCTTATCGGCCCATGCGACGGAGTATTCGCGCGCGGTCGTCGCCTTCGTGGCGTCTCTTGGGCAGATCGCCTTGCCCCTGATCGGATTGTTCTTGCTGGTCCGGGCGATCAAGGCCAGTGCCTTGCCCGGCGAATGGACCCTGCCATTTTGGAATGCGCTGCCGGTCACGGGGATGATCGTCTATAGCGGTTACTGGCTGTCTCGCCAGTTATTCCCGGCGCAGGTCGTGGCGTATGACACGCTGTGGATGGAGCAGAAGGCGAAGAATTCTGCCCGCAGGATGGTGAATACGCTCGCGGTTCTGTTCGGGCTGCATCATCTGCTGTCCAGTGCCGTTCTGCCGCTGTCGGGCATTTATGAACGGCTGGGCGACGAGACCAACCGCGTGCAGCTGGATGTCTCGGAGGCCGCCGCTTCTGTCTGGCATTTCCTGCTGATTGCGCTGGCGGCTCTGGCGTTGTTTCGGCTGGGCAACGCGCTGCGCAGGCTGAACCGAAGCGAGCTTGAACAGCAATCCGCCCGTTATCGCATCATGTCCTTCATGGGCAGGCTGTCGCGCCTTGTTGCGGTGGGGACGGTGATCCCGGGCGTCATGGGCATGATCAATCTTGCCAATGGGATAATTTGGCCCTGGATACTGACATTGGCCCTATTCGGGGTGCTGATCCTGCTGAAAGATTTCTGTGCAGATGTCTTCAGCATGATCAAACGCGGCGAAGAGGGCGCACGGGAAGGTTTGATCCCGATGCTGATCGGCTTCGGTCTGATCATTCTGTCACTGCCGGTATTCCTGCTGATCTGGGGCGCGCGCGGTACCGATCTGGCCGAGATGTGGGTCAGTTTCCGGCAGGGTGTCAGCTTCGGCGGCATCAATCTTTCTCCGGGCTCGGTGCTGACGCTGCTGATCGTGTTCGTCATCGGTTACATGATGACGCGGGGGCTTCAGGGCATGTTCCGCAACACGATTCTGCCCAAGACCAAACTGGATGCCGGCGGGCAAAATGCTGTGGTGGCGGGGCTTGGATATGTCGGGATCTTCCTTGCGGCGCTTCTGGCAATCGCCTCGGCCGGGATCGACCTCAGCTCTCTGGCCATCGTGGCCGGCGCCCTGTCGGTCGGGATCGGTTTCGGCCTTCAGAATATCGTGTCGAATTTCGTTTCCGGCATCATCCTGTTGATCGAACGCCCGATCAGTGTCGGAGACTGGATCGAGGCAGGCGGTCAGCAGGGTATCGTTCAGCGGATTTCGGTGCGCTCCACTCAGGTCGAAACCTTCGACAAGACCGAGGTCATCGTCCCCAACAGCGATCTGATCAGCCAGCCGGTGATCAACTGGACGCGCAACAGCCAGACGGGACGCGTCATCATCCCGGTGGGGGTGGCATTTGGCAGCGATACGCGCCGGGTTCAGCAAGTATTGCAGGAAATCATCGAGGATCAGCCGCTGGTGACCGTCGACCCCGCGCCCTATGTCCTGTTCCGTGGTTTCGGGACGGACCGGCTTGAATTCGAGATCCGGGCGATCCTGTCCGATGTCGGGGCAGGTCTTGGGGTGACATCGGAAGTCTGTCATCAGATCGTTGAACGTTTCGCCGCTGAAGGGATCGTGATTCCCTTCATGCAAAGGGATATCTGGCTCCGCAATCCCGAGGCTCTGGATCGCGACGCGAAACCGCAGGTTCAGGCCGCACGGCCTCCAGCCCCACAACCCGATCCGCGCATTGCCGCTGACACGGCGGAAGGTGGGGACAGCTTGCCGGATAGCGATGGTGGCCCGGATGACGGAGCGCGCTGAGCGCGTAGGGTCGTGCTCTGTTTTCCTGCGTGATTTCCGGGCGTCATATATCTGAATGAGGTGAGAGCATGTTGTACCCCGCCCATTCACTCCCTCTGCTTCTTCTTTGTCCAAATACCTTGGGGGTCGCCGGCGGATCGCGCCACTGGTTCGAGAGACCAGCCGGCGACGGGCAGCGCCCCCGGCCATCGCGGAACGCAAGTAACCGGCGTTTCCGGTTCAGTGTGGCACGCTCCGGCTTATTCTCGGAAAAAAACCTTGTCAGACTGTTTGCCGCACGGCTTCAACCTCGTCATCGCTGCTGCCGTCATCCGGCAGACCCTCTCGCGATAGCAAGACCGCGACCGGGCGCAGCCATGGGATATGCGCGCAGACGATCATCAGGGCCACCATGATCGGCACGGCAAGGAACATTCCCGGAATTCCCCAGATCGAGCCCCAGAAGGCGAGACTGAGGATGATCCCAAAACTGGACAGGCGCAGGGTCTGCCCCAGCAGCATCGGATCCAGGACATTGCCGATGATGAATTGCGTCGCCGTGCAGGCCGCTGTGACGATTATCGTCAGAGTGATGTCGCCGCTAAGAACGAAGGCCAGAATGGCGGCAATGATGGTGGCGATGATCGAGCCGATCGAGGGGATGAAGTTCAGAACGAAGGTGATCAGGGCTATAGGTCCGGCAAGATCAAGTCCGGCCATCCGGAATATCAGCCAGACGATCAGGGCGGTCACCGCGCTGACGGCCGTCTTGACCACCAGATAGCGGTTTACCCGATGCATGATCGACGAGATGATCTGCCGGACATGACGCGCCTTGACGGGATCGCCGGTGAGCCGCTCGATCTTGGCGGGGAACCAGAGCTGCTCGGCGAACATGAAGCCGACGAACAGGATCACCAGCACGCTGCCCGACAGAACTCCCGAGGCCTGACCGGCAAGCGAACGTATCCAGCCGGTAATGTTGAAATTGGAAATCGCGGCCAGAAGCCGCTCCTGCGCCTCTGGCCCCAGCCAGTTCGTCAATGTAGGCAGGGCGGCCTGCGCCTGTTCTGCATAGGTGATCGCTGTCTGGACGACTTGGTTTACCTGCGAGACGACAGTGGTCGACACCCAAAGCAGTCCCAGCGCGATTCCGATCAGGGCCAGAAATGTCCCCATCCAGTTCGGAACTTTCAGCCGTGAGCAGATGGCGAATATCGCGTCGGTCGTCAGCGAAAACAGAATGATGGCGATTGCCAGTGAAATCAGGATGAATTTTGCCTGCCCCAGCATGAACAGGATCAGCCCGAAAGCGATGATTCCCAGGAAACCTGTCTGAAGCCGTTCTCTCAGTACCGTCTCGCCAGATTGATCCAACTCGTTCCTCGCCTTGATCCGCGGTGCCTGCATGAAGCACCGCGGGAAATGTTAAGCATCATCCTCGCCGATGTCACTTTCGCCGATGTTATTTCCGGCGATATCATCTTCGTCCGGGCCATCCTCGTCGATGCCATCCGCTTCCGCGTCGCCATGTTCTGCGATGCGGGCGACCGAGACGACGGTTTCACCCTCGGCGGTATTGAATACCCGGACTCCGCCAGCCGAACGCGAACGGAAGCTGATTCCTTCGATCGGAACCCGGATCGATTGCCCGGTCGAGGTGGCCAGCATGATCTGATCGTCGCCTTCCACGGGGAAACTGGCAACCAGAGGACCGCCGCGCATGGCCTTGTCCATGGCCATGACGCCCTGTCCGCCGCGTCCGCGAACCGGATAGCCATGGCTTGAACTGATCTTGCCCGAGCCCTTGGTGGTGATGGTCAGGATCAAATCCTCAGCCGCGGACATCTGGGCATAGCGCTCTTGCGAGATATTGCCTTCCTCGATCGTTTCCTCGTCATCATCAGCCTCTGCTCCGTCGTCCAGAGCTCCGGCGATTGCCCTGCGCATTTTCAGATAGGCCGCGCGCTCGGCCGGATCGGTTTCGAAATGCCGGATCACGGACATGCTGACGACCTGATCGCCCTTGGCCAGACGGATGCCGCGCACGCCGGTCGAGGCACGGCCCACGAAGACCCGGACCGCGGTGGTCGGGAACCGGATTGCCCGGCCATGCGCCGTGACCAGCATCACATCGTCATCCGCCGTCGCCATGCGCACCCCGATCAGGCTGACGTCATCGGGCAGTTTCATGGCGATCTTGCCATTCCGCATCACATTGGCGAAATCCGACAGCGCATTTCGGCGCACATCGCCTTGCGACGTGGCGAAGACGACCTGATAATTTTCCCATTCCGTTTTCGGCGCGTCGATCGGCATCAATGCGGCGATGGATACGCCGGGAACAATGGGCAGGATATTGACGATGGCTTTCCCGCGCGAGGTTCGCCCGCCAAGCGGCAGGCGCCATGTCTTCAGCCGGTAAACCATGCCGTCCGTGGTGAAGAACAGCAATTCGGTATGCGTATTGGCGACGAACAGCGTGGTCACCACGTCATCTTCCTTGGTCGCCATGCCCGACAGGCCCTTGCCGCCGCGGCGCTGCGCCCGGAATTCGGCCAGTGCCGTGCGCTTGATATAGCCGCCCGAGGTGATGGTGACGACCATATCCTCGCGCTCGATGAGATCTTCATCCTCCATATCGCCGGCCCAATCGGTGATTTCGGTCCGGCGGGGGACGGCGAACAGTTCTTTCACCTCACGAAGCTCATCGCTGATGATGCCCAGAATCCGCTCGCGCGAGGCAAGGATCGTCAGATATTCGCGGATCGCATCGGCAAGCTGCTGCAACTCATCCGTGACTTCCTTTACGCCGATCTGGGTCAGGCGTTGCAGACGCAGCTCCAGAATAGCGCGGGCCTGCGTTTCCGACAGGTTATAGGTGCCGTCGTCGTTGACCGGATGCAGAGGGTCGTCGATCAGGCGCAGATATTCGGCGATCTCGTGGGCTGGCCAGCGACGCTCCATCAAGCGCGCCCGTGCTTCGGCCGCGTCCGCAGAGGAACGGATCGTGGCGACGACTTCGTCAACATTGCTGACCGCGACCGCAAGACCACACAGAACATGGCTGCGCTCCCGTGCCTTGCGAAGCTCGAAGGCGGTGCGCCGCGCGACAACTTCTTCGCGGAACGCAATGAAATACGTCAGGAAATCGCGCAATGTCAGCTGTTCGGGCCGGCCGCCGTTCAGAGCCAGCATATTGCAGCCGAAACTGGTCTGCATCGGGGTAAAGCGGAAAAGCTGGTTCAACACGACATCCGGCGTGGCGTCGCGCTTCAACTCGATCACGACACGGACCCCGGTGCGATCGGTTTCGTCCTGAACGCCCGAGATACCCTCGATCCGCTTTTCCTTGGCCAGTTCGGCGATCTTCTCGATCAGAGTCGATTTGTTGACCTGATAGGGAATTTCGTCGAGGACGATGGCGAAGCGATCCTTGCGCGGCTCTTCGATATGGGTTTTGGCGCGGATGATGACGCTGCCCCGACCTTCCAGATAGGCCTTGCGGGCGCCGGAGCGGCCAAGGATCAATGCGCCGGTCGGGAAATCCGGACCCGGTACGATTTCCAGCAGCCTTTCGGTGGGCAAGTCGGGATTTTCGATCAGGGCAAGCGTGGCATCCACGATCTCGCCCAGATTGTGCGGCGGAATATTGGTGGCCATCCCGACGGCGATGCCGCCCGCGCCATTGACCAGCATATTCGGGAAACGCGCGGGCAGAACCGTGGGTTCATGGTCCTTGCCGTCATAATTGTCCTGAAAATCGACCGTGTCCTTGTCGATATCCTTCAGCAGATAATCGGCGGGCTTGTCCATCCGCACTTCGGTATAACGCATGGCCGCGGGCGGATCGCCATCCATCGAGCCGAAATTGCCCTGTCCATCCAGAAGCGGCAGCGACATCGAGAAATCCTGCGCCATCCGCACAAGCGCGTCATAGATCGCGCCATCGCCATGCGGGTGATATTTCCCCATCACGTCGCCCACAGGGCGGGCCGATTTGCGATAGGCCTTATCCGAGGTATTTCCCGTTTCCTGCATCGCGTAAAGAATACGGCGATGAACCGGCTTCAGCCCGTCGCGCAGATCGGGAATCGCCCGGCTGACGATCACCGACATGGCGTAATCGAGATAGGCGGTGCGCATCTCTTGCGAGATGTCGATCAGGGGGCCGTCATGCGTCATGATGGTACGCGCCGGGCCTGCGGAATCGGGAGTTTCCGGCAGATCGTCTTCAGGAGTGTCAGCCACGTGAATTCCTCAACATCTTGTTGAACGCCGGTATAGCCGACACGCAGGGTGGGGGCAATCTTGGCAGGGCGGATTGACCGATTTTCATTGCGCGTCCGCCGATGCCCACTCGTGCAGGCATAGGTCTTGAAACAGGTGAAACCTCGATCCTGACGGCGTGATCCGGTTCAGGATCCGTTTGGATGCAAGAAAGCGGGGGTCAGCGACGCAGGAGCGCGGCCTTCCCCCAAACCGCCAGCAGGATTGCCGAACAGATCGCATTCCAGTTTGCCATGGAAAGGCCAAGGAATCGCCACGCGACCTCATCGCAGCGCACGACCGGCGCCTCTTGCAGTTTTGCCATCAGATCCTGGGTCGACATGGCGGCGATATTCCCGACCCCGCCAGAGCAATGCGCCGGACCTGCCCACCAGGCCATTTCCACGCCGCTGTGATAGATGGCCAGCCCCAGGGCGATTGCGGCTGCGGCCATTCCCAGAACCGAAAGCGCCCGGACCCGGCCGGTCAGCCAGATTACACCGGCAATGATGACCGCCGCCAGATGCGGCCAACGTTGCAGAATGCACAATTCGCAAGGCGCATAACCCGCCGCCTGAAATCCGAGCGCGGCGATCAGAAGCGCGGCAGAGCCGGCCCCGGCGAGAAGCGGAAGAGACAGGTCTTTCATAGATACCTCAGCAAGATGAAGCCGCCGATGAGACAGATCATGAACAGGGTGAAGGCCAGCCCCAGCCGCTGCTCGATGAAGTCGCGGATCGGCGGGCCATAACGCCACAGAAGCGCCGCGACCACGAAAAACCGCCCGGCACGCCCGGCGATCGATGCCAGCACGAATAGCGGCACGGGGAAACCGATTGCGCCCGAAAAGATCGTGATGACCTTGAACGGAAACGGTGTCAGGGCGGCGAACAGGATCGCCCAGCCGCCATATTCGGCAAATCTGCCGGCGAGCTGGTGATAGGCGTCCTGCTTGCCGTAGACGGTCAGCACCCATTGTCCCGCCGAATCCATGAGAACAGCGCCGATCCAATAGCCAAGCAATGCGCCGAGGACCGACCCGACGGTTGCAACCGCCGCGATCAGGAAGGCGCGCGATCTGCGCGACAGGATCATCGGAATCATCAGCACATCCGGCGGAATCGGAAAGACAGAGCTTTCGATGAAACTGATCCCGAGCAGTGCGCGCATGGCGTGGCGGCCGCCCGCAAGCCCCATGGTCCAGTTGTAAAGCTTGCGTAACATGCTGTCCCCTTCGTTCAGAAACCGGATTGACCGCAAGGCGACCGGACGTCAAGGCGCTTGCAAATCGGGTCGCGCTGCTGTGATGATTGAGAACTGGGAACAATCAGGGATTGCGGACCGATGAAGTGGCGGGGACGACGGGGCAGCGGTAATGTGGATGACCGCAGGAGTATGGGCCGGGCCGGTGCAGGGGGCGTGGGTGTCGTAGGTGTGCTTGCGATTCTTGCTGTCGGTTATTTCTTCGGCATCGATATTTCGCCGATCGTGCAGGGGCTGGAACAGGGCGGGCAGCAATCGGAACGACCGCTGACCGAAGCCGAAGAGCAATATGGCGAGTTTGTATCGGTGGTTCTGGCCGATACCGAGGAAATCTGGGGCGAGGTTCTGCAGGAACAGGCCGGTATCACCTATGCGGAACCCCGGCTGGTGCTGTTCAGCGGTGCGGTGCAATCCGCCTGTGGCGGCGCCTCGGCGGCGATGGGGCCGTTCTATTGCCCCGGCGATCAGCAGGTTTATCTGGACACCGATTTTTTCGACATGATGGGGCAGCGGATGGGGGCTGGCGGCGATTTCGCCTATGCCTATGTCATCGCGCATGAAATCGGCCACCATGTCCAGAATCTGACAGGTGTTCTGGAGCAGGTGAATGCCCTTCGTGGTCGTCTTGGCGAACAGGATGCCAATGCGGTTTCGGTGCTGACCGAATTGCAGGCCGATTGTTTCGCCGGGTTATGGGCGCGGCATGCGCAGGATCGTTTCGGCTCGCTGGAAGAGGGCGATCTGAACGAGGCGATGACCGCTGCCGCGGCAGTCGGAGACGATGCCATACAGGCAAGCGCAGGCCGGACGCCGATGCCCGACAGTTTCACCCATGGCAGCTCACAGCAAAGGCAGGAATGGCTTATGCGGGGATTTCGCTCAGGTGAACTGGCGCAATGCGACACATTCGCCGAGGCAGGTCTTGAATAGCGGCCTTAGCGGGGCAGCACGGCCCTGCGCCCCCGCTCCATCTGCGCCCATTCGGGCCACCAGCCAAGCTTTTCGAGCACGACGATTGCCACGATCACCAGAATGACGAACAGCACCAGCTTGACCCTCCGCGCACTGGGAGGATTGCGGGCCCATTGGGATGCGCGCAGAAACCACAGCAGGTTGTTCATCGGCCTCATATCCTGTTAGTCCCCGGAAAGTATCAGACAGACAGCCAAGCCGAAACCAGGAATTCCCGTGCCTCATCACCAGGACAACCGCGACCTTCCCTATAGCGCGCGCCAGATGTTCGATCTCGTTGCAGATATCGAAAGCTATCCGCAATTCCTGCCGTGGAACAGCGCAGCGCGGATCCGATCCCGCCAGACGCGTCCCGACGGCGCAGAGGAAATCGCGGCCGATCTGGTCGTCAGCTTCAAGGTTTTCCGTGAGCGTTTCGGCAGCCGCGTCGTTCTTTGGCCCGCCGAGTCCGAAAGCGGCAAGCTGAAGATCGACACCGAATACCTGGACGGCCCGTTCCGGCATATGCAAAGCGGCTGGACCTTCATGGATCTGCCTGATGGCGGTTGCCGGGTTGAGTTTTTCGTGGATTTCGAATTCCGCAACGCGATTCTTCAAAAACTGATCGGCGTCGTTTTTCACGAGGCCATGTCGCGCATCGTCAAAGCCTTCGAGACCCGCGCGAATGAATTATACGGATAATTCACCGGACGGCCTTGCCGGATGCCGGCTTTCCCCGGCATGTTGTCGGGAGTGACGAACAATGTGTCGATTACGGTGATGTAACGCATCACTGTTGTTTTGACGCGCTCTGACCCTGCCGCTATAGACAAAGCAAATATCGAAAGGCTTTTGCCCTGTGGCACGTGCGATACTTTCATTTCTGGGTGCTATATTTGCGTGGGGCGTAACCGCCATTTTCTTTGCTGCGCTCACGCTTGGCGGGATTTTCTGGATTTACTCGGATGATCTGCCCAGTCATGAGCAACTGGCGCGATACAGTCCCAAGACCATCAGCCGAATCTATTCGGGCGAGGGCATGCTGATCGACGAATATGCCGAAGAGCGGCGGATTTTCGTTCCGATCAAGGAAATCCCCGATCTGGTCAAGCAGGCATTCGTCAGTGCCGAGGACAAGAATTTCTATAACCATCCCGGTTACGATCTGCGCGGTATTGCTGCCGCAGGACTGGAATTCATCAAATCCGGCGGGGACAGTGCCCGTGGCGCCTCGACCATTCCGCAGCAGGTCGTCAAGAATTTCCTGCTGTCTTCGGATGTGCGGCTTGAACGGAAGATCAAGGAACTGATCCTTGCCGTCAGGCTGGAACATACGCTGAGCAAGGATCAGATCCTCGAACTCTATCTGAATGAAATCTACCTTGGGCAGAACAGCTATGGCGTTGCCGCCGCCGCGCAGGTGTTCTTCAACAAGACCCTGACGGAACTGGCACCGCACGAAGCGGCCATGCTTGCATCCCTTCCCAAGGCCCCGAGTGATTTTCACCCCGTTCGCGCCAAGGAGGCTCTGACCAACCGGCGTAATTACGTGCTGCGGGAAATGTGGCAGAACGGCTATATCGACGAAGCCACCTATGAGGCTGAAGCCAAGCTGCCGCTCCGGACCGTGCAGAATGGTGATTATCCGCCTTTCCGCGAACAGATGCCCCGGCGCGACTATTTCACCGACGAGATTCGGCGCCAGCTCAGCCGTGATTTCGGTCATGACGAATTCTACGGAGGCGGCCTGACCATCCGCGCCACGGTCGATCCGCAGATGCAGAGTCAGGCGGCAAACGCATTGCGGGCCGCGCTGGAGAAATACGACCGGGATCTGGGGATCTGGAACGGCACCGGTGAAACGATTCCAGCCGAACAGTTGACGGACGAGGCATCCTGGCGCGGCGCGCTGTGGGAGCTGGAGGTTCCTCGCGATATTCCCGGCTGGCATCCTGCCGTGGTTCTGGAACTTGGCGAGCAAGACGCACGGATCGGAATCGAGGGCATTGAAGAGCATCCCGATGGGCACTGGATTCCGGCAAATGACGTGCAATGGGCACGCAAGCGGCTGCCGGATGGCACTCTGGCTCCGCCTGCGCAGGTGGCCGGCGATCTGGTCGAGGTCGGAGATGTCGTTCTGGTGCGAGCGATGACCAATGACGAAGACCGCAGCTTTATCCGCTGGACGCTGCGGCAGGTGCCGCGGATTCAGGGCGGTTTCATGGCCATGGATGTCAATACGGGGCGCGTGATTGCGATGCAGGGCGGGTTTTCATATGAATCCTCGGTCTTCAACCGCGCAACTCAGGCACAGCGGCAGCCCGGCTCCAGCTTCAAGCCTTTCGTTTATGCGGCGGCGCTGGACAACAATTATACCCCCGCGACCATCGTCGTCGATGAACCGATCCGGGTGAATACCCCGGCCGGATTGTGGGAACCGAAGAATTCCAGCGGCAAGCATTATGGTCCGACTCCGCTGCGGACCGGGATCGAGCAGTCCCGAAACCTGATGACGATCCGTATCGCGCGGGATATCGGTATGGAGATTGTCGCCGATTATGCCGAGAAATTTGGCGTTTACGACGAATTGAAGCCGTTTCTTGCCAATTCGCTTGGCGCGCAGGAGACGACCTTGTTCAAGATGGTTGCGGCCTATGCGATGTTCGCCAATGGCGGTGAACGGGTCGAGCCGACTCTGGTTGACCGCGTACAGGACCGCCGCGGCAGGACGATCTACCGCCATGACCGGCGCATCTGCGAAACCTGCGAGATGCAGGCTTTGCCCGCCGGCAGTGCCCCTGTGATCAAAAGCAACCGCGAACGGGTCATGGACGCCGTGACGGCCTATCAGCTGACCTCGATGCTGGAAGGTGTCGTCAAGCGGGGATCGGGTAACGGGGTCAATCTGCCGGTGCCGATTGCAGGCAAGACCGGAACGACGAACGATGCCAAGGATGTCTGGTTCATCGGCTTTTCAAGTAATATCGTCGCGGGATGCTATCTTGGCTATGATCAGCCGCGCGGATTGGGGCCGCATGCTTATGGCGGAACGCTTTGTGTGCCGGTGTTCAACGCGTTCATGCGTGAAGCGATCAAGGAATATGGCGGCTCGGAATTCAAGGTTCCGCCGGGCGGATACTGGGTCAAGATCGACCGTTTCACCGGGCAGCGCCTGCCCGATGACGCAAATGGCCCGAATGTCATCGCCGAGTATTTCCGCGATGGTACCGATCCTGACTGGCTGTCGCCCTATGTCGTCGCTGGATTTGGCGACGAAAATGTCGTTCTTCCGTGGGAAGCCGGGTCTGGCGGCGGGCAATCCGTGACCACCTCGACCGGAGAGCAGAAAGTGATCCCGAACAAGGCGGATTTCGGAACGCTGTCTTCTGGCGGGCTATATTGATGGATATCCGGCAGCGGGAAAACCCTGCTGTCGCGATCACAGCTCGGTCCGCAATTCCCACAAATCGGCAAACAGTACCACATCCAGCATCCGGCGCAGGTAATTGACGCCCGATGTCCCGCCCGAGCCGCGCTTGAAGCCGATGATGCGCTCGACCGTGGTGACATGGTTGAAGCGCCAGCGGCGGAAATAATCCTCGAAATCAACGAGCTTTTCCGCCAGTTCGTATAATTCCCACCAGCGGACAGGATCGCGGTAAATGCTGGCCCAGGCGGCGCGGGCAGCGGGATCGGGAAGATGCGGACGATCCAGCCTTTCACGCGGCGGAATATCGAAACCACAGGCGCGCAGATGCGATAACACCACATCGTAAAGCGATGGGCGGGCAATTTCCGCCCGAAGCGAGGCAACCAAGGCTTCCCGATGTTCATGCGGGCGCAGCATCTCGATATTGCGATTGCCGGCAACGAATTCGATCATGCGATATTGCCACGACTGGAAGCCGCTGCTTTCGCCAAGACTTTCGCGAAATTCGGTGTATTCGCTGGGCGTCATGGTGCGCAGCACATCCCATGCCGAGTTTAGCTGCTCCATGATCCGGGCGACTCGGGTCAGCATCTTGAAGGCAGGCTGTAAATTGCCCGAAGCAATAGCAGCACGCGCCGCATTCAATTCATGCAGCGCAAGTTTCATCCAGAGTTCCGAGGTCTGATGCTGGACGATGAACAGCATCTCGTCATGCGCTTGCGACAGCGGGTGCTGTGCCGTCAGAATCTTGTCGAGATGCAGATAGTCGCCATAAGACATGCGCCCCTGAAAAGACATGCGGGCGCCGTCGTCGGAAGGATCATAGCTCATTGTCGCAACCTGAAACACTGCTTTCGGTCAGCCGAAAACCTGAATAAAGGCTGGCATAGGCGCAGGTTTGCTTCAAGTTTGAAATTTATTCGAACATATCAAAGATTAAGTCGCTTGCAGGCGGCGGGCGGTCACCAACACCGAAACCGCCGCCAAAGGAGGGCGGAACCGCACCTCTTGGCGCGGGCACCAGGAATGTCAGCCAGCCGCTTTTTTGGCCGCAGGTTTCTTTGCGGCGGTTTTTTTGGCGGCCGGTTTCTTGGCCGTTTTCGATGCGGCCTTCTTTTTCGTGCCTTTTTTGGCCGATTTCGCGGCGATCAATTCAAGGGCCTGTTCCTGCGTGATATCATCGGGCGAGACATCCCGCGGCAAGGTCGCATTGATCTTTTCCCATTTGATGTAAGGACCATAACGGCCATTCATCACCTGGATTGAGCCTCCATCGGGATGGCTGCCCAGCTCGCGTAATGGGGTCGCGGCGGTCCTGCCGCGAATCTGCTTGGCGGCAAGAACTTCCACGGCGCGATTCATGCCCACGGTGAACACCTCGTCCACCTCTGGCAGATTGGCGTATTTCCGGCCATGTTTGACATAGGGGCCATAGCGCCCGATCCCGGCCTCGATCAACTCGCCGTCATCGGGATGCGGACCGACGGGGCGGGGCAGCGACAATAGCTGCAATGCCTTTTCCAGATCGATCTCCGCCGGATTCCAGCCTTTCGGGACCGAGGCGCGTGGCGGTTTCGGAACATCCTCCGTTGCCTCGCCCCGCTGCACATAGGGGCCGAACCGTCCGGATTTCAGGCTGATATCGTCGCCACCATCCTGTCCCAGCACGCGGTCGCCCACCGCTTCCTCGCCATCGGGTGAGGATAGCGGGCGCGTATAGCGGCATTCGGGATAGTTCGTGCAACCAATGAACGCCCCGCCCGAACGCGCGGTTTTCAGGTTCAGCCGCCCGGCGCCGCAAAGCGGGCATTGACGCGGATCGCCGCCATCTGCGCGAGGCGGGTAGAGATGCGGAGCAAGCGCGTCGTCGATCGCCTCCAGCACTTCGCCGATCCGCAGATCGGACGTGCCTTCGAGCGCCTTCGAGAAGTCTTTCCAGAAACGCCCCAGTACGTCGCGCCACACCCGGTCGCCCGCGCTGATCTCATCCAGCTCGTTTTCCAGATCGGCGGTGAAGTCGTAACTCAGGTAGCGCGGGAAATATTTGACAAGGAAGGTCGTGACCAACCGTCCCTTGTCTTCCGGAATCAGACGGTTCTTGTCCTTGCGGACATAGTCGCGATCCTGAATCGTGGTAACGATGCTGGCATAGGTCGAGGGACGCCCGATTCCCAGTTCCTCCATCCGCTTGACCAATGTGGCCTCAGTATATCGGGGCGGAGGTTGAGTGAAATGCTGACGGGCGGCGGTGCTGGCCGCGTCATTCATCAGCAGACCGGGGGCGGCACGCTGACCGGCGGGCGCGTCGGGCGCGCTGTCCCCCTTTTCGCGGGCTTTGGCGAATTCAGGCTCGAAGGATTTGGCGACCAGTGCGGCGGTTTCGCCTTCGCCGATCGCGGGCAGGCGCGCGCTGTCCTCACCTTCGTCGTCGTCACGGCCCTGATCGTAGACCTTCAGAAAGCCGTCGAACAGCATTACCTGACCGGTCGCGCGCAGTCCGACCTGACCATCTGCGCTGCCGATCTCGACCGTGGTGCGCTCCATCCGGGCTGCTTCCATCTGGCTGGCGATGGTGCGTTTCCAGATCAGGTCATAAAGCTTGCGTTGGTCCTCGGCGGTCACCTTCAGCTTGTCGGTGGACAGCATCATGTCGGTGGGGCGGATACATTCATGCGCTTCCTGCGCGTTCTTGGCCTTGTTCTTGTACATGCGGGGCGATTTCGGAAGATATTTTTCGCCGAACTTGGCTTTGATCGCGTCGCGGGCGGCCATCACGGCCTCGGGCGCCATGTCGATACCATCGGTTCGCATGTAGGTAATCAGCCCCGCCTCATACAGCCTTTGTGCCGCCGACATGCAGGCCTTTGCGCCCATGCCCATCTTGCGGCTGGCTTCCTGCTGAAGCGTCGAGGTCATGAAGGGTGGCCAAGGATTGCGGCTGGCGGGTTTGGCGGTGACACTGGTCACGGTCAGATCGCGCGAGGTCACGGCACTGACGGCCATGGCGGCTTTTTCGGCGTTAGGCAGATCGAAACGTTCCAACTTCGATCCGGCCAGCGAAACCAGCTGCGCATCGTATTCCTGCCCCGCGGGAGTCGCCAGCCTTGCATGGACCGACCAGTATTCGCGAGCCTTGAAGGCCTCGATCTCCATCTCGCGGTCGACAATCAGGCGCAGGCAGACCGATTGCACCCGTCCCGCCGATTTTGCACCGGGCAGTTTGCGCCACAGGACCGGCGAGAGATTGAAGCCGACCAGATAATCAAGCGCACGACGGGCCAGATAGGCATCGACAAGCGCCTGATCGATCTCGCGCGGCTGTTTCATTGCCTCGCTGACGGCGGCTTTCGTAATGGCGTTGAAGGTCACGCGGCTGACATCCTTGCCGCCTTTCAGCGAAGATTGCAGCGCCTCCAGCAAATGCCATGAAATCGCCTCGCCCTCGCGGTCGGGGTCGGTGGCGAGGATCAGGCTGTTATCATCCTTCAGAGCGTCCCGGATCGCCTTGAGATGTTTCTTGCTGTCGCTTGCCACCTCCCATTTCATCGCGAAATCATCTTCGGTATCGACGCTGCCATCCTTCGGAGGCAGGTCGCGGACATGACCGAAACTGGCAAGCACGCGATAGTCGCCGCCGAGATATTTCTCGATGGTTTTGGCTTTGGCCGGTGATTCGACGACGACAACGGGCATTGGGACCTCGGAACGGTTGCAACGGGGCGGCAACATGGGTGGCAGGGGAGGCAGAGTCAACGTCTCATGGCATCAGGGCTTTATATTGGACGGTGCGCATGTGCGACAGGGTTACCCGTCTGCCCCCGCAGCCAGCGTGAAATTGCCGGATCAAATGCACCGGTTCGCGGCGCCAGCCGCTGGCTGATGACAATTGCGACAACTGCCTGTCCTCCTGCGGTCGGTAGGCCGGGGATCGGGCCGG
Organism: Paracoccus onubensis; assembly: GCF_003591515.1. Lineage (GTDB taxonomy): Bacteria > Pseudomonadota > Alphaproteobacteria > Rhodobacterales > Rhodobacteraceae > Paracoccus > Paracoccus onubensis. The sequence continues at coordinate 26,519 of NZ_QZCG01000012.1, forward strand.
AAGATATGCGATTGCGGGTTTTCCGGTCAGTTTAGGGCGATCTTACCGCCGGGCATCCGGATGATCCGGCCCTGTACCTCCAATGCGAGGATCGCGGCGTTTGCTGCAGCCGCGGATAATCCCAGTTCACGGATCAGGTCATTTTCATCGGTTGGGCTAGGCGTGAGTTGCGACAGGATCTGCGCTTCCCACGTGGCGGGATCCACAGCTTGTTCGGGATATGGAGCGGATTGGTCCGATTCTGTGGCGTTCTCCGACGACCTGTCGGGACGCTGCACTTCCAATGCTTCGATCACATCCGCTGCGCTGCGCACCAGATGAGCGCCGTCCCGGATAAGCTGATTACAGCCCGACGCCCTGGAATCCATCGGGTGACCGGGCACCGCCATGACGTCGCGCCCCTGATCCAGTGCATATCTGGCGGTAATCAATGAACCGGACCGATGCGCCGCCTCGATCACCACAACGGCCTGGGAAAGCCCGGATATGATCCGGTTGCGGGCCGGAAAATGGCGTGCCGCCGGGACGGTTCCGGGAGGCTGTTCGGATATGACCGCGCCCTGCACAGCGATCCGCATCAGCAATTCCGTATTCTCGGCCGGATACGGGATATCGACGCCCCCGGCCAGAACCGCGACGGTTCCAGTCGCCAGCGCCGCATGATGGGCAGCCGCGTCGATCCCACGTGCCATTCCGGCAATGACGGCGTGGCGGTTTTGCCCCAGCCCCACGGCCATTCCGCGCGCCATGCGCAGCCCAAGCGACGAGGCGTTGCGGGCGCCGATCACGGCAATCGGAGAAAGCGTCAGCCAATCCGCTTCACCCAGCAGCCAGAGCACCGGCGGTGAAGCATCGATCTGACGCAGGGCAGGTGGGTAAAGGGGCGAATCATGGCGGATCAGTTTTGCCCCTGCCTTTCGTCCTGCCCGTAATTCGGCGGCTGCGACGGCTTCGGGGCAGGGGGAATAATCTGCTACGCCGGCAGCGGCGGCGATTTCGGGCAATGCCTCAAAGGCGGCGCGGACGCTGCCATGTTCATTCACCAGCCGGTGAAAGGTCGCCGGGCCGACCCGGCGGGAACGGATGAGGCGGAGCCAGGTCAAATCGTCGTCCCTTGCCGCCGGGCGGGGGGGAAGGGGGGCGGGCGGAACGAAACCGGTATCCATGAACTGCCTCTGCTTCATCCTGAGGCAAGGATAACCGGTGATTCGTTAATAAATGATTGAAAGAAAGGTCAGAGAAGAATTCGCCTTTGGCACGATACGCCTCCGCGGTCACGCCGGCCCCGCATGTTTCCGGGTTACCCTTTCGCCGATCCCCCGACCGTCAGTCCGCCGATCATCAACGTGGGCTGGCCAACCCCGACCGGCACCCATTGTCCCTGTTTGCCGCAATTGCCGATGCCGGGATCAAGCGCCATGTCGTTGCCGACGGCGCGAATATGCTGCAACGCGGTTGCGCCGTCTCCGATCAGGGTCGCGCCGCGAATTGAGTCTCCGATCTGGCCATTATGCACACGGTAGGCCTCGGTGCAGGAGAAGACGAATTTGCCGTTGGTGATATCAACCTGTCCGCCGCCGAAGCCCACGGCGTAGATGCCATCCTTCAGATCGGAAAGGATCGCCGCGGGATCGGCATCGCCGCCCGGCATATAGGTATTGGTCATGCGCGGCATGGGGGCATGGGCATAGCTTTCGCGACGGCCATTGCCGGTCGGTTCCACGCCCATCAGCCGGGCGTTCTGGCGGTCCTGCATGTAGCCGACAAGGATACCGTCCTCGATCAGTACGTTCCGGGCCGGAGGGGTTCCCTCGTCATCGACGCTGAGAGATCCGCGCCGGTCGGGAATGGTCCCGTCATCCACGACGGTGACCCCCGGAGCGGCCACGCGTTGTCCCATCAGCCCCGCGAATGCCGAGGCCTTCTTGCGGTTGAAATCCCCCTCCAACCCGTGCCCCACGGCCTCGTGCAGCAGGATTCCGGGCCAGCCCGGCCCCAGCACCACGTCCATCACCCCAGCGGGTGCGGGCACCGAGCGCAGATTCACAAGGGCGATCCGCAGGGCTTCGTCTATGGCGGGCTGCCAATGCGCGGGCTCCATCAACCCGTCCAGCGATACGCGTCCGCCACCTCCGTGATTGCCGGATTCGCGGCGATCGTTATTCTCGACGATGACTGCGACATTCAGTCGCGCCATTGGCCGGATATCGGTGACCAGCCCGCCTTCGGGGCGCAGGATCGTCACCTCCTGCAGCGACGAAGCGATGGAGGCGGTCACCTGCACGACCCGGGGATCTCTGGCCCGTGCATAAGCGTCGATTTCCCGCAGCAGCTCGATTCTCCGGGCGATCGGAATACCCCCCGCCGGGTCGATCGCAGCATAAAGCGACGCGGCCCGCATCGGTGCGGGATCAGCCAGTTTCCCGCCACCCGCGCCCACGGCAAGTCGTGCGGTTTCCGCCGCCCTGCGAAGAGATTCCTTTGTGATTTCAGTAGAGTGAGCGTAACCCGTGACCTCGCCTCGCACCGCTCTTAGGCCAAAACCGCGATTCGCGGTATAGCTGGAATTGCGCAACCGGCCGTCATCGAACACCAGCGTTTCGGCGGTGGTTCTTTCGAAAAACAACTCGCCATCATCTGCGCCGGCAACGGCGTCCTGAAGGATTGTCAGGGCTTCGTCCCGATCAAGAGACTGGGCAAACGGGTCAAACTGGTCGCGTTTCATGGGCGGGCAACTCCGTTGGTGGCGGGCCGTGTAATTTTGTTCTTTCGCAGCGAGATGCGGCGAATTTCGCTTCAAATACCGATGTATCACTTGCCCGAGAGGCTGAGATATGGTCATAGAACGGACTATGTGAAAGGGAAAGGGGCGGCCTTGCGCGGCCCCTGCGGCCATACCGGCCTCACCAAACGCGACGGGATGGAATGATGGCAAAAGCGATGATTCGGCGTGCAGCTGCAACAGTAACGGGACTGGCAGGAACAGGTTTGCTGGCCAGTGCGGCTTTCGCGCAGGATGTTTTGGGAGAGCTGCCGGTGATCGGCAAGCCGGTCGCCAAGGGGACGGGCTTTCAGCCCGCCGTGACCGAACTGGCGCGGGACCAGCAATGGCTGGATCATTTCGTGCTGATCATCATTGCGGTGATCACGCTTTTCGTCTGCGCTCTGCTGCTGATCGTCATCCTCCGCTACAACAGCCGTTCGAATCCGGTTCCGGCGAAATTCACCCATAATACCCCGGTCGAGATCGTCTGGACGCTGGTGCCGGTGCTGATCCTCGTCGTGATCGGTGCCTTCTCGCTTCCGGCGCTGTTCCGCAGTCAGGAAATGCCGCCGAACCCGGATGTGGTTATCAAGGCGATCGGTAACCAGTGGTACTGGTCCTATGAATATCCCGACAATGAAGTCAGCTTCGATTCGATCATGCTGACCAAGGAAGAACTGGCCGATAACGGTTACAGCGAGGATGAATATCTTCTCGCTACCGATACCGAGGTCGTGGTGCCGGTCGGCAAGACCGTTCTTCTGCAGGTCACCGCGAATGACGTGATCCACAGCTGGACCATTCCCGCTTTTGCGATCAAGCAGGACGCCGTTCCGGGCCGGATCGCGCAAGCCTGGTTCAATGTCGAGCAAGAAGGCGTGTATTTCGGTCAGTGCAGCGAGCTTTGCGGGATCAACCATGCCTATATGCCCATCGTCGTGAAAGCCGTCGCGCCCGAAAAATATATCGCCTGGGTGGAAGAGCAGGGCGGTTCGCTCAGCGAAGAAGAGCAGGCGGCCCTGATGGATGATTCCGGGATCGCAGTGGCCTCGGCCAACTGATCCCCTAATACAGAAACGCGCAGGAATGTCTGATACCCACGCATATGATCACACACCCGAGGCAGAGTTCGGCGACTTTGTCGCGCTGCTGAAGCCTCGGGTGATGTCGCTTGTGGTGTTCACGGCTTTTGTCGGGCTGTGGGTCGCGCCTGTGCCGATGCATCCTTTCCTTGTTTTCTGCTCGGTCCTTTTTATCGCCCTTGGGGGCGGGGCGTCGGGCGCATTGAACATGTGGTATGATGCAGATATCGATGCCGTGATGAATCGCACCCGGGGGCGCCCGATTCCTTCGGGCCGCGTGACAGGGGGCGAGGCGCTTGGCCTTGGCCTTGGCCTGACGGTGATTGCGGTCATGATGCTGGGGCTGACGGCGAACTGGTTTGCTGCCGGGTTCCTGGCCTTCACGATATTCTTCTATGCCGTCATCTACACGATGTGGCTGAAACGCTGGACGCCGCAGAACATCGTGATCGGCGGTGCCGCAGGGGCATTTCCTCCGATGATCGGCTGGGCCTGCGCAACTGGCGGAATCAGCGTTGAGTCGTTCCTGATGTTCGCGTTGATCTTCTTCTGGACGCCGCCGCATTTCTGGGCGCTCGCGCTGTTCATGAAAGAGGATTATCACAAGGCAGGCGTTCCGATGCTGACGGTCACGCATGGTCGCGCCGTCACTCGCCGCCATATCTTCGGCTATACGCTTGTGCTGGCGCCTTTCGCGCTTTGGCTTGGGCTGACCTCCGTCGGCGGTCCGATCTATCTTGCGGTGGCCCTGGTGCTGAACGTGCTGTTCATTCGTGGCGGCTGGCAGATCATGCGCCGGAGCGAAGAAACGGCGATTGCCGATAATTACGCTGTCGAACGACGGGTGTTCAAACTGTCTCTATACTACCTGTTCCTGCATTTCCTGGCCCTTATGGTCCAGCATTGGGTGGGGGCATGGTGATGCAGCAGTTCCAGACCGAACATGAACTGCACCGCCGCCGGCGCTCGCGCAATGTGGGGCTTGGGCTGGTGCTGGCCGCATTTGTCGCATTGGTTTTTGCTTTGACCGTGGTCAAGGTGCGTCAGGGCGACCTGATGGAGGCTTTCGACCATCAGCCGCGCACATCAATCGTGCCACAGGATGAGGCAAGCGAATGAACCGTGATACCCGCACCCTATTCGGCCTTGTCGCCGTCGTGCTGACGATGGGCGCACTCGCATGGGCGGCCGTTCCGTTCTACAACTGGTTCTGCAGGGTCACAGGCTTTGCCGGAACGACACAGGTTTCAACTCAGGCGCCCGATGAGGTGCTGGAGGAAGTCGTTCGTGTTCGCTTTGATGCTAATGTCGACGGCGATCTTGGCTGGACCTTCCGTCCCATGCAGACAAAAATGGATGTTCGCATCGGTGAGAATGCGATGGCCTTCTACGAGGCCGTCAACAATACCGACGAGACAATCACCGGTACGGCCAGTTATAATGTTGCGCCGGATGTGGCGGGATATTATTTCAGCAAAATCCAGTGCTTCTGCTTTACCGAGCAAACACTGGAGCCGGGTGAACGGGTGGAGATGCCGGTCAATTTCTACGTCGATCCGGAAATGGTCGACGATGCCGATGCAAGCTGGGTGCGGGACATCACGCTGTCCTACACCTTCCACCGGACCGAACCGAAGCAGGCCGCGCTTGACGCGGAACCGGCAAGTAACGTCAACTGATCCGAGGAGCCGACGGGGACTCACATATGGCGCACGCAAAGAACCACGATTATCATATTCTTCCGCCCTCTATCTGGCCCGCTATCGGTGCGTTGTCGGCGTTTCTGATGCTGTACGGCGCCGTTGGCTGGATGCATGCCGATGAAGTACATCTTTTCAAGATTCCGGTCTCGGGCCCCTGGCTGTTCCTGATCGGTCTTGCCGGTGTGCTGTATGTCATGTTCAGCTGGTGGTCCGATGTCGTCCGCGAAGGCGAAAGCGGCGATCATACGCCAGTGGTCCGCATCGGCCTGCAATATGGCTTCCTCCTGTTCATCATCTCGGAAGTGATGTTCTTCGTCGCCTGGTTCTGGAACTTCATCAAGAACGCGATGTATCCGATGGGCCCGGAAAGCCCGCTGAAGGACGGCGTCTGGCCGCCGGAAGGTATCGTGACCTTCGACGCCTGGCATCTGCCGTTCATCAACACGCTGATCCTGTTGCTGTCGGGTGTGGCCGTTACCTGGGCGCACCATGCATGGGTGCATGAGGGGGATCGCAAGACCGTCATTCGCGGCCTCATCATTGCGGTTGTTCTGGGCGTGTTCTTCTCGATCCTGCAGGCATATGAATACAGCCACGCGGCATTCGGACTGGCTGATACCGCCTATGCCGGCGCGTTTTACATGGCGACGGGCTTCCATGGCTTCCACGTCATCATCGGGACGATCTTCCTGCTGGTCTGCCTGATTCGCTTCTCGCGCGGGCAGATGACGCAGGAGCAACATGTCGGGTTCGAGGCTGCGGCCTGGTACTGGCACTTCGTCGATGTGGTCTGGCTGTTCCTGTTCGCTGTGGTCTATATCTGGGGAAGCTGATCCCCGGCAGACAATTCCGACGGCGCGGGGTATCTTCCCGCGCCGTTTTCTTTTGGGCCAGGCCCCTTATCGAAGGCTTTTCCGTTATTCATGCGCCGCTATCTCTTTCCCCTGATCCTTGGTATCCTTGGCTGTGCCATCCTGATCGCTCTTGGCGTCTGGCAGTTGCAGCGTCTGGATTGGAAAGAGGGAATGCTGGCCGAGATCCAGGCCAAGATCGACGCGCCGGCCGTGCCGTTGCCCGAAAATCCCGATCCTTCGATGAAATATTTGCCGGTCACGGTCAGCGGCACCACAAGCGGCGATGAGATCGATATCCTGTCTCATACCAAGGATCAGGGCGGCGGTTATCAGATCGTGTCGCGTTTCATCACCGATGATGGACGGGCGATTATGGTCGACCGGGGCTTCATCCCTCAGGAGGCGCGGCATCAGAAGCGTGGCCCGGTGCGGCTGGAGATACGGGGAAACCTGCATTGGCCTGATGAAAAAAGCAGCTCCACGCCCGAACCCAATCTGGACGAGAACATCTGGTTCGCCCGCGATGTGCCAGCCATGGCGAAGGCGTTGAAGACCGAACCGATCCTTGTTGTCGCCAGTTTCGTCACCGGCGACGCACAGGGGGCAGAGCCTATCCCCGTCGCGATCGAGGGCATCCCGAACAATCATCTGTCCTATGCGGTGCAATGGTTCATGATCGCGGCTGTTTGGGCAGGGATGACAGTCGCGTTGATCTGGCGTATCAGACAGCGGACTTATTGAAGGAATGCGAATGCGTTACGTCTCGACGCGGGGACAAGCCCCGGTTCTGGATTTCGAACAGGCCATGTTGTCCGGGCTGGCCCGCGACGGCGGATTGTATCTGCCCGAGACCGTGCCGCAATTGACGGATATCGCGGCGCTTGAGGGTCTGCCCTATGAAGAGGTCGCGTTCCGGGTGATCCGCCCCTTTACCGGCGAAAGCTTTACGGATGATGAATTGCGGGGCGCGATTTCCCGCGCATATGGGCGCATCAATCATGCGGCCCGGGCGCCGCTGAAGCAGCTTGCGCCCGGTCATCATCTTTTGGAGCTGTTCCACGGCCCCACGCTGGCTTTCAAGGATTTCGCGATGCAGCTCATCGCGCAACTCTTCGAGATTGCGTTGAAACGCTCGGGGCAGCGCGTCACGATCGTCGGAGCGACCTCGGGTGATACGGGCAGCGCGGCGATCGAGGCGTTTAGGGGTATCGATAATGTCGATGTCTTCATCATGTTCCCGCATGGCCGAGTTTCCGAGGTGCAGCGGCGGCAGATGACCACGCCCGACGCGGCCAATATTCACGCGCTTGCGGTGACCGGTCACTTCGATGATTGTCAGGCGCGGCTGAAGGATCTGTTCAACGACCATGATTTCCGCGACACGGTCGGACTTGCGGGCGTGAACAGTATCAACTGGGCGCGTGTGGTCGCGCAGATCGTCTATTATTTCACCGCAGCCGTCAGCCTTGGCGCGCCGAACCGCCCGCTTGATTTTACTGTGCCGACCGGCAATTTCGGCGATATTCTGGCCGGTTCATTCGCGCGTGAGATGGGCTTGCCGATTCGCCGGCTGATCGTCGCAACCAATCAGAATGACATCCTGCACCGGGCATTGACGACCGGCGAATACCGGGTGGGAACGGTTGAGCCTTCGATTTCGCCCTCGATGGATATCCAGATCAGTTCGAATTTCGAACGGGCGCTGTATCTGGCTTATGGCAAGGATAGCGGCGCGATCCGGCAATTGATGGATGAGCTGAAATCCGGCGGTTTCACCATCAGTCAGGGCGCCTTGCAGGCTTTGCGCGAACTCTATGTCTCGGGCCGGGTCTCCGAGGATGAGACATTGGCGATGATCCGCACCATCCGCGATGAAACCGGCGAGGTCCTGTGCCCGCATAGCGCTGTTGGCGTGGCCGTGGCCCGCCGGCATATGGAGCAGGGCGTGCCGATGGTGACGCTGGCGACCGCGCATCCGGCGAAATTCCCTGATGCGGTTGAAAAGGCGGTCGGTTTGCGGCCCGCGCTGCCTCCGCATATGGCCGATCTGTTCGACCTGCCTGAACATGTGGCCCGGGTCGAGAATGACGCCGAAGCGCTCAAATCCCTGATTCTTGAACGGAGAACGAATTGACCACCGATCCCCATCTTCGCCTGACGACCCTTTCCAACGGCTTGCGGATTGCCACACGGCAGATGCCGGGGCTGCATTCCGCCGCCCTTGGCGTCTGGGTCAATGCGGGCGGGCGGAATGAGCGGGTCGAGCAGAACGGCATTGCCCATTTCCTTGAGCATATGGCCTTCAAGGGCACCAAGACCCGCAGCGCCTTGCAGATCGCCGAGACGATCGAGGATGTGGGCGGATTCATCAATGCCTATACGTCGCGCGATGTGACCGCCTATTATGTGCGGGTGCTGGAAGCCGATGTCGATCTGGCTTTCGACGTGATCTCGGATATCGTGCTGAACCCGGTTTTCGACTCCCGCGAGATCGAGGTGGAGCGTGGCGTGATCCTTCAGGAGATCGGGCAATCTCTGGACACGCCCGATGATGTGATCTTCGACTGGCTGCAAGAGGCAGCCTATCCCGATCAGGCCATCGGCCGCCCGATTCTGGGCCCGGCAGAGAAGGTCAGCAGCTTCGGCCGCACCGATCTGGCCGGTTTCGTGGCCGAGAATTACGGCCCCGGACAGATGATCGTCGCAGCGGCAGGGGCGGTCGATCATGATCGCATGGTGAAACTGGCCGAAGCGGCTTTTGGCCATCTTGTTCCGATCCTTCAGCCACAGCGGGAAGCCGCAGTCTGGCAGGGGCGCGAGGTCCGGCACGTCAAGCAGCTTGAACAGGCGCATTTCGCCCTTGCGCTGGAAGGCCCGGGCTATCTTTCGCCGGATTTCTATGCCGCGCAGATATTCTCGGCGGCGCTTGGCGGGGGTATGTCCTCGCGCCTGTTCCAGAAGATCCGGGAAGAGCGTGGCCTGTGTTATACGATCTTTGCGCAGGCGGGTTTCCATGATGATACCGGCATGATGACGGTCTATGCGGGCACCGGCGGCGATGATGTCGCCGATCTTGCCCGGCTGACCATAGACGAGATCAAGCGCGCAGCCGAGGATATGTCGGAAGCCGAAATCGCCAGAGCCAAGGCACAACTTCGGGCCGGATTGCTGATGGGGCTGGAAAGCCCATCTGCGCAGGCCGAGCGTATTGCGCGGGTGCTGGCGATCTGGGGCCGGGTAGCGGATCCCGCCGAAGTGGCCGAGCGGGTCGCGGCGGTATCCCTGACCGATGTTCGCAATCATGCTTTGCAGCTGATCGAAAGGGCGCGCCCGGCACTGGCGCTTTACGGTCCGGTATCCTCTGCTCCCGCACGCGAGGAGTTGGCGGACAGACTGGCTGCGTGATGCTGTTCAGGCGACGTCCCATCCGACTGGAAACAGAACGGATGACGCTGCGTCTGCCTGCGCATTCCGATTTCAAGGCGTGGCGGGACCTGCGGGTGGAAAGCCGTGATTTCCTGACTCCCTGGGAGCCGGTCTGGTCGCCCGACCACCTGACGCGCAAAAGCTTTACCAATCGGGTTTATTGGGCGGCGCGGGCAAGCCGGAACGGAACTGCCCTGCCATTGTTCCTGATGCGTCGGGACGGGATCATCCTGGGCGCGATCACGCTGGACAATATCCGCCGCGGGCCGGCACAGATGGGAACCATCGGCTATTGGGTCGGGCAGAGCTTTGCACGACAGGGCTATATGCGCGAGGCGATCGGCGCCCTTGTCCATCACGCTTTCACGACACTGGATCTGTCCCGGATCGAGGCGGCATGCCTGCCTGAAAATGCCGCATCGCGCGGCGTGCTGGAGCGTTCGGGCTTCAAATATGAAGGCGTCGCGCAAAGCTATCTGCAGATCAATGGCCGCTGGCGGAACCATGTGCTTTACGCCAATCTGCGCGGCGACAGGCGGGGGCGTAGCGAAGCGCGTTGACCGCCGCCCGACCAGCAAGGAGATGAACATGACCCTGAACCCCGCCGACGACAGGCTGGCTGCGCGCCTTCCCCAGGGTGTTCTGCGGGAGGTCACGTCCGCCTATACCGAAGAGGCGCGCGGCTTGTTCACCGGTCAGGCGGGGCTGGTCGCCGCGCCCCGGGATAGCGGCGAAGTGGCCGCAATCCTGCGGGTCTGTGCCGAAGCGCAGGTGCCAATCGTGCCGCGTGGCGGGGGAACCGGGCTTGTCGGTGGGCAGGTCATGCCCGAGGGGCCCGCGCCGCTGATCCTGTCGCTTGAACGCATGAATGCGATCCGCGAGATTTACCCGGATGAGAATGTGATACTGGCCGAGGCGGGCGCCACCGTGCAGCAGGCCCGTGACGCGGCAGCCGGGGCAGGGCGGCAATTCCCCTTGTCGCTTGCGTCACAGGGAACGGCGCAGATCGGCGGGGTGCTTTCCACGAATGCGGGCGGCGTGAATGTTTTGCGTTATGGCAATGCGCGGGCCTTATGCCTTGGCATTGAGGCGGTCCTGCCATCGGGCGAGATCATGCGCGACCTCAAACGGTTGCGGAAGGACAATACCGGCTACGATCTGCGCGACCTTCTGATCGGAGCCGAGGGAACGCTGGGGATCATTACCGCCGCCTCGCTGGTCATGGCGCCGGTTCCGGCCGAGTCCGGCGTAGCCATGCTGGTTGTGGAAAGCCCGGATGCGGCGCTACGGCTTCTTTCGATCGCGCAAGCGCGCATGGCCGGGGGAGTGTCCGCGTTTGAACTGATCTCGGGCGTGGGGCTTGATTTCCTGCAAGAGCATTTCCCGAATCTGCGGCAACCCTTTGCATCGCGCCCCAAATGGGTCGTGCTGATCGAGGTCGGTCTGCCTGCGGGCCTTGTCGCCGATGAGGCGTTGGAAGGTCTGTTCATGGCCGGATCCGAGGCAGGGCTCGTCAGTGACGGCGTCATTGCGCAATCCGGGCAACAGGCGGCGGAACTGTGGAATATACGCGAAGATATTCCTCACGCTAATCGCGCGGTGGGTGCCATCGCCAGTCATGATATAAGTCTGCCCTTGTCCGAAATTGCCGGGTTCATCCGTGATGCGGGTGCCATGCTGGCGGATCGCGGTGATATGCGGATCAATTGTTTCGGCCATCTGGGCGATGGTAACCTGCATTACAATCTGTTTCCGGCCGCGGGCCGAACACGCGCGGAATATGCCGATATCCGCAGCGGGTTATCCTTTGCCGTGCATGAAATGGTGCTTGCGCGTGGCGGCTCATTCTCGGCCGAGCATGGGGTCGGGCGTCTGAAGGTTGCGGATCTGGAACGCTGGGGCGATCCGGTCCGACTTGCCGCGATGCGGGCAATCAAACAGGCGCTCGATCCGCACGGGATCATGAATCCGGGGGCGGTATTATCTTGTGCATCACGCTGATCAGATGCGGCTTAGGTTATTCCCGCATGTCACGGTCGGTACTGTCATTTTCCGTGCCGTTTCCGACAAGGCTGCGCTCGGCTGAAGCGCCATAGGTCGCCCAGTTCTGATCCTCGCCGCAATCCGGCAATTCATCGGCGTGCCAGCTCAGATGCATATGGGATTTGGCGATCATCAGGCCGGTGATCGGTGCGGTCACAAAGAGGAACAGCGTGATCAGCAATTCATGCCAGCTTGGATGCTCTCCGAAAAAGGCGAACCAGGCAAGCGACGCCAGAAGAACACCGCCGACGCCAAGTGTCGCGGCCTTCGTCGGCGCGTGCAGACGGGTCATCTGATCGGGGAGTTTGACCAGCCCGTAAGAACCGATCACCCCGAACAGACCGCCAATGACCAGAAGGGCACTGATAAGGATTTCCGCAATCATGCTCATGTCCGTTCCCTCATTCGATCACATCGCCGCGCAGGATGAATTTCGCATAGGCCACGGTTGAAACGAAGCCGACCATGGCCAGAAGCATCATGATCTCGAAATACATCGTCGTATCATGCAGGATCCCGAACAGGGCGATCACGGCGATCATATTGACGGTCATCGTGTCCAAAGCCAGAATCCGGTCGCTGACCCCGGGGGCGAACAGGATGCGATACAGGCAGAACAGAAGGCCAAGCCCAAAGCAGCAGAAGGCGAAATAAAGCGCGTATTCGATCATCCGAAAATCTCCATCAGCCGTGCTTCGTAACGGGTCTTGATATCCTCGATCACCGATTCCGGATCGGGGGCGTGCAGGCAATGCACCAGCAGGGCGTGGCCGTCCTGAGACAGGTCCGCACTGACCGTTCCGGGTGTCAGGGTGATTGTCGCGGCCAGCACGGTAATCGCCTCGGGCGAGCGCAATTCCAGAGGAATGGTGATCCATGCCGGTTGCAGATCGCGGTTGGGTTTGAACAGCACGATCATTGCCACCTGGATATTGGCGACGACGATATCCCAGAATACCAGTGCGATATAGGCCAGCAGCTTGCGCGGATTGCGGATTCTGGCGCGATCCGGCCAATAGGGTTCCGTCAGGGCAGGAATGGCAATGCTGAGGATCACCGCAAAAACCAGCGAGCCCCATGCAAAGCGATTGACCAGCAGCATCCAGACCAGAACCAGAAGCGCCGACAGATAGGGGTGGGGAAAGATGCGGCGGATCATCTGGAGCCCTCCTGCATGCGCAGCACGGAATCGTAATAGAGTTCGGGCTGGGTCAGTTGCTCGGCCATGTGCTGAAGATAGCCGGTCAGAGGTCCGGCGAAGATCGTCATGGCCACACTGCACGCCAGCAATCCGCCAACGGCAAGAAAGGCCAGCCACGGCGCCGCGGAATCATCGACATCCTGAATCGGCTCGTCGGATTCCAGCTTGGTCGGGATCGGGCCCCGCACCGGGCGTTGGCCTTCGTCGGTATCGTTCCCGGGTTCGGGGTCGAGTTCATGCGCCTTCCAGAACAGGATCGAGCCGGCGCGGCCGAAGCCGACCAGCGAGATCACCGAGGTGACGAGGATCACTGTCCAGATCACCGCCATCCAGGGATCCGTGGCGGTGGCCCGGATGATCAGCAGTTTGCCAAGGAAGCCGGATAGCGGCGGTAATCCGACAACGGCAATCGCCGTAGCGAAGAAAAGCGCCGAGACAAGGCCGGTATTGCGGATCGCTGGACGTTGGCGCAGCCAGAAATCTCCTCCGCGACGGGCGGCGACAAGATCGACGACTAGGAACAGCGCCGCCGCCGCCAGCGTCGAATGCAGCATGTAATACAGCCCGGCTGTCAGCCCCTGCACGTCAAACCGCGCGATCGAGATGACCAGAGTCCCGATCGAGGCGATGGCGGCAAATGCTGCAAGCCGTGTCAGGCTTCGTGTCCCCAGAACTCCGAGCTGCCCCAGAATCAGGGTTATGAGGGCGGCGGGCAGCAGAAGATCGGTGGCGATGGTCTCGACGATGGAATCGCTTGGAAAGACCAGCGTGAAGAACCGGATAATCGCATAGATCCCGACCTTGGACATGATCGCGAATAAAGCCGCGACCGGCCCCGGGGCGTTGGCATAGGTCGAGGGCAGCCAGAAATGCAGCGGCACGATGGCCGCCTTGATCGCGAAGACCAGCATCAGCAGCACCGCGCCGGTCCGCAGCAACGCGGTATCCTGTGGCTCCATCATGGCGACACGCTCGGCCATGTCGGCCATGTTCAGTGTGCCCGTCACCGCATAAAGCGTGCCAAGCGCAGCAAGAAACAATGCCGATCCGGCAAGATTATAGCCGATATACTGTACGCCCGCGCGCAGACGCATCGGGCCGCCGCCATGGGTCATCAGGCCATAGCTGGCGATCAGCAGTATCTCGAAGAACACGAACAGGTTGAAGGCATCGCCCGTCATGAAAGCGCCGTTGATGCCCATCAGCTGGAACATCCAGAGCGAATGGAAATGCCAGCCTTTGCGATCCCAGCCAGAGCCGATACCGTAAAGCTGAACGATCACCGCCAGAATGCCCGTCAGCAAAAGCATCAAGGCCGCCAGCTTGTCCAGCATCAGCACGATACCGAAAGGTGCAGGCCAGTTGCCCAGCCGATAAACGATAACCTCTCCGCCTGCCGCCGTAACGTTCAGCTTGATGGCGACGATCAATGTCAGCAGGCTGCCGATGACCCCGAACACCCGCTGTTGCAGCAAATCGTGGCGCATCCAGAGGATCATCAATGGCCCGAGAATGGCCGGGACGAGAACCGGAGCGATCAGCCAGTGGGGGGTCATGCGCGCTCTTCCTCGGGCCGGTCGTCAATGGTCTTGAGAGGAGGCATCTCCCTGTCATCCGGGGGCATGTTGATATGATCGTCCCCACCCTCGATAAACGCGCCCAAAGACATCATCACCACAACAGCGGTCATCCCGAAGGAGATCACGATCGCTGTCAGAACCAGAGCCTGCGGCAGCGGATCGGTATAGGCGGCGGCATCGCCGTCATGCAGGATCGGCGGCAGGTTCACGACCAGCCTTCCCGTCGCGAACAGGAAGGTATTGATCGCATATGTGATCATGGTCATGCCAAGAACGACCGCAAAGGTACGCAGACGCAGGATAAGGTAAATTCCGGCGGCCATGCAGGCGCCGATACCGCTCGCGACGAGAAGCTCCATCAATGGGCCCCTTTCTGTTCTTCACTCAGGTCAATATCCATTGGTTTTTCGTTCACGGTTTCTCCGGCCTGCCGGGCGATCCGGCTTAGCGAGTTCAGGGCAAGCATCACCGCGCCAACGACACAAAGGAACACGCCAAGGTCGAAACCCATCGCCGTGGCAAGTTCGAATTCTTCAAGGAAGGGCAGTTTCACATAGCCATAGGCAGAGGTCAGGAAGGGCTTGCCATTGAACCATGCGCCGATGCCGGTCACGCCTGCGGCAACCACGCCAGCACCGATCAGGGCATGAAAGGGGATGTTTTGCCGGTCCTGCGCCCATGCATAGCCCGAGGCCATATATTGCATCAGAAGGGCAATGGCGACGACCAGACCGGCGATGAATCCGCCACCCGGCTGATTATGGCCGCGCAGGAAGATAAACAGGCCGACGACCAGAGAGATCGGCAGGATCACCCTTGTGACGATCACCAGCATCATCGGATGCCGATCCCCCGCGCGACGCTGATCGTGGACCCAGTTCTTCAGTCGCGCCGAGGATTTGCCCTGCAGCAATGTTTGCGTCAGTGCGAAAATCGCAAGCGCTGCAATGCCCAGAACGGTTATCTCGCCAAATGTATCATAGCCGCGGAAATCCACGAGGATGACATTGACGACATTATCGCCTCCGCCCAGTTTATAACTGTTTTCGAGCATATAGCCCGAGATCGAGTCAAAGGCGAAATCGCGCCGCAGAATGGCATAGCACAGCCCGCCAAAGCCCAGCCCCGCCAGCGTGGCGATACAGGCGTCCCAGCCGCGGCGGGGCGTAGTCGTCTCGATCAGCGTGCGCTTGGGCAGGAAATTCAGTGCCAGCAACAGCAGGATCACTGTGACGACCTCGACCGAAATCTGGGTCAGGGCAAGATCGGGGGCAGAGAAATAGGTAAAGAAGATCGACGTGATCAACCCGACAATGGCGATCAGCACAAGCGCAAGCAGACGCACACGGTGAAAGAATACCATGCTTCCGGTCGCAAACATTGCGAGCAGCCAGCCGATGAAGGGTATCGGACCAACCGGCAGCATGGGCCGGGTGGCCGGTCCCGCATCGCCCGTATACCAGGCGAGAGCGCCCGCAAACAGCGATGTCAGGGTAAAGAATGACAATGCACGGGGCATCGAGCCGTTATTGAACTTGTCCGTGATCCAGCGTCCCGCCAGCACCGATGCCCGCACGATGGTATCGAAGATCACCTTTGCTTCCGGGCGCGGCGCCGACTCCCATGATTTCAATGCGGGTTCATGCCGCCTCAGCAGGATGATACCGCCCGCTATGGCGATCAGCGACATGATCAGGGCGGCATTCAGCCCGTGCCATAATGCGAGATGGGCATGTTCGGATTCTCCGGTTACGGCGCTTGCAGAGGCATCGACAAGCCAGCCGGCCATCGTATTGGGGAACAAACCGATCAGCACGACCAGAACGGTCAGCAAGGCCGGTCCGGCCCACATGCCGAAGCCCGGATCGTGGGGCTGGTGAGGATAATCGTCCCGCTCGGGGCCGGTGAAGACGTGAAAGACGAAGCGCAGCGAATAGCCGACCGAGAACAGCGCGGCGACCGTCGCCACCGTCATGAAAAACAGCCGGGCGGTCTCCAGATGGCTTGCTTCGTACAGCATCATTTCTTTCGACAGAAAGCCGTTGAGCGGTGGTATCCCGGCCATGGAAAGCGCAGCGACCGTGACGATGGCGAAGGTCACCGGCATCAGCTTGCGCAATCCTCCGAGACGTTGGATCGAGCGCGTTCCGGCCTCGTGATCCACGATCCCGGCTGTCATGAAAAGCGCGGCCTTGAAGGTGGCGTGATTGATAATATGGAAGACGGCGGCGATTGCGGCTTCCCTTGTGCCAAAGCCCAGCAGCATGGTGATCAGCCCCAGATGGCTGACGGTCGAGAAAGCCAGCACCGCCTTGAGATCGTCCTTGAACAGCGCGATCACAGCGCCGATCAGCATGGTGACCAGACCTGTCGTCGCGACGATCCAGAACCATTCCGGCGTACCTCCCAGCACCGGCCATAGCCGCGCCATCAGGAACAGGCCGGCCTTTACCATGGTTGCGCTGTGCAGATAGGCCGAAACCGGCGTGGGTGCGGCCATGGCATGCGGCAGCCAGAAATGGAACGGGAACTGGGCGGATTTGGTAAATGCGCCCAGAAGGATCAGGATCAGGGCAGGCAGGTACCACTCGCTTGCCTGGATCGTCTCTTTCGACCGAAGAATATCGCTGATGTCATAGCTGCCCGCGATCTGGCCGAGGATCATCATCCCGGCGATCATCGCCATGCCGCCCATGCCGGTGACGGTTAGTGCCATGCGTGCACCCTGGCGACCTTCGGGAAGATGCCGCCAATAGCCGATCAGCAGGAAGGAGGACAGCGACGTCAGTTCCCAGAACACCAGCAAAAGCAGGATGTTGTCCGACAGGACGATGCCCATCATCGCGCCCTGGAACAGCATCAGATAGGTATAGAACTTGCCAACCGGATCCGTGCGCGACAGGTAAAAACGGGCATAGGTGATGATCAGCAGCCCGATCCCGAGAATAAGCGTTCCGAACAGCAGCGACAGCCCGTCGATCCGAAAATTCGCATTGAGCTGGATCATCGGCAGCCATTCGATACGGGCGGTGATCACCTCGCCCCGCATGACGGCCGGGATATGCAGAAGCAGCCCCAGAAGCGCGACCAATGTCACTGTTCCGCAAGCCATTGCGGCGACCGAGCGACCAGAGCGAACCAGCAAACCTGGCAGCAATGCCCCGATGAAAGGCAGCAGGGCGATGAGGGCTGGCGACATGGGTCCTCGTTCCTGTTGGTGTTTGTTTATGGGTTCTTTGCCTTTGTGTTTCCAATCAGGGACAAGGAGTCAAGTAAGTGACCCGAGAAACGGTAACTTCCCCTAGGCGATGTTCCCGTTTCGTGCTAGTTCTTGAGAAAAGAGAAGGGGCAGATATGCGAGTTCTGGGCATCGATCCCGGGTTGAGGAATATGGGCTGGGGCGTGATCGCGGTGGACGGGCCGCGTTTGCGGCATGTGGCGAACGGGGTGATCCGCACGTCGGGATCCTCGGATTCCGGCGATCTGGCGGCGCGGCTTCTTGTGTTGTTTCAAGGGCTTTCGGCAGTTATTTCGGAATATGGGCCTGACGTTGCCGCGGTCGAACAGACCTTCGTCAACAAGGACGCGGTCGGGACGCTGAAACTGGGGCAGGCACGCGGCATTGCCCTGCTGGCACCGGCGGCAGCCGGGATCACGGTCGGGGAATACGCGCCGAATGCGGTCAAGAAAACCGTGGTTGGTGTCGGCCACGCCGCAAAGGAGCAGGTGCAGCATATGGTTCGCGTTCAATTGCCCGGTGTACAGTTCGACGGACCTGATTCCGCGGATGCGCTGGCCATCGCAATCTGTCACGCGCATCACCTGCAAGGCCGCGCGCTTCGGGTGGCAACGATGCGACAGGGTGTCGCATGATTGGTCGTATCGCCGGAATCATCCTCCATCGCGCCCGGGATCATGTGCTGATCGACGTGCGCGGGGTGGGATATATCGTCCATGTCAGCGATCGTACCGCAATGAATCTGCCCCCTGTCGGGCAGGCCGTCGCGCTTTATACCGAATTGCTGGTGCGCGAGGATTTGTTGCAGCTTTTCGGGTTTCCGACATTGCTTGAAAAGGAATGGCACCGTTTGCTGATCTCGGTGCAGGGGGTGGGGGCCAAGGTCTCGCTTGCCATGCTGGGCACGCTTGGGGCCGAAGGATTGTCGCGGGCGATTGCGCTTGGCGATTGGGCGGCGGTGCGCAAGGCGCAGGGTGTCGGCCCCAAGCTCGCGCAACGTGTCGTTCTGGAACTGAAGGACAAGGCCCCGGCGATCATGGCGCTTGGCGGCGATCTGACCGTCGATGCCGGAGCAGGGGCAGCGGCCGGTCCGGGCATCGAACCCGACCAACTCGCCACCAATCCGATTGCACAGGACACGGCCAGCCCAACCCCTTCGGCGCAACCCGCCGGAGGAACAGCCAGGGCCGCGGCCGAGGCTTTGTCGGCGCTTGTCAATCTGGGCTATGCTCATTCCGAGGCCGCCTCTGCCGTGGCCGAGGCCCAGGCGCGGGAGAATGGGGCCGAGACTTCCGGCCTGATCCGCGCGGCACTGAAATCGCTCGCCCCGAAAGGATAACATGAGCCAGCCCGATCCAACCCTGCGACCCGAACCCATGGAGGGCGAGACCGAGGATCGCGCCCTGCGCCCGCAAGCACTGACTGAATTCATCGGACAGTCCGAGGCGCGGGCCAATCTGCGGGTCTTTATCGAAAGCGCGAAAATGCGCGGCCGGGCAATGGACCATACCCTGTTCTTCGGCCCGCCAGGGCTGGGCAAGACGACACTGGCGCAGATCATGGCGCGCGAACTTGGCGTGAATTTCCGCATGACCTCGGGCCCGGTTCTGGCCCGTGCGGGCGATCTTGCGGCGATCCTGACCAATCTGGAAGCGCGCGACGTGCTGTTCATCGATGAGATTCATCGCATGAACCCGGTGGTGGAAGAGGTACTTTACCCGGCGATGGAAGATTTCGAACTCGATCTGGTCATCGGCGAAGGGCCGGCGGCGCGGACCGTGCGGATCGAATTGCAACCCTTTACCCTTGTTGGGGCAACTACCCGGCTTGGCCTGCTGACCACGCCTCTGCGCGATCGTTTCGGCATCCCGACGCGGCTGCAATTCTATGAGACCGAAGAACTGGATCTGATCGTGCAGCGCGGTGCCCGGAAACTGGGGATCGAAGCCGATCCCACCGGCACGCGCGAGATTGCCCGCCGCGCCCGTGGCACGCCTCGTATTGCGGGGCGTTTGCTGCGCAGGGTGATCGACTTCGCCCTTGTCGACGGCGATGGACGCCTGACCCGTGACATTGCGGATTCAGCGTTAACACGGCTTGGCGTGGATGATATCGGCCTGGATGGGGCGGATCGGCGTTATCTCAGGGTGATTGCCGAACATTACGGCGGCGGACCAGTCGGGGTCGAGACGCTGTCGGCGGCCCTGTCCGAAAGCCGGGATGCGATCGAAGAGGTGATCGAGCCGTTCCTTCTGCAACAGGGATTGATCGCACGAACCCCACGCGGAAGGCAGCTTGCAGCGCGGGCGTGGCGGCATCTGGGACTGGCGGCGCCGATACTGCCCGGCCAGCCGGAGCTGTTCGAGGAATGATCCCTGGAACGGGGCCGGGGCAGGTCCGGTTACGTGCCTCCGGGATTATCTTCTGACGAAGGACAGGCGGTTCAGGGCGTCAGCCCTTCGGGATCCGGCAGACCATTGGCGCGGGCTGTTGCGGTCAGGGTACTTGCCAGCAGGCATGCGATCGTCATCGGACCGACACCGCCGGGAACCGGAGTGATCGCGCCCGCAATCTGCGAGGCCGCAGCGAAATCGACATCGCCGACCAAACCGTCATCGGTGCGATTGATGCCGACATCCACGACGGCCGCACCGGGCTTGATCCAGTCTCCCTGCACGAAATTGGGGCGGCCGACGGCCGCGACGACGATATCGGCCTGACGGCACAGCTCGGGCAGGTTTCTCGTGCGGGAATGCGCAATCGTTACCGTGGCGCTGTCACGCAGCAAAAGCTGGGCCATCGGTTTGCCCACGATATTGCTGCGCCCGATGACCACCGCGCTTTTGCCCGACAGATCGCCCAACAGGTCACGCAGCAGCATCAGGCAGCCAAGTGGGGTACAGGGAACCATGGCCTTCTGCCCGGTGGCCAGTCTTCCGACATTCAGGATATGGAAACCATCGACATCCTTTTCGGGCCGGATCGCATTGATGACCGCCGCTTCGTCCATATGCGCGGGCAGGGGAAGCTGTACCAGAATTCCGTTCACAGCGGGATCGTTGTTCAACTGCTCGATCAGGGCAAGCAGCTCGGCTTGCGGGGCTTCCGCGGAAAGGCGATGGGCGAAGGAATTCATGCCGGTTTCGCGGGTCTGCTTTTCCTTCGAACGCACATAGACCTGACTTGCCGGGTCTTCGCCGACCAGCACCACGGCCAGACCGGGCGTGATCCCCTGTGCTATCATCGCGGCTGTCTGGAGTTTGATCTGTTCACGTAAACCAGCGGCAAAGGCTTTCCCGTCGATCACTTTGGCAGTCATTCGCTGTCTCCCTTCAGGTGGAGGTTTTCCTGTGCAATGGCGGCTTCGACAAGCTGGCGCCAGATCGAGCCGATCAGATCGGGGTCCAGCCCGTTCTCGGCCGCATGCCTGCTTGCATTCGCGACGACCTCTTCGACGCGCCAATCGATGCGGGCGGGCAGGTTCTGAGCCGCCTTGATCTGGGCAGCACGGTCGATCATGGCGCGGCGGCGGGCAAGCAGGCGGATCAGTTCCGCGTCAAGCGCATCGATTTCCGCGCGCAGCGCGGGCATGTCCGGAATGTCATCGATCTCTGTCATCGTGACAAGGACATGCAACGGCAGAGCGACGGTTGCAAGAGAGACGGGGTAATACTTTATGGTTCCTATGCCCATGGCCGGACGTTAACATCTTATGACGTGCAGCAGATCAAAAGGAGATCGCAATGCCGACGAATAATGTTCTTTACCGCACCAGCGCGACTGCGACAGGTGGCGGGCGTGACGGCAAGTCACAGGTGGATGATGGCAGTTTCACCGCCGATCTGACGATACCGAAAGAACTGGGCGGGCCTGGCGGCGACGGGCTCAATCCCGAAAAGCTGTTTGCAACCGGTTATGCTGCTTGTTTCATGGGGGCCATGCGGCATTATGCAGCCTCGAAAAAGATCAAGGTCCCCGAGGATGCCAGCGTTCAGGTCAGCGTCGGGATCGGTCCGCGCGAGGACACGGGCTTCGGACTCGAGGTCCAGATCACCGTCAGCCTGCCGGGAGTCGAGCAGGCCGTGGCCGAAGATCTGATCGCAGGTGGTCATCAGGTCTGCCCTTATTCCGATGCGACGCGGGGATCGTTGCAGATCACACCGAAACTCGCCTGACAAGATAATGGCAGGATGCGGGTTCAGCTCTTCGCGGCAATCCGCATCCCGATCTAATGCCTGCCGCGTTTTCCCGAACCCGCCCACTTCCTTCTTCACTCAAATATCTCGGCCGTTGCGGGATGCGCATAATGACGACTGCAACATGCACCTGTTCTCGGATTATTGTGTCAACGCAATGAAAAACCCCGGCTTTTCAGGGCCGGGGTTCGGGTTTCCTCGAATGCGAAAGATCAGGCAGGGGCCGGGGTGCCGCCGGGCGCGGATTTTCCTGCCTTCGGAACAGAACTGACGGATGGCACCAGGCTGCCCGGTGCATCATCATCGTCACCATCCAATGCATCACCGCGGATGATCTTGCCGATCTCTTCGCCGGTCAGAGTCTCGTATTCCAGCAAACCCTTGGCGAGCCGTTCGAACTCTTCTTCCTTTTCGATCAGGATACTGCGGGCCTTCTGATAGCCTTCTTCGATCAACTCGCGGACTTCCTGTTCGATCAGTTCCTTGGTCGCTGCCGAGATCGAAAAGCCGCCGGTCGAGCCGTTATACCCCTCATGCGCTTCGGCATAGTCAATATTGCCGACCTTGTCAGACATGCCCCAGCGCATCACCATGGCCCGGGCAAGCTGGCTGGCCTGCTGGATATCCCCCGCCGGGCCATTGGACACGCCTTCCTCGCCATATTTCAGGATTTCGGCGGCTTTGCCGGCCATGGCCATGGCCAGCTTCTGTTTGACCTCGTCCTTGTGATAGTTCAGCCGGTCCATCTCGGGCAGGCTGACCACCATGCCAAGCGCGCCGCCGCGCGGGATGATCGTTGCCTTGTAGACGGGATCGCATTTCGGAAGAGAAAGGCCGACGATCGCATGTCCCGCCTCGTGATAGGCGGTCTTTTCCTTTTGCTCGGGGGTCAGCACCATGCTGCGCCGTTCGACCCCAAGCATGACCTTGTCCTTCGCGTTCTCGAAATCGACCATCGAGACGAAACGCCGCCCGATCCGCGCCGCCATCAGGGCAGCCTCATTCACGAGGTTCATCAGATCCGCACCCGAAAAACCCGGTGTACCACGCGCGATCAGCCGCAGATCGACATCGGGACCAACCGGAACCTTGCGGGCATGGACCGAGAGGATCTTCTCGCGGCCCTTGATATCGGGGTTCGGAACATGGATCTGACGGTCGAAGCGGCCGGGGCGCAGAAGCGCGGGGTCCAGCACGTCCTTGCGGTTGGTGGCGGCGATGATGATGATGCCTTCATTCGCCTCGAACCCGTCCATCTCGACCAGAAGCTGGTTCAGCGTCTGTTCGCGTTCGTCATTCCCGCCGCCGATGCCGACGCCGCGCGAACGGCCCACGGCATCGATCTCGTCGATGAACAGGATACAGGGGGCGGATTTCTTGGCCTGTTCGAACATGTCACGGACCCGGCTTGCGCCGACACCCACGAACATCTCGACGAAATCGGAACCCGAAATGGTGAAGAACGGCACGCCGGCCTCACCTGCGATCGCGCGGGCCAGAAGGGTCTTACCGGTGCCCGGAGGGCCGACCAGCAACGCGCCTTTCGGGATTTTCCCGCCCAAACGGCTGAATTTCTGCGGATTGCGCAGGAATTCTACGATTTCTTCCAGCTCTTCCTTGGCCTCATCGATGCCGGCCACATCGTCAAAGGTCACACGGCCATGCTTTTCGGTCAGCAGCTTGGCGCGGGATTTGCCGAAACCCATGGCCCCCCCGCGGCCGCCGCCCTGCATGCGGTTCATGAAGAAGATCCAGACGCCGATCAGCAGGATGAAGGGAAGGTAGACCCCCAAAAGCGACATGAAACCCGATTGTTGCTGTTTGACGACGTCGACCTTGACGCCCTTGTTGATCAGCTTGTCCGCGATTTCTTCACCCACGGGGCGAATGGTCGTGTATTGTTGCTGATCACTACCCATGATCGACAATTCTTCGCCATCTATGGTGACAGATGTAACCTCGTCCTTGTCGACACGCTCCATGAATTCCGAGTAGCTGATCTGCCGGGCATTCATATTCGCGGCGCCGTCGCTGAACAGGTTGAACAGCGCCACAATCATCAGGAACAGAACTACCCAAAAGGCGAGGTTACGTGCATTGCCCAAATCGGGTCCTCCGGCAAAAATCGGTTCTAGATGAAAATAGGGATTATTGGCGGAGGTTCAATGTACCAAAAGCAGTCTGCGCAAATCAGTCGCATTCCGAAGCGGCTCTACGATGTATGGGTCGCAATCTCGCAAGAGAGGTGCGGCGATCAACTGAGTGCCGTTCCAGATGGCCGGACTCGAGGCAGCTTCGTCCCTGCTTAGGCCGCGATCACGCCAAGGCAGGTCGATAAGTGGGGCAAATCCAAGGGTTGCGATATGCTCTTCCTTTTGCAATCCTTTGATATTCCATCTGTTATCCCAGTTCGGACCGTGGCTTTCGCCGCTTTTTTTTGCTGCGGCGGGTTCGCGAACCAGTCGCAGCATATCGTTCGCCGGTTCAATCAGGACGCCGTCCAGCGTAACGCGGTTATGCGTGGCAATGGACTCGAGCGCGTTCAGAACCGTTTGACGGCGGGGAGGATAATCCGCGCCGGTGATCCAGCGACAGCCTGCAATCAACAGCCGCCGGAATATTTCAGGAGGCGCATCCAGCAGGGGTGCATGGGGAAGATACAACGAGCCGTGACGGATAATCGCCTGTTCTGCCAGTTGCGCCGTATAGTGATTCAATGCTGCACGCGCCTTGCCGAGATTCCTGGCTGAAAGCGCAATGGCTTGCGAGTCCAGCGCCAATGCAGTCATAGCATGGCGGATCCGGACGCGGTCGTAGTCGGTATTCTGGTTGCTGGGATCGTCAATCCAGCCGATCCCGTGATCTGTCAGCCAGCGCCGCAATTCCGCTCTGGTGATTTGCAGCATTGGACGCAGCCAGCGAATGCCGTGAAATTGACGCGTTTCGGACATCCCGGCGAGCCCGTCGATACCCGCTCCGCGTGCGAGCCGCATCAGCAGGGTCTCGGCCTGATCATCCGCCGTATGGCCAAAGGCGATGGCGGGCAGATCATGTCTTTTCGCCCAATCCGACAGCAGCAGCAAGCGCCCGTCACGCGCATTCGCCATGAGATTGCCGCCTTCCGATATGTCACGTTGCCAAAGCAACACGTCATGGCGCAATCCCAGTTTCGCCGCATTTCTGGCAACCTCCTGCGCTTCGGATGCGCTTTCTGCCCGAAGACCGTGATCCACCGTGGCCACCTGGATCCGACGACCGGCAGCCCAATTGGCGATCATATGCATCAATGCGGTTGAATCTCCGCCGCCGGACACCGCCACGCCCAGGGCGGGCAGGTCCTTTGCCTGACGATCAAGCGCCGCGCATACCCGGGATTCGAGATCGGCCGGAGGGGCAGTCACCTATCGCCTCATTCCTGGTTTACCAGATCCGCAGCCGCCTCGGGGTTTACTGTCGCGTCTTGTTCGGATCCCAACGCCTTGCTGGCGCAGTCAAGCACCGTCAGGCGGTGCTCGGCCTCCTGGGATTGCGCGGTGCCCGGAAAGCGTGCCGGGATTTCGGCAAGATACAGGCAGGCAGCGACAGGATCGCCATCGGCCTCGATCACCCGGGCGATGCCCAGCAGACTGTCCGCCGCCCGGGAGCCGTCGGGATCGGCGGTGAAACCTTCAAGCCATGCCGTCGCTGCGGCCCGGGGCTGTCCGATATTGTCCAGCGCCGTTCCCCGCAGATAATAGGCTTGTGCAGTCAAAGGTCCACCTGCATGGTTTTGCGCCACCGCCGCGAACATGTCCGCCGCGCGCCGGAACTCGCCCGCATTCAGGGCCTTGTAAGCTGCATCGAAATCCGCCTGCTCTTCGGAAGACGCCGTGTCGTTTTCTCCGTCAGGCGCTGTCGCGCCATTGCCGACCTGTGGAATAATCTCGACCCCGGTACCTTCCGCGCTCGTATCCGGAGCCATCAGGGCACCAAGATCGCAGGTTTCGTCCATCTCGCACAGACGGAATTCCAGATCGTCCATGCGCGCGGTGCTTTCCCTGATGACCGTCCGGATGCGGTTCTGAAGCTGCTCCGTCTGATCGGTCAGCTGGTTCAGACGGTCTTCCATGGCATTCATGCGGTCGATGGCATTCGCGCCGCCGGCCTCCTGATAGCCCTCGGCTCCGGCGGCGCTCAACTCGCCGCGCAGGCTTTGCAACTGATTGCGCAGATCCGAGATGGTGGCCCGCAACCCGGCAAGGGTCGGCTCCTGTGCTTGCACAGGCAATACCGTCATCGCGATCAAAAGCGCGGCGGCGGCGGTTTGCTTGATCACGATCCAACCCCGGATGCACTGACCACGGTAACGGCCCGCCGGTTTTTTGCGTAGCAGCTTTCTTCCGAACAGACTTCTGCCGGACGTTCCTTGCCGAAGCTGAGCGTGCGGATGCGGCCCGATTCTACGCCATTGGCGACCAGATATTCCTGTACGGCGCCTGCCCGCCGCGCGCCCAGCGCAAGATTATATTCACGGGTGCCGGTCTCTTCGGCATGCCCCTGCACGACAGCCGAGAATTCCTGATGCTTCGTCAGCCATTCGGCCTGACGATTCAGGATCGCGCGGGCTTCGGAATTCAGGGCGGTCTGGTTGGCCGCGAACAGGATGGTATCACCGACCTGGCTCGAAAAATACTGGGCGGTTGCTTCTCCGGGAAGGGAGCCGCTGGCCAGGTCACCCTGATACAGCGCCCCGTTGCCCAGATTGGCATAAGGGTCCTGAACCTGCTGGGCAGGAGGCTGCTGCGCGCAGGCGGCAAGCATAACGACTGATAGTGTAAGAGGAAGAAGATATGGTTTCATTGTAGGGTTCCTATGGCAACAAGGGACCCCAGGATGGGTCCGACGCGGCAGAATCGAGTTCGAGCGGACGCATATTCCTTCCGCTAATATCAACCGAGTGCAGGCGCGGCTGTCCATTTCCGCCCGGTGTCACTCGGGTAAACATGATAACTCGTCCATTGGGGGCCCATGTCGGGCCTTCGTCAAGAAACGAATCGGTCAGGGTTTTCTCTTCCGAGCCGTCGCTGCGCATGACGGCGATATGAAAACGATCCCCCAGCTGCTTTGTAAAGGCAATCATGTCGCCCTTCGGGGACCAGGTGGGATCGCCATAGCGGCCTTCGCCAAAGCTAATGCGGGTCGGCTCTCCGCCCTCAACGGGCACGACATAAAGCTGCTGAGTGCCCGAGCGGTCCGATTCAAAGACGATACGCTTGCCATCGGGGCTGAATGAGGGCGAGGTATCTATCGCATGGGTCTTGGTCAACGGTCGCCCGGTCCCCGTCGCGGCGTCCATCAGCCACAGATCGGTATCGACGCCGTTATCCTGCGCAAAGGCGATCCATCGGCCATCGGGCGAAAAGACCGGCGAAAAGGCCATGCTGTTGCCGCCCTGCGTCAGAGGCCGCGAGGAAACGCTTGCGACATCAAGGATCTGAAGCTGCGGAAAACCGCTTTCAAAGCTGGTATAGACGATCTTCTTTCCGTCGGGCGAGAATTGCGGTGCCAGCACAAGCGATGAACTGTCCGTCATCCACAGGATATTCGCGCCATCGTAATCCATGACACCGATCCGCTTGATACGGGCATCCTTCGGACCGGTTTCCTGCACGAAGGCCACCCGGCTGTCGAAATAGGCGGATTCGCCGGTCAGCCGCGAATAGATCTGGTCCGCAATCTTATGGGCTGCGCGCCGCCAGTCGCCCGAGCGCGCAACGAATTGCATTCCGTCGCCCAGCGGCTGGCCGGCGAAAATGTCGAACAGCCGGAACTTGACGTTGATCTCTTCGCCCTGACCGCTGACATCGGCGGTGACCAGCGCTTGCGCATTGATCGCCCGCCATTCCTCATAGGCGACGGCATCGTTGAAATCGTCATGGCTGGAGACATGCGCGTCCCGGGCGATCTCGCGGAACAGGCCGGTGCCGGTCAGGTCATCGGCAACAACCTGCCGAATTTTTCCGGCGAGATCGGAATCGCCGTAGAAATCGGGGATGGCGATGGCAACCGGATCGGTCACGCCATCGGTGATTTCGATTCGCAGCGGTCCGTCCTGCGCCAATGCGGGCAGTGCAGTCACGGCGGCAGCGCCTGTCAGGCCAAGCGCAAGAACGAGGGCAGGGGTCAGCTTATGGAACATACTTTCCTCTTTAACGTCATTGACGGATGGGAAAAAGGGCGGGTCATGGCTGTTCCCCTTGTTCAAATCGTATTCCATCCGGGCGAAAATCAACGATCACGTTGCGCCAGCGGCCGTATTTCTCGCGCGGTAGGGGAAAACCCGCGCGTCCGCAATTCAGAATCGCGCGACGTGCGGTTTCATATGCGATCTGTGTCGAGGTCTGCGACGAGCCGCCCTGCGAATCGATAAGCTGAAGGCTGTTCAGTTCGGGGCGGCCGTCAGGCGACATCTGGAATTCGATCGATACCGCCACGCGCGAGGCATCCACCGAAAGCGCGCCACGTTGCCAGCATCCTTCAAGTGCAATCCGAAAACCCTCGCGCTCTGACATGGAAAGGGGCTGGCCAAGCGGCGCAGCCCCCGTTGTCGTTTCGCCCGCGTCCGACTGCTGGTCTGACGGTTCATCCGGCTCCGGCAAGGGGGTCGGCGTGATCGGGGTCGGTGTCAGTTGATTCGGCTCGGGAGGCGGATCCTGCTGGGGTTCGGCGGATTGATTCTGCGACATGGCGTCGGAAAGTGCCGCGGAAAGCGGATCCTGTTCCGCCGAAGCACCGCTGCCGCCTTCGATGCGCTGGACATTGCCGCCGGCCGTTTCACCGGTTGAGGCCGTATCTTCGCCATCCGAGCCGGATTCACCCTGCTGCGCTTCGCGCAACGCATCCTCGACCGACTGGCGGCTTTCGGCTTCGCGTTCTGCCTCACGGGCGGCGTCCTCGGCGGCCTGGCGTTCTTCCTCCCTGCGAGCTTCTTCTTCGGCTCGCCGCCGCTCTTCCTCGGCCCGCGCTTCTGCCGCTGCGGCTTCCCGTTCGGCCTCTTCCCGTTCCGCCTGTGCTGCCGCGCGGCGTTGCTCTGCTTCCCGTTCGGCCTGTTCGGCGGCACGGCGTCGTTCGGCTTCCCGTGCCGCTTCTTCTGCGGCCTGCCGTTCTTCTTCCCGCTGGCGGGCTTCTTCCGCAGCCTGTTGCCGTTCCTCTTCGGCGCGCTGTGCGTCTTCTGCCGCTCGCCGTTCAGCGGCTTCCCGTTCGGCCTGCTCGGCGGCGCGTTGCTGTTCTTCTTGCGCGGCCTGTTCCGCCGCCTGCCGTTCTTCTTCGGCCTGTGCGGCTTCCTGTGCTGCCTGTCGTTCCTCGGCTTCGCGCGCTGCCTGCGCGGCGGCTGCCTGCTGCGCGCGTTCGGCCGCCTGCTGTGCTGCAATCCTCGCGTTATAATCTTCGACCAGCCCATCGGGGCGGTTGCGCGGACGTGTGGAACTGTCCAGCACCAGTGCCGATACGGGCGCGCTGGGCTCTATCGTTTCATCCTGTTCCGAGGGTTCCGGGCGTGCCGGCTGCTCGGGTGCTTGGGGCTGGGTGGTGGCCGCGGGTGCGGCGGGCGCCGCCTCTTCCTGTTCCGGAAGCTCGGGGGCCTCGGGAAGATCGGTCGCGACATTGACCGGTTCACGATTCTCGAAATCGCTCAGGTCAGGTTCGGCCTCCGATGCATCGGGCTCCGCGAGTTCCTGCGCTTCGGATTCCGAATTGGGCGCTGGCGTCTCTTCGGGTGTCTCTGCCTGAGTGCTTTCGGCTTCGGGTTCGGTGATTTCCGTGACGGCTGTGGCATCAGGATTGACCGGCCCTGCTCCGCGAGATGCGGCGGCATATTGCTCGAACTCGGCCCCGCTCATGGTTGCGACCTCGGTCATGCGCACCGGCTGCGAGGGTTGTGGCCGGAACAGCACGCCGCCCAGCAAGGCCCAGAGGATCAGTGCGGCATGCGCGATCCCCGAAATCCACCATCCGATGCGCTCTTCCCGGTCGGACATTTATCAGCCGTCCATCCGTGGGCCGCCGGTGTCGGTCACCAGAACGATATTGGTGAAGCCGGCGGCGTTCAAAGCTCCCATGATCTGCACGACGCGCGCATAGGGAATACCGCCATCGGCGCGCAGGAAGATCTTGTCGGACTGCCGCTCCTCCAGAACCGAGCGAAGGCGAGTCAGAATCTCGTCATCCGCGACCGGATTATTCATCAGCGTGACCTGCCCTTCGGCCGGAATCGAGATGACCAGCGGCTCCTCCGGTTCGGAGGGCACGGCCGTCGCGGCGGTACGAGGCAGGTTCAGCGGCACACCCGCGGTCATAAGCGGCGCCGCGACCATGAAGATCACCAGCAGAACCAGCATCACATCCACAAAGGGCGTGACGTTGATCTCGGACATCGGCGCGTTGCGCCTGCGCCCGCGGCCCTTGCGCGTTACCCGTTTGACGACATCCGCCATGGCTCAGCTTTCATCCATCTGCCGCGACAGCAGGGTCGAGAATTCATCGGCAAATGCTTCCCAGTTGCCAACAACCCTTTCGGCGTCGCCCGACAGCTTGTTGTAGAAGATCACCGCCGGGATGGCGGCCAGCAGGCCAAGAGCCGTGGCCAGAAGCGCCTCGGCGATGCCGGGGGCGACGACGGCAAGGCTGGTATTCTGGGACATGGCGATCCCTTCGAACGCGGTCTTGATCCCCCAGACAGTGCCGAACAACCCGATAAACGGGGCCGTCGCGCCAACCGTGGCAAGGAAGGACAGGCCGCGGAACAGCCGGGTTTCCTCGCGCTGGATCGCCACATTCATCGCCCGGTCGATGCGCTGCGCGCCCCCGGGAATCAGCGCTCCGTCATCGCGGTGACTGCGCCGCCATTCGGTCATGCCCGCCGCAAAGATCCGTTCGGACGCGCCGGAAGGGGTTTCGCCCAGCCGGTCATAGAGATCGTCCAGGGGTTCGCCCGACCAGAAGGCGCGGTCGAAGCGCGACGCCTCACGCTTCGCATTCGCGAAGGTCAGGAATTTCTGAATAATGATCGCCCAGCCCCAGAAAGAGGCGATGATCAGGATAATCATCACGATCTTTACGGTCAGAGAGGCGCGGAAAAACAGCGCCATCAGCGAAAAATCAAGGGCCTGCGCGGCCTGAATGGGTTCCATTGTCACTGCCTCATATGGATCGGGCGCGTTTCGGGCCTTCTAGCGCCTGTTTTACAGGAGTTTTACCCCCCACGACAACACAATGCTGTCAATCTCCCGTGTCGGACGGGATCATCGGATCGCAAGCTTGTGCGCCGCGATTTTCTCATATGCCGGCCGCAGCTTATCCGCCAGACGCGCCAGGTCGCCGCCCAGTTCCGGCAATGCTCCCTCGGCCCCGGCAAATCCGGTCGAGCGGTTGACCGCGTCATACCACACCTCGCCCCAGACCCCGTCCTCGGGATGCGGGCCGGGCTGCCATGACAGCATGCTTTCGCGGAATGCGATGCCAATCCCGTCACATAGCGTTTGCAGGGCGGGCGCGGGGGCGCGGCGGATATCGGCGCTGTCGATGACGATAGGGGCAGGGCCGCGGGCGGCCATTTCCTGAAACATCTCCCATTGTCTGTCGAAACCGAGTTCATCGGGATCGGGCAGCCCCCGCTTGGCCGCGAAAGAGGCCGCGACACGTTCGGGTTCGCGGATCAGGAAGATATTGGTGATCATGGCGGTCCAGCTCAAATCCATATCGGGCAGCATATGCTGGACCATATGTTTCTGATATTGGATCGGTTTCCCGCAAGGTTCCGTTGTCAATCCGGGCAGAACCTCGCGCCAGTCGCCTGGCTGGCTGGCAATCACCTTGTCGCGGACGGGATGGGGCAGGCCGGTCCGGATCAGGTAATGCGCATAGAAAGGCTCATCCACGCAGGCGCAATCGCCGCGTGCGCCGAATGATCGCATCATCGCGGTAGACAGGTTCCGCGGTCCCGACCACATGGCGATCCGGTGAGGCTCAGTCATCCGCATCTTCCTTCAGGGCAGAGATCAGGGCCGTGGGCAATCGGGCGGGGCGGCCGGACGAACCCAGACAGACGATGGTGACGCGGGCCGTAAACAGAATCCGGTCATCCCGCCGCACCGACTGATCCAGAACTACCCGCGCTGGGGTCACCATGAAGGTTTCGGTCGTAACCTCCAGAAGATCGTCGAATTTCGCCGGGCGCAGGTAGTCGGCTTCGACTCGCCGCACGGCGAAGACATGCCCGGTTTGCTCCTTCATTGCGGCCTGATCCAATCCGATTTGCCGCAGCCATTCAGAACGGCCGCGTTCGATGAATTTCAGATAATTGGCATAATAAACGATCCCGGCAAGATCGGTGTCCTCGTAATAGACCCTTATGGTCAGTCGATGCGCCATAGCCGTTCCTTTCGGTCTGCATATCCCCTTTTCTCGTCCGCTTTGCATATTGTGCAACCACATCGAACACAGAAAGCGAAAAATCGCGCCTAATCATTCCAAGGGTGCGGCCATATTTCCATGTCACAAAACAGACGCATTGATGCGCCGCATTTCAGATGGAGAAGAAAAATGAAAGTCCTTACAGCGTCTTTGCTTGCATTGGGTCTGGTCGCCAGCGCTGCTTCTGCAGGCCAGTTCTCTGGAACCAGCCGGAATTCGATCGTCGAGCGTCCGGCACCGAATACCCAGCAGATCGAGGTCAGAGCCGGCTCCGTTCTGACGACGCCCGAACTTAAAAGGGCCAATCTTGCAGCTGATGACCTGATCACGGTGACGAGTTTCCCAAGCCCGGAAAACGCTCGGCTGACCAACGAACGTTAAATTCTTTCCCGGGGTCCCTGCGAGCATGGGGACCCCGGTTTCACAGCCTGCGACTGATACCGCCCGCTTTGGGCGGTATTTTTTTGTCGTGATCTTGTCAAACACGCCCTGCGGAAACATTTCCCTAGTCATGGACACGACCGTTCTTCGCACATTCATCAGCATCCTTGACGAAGGCAGCTTTTCTGCGGCTGCCAGACGTATGGGAATTTCCCGCAGCCTTTGCAGCAAATATATCTCTGATCTCGAGTCCGATCTGGGCGCAAGGCTGTTGACGCGCACGACGCGCGCGCTGCGTCCGACCGCGCTGGGGACCGAATATGCCCAGCATATCCGAGAGGTCCTGAACCGGTTGGACAATGCGAATGAAATGGTGCGCAGCGCCTCGGGTCACCCGGCTGGGGCGCTCAAGATCGGGGCGCCGTCAGCCTATGTCCATAAGGTGTTTCATCCGCATATCCTGCGCTTCATGGACGATCATCCCGATATCCAGATGGAAATGGTGCTGGATGACGGCGTTACCAATCTGGTCGCGGGCGGTTTCGACGCGATGATCCGCATCGGCATTCTCGGAGATTCAACCCTGCATGCCCGCAAACTGCATGAGGCGGCAATCCTGCTGGTTGCCTCGCCCGATTATCTGGAGCAGCGGGGCATTCCGGAAAACCCTGCCGATCTGTCCCGCCACAGCTGCCTGCATTACACCAATCTTCGCGGATCGGGCACATGGCCCATGCGCTGCGGCGACCAGACTTTTCATCAGAAGGTTCAGCCGGTCTTTTCGACCAATAACACCGAGTTGCTGAAGTCTCTGGCCGTCAGTGGAAAGGGGATTGCGCTTTTGCCGCGCTTTATCGTGGCCGAAGATCTCGAGGCGGGCCGACTGGTGCAACTGCTGACCAATTTCACGCTGCCGGATATCCCGGTGAATCTTGTCTATCCGACCGGCAAGCTGATGACGGCGGCAATGCGCAGTTTTCTGGATTTCACCACACATCTGCGTTTGCTCTGAGACGGGTGTTCCGGTTCAGTCCCGCATTATCCGTGCCGCCAGACGCATTGCATGGGCTGGCTGATCCGTGGCGACGGGCAGCACCGGGTCATAGGCCGCCCGGATCAACGCGGCCAGTTCTGGCGAAGGCGCGATCTCGCGGGCGAAACTCAATGCGCTGCGCATCATGAGCGCCTCGGCAAGTGCGGCCGGATGCGCTTTGGCCAATGAGCCGGACATACGCAGAAAGATCATGCAAGCCCGAATGCCCCCAT
This sequence comes from Paracoccus onubensis, assembly GCF_003591515.1. GTDB lineage: Bacteria > Pseudomonadota > Alphaproteobacteria > Rhodobacterales > Rhodobacteraceae > Paracoccus > Paracoccus onubensis. Next base: position 60,702 of record NZ_QZCG01000012.1, read on the forward strand.
CCGGATCAAAGCGGAACAGGCGGTATTGATCGGCCTCTCCGCCTTGCAGCCGTGCAGGCAGGTCGGGTTGCCCCGTCAGGCGGTCAAGATCGGGAACGCCATCCATCTCTGCCCAGTCCCGCATGAAAAACAGCATCAGGTTGCTGCCCATCTCGGGATCGGTATCGACGACGGGATGCCCGGCATGCGCATATCCCGCGCGGATCGCGCTGCGAAAAATATCGAGACTTTCATCCGCCAGCCCGAAAATCACCGGCGCCACCGGCCGTCCCCAGCGGGCGCAAAGAAAGGCTCCGTCCTCGCCCGTGAACAATGCGGCGATCCGCTCGGGTGTCATGCCTGCCAAAGCCTTTCTTCTTCATGGAAATATCCCGGGGGGAACCGTCGTATAAACGATGACGGGGGGCAACGCCCCCCGCTTGACAGCCCAGGATGACGGCCAGTCAATGTCAGCCGACGATCGTCGCCTCGGTCGCCGCGCGAAGCTCGTCTTCGGTCACGCCGTCGGCCGTCTCGACGATCTTCAGCCCGCCAGGGACAACATCCAATACCCCCAGATTGGTGATGATCCGGTCGACCACTCCCTTGCCGGTCAGCGGCAGGGTGCAGGTTTTCAGCAGCTTGGATTCGCCGGCCTTGTTGGTGTGGTCCATGACCACGATCACCCGGCCCACGCCTGCGACCAGATCCATCGCACCGCCCATGCCCTTGACCAGCTTGCCCGGGATCATCCAGTTCGCCAGATCGCCATTTTCGGCCACTTCCATCGCGCCAAGGATTGCCGCGGCGATCTTGCCGCCGCGGATCATCCCGAAACTCATCGCGCTGTCGAAATAGGACGTCCGCGACAATTCGGTTATGGTCTGCTTGCCGGCATTGATCAGGTCGGGATCCTCCTCACCCTCATAGGGGAAGGGACCCATGCCAAGCATGCCGTTTTCGGATTGCAGTGTGATGTCCTTGTCGCCGACATAATTGGCCACCAGCGTCGGAATCCCGATGCCGAGATTCACATACATGCCATCTTCCAGCTCCTGCGCGGCACGTTCGGCCATCTGGTTGCGATCCCAAGGCATTACGCGGTCTCCTTCTTGCGGGTGGTGCGCTGCTCGATGCGCTTCTCATGCTGTCCCTGCACGATCCGGTGCACATAGATGCCGGGCAGGTGGATCAGGTCGGGATCGAGACTGCCGCGCGGCACGATTTCCTCGACCTCGGCCACACAGACCCGCCCGCACATCGCCGCCGGAGGATTGAAATTCCGCGCCGTCTTGCGGAATACCAGATTGCCGGTATCGTCCGCTTTCCACGCCTTGACGATCGACAGATCGGCGAAGATGCCGCGTTCGAGGATATAATCCTCGCCGTCGAAACTCTTGACCTCCTTGCCCTCTGCGATCTGGGTGCCGACGCCGGTTTTGGTGTAGAAGCCGGGAATACCCGCACCGCCCGCGCGCATCCGTTCGGCCAGGGTGCCCTGGGGGTTGAATTCAAGCTCCAACTCGCCGGACAGATATTGCCGCATGAACTCGGCGTTCTCGCCGACATAGGAGGACATCATCTTGCTGATCTGCTTGGTGTCCAGTAGCTTGCCGAGGCCGAAACCGTCGACACCGCAATTATTGCTGGCCACGGTCAGGTTCCTGACCCCGCTTTTGACGATCGCGTCAATCAGCAATTCGGGAATCCCGCAGAGGCCAAATCCTCCGGCTGCGATCAGCATCCCTTCCTTCAAGAGGCCATCAAGCGCCTCATCCGCATTGGCATAGACCTTTTGCATCGGTCCTCCTTTGATACATCGCTGCGTTGTATCTTAACTGACGGGTCCGCACGGCCAAGTCAATCTGGCGCAGCGGGAATCGCGGAGCCTGTCAGACGTTAACATTTCCGCCTGCACAATCCTCCCGCTTCATTTTCGCGAAGCAGCCCATAGCGAGGATAATGAAAACTTGCGTGGAGGCTGCTCGAGTGGCGCGGCCTCGTTGCCCGCCTGCGGGACCGGGGTCAATGTCATGCTTCCGGTGGGCAGGTCAGGCGCCACTGGGATCTTGTCAAGATCGACCGTGACCTGGGCAAGCTGGGCGAACAGTTCGTCGTCGATCTGTTGCTTATAAATGGCGAGATCCTGGCTTGTGAAACCTGCGAAGATATTCTTGTCGGAATATTTCCTGACATAATCCGCCGTGGTCAGGGTGCTTCTATCCTCGCTTTTGGCGGCATTGGACAGAAATTCCAGCTTCTCCCGGGACTGTTGAAAATGTCCGGAAAGCGCAAGAAGAAAACTCTCCTGCTTCCGGATGATATCCTCATAGGAAAAGATCAGCGTTCTTTCCGGCGCCGCTTGCGCGAGCTCCAGATATCCGCGCAGTTTTTCCTGATAAATGGCCAGAGGGGTTCCGATGAAGTCATAGGGCAGACAATCCCGGTCGGTCAAAGCGAAATCGCGGGTCATGAAATCCCGCAATCTCTCGGCTTTCTGCTTCTGAAACGGATTGTAAGGCCGTTTGAACATGGATTTCAGCCAGAATGCGGGGTGTTTATAGGTCAGGATAAAGACGGTGTAGTCCCAATTCGCGTTTTTCCTGAACCGGGGAATGTCGGGTCTGGCATGTTTCCATCCGAATTGCGTGTCCATGGAATATTCATGCAGCAGATCCCGCCAGGCGAGGGGATGTTCGGGAATGCCAGCCGTGATCTCGTTCATGAGGTTTCGAAGCGTCGCGCCTTCGGGACTGGTGATCAAAGGGCGTGCGCGAAAGTTCCTCCGGATCGTCGATTCGATGAGATTGGTGCCGGTATTCCGTTCGCCCATGACCTTCGCGAACGGATAGTTCTTATTATCTGGCGTCCTTCCGGCTTCGTTGGCTCCTTTCAGAACCTGATACAGGAAATGCTCGAATGAGCGGCATTTCAAAACCCGCCTGACCGCGAAATCCGCCGCCCGGGCAAGCCCGGAACTGCGCAGAAACACCAAATTCGTATAATGGGCCAGGACGATATCATGCGCCCGGCGACGCCGGGGCCGGATATTTATGGTGTTCTTTACCAAAGCAGTGTCATCCGATACCCGCATCGCCGCCAGCGAAAGAGCGATCTGATCCAGCCAGGGACGCTTTTGCGTGATCGTGCTGTCGGCATCGATTTCTCGGCTGATCCGTAGCCATTCCTGCGCGAAACCCGTCTTTTTGTCGAATGACACAAGTCCGGCATTGAAATACGGGAATGTGTGGCCGCTCCGATCCCGCAGCCGCTTCAGACGGTCCTGATCTATCGAGTAGCGGCCATACAACTGGTCCCAAACGCCATTCTGTCCGACATTCCGGGTCCATAACGGGAAAAACACCTCCTGCACGGCGATCTCGCCCCTGCATAATTCGGAGATATCGACCGAGCGGACAAAGATCGTGTCGCTGTCCAGAAAGACGATCCGGTCCTCGGGGTATTCGAGTGTACTGGCGATGACCTTGTTGCCGATCTTGTATTCGGGATTGAATACCCCCCTGTTGGAGATCGTCCGGATGGTTCCGCCAAGCTGCCTGATGAAATTGCGGGTGGATTGCGCCAATTGCGGAAGCTGTGTGTCTTCGATGCAGAAATACAGGTTATACTCGCCTTTGACGTAATTCCGTATCGTCGCGCCAAGCAGAAGCGCCTGCCACTCCAACTCATGTGATGGAGCAATCATCATGATTATCGCACATGATGCAGACGTCACTTTCGGGTCTTGCATATCGTTTTCCCTTGCGCGGTTCCGGGAAGCATAGCGCCTCATTCCGGCGGGTACTACTCACAGGCTTGGTTCATAGGCAAGCGGAAAGGCCCGGTTTCAGGGTAGGATCGCCAACCACATCCAGATGCTCAGGATCGACAGCGCGGTGCCGATCAACACGGTGGAAGCGGCGACACGGCGGGCTGCTCCGTAGAAATTGGCGAAGAGATAGGCATTGACGCCCGGCGCCATCGACGCGGTCATGACACCGGAACGCATGCCCGCCGTATCGAGCCCGACAAGCGAGCCAATCCCGAAGACAATGGCCGGATGCAGGATCAGTGAACAGGCGCAGCACATGACGATCGCCGAGATGTCTCCTTCCGGGCGATAGCGGTAAAGAACTCCTCCAAGACCGAACAGCGCCGCAGGCAGGGCCGCGTGCGAGATCATTTCTACCGCTTCCCAGAAGCTGCCGGGCATGACAAGTCCGGCATGCGTCAGCAGGTTCATCGCAAATCCGGCGAGTATTCCGATAACCATCGGCGTGCGCAGCGTTCCCGACAACGCGCGCAAGGCGACCCGGCCCAGGGACATCCCGCTGCCCCTGGCGCGGGTAAACTCCATGAAGCTGATCCCGAATGTATAAAACAGCGGCGAGTGTAGCGCGATGATGGTCCAGTTTCCGGCAAGCGCCTCGGGGCCATAGGCGCGCTCGGTGATGGGAATTCCCAACAATACCGTGTTCGAGAACAGGCAGGTGAAGCCGATCACCACGCAATCCTGTGGCGCACGTTTAAGCAGATATTTCGCGCCCGCCCATCCTGCGAAAAAGCTGATCCATGCGCCCACATAGAATGAAATCAGCATGGATGGGCGGAACTCGGTCCCCAAATTCAGCCGGGCCATCGATGAGAACAGCAGGACGGGAACCGCGAAATTCTGGGCGAATATCATCAGCCCGTCCACCGCGCTTTCGCTGAACCATTTTCTCCAACTGACAAGATAACCGAAACCGACCACCAGGAAGACCGGCAGGATGATCGTCAGAAGCGCGTTCATAGCAGCGCGGCCATTGTTGCGGGAAGCCTGGGATCTTCGGACAAAGTTTCCAGCACCATCCCGTCATGTGCGGGAACAACGTGATCCGGGGTCTCTGCCATGACCCTATCGTAATCCATATCGATATGCATATTGGTCAATACGCCGCGCCGGCAGCCAGAACGCGCGATCCATTCCAGTGCCTGCGCCATATGGGCGTGGCTGGGATGCGGCTGAGGACGCAGCGCGTCGATCACGAAGATGTCCGCGCCTTCGATCAGCGTCCATGCGGCTGCGGGGATCTCCGAGACGTCGGGCAGATAGACCAGACCGCCGATGCGAAAACCCAGCGCGGTGATGCCGCCATGCTGAACCCGGAACGGGTGGAAGGTGATAGACCCTCCAGGCCCGTCAATGGTGACCGGGCCATCGATCGGATGCAGCTCTGCGATCGGGGGATAATGGCTTCCCTCGGGTGCCGCGAAGATATAGCGGAAACGCTCCATCAGGGCTTCGGTCGTGGGTTGATCGGCCCAGACCGACATGATGCGGCGGGCATTGTAAACCGGTTGCCGCAGATCATCGATGCCGTGGATATGATCGGCATGGGGATGGGAATAGATCACCGCATCCAGCGTGCTGACCCCGGCATCCAGAAGCTGCGATACCAGATCGGGACCGGTATCGATCAGCACCTGTGTCGCGCCCTTGTCCCCATGCCGTTCGACCAGCAGTGAACAGCGTCGGCGGCGGTTCCTCGGGTTGTTCGGGTCGCATGCCCCCCATCGTCCCCCGATCCGCGGTACCCCACCGGACGAACCGCAGCCCAGGATGGTCGCGCGGATCACGCCTTGCCCCCGGCGGCCTTCCAGAACAGGCGGTCGAAATTCTCGGAGGTCTGGCGGGCGAAATCGGGGTAATCCATGCCGAATAGTCCCGCCCCGACTGCGGCGGTTTTGGCGGCGTAAGCCGGTTCGTTCCGTTTGCCGCGATAGGGCGGCGGAGCGAGATAGGGGCTGTCTGTCTCGACCAGAATGCGGTCGACGGGTGCGGCGGCAAAGATTTCGCGCAGTTCCGCCGATTTCGGAAAGGCGGCGATTCCGGACATGGACAGATAGAAGCCAAGATCAAGCGCCGCCTGTGCAAGCGCCGGCCCCGAACTGAAGCAATGCATGACGCAGGTGAAAGTACCGGCGCGGTATTCATCCGACAGGATGCGGGCCATATCCTCATCGGCGGCGCGGGCATGGATGATCAGCGGCAGGCCGGTGCGGCGCGCGGCCTCGATATGGATAAGCAGGCTTTCCTGCTGAAGCTTCGCGCTTTCGGCGGTGTAATGATAATCAAGGCCGGTTTCGCCGATGCCCACGAGTTTGGGATGATTTGCCAATGCGACCAGTTCCCCGACCGTCGCCATCGGCTCTTCCGCCGCGCTCATCGGATGGGTGCCCGCAGCATAGAATACTTCGTCATAGGTTTCCGACAGGGCGCGGACCTGCGGCTCGTTCCGCAATCGGGTGCAGATCGTGACCATGCGGGTGACGCCGGCCTCGCGCGCGCGGGCAACCAAAGCGTCGCGTTCGCCGTCGAAATCGGGGAAATCCAGATGGCAGTGGCTATCGACGATCGGCGAGACAGGGGCCGCTTGGGTCATGAGGCAGGTCAACTCTTGGCTGGGCGTGCGGATTGCGCAGGCGGCAGATGCGCCAGTTCCGTCAGCATATCCATCACCAGAGCGGCAGGGTCAAGGTTGACCGCCCGTCCCGCGCGGGCACGCGCCGACAGTCTTGCCTGGGCATCGGCCCAGTCCCGCGCCGCCAGATCGTCGGGCGAAAGCCGCGTCAGCAGGGCGCCTTCGCCATTTGCCGCCTGCGGAAGCGGCGCACCCATCAGCCCGGTGCGGGCGGTCCGGGACAGGAAGCGATCCAGCAGCGTCGTCGTCAGATCGAAAGGATCGCCATCGGCATTGGCCCGCCCCGCCGCCTGATCGGAAAGCTTCGCAGCCGCCAACCGGTCAAGCCGGGGCAGGGTGGTGAATAGGTCAACAATCTGCTGATAACGGGCAAGCCCGTCCTGCCCGGAAAGCCTGAGCGCCTCGCCGACGGAACCGTCAGAGAGCGCCGCCAGCGCCTCGGCATCTTCCTTTACGTCCAACCCGGCCAGCACATCGGTCATCAATTCCGGTGTCAGGGGGTTCAGGCGCAGTAGCCGGCAACGTGACCGGATGGTTGGCAGAAGCCGTGCCGGCTGATGCGCGATCATCAGGATCAGCCCGTTTGCAGGGGGTTCTTCCAGCACTTTCAGCAACGCATTGGCGGCGGCGGTATTCATCTCGTCGGCGGCGTCGATAATGGCAATGCGCCAGCCGCCTTCGGAGGATGACAGATGAAAGAAAGACAGAAGTTTCCGGATCTCGTCCACGGTGATCTCGGCCCGCAATCGGCCCGCCTTGTCATCCCAAGGACGGCGGATCAGTTGCAGCCCCGGCTCGGACAGCGCGCGGATCCGGCGCGCGGCGGGATCGTCTTCCGCGACGCTGAGATCGCCGCTTTTCTCGCCTGAGATCAGCCAGCGGGCAATCGCCCAGGCCAAGGTGGCCTTGCCGACGCCACGCGGCCCGGTCAGCAGCCATGCGTGATGCAGCCGCCCTCCCTTGGCCGCCTCGACGAAATCGGCGATGGCGTGATCCTGTCCGATGACCCGGTTGGTCATGCGCGGATGCGGTGCGCCGGGAACCCGGTCGGGTTCGGGGATATCCTGCGGATCCGTACTCATAACGCGGCCCGGACGCGGGCGGCGACATCAGCGATATTGCCGCTGCCGTCGATCAGTCGCACCCGTTTGGGATATTCCTGCGCCAATGCCCGGAACCCCTTCGCCAGCTTTTCCTGAAAGTCGAGGCCAAGGCTTTCGAAGCGATCCTCGGTTCCGCCACGCGCCTTGCCGCGTGCCAGGGCGGTTGCCGGGTCGATATCGATCACGAAGGTCCGGTCTGGTTCCGTCATGATCATCAGATCATGCAACCGGTCCACCAGTTCGCGCAGATCACCACGCGCCACGCCCTGATAAACCCGGGTCGAATCCGCGAAGCGATCCGTAACCACGACCTGCCCCTGTTCCAGTGCCGGAAGGATCCTGCGTTCAAGGTGATCGCGACGGGCAGCGGTGAACAGCAGGCATTCAGTCTCGGGCGACCAGCGTTCACCTGCACCCTCGACCAGAAGCCTGCGGATTTCCTCCGCCCCGGCGCTGCCGCCGGGTTCGCGGGTCAGAATCACGTCACGCCCCTCGGCCCGCAACGCCTCTGCCAGCATTTGCGCTTGCGAGGATTTTCCGCAGCCGTCGATTCCCTCGAAGCTGATGAACATCAGCCGCCCACGGCGTCGATGGCCCTGGAGCCCAGGCGCAGGACCGCGCCTTTCATCCTGCCCATGAAACCCGCTTCCGGCACATCCTGCGCGGCAAGCAAAGGCGTGACCGCGTTCTTGGCCCCCGGAACCGTCACCACAAGCTGCCCCAGTTGGTCACCCTTGGCGATCGGCGCGGGAATGGGGGAATTGTAAACCGCTTCGACCTTCACCTGATCCTGAGCGCCTGCCGGAACCAGCACATTCGCCCCGTCCTTCGTCGTCAACCCTACTTTGGGGAGGGTACCCAGCCAGACCGGAGCCTCGACCACGGTTTCGCCCGCCGGAACCAATGTTTCCATCGTGAACTGACGGAATGCCCAATTGACGATCCGTTCTGCCTCTTCGGCGCGGGCGGAATCGCTTTGCAGCCCGGTGATGACGAAAATGACCCGGCGGCCATCCTGCACGGCCGATCCGACCAGCCCGTAACCGGCCTCCTGCGTGTGGCCGGTTTTCAGGCCATCCGCTCCGATCCCCAGTTTCAGCAGTGGGTTACGGTTGAACCGATTCGCCGGCGCGCGATTGTCGAACGGGAATTCGGTCAGGGCGAAATTCTTGTAAAGCTCGGGGAAATCGCTGATCAGATGCATCGCCAGAATACCCAGATCATGGGCCGTCATGCGATGTCGCGGATCGGGCCAGCCCGAGGAGTTGGCGAAGACGGAATTGGTTAGCCCCAGTTCCTTGCCCTTTTCGGTCATCTGCCGGGAAAATGCCTCTTCAGTGCCCGCCAGTCCTTCGGCGACGACCACGCAGGCATCATTGCCGGACAGGACGATGATGCCCTTGATAAGCTCGTCCACAGTCGGCCGGTCCTGCTCGTTGAGGAACATGGTCGAACCGCCCATCTGTCGCGCCTTTGTCGAAACCGGCAGGCGGGTATCCGGTTGCACCCGTCCTTCGCGGATCGCCTCGAACAGCATATAAGTCGTCATCAGCTTGGACATCGATGCCGGGGGAATCGGCTGGTCCGCATTCTTCTCCATCAACACCGTGCCGGTCGCCATGTCATAAACCCACGCCGTTTGGGCATTCGTATCGAATGCCTGAGCCGGAGCGGATAAAGCCAGCAGGGCGATTAGCTTCAGCAGGAATGCGCGCATGGGATGTCCTTTGCCAGTTACGTATTGATGGTTACTATATGGGCGATCATGCCGCAACGCGGCTGCGCTATTCGCGCCCTGATTTGAACGGATTTTTATCGCGAGGATATGAAGCAACCCCGTTCGATGCGAATCCCCTCCGGGCGATCATGACCTTTCACCGAATTACCTCCTGTGGAATCGGTGATACCACCCAGCTTCGAGATTGCGGGGGGCGCGTCATTCGGTCGCAGCAGGCATCCGGGCGCCATGCCCCTCCGAACGCAGAGAACCTTCATAAGCGATTTTTTGCTGATTGCTCTGTCCCCCTGCTTTTGTTCACGAAAACGTTAATCTCGACCCGTAATATCGTCTATGTGGAGCAGAAGGTAAAAATTTACCGCTTCCGTGAGGTGGATTCGCGTTATGGTAAACATCTGCTCACCCACACTCTTGAGGAGGCTGCCATGCCCCATCTTCCGTGCTTTGGCATCAATAGAAACCCGACGCGCCTTTTCGCGCCGGACGACGTCATGTCCGGCAATCCCTGGGCCGAATTCGAGGAAGAACTGACCAGACTGGATGCTGTCATTACCGATATCAACATATCCGGCAGCGATCCCACATTGCAGGTCAGGGCCAGCAATGGCGTGAACTGGACCATCGAACTGGGCGATCGTAGCCGTAATCGCCAGGCCGGGCTGGAGGATGCTTCGGCCATCATTGGCGATCCGGTTTCGGTTACCGGGCGGCAGACGCATCATTTCAGCGAAAACCGGATCAAGGCTATAGAACTGACCATCAATAATCTTGATTACAAACTTTATCCCGAGGAGTGGAACCGCGGGTTCTGAATTTCTTGGGAAATACCACTTCCGGTCTTGCGCCAGCCAGCGAGTTGTCATTTTACCGTCAGAGAAGAGGCGCTGCCTCTTTCCAACCGCCGTCGCAAGGATTAGCTTGCCGCCATGCGCTGGACCGTTCCGAATATCCTTACTCTCTTGCGGCTGATTGCGGCACCTGCCGTGCCGCTGATGTTTCTGTATTTCCACCGTCCCTGGGCGGATTGGGCGGCGCTCGCGCTGTTTCTGGTTGCGGCGATAACTGACTGGTTCGACGGTTATCTGGCACGAGCCTGGCAGCAGGAAAGCCGCTTTGGCGCCGCCATGGACCCAATCGCCGACAAGGCGATGGTGGTGATCGCCATCGTTGTGATCACGGGCTATTCAGGCATGAGTCCCTGGTTGATTCTGCCGGTGACGGTGATCCTGTTCCGCGAAGTCTTCGTTTCGGGTCTGCGCGAGTTTCTGGGTGCGAATGCCCGGCTGTTGAAAGTCACCAGGCTGGCGAAATGGAAAACCACGTTCCAGATGGTCGCGATCGCGGTGCTGTTCCTGGGTACCGGGCTGGCATATGTGGAACATGGCCGTCCGCCACTCGTCGGCGAAGGGCATCTGCCCTGGTCCGACAGTTGGTCGGATCTGGCGACGCAGCTTGGCCTTGTGCTGATCTGGTTGGCGGCGATCCTCACCGGTTGGACCGGCTGGGAATATTTCATCAAGGCGCTGCCTTACCTCCGAGGGCCGAAAGATGATGCTTGACGTCCTGTATTTCGCGTGGCTGCGCGAACGTATCGGCCAGCCCCGCGAGCGGATCGAGACCAGTGCCGCCACGGTGCGCGATCTCGTGGCCGAGCTGGCCGCGATGGATGAATGGCACGCCGCCGCATTCTCCGACATGTCGGCGGTTCGCTGCGCCGTGGATCAGCAGCTGGCCGAGCTGGACACATCACTGAACGAGGTTCGCGAAGTCGCCTTCTTCCCACCCATGACCGGAGGCTGAGCCATGTCCGCCCGCGTCCAGACCGCGCCTTTCGATCTTGCCGCCGAGCTGCGCGGCTTCGGAAAGGGCGCTGGCGCGGTCGTGACCTTTTCGGGCGTGGTGCGTGATGATACGGGGCAGATGACGGCGCTTGAGATCGAGCATTATCCCGGCATGACCGAACGGATCCTGAACGATTACGGCCAACAGGCCGCCAGCCGGTTCAAGCTGACCGACTGGCGGATCCTTCATCGTCACGGCCGTTTGGCGGTGGGCGAACAGATCATGATGGTCGCTACCGCGGCTCGCCACCGCCGCGCGGCATTCGACGCGGCTGATTATCTGATGGACTGGCTGAAATCCCGTGCGCCCTTCTGGAAACGCGAGCTATCCGCCGATGGCGGCGGCGCATGGGTCGATGCAAGGGACAGTGACGAAACCTCGCTGAAACGCTGGTGAGTTGTTTCTTTGCCCAGATAGCTGTTCGGGGTTGCCATCCGTGATCCGCCCGGAATTGCGCAAATTTCTTTCACGCTGGTCCGAACTGCTGATCGCAGGGTTCATATCTCTGGCGGGTCTGTGGCTGGCGTTTCGTGGCGGCTGGTTTCTTGCCCTGCTTGGGGGATTGGTCATTTTGGTGGGGGCGGCGCTGCTGATCGGCGCATGGCAAAGACTGCCCTTCCGCCGCAGGATCGCGGCACCTGGCGTGGTCGAGATCGATGAGGGAACGGTCCGCTATTATGATGCCACGGTTCCGGGTGGCGAGATCGCCTTGCGGGACCTGACGGAAATCCGGCTGCTGCGTCTGAATGGGCGGGGCTATTGGCGCTTGCGTTCCGATTTGAACGAGGCGCTGCTGGTTCCGGTCGACGCCGCAGGCGCCGAAGCGTTGGCGCATGCTTTCACCGCATTGCCCGGATTGGAAATGGGGCTGCTCTCTGCTGCACTGGCGCATCTGGGTGAACAGCGGGACGCCATGCGCACCGTTTGGACGAGGCCCGGTCGTGGCGGGTTGACTCGGCCGGGTCCTGTTGCCACCTGTGACACAGATCAATCTTGAAAGGGCCTCATCGCCATGTCCATTCCACAGCAGGGCGGTGGCCCGATCGAGCACCGCGATCAACTGATCGACTATATCGCCTCGGGTGAGAAACCCCGTGACGCATGGCGAATCGGTACCGAGCACGAGAAATTCGGCTACTGCAAGGACAGGAAGCTGCCATTGCCCTATGAGGGCGACTGCTCGATCAAGGCCATGCTGACCGGGTTGCAAGAGCGTTTCGGCTGGCAGCCGATTTTCGAGCAGGACAATATCATCGGGCTGGAACGGAACGGCGCGAATATCAGCCTTGAGCCGGGCGGGCAGCTTGAACTGTCGGGCGCGCCTCTGGAAACGATTCACCAGACCTGCGACGAGGTGAACCAGCATCTGGCCGAGGTGAAGACGGTTGCCGATTCCATCGGTGCCGGGTTCATCGGGCTGGGTGCCGCGCCGATCTGGTCTCAGGATCAGATGCCGATGATGCCCAAGGGGCGTTACCGGCTGATGACCGATTACATGGGGCGCGTGGGCACATTGGGCACGCAGATGATGTACCGGACATGCACGGTGCAGGTGAATCTCGATTTCGGCTCGGAAGCGGATATGGTGCAGAAACTGCGCGTCGCGCTGTCGCTGCAACCGGTCGCGAATGCGCTTTTCGCCAATTCTCCCTTTCTCGATGGCAAGCCCAACGGCATGAAAAGCTGGCGCGCCCATATCTGGCAGAATCTCGATGATGCGCGGACAGGGATGCTGCCTTTCGTGTTCAAGGACGGTTTCGGCTATGAAGCCTGGGTCGATTACGTTCTGGATGTACCGATGTATTTCGTCTATCGCGACGGTAAATATATTGATGCACTCGGTCAGAGCTTCCGTGATTTTCTGGACGGCCGTCTGCCTGCGCTTCCGGGCGAGATCCCGACGCTGTCGGATTGGGCCGATCACCTGACCACGGTTTTCCCCGAAGCGCGCGTGAAGAAATTCATCGAGATGCGCGGCGCGGATGGCGGGCCGTGGCGCAGGCTTTGCGCATTGCCGGCCTTCTGGGTCGGGCTGATTTACGATCAGCAGGCGCTTGATGCAGCCTGGGATCTGGTCAAGGGATGGGATGATGCGACCCGCGAGGGCTTGCGCCATGCGGCGGGCAAGGATGCGCTTGCCGGAGTTGTCGGAAACCTCCGGATTCACGATCTGGCGCGTGAGGTGCTGGCGATTGCCGAACAGGGGCTGAAACGCCGCGCGCGCGCCGGTGCCGGCGGGCTGGTCCCGGATGAAACGCATTTCCTGAACGCGCTTCGGGAAAGCGTCGATACGGGCAAGGTTCCGGCCGATGAATTGCTGGAACGCTATCATGGTGACTGGCAGGGCGATCTGTCACATATCTATGCAGAATATTCCTATTAACGCAGATTATCCGCGTCAGCTGGGGAGTGCTTCACTCCCCGGACCCCCAAAGGATATTTATTGCGAAGAAGAAGCCCGGAGCGGTTTCCGTGGGTTCCGGATTGCGTTAGAAGCCTGCCGTCCGGCAGGAAAGGCGTAACATGGTCGAGATCAGGCTGACGAATACACGTACACGAAAGAAAGAGCTGTTCATGCCGCTGGATGCGGAGAATGTGCGGCTGTATCTTTGTGGGCCGACGGTCTATGACCGGGCGCATCTGGGCAATGCGCGTCCGGTTCTGGTTTTCGATGTGCTGGTCCGGTTGCTGCATCATGTCTACGGCCCGGATCAGGTGACCTATGTGCGCAATTTCACCGATGTCGAGGACAAGATCAACGACCGGGCGGCTGCGCTTGGCCGCTCGATCCGCGATCTGACCGAAGAGACGATCGGCTGGTATCATCAGGACATGGATGCGATCGGCGCGCTTCGCCCCGATCACGAGCCACGCGCGACGGATTATATCGCCGAGATGGTCGAGATGATCGAATTGCTGATGACGCAGGGCCATGCCTATGCCGCCGAGGGTCATGTGCTGTTCGATGTGCGCTCTTTCCCCGAATATGGGCGGCTGTCGGGCCGGTCGGTCGATGACATGATCGCGGGCGCGCGGGTCGAGGTGGCGCCCTTCAAGCGCGACCCGATGGATTTCGTGCTGTGGAAGCCTTCGGATGCGGATACGCCGGGCTGGGACAGCCCGTGGGGACGGGGAAGACCGGGCTGGCATATCGAGTGCTCGGCCATGTCGCGGGCGCTTCTGGGGGATACATTTGACATTCATGGCGGCGGGATCGATCTGCAATTCCCGCATCACGAGAACGAGGTCGCACAAAGCTGCTGCGCCCATCCCGAAGGGGATTTCGCGAAGGTCTGGTTGCATAACGAGATGTTACAGGTCGAGGGCAAGAAAATGTCCAAATCACTGGGCAATTTCTTTACCGTCCGCGATCTTCTGGAACGTGACGTGCCGGGCGAGGTGATTCGCTTCGTGATGCTGTCCACCCATTACCGCAAACCGATGGACTGGACCGATGCGAAGGCGAAGGACGCCGAAGCGGTGCTTCGGCGGTGGCGCGGCCTTACTGACGGTACCGAACCTGCATCAGGTCCGGCACCTGCTGTCATCGATGCGCTTGCCGATGATCTTAACACGGCAGGCGCCATTGCCGCGTTGCACGAACTGGCCGGGCAGGGCGATGCGGCAGGGCTGCTGGCATCGGCGCGCATGCTGGGACTTCTGTTGCCTGAGATGGGGGCATGGGCGGATGATGCGCCGCTTCAGGATGAGATTGCAGAGAAGATCGCCGAAATCTGCCGGCTCTGGCGCGAGTTGCGCAATGCCAAAGAGTTTTCAAAGGCCGATACGCTGCGCGATGAGATGGCCTCTGTCGGGATCAGACTGGTTGCCGAAAAGGATGGAAGCGCCGGTTTCAACTTCATCCAGCCATTCTCGCAGGACCGGACCGCGGAATTGTCCGAGCAGCTTGCCGGGGCCTTGAAACGGTGGGGGCAGTGATGTGCTCCAAGCCGGATTGCCATTGATGTGACCCTTGAAGCCTGCACCGAATTGCTTCGCCAGCACGACCCGGATCGTTTCGGGGCGCTGTTGACCGCTGCGCCACAGAAACGGCCTGCACTTGTCACCCTTTATGCACTAAATCTTGAGATTGCCCGTGCGCCCTTCCAATCCGCCGAGCCGATGCTTGCCGAGATGCGGTTGCAATGGTGGATCGAACGTCTGGCCGAGATGGGATCGGGCATTACGCCGCCCCTGCATGATGTCCTGACTCCGCTTTGGAATGAGTGGGGTCAGGATGCCGGAGCGTTGACGGCGCTGGCCGAAGCGCGGCGGCGGGATTGCGAGAGGGTGCCTTTCGATCTGCCCGCTGATGTAATTGATTATATCGCTGCGAGCTCGGGCGGATTGATGTGGCGCGCGGCCTGTCGTCTGGGCGCAACAGAAGAACAGCGCGCGATCGTTGCCGATCAGGCTTTGGGCGCAGGGCTGGCCGCCTGGTTGCGGGCGTTGCCGGAACTCCGGCAATTGGGGCTGGGATTGGCGCATGAGCGTCCGGAGCAGATACAGGAACTGGCGGCGCAGGGGCTTGAGGCGATGCGCCGGGCGGCATCGGACCGCCGCCGAATTCCGCGCGACCTGGCCGCAGCCCTTTATCCCGGCCCGCGTGCTGCGCATTTTCTGGATCAGGTGGCGCGGGGGCGGATCGATTGTTTCCGTCAGACTTACGCGCCTGCGCCGATAGCACGCCGGGCTTCGCTGGCCAAATTCGCTCTGACCGGGCGGTGGTGGATCTAACCGGAGCGTCGGCACAGGTCAGGCGGGGCCAAGATCTCGTCCCAGATAAACCGCGCCGGGGATTGGGTTGTGATAATAAGGCGCGATCCGCTGAAACCCAAGCCGGTCATACAGGCGCAGGGCGTCCTGCATATGATCGAGCGTATCCAGCACCATACGCCGATATCCCGCCTGTCGCGCCACCTGCATCACGCTTTCGGCCAATCCGCGGCCCAAGCCGGTTCCACGTGCCTCGGGGCGCAGATAAAGCCGTTTCATTTCGCATATATCGACTTTCAGAGGCCGCATCGCGACGCAGCCGATCGCCTGATCGCTGGTATTTTTCGCCAGCAATGCGCAACCGTCAGGCCGGGCATATTTGCCGGGCAGACTGGCAAACTCGGCTTCGAAACCCTGAAAGCCCAGATCTACGCCAAGCCAGTCCACATATTCGCGGAAAAGCCGAAGCAAATCCGGGGCGTCATCGGGAAATCTTGCATCGCGAATGGTGATCTGCGCCATAATATGCTGATTATGTATCGCAAGCCACGATGACAAGCCGTTTCAGATTTTATCGGCGAGCGGCTTTCCGTTCTTCAGATGACGCTCGGCGAGTTTGCGCCCCTCATGTCCGTTCAGGAGACGCCGGACCGGGCAAGGACGATAATCCAGCTGGGCGAGTTCCGGGAATAACGTGAAGATTTCGCGCCGGGCGGATTCGGTAACGCCCTGCAATGCCTGCGGACCGGTAAAAAGGCTTTCCGTCCAGCTTCCGTTCGAAAACACCAGTTCATGTTTGTCGAACAGCATATGCCAGTAGCTGACGCCGTTTTCCGGATGGATGGCTTCGATTCCCGGAAGCGTGGTCAGATGCTTGGCCGCCACAAGGATTTCGTCCTCGTCAAACATGCGCCGCGCGATTTTCGAGATGACCAGAATCCGATGCTGGGGCGAAACGATCAGATCCTGCTGCGGCGTTCCGGGACCAAGAGCATCCGCACGGATCAGGATCGGGCGCAGATTCGGTTGCAGGTCAAGCTGTCGCGGATCAAGGTAGCGGCCACCGATCCAGCGGATGTGGCGGGCACCGTGGTCGCGGGTCGGGATCAGATCACCCGCGCGAAGCGTCTCAATCGCGCGGGGACCGGCAGTGGTCAGGATCATCGTGCCTTGGGTGAAACACGGGGCTTTCGTGGTTAACTGAGGCAGCGTCGCATCGGCATGTCTGTCCTGCGATGCGATCTCCAGCAGGCTGAAGCTTTTCTCTGCGTTGAATTCCGGCAGATAGCTGTTGCCGGTTTCATCGAACCGTGGTTCCGGGAAGACCAGCACCGAATGCATTCCGCCCAGAAATCTGCCGCTGTCATATTGCTCGAATTCCCGCGGAAACTGTAAACGGAAGATGTTGCCGTCTTCGTCAATCAGCCGGGACCCAAGATAACCGGCCAGCTGCGTTCCTGCGGGAAAGGGCGTGCCATCGCCGAATGTGGCATTCGTGGTGGCCAACGTCTGCCCCGTTTCTCCGGGGGCGCCGATGCCGTCATGCAGAACCGTATCGTCATCGTTCAGGATGATATAACGTTCTTGCAGGGAGCCAAGGCGGAAGGATGTGGCAGGATCGAATTCACGATTGGCGTTCGTGGGCGGATAGAGGCCCGGAGATCTGCTTGGGACCATGTTTCCCCACGGGACGCGCGTCGAAAACCCGACATTTCCGACCGGTACCGGAGTATCGAAGTTCAGCATCAGAATTTTATATTGCATTGCCTGTCTCGCATTTCACCATTGCCACGGGTAGCGAGGTCGCCCCCTGTCAATGGGATGCCTAGCGAAACTTAGTTAGCGAATCGTTAATTCGAACTGGCGAAATATCGGTATGCGTCAGGGAGTGGATGCAGAATCCGAATGTGGGAATACCTGATCGCATCGCGCCTGCCGCGATCTTCGTCCCGTATGTCCGCAAGCGAAAGGCGGGAATTTGCACTCCCGCCTTTTTGCCGTTTATCCAAGGACTTCGGTTATCGCGTCCTTGGTGGCCAAGACGATCTGATCCGCCTCGGCGCGGGTCAGACACAGGGGCGGCGCATAGCCGATGATATCCCCTTGCGGCATGGCCCGCGCGATTACGCCGCGCTTCAGCATCGCCGCGACGACTTTCGCACCGGTGCCTTCGGAAGCGTCAAAGAATTGCCGTTTATCCTTGTCGGCCGCCAGTTCCACGGCGCAAAGCATGCCTTCGCCACGCACCTCGCCGACATTGCCATGGCCGCCGACTTCGTCGCGCATGGTTTGCCAGAAATAGTTGCCGGTATCGGCGGCATTCTGAACCAGACCAAGCTCGTCAATCAGCTTGAGATTGGCAACACCGGCAGCCGCGCCGATCGGGTGGGCGGAATAGGTCCAGCCATGGCCAATCACGCCATTCTCATCGGTGCCTTTCATCAGCACATCCCACATCCGCTGCCCGACGATGCTGGCTGAAAGTGGCGCATAGGCCGAGGTCAGGCCCTTGGCCGAGGTGATCAGGTCGGGTTTCACCCCGTAATGATCCGCGCCGAACATCGTACCTAGACGCCCGAAGCCGGTCACGACCTCATCGACGATCAGCAGGATATCGTGCTTGTCCAGCACCTTCTGGATCGCCTGCCAGTAACCAGCCGGGGGCGGAACGATCCCGCCTGTGCCCAGTACCGGCTCGCCGATAAAGGCGGCGATCGTATCCGCGCCTTCACGCGCAATCAGCTCTTCCAGCGACTGGACGCAATAGGCGGTGAACTCCTCCTCTGACATGTTCATGTCGGGGCGGCGGTAATAATAGGGCGCCTCGGTATGGATCACCTGTGCAAGCGGAAGATCGAATTTCTTGTGGAACAGTTCCAGCCCGGTCAGCGATCCGGTCATCAGGCCCGAACCGTGATAGCCGCGCCAGCGGGAAATGATCTTTTTCTTCTCGGGGCGGCCAAGGATATTGTTGTAATACCAGACCAGCTTGATGTTGGTTTCATTCGCGTCCGAACCACCCAGCCCGAAATAGACCCGCGCCATGTTCTTGGGCGCGCGATCCATCACCATCTTGGCCAGCGTGATCGAGGCTTCGGAACCATGACCTGCATAGGCATGGTAATAGGACAGCTCCCGCGCCTGATCGGCAATCGCCTCGGCGATTTCCTGACGGCCATAGCCGACATTCACACAGTAAAGCCCGGCGAAACCGTCCAGCAGCTTGTTGCCGTCGCGGTCCTGGATAAAGACGCCTTCGCCGCCGGTCACGATCCGCTGCGCGGCCTCGCCGCGGGCGAATTGCGCAAGATGGGTCGAGGGATGGAAAAAGCTCTCGCGGTCCCATTCGGCCAATTTATCGTTTGTTAGCATTGTTTTGCTCCTTTCATCCCCAGTCACGGCAGACATATTTGATTTCAGTAAAAGCTTCGAGACCCTGCCGGGCACCTTCGCGCCCGATTCCGGATTGCTTCATTCCGCCGAACGGAATCGGCGCGCCTGTCACCTTGGTACGATTCACCGCCACCATGCCGTATTGCAATGCCCGTGTCATGCGGTAGATGCGGCGCGGGTCGTGGCTGTGAACATAGGCGACAAGGCCGTATTCGGTGTCATTCGCCCGCCTGATCACCTCGGCCTCGTCGTCGAAAGCGGACAGCGCCGCGACGGGACCGAAGGTTTCCTGCGACATGATCGCGGCATTATCCGGCACATCGGCCAGAACTGTCGGGCGAAAGAACAGCGGACCCAGTTCCGTGGCGACCTTGCCGCCGGTCAGCAACTTCGCGCCCTTGGCCACGGCATCCTCGACATGCTCGAGTTGCTTGGCGACGGCGCGGTCATGGATCAGCGGACCGATATCCGGATCCTCCATGCCGCGACTCAAGGTCAGCTTTTCGACGGCGACGGTGAAACGCTTGCAGAATTCGTCATAGATCGGACGCTCGATGTAAAAGCGATTTGCGCCAAGGCAATCCTGACCGGAGGTGGCGAATTTCGCCTTGATTCCCTCGGCCACCGCGCGATCCAGATCGGCGCCCTTGAAGACGATGAAAGGCGCATGCCCACCCAGTTCCAGCACCAGACGTTTCACCGTGTCGGCGGATTGCCGGTAAAGCAGCCGCCCGATTTCCGTCGAGCCGGTGAAGGACAGGGCGCGAATCCGGGGATCGGCCGTCCATTCGCCGACGATCGCCGCTGCGTCTCCGATCACCGTGTTGACCGTACCTTCGGGGAATCCCGCGCGACGCGCCAGTTCCGCCAGCGCCAACGCCGAAAGGGGCGTTTCCGCCGATGGATGAATGACAACCGTGCAGCCCGCACCCAACGCGGCGGCGGCCTTGCGGGTAATCATGGCGGTGGGGAAGTTCCACGGGGTGATCAGTGCCGCGACGCCGACAGGCTCGCGCCACAATTCCATTTCGGCATCGGGCAGATGGCTGGTGACGCCTTCGATATTCGGGCGCAGCGCCTCTTCGGCATAGAACCGGACGAAGCTGGCGGCGTAATCGATTTCACCGCGGGCTTCGCTGATCGGTTTGCCCTGCTCGGCAACCATGATCCGGGCGAGATCCTCTTTCGCCTCCATGATCAGGCTGTGCCATTGATGCAGGATATCGGCACGGTTCTGCGGCAGCATTCCCGACCAGCCCGGAAAGGCCGCCTGAGCGGCATCGACGGCGGCGGCGGCTCCGGTCGCGTCGCTGATGGCGACCTGTGCCACCAGATCCCCGGTAGCAGGATCGCGAACGGCCAGCCGGCCCGCGCCGGGAAAATCACCGCTTCCGGCCAGCAAACCGGGATCGGCAAGCCTGCCCGCCAAACACGGAACCAAATCGTCAAGCATTACACACCTCCTTGATTGCATAGGAATATGGAGGCAACTCGCCAGACGATTTCTCCAAAGGTGATGCTTGAAGCAGAAAAACACTCTGTCTGGGGTGATCCCCGCAAGATTTTCCTCGCCGGGATGCAGGTGTTATCCGCTTTCATAGATTCCCCCGAAGCAGCCGATTTCCGTAGATGCGAGCCATGCTCGTATCGGTGGTGAAATTGTTTCGAAACAAGTTGACACCCGGTCACGATGACAGGCCATAATCGCCTTGTCACGCAGGTCATATGCGAATGGAGCCGGGTAATGCATGCAATTCGCTGGGTGGTTTCGATACTTGTTCTGTTAGCCGGGCTGGGCACATCCGCGATGGCGCAGGACGGGCGTCGAATCGAGGTGACCGAGAGGGCGGATTATTTCGGCTTCGATCTGCGGACCGAGAAGGATGTGACGCTGGATCAATGCAAGGCCATTTGCCTTGATGATTCCGAATGCCGGGCGTTCACCTATAATACCAATGCGCAATGGTGTTTCCTGAAATCGGATTTCACGCAGGCCAGCCCTGCAGACGGTGCCGTCGCGGGAAAAGTCGTCATTACCGGTGCGGCCCCGGATCTTGGCGCGCCTCCGCCCTTGCGGTTCCTGACCAGGGAATTGCTGGGCGAGGCGGATGATTACCGCCGCGATCTTCTGCGCCATTCCGAACCCGGCGGGGCGGGGCTTCTGTCAAGCGTGGACCGGGCCGAACGGCTGCTTGCCCAGGGCTCGCCCCACGAGGCGATGGCGGCATGGGCCGAGGCCGCGGCCATCGACCCCGAAGAATCCCGCTTGTGGTCCGGTCTCGCGCAGGCAACCGTCGCGACCGAGCCGAATAACGAGACGGGACAGGGCGAACTGGAACGTATCGGCGTGGCGGCGGCGGTGAACGCCTATCTGACCTCGCGCAGCGAAGAGGATCGGGCGGCGGCGCTGGGAGTCATGGCCGCGGGGCTGGAACGGCGTAGTCAGTTCCGCCCGGCGATCAGTGCTTATGAGGCCGCGATTGCACTGCGTTCGACGCCGGAATTGCAGGAAAAATACGCCGATCTCAAGCGCCGCAAGGGGTTTCGGGTGCTTGACCATTCCGTGGATTCCGACAGCGCCGTGCCGCGTGTCTGCGTCCAGTTCTCGGAACCCCTGCTCAAGAGCGGTGTCGATTATGCGCAATTCGTGACGGTCGATAACAGCCCGGGCGCGGCGGTCGAACGCAGCGATCAGGAACTCTGCGTCACCGGGCTGAAACATGGCGGTCAGTATCGCGTGAATATCCGGCAGGGCCTGCCTTCGGCGGTCAACGAGGCTCTGGCGCAATCCGTACCGCTGGAGATCTATATCCGCGACCGCGGAGCGGCGCTGCGCTTTACCGGCGACAATTTCGTGCTGCCATCGTCGGCGCGGCGCGGGATTCCCTTGATCTCGGTGAATGCCGATGAGGCGGAATTGTCGGTTTACCGCGTTGGCGACAGGGCTTTGACCCAATTGCTGGGCAGCAGGCAATTTCCCGGTCAACTGAACGGATATAATCTGGATTATCTCATGGGCGAGATCGGGGAGCCGGTCTGGAACGGAACGGTCGAGATCGCCTCGGAACGCAATCGGGACGTGACCACCAGCATTCCCATTGATGAGGCCGTGCCGGAACGCAAACCGGGCATCTACCTGATGACGGCCAAACCGGCCGAGGCGCTTCAGGATGATTCCGATGAACTGGCGACGCAATGGTTTCTGGTCTCCGATATCGGGTTATCCACCTTTGCCGGGCAGGATGGGCTGACGGTCTTCGCCCGGTCGCTGACCTCTGCGGCGCCGCTGGAAGGCGTGACGCTGAAGCTGCTGGCCCGCAATAACGAGGTACTGGGCGAGGTGGTGACAGACGCGCAAGGTCAGGCCCGGTTCGAGGCGGGGCAGGCGCGCGGAACGGATGGGCTGGCCCCGGCTGCACTGATGGCGCGGAATGGCGACAAAGATTTCGTGTTCCTGGACATGACCCGTGCCGGTTTCGACCTGTCAGATCGGGGTGTGACCGGACGCGACGCACCGGGGCCTCTGGATGTTTTCGCCTGGACCGAACGCGGAATCTACCGTGCGGGTGAGGTGGTTCATGTCGCGGCGCTTGCGCGTGATCCCTCGTCTCAGGCGATCGACAATCTGCCGCTGACCTTTATTTTCCGCCGCCCGGATGGCGCGGAAGCCCGGCGGATGGTCTCGAAGGGCAAGGCGCTTGGCGGCCATGCGGTCGATCTTGAGCTTCCCGAAAACGCCATGCGCGGCACCTGGCGGTTATCCGTCTATACCGACCCTGATAAACCGGCACTGGCCGAACAGATGTTTCTGATCGAGGATTTCGTGCCCGACCGCACCGAGATTGCGCTTTCCAGTGACGAAAACAGGATCGCTTTGGGTGATATGACCGATGTGACGGTCGACGGGCGTTATCTTTACGGCGCGCCGGCTTCGGGGCTTTCGCTTGAAGGCGAATTGTCGGTTTTCCCGGTTCGCGGCTGGAAAGCATATCCGGGCCATGTGTTTGGTCTTGATGACGAAGATGATATCGGCACTGTCCGCCTTCCGTTGACCGGCCTGCCGCCGACCGATCCGAATGGACAGGCGGTTTTTCCGGTATCGCTGGACAACGCTCCGGCAACCACCCGTCTGCTTGGCGCCGAAGTCAGCGTGCGGATGCGCGAGGCTGGCGGTCGCGCGGTCGAGCGTTCCCTGCCGCTGGAGGTCGAGCCGTTGGGCCCGATGATCGGACTGCGTCCCGAATTCAGCGGTGGCAGCGTGCCAGAGGGTGGCAGCGCGGCTTTCCGTGTCATCGCCGTGAATGCCGACGGAGAACGGATTGCGATGGATGGCCTGCATTGGTCGCTTTACCGGATCGAACGTCATTACCAATGGTATCGCGATGGCGGATCGTGGAATTACGAGCCTATCACCACCAGCAGCCTTGTTCAGGATGGCAGCATTGACGCGCGCCCGGACAGCGAAGCGCAGATCAGCGTGCCGGTCGATTGGGGCCGTTACCGGCTTGAGGTCGAAAGCCCGGACATGGGCGGCCCGATCAGCAGCGTGGCATTCGATTCCGGCTGGTATGTCGAGGCAAGCTCGACCGAAACGCCGGACGGTCTTGAGGTCGCGCTTGATCGCGACAGTTATGATGTGGGCGACACGGCGAGGCTGCAGATATCGCCGCGTTTCGCCGGAGAGGCACTGATCACCATCGGCTCGGATTCCCTGATCCAAAGCTTTACCGAAACCGTTCCCGAGACGGGGGCAGAGATCGATATTCCGGTCACCGAAGAATTCGGCTCGGGCGTTTATGTGACCGTGACATTGTTCCGGCCCGGCAGCGATACCGAAAACCGCCTTCCGATGCGATCCATCGGCCTGCGCTGGCTGAAGGTCGATCCGGGCAAGCGCAGCCTTGCCGTCGATCTTGATCTGGATCAGCAAATCCAGCCGGATCAGCAGCTTTCCGTGCCGGTCAGAATCGATGGGCTGGCAGAGGGCGAAGAAGCATATGTCACTGTCGCTGCCGTGGATGTCGGTATTCTCAACCTGACCCGATATGAAGCGCCGGACCCGGAAGGCTGGTATTTCAGTCAGCGAAAACTCGGGCTGGAACTGCGTGATATCTATGGCCGCCTGATCGACGGCTCGCTTGGGGCGCAGGGGCGGATCAGAACCGGCGGGGACGGGGCGACCATGGAGTCGAATGGCAGCCCTCCGACCGAAACGCTTCTTGCATCCTTTTCGGGCATCGTTCCGGTAGATGCGGATGGGCGCGCGCAGGTATCCTTCGATATCCCGGATTTCAATGGCACCGCGCGGGTGATGGCGGTCGCGTGGTCTGCCGACGGGATCGGGCATGCCACGGGCGATGTCGTCATCCGCGAACCGCTTGTTCTGACAACCAGCCTGCCGCGCTTTCTCGCGCCCGGCGACCAGACCCGCATATTGCTTGAGATCGCCAATACCGATGGTCCCGCAGGTGACTACAGCCTCAATGTCGAAACAACCGGGCTGCAACTGACCGAAGCCGACCCGCTTCCCGAGACCCTGACGCTGGATGCCGGGGAAAAGATTTCCGTGACGATTCCAGTGACGGCAAGCGGGACGGCGGGAGAGGGCCGGATCGATCTTTCGCTGACCCATGATTCCGGCCTGTCCGTCAGGAAAACCGTCAGCCTGCCAGTGCGTCCGGGCGTCATGCCGGTGACCACCCGCGAACAGATGACACTGGCGGCGAATGGTGGCAGCATCGTGCTGGACCGGCAATTGCTAGCGGATCGCTTCAGTGAAAACGCATCGGTCAGCGTCAATGTCTCGCGCAATCAGGGCTTTGACATTCCTGCGCTGCTGATGGCTCTTGACCGTTATCCTTATGGCTGTGCCGAACAGACGACAAGCCGCGCATTGCCGCTGCTTTACGTCAACGAGCTTGCCGCCGCCGCCGGGATGGAAAACGATCCGCAGGTGAAAGAGCGGGTCGATGATGCGATTGCGAAAATCCTGTCTTATCAATCTTCCGCAGGCAGTTTCGGGATGTGGAGCCCGGGCTCGGGTGATTTGTGGCTTGACGCTTATGTCACCGATTTCCTGACCCGAGCGTCGGAACAGGGCTTCGCCGTTCCTGAACAGCCGATGGCGCAGGCGCTGCGCAACCTGCAAAACTCGGTGGCCTATGACACGGATGTCGAATCCCGCGGCAGCGAGATTGCCTATGCGCTTTACGTTCTGGCACGAAATCGCAAGGCATCCGCCGGGGATTTGCGTTATTACCTCGATACCCGTCTGGATGAGTTCAGCACCCCGATGGCCCGTGCCCAGCTTGCGGCGGCAATAGGGCTTTACGGGGATGGCGACCGGGCCGCGAGTGGATTTGCGTCCTCATTGCTTCTTGCGCGTGAGGAAAACGAGTCCCGTTCACGTTCGGATTACGGCTCGCCGTTGCGGGATGGCGCCGCGATGCTGGCGCTTGCCGCAGAGACGCGGCCCGAGCCGACGATCGTCCCGGAAATGATCGACTTTGTCGGGGGTATTCAAAGCGATATCCGCTACCAGAGCACGCAGGATCAGGCATGGATGTTGCTGGCGGCGCGTGCGATGGCCCGCTCGGATGACGATCTCAGCCTGACCGTCAACGGCATGGTGCATGAAGGCGGCTTTGCGCAGCAGATGGGTGGGGCAGAGATATCCACCGCGCCCGTGACGATCACCAATCGCGACGATCAGCCCGTGACCGCGACGGTTACGACCGTTGCCTCCCCGCGCGAACCTTTGCCCGCCGGAGGCGACGGTTTTGGCATCACGCGCAGCTATTACACGCTGGACGGACAGGAGGCCGATGTGACTGCGGCCCGTCAGAATGAGCGTTACGTCGTCGTGCTGGAGGTGACGCAGGATAATGACTGGCCGTCGCGCGTGCTGGTGTCGGATCTGCTGCCCGCCGGCTTCGAGATCGATAATCCGCGCCTTGTGGACAGTGCGCAGCTTGACAATTTCGGCTGGCTGGGCGGGACGGATGCGGCGCATACCGAGTTTCGGGATGATCGCTTCATCGCCGCTTTCGACCGGAACGCCGGAAGTGACCGCAGTTTCCGTCTGGCCTATGTGGTGCGGGCGGTATCGCCGGGCGTTTACATGCATCCGGCGGCCAGCGTCGAAGACATGTATCGCCCGCAACTCTCGGCACGCACCGCCTCGGGCTTCATGGAGGTCAGGGAGAATTGACACAAGCGCAGACCGGTGTCGCATTGCGCCGCTGGCTGCGGCGCGGCGCGATTGCGCTTTCGGTGCTGGCTGTTCTGATCGCTGCCGCAGGGGCGGCGCTGTGGCGGTTGGACAAGCTTTATCCGCTGCCGCCCGACACCGTTTCGCTGTCAAGGGAAGTGCTGGACCGCGACGGTGCATTGCTCAGGGCTTACGCGGCCAGGGATGGCCGCTGGCGCCTGCCGGCTGATAGCGAGAAACTGGATCCGCAATTCATCGAGATGCTGATCGCCTACGAGGATAAACGCTTCTGGTCCCATTCGGGGATCGATCTGCGGGCGCTGTCGCGGGCGGCGTGGCAACTGGCCACGAATGGGCGGATCGTGTCGGGCGGATCGACGCTGTCGATGCAGCTTGCGCGTCTGCTTGAACCGCGCGACGAGCGCAGTTTCACCGCTAAATTCCGGCAGATCGGCCGGGCATTGCAGATCGAGCGGCGCATGTCCAAGCGCGAAATCCTGAATCGTTACCTTACGCTTGCGCCTTATGGCGGCAATCTGGAAGGGGTGCGGGCGGCCAGCCTCGCATGGTTCGGGAAAGAGCCGCACAAGCTTGAACTGGCAGAAGCAGCGCTGTTAGTCGCGCTGCCGCAATCCCCCGAGGCGCGTCGGCCCGACCGAAACCCCAAGATTGCCCTGATGGCCCGCAACCGGGTGCTGGACCGTATGGCGCAAGCAGGGGTGATCGCCGAAGGCGAGATCGCAAGGGCATCGGGCGACGCGGTTCCGGCACGACGGCTGCCGATGCCTGCCTATGCCGCGCATCTGGCCGATGCAGTGATGCGCTCTGCGCCAGAATTGCTGCAGCACCGCTTGCTGATAAGCCGCAATGCGCAGGCTAGTCTCGAAAAGATTGCCGCCAGCGGGGCCAGACGGCTTGGCCCGAATGTTTCGGTTGCGATGATCCTTGCCGATGCCAGTAACGGAGAGATATTGGCCCGGGTCGGCTCTGCCGGGTATTTCGACCCGTCCCGCGCCGGTTGGATCGACATGACCAGAGTTTTGCGTTCTCCCGGTTCGACCCTGAAACCGTTCATCTACGGCCTTGCCTTCGAGGAAGGTCTGGTCATGCAGGAAACCATGATCGAGGACCGGCCCGGCGATTTCTCGGGCTACCGTCCACGGAATTTCGACATGGCCTATCAGGGCGACGTTTCGGTCCGCACCGCGCTTCAGATGTCGCTGAATGTGCCCGCGATCCGTTTGCTGGACTCGATCGGCCCGGCGCGGCTGGCGGCGCGGATGCAGCGGGCAGGGGCCACACCCGTTCTTCCGCCCGGGGAGACTCCGGGTCTGGCGATCGGGCTTGGCGGAGCGGGATTGACGCTTGAGCAGCTTGTACAGCTTTACGGAGGAATCGTGAATCGCGGCAAGGTTCAGCCGTTGCGGTATCTGGCTGGAACCAAGCCGACACGGGAGCCTGCCATGATCCTGACTCCTCAGGCGGCGTGGCAGATCACCGACATTCTTTCGGGCGTCATGCCTCCGAAAGGTGCGCCGCATCTTGGCATCGCCTACAAGACCGGCACTTCCTACGGCTATCGTGATGCCTGGGCGGTCGGTTATGACGGACGTCATGTGCTTGGCGTCTGGGTCGGGCGCGCCGATGGCGGTTCGGTTCCGGGCCTGACGGGGTATGACGCGGCTGCTCCTCTGCTGCATGAGGCGTTCCGCCGGTCGGGTGTCGGTCTCAATCGCTTTCCGTCGCCTCCGGCCGGCGCATCGCGATTGCCTGCCGCCGACCTTCCCTTTTCCCTGCGCCGCTTTGCTGCCTCAGGCAATCACCCGGTGGCGGGTGCCCCGCCCGAGGCCGCGCCTGAAATCGTCTTTCCGCCGCAGGGCGCCCGTGTCGATCTTGGGCTTTCCCGCGGAGTGACGGATGCTCCGCTGGCGCTCAAGATCAACGGGGGACGCGCACCGTTCCGCTGGCTCGCCAATGGAAAGCCGCTGTCGCAGCCATTCCGGCGGCGCACCGCCATGTGGGTTCCCGACAGCAGCGGCTCATCGACGCTGACGGTTATCGACGCCGCAGGTCGTGCCGCGAGTGTCCAGATTTATATCGAATGAACCCCTTACGAGAGGCAAAATCCGGGATGGACGGCTTCGGGTTGGATTCGTCCTGTGATTCCGTATAACTCTGGTTTATGCATCAAGACCCATGCCGCTGATCGGGTATCATTGGAATCGTCCTGGGGATGAAGGGCAGTAGGAGCCGCAAAATCATGCATTATATCAAGGTTTTCATCGGAGTTCTGTTCGGGGTCGCGGTCTTTCTGTTCCTTGATTACGCGCTGCCTTCCAAGAACGTGGTGCGGATCACGAATACCTATAATCGCCTGACGCTGGTCACTCCGAGAAATGCGATCTTCTATGCGTCCGAAGATACCGGCACGGTCGAAAATTCCTCGGGTCAGCGGGATGTACGGTTCATCGATACGGTGCGTCCGAACGGCAAGGTTTTCGTCTATCGAAATGAGGATACCGGCTGGGTCTGGCCCCCCTATTTCAAATATGACAGCGCCAATCTGCATTCCGAGGCGACGAATCTCAGATCAGCCTCGGGCACCCCGCAATGGGTCAGCATCACCGCCTATGGCTGGCGCCTGCCATGGCTGAGCATCTATCCGAACGCGATCGGGATCGATACGCTTGCAAGCCCGGACGAGCGTCCGCGCAACTGGCCGGCGATGGTCATTCTCGGGGTGCTGTTCATGCTCCTGCTGTCACTGTGGCGGCTATGGACACAGTTTCGCCAGCGCCGGATCGATCCCGCGCTTCGTGCGGCAGATGAACGCTGGGACAACGCGACCGACCGGGTCAGTTCCGAAGCCGCCGAGATGAGAGGAAGCTTCGGAAAATTTCTGGACAGATTCCGGGGCAAATCCCGCCGATAGGTCAGCCTCCGGAAGTCCCCGACCGTGCTGCGCCGTCGCTGTCCGTTCCTGTCTCGCGCAGATAGTGCCGTACCGCGTCCGCGACGTGCCGGAACCGGTCGCCGCCCAGATGTTTGCCGCCATACCAGCGGGTTACCACTACCAGATGATTCTCCAACCCGGCGCGCTCCAGCATTTGCAGCATCAGGGCGCCCGCACCGGATTCGCCATCGTCATCCTTGACCGGCTCTCCTGAAATAATCGCGGCCCAGCTGTTATGCGTCGCCTTGGCGAAGCGCTTGTTGCGTTTCAGTTCGCTCAGCAATGCCTGAATATCCTTGCGGTCCCTGGCCGGACCGCCGGAAACGGCATATCGCGATCCGCGATCCGAGATGATCTTGTCGAAAATCTCCATATCGCTCCTTTCTTTCATCAGGCCCGAAACAGCATGACAGCTTCTGGAAGTCCATATCCCCGTGCTGTCGCGCAAGCGGGTCCATCCTGTACAACCGGCCCAAGTCACGTATGTTTGCGCCTATAACCGATCAGGGACCGCCATGCTGCCCAGCAGATCAGATTTTCCCCCGGATTTCGTCTTCGGAGCGGCGACCGCCGCCTATCAGATCGAAGGATCGCATTTCGGCGGCGCGGGGCCTTCGCATTGGGACAGTTTTGCCGCGACTCCCGGCAATATTGCCGATGACAGCAATGGCGGGCGGGCTTGCGATCATTATCACCTGTGGGAGACCGATCTCGATCTGATGCGGGATGCCGGCTTCGATGCCTATCGCTTCTCGACCTCGTGGGCGCGGGTCATGCCAGACGGGCGAAGCCTCAATGCCGAAGGGCTGGATTTCTATGATCGCCTCGCGGACGGCATGCTTGCGCGGAATCTGAAACCGTTCCTGACCCTGTATCATTGGGAGCTTCCCGCCGCTCTTGCCGATCGTGGCGGGTGGCGTAATCGCGATATCGCCGGCTGGTTCGGCGATTATGCCCGGGCCGTTCATGCAAGACTGGGTGACCGCCTTGCCAGCATTGCCACCCTGAACGAGCCGTGGTGCATCGCCTGGCTGTCGCATTTCCTTGGACATCACGCCCCCGGCCTGCGCGATATCCGTGCCGCCAGCCGGGCGATGCATCACGTATTGCTGGCGCATGGCACCGCGATGCAGGTCTTGCAGGCGAATGGCGCGCAGAATCTGGGGATCGTCCTGAATTTCGAAACCGCGCATCCGATTGATGACAATCCCGGGGCGGCGATTTCGGCGGCACGGCAGGATGCTATCTATAATCAGTGGTTCATTCGTGCGTTGATGGGGCAGGGATATCCTGAAACCGCGCTTGAGGGAATCGGCCCGCATCTGCCGGATGGCTGGCAGCAAGACATGCAGATCATCTCCGCGCCGCTGGACTGGCTGGGGGTGAATTACTACACCCGCAAACTGCACGGAATGGTGCCGGGCTTGTGGCCCAACGGCCATGCGCAGGATGGCCCTTTGCCGAAAACCCAGATGGGCTGGGAGATCCGTCCCGAGGGGCTAAGCGAATTCCTGATCCGCTTGAGCCGCGATCATACTGGCGGCTTGCCGCTTTATGTGACCGAGAATGGCATGGCGCTGGAGCCGGGCAAAAATGTCACCGATGATGAACCACGCGTGACCTTTATCGCCGATCATCTTCGTGCGGCCAGATCGGCCATGGATCATGGAGTGAATCTGCGCGGCTTCTTTTACTGGTCGCTTCTGGACAATTACGAATGGGCCTTTGGCTATGGACCTCGTTTCGGTCTCGTCCATGTTGATTACGAAACGATGAAGCGTCGCCCGAAGACAAGTTGGCATGCGTTTCGCGATATGCTGCGTCCCGATTAGGCCGCTTCAATCCTCACCGAGATCCCGCTTTCGCTTCTTCTTCATCCAAATATCCCGGGGGTCCGGGGGCAGGCATCCGGCTTTCGCCGGTTGGTGTCAGGCGCGAATCCCGCAGCAATCAGCCCGACCGCAATGGCGACGCGCCCAGAATCATATCGGCGGCCTTCTCGGCGATCATCGTCACGGGCGCATGGGTATTGCCCGAAGGAATCACCGGCATGATCCCCGCATCCGCGATACGCAACCGCCCGATCCCGTGCAGGCGCAATTCCGCATCGACCACCGCCATTGGATCATCGCCCATTTTCGTCGTGCCGACGGGATGGAAAATGGTCGTGCCCACATCTCCGGCAGCGCGAGACAATTCAGCATCGCTTTGCAGATGTGGTCCGGGCATAACTTCCTCGGGTCGGAACGCGGCCATGCGACGGGTTTGCATCAGCCGCCGGGCGTGCCGCAGGCTGTCGATGGCGACCTGCCGGTCTCCTTCGGCCGAAAGGTAATTCGGCGCGATGGCCGGCGGTGTTCCCTCCTTGGCGCTGCGGATGTGGCTGCTTCCGCGACTGTCGGGACGCAGATTGCAGACCGAGACCGTCAGGCCGGGAAAATCGTGCAAGGGTTCTCCGAACTTGTCCAGTGACAGCGGCTGGACGTGATATTCGATATTCGCGGTCTCGAAAGCTTCCGAGGATCTGGCGAAAATTCCCAACTGGCTGGGCGCCATCGCCATCGGGCC
Source organism: Paracoccus onubensis (assembly GCF_003591515.1). Lineage (GTDB taxonomy): Bacteria > Pseudomonadota > Alphaproteobacteria > Rhodobacterales > Rhodobacteraceae > Paracoccus > Paracoccus onubensis. The sequence goes on from NZ_QZCG01000012.1 coordinate 92,668, forward strand.
CGAACGCCGAAGCGCATATTCCAAGGCGATCCCGGCACGGCCCAGCAGATTGCGCGCCCGGTCATTCAGCGTTTTCGCGCCGGTGATCCGGAAGATGCAGCGAAGCTGTAGGTGATCCTGCAAATTCTCGCCCACGCCCGGCAGATCAAGAACCGTGTCGATCCCCAGCGATGACAGTCGTTCATGCTGTCCGATACCGCTGAGTTCCAGGATCGCGGGTGAATTTATGGCACCTGCGGCAAGGATGATCTCACCCCGTATCCGCGCGTGCAGCCTTTGTCCCTTATGGGTGAAGAGCACGCCGGTTGCCTGCCGTCCCTCGAAGGACAGCCGCTCTACCTGCGCATTCGTTACGATCCGCAGGTTAGCGCGGTTCCTTGCCGGGTTCAGAAACGCCTTGCGGGCGTTCCAGCGGATCCCGCCGCGCTGGGTTACGGGGAAATATCCCACTCCCTCATTGGTGCCGCAGTTGAAATCGGCGCAAGCGGGCAGGCCCAGTTCCTGCGCGGCCTCGGCAACAGCATCGAGGATTGGCCAGTTCAGGCGCTGCTGTTCGATCCGCAATTCGCCATGATCATTGTGAAATTCATCCGCGGGACCGTGATGACGCTCCGAGCGGCGGAAATAGGGCAGGACATCGTCCCAGCCCCAGCCGGAATTTCCCGCTTGCCGCCAGCGGTCGTAATCATGGGCCTGACCACGCATGTAGATCATGCCATTGATCGAGGAACAGCCCCCCAGAACTTTCCCGCGCGGGTAATTCAGGCTGCGGCCGTTCAGCCCGGGCTCGGGTTCGGTCTTGTAACACCAGTCAAGCGTCGGATCGCCCATTGCGTATAAATATCCGACCGGGACATGAACCCAGAAACGATTGTCGCTGCCGCCTGCCTCCAACAGCAGAACTCGGTGCCGGGGATCGGTCGAAAGCCGGTTGGCCAGCACGCAACCGGCAGATCCAGCCCCGACAACGATGAAATCATATTCTCCGAAATCCTGCATGGTCCTCGATCGAATGATTGCCCCGGAATCATGTTTCATGCCTGAGATGCCGTGGCAAGCATTCGCTGGTCGGTCGGGTCAGGCTTTGCCGTCTTCATCGCTGCCGAACAAGCCGCGTAAACCTCGTGTCAGCAGGTTGCCTACCTTGGGTCTGGGCTGGGTGACGAATGGCAATGGACGGCAGACCTCCATGGCGGCGATTCCGACGCGGGCCGTCAGGGCGCCGTTGACGACTCCTTCACCAAAGCGGCGCGACAACTTCGCCAGAACGCCGCCACCCGCAATGGTGTGGATCAGATCGTCGCCTGCGGCGACCGCGCCTGTCGCGACCAGATGGGTCATCACGGTACGGGCAAGTTTCCAGCTGCCGACGGTTCCGGCGCGACCGCCATAAATCTCGGCGATGCGGCGGATCATCCGCAGATTGGCGGCCAATGCGGCGACGACATCGGCCAAAGCCAGCGGGATCAGGGCCGTTACTGCGGCGACGCTGCGGGCGGCGGCCTCGATTTCGCGGCGGGCCTCTTGATCGAGCGAGGTCATGAGTTCGTTTTCGGCCATGCTGAGCAGGGATTTCGCGTCATAAGCCTCGGCCCGGCCATCGGTCAGCCGATCATGTCCCCATTTCAGCTCTGGGCGACCGCGATAGAGCGAAAGCAGCTGGTCCGTGACCTGCTTTGCCTTATCGCTGGAGTTTTCCGCCAGAGCCAGCCCCGCCTGCCGCTGAATCGCATCGATCCGGGCAAAACGGGACCAGGCGCGATATTCGCGCCATGCCATGCCAAGGCTGGCAAGCGTGAACAGCGCCAGCAGCCCGATTCCGGCCCATCCCAGCGGAGGATAGCGGTCGATCAGCCTGCCCAGAAAATCCAGCGCGGCGACCGTCAGCAGAAAGACCAGAAGCGATGCGGCTGAACTGATGAACACCCGTGTCAGCAAAGAGGCGCGGCGACCAACCAGCCGGGTGACCATCTGCATCGTGCGTGGACGGGGAAGCGGGTAGCCCGGCTCTTCGATCGGCGGCGCGTCCGCAGGGTTTGGCCGGGTCTGTTCCGCCTCGTCCCTTATTTCTTCCGCGGGACCGGACCGGCGGGTTTCAGAAGCGGAATCATCGATCTCGATCAGCACAGGGCCGCGTTTCGGGGTGTCGCTCACAACAGGTCTCCGATCAGGAATTCCGCGGCGCGATCCAGCCGGATATGTGGCGGTCCGTCACCGGGTCGACGCGTCATCGGGGCGGGCAGGAAATTCATCACCGCGTAATCCGCATCCAACCATTCCTGCGCCCCGTTCCGCGCAGGATGCAGCAACTGGGCCGGATCCGGCGGCAACTCGCCGGGATAGAATGCCGCCTGCCTGCCATCGGTCAGCGTTCCGCGCACGGCGGGCAGTTCCTCGCCCTCCTTCCTGATCACGTCCTCGGTCGTGGCGCGCAGGGCGGCGATGGACATCGCCTCGGTCCGCGCGCCCGAGAAGTCCGCCCGGTCGCGGGCCTCGCGCAGCATGGCCGACAGGATCGCGGTCAGCCGGTCGTGCTGGCTGTGATGCAGGTGATCGGCCTTGGTGGCGGCGAACAGGATACGCTCGACCCGTCTTGTGCCCAATAACTGTGCCAGCCAGCCCGCGCGACCGGGACGGAATGCGGTCAGGATATCGGCCATGGCGCGGCGCATATCCTCGACCGATTGCGGTCCCTGATGGATCGCGCCAAGCACATCGACCAGGATCACCTGCCGGTCGATCCGGGCGAAATGATCGCGGAAGAAAGGCCGGACGACGCGGGATTTATAGGCATCGAAGCGGCGGCGGAACTCCTTGTAAAGCTTGCCGTCCTTCTGGATCTCGGGCAGGGGGGCGAATGTCAGGGCGGGCGAGCCCGCCATCTCGCCGGGGATCAGGAAGCGTCCCGGTGTGCAATCCGACCATCCGGCCTCCCGCGCGGCATGCAGATGGGTGGTATAGCTTTCGGCAAGCCGCTGCGCGGTCGGTTCATCGAAACGGGCAGTGGGATCAAGTTCCGCAAGCGCCTGCTGATAGTCGGTGGCACCGGGACGGTTATCGATCCGCGAAAGGACCTCGGCGGACCATTCGCTGAAATCCTTGCCCATCAGCCGCAGGTCCAGCAGCCATTCGCCGGGATAGTCGACGATATCCAGATGGACTGTCTGTGGCCCGCGCAGCCCGGAAAGCAGCCCGCGCGGCTCGACCCGCAGGGACAGGCGAAGCTGGCTGACATGGCGGGTCCCATCCGGCCAATGCGGATCAGAGCCGGTCATCGAGGCAAGATGACGCTCGAAATCGAAACGTGGCACGGTATCGTCCGGCTGCGGCTGCAACCATGCGGCTTTCAGGCTGCCATCGGCGGCGGCCCGCAGGGCATGCATCCGTCCCCGGTCCATCAGATTGGCCACGAGAGAGGTGATGAAGACGGTCTTGCCCGCCCGTGACAGGCCGGTCACCCCCAGCCGGATTACGGGTTCGCCGAATCCCAAGCCCCTGATCAGATCGCCACCAATTCCCATTCCGCCTGCCGTTCCGCCCTTGTCATTTCAGAAAAGATAGGCGCGGGCAGGACGGATTGATAGGGGGCATCGTTTGTCGCGCGGCGACGGGATTGTGGAGGCCGCACCCGTCAGGTTACTTAGCCGGGATGAGGATGAACTTACCCATCGACGATATCCTGGCCGAACTCCGCCAGGTCATTGCCGCGCATGGGCGCGCCGTTCTGGTCGCGCCCCCGGGGGCGGGCAAGACGACGCGGGTGCCTGTGGCCCTTATGGATCAGATCGCGGGACGGATCGTCATGCTCGAGCCGCGACGGCTGGCGGCGCGGGCCGCGGCCGAGCGCATGGCCGGTGAGTTGGGCGAAAAACCGGGCGAGCGGATCGGTTATCGGATCCGGGGCGAGGCTGTGCCGGGCAGCCGGATCGAGGTCGTGACCGAAGGCATCCTGACCCGGATGATCCAGTCGGATCCGTCGCTAAATGGGATCGGTTGCGTGATCTTCGATGAATTTCACGAACGCAACCTGAACGCCGATCTGGGCCTTGCGCTTGTCTGGGAAGCCCGCGCCGCTCTGCGCGAGGATCTGGCGGTGCTGGTAATGTCGGCGACGCTGGATGCCGAACCCGTGGCGGCATTGCTGGACGATGCGCCGGTGCTGCGATCCGAGGGACGGGCGTTCGAGGTCACGACGCGCTGGCTGGACCGCCCCTTGCCTGCCCGCTTCCGGCTGAGCGACGAGGCGGCGCGGTTGATCCTGCAAGCCGAGACCGAGACCCGGGAGACCGGCGGTACTGTGCTGGCATTTCTGCCGGGCGAGGGCGAGATTCGCCGTGTCTCGGGCATGCTGGACGAAAGCGGTTGCGAGGTGCTGCCGTTATTCGGGGCGTTGGATGCAAAGGCCCAGCGTGCAGCTCTTGCGCCGCCGGGCAGGCGGCGGCGGATCGTGCTTGCGACCGCGATTGCCGAAACATCGCTGACCATCCCCGAGGTGCGGGTCGTCGTCGATGCCGGACGGGCGCGGCGGGCGCGTTTCGATCCCGGCAGCGGGATGTCGCGGTTGGTGACCGAACGTGTCAGCCGTGCCGAGGCCGATCAACGGCGCGGGCGGGCGGGCCGTGTCGCGCCCGGCATCTGCTATCGGATGTGGGCGCGCGCCGAAGAGGGGGCATTGCCTGCATTCGCCCCGCCCGAGATCACGGTGGCGGATTTGGCCGGTCTGGCACTAGAGCTGGCCACATGGGGAGCGAAACCTGCAGAACTCGCGTTTCTGACTCCTCCGCCGGATGCCGCTTTGGCCGAGGCGCGGAATTTGCTCGCGGAACTGGGGGCGCTGGACGGGGCCGGGCGGATTACCGGACATGGCCGGCAACTGGCGCGGTTGCCGCTGCATCCCCGGCTGGCGCATATGCTGCTGCGGGCCGGGCGCGGGGCGGCAGAACTGGCGGCGCTGTTGTCTGATCGCGATCCGTTGCGTGGCGCGCCTGCCGATCTGACGCTGCGGCTGCATGCGATCCGCGATCCTGTGGGCTTTGCTGCACGATATCCGCATGATCTGCACCGGCCCGCCTTGAACCGCATCCGGGACGAGGCGAAGCGACTGCGGCGGCTGGTCCCGGGCGGTGACGTGATGACGGTGGGCGCGATGGCGTCGCTGGCCTATCCGGACCGGATCGGGCAGCGACGCAAGGGCGAGGCGCCGCGCTTCGTTCTGTCGGGCGGCAAGGGCGCGGTTCTGGACGAGGGCGATCCTTTGGCCGGGCAGCGGCTGATCGTGGCCGTGGATCTGGACGGCGATCAGCGAGAGGCGCGGATACGCATGGCGGCGCCGGTGGATGAGGCAGATATCAGGGCGCTTTACGCCGGCCGGATCGAAACGGTCGAGCTTTGCGAATGGTCCCGGCGGGAAAACCGGGTGCTCGCCCGGCAGCAAGAGCGTCTGGGCGCCGTTATTCTGTCCGACCGGATCTGGCAGGATGCACCCGAGGGATCGGTGGCGCAGGCGGCGCTTGACGGATTGCGACAGGACGGTTTGCCTTGGACGCCTTCGGCCGCGCGGTTGCGCGCCCGGATTGCCCTTGTGGACGGGCTGGGGCCGGTGGATGATGCCAGTCTGCTGGCCGATGGTGCGTGGCTGTTGCCGTGGTTGGGAAGCGTGAAGACGCAGGCCGATCTGCGGCGACTGGATCTGACCGAGCCTCTGAAGGCACGGATCGGCTGGGATGGTCAGCAACGTCTGGCCGCCGAGTTTCCGGCACATTTCGTCACGCCGCTGGGACGAAAAGTCCCGATCGATTACAATCACGAGGAACCCTCGATCGAGTTGCGATTGCAGGAATTGTTCGGCGTGACCCGCCATCCCGTCGTGGGTGGGCGTCCGCTGCGGATCAGCTTGCTGTCGCCAGGCGGCAAACCGGTGCAGGTGACGATGGATCTGCCGGGATTCTGGGCATCGTCCTACAGCGATGTCCGCAAGGATATGCGCGGCCGTTATCCCCGGCATCCATGGCCGGAGGATCCGACCGACGCGCTGCCGACGACAAGGGCGAAGCCGCGGGGGCGGTGAAGCTGTGCCCGGCAGCGACGCAAATTCCTATATGTCAAGAATGTCGGCGACCGGGCTTTCCTCATCCTCGGGCAAGGCCAGCGGATCGCGCGCAGCCAGCTTGTGCCGCAAGACCTCATGCGCAAGGCACAACCGCGCATCGGCGCCGGCCATGCCAAGCGATGTCAGCCTTGCGCTTTCCCATGCCATGATACAGGCGGATGTGGCGTTATAGACGGCAGTTGCCGCGCGCCGTGTCTCGGCCTCCCGCGCGGGGTTTTCAGCGACGGCTTGCAGCAATGCGGCGGCGCGGTGATAAGCTCCGGTCAAATCCGTCAACGGTCCCAGTATCGACGCGGCTTCTTTCATCAGATCATCGATATAGCCGGATAACGCGCTAAGCGCATCCTCGCGCCGTGCCGCCCGGGCGACATCGAGGGCGACGATATTGCTGGTTCCCTCCCATATCGAGCCCAGATGCGCGTCGCGCAATACGCGGGCATCCGACCATTCCTCGATATAGCCGCAACCGCCCCGCACCTCCATCGCGTCACCTGCCACCTTGCGGGCGTCGCGGCAGGTCCGGAATTTGATCAGCGGAGTGAGAATGCGCAGCACCCGCGTCATGGCGGTATCGTCCCGGTCGGAGGCTTCAAGGACATGGGCGGTGTGAAACACCATCGCGCGCCCCTGTTCGGCCGTGACCAGAAGCTTGGCCAACTGCCGGCGCATCAGCGGCAGGTCCGCCAGCCGCTTGCCGAAGGCGCTGCGATTGCGGGCGATGAACAGCGTCTCGTTCACCGAGCGCCGCATAAGTCCGGCGGAACGCACGCCGTTCGCAAGGCGCGACATGTTGATCATATCGGTCATCTGTTTGAAGCCCTGACCCGCTTCGCCGACCAGATAGGCAGTTGCGCCTTCGAGTGTGATTTCACCGCTGGCCATCGATCGGGTGCCCAGCTTGTCCTTGAGCCGTAAGATGCGATAGGCATTGCGGCTGCCATCGGGCAAAATTCGTGGCAACAGGAACAGGGACAGGCCGCGCGTGCCCGCGCCGCCATTCCCGGGCCGGGCCAGCACCATCGCAAGCGCCGCATCCGGATTCGAGCAGAACCACTTGTCGCCGTAAAGCCGCCATTCGCCGTCGACCTTGCGGGCCGTGGTCTCGATCGACCCGACATCCGAGCCCGCCATCTGTTCGGTCATGAACATCGCGCCTTGAAAAAGCTGATCCACGTCCTGGCTGGTCAGCCGGTCGAAATAGGTTGAAACCAGTTCGTCCGAGCCGAAACGGGTCAGCGTCCGGGTCAGCGAGTCGGTCATGGATAACGGGCAGCAAAGCCCGAATTCGGATTGCACGAACAGATAGACCAGCGCGTATTTGACCAATGGCGGAAGTTTTTCCTTTGCACCGAACACGCCGCCGCGATGGGACATGGCGGCAAGTCCGAATTCACCGAAGGCGATCCTTTCGAGTTCCTCATAGGCCGGGTGTTTCTCGATCCGCTCATCGGCAGCTCCGTTTCGGGCGCGGATATGAAGCTTCGGAGGATTCCGGTCGGCGGCAAGGGCAAGCTGTTCCAGCCTGTCATTCACCATGGCTCCCATACGATCCAGTTGCGGCAGGGCGAGTTCGAGGAACCCGGAGGGCAGGTAGATTTTCAGAAGCTCTGCCATGACGGGGTCGTTCCGGAACGCGTTCATTCCGGTGCTGTCGGGGATGTTCTGATGAAGCTTCATGGATTGTCCTCTCCTGCGATGACACTGCGCGACTTGTTAAGAAATGCCTATTCGGCATGGCTGCTATTTCTAACATGCATTTGCACAATAGCTTATCCCCCGACATCATTCAGGTGAAGGAAAATTTCCGTGGGAGGGGAGATGGCTCAGAACAAGCCGGGTCCGCAAAGGGCCTTCGAAGCCTATCTGGCCGAGGGCAGATTCATGCTTCAGCGGTCCCGCTCGACCGGAAAGCATTTGTTCTGGCCGCGGGTTCTGGTTCCGGGATCGGGCGAGGATGATCTGGAATGGGTGCCCGCATCGGGGCTTGGTCATATCTATTCGATTACGGTGAATCGGGCGCGTTCCGGCGATTACAACGTCGCATTGATCGATCTTGATGAAGGGCCGCGCATGATGGCGACCGTGACTGGCGCCGAAACCGCCGCAATCGGCAGCCGGGTGCGTGCGCGGATAGAGAGCGGAGAGGTTCCGCGCGTGGTGTTCGATCCAATCTCGGAGGATGCGTGATGGCACATCCGATCAGGGGACGGACCGCGATCGTGGGCATGGCAACCGCCGGTATTGGCGAAGCTCCGGGTTTTTCGGGTATCGAGCTTCTGGCGCAAGCCACGCTTGGGGCGCTGGCGGATGCCGGACTGAAAATCCCCGATATCGACGGAATATTCGCCGCCACGAGCACGCATGCCTTTCCCAGCATGAGCGTAGCGGAATATCTGGGTGTTAAGCCAAGGTATTTCGACAGCACCAATATCGGAGGTTCCAGCTTCGAGATGCATCTGTTGCAGGCCTCGCTGGCCATCGAGGCGGGCCTGTGCGACGTGGCATTGATCTGCTACGGCTCGAACCAGCGGACGGCAGGCGGACGGCTGGTATCGATGTCCGAGCCGCAATGGCACGAAACCGCGTATAACCCCCGCCATCCGATCACGGCCTATGCCCTGGCGGCGGCGCGGCACATGCATGAATATGGCACCAGCCGCGAACAGCTTGCCGATGTCGCGGTTGCGGCGCGGGGCTGGGCCAATCTGAACCCCGAGGCATTCGCGCGCGGCCCGCTGACGCGCGAGGATGTGCTGGGCAGCCGAATGATCTCGGATCCCCTGACCAAAGGGGATTGCTGTCTTGTCACCGATGGCGCGGCGGCCTGTCTTCTTGTCAGTGCCGACCGGGCGAAGGATTTCCCACAGAAGCCGGTCTATTTTCTTGGAGGAGCGGGGGCGAACTGGCACAGATCCATCGTTGCCATGCCCGATCTGACGGTGACGGCGGCTTCCGAAAGCGGGCCGCGCGCCTTCGACATGGCGGGCCTGACACATGGCGATGTCGATCTGGTAATGCTTTACGACGCCTTTACCATCAACACGATCCTGTTTCTTGAAGATCTCGGTTTTTGCCCCAAGGGCGAAGGCGGGCGTTTCGTCGAGGGCGGGCGCATCGCACCCGGCGGCGAGTTGGCGGTGAATACCAATGGCGGCGGGCTGTCCTGCGTGCATCCCGGCATGTATGGCATGTTTCTGATCGCGGAAGCCGTCGCGCAAATCCGCGGCGCAGCCGGGAAGCGGCAGTTGCAGCAGGCCGATATCGCGCTTCTCCACGGAAATGGCGGCACGTTGTCCAGTCAGGTCACGGCGTTTCTGGGTTCTGAAAATGCGATATGATTTCAATGAACTCTCCCAATTGCTGGAACCTCGCTCGGTCGCAATCATCGGGGCTTCCGCCGATCCGACCCGTATCGGCGGAAGACCGATCGCGACGATGCTGAAAGCGGGATATGGCGGGCGCATATTGCCGGTAAATCCCAATCGGGACGAGATTCAGGGTCTGACATGCTATTCGGATATCGAGACCCTGCCCGAAGCACCCGAGGCGGCTATCGTCGCCGTTCCCGCCCGTGCTGCAGTGGATGTCGTCGATGCGCTTGGGCGGCAGGGCTGCAAGATGATCACAATGTTCACCGCGGGCTTTGCGGAACTGGGCAGGGAGGGGCGCGGGGAACAGGACCGGCTGACCGGTATCGCCCGGCAATACGGGATGCGCCTGCTGGGACCCAATACGCTTGGCTGCTGGAATGTCGATATCGGTTATTTCGGCAGTTTCACGTCATCGCTGGATCTGGGTTTCCCGCTGGCGGGCAATATCGGCATGGCAAGCCAGTCTGGGGCGTTCGGCACACATCTTGCCGCTGTGGCGCGACGGCGGGGGATTGGCGTGCCGATCCTTGTGACGACGGGAAACGAGGCTGACATCACGGTTGCCGACGCCATCGGCTGGATGGCGCAAAGCGACCGGATCGATGTCATCTGCGCCTATCAGGAGGGTTTCAGCGATCCCGACAGGATGCTGGCCGCCCTGAATGCGGCGCGCAATGCGGATAAACCGGTTTTTATTCTCAAAAGCGGGCGCAGCGAGGTCGGTGGCCGCGCGGCAACATCTCATACGGCCTCGATGACGGGCGATGATGCCGTCGCGGACGAGATTTTGCGCGCCCATGGCGCCATACGGGTCTGCGATACTGAGCAGATGCTGGATTTCGCCTATGTCGCGCGCAAGCGGATCTATCCTGCGGAAAACAGCCTTGGCGTCGTGACCGTTTCGGGCGGCGCGGGTATCGTGGCCAGCGACGAAGCCGAGCAGCAGGAACTGCCGATGCCGCCGATGCCCGAAGACGCACAGGCCGAACTGCGCGCGCTTCTGCCCTTTTGTGCGCCGGTCAATCCCGTCGATTGTACGGCGCAGGCATTGAATGATCTGAGCCTGTTTCAGAAATTTACCCATGCGGCACTGGCAAAGGGTGGCTATGCCTCGGTGATCTGCTTCGCCACCACGGTCGCGGGCAGTGCGGCCATCGCACCGCGGTTTCTTGAGGCCCTGGCCCCTTTGCGGAAGGAATTTCCCGACCGGCTGATCGTGATCTGTGCGGTGGCGCCTCCGGATATCGTCAAGCGATACGAAGATGCGGGATTTCTTGTTTTTGAAGACCCATGTCGGGCGACGCGGGCGCTGGCGGCAATGGGGCGTGTGGGCAAGGCCCTGACGATGACCGCCGCGGTGAGACAAGCCGTTCCGGAGATTCCGCTGCCTCCGACCACGCCAGATGAATTTCAGGCCAAGGCGTTACTATCGGCGGCAGGCATCCAGATTTCCGCCGAACGGCTTGTACATGACAGCGAGCAGGCCAGGGCCGCCGCGCAGGAGATCGGCTTTCCGGTGGTAATGAAGATCGTGTCACCCGATATCCTGCATAAATCGGATATCGGCGGGGTCATGCTGAATATCGGCAGTTCGGACGAGGCCGCTTCTGCCTATCACAAGCTGATCGCTGTCGCGCGGAAACATCACTCCGATGCCCGGATCAGCGGTGTTCTGGTGGCGCCGCAGATCACCGGTGGCGTCGAGTGTTTCATGGGCATCAGCCGTGATCCGTCATTCGGCGCGATGGCGGCATTCGGGTTGGGCGGCATTTTCGTCGAATTGCTGCACGATATCGCGCTGCGGCAATGTCCGTTCGACGAGGTCGCCGCGCGTGAGATGATTCTGTCCATCCGGGGCGCGCCGATCCTGACCGGCGCACGCGGGCGCGCGCCTGTCGATCTGGACGCCTTGGCGCGAAGCTTGTCTCGTCTTTCGGTATTTGCTGCCGGCGCGGGGTCGCGGCTGGTATCCGTCGATCTCAACCCGGTGCTGGCCTTGCCGGAAGGCGAGGGCGCGGTCGCGCTGGATGCCGTGATCGAGCTGGAGGAGGCGGAACCATGAATGACGCGCTGCACCCGGACGATCTGGATCGACAACAGCAGTTGCGCATGCTGATCGAAAGCGCAAAGGGAATCGCGCCGCGGCATGGCGATTTCACGCGACTGCGCGGCTTGCGGTTCTCGCAGCCGGGATTTGACCGGGATGTCTGGACCCGGATCGCGGAAATGGGTTGGCTGGGCTTGCGCCTGCCCGAAAATGCCGGGGGCGCAGGTCTTGGGATGCTGGAATATGCCGCGCTTGCGACCGAGGCGGGGGCGGCATTGCTGCCCGAACCGTTTATCGAGGTGCAGCTTGCCATCGACATGATGGGTGCGGCCACGCCGCCCTCGGTTTTCGCTGGTGACGAGATCATCCTGCCGGCATGGGCCAGTGATCCTGATGGGCTTGGCTTTGATGGCGGCGTAATCGTCGGCAGGGGTGGACGGTTAAGTGGCGAAAAACGCTTCGTTCCGATGGGCGCTGCGGCTGACCGCGTCGCGGTTGCGACGAATGCGGGCATTTTCCTTGCCGCCATGGATCAGGTCGGCATTCAGACATTGCCGCTGCAGGATGGCGGTCATGCCGCGACCTTCCATTTCGAGTGCTGTCCGGCAACCCCGCTGGAAGGCGATCCGCGCCCGGCGCTTGAGGCCGCGACAGTTGCGAATGCGGCATATCTTCTGGGTGTAATGGAGCGGGCTTTTGATATTACGCTGGAATATCTGGGGACCCGCCGGCAATTTGACCGGCTGATCGGCAGTTTTCAGGTGCTTCAGCATCGCGCCGTGGATCTGAAGATACAGATCGAGATTACCCGTGCCGTCATCCGGGACGCCTGTGTCGCGCTTGATGGTGGTAATGACGCTCAAACCGCTGTTTCACGCGCCAAGACCCGCGCCGCCGAAGCGGCAATGCTGGTGACAAGGCAGGCGATCCAAATGCATGGGGCGATCGGCTACACCGATGAGGCCGATATCGGGCTGTTTCTGCGCAAGGCGCTGACCATCGGCAACCGCTATGGCTCTGCGTCCTGGCATCGCGCCCGACATGCTGCGTTAACGGAAAGAGATATGTGATGGCCGATGATCTCTTACATGCAATCCCGTTTCAGGACCCGTGGAGGATTTGAATGCCCGCCATTCAGCCAAGCCCGCATGACGATCTGAACCCGCTGCCTGATCAGGAATTTCGTGCCATTATCCGGCACTGGATACAGGAAAACTATCCGGAACATCTGCGCAATCCGCAGCGCCGCCTGCATATTTCCGACGGCCGGGAATGGTACGAGGCCCTGTCGCGGCAGGGATGGCTTGCCCCGAACTGGCCGCGTGAACATGGGGGAATGGGGCTGTCGCCCTCGAAGCTGCTGATCATGATCGAAGAGCAGGAACGTCACGGTGTGGCCCGTCTGCCGGATCAGGGGATTACCATGGTCGGCCCCTTGCTGATCCGGCACGGTACCGAAATGCAGCGCCAACACCATTTGCCGCGGATTCTCTCGGGCGAGATCATCTGGTGTCAGGGTTATTCCGAACCGAATGCTGGTTCTGATCTGGCATCGCTTCAGACCCGTGCGATGCGGGACGGCGATGACTGGGTGATCAACGGGCAGAAGATCTGGACGACCTTGGGCATGGATGCCGACTGGATCTATGTTCTCGCCCGGACCGATACGCATGTGGCGAAGCAAAAGGGGATCAGTTTCTTCATCATGCCGGTGACAGCGCCCGGCATCGAGATCCGTCCGATCCGCAATCTCGATATGCATGACGAATTCTGCGAGGTATTCTTTCGCGATGTCCGTATTCCCGCCGAGTCAATCGTCGGTGCGATCAACAGCGGCTGGAGTATCGCAAAGAATCTGCTGAGTTTCGAACGCATCTTTCTTGGTTCGCCGTTTCAGGCGATAGGTGCGCTGGATCATATGGCCCGGCTGGTGGAACATCTCGGTCGCGGAAGCGAGCCCCGGATCGCTGCGATGCTGAACGAATTGCGGATGGAGCTTGCCGACCATCAGTCCTTCTACAAAAGTTTCGCCGATCAGGTCCGGCGCGGAGAGCCGCTGGGGCCGGATGTATCGATGCTGAAGATCAATCTGTCGGTCCTGTATCAGCGGATTACCGACCATATTATTGAAATCGCCGGGGAACATGCCGCGATTCTGGAACCCTTGCCGGATGACCGCAGCCTGTATCCCGCAAGCGCCTTTATCCAGGCGCGGCCGCATTCGATCTATGGCGGCTCTAGCGAAATTCAGAAGAACATCGTGGCCAAGCAAGTGCTGGGCCTTGGCGATAATATCGCGTGACGGAGGAGCGGATGACCGTGGATTTGGGACTGACGGGTAAAGTCGTCATTGTGACCGGTGCCGGAGGTGGTATCGGGCGGGCCATCGCGCAAGGTTTCGCAGATGCCGGCGCAAAGATCGTCATAAACGACATTGGCGCATCGCTAGGCGGCGAAGGCGGATCCGCGAGTCCGGCACAAGAGACCAGGGCGATGATCGAGGCCGCCGGCGGAGAGGCCGCGATCAGCACCGACAGCGTTGCCGACTGGGACAGCGCTCAGAAGATCGTGCAGTGCGCGATGGATAATTTCGGGCGTGTCGACGTTGTGGTGAACAATGCGGGCATCCTGCGCGACGCGATCTTTCACAAGATGGATCCATCCGATTGGCGGTCCGTTGTGGATGTGCATCTGAATGGCAGCTTCTATGTCAGCCGTGCGGCCGCACCTTTGTTTCGCAAGCAGGAGGTGGGGGCATATGTGCATATGACCTCGACCTCGGGGCTGATCGGGAATGTCGGGCAGGCCAATTACTCGGCGGCCAAGCTGGGGATTGCGGCCCTGTCGAAATCCATCGCGCTTGACATGAAGCGCTACAATGTACGCTCGAATTGTATCGCGCCATTCGCCTGGAGCCGCATGACCAATTCGATCCCGGCGAACTCCCCCGAAGAAAAGGCAAGGGTCGCCAAGCTGCAACAGATGACACCCGAAACCAATGCGCCGTTGGCGGTCTTTCTGGCCTCGGAGGCGGCGCGGGACGTGACCGGGCAAATCTTCGCGGCGCGGTTGAACGAGTTGTTCCTGTTCAGCCAGCCGCGCCCCCTGCGCAGTGCCCATTCCGATACCGGCTGGACACCGGAACTGATTGCCGAGCGTGCCCTGCCTGCTTTCCGCTCGGGGCTGATTCCGCAAGAGGTCAGCGGCGATGTATTCGCATGGGATCCGATCTGACACCGGAATCGGAAAACTCGAAGCGCAAGATTCCGGGCGCGAAACCCGGTGAAGATCGCGATTATGGTTGATCTTTGGCGCTTGGGCGATTATTTGGGCCGCAGTCAATCGAACGACATGGTCATAACAGGCCGCGAAATACCGGGTCGGGCGTCATGCTGCGACCCTTTGTCGTTGTCGAAGGGCAAGATACAGACCGGCGGAGCCAACCGTCTGGCCAGAAAATCAGATCGTAAAGGAAACTGAACACATATGTGCGCTAAAGCAACTATGGAAGAATTCGAGGCCCTTCTGAATGAAAGCCTCGAGATCGATACGCCCGATGAGGGCAGTGTCGTCAAAGGCCGCGTCATCGCCATCGAGGCGGGACAGGCCATTATCGATGTCGGCTACAAAATGGAAGGCCGCGTCGATCTCAAGGAATTCGCAAATCCCGGCGAAGACGCGAAACTGGCCGTCGGCGACGAGGTCGAGGTTTATCTGGACCGGGTCGAGAATGCCCGCGGCGAAGCCTCGATCAGCCGCGAGAAAGCCCGCCGCGAAGAAGCCTGGGACCGTCTGGAAAAAGCCTATGCCGATGAAGAGCGCGTCGAAGGCGCCATCTTCGGTCGCGTCAAGGGTGGCTTTACCGTCGATCTGGGCGGTGCCGTGGCCTTCCTGCCCGGTTCTCAGGTCGATGTGCGCCCCGTGCGCGATGCGGGCCCGCTGATGGGTCTGAAGCAGCCCTTCCAGATCCTGAAAATGGACCGCCGCCGCGGCAATATCGTCGTTTCGCGCCGCGCCATTCTGGAAGAAAGCCGCGCCGAACAGCGCGCCGAGGTCATCTCGAACCTGTCCGAAGGTCAAAGCGTCAATGGCGTGGTCAAGAATATCACCGAATATGGTGCGTTCGTTGATCTGGGCGGCGTTGACGGACTGCTGCATGTCACCGATATGGCATGGCGCCGGGTGAACCATCCTTCCGAGATCCTTGCCATCGGTGAAACCGTCGAAGTGCAGGTCATCAAGATCAACAAGGAAAGCCATCGCATCAGCCTGGGCATGAAACAGCTTCAGGACGATCCGTGGGATACCGTGGCCGCGAAATTCCCGCTGGGCTCGGTCCATCATGGCCGCGTGACCAATATCACCGATTACGGCGCTTTCGTAGAGCTGGAAGCCGGTGTCGAAGGTCTGGTCCACGTTTCGGAAATGAGCTGGACCAAGAAGAACGTCCATCCGGGCAAGATCGTGTCGACCTCGCAGGAAGTCGATGTCATGGTTCTGGAGATCGACGAGGCCAAGCGCCGCGTTTCGCTGGGTCTCAAGCAGACCATGCGTAATCCGTGGGAAGTCTTCGCCGAAACCCACCCGGTCGGCACCCATATCGAGGGCGAAGTCAAGAACATCACCGAATTCGGTCTGTTCATCGGTCTCGACGGCGATATCGACGGCATGGTTCACCTGTCGGATATTTCCTGGGATGCCCGTGGCGAAGACGCCATTCAGGACTTCCGCAAGGGCGATACGGTCAAGGCCGTCGTTCAGGATGTGGATGTCGAGAAAGAGCGTATCTCGCTGTCGATCAAGGCTCTGGAAAACGAGCATATGGCCGAAGCCGTTGACGGCGTGAAGCGCGGCTCGGTTGTCACCGTCGAGGTGACCGCGATCGAGGATGGCGGGATTGAAGTCGAATATAACGGCGTCAAATCCTTCATCCGCCGCAGCGATCTTGCCCGCGACCGTCAGGATCAACGCCCCGAGCGTTTCCAGATTGGCGACAAGGTCGATGCCCGCGTGACCAATGTGGACACCAAGACCCGCCGTCTTGGACTGTCGATCAAGGCTCGCGAGATTGCCGAGGAAAAAGAAGCCGTCGAACAATATGGCAGCTCGGATTCGGGTGCATCGCTTGGCGATATTCTTGGCGCCGCGCTCAAACGCGACAACTGATCCGACGCAGATCTGAAATTGTAAACCCGTCCCCGGTTCCGGGGGCGGGTTCTTTCTTTTTGAGGTTTCTTCCTTTCATATTGCGTCTTCTGCCCGGCCGGCTCATTTTGACCCGGATATATAGGGGACAAGATGATGACCTGGGTCGAGATCACCACATTCGCTTTGGCCGTCGCCCTGCTGGTCGCGTCACCGGGTCCGAACGGCGTGCTGATCGCCCGCACCGTGCCGACATCCGGTGTCGCCGCCGGTTTTGCCAATATCGCGGGATTTTTTACGGCCTTCTACATCCACGGCACCCTGTCGATCCTGGGCATCTCGATCATCCTGCTGCAATCGGCGACTGCTTTCACAATCGTCAAATATCTGGGTGCGGCCTATCTGTGCTGGATCGGGATCAAATCGCTGCGCCAGGCTATCCGGCGCGAGTTCTCCGGCCCCGGCAATATCGCGCCTGCACGGCGGAAACGCAGCTTGTGGAGGGCCTATGTCGAAGGGTTGCTGACCAATGGGCTCAACCCCAAGGTTTCGATGTTTTACCTTGCTGTGTTTCCGCAGTTCATCCCGGCAAGCGATCACCCGGTGGCCTCGGCCTTCCTGCTGGTCTTCGTGCATTCGATGATAAATGTGATCTGGTTCGGAGCGATTATCATGCTGTTCTCACGCCTGACGGGGATAGCGCGCAGCAGCCGTTTCCAGCGCTGGCTTAAAGGCGTGACGGGGGTGGTCTTCATCGGCTTCGGCGTCAAGCTTGCAAGCTACCGCGCGCCCGTTTGATCCGCTCTGCCGCTTGCCTCTCTTGGCCGCGCCACCTATCCTGACCCCTGTCCAATCCCTTACCCACAGGATCCTCGATGACCGCAACTGAACCCCGGCTGACCTCGCTTTCTCATGGGGGCGGCTGTGGCTGCAAGATCGCGCCGGGGGTGCTGACGGGATTGTTGCGCGGCACCGCAATGCTGCCGGTGCCCGACGAACTTCTGGTGGGGATCGAAACATCGGATGACGCGGCGGTCTACAGGCTGAACGACCATCAGGCACTGGTGGCGACCACCGATTTCTTCATGCCTATCGTCGACGATCCGCTGGATTTCGGCCGAATCGCCGCAACCAATGCGATCAGCGATGTCTATGCGATGGGCGCAACACCGATCATGGCGTTGTCGCTGGTGGGGATGCCGATCAATATGCTGTCCCCGGAAACCATCGCCCGGATACTTGAAGGCGGAGCCGTCGCCTGCCGCGATGCCGGTATCCCGATCGCGGGCGGCCACACGATCGACTCGGTCGAGGCGATCTATGGGCTGGTCGCGCTGGGCCTGATCGATCCCGCTCATGTCAAACGCAATTCGGGCGCGCGGCCCGGCGATGTGCTGATCCTGGGCAAGCCGCTGGGTGTCGGGATCATGTCGGCGGCATTGAAGAAAGAGGCTTTGTCACCTGAAAATTATCACCGGATGATCCTGACGACCACGAAGCTGAACAGCCCCGGACCGGATCTCGCCCGGCTGGAATCCGTGCATGCGATGACCGATGTGACCGGTTTCGGGCTTGCCGGACATCTGCTGGAGATGGCGCGGGGATCGCGCTGCGATGCAGAGCTTGATTGGGCAAATGTGCCGCTACTGCCCGATGTGCGCGATCTGGCATCCGCCGGTTTTGTGACCGGCGCTTCGGGGCGAAACTGGAGCAGCTATGGCGAAGACGCGCTTCTGCCTGATGGTTTCGCGGCAGCGGATCAGGCGCTGCTGAGCGACCCGCAGACGAGTGGCGGCCTTCTGGTGTCCTGCGCTCAGGAGGAAGCCGGACAGGCCCTGCGGATTTTCCGGGAACATGGCTTTTCGGATGCCGCGGTGATCGGGCGGATGACCAAGGGACAAGGACGGCTTCGGGTCGGGCACTGATATTCGCCGCTGCACCTCCGCCTGCCTTTGAATGGGCGCGGAAGAAAAATTCTGTCAAAACCTGGAGAGTGCAAATCGGGAAAAGCGCCATTTGTTATTCTTTGAATTGATTTCGGTGCGAATAAGCCGACGAAGCTGGAACAACTTGCAGATCGTGTAAAACAGCGCCATTACCCCCGCATGAGCGAATGGATCATCCAGATCGCGGGAACACCCGAAGGCGCGAAACTGGCGACCGGCCTCGCATTGATGGCGGCATTTCTGCATGCGCTTTTCGGTGCGCTGCAAAAGGGACGGCATGATCCGTGGATCAGCCGGGCAGCGATCGATCTGTCGCTGGGCCTGCTGGCCTTGCCGCTTGCGCTGTTCGTGGTGCCCTGGCCGACGCCGCAGCTCTGGCCGATCCTGTTCGGCGCCATGATCATCCATATCATCTACAAGATCGCGCAGGCGCAGACCTATCAGCGGGGGGCCTATACCGTCGTTTATCCCGTTGTACGCGGCAGCGGGCCGCTTTTCACCGTGATAGCTGCCGGGCTGGTGTTTCACGAACATTTCAACCTGACCCAATGGGCCGGAGTGCTGTTGCTGGTCTGCGGAATTTTCGGGTTGGCGGCGTTCAATTTCCAGCGATTGACAGTCGGGCGGGAAACGCTGGTGCCGGCATTGAGCTGGGCGGTGATTACCGGCGGATTGGTGGCTCTATATACGACCTATGACGCCTGGGGCATCCGGTTGGCGGCGGATCCGTTCACATTTTTAGTGTGGTTCTTCCTTTTCGATTCCCTGTTCATGCCGGTATGGATGTGGAAAAAGCTCATGGCTTTGCCACGTCCCGAGATGAAATCGCTTGCATTGCGCGGAATTGCAGGAGGGTTGATCGCACCAGCGAGTTTTGGATCAATCATGCTGGCGACACGGATCAGCGATGTGGGGCAGGCGGCGGTGCTGCGCGAAACCTCGACGGTGTTTGCGGCCCTTGTCGGCTGGCTGGTATTGGGCGAAAAGGTGGGGCCGTATCGGACGGCATTGATGATCCTGATCGCAACCGGCGCGATTATCGTCGAATGGGGGGCCTGAAGACTTGGCGAAGGACGGATAAGATGAAAGAGACGAAACCCTGGGTCAAACCCGCGCTCGAAATAGGGCCGGTCTTGCTGTTCTTTGCGGTTTTCATGCTGTTCCGGGATCGGGAGGTCGTGGTATTCGGGCAGCCATATAGCGGGTTCATCTTTGCGACGCTGATTTTCGTGCCGGTCCTGGCCCTGTCCACCTTTCTGCTGTGGCGGGTGACGGGCAAGCTGTCGCCCATGCAGATCGCGACGCTGGTTCTGGTCATTCTGTTCGGCGGGCTGTCGGTCTGGCTGAACGACCCGCGGTTCTTCAAGATGAAACCGACACTCATCTATCTGATTTTCGCGGTGATTCTGGCCGTCAGCCTGCTGGCGCGGCGAAACTGGCTGCAACTGGTGCTGTCAGAGGCACTGCCGATGGATGCCGAAGGGTGGCGTAAGCTGACATGGCGGATGATGTTGGCATTTATCGGTCTGGCGGTCGCGAATGAGATCGTGTGGCGCACTATGTCCGAGACCACATGGGTCTATTTCAAGACTTTCGGACTGCCCCTGATCCTGATGGCGTTCCTGATGGCGAATGCCGGGCTTTTCCGGGATCACGCATTGGACAAGGATTCCGGCAAAGAATAGGGTGCCGGGGTGGCATGTCGTGCCATTGACTTGGCTCAGGCGCGTAAATTGCCCGCAGGCGGGGGCGGCGCCAGAAGTCGCGACCAGCGGGGCTCGATCCTGCCCGGCAGCCTGGTCCGCAGCATATGCATCGGCAAGGCCCAGGGCTGGCGCAATGCCGTGCGATAGAAATCGAACAGACCCCGGCGCAGATACGGGGTCCAATGAGACAGGCGCAAGGCCGTGCGATCTACCGGAAAGCCGAAATCGCTTAGCGCCGCCAGCGTCCCGTCATGATCGATCTGGACATCGATCCAGTTGCGGGCAGGGAGGGCAAGCCCAAATCCCAATGCCTGCCGCCGCCCGTATCCCAGCCACATTTCGATGGCGAAGTCGAACAGATCATTCTCGCGCGAGGTAATGTTCAGAATCTCGGCATATCGGCCCGCAGGGCTGTTCAGGGCATCCGCTGCCGCATCCCGGAACTCCGCCCCGGTCAGGAGGATGATGCGCCCGATGCTTCCGGGCTGGGCCTGATGCAACGCCTGCAACGCGACCCTTGCGCCCAGGGAATGGCCGATCAGTGCGACGGGCCGCCCGGCCAGATCCGCAAGTTCGGAAACGGTCCGGGCAAGCGCATCGCCCGCCTTGCCCGCGCGCCAATAGGCCCGACCAAGCCTGCCGGTCGCTTCCCAGCCGAATGCCAGCGCAATGCCCTCATCCGCCGAACCGGTTCCAAAGCCCAATGCGCGGGGCCAGGATAACGCCCGGCGCGCCGGCGTCTCGGGGTTCAGGGCAAGAATATGCCGGTGGGGATCATTGCCGGGCTGACTTGGGGAATAGCGGTAGCCGTGGATCATGACGATGATCGGTGCGTCCGTTGGAAGATCTTTTGCCAATCCCCGAAGTTCAAGCGATAAATCGCAGCCTGCATTGGTCCTGACGACTGGCATTCGTCACTTCCCGTTCAGCCCCTTCGCGGCTTTCCTAAGGCAGCCTTGCAACAGCGATGTGACCGGAATGTTACGCCTGCGTGAAACTGTCCGGAAAGAAACGGCGAGCGGAAAGACTCCATTCTGATCGGGCGGATCTTTTCGCCATTGAACTTCCCCCTAGTCAACCTCTATGTTGATCTTACGCGCCGTAGCAAAGCGGGATCGCTGGATCCGCGGCGCCCACAGTTTCGCAGCGCAGCACCTCTGACCCCGAGACAAGGGCGGCATGTGCCTCGCGGAAAACCCCGTCTCAGGCGCGATCAACCGCACCGGGATGACGACAATCAGTGATCCGGTCCGCCCGATGGCACCGGATTTTACGAAGGAACAGACGCGATGACGCGCGCGACGGATGGATTGATGGGAAGTGGGCAGGCACAGCGCCTTGCCTTCCCGGTCTTCTGTGCCGTTGCGGCGCCCGCGCCACAATCATGCCGCAGCCAAAGCCGAACAGTGCCCCTGGCACCGCCTGGCATTTGCCTGCGCGAAAGATATAAAAATGGCAAAGAAAATGCTGATCGATGCCACGCACGCCGAGGAAACCCGGGTGGTCGTGGTCGATGGAACCAAGGTCGTCGAATTTGATTTTGAGACTTTAAACAAACGGCAGATAAGCGGAAACATCTATCTCGCCAAGGTCACCAGGGTCGAGCCCTCGTTACAGGCGGCTTTCGTTGATTACGGTGGCAATCGTCACGGTTTTCTGGCTTTCGCCGAAATTCATCCCGATTACTATCAGATCCCGGCCGCCGACAGGGACGCCCTGATCGCCGAGGAACAAGCCTATGCCGAAGCGCAAGAGGCCGAGGACACTGGCAGGAAGCGCCGCAGATCTTCCACCAGGGCCGAGAAGGTCCGCAGCGATGACGCCACGATTTCGGCCGAGCCAGAGACCGGCAGTGCCGAAAACGCTGATACATCCGACGAGGGCAGCGCCGAAGAGGGCAGCGCCGAGGCTACAGATGCCGAAGCCTCCGAAACGGATTCCAGTGACGCGGCCGCAAGGGATGACAGCATCGAATCGGTTGCCGATGAGGATGTGACCGAAGAGATCCGCGCGCCACGCAAACCGCGTCCGCGCCGCTACAAGATTCAGGAAGTCGTCAAGGTCCGCCAGATCATGCTGGTACAGGTCGTCAAGGAAGAGCGCGGCAACAAGGGCGCTGCACTGACCACCTATCTGTCGCTGGCGGGGCGCTATTGTGTTCTGATGCCGAATACCGCCCGCGGTGGCGGCATCAGCCGCAAGATCACCAATGCCGCGGATCGCAAGAAACTCAAGGACATTGCGGGCGAACTTTCGGTGCCCAAAGGGGCAGGGCTGATCATCCGTACCGCGGGCAGCCAGCGCACCCGCACCGAGATCAAGCGTGACTATGATTATCTGCTGCGCCTGTGGGAACAGATCCGAGACGTGACGTTCAAATCCGTTGCTCCTGCGCCGATCTATGAGGAAGGCGACCTGATCAAACGCTCGATCCGCGATCTCTACAGCAAGGAGATCGACGAGGTGCTGGTCGAGGGCGAACGCGGTTACCGTGTTGCCAAGGACTTCATGAAGATGATCATGCCGTCCCACGCCCGCAACGTGAAACACTATGCAGACGCGATGCCGCTTTACGCCCGCTTTCAGGTGGAAAGCTATCTGGCCGGCATGTTCAACCCGGTCGTTCAACTGAAATCCGGTGGCTATATCGTCATCGGTGTGACCGAGGCTCTGGTGGCCATCGATGTGAACTCGGGCCGGGCGACCAAGGAAGGCTCGATCGAGGATACCGCGCTCAAGACCAATCTCGAAGCCGCCGATGAAGTGGCGCGGCAGTTGCGTCTGCGCGACCTTGCCGGGCTGATCGTGATCGACTTTATCGACATGGATGAGCGCAAGAATAATGCCGCGGTCGAGAAGCGTTTCAAGGAACGGTTGAAATCTGACCGGGCGCGGATACAGGTGGGCCGGATCTCGGGCTTTGGCCTCATGGAAATGAGCCGTCAGCGGCTTCGCCCCGGCATGCTGGAATCGACCACTCAGCCCTGTCTGCATTGCCACGGCACCGGGCTGATCCGCTCGGATGACAGTCTGGCTCTGACCATCCTGCGCGCGATCGAGGAAGAGGGTACCCGTAAACGCTCTCGCGAGGTATTGATCAAGGCACCTGTCACGGTGGCGAATTTCCTGATCAACAACAAACGCGAACATATCGCAGTGATCGAAATGCGTTACGGCATGTCCGTGCGTGTCGAGGCCGATCCGGCATTGATATCGCCGGATTACGTCATCGAGAAATTCAAGACCGCGTCCCGTCCGGTTGCCGAAAATATGCAACCGGTCCTGACCGTCGATGCCGAGTTGATGGCGACGATCGATGAAGACAGCGATGATGCCGCGCCCGACAGCCCGCCTGAACATCACGATGAGGCGGAAGATGAGGGGAACGAGGGTGGCCGCTCGCGCCGCCGTCGTCGTCGGCGGCGGCGCCGCGGCGGAGAAAACGATGAGACCGCTCAGGACCAGCCGGTCGATAACGCGGCCTCAAACGATGAGGATCGGGATAATGCAGACGCATCGGAAGTGGTCGTTGCGGAACAGGTACTTCCGGCCGTAAGCGAAAGCCAGCCGGAGACCGTGGAGACAGAGACGGCATCCGAGGACAAGGGAGCCAAGCCGCGCCGGCGGAGCCGCTCTGGCGCGCGCAGCCGCAAAGCCGAGAATGAGCCGGCGCAAGAGCAGGAAGCCGGGGCACAGCAGCCGGCCTTCCCCGAGGTCGTGGATCTCCGTGATCGTGCGGAAGGCGCGCGGGCCGAGGAATTTCCCACGCCTGTTGCCACTACTCCGGCCCGCAAACCACGGTCAAGGAAGGCAGCCGCGGCCGAGCCCGCCATAGAGACGGTCGAGGAGACTGTCGTAGAGACGGATGAACCAACCGGAGCGATGACGGTTCCAG
The DNA here is from genome assembly GCF_003591515.1 of Paracoccus onubensis. Taxonomy (GTDB): domain Bacteria; phylum Pseudomonadota; class Alphaproteobacteria; order Rhodobacterales; family Rhodobacteraceae; genus Paracoccus; species Paracoccus onubensis. The sequence continues at coordinate 116,887 of NZ_QZCG01000012.1, forward strand.
AGCTGCCTGTCGCTGAAGACGTCGCCGACGAGCCGAAACCGGCCCCTGCCGAACCAGTCATGCAAACCGGGGAAGCCGCGGCGGAGCAGAGGGCGGCAGAACGCGAAAACCTTCAGCAGGTTCCGGAAAACGAGCCGCAGCCTGAAGATACGGCGCCTGAAGCCGAGGCCGAACCTTCCCGGGCCAAGCGGCGCGGATGGTGGAGCGTCGGCCGCTGAATTCGGTCCGGGCGCGGTGATATCGCGCCCGGTTTCCCGCACGCAACTGTGACCTTCTGTCCTGTTCAGCCTGCTGCGGAATCGGGTAAGCTGCGCCTTGCCTGAACTGGATGCAAAAGGCATGAAAGCGAAGATCCGGCGCGTGCCGCCGGGTCGGAACCCCGTATTTACCCTTTCCCGCCGGGCCGTGGCGACAAGGATGTCTTCAGACGGCCACGACAGGAAGAACCAGTTGCCATGTTTGGAATAGAGCTTGTAACAGCAGCCTTTCTTCCCGCCGCGTTCGTGGCATTGCTGGCGGGTATTCTGTCATTTCTGTCGCCCTGTGTCCTGCCCATTGTTCCGCCTTATCTCGCCTACATGACCGGGGTGAACGTGAATGGGCTGAAAACGGGTAAGCACAGCGCGGTGCTGCCGGCGATATTTTTCGTTCTGGGGCTGTCCACGGTATTTCTGGTCATGGGCTTCGCAGCCTCGGCATTCGGGCGGGCGTTCCTGCAATATCAGGATCTTTTGGCCAAGCTGGCCGGGATCATGATCATCATCATGGGATTGCATTTCCTGCATGTCTTCCGCATCCCGATTCTGGATCAGGAAGCCAGGATAGAGGCGGGCAAACAGGGTGGCGGGGCGTTTGGCGCCTATCTGCTGGGGCTGGCCTTCGCTTTCGGCTGGACTCCCTGCATCGGCCCGCAACTCGGCATGATCCTGTCGCTTGCCGCCACCGGCGGCGAGTTGTCACGTGGGACAGGGCTGCTGGCCGTCTATGCGCTTGGTCTGGGGATACCGTTCCTGCTGGCGGCACTGTTTATCGAGCGCGCCATCGGCGTGATGAACCGGATCAAGCCCTATCTGAAAACCATCGAGCGCGTGATGGGACTTCTGCTTCTGGTGGTCGGGATCATGCTGCTGACAGGCGCCTTCACCAATTTTTCCTATTGGTTGCTGGAAACATTTCCGGGACTTGCCCAACTGGGGTGATTTTCGGTGTTGCCGCGCAGCGCATGGATTGCGGATCATTTCGCCCATGATCTCACATGTTGCGCCTTGGCTCCGGTTTGGGTCATCTGCCAAATAACCCCTGATGCCAAATAACCCCTGATGATAGATGCAGCCTGTCAAAAACCATTCATGGCAGGATATATCCCGAATTGCCGGTGCGTTATTGCCGGTGTCTTCAGGTAGGAGCGGCGAATTGCGGGAGATGCTCGAACGCAAGCAGGTGTGGATTTACTTCGGATGCGTGGTTCTGGCTGCACTGATAGCGGTTGCCGTTCCGGGAACAGAACGATTTGACGCCGCAATCAATCCGGCTCTTGCCTTCATGCTGTTCGTCACCTTTCTCCAGGTCCCGGTTGCCGATATCGGCAAGGGGTCCCGAGAGACGCGCTTTCTTATTGCACTGCTGGTCAGCAATTTCGTCGTAATCCCCATACTCGCCTTCCTTCTGTCACGCCTGGCGATGGATGATGCGCTCTTGCGGCTTGGTATCCTTATGGTGCTGCTGACGCCCTGCATCGATTATGTGATTACCTTCGCCCATCTGGGGCGCGCAGATGCCCGGTTGTTGCTGACCTCTACGCCGATCCTGCTTCTGGTGCAGATGGCGTTGTTGCCGATCTATCTGGCCCTGTTTCTGGGAGAGGCGGCGGCCGATCTGGTGAATGCCGGGCCTTTCCTTCGGGCTTTCCTGTGGCTGATCGCCGTGCCATTCGTGCTGGCGGGCATGGTTCAACTCTGGGCTGCCCGCCACCGAAGCGGCGAAAGACTGGCCAAAGGTCTTGCATTGCTTCCCGTTCCGGCGACGGCTTTGGTGCTGTTTCTGGTGATCGCCGCCACTATTCCGCTTCTGGGCGAAGCCACCGGCCATGCGCTTTCTGCCCTTCCGCTTTATGCCGCTTTCGCGATCCTCGCACCGCTGATCGGGTGGTGCATCGGCCGTGTCTTTGGATTGAAGGCCGAGGCGGGCAGGGCGATTGCATTTTCCTCGGGCACGCGAAACTCGCTGGTCGTTCTGCCTTTGGCCCTGTCTGTCCCGGGGGCGATCCCGGTTCTGCCTGCCGTCATTGTCACTCAGACGCTGGTAGAGTTGATTGCCGAGCTGATCTATATCCGCGTCATCCCAAGATTTCAGGCGTCATAAAATTGATCCCCATACCGGCCATTGAACACGGCGAAAGCCAAAGGTAGCGTCGGTACGAAATCAGTTTCCGGAAGGCAGGATCATGAATAAACCGCAAAGCTGGGAAGCACGCGCCGATGAATTTTCGATGTATGGCTTCACCGATCTGCCAAGCGTCAAGGCGCGCGGAACGGTCGTGGTCACGCATGGCGAAGGTCCCTATGTCCATGACGTGAACGGGAAACGCTATCTGGACGCGAATTCCGGCCTTTGGAACATGATTGCCGGTTTTGATCACGCCGGATTGGCGCAGGCCGCCAAGGCGCAATATGACCGCTTTCCCGGCTATCATGCCTTTTTCGGGCGGATGTCGGATCAGACGGTCATGCTGTCGGAAAAGCTGATCGAGGTTTCACCTTTTGACCGGGGCAAGGTTTTCTACACCAATTCCGGTTCGGAAGCGAATGACACCATGGTCAAGATGCTGTGGTTCCTGCATGGAAGCGAAGGCAATCCGAAACGCCGCAAGATCCTGACCCGGCTGAATGCCTATCACGGTGTAACGGCTGTATCGGCAAGCATGACCGGCAAACCCTATAACGAGGTCTTCGGCCTGCCGATGGAGGGGTTCATCCATCTGACCTGCCCGCATCACTGGCGTTTCGGTCAGGACGGCGAAAGCGAAGAGCAGTTCACGCAGCGTCTTGCCGCCGAACTTGAAGAAACCATCCTGCGTGAAGGTGCCGATACGATCGCGGGCTTTTTCGCAGAGCCGGTGATGGGGGCAGGGGGCGTCATTCCGCCCTCGAAAGGCTATTTTCAGGCCGTCCAGTCGATTCTGAAGAAACACGGCATCCCGCTGATCTCGGATGAGGTGATCTGTGGTTTCGGACGGACCGGCAATACCTGGGGCTGCGAGACTTATGGATTCGTGCCCGACGCGATCATTTCCTCGAAAAATCTGACCGCCGGTCTGTTTCCGATGGGTGCGGTTATCCTTGGACCCGATCTTGCCGACCGTCTGCAGGCGGCGGCCGAGAAGATCGAGGAATTTCCGCATGGCTTCACCGCCTCGGGCCATCCGGTCGGTTGTGCCATCGCGTTGAAGGCCATCGATGTGGTGATGAATGAGGGATTGGCAGAGAATGTCCGCCGGCTCGCTCCGCGCATGGAGGCGGGACTTCGCGCAATCATGGAGCGTAGCGAGCATATCGGAGAATTGCGTGGTATCGGCTTCATGTGGGCGCTGGAGGCCGTGAAGGACAAGGCGACCAAAACCCCCTTTGACGCCAATCTGTCGGTCAGCGAGCGGATCGCCAATAGCTGCACCGATCTGGGATTGATCTGTCGCCCGCTGGGGCAGTCTATCGTGCTTTGCCCTCCCTTCATCCTGACCGAAGAGCAGATGGATGAGATGTTCGACAAGCTCGAACGGGCATTGACCAAAGTCTTTGCCGAGGTTGCATGATCGCACCGTTCAGCCGGGGCTGCGATGCACTGTCGAAACGGTTTGGACAACCGGGTTGCCTGCCTTGAAATCAATCGCGACGGACCCGCTGTAACGCAGTGCGTAGTGATCGAATAACAGGCATTGCTGATCGCGTTTCTTCAATCCGGTGCGTTCCGTCGCGATGACGATGCGCATCGGCAGACAAGCCGCTGCCGCCTGCGCGCCCGAGCCTTTGCCGGTGAAATGCCAGACCTCCCATCCGCCGGGAAGCATGGCGTAGCGTTGCTTCCTGTCGCCTGACCAGCCTGGACGCTTGGCCGATTCCTCTTGCGTGGCGATATCGCCATCCTGCCGCAGCCAGATCCTGGCAGTAAAACTGCCGCCTGCGGGTTTGGATAATGCCCGCCCCGCTGGTGTCATCAGCCCCGCGGCTTCCCCCTGCGAGGCAATCAGAAGCATGGGACGTTCGGTGCGGACCCATAAGAAGCCTGCCGCCGCCGCCATGGTGATGCCGATCACGCAGCCCGACAGGGGCGCGGCTAAGCGTCGTAATGTCTTCCAGGGGCGCCAGCACAGGACCAGTAGGACCGCGCCAGCCCCGAGAAGCGACAGAACCTGCGGTGCCGGTTGGATGATCGCCGTTACCGCGCCGTCTAGCCCGGCGATCCATTCGGCCATGAACAGCATCCATTCCGTACCTAACCCCATGATCCACAAGGCCGGTCCGGCCAAGCCGAATGGCGCTAGCAGCGCGGCAATCACGCCTGCGGGCATGACCAATGTTCCCATCACGGGAACGACCAGCAGATTGGCCAGCAACCCGTAATGCGTCATCTGGTTGAAATGAGCAGCCGCAATCGGAGCGGTCGCCATTCCCGCAATCAGAGAACTTGTGACAAGCATGGCGAATGGCCGCAGCCAAACCGGGATATGACAGGCGATACGTGACCAAAGGCCATAGACCAGGATCAACGCGACAGTAGCCGCGAAACTCATCTGAAAACCCGGCGAGGTCAGGGCCTCGGGCCTGAGCAGAAGGATTATGGTTGCGGCCAGCGCCACAGTGCGCAGGGAAATCGCCCGGCGATCCGCCAGTATCGCGCCCAGCATGACCGCCACCATGATGAAGGCTCGCTCTGTCGCGACGCCGCCGCCGGAAAGCCACAGATAGGTGGCGGCCGCCAGAAGCGCAAAAATTGCCGCGATCTTGTGGGCGGGCAGGGACCGGCCCGTTCCGGCAGCTTGCAGACCGACCATTGCATAGCGAAAGGCGGCATAAACGAATCCCGCCAGCATCCCCATATGAAGCCCCGAAATCGATATGATGTGATAGAGATTCGAACCGCGCATGATCTGGTTGGTCGCTTCGAGAATCCCTGAACGATCGCCGGTCATCAATGCGGCTGCTACTGCGCCTTTCTGACCGCCGATCTGCTGCTGCATCTGTGCGCTTATCGCCATGCGCAGGCGGTGCATCCGCCATTTTCCGCCTTCGGGCGGGGCCAGATTGACGCTGGGAAGACGCGTATAGCCGACCGCGCCAAGTCCCGAGAACCACGCGTTCCAGCGGAAATCGAATCCATGCGGTGACGCTGGACCGGGCGGCGGGCCGAGATGGCCGGTCAAGCGAATACGCTCGCCCAGTGCGGGCAGCGTGACTGCGGCCTGATCCATCAGTGACAGACGAACCCGTCTGGGTGTCCGCTTCTGGCTGATATCCTGCAGGACGACCTGATCCAGTGTCAGGCGGATCCGGTCACGGGTCGAGCGGTCGATCTGAACGACCATTCCCTCGACCGGGCCATAATATCGCCAGCCAAGGACCGGCGCGGCGACATGAGCCGAGCGGATTCCCATCAGGCCAACACCGGCAGCGATCAGGGAGATGGCGAAGCTGCAATTGCGCGTCGTTTCCGCCAGCTGCCATCCGATTCGGCCTTTTGTGGCAAGCAGGATCATGGAATGCCGGAAAATCAGCCCGGATACCGCCGCGATGGTCAATAGCAACCATGACCAGCCAGTCGGGGCGGAAGGCAAGGCAAACCAGATCCCGATCCCCGTCGCGAGGCAACAGGGCAGCCAGGGTAGCAAGCCGGCCCGGCTTACCAGAGCCGGGCCGGATCTGCGCGAACCGGTATGTCCTTTCCCGTTCATGTGGGCCGGAGCAAAACCCTGAGCGGGCGGGGAGACCGGTTGCGCGGCCGGAACCGTTCCATTTCCGGGGAAGACTGTCATTCTTGTCCTTTCCGGGGCGGTTCTCTATTTCTGCTTACGAACCTGACACGACCGGGTTAAGAAATCGCTAACGTGGCATGTGTCATTTAGAAAATTCATCATCAGGAAAACCAGATGTCCGACAATATTCCGATCGTGACCCGTTTTGCTCCGTCTCCGACCGGTTATTTGCATATCGGCGGTGCGCGTACGGCGTTGTTCAACTGGCTTTATGCCCGCGGCCGAGGTGGAAAATTCCTGCTGCGAATCGAGGATACCGATCGCGCCCGCTCGACCCCCGAAGCGACGGAGGCGATTCTGAAAGGGCTTGAATGGCTGGGTCTCGATTGGGACGAGGAGCCCTATAGCCAATATGCGCGCAAGGATCGTCATGCCGATGTCGCCCGGCAGATGCTGGCCAACGGCTCCGCATATAAATGCTTTTCCACCACCGAGGAAATCGCCGCATGGCGCGAGGCGAATCCCCGGCAGCCGTTTCAAAGCCCCTGGCGGGCTGCAAACGATCAGCCGGATGCGCCCTATGCGATCCGCCTGAAGGCTCCGCAAACCGGTGAAACGGTGATTGAGGATGCCGTGCAGGGGGTGGTCCGGGTGGCGAATGATCAACTGGACGACATGGTTCTGTTGCGCAGCGATGGTTCACCCACCTATATGCTGGCGGTGGTGGTGGATGATCACGATATGGGGGTTACCCATGTGATCCGGGGGGACGATCATCTGACCAACACCGCTCGCCAGATCCAGATCTACGATGCGATGAACTGGCCGCGCCCGGTTTTTGCCCATATTCCGCTGATCCATGGCGAGGATGGGAAAAAGCTGTCCAAGCGTCATGGTGCTGTTGGCCTGCATGAATTCGCGGCGCTGGGATATCCGGCCGTGGCGATGCGGAATTATCTGGCCCGGCTTGGCTGGAGCCATGGCGACGATGAATTATTCAACGATGCGCAGGCACGGGAATGGTTCGATCTGTCTGGTATCGGACGTGCACCGGCACGGCTGGACTTCAAGAAGCTTGAACATGTCAGCGGCCATCATATCGGCGAAATGGAGGATGCCGCACTGCAGGCCGCCTTGGATGAATTTATCAAGGAAACAGGCTCCAAGTCATTGACATCAATTCAGAAAGAAAGACTTGGAGCTGCTTTAACAGTTCTGAAACAAAAGGCCCGTACATTACCACAGCTTCTTGAGCAGGCGCGATTTGCCCTGATCGACCGGCCCGTTGAAATTGATGAAAAGGCAGGGAAGGCACTGAATTCGGAATCCCGTGGTATGCTGAAATCATTGACTGCCGCAGTGCAGCATGCTAGCTGGACGCGTGACGAGCTGGAGCGGTCGGCCAAGATCATTGCCGAAGAAAACGGTGTGGGTCTGGGCAAACTTGCAGGTCCGTTAAGGGCCGCTCTGGCCGGACGAACCGCCACCCCAAGCGTGTTCGATATGATGACGGCGCTCGGCCGCGAGGAAACGCTGGCCCGGTTGCGTGATCAAACGGAATTGGCAGGCTAGGCCTGCCCTCACTCGCCGGGGCCTCTCGCATGTTTTGCGCGTTTGGCCTGGCTTAGCTGAAAGGACGTTTTGATGGCTGATTCCAATAATGCCACACTGCGACTTAATAATGCCGAATATGAATTACCGATTCTTACACCGACTCAGGGGCCGAACGTTCTGGATATCCGTAAATTATACGGTCAGGCCGATGTGTTCACCTATGATCCCGGCTTCACATCCACTGCCAGCTGCGATTCGACGATAACCTATATCGATGGCGACAAGGGCGAATTGTGGTATCGCGGCTACCCGATCGAGCAACTGGCACAAAATTCCAATTATATCGAGGTTTGCTATCTTCTGCTTTACGGCGAACTGCCCAGCGCAGAGCAACTGACTGATTTTCAAAGCCGTGTCACGCGCCACACCATGGTGCATGAGCAGATGCACAATTTCTTCCGGGGATTCCGCCGTGACAGCCATCCGATGGCTACGATGGTGGGGGTCGTCGGTGCAATGTCGGCTTTTTATCACGATTCGACCGATATCGGTGACGAATGGCAGCGTGAAGTGGCCGCGATCCGGCTGATCGCCAAGCTGCCGACGATTGCTGCAATGGCCTATAAATACGCGATCGGCCAGCCTTTCGTGTATCCCGACAACGAACTCGACTATGCGTCGAATTTCCTGAACATGTGCTTTTCGGTTCCGGCCGAGAAATATCACGTCGATCCGGCCCTGTCGAAAGCGATGGACCGGATCTTCACGCTTCATGCCGATCATGAACAGAACGCCTCGACTTCGACGGTGCGTCTGGCCGGATCTTCGGGCGCGAATCCCTTTGCCTGTATCGCGGCGGGGATTGCCTGTCTCTGGGGGCCGGCACATGGTGGCGCCAATCAGGCCTGTCTTGAAATGCTGCGTGAGATCGGGACCGTTGACCGCATTCCGGAATATATCGAAAAAGCCAAGGACAAGGACGATCCGTTCCGGCTGATGGGTTTCGGTCACCGGGTCTACAAGAATTTCGATCCGCGTGCGAAGGTCATGAAAGAATCCGCCGATGAGGTTCTGGACCTTCTGGGCATCCGCAACAACCCGACGCTTCAGGTTGCCAAGGAGCTTGAGAAGATCGCCCTCGAGGATGAGTATTTCGTATCCAAGAAGCTTTATCCGAATGTCGATTTTTATTCGGGCATCATCCTTTCGGCTATGGGCTTCCCGACCTCGATGTTCACGCCGATCTTCGCCTTGTCGCGCACTGTCGGCTGGATCGCGCAGTGGAAAGAAATGATCAGCGATCCGCAGAACAAGATCGGCCGCCCCCGGCAGCTTTATGTCGGCAGTGACAAGCGGGATTATGTCGAGCTCGCCAAACGCTGACCGGTCTGGATGACATGGAATAGAGGGCCTCTTCGGAGGCCCTTTTTCGTCGCGGGGCTTGCGCCGGGGGAATGGCAATGGCAAGTGATCTGATATGAGTGAAAATGACAAACCGGACTCTCTCAAACTCGCCGTGATTACCGGCGCTTCGCGCGGGCTTGGGGCGGCTTTGGCCGAGGAACTGGCGGCGCGCGGATATCATGTGCTTGCGGTGGCCCGCACAGTCGGAGCGCTTGAAGAACTGGATGATCGTATTCGGGTGACGGGTGGCGCGGCCACTTTGGCGCCAATGGATGTGGGCGAAGCCCCCGCGATGCAGCAATTGGCCGAGGCGATCGCGAAGCGCTGGGGCGGGGTGGACCTGTGGGCGCATTGCGCTGTGCATGCCGCGCCATTGTCTCCTGCGCCGCATATAGACGGCAAGGACTGGTCGAAATCGCTGCTGGTCAATACCGAAGCCGTGCGCGGGCTGATCGTTCTGCTGGAACCTTTGCTGCGCGCGCGTGACGGAACCGCGCTGTTCTTTGACGATGCCCGTGCCGGGCAGAAATTTTTTGGCGCATATGGCGCAAGCAAGGCAGCCCAGATTGCGCTTGCGAAAAGCTGGCGGGCCGAGACGGTCAATACCGGCCCGCGCGTGGTCATCGCCGAGCCGGCTCCGATGCCGACCTCGGTAAGGGCAAGATTCTTTCCGGGCGAGGATTCTGAAACATTGAAGCCGTGCAAATCCGAGGCTGCACGGATCCTGGATGACCTTGCGGAGTAGCAGTTCGGGCGGAATGATGGACGAAAGAGGGGCGCTGCCCCTCTCGTCGCGATGCTCCTCACGCTCCGGAATATCTGCGTGAAGAAGAAGCAGGTTTCTCAGGCGATGGGTGCGGTGGCCCGATGCAGCCAGTTCCGGGTTTCGGAATCAAGCAGCGGGGAAAGTTCATCGCGGACGCGCATGTGATAGTGATCGAGCCATTCCGCCTCGTCACGGGACAGTGCCTGCCGATCGATGCACCGCCTGTCGATCGGGCAGAGCGTTAGCGTTTCGAAGCCCAGCATGTTGCGGCCCGGCTCGGCCTCGGCCGTGGTGACCGCAAGCAGGTTCTCGATCCGGATTCCAAAGGCGTTTTCGCGGTAATATCCCGGCTCGTTGGACAGGATCATGCCGGTTTCAAGCGGCAGGTCGCTGATACGGCTGATGCGGACGGGTCCTTCATGAACGCAAAGTGCTGCGCCCACGCCGTGGCCCGTGCCATGATCGTAGTCCAGCCCCTGCGCCCACAGAAATTGCCGGGCCAGGGAATCCAGATGTGCGCCGGCGACGCCTGTCGGGAAACGGCTGCGACTGATGGCGATCATACCGCGCAGAACGGCGGTATAGGGGGCGATGGCCGCTTTCGGCGGCTGACCAAGCGGAATAGTGCGGGTGATATCGGTGGTTCCGTCGGGATATTGTCCGCCGGAATCGATCAGCAGCATGTCATTTTCGGCCAGTCGGCGGTTGCTGGATTCCGTGACGCGATAATGCACGATGGCACCATTCGGTCCGGCGCCGCTGATCGTATCGAAACTGATATCGATGATCCCCTCGTCGCGGCGCAGGGATTCGAGTTTCCGCACCACGTCGATTTCGGTCAGACTCGACGGCGGGGTGCTGTCCAGCCATGCCAGCAGGCGGGTCATCGCCACGCCGTCACGCAGATGCGCGGCATGCATTCCCTTTAACTCAACGCTGTTTTTCCGGGCCTTCGGCAGGATAGCGGGATCCGGGGCGCTGGCAATCGCGGTTCCGGCCTGTTCCAGCAGGCGAAAAGCTGCCTCTGGCGCGGTTGCGGGATCAAGCCGGATGGTGCCATCCAGATTCTGCAAGGCAGCGGCCATTTCTCCGGGGGGGCGGATGGTCACGTCATTACCCAGCTTTTCGCGCAGTTGACCGTCGAATTTCACGGGATCGGCGAAGAGCGCGACATGGCCGTCATCCGACAGAATCGCAAAGCTTTGCACGATGGGATTCTTGGGCACATCCGTGCCGCGGATATTCAGCAGCCACGAAATGGAGTCGGGTAGGGACAGGAAGGCGGCGGATTGCCCGCAATCGCGCAGCCCTGCCGCCAGCCGTGCCCGCTTGTCAGCCGAGCTCTCGCCCGCGAAGGCGTCGTCATGCGCCCGTGCCTGGCCTTGCGGCGGCGCGGGACGGTCGGGCCAGATCGCGTCGACCGGATTGCTTTCGACTGCGATCAATTCGATGCCGCTGTTTTCAAGCCCCTTGCGCATCGCCTCGATTTCCTTGCGGGTATGCAGCCACGGATCGAAGCCCGCCCGTCCGCCATCGGGCAATGCCTCGCGAAGCCAGACCGAGGGCCGGGTTTCCGGCCAGGGAACCGGAGTGAAATGCGCAAGGTCGATCTGCGATTTCACCTGTACGCGGTAGCGTCCGTCGATGAACACTCCGGCCTGTTCACGTGTGATGATCGCAAATCCCGCGCTGCCGGTGAAACCGGTCAGCCATGCCAGCCGGGCATCGGCATCGGCGACATATTCGCCCTGATGCGCGTCGGCGCGTGGGACGAAGAAGGCATCAAGCTTCATCGCTGCCATACGTTCTCGCAGCGTGTTGAGACGAGTCGCGTGATCGCCGCCGCCCGCCGGATCTTCGAAAGATTGAAATGCGCTCACAATTCGATGACCTTCAGAATCTCGGGCTCGATCACGGTGACGCCGGGAAGGCCGCTGGCTAAAGCCTCTGCCGATTGTTCCAGCAGGGGGAAAGTTTTGTAGTGGCAAGGAATGACAGTCTTGAAGTCGAAATATTTTTTTGCGGCGAAGGCGGCGCGTTTCATATCCATGGTGAAATGGCCCCCGGCGCAGAGAATGCCGATATCGGGCTGATGATACTCGGCCATCCATTCCATATCGGCCATGATGTCGGTATCGCCGCTGACATAGATCACATGCCCTTCACCGGCGATCATGTAGCCCGATTCATGACCGGCATAGATCGGCCCGTCGGCTCCGTCCATCGAGCTGGAATGGCAGGCATTGACCATGGTCACCTGAGCGCCGCCAAGATCGATGGTGCCGCCCTTGTTGAAGCCGATGCCTTCGACGTTTTCATGCGTGGTCCAGTGGTTGATCAGGTCATAGATGCCGGCAATCGGAATGTTCAGTTCCTTTGCGATGGGCAAGGCGTCTGCGACGTGATCCCCATGACCGTGGGTCAGCAGGATATGGGTTGCGCCGGAGATTGCTTCCTGCCGCCTGTCTTCCGGGAAGACCGGATTGCCGGTCATCCAGGGATCGATCAGGATCACCGCATTCTCGATTTCAAGCCGAAAGCCGGAATGTCCAAGCCAGTTCAGTTTCATCGCAATCTCCTTTCTGGAACTTGCGCGCAGGTTAGCGCGGGCGTCCAGCCGTGGCCAGCCGCAGTTTGAGCGGGCAGGGCAGGGAATGGCGTGAGGCCGGGCGTCAGTCGTTTCGAGCCGGGGGTGCAGTATCGGAACCGGCCGCGGCAGGAGCGTCCTTTGCGGGTGCTGCGGCTGGTTCCGGGGCCTCGGGTTTCGCCTGGACAGGCCGGATCTCGGGTTCGCGCCGCTCTTCGCCGGCCGGATCGGTCGGCGCGGCTGCTGCGGAAACCGAAGATGCGCTGTCTTCCCCGGCCTGCGACGTCGCGCGGCGGAAAATCAGGAGATTGTGATAGACGGTCGAGCGGCCGGTCAGCCCGGTTCGTTCCTCGCTGGGCAGGACATCGGCGCGAATATATTCCCACCCATCCGCAGCCATCCGGTTGAGTTCGTCCGACAGCGCCAGCGCATAGCGTTCAGCCGGTGTTTTGGCGTCTTTTGCTTTCTCGCCACGGGTGGGGGCCGGGATGGCGGTATATTCGAATTGCATGCTTTGATCCTGCATCACATTATCGCGCCGGGCGACCGGATTATTCGCCCAGCTTCTTGCTGACAAGTTCATTGACCGCCGCCGGGTTTGCCTTGCCGCCGGTGGCTTTCAGCACCTGTCCGACGAACCAGCCCGCCAGCTTGGGATTTTGCTTTGCCTTTTCGACCTGACCGGGATTCGCGGCGATGATCTCATCGACGGCCTTTTCGATCGCACCCAGATCGGTGACCTGTTTCATGCCGCGGGACTCGATGATCTGAGCCGGATCGCCGCCCTCGGTCCAGAGGATCTCGAACAGATCCTTGGCGATCTTGCCCGAGATGTCGCCCTTGGCGATCAGGTCGATCACCCCGCCAAGCTGACCCGAGGAAATGGGCGAAGTCTCGATGTTCAGCCCTTCCTTGTTCAACCGCCCGAACAATTCATTGATGACCCAGTTCGCGGCCTGCTTGCCATCGCGACCTTGCGCCACCTCTTCGAAGAAATTGGCGTTCTCGACATCGGCGGTCAGGACACCGGCATCATATTCCGACAAGCCCATGTCGCGCACGAAGCGGGCTTTCTTTTCGTCCGGCAGTTCGGGCATGCTGGCCGCGATATCGTCGACCCATGCCTGTTTGATTTCCAGCGGCAGCAGGTCGGGATCGGGGAAATAGCGATAATCATGCGCCTCTTCCTTGCTGCGCATGGACCGGGTTTCGCCCTTGTCGGGATCGTAAAGCCGGGTCTCCTGCACGACCTTGCCGCCATCCTCGACAATGGCGATCTGGCGGCGGGCCTCAACGTCGATGGCCTGCTGAATGAAGCGCATCGAGTTCATGTTCTTGATCTCGCACCGGGTGCCCAGATGGCTGAAATCGCCCGTTTCGATATATTTCTCATAGGCGCCCGGAGGGCAGATCGAGACATTTACATCTGCGCGCAGATTGCCGTTCTGCATATTGCCGTCGCAGGTGCCCAGATAGCGCATGATCTGGCGCAGTTTGACGACATAGGCGGCGGCTTCCTCGGGGCTGCGGATATCGGGGCGGCTGACGATTTCCATCAGGGCGACTCCGGTCCGGTTCAGATCCACGAATGACATGTTCGGATCCATGTCATGGATCGATTTTCCGGCGTCCTGTTCGATATGGATCCGCTCGATCCGCACGCGGCGGGCGACGCCGGGGGCCATGTCCACGATCACCTCGCCCTCGCCGACGATGGGATGATAAAGCTGGCTGATCTGATAACCCTGCGGCAGGTCGGGATAGAAGTAATTCTTGCGGTCAAAGGCCGAACGCAGGTTGATCGCCGCTTTCAGGCCAAGGCCGGTGCGTACCGCCTGCGCCACGCAGAATTCGTTGATGACCGGCAGCATTCCCGGCATGGCAGCATCCACGAAGGCGACATTGCTGTTCGGCTCGGCCCCGAATTCGGTCGATGCGCCCGAGAACAGCTTGGCCTTGCTTGCGACCTGCGCATGCACCTCGAGTCCGATGACCAGCTCCCAGTCACCCTTGGCGCCGGCGATGGTTTTCGGTTCAGGAGCGGTGAAGGACAGATGGTCAAGCATGAAAATCTCGTTGTCGCTGTGGCGGTGTTGCAGCGGTTTTAGGGCAGCGCGCGGCACTTGTCACGAGGCGCGATGCGATAAGATTGCGGCGGTTGTTTGGTCGGCCTAAGGCGCCGGATCAAATCGTCAGGCGATGAAACACCCCTGATCACGCGATATCTCTGCCCAAATGCCGGGTGAGTTGCGCGATTCTGGCGTGAAATCGCCGATGCCGGCCCGGAAAGCTTGCATGACTTGCATTTGCCGTTAAGGCGTTTTGCGTCGAAACTGCCTTACGGGGATTTAATGCGTTCTGTTCTTCTGCTTGCCGCTCTGGCTTTGCTTGCCGCCTGTGACATGGAAACCGGCCCTTCATCGGAAGAGCTTGCCCGACAACAGGCGCAGCGCAATCTGCTTGCCGTCAGCCCGCCGATGCGGTGGCAGCATAAGAGCGGCTCGGATGACTGGACCCGCGCGACACTTGTGGCGCTTGAGCGCGAAGGCGTGGCGATGATGTCCCGGGTGCCGCATGATATTCAGACCTATTGCCCGAATTACGCCGAGCTTGGACGGACCGAGCGCAAGGCGTTCTGGGCCGGATTGATGTCCGCGCTTGCCAAGCATGAAAGCACCTATAACCCAAGGGCGTCGGGCGGCGGCGGTCGCTGGTTGGGTCTGATGCAGATCGCTCCGGCGACGTGGCGCAGCTATGACTGCAGCGGCCATATCACCAACGGTGCCGACAATATGAGTTGCGCGGTCAAGATCATGTCGCGTCAGGTCGGGCGGGACAACGCGATTGCGCGCGACGGCAGCGGCGGATGGCGCGGTGTGGCGCGCGATTGGGCGCCGATGCGCAGCGCCAGCAAACGCGCGGATATCGCCGAATGGACCAGCAGCCAGAGCTATTGCACCGCACCGGCGGAAGGCTAGGCGGGCCGCGTCGCTTCCCGCTTGAGGCGAGAAAGGCTTTGTCGTAACCACTACGCTATGAGAATATTATTTCTTGGCGACGTCATGGGCCGCGCAGGTCGCCGCGCGATTATCGAGAGATTGTCCGGATTGCGGCAGCGGCTTGGGGCTGATTTCGTCATTGTCAATGGCGAGAATGCCAGCGGCGGACGTGGGATTACTGCGGGTCATGCGCAATTGCTTCTGCAAGCCGGGGCGGATTGTCTGACGCTTGGCGACCATGCATTCGATCAGAAGGATCTTCTGACCTTTGTCGAACGTGAACCGCGCATTATCCGCCCCCTGAATCTGGCGAAAGAGGCTCCGGGCAGGGGCGCGGGCGTGTTCAGTGACGCGCGGGGGCGTAAATTACTGGTGACGCAGGCGTTGGGGCAGGTGTTCATGTCGCGTCCCTATGATGACCCCTTCTCGGCGCTTGACGGCGTGCTGCGCGCGCATCCCCGTGGCGGGATGGTACAGGCCGCGATCGTGGATTTCCATGCCGAGGCAACCAGCGAAAAGATGGGCGCGGGCCATTTTTGCGACGGGCGCGCCAGCCTTGTGGTCGGCACCCATACGCATGTCCCGACAGCCGATGCGCAAATCCTTCCGCGCGGCACCGGCTATTTGTCGGATGCGGGAATGTGCGGCGATTACAACAGCATCATCGGCATGGAAAAGACCGAGCCCCTGCGCCGCTTCGTTACCGGCATGGCCCGTGATCGGTTCACTCCGGCCGAAGGCGAGGCAAGCCTTTGCGGCGTCATGATCGAAACCGATGATCGCAGCGGCGAATGCCGGAAAATCATGCCTGTCCGGGACGGCGGACGGCTGGAGCAGACCCATGCGAAGGCTATCGAGTGACGGTTTCTTGCTGAAATGCGCCGTCCCTGCGGCGGAAGTAGGGTTTCCATTTATCTTTACTTGCGGGCGGATCGGGTTTCCGATCAAACTATGCCCATCGTGCCGATGAGGTTTATTTTGAGAGCACTATATGTTCGGATTTGAATTGAGCGGCACAGTCGCTGCCGTTACCACGATATTTATCATTGTTGGTATGCTGACCCTTTTCATCCGCGAGGTCTATCCGCCGGAAGTTACCGCGATTCTGGGCGCAGTCGTGCTGCTTGGGCTGGGTATTCTGGATATCGATAGCATTGCGGGTGTCTTATCGAACCCGGCCCCCTGGACCATCGCCTTCATGTTCATCATCGTCGGCGGTCTGGTGCGCACAGGCGCGCTCGACTGGATCGGGCAGCGTGCCGCGCGGCATGCGGGTGACCATCCGTTCATGACGCTGGCATCGATCTCGGTGGTTGTCTGCGTCTTGTCGGGTTTCGTCAACAATACGCCGTTGGTTGTAGTGATGATGCCGATTTTCATGCAGCTTGCCAAAGAGATGGGAAAGTCGCCCTCCAAGCTGCTGATCCCATTGTCATATCTGTCCATTTTGGGCGGAACGATGACAATGATCGGTACATCGACAAACCTGCTGGTCGATGGCGTCGCGCGCAGCTCGGGGATGGATGCGTTCTCGATCTTCGAGATTACCCCGGTCGGCCTGCCGATGGCGATTATTGGTGTGACCTATCTCTTGCTGGTCGCACCGCATCTGCTGCCCGACCGCAATTCCATGTCTCAGCTGATGTCGGGCCGATCCAAAGCAAAGTTTTTTACCGAAGTCGCGATTCCCGAAGAATCATCTTTGATCGGGAAGGCATTGGACGAGGTGGATATTTTCACCCGCGACACTGCCCGCGTGATTGACGTCCTTCGCGGCGATGCTTCGTTGCGCCGGGATCTGACCTCCGTAAAGCTGGAGGCCGGGGACCGCGTGGTTCTGCGCACTCCCATGTCCGAGGTGCTGGGCCTTCAAAGCCACAAGGAATTGCGCATGGTGGACAAGCTGAGCTCGGTCCAGACCTCCACGGTCGAGGTGCTGATCACGCCGGGTTGTCGCATGGTCGGGCGCAGCCTTGGCGCGATGCGGCTGCGCAGGCGCTATGGCGTCTATGTATTGGCGGCACATCGCAGGAACCAGAATATCGGCCGTCAGCTTGACGATCTGGTGGTGCGTGTGGGCGATACCCTGCTGCTGGAGGGGGAAGCCGGGGATATCCAGCGACTGGCAATCGATATGGAGATGGTCGAGGTAAACGTGCCAACCGATCGCGCCTATCGCCGCCGCCATGCGCCGATCGTGGTGGCGACGCTGTTAGCGGTCGTGGCTCTTTCGGCTTTCGATATCGCGCCGATCCTGCTCCTGGCATTTGTCGGCGTGGCGGTTGTCCTGGGTACTCGCTGCATCGACGCGGATGAGGCGCTCAGCTTCGTTGATGGCCGGCTGATGGCACTGATCTTCGCCATGCTTGCCGTAGGGGCCGGGCTCGAAAACTCAGGAGCGGTCGAATTGCTTGTTACGCAGATCGCGCCATGGCTGACTCAGGTTCCGCCATGGGGACTGGTATTGTCAGTGTATCTGCTGGCGACGGTTTTGACCGAGACGGTGACGAATAACGCCGTTGCGGTGATCGTCACACCGGTGGCGATCTCGCTGGGCAACCAGTTGGGCGTCGATCCTCGTCCTTTGGTAATTGCGGTGATGATGGGCGCCTCGGCCAGTTTCGCGACGCCGATCGGGTATCAGACCAATACGCTGGTCTATGGTCCGGGTGGCTATCGCTTTGCCGATTTCATCCGGGTCGGCGTTCCGCTGAACGTTCTGATGGCCATAACGGCAGCCATTGTTATCCCGATCTTCTGGCCGCTGTAACTTGTGCTTTCTGCAATGCTGCCATGCAGCATTGCGGCTTGTTATCATGCTGCACCCGCACAATATTGAATGCAGGGGAGGAAACAGCTTTGTGCAACACAAGGAGTTTCCGATGGCTGGAACCGGAATTGTCGAACGTCATAACGGGCCGAATCATTCCATACTCGGCACGCTGGCCATACCATTTGTCGCCTTTGGGCGTTTCATGGTCCTGCTGGCAGAATCCAATTCGAAAATGCGTGCGATGACCCGTCTCAACGAGTTGTCAGATTCCGCATTGGCGGCCCGGGGCCTGACCCGCGATGCCGAGATGCGCCGGATCATGGGCATAGACGCCAATCTCTGAAATGCTCCGGGTGATGTTCCGAAGCGCGTGCCCCGGGGCGCGCGCTTTGCCATATCCGCCGGTGAGGGGAACATATCGCCGAAGATCTCGGGCAGCATCTTGCGATTACCTGCCTTGCTGGACTAAAAGCGCCCAAATCTTTGCGTAAACACGACTGACGAAGGGCGACCGACCATGGCGGGTCATTCCAAATGGGCCAATATCCAGCATAGAAAGGGCCGGCAGGATGCCGTCCGATCGAAGCTGTTCTCCAAGCTTTCGAAAGAGATCACCGTTGCCGCGAAGATGGGCGACCCCGATCCGGAAAAAAACCCGCGCCTGCGTCTGGCGATAAAGGAAGCCAAGTCGAATTCGGTTCCGAAGGACGTGATCGAGCGGGCTATCAAGAAATCACAGGGCGGGGACGCCGAGAATTACGAAGAAATCCGTTACGAGGGTTATGGCCCCAATGGGATCGCGCTTGTCGTCGAGGCGATGACCGATAACCGCAACCGCACCGCCTCGAATGTGCGCAGCTATTTCACCAAGTCGGGTGGCGATCTTGGTCAGACCGGTTCCGTCTCTTTCATGTTCGACCGGGTGGGCGCGATCATGTATCCGACCGCTGCCGGGGATGCCGACACGGTGATGCTGGCCGCGATCGAGGCCGGCGCGGATGATGTTCAATCCGATGAGGAAGGGCATTGGATTTATTGTGCGGATACCGATCTGAACGAGGTCTCGACGACGCTTGAAGAAAGTCTGGGCGAAAGCGAATCGGCGAAACTGATCTGGAAACCGCAGGCTCCGACCGAGATCACTGATCTGGAGACGGCTCAAAAACTGATGCGCCTGATCGACTCGCTGGAAGATGACGATGACGTGCAGAACGTTACCGGCAATTTCGATCTGTCCGACGAGGTTGCCGCCCAGCTTTAGGCGGATTCAGTCATTCATGCAGAAGAAACCGTCAGGGCAGCAATGCTGTCCGGGCGGCTTTTTTAATGGCGCGGGTCAGCGGCATAAGTGCCGGAGCGGAGATCCGCGCGATTTGCCAATATAGCGGTATATCCAGCGGCTGATCGGGGGCAAGATCGATCAGTTGGCCCGAATCCAGATCAGCCGCGATCATCACCTCGGGATTCATGCCCCATCCCAATCCAAGCCGGGTCGCTTCGGCGAAGGCCTGGGAAGACGCGATCCGATGCAGGGGCAAAGCGATCCGGCGGCCAGCGATCCGCCTTGCCCATCGGTCTTGCAATCCATCCTTGCTGTTGAAGCTTAGTGCCGGCGCGCGTCCAAGGCTTCTGGAATCCGGGCCGTTCGGGAAATACCGGGCGATGAATTCCGGGCTGGCCGTGGCGCGATAGCGCATCCGGCCAAGCGGGATGCTGTCGCAGCCGCTTACAGGTCGGCTGTCGCTGGTCAGGGCGGCAGTGACATGGGCATTCCGTAGCCAGTCAAGCGCATGATCCTGATCATCGATCACCACATCCAGCAGGCCGGGCGCTGCAGTCAGCGGCGGCATGGCCCAGGTTGCAAGGCTGTCGGCATTGATCGCAAGCCGGATGACGGGCAGCGCGTCCGGGATGGTCTGGATCAATCCGCGTTCCAGCAGCCGGACCTGATCGAGATGGGCGGCGAGGCGCAGTCCAGCCTTGGTCCCCTGAACCGGCGGGCCGCGATCGATCAATACGGTGCCGCTGCGATCCTCAAGATTGCGGATCCGCTGCGAGATGGCAGAGGGCGTAATGGATAACGCATGGGCGGCTGCCTCGAAGGAACCGCGGCGAATGATCTCGGCCAAAGCTTCGAGGGCAGGGTAGTCCAGCATCAGTTTTACTTCATTAGGATAAGATATATTCGTTTTACTTAAACCAGAGCGACATGCATCAGCAAGCCGGAAGGAGTGTCATCATGGTCTCTTACCTTGCCGGAATGGGCACGGGATTGTCACTGATCCTGGCGATCGGTGCACAGAATGCCTTTGTCCTGAAACAGGGGCTGGCCCGGCGGCATGTGCTGGCGGTATGCCTGTTTTGCGCGATTTCCGATGCGATCCTGATCGCTGTCGGTGTAGGCGGCATGTCCGTGGCGGGGGCCGGAATACCCTGGCTGTTCGAGGTGATGCGCTGGGGCGGTGTCGCCTTCCTGCTTTGGTACGGTTTGCGGTCTTTCAGGGCAGCCTTGACAGGGGGTGAGACGCTGCGGCCCGAGGGTAAAAGCAATGGGATGGCGGCGACGCTTGCCGCTGTTGCGGCGATCACATGGCTGAACCCGCATGTCTATCTGGATACCGTGGTCCTGCTTGGTTCGATCGCGTCGCAATGGCCTGATCGGGTTGCTTTTGCCTGGGGCGCAATCAGCGGTTCTTTTCTGTTCTTCTTTGCCCTGGGATACGGAGCGCGATTGCTGGCGCCGGTCTTTGCCCGGCCGCGCGCCTGGCAATGGCTGGAGGCCGGGATCGGCTGCGTGATGTGGGGCATCGCGTTGAAACTGGCATTGGGCTAGGGGTCAGACCACGGCGCCTATCTGCCAGGGCAGGAATTCATTGTCGCCCAGCCCGAGGGCCTCGCTTTTCGTAACCTGCCCCGAGGCGGTCGCGAGGATCAGCCTGACGATCTGTTGCGCTTTCTCTTCAAGACTGACGCCTTCCGACAGGATATCGCCGCAATTCAGATCCATATCGTCGCGCATGGCAAAGAACAGGCGGTCATTCGTAGCCAGCTTGATCGTCGGCGCAGGTTTGGAACCAAAGGCCGAGCCGCGCCCGGTGGTGAATACGATCAGCTGAGCCCCGCCGGCGATCTGACCGGTGGCAGAGACCGGATCATATCCGGGTGTATCCATGAAATTCAGGCCCGGCACACGGATCGGCTCGCCATATTCCAGCACGGCTTCCAGCGGCGCTGCCCCGCCCTTGGCGACGGCGCCCAACGATTTTTCGAGGATGGTCGTCAACCCGCCAGCCTTGTTGCCGGGGCTGGGATTATTGTCCAGTGTCGCGCCGAATCGGGCAGTGTAATCTTCCCACCAGCTTATCCGTTCCAGCAGTTTATCGGCGATCGCCGACGAGGCGGCGCGATCCAGCAGCAGGCGCTCGGCCCCATAAATCTCGGGCGTTTCGGACAGGATCGGGGATGCTCCCTGTGCCGCCAGCATATCCGCGGCCAGACCAAGCGCCGGATTGGCGGTGATGCCCGAGAACCCGTCCGAGCCGCCGCATTGCAGCCCGATCTTCAGCGCGCTTGCGGGTGCAGGCGACCGCCGGGCCCGGTTGACCTTTGGCAGCATGTCACGGACGTGCTTCTTGATCGCGTCGATGGTGCGCCGCGTGCCGCCGTTTTCCTGAATGGTCAGCCCGTGGAAACGGGCGGCGGCACCGAGTTCCTGTTTCATCCGGGAAATCTGCATGACTTCGCAGCCCAGACCGACGAACAGCGCCGCCGCGACATTGGGGTGTCCGGCATAGCCCGTCAGCACCCGCTGCAAGGCCCGCCAGCCCGGTCCGCTATCGGCCATGCCGCAACCAGAGCCGTGGGCAAGCGCCACCACGCCATCGACATTCGGGTAATCGTGCAGAACACCCTCGAAGCGCAATTCCTCGGCGGCGTGGCGTATGGCCGTGGCCGAGCAATTCACGGTCGAGACAAGCGCGATGAAATTCCGCGTCCCGACCTGTCCGCCGTCACGGTGATAGCCAAGAAACTCCAATCCCCGCGAAGGGTGCCGGGCAAGCGCCTGACGGGCAATTTCCAGTCCCGCGCCGGGGGTATAGTCCCGGTCATGTAAACCGAAGCTGCAATTATGGCTGTGAACATGTGCCCCTGCCGGGATCGGTTGCGCCGCGTAGCCGATAATCTGCCCGTATTTCACCACGGCATCACCGGCTGCGATATCCTGGCGCGCGATCTTGTGGCCCGCCGGAGCGACGGTTTTCCGGGTCAGGATCGCCACATTGTCAGAGGGGCTCAGGATCAGTGTCTCAGCCATGCAGTTTCTGCACCATGGCCCGCGCGCCGTCCGCCATCAGTCCGGTCAGGGCAGCGGTCAGATCATCGGCAAAGGCGGTGTCTTCGCGAAGGGCGGTTGGAAAGACCGCTTCCAGCTTCAGGAAGCCCTGTACCGTCTGCGCCGGATCCTCGTGCCACAGCGCTGCCAAACTGGGGGCAAGAGGGTCCTTCACCTCGATCGGCTGATCTGCTTCGTCGCGGCCAGAGACATAACGCATCCATGCGGCGACCGCCAATGTCAGCCCGGGCACGTGCCGTCCTGCAGCCCGTGCCTCGGCGATGGTGGCAAGGATACGCTGTGGAAGTTTCTGGCTGCCATCCATCGCGATCTGCCATGTCCGATGCCGGATGGCGGGATTGGCGTAGCGGTCATGCAAGGCCGTGGCATAGTGTTGCAGATCCGTGCCGGACGGAGGGGTCAGCGACGGGATGATCTCGTGCTGCCACAATGCCCTGACATAACCCGAAAAGGCAGAATCCGCCACGGTATCGGCAATCGTCTCATGCCCTGCCAGATAGCCCAGATAAGCCAGCGAGGAATGGGTGCCGTTCAGCATTCGCAGTTTCATATGCTCGAATGGTGTCACATCGGCGACCATCTGCACCCCGACTGCTTCCAGATCCGGGCGCGATCCGGCGAAACGATCCTCGATCACCCATTGACGGAAGGGTTCATGCATAACCGGCGCTTCGTCGCGCATGCCGGTCAACACCTGCAGCCTGTCCAGATCGGCGGCGCTGGTGGCGGGCACGATGCGATCCACCATGGTCGAGGGGAATGCGCCCCGCATGTCGATCCAGGCGGCCAGAGCCGGATCGATGGCTTCGGCCAGCTCAAGCACGACGCCGCGCACCACATGGCCGTTTTCGGGCAGGTTGTCGCAGCACAGGACCGTGAAAGGAGGCAATCCCAATGCATGCCGCGCCTGCAGGGCCCGCACCAGAAAACCCGGCGCAGATTTCGGCAGCGGATTGTCCAGATCATGCCGGATATCGGGATGCTCGCGATTCAGCCTGCCGGTAGAGGGCTCGTGACAATAACCCTTCTCGGTGACGGTCAGGCTGACGATCTGCACTTCGGTTGCGGTCATTGCGTCCAGCACGGCTTGCGGATTTTCCGGCGCGACCAGAACATCGCGCAGCACATCCACGATCTGCGGCTTTTCACCGTCGGGGCCAAGCTTGACAGCCGTATAGGCCCAGCCTTGGGGGCGCAGCCGGTCGCGTGTGCCAGAAGATTGCAGCGATACGCCGGTGATCCCCCAATCCTCGCCCGAACTCTTCATCGCCTCGGCGATATAGATCGCGCCATGGGCGCGGAAAAACGCGCCAAGCCCCAGATGCACGATACGTGCCGGAGTTTGTCGGGGTTCCCGGAAGAGCCTATCTGGCAAGCCAGCCTCCATCGACATTCAGCACCGCTCCGTTGATATAATCCGAGGCGGGCGCGGCCAGAAATACGGCTGTCTGGGCGATATCTTCGGGCTGTCCCCAGCGTCCCGCCGGGATCCGGTCAAGGATTGCCTGCGACCTTTCGGGATCGTCGCGCAATGCCTGGGTGTTATTCGTCTCGATATATCCCGGGGCGATGGCGTTCACGTTCAATCCCCGTGCAGCCCATTCATTCGCCATCAGCTTTGTCAGTCCAGCAACGCCATGTTTGCTGGCGGTATAAGAGGGCACCCGGATGCCGCCCTGAAAGCTGAGCAAAGAGGCGATATTGACGATCTTGCCCCGCCCCCTGGGCAGGGCGGCGCGGGCGAAGGCCTGACATGTGAAAAACAGCGCCTTCAGATTGACGTCCATGACCTCGTCCCAATCGGCTTCCGAGAAATCCACGGCATCCTCGCGCCGGATGATGCCCGCGTTATTGACCAGAATATCGATGGGCTCCTTCGCGAATACGTCTTTCGCGGCATGCGGATCGGAGAAATCCAGATGCAATGTCCGGCCCGATCCCATCAATGCCAGGGTTTCATCGCAGCCCCGGCGGCCAGCTGCGATCACGCTGGCCCCGGCCTGTGCCATGGCAATCGCGATGGCCTGTCCGATCCCGGTATTCGCGCCGGTGACAAGCGCGGTCTGTCCCTGTAGTGAAAACGGGCTCACCGCAGATCCTCCGGCTGGAGGAAGTCCATATCGGTGAAATCGACATTATCTCCGGCCATGGCCCAGATGAAGGTGTAGCCGCCGATCCCCGCGCCGGAATGGATCGACCATGTGGGTGACACCACCGCCTGCTCATTGGCCACGAAAAGATGCCGCGTTTCCTGCGGATCGCCCATCAGGTGCAATACCCGTGCCTCTGGCTCCATGCCCCAGTACAGATAGGCTTCCATCCGGCGATCATGAATATGGGCGGGCATGGTGTTCCAGACCGAGCCATCCTCCAGCGTCGTATAGCCCAGCACGAGTTGGCAGCTTTCCATCACCAGCGGATGGATGAATTGCCGGATGGTGCGCTTGTTCGAGGTCTCGACCGCGCCAAGCTTGACTTCTGCCGCCTCATCCACTGTGACCAGCCGGCAAGGCAGTTCACGATGTGCCGGGGCCGAGGTGATATAGAACCGGCCCTGACCCGAGAATGTCACCGGCCCCGAACCCATGCCCAGATAAAGCACATCGCCCTGTGCCATGTCCCAACTTTGACCCGCGGCCTCGACCCGGCCGGGTCCGCCGATATTGACGATGCCCATCTCGCGACGGTCAAGGAAGGTCGGGGTCTTGGTCTCTTCGATCCTGTCTAGTGTCAGCGGCTTGCCCTTCTTCGGTACCGCGCCGCCAAGGGTGAAACGGTCGTAATGGGTATAAACCAGCCGGATTTCATCATCGACGAACAGATCTTCTGCCAGGAAATGCTGGCGCAAGCTGGCGGTGTCCATTCCCTTTGCATGTTCGGGATGGATCGCGTGGCGGGTTTCGACATGAGTCATGCGGGCTCCTGATTCAGAATGGTTTCAGCGATTTCACAGAAAATCGTCGCGGCGGGGGGTAAAGCTGTCGATCAGCTCGCCCGGCTCAAGGCACAGGCAGCCATGCTCCGCCCCCGAAGGGATCACGAAGGCATCGCCCGGCCCGATCTCGAACTCATCGCCCTCCATGCTGAAGCGATAGCGGCCCGACTGCACATAGGTTGATTGCACATGCGGATGGCTGTGAAGCGCCCCCCGGTCGCCCGCCTGAAAAATAAAGCGGACGACCATCAATTCGGGAGAATGGGCAAGAATGGTACGGATCGGATCGCTCATTTGAACACCGCCGGAAGCCAAAGGGAAAGCGCGGGAATATAAGTGACCAGCATCAGCGTTACGAAAGCGGCGCCGTAGAATGGCCAGATGGTGCGCATGGCCTGCCAGATGCTGATCTTTCCGACGGCGCAGCCCACGAACAGCACCGCTCCGACAGGGGGGGTGCAGAGGCCGATGCCCAGATTCAGGATCAGGATCACGCCGAAATGGACCGGATCGACACCGAAGGCCTGCGCCACCGGCAGGAAGATCGGAGTCGTGATCACGATCAGCGGCGACATATCCATGAAAGTGCCGAGGATCAGCAGGATCAGATTCATCAGCAGCAGGATCACCAGCGGATTGTCCGAGATGTTCTCGAGAAAATTAACAAGCTGCGCCGGCACCTTGAGATAGGCCAGAAGCCAGCCGAAACAGGCTGCGCAACCGATAACCAGCAGCACCATCGCCGTGGTGCGCACCGCGCCCAGCGTGGCCTCGACGAATTCGCGCCAGGGCAGGCTGCGATAAACCAGTGCCGTAATCAGCAGCGCATAGACCACCGCGATATTCGCGCTTTCCGATGCGGTAAAGACACCCGAACGCACCCCGCCGAAGATGATCGCCACCAGAATCAGACCCGGCATGGCCGAGACGAACAATGTGCCCATGATGCGAAAACCGGGGAAAGGTTCGGTCGGATAGCCTTTTTTCCGCGCGACATACCAGGCGGCAACCATCAATGTGAGGGCAAGAAGCAGGCCCGGTATGATACCGGCAGTGAACAGATCGGCGATGGACAGACGACCGCCGGCGGCGATGGAATAGATGATCATGTTATGAGATGGCGGGATCATCAATGCGATGATCGAGCCAACAACCGTAATATTCACAGCATAATCAACATCATATCCGCGTTTCTTCATTTGCGGAACCATCAGGCCGCCGACTGCGCTCGCATCCGCCGCGGCAGAGCCCGAGACGCCGCCGAACATGACGGAGGCGAGGATGTTCACCTGTCCCAGCCCGCCGCGCATATGACCGACGAAACTGCCCGCAAGCGCGACCAATCGTCGGGCGATATCGCCGCGGACCATCAGGTCGCCTGAATAGATGAAGAACGGAATGGCCATCAGTGCGAAAACCGAGATGCCCGAATTGAGCCGCTGGAATACCACGACCGGCGGCAGACCCAGATAGACCACGGTAAAGAAGCTTGACGCGCCAAGGCAGAAGGCAACCGGTGTGCCGATCAGCAAAAGCAGGGTAAAACTGCCGAAAAGTATCCAATATTCCATCGGTTCAGTCTCCGCTATGCATCATGCCGGTTTCCGGCTCGTCGGTGTCTCCGAACCGGAGGGTCCGCAGCCCTGCGGCACGGCGAAGGATGCGCTCGACCGAGAACAGGATCAGCAATGCACCTCCACCGACCAGCGGTGCGAAATTCCACATGCGCGAGATGCCCAGTCCGGCAATATCCCCATTCGCCGCCTTCGCCGCGAGTTGCCAGCCGAACCAGACCATGCCGAAACCGAAGGAGGTCACCACCAGATCAGAGAGGCTGTGGAACCACGGTGTCCAGCTTTTGGGCATGATCATCAGGCCAACGTCGAAAGACAGATGATATCCCTCTTTCACTCCGACCGCCGCGCCCAGCAAGATGAACCAGCCCATCAGCATCACGCTTGCGGGCTCGGCCCAGAACAGGCTGCTGCCGAGCAGGTAGCGGAAACAGACCTGAGCGAAGACGAAAACCGTCATCAATATCAGGCCGATACCCGCAACCCACAATCCGGCGCGGGCAATCACGCCGGTCCATCCGGCCAGTTTCACCAATGCGTCACGCATATCCCCTCCAATCAAGCGAACCCGCCCGCGGGATGACCTGCGGGCGGGGTATAATTACTCGGTTTCCTGAATGCGTTTGACCAAATCCTGCGCCTCGGGCGTGGTCACGTATTTCTCGTAAACGGGAGCCATGGCATCAATGAAAGGGGTCTTGTCGATTTCCTTGACGATTTCGGCTCCGGCCTCGACCACCTTGGCCTCCGATGCCGCTTCCTGCTCGGCCCAAAGCTTGCGCTCCAGCACTGCCGAATTCTGTGCCGCTTCGCGCATGATTTCCTGATCTTCGGGGGGGAGATTATCCCATGCGGTTGTGGAAACGGCCACGACTTCGGGAACCATCAGATGCTGGTCCAGCGTGAAATACTTGGCTACTTCGTTATGCCCGGCGCTGTCATAGCTTGGGAAATTGTTTTCGGCGCCATCGATCACCCCGGTCTGGATCGCCGAGTAAACCTCGCCATAGGGCATGGGGGTTGCGTTGGCGCCCAGCGCATCCATCATATCGACGAAGACGTCATTTTCCATGACGCGGAATTTCAGCCCCGCCAGATCCTCAAGCGTCTCGACGGGCTTCTGCGAGTTGTAGAAGCTGCGCGAACCGCCGTCGTAATAGGCAAGCGCGACCAGATCATGCTCGGCGAAGGCCTCGGCCAGTTCGTCGCCGATGGGGCCGTCCATGACCTTGTACATATGTTCCTGATTGCGGAACAGATATGGCAGGGAAAAGAGCTGCGTTTCCGGTACGATATCGTTGAACGTGCCGAATGAGGCGCGGACCATGTCGATCACGCCGAACTGGGTCTGCTCGATCGTGTCTTTCTCTTCACCAAGTTGGGACGAGGGGAAAACCTCGATACATATCCGGCCTTCGGTCTTTTCCTTGACCTCTTCGGCCATGGCCTTCACGCCTTCGACCGTCGGATAGCCATCGGGATGGGTATCGGATGACCGCAATGTGGTTTCGCATTCGGCGGCTGCTACCGTCGCCAGGGCAGCCGAGGCCAGCAGCCCGGCCAGAGTTGTTGTCACGAACTTCATTCTTTTTCCTCCCAGTCAGAAGCTCAAAGTTTATAGGCCCGTTTGGCGAGCCCATATGTCAGGTCATGTGCGACCTCATGCGCCTCGTCTTCGGCCAGCCGGCCAGTCGTGACCAGCGTCGCCAGATAAGCGCAGTCCACCCGCCGGGCGACATCGTGCCGGGCGGGTATCGAACAGAAGGCGCGGGTGTCGTCGTTGAAGCCGACCGTGTTATAGAAACCCGCCGTCTCTGTCGTCATTTCGCGAAAGCGGCGCATCCCCTCGGCACTGTCGAAGAACCACCATGCGGGGCCAAGCCGCAGACAGGGATAGACCCCGGCCAGAGGTGCCAACTCGCGTGCATAAGAGCTTTCGTCCAGCGTGAACAGGACCACAGTCAGGTCGGGCCGCATCCCGACCGCGTTCAACAGCGGGCGCAGCGCAGTAACGTAATCGGTGCGGCCCGGAATGTCGAAACCCTTGTCGCGTCCGAAAGTCGCCATCACCTGATCCGAGTGATTGCGCCGCGAGCCGGGATGGATTTGCAGCACCAACCCGTCTTCAAGGCTCATCCGTGCCATTTCGGTCAGCATATGGCCCCGGAATGCATCGGCTTCCTCGGATGAACATTCCCCGCGCAGCGCCTTCTGAAACAAGGCCGCCGCGTCTGTCTGCGGCAAATCCTCGGTCCGGGCGGTGGGGTGCCCGTGATCGGACGAGGTTGCCCCGAATTCCTTGAAATAGGCGCGGCGGGCCCGGTGCGCATCCAGATAGCCGCCCCATGTAGATGTATCAAAGCCGGTCTGCTGTCCCATCAGGGCGATATTTTCTGCGAAACCGTCCATTTCGGGATCGACCACACCATCCGGGCGATAGGCAGTGATCACCCGCCCATCCCAATCGGAGTCCCTGATCATCCGGTGCCAGCGAAGATCGTCGGTGACGGCCTCGGTCGTTGCGATCGCCTCGATTCCGAAACGGCGATACAGGGCGCGGGGGCGGTATTCCGGTGCGGCCAGGCATTCCGCGATATGGTCGTAATACCAGTCTGCGGTTTCCGCGCTTAACTTCCGGTCGATGCCGAAGACATGCTGAAACGAATGATCCAGCCACATCCGCGAAGGCGTTCCCCGGAACAGGTGGTAATGGCTGGCGAAAAGCCTCCAGATCTTGCGCCCATCCGTTTCGACTGCGCCACCATCGGTGCGGGGAACGCCCAGATCAGTCAAAGCGACACCCTGCGAACACAGCATACGGAAGACATAGTGATCCGGTGTCACGAAAAGCTGGGCAGGGTCGGGAAATGCCGAGTCCTCGGCATACCAGCGGGGATCGGTATGGCCATGCGGGCTGATGATCGGCAACTCACGGATCCCGGCGTAAAGGGCTTTCGCCACGTCACGGACGCGGGTCTCTGCCGGGAATAACCGATCCTCGTCAAGCAATGCCATGCGTCTCCCCCCGACTCGCTTGCTCTTTTGCTAGTCATCTAATATGCTAGTTTACAAGGAAGGTCAACTGGAGCCGTTTGCATGCCGACACAAAAGATTTCGCCCCGCCCAGTTTTGCCGGCACTTGATGAGATGCGC
The DNA here is from genome assembly GCF_003591515.1 of Paracoccus onubensis. GTDB lineage: Bacteria > Pseudomonadota > Alphaproteobacteria > Rhodobacterales > Rhodobacteraceae > Paracoccus > Paracoccus onubensis. The sequence goes on from NZ_QZCG01000012.1 coordinate 146,951, forward strand.
CCGCCTACGGTGACGGATCAGGTTTTCGAACAGCTTTACAAACGGGTGATCGACCTGACCTTGCCACCCGGCAGCAAATTGTCCGAGGCAGAGGTTGCGGCGACGATGGGAGTCTCGCGGCAGCCGGTCCGGGATGCCTTCTACCGGTTGTCCCAGCAGGGCTTCATCGAAATTCGTCCGCAACGCGCCACTGTGGTTACGGCGATTTCGGAAGAGGCGATCCTGCAGGCGCAATTCATCCGGCTGGCGCTTGAAACGGCCTGTCTGCGCAAGGCTGTCGAGCGGCTGACAACCGAACATCTGGCGGCTCTTGATGAATTGGTCGAGCGTCAGGAAGAGGCGGTCGCAGGAGACAAGCGTGCCGAATTCCACGCGCTTGATGATCAGTTCCATCATGACATCTGCGATTATTCCGGGCTGGAATTCGCATGGACCCTGATCAAGGAAACCAAGGGGCATATGGACCGGGCGCGCTATCTTTCGCTGTCATTCGGCGCGGCGCGGGCCTTGGCGGAGCATCGCGACATCATGCGGGCGCTTCATGCCCGTGACGCCGAAAGGGCCGTTATCGCCTGCGAAAAACATCTTGGCCGGATTGCCGAGATCTTTCCCCGGCTGCGGGCGGACAATCCGAACGCATTCGGGCGCGATTGATCGTCCCCGGGAAATAACGGCGATCAGATCGCATCGGCTATGTGTTCAAGGATATCTTGAAGTGCGTCAGGTCAGGATGCGGGCTTCGGTCACGGCCTGAACCTCTTCAAGGCTGTTTCCCTCGGCCAGATCGATCAGTTTGAATCCTTCGGGCGTCACTTCGAGGACGCAGAGATCCGTATAGACGCGGGTCAGAACCCCGGCGCCGGTCAGCGGATAAGTGCAGCGCTTCAGCACTTTGGGCGTACCATCGCGCGAGTTGTGGCGCATCAGTGCATAGATCTGCGGCACGCCCGCCACGAGATCCATCGCCCCGCCGACGGCAGGCGGAAAATTCTGTTCAAGCGTCGCCCAGTTCGCCAGATCGCCATTTTCGGCCACCTGATACGCGCCCAGCACCGCGATGCTGAGATGATTGCCCCGCATCATGGCGAATGAAAGCGTATGATCGAACAGGGATGCCCCCGGAACCATCGTGATCAGTTTCTTGCTGGCATTGATCAGTTCGGGATCTTCCTGTTCCGCTTGTGGCATGGGGCCGACGCCCAGCAGGCCATTTTCGGTGTGATACATCACTTCGCGGCCTTCAGGGACAAAATGCGCGACCCGGTTTGGCAGGCCGATCCCCAGATTGACATAAGCGCCGTCCGGAATGTCCTGCGCGAGCCGCGCCGCCATGCCGTTTTCATCAAGCGGTTTCATGGCCTTACCCCGTATTCCACTACGCTGTTTACGAAAATTCCCGGTGTGATCACGGCTTCCGGTTCCAGCGGTTCTTCGGCCAGAATGCGCACCTCGGCGATGGTGTGCTTTGCGGCCGTGGCCATCACCGGATTGAAGTTCCGCGCAGTGGCGTGATAGCGCAGATTGCCCCAGCGATCCGCCTGTTCGGCACGGATCAGGGCAAAATCAGCGGGCAGGGGTTTTTCAAACACATAGCCGACCCCGTCGATGACCCGCGTTTCCTTGCCTTCCGCAAGCAATGTGCCGTAAGCGGTCGGAGTGAAGAAACCGCCTATGCCGGAACCTGCGGCGCGGATCCGCTCGGCCAGTGTTCCCTGCGGCACCACCTCGAGTTCGATCAGACCTTCCTCGTAACGTTTCTCGAACCAGACCGAACCGGGCGAGCGCGGATAAGAGCAGATCACCTTGCTTACGCGGTTTTCCCGCAGAAGCAGGGCAAGGGCATCCTCTCCGGTTCCGGCGTTATTGGCGATGATCGTCAGATCCCGCGTGCCGTGATCCAGCAATGCGGCCAAAAGGCCAAAGGGAATGCCCGAAGTTCCGAACCCGCCAATCATGATCACTGCGCCATCGAAGATCGGCGCGACCGCCGTGGCCAGATCGCTGACCCTTTTGTCGATCATGAAGTCGTTCCCCGGTTGTTGCGCAGAAGGAAAAGATGCGTGGCATAGACGCACAGGATTAACGCCAAGCCGATCAGATCCGAATAGAATTCGGGGATGATCGCCATCATTCCGGCTATGCCCATCAGGACCCGACTGAGAAAGTTGGCCGGGCCGATACCGTAGAGGTAACCCTCGAAAGCGGATGTCAATGCCCAGAGGGCTGCTGCAGCGATCAGGAAGGATCGGATGATGCCGAATATGGAACCTTCGAAGATCAACCCGTTATCATGGATGAAGATGAAAGGTAGCACGAATAGCGCGCCGCCAAGCCGCATCGAATAGAGTCCCGTCTTCATCGGGTTGGCTCCTGCCAGATTGGCTGCCGTGATGGATGCCAGCGCCACAGGCGGGGTGATGTAGGACAGCATCCCCCAATACAGGATGAACAGATGGCTGGCCAACGGATTCAGCCCCGCCTCTATAAGCGCTGGCGCAAGCAGGATGGACAGGAAGATGTAACAGGCGCTTACCGTCATCCCCATCCCCAGAACGAAGCTGGTCACGGCGCCGGCAATGAGCATCAGTGGCACGTTGTTCCCGGCATAAAGCAGCAACTCGCGCGAGAATGCACCGGCGACGCCGGTATAGGACAGCCCGCCAACGACCAGACCGATCCCGGCGAGAATGGCGACGAGCGAGGCGATGTTGCTGGCCGTATCCACCAGCAGGGCCTTTGCTCGTTCAAGATCCAGCCGGGTTTCGCCACGTAATGCGGTCGTGACAAGCAAGACGACGGAAGCGGCATAGGGTGAATATGTCTCAAGCCGCATCACCATCAATACGAAGATCAGCACGGACAGGCACAAAAGATAAGGCCAGCCATCCAGCAGGACTTTTCCAAGAGGACGAAGATCGGAGCTGGGCAGGCCTTTCAGGCCGTTGCGTGCGGCGTACATATCGACTTGAAACAGCAGCGCGATATAGAACAGCAATGCCGGCAGGAACGCAGCGGCGACGACGTCGGCATAGGGTACGCCCAGAAATGACGCCATGATGAAGGCGACGGTCCCCATCACCGGCGGCATCAATGTCGCCCCGGTGGAAGCGCAACTTTCGATCGCAGCGGCGTAGGTCGCCGGATAGCCGATCTTCTTCATGGTCGGAATCGAGAACGGTCCGCTCGTCAGGATATTCGAGATCACACTGCCCGATAGCGACCCAAGTATCCCGCTGCCCAGAACCGCGACCTTGGCCGGTCCGCCGCGGCTGCGCCCCAGAAGCGCTGTCGCCAGATCCATGAAGAAATCCGCGCCTTTCGTCGCGGTCAGGACAGAGCCGAAGATGACGAAGCCGATCACCAGTTCGGCAACGACCTGCATCGGTATGCCGATAATGCTCTCGACGCCAAGAACATGGATCCGGATTGTTTCCGTGAAGGAGAAGGAAGTGCCCCAGAGGAATCCGGGCATGTAATCGGCAAATAGCGGGTAGGAGCCGAACAGCAATGCGGTTCCCAGAAGCAGCGGACCGCCCCCGCGCCTGACTCCCTCAAGTGTGGCAAGCAGGACCATGCCGGCGGCGAAATTTGCCTCGGTCGGTGCCGAGAATTCCCAGCCCTGCTGAATGATGTCGATGCCATGCAGGCCCAGATAGCCGCAGGCGATCAATGTCAGGGCTGACAGAACCCAGTCAAACCAGTCCACCCTGCGCGAGGCAGAGCGCCGTGCCGGGATGGTGATGAAGGCGATGGCGAGAAAGATGCCGATCAGGTAATAGAGGTAAGAGTTTCCAAGCGGCTGAAAACCGAACAGATTCAGCAGGAATACCTGATTGATCGCAAGCAGCAGTCCGGCCGCTCCGAGAATATAGACGGCAATCGCGGCGATGCCCGAAATGCGGGATGTATCAACGCCGGGCACCGGCGGCGCGCCGGTTGCATCTGGATCGGTCTGGTCCATGCAGAAATTTCCTTGATATCGAGAATGCCGGGCCAAGCGCGAAAAAGGGAATGGCCCGGCTGGTCAACGGCGCATGCTATGAGTCCAGAGATTCAAGAACTTCCTGCTGCTTTTCCTTCCATTTTGCCGAAAATTCCTCGGGAGGCAGGTCTTCATTGGCGGGTTTGAATTCCTCCCACGCGGCGAGCATCGCATCCAGCCGCATGACGCGTTTCTGGTTCCATGCCTCTGCCTCGTCGGTCCAGATTCCCTTTTCCTTCAGATAACGGATTGCGCCTTCGTGGAACGGCACATCGGCCGGGGGCAGGCCGGATTGCTCCAGATCCCAGCGGGTCATCGTGGCGGTGCCGTCCTTGTAAAGGTCAAAGGTCTCGTCCAGGGCCTTGACGAAGGCATAGACCTCATCCGCGGATTTATCCGCCTTTGTGGCAATGACCGGGTAACGATATGCGGCCATCGCCACCGTTTCGCCATCTGATAGTCCCGCCGCGATATCCTCTTCGAATGGCGACATGATCGGCAGGACGGCGTCCAGCGCCGCCCAACCTTCCTTGTTATCGGCATCAAGCGGAATCCAGCGGATACCGCGCGGAGATTCCGCCAGTTCGTAAAGCTGGCTCGTGGTCGGGGTCGTGCAGGTGAAATCCGCTTCGTTCTTCGTCATCGATGACATGGCGGCGGCATAGGTTGGAAACATCACCACCTCGACATCGTCGGTCGTCAATCCGCCGAAAGCGAGAATCGCTTCACATTTGAGGTTGACCGAAGGGTTGCCAACCACGAAGGCCGCGCGCTTGCCCTTGGCATCCGCAACCTGCTCGATTCCCGCGTCGGCCGCCGTGACCATGGCGAATGACGCGGGCCGCCCTGCGATCGCGCGCAGATCCTGCGGCCCCCATTCCGGTGTCGAGAAGTCGAATTCGCCTTCGGAAACGAAGAAAGATTCGGTTGCGAGGAAACCGTAATCGGCGCGTCCGGTCAGGACGGGCTGCAAACGGCCGACGGATGATCCCGACGGCTGAATGCGGATCTTGGTGCCGAATTTCTTGCCGAATGCATCCGCTATCGCCGAAGCTTCGGCATATCCGGCGGAGCCGACATCATAGGCCGACCAGACCATTGTTCTTGGCAGTTCCTGCGCCGCGGCCGGCACAATTCCAAGTGCCAATGCGGTCACCCCCAGAAATCTGGTGATAATCATGGTATTCCTCCCCCATTGTTTTTCAGGCGTCGTTTTGTTGTTCAGGCATTTGCCCTGCGCCCATGGTTTGCCGCGCTCCTCCTCAGTCGGCGGCTCATACAGTATTGCGCAGTTTTGTCGCATTCGGGCCATATTTCAAATGCATTGAGGATCTATCAGCGATAGCATGACGGCATCATGGAATTGCGTCAGCTTCGAAATTTTGTCCGTATCTGCCGAATGCGCAGCATCACCGCAGCTGCCGAGCGGTTGAATATCGCCCAGCCGGCGCTGAGTCGGCAGGTTCAGGCACTTGAAGAGGAACTGGGCGTGGCGCTTCTGCGTCGTCACGGCCGTGGTGTCGAGCCGACCGAGCAGGGGGAGCGGCTTCTGGCGCGGGCCGAACGGTTGTTGGCCGATGCCGACGGTATCCTGCGCGACCTGCCCGGCAATGACGGAGAATTGCGCGGCACATTGACGCTTGGCCTTCCTCCGGTTGTGGCAGAGATATTGGCCGAGCCGCTGATCGCGCATTTCATCTCGCGCTATCCGCATGTCCGGCTGCGGATCGCTTCGGGGTTTACCGGCCATGTGAAGGAATGGCTGCAACGCGGCACGATCGATCTGGGCATCACCTATGAGATGGGTCCCGTCAATGATCGCCACGCGCGGCCACTGGTCTACGAACAGCTTTACCTGCTGTGTCCGGCTGTGCCCGAAGGCATATCGGCCCCGATTACGTTCAGCGAAGCTTTTGCACAGCCGCTGATCTTGACCACACCGGCCCATAGTCTGCGCCGATTGCTGGAAGCGGCGGCCGCGCAGCAGGGGATCACCCCCGATGTCGTGCTCGAGGTCGATATCGTGCAGGTCATGCTCAGCCTGGTGCGGCAGGGCCATGGGAATACCATTCTGTCGCGTGCCGCGTTCCGGAAGATGCAGGACCGCAACGAAATCATTGCCCGTCCGATCATCTCGCCCGAATTGGGACGGAACGTCGTTCTGTGGACACCCGAACGCTATGGCGAAAGCATGCTGATCAAGCGGTTTGCAGAGACGTTGATCAGTCAGGTGAAACAGCTGGTGGATTCGGGCGTCTGGGATGCCCGCTGGCTTTGACGTGCCTGTATTGCCGCGGCGCAGATGTCCGGGGCAGCGTGGCGCAGTATCATCGTCGTCTGGCCGGGGCATGGATAACATCGCCTGTCGCTGATCCTGTTCCACCCAGTCTGTCGACAGCTTCCAGCAGGGCGGGACCATAATCCCGGTGGAGTTCTTCCGGAGTAACAAGAAATGACGGGCCGCCAACATTCAATCCGTAAACGCTCGTGCCGTCCAATGACCGCAATGGCGCGGCGATCCCGGTGATTTCGGCCCGCCAATCGCCAAAACCTGTGCAATAGCCATAGTTTTCGTAATCCTGCAGCAGCTTGCGAAGACTATGTTCCATCCGCTCGCGCTGTTCGGGAAATTCGGCGATTGCCTCTGCCAGCGCCTCTTCCCGCCCGGCTTCATCCATGCTTGCGATGATGGCGCGTCCGATGGCCGAGTAGAACAGGGGCAGTCTTGCGCCAACATTCAGCGACAGGGCAACCGCCTGTTGCGAGCGTTTGACGGCAAGATAGATGGCCCTGTTCCGGCTGCGCTCGGCCAGGGCAATCGTGACATAGGGATTTGGGCCGTTCGCAAGCCTGTCCATATCGGGACCCGCACGGTCGGAAAGGTCGGTGGCGGCAAGGGCACTGAATCCGAGTTGCAGCACCTGTGCCCCAAGGCGATATTCGCCGCTTGAAGCGTCCCGCCGCAGATGACCAGTCCGAGTCAGCGTATAGGTCAGGCGCGATACCGTGGGTTTTGCCAGACCGGTGCGTGCCGCGATTTCGTGATTGGACAGATAGCGATCGCTGGCACGAAAGCAACCAAGGATATCGAGCCCTCGCGCCAATGCACTGACGAATTGCCGGTCGGAGGATTCATCCTCATCCATGTGGTCTGTAATCCGGGTCATCTTGTGCTCGGGTGATATTTTCACCGCTTCCGTTCTTCGTTGCTGAGATAAGGTCAACATGGGAGATTAACCTTAGGGGGTTCGTTCGGATTCTGGTGGCTTCTGTCAACCCCGGCAGCGTTTCCAGGGGGGCCGAAGCAGCAGTTGGCTATTTGACTGGTTTTCCAGTCTTTAGCACGAAGCGATGGATTTCAAGATGTTTCGTATGGCGAACGAATATTTTGCATCGCGGTACAATTGACTCGGCGTGCCTCATTCAATAATCGTTCGCTATGCGAAACGAAAGTTCGCATATATCTCGTGACAGGCCGGTCCGGAAACTGCGGGAAGAGGGTATGACGATCATCGCAGGGATCCCTGCCAGTGCCAGAGTTACAAGTTGCAGATCTTCGGCGCGGTCCTGATCGATGGCCGGCATTCTGATATTCTGATCCCTGCATAAGGGGATCATGGCAGGCATGGTACCTAGGAACAGACGGTCGAAGCATTTCAGGGCGCAACAAGACAGGAAGGAGTGGGACGACCATGCTTGAAGGGTATATTTACGATGGGCTGCGCAGCCCTTTCGGGCGCCATGCGGGCGCTTTGGCCGGAATTCGTCCCGACGATCTGGCCGCAACGGTTATCCGCGCTCTTGTCGAGCGTTCGGATCTGCCCGTCGACCGGATCGAGGATGTCATTCTTGGCAATGTCTGCCAGTCTGGCGAGGACAGCCGCAATGTGGGGCGATTTTCGGGCCTTCTCGGTGGTGTCCGGATGGAGGCGGGCGGGCTGACCGTCAACCGGCTTTGCGGCTCGGGCATGTCTGCGGCTCTGGATGCGGCGCGGTCGATCACCTTGGGCGAGGCCGGGTTATATGTGGCGGGCGGGACCGAAAGCATGACGCGCGCGCCTTTCGTGATCGGCAAATCGTCAAGCGCATGGGGTCGTCAGGCACAGATGTACGATTCGACGATCGGCACGCGTTTCCCCAACAAGGCGTTCGCCAAGCAATTCGGCGATTTCGCGATGCCGGAGACAGCGGATAATCTGGCCGCCGATTACGAGATCGGCCGCGAGCCATGTGACGCTTTCGCCTATGCGAGCCAACAGAAATACGAAGCTGCGCGGGCGGATGGTTTTTTCAGGGACGAGATCCTGCCCATCGAGATTCCGGGCCGGAAAGGCGCGGTGACAATGGTCGATGCGGATGAGCATCCGCGACCGGATACGTCACTGGAAAAGATGGCCTCGATGAAGCCGCTTTATGAAGGCGGGGTCGTGACGGCGGCGAATGCCTCTGGCGTCAATGACGGGGCAGCCGCGCTGCTGATCGGCGCGAAGAATTTGGGTCCACGGCCGCGCGCGCGGATCGTTTCGGGCGCGATTGCGGGTGTACCGCCCCGGATCATGGGGATCGGGCCGGGATTTGCGGTACCCAAGGCGCTTGAGCGTGCGGGGCTGACCATGAAGGACATGGACCTGATCGAGATTAACGAAGCCTTTGCCTCCCAGGTGCTGGCCTGCTGCAAACAGCTGGAACTCGATCCGAACGACAGCCGCCTGAACCCCAATGGCGGCGCGATTGCGGTGGGTCATCCGCTGGGTGCCTCGGGCGCGCGGATCGTCCTGACCGCGATGCGGCAGCTGGAGCGCATGGGTGGACGCTATGCCTGCCTGTCGATGTGTATCGGCGTGGGGCAGGGGATCGCCATGGTTATCGAGCGGGTTGGCTGAAACAGCGGAACGGAGGGAATGATGAGTCAGAATGAATCACCGGTGAAGGTCGAGACACAGGGCGAGATCGGCCTGATTGGCCTGAACAATCCGCCCGTAAACGCGCTTGGTGCGGCCGTCCGGCAGGGGCTTGTCGATGCGATTGCGCAGCTGACGAAAGATGCATCGGTCAGGGTTATTGCGATTTATGGCGAGGGCCGGGCACTGTCGGCTGGTGCCGATATCCGCGAATTCGGCAAGACTCCGATTGAACCGTCTCTGCCCGACGTGCTGAATATCGTCGAGGCCAGCGAAAAGCCGGTAGTGGCGGTTGTGCATGGCACGACATTCGGCGGCGGGCTGGAGCTTGCGCTTGCCTCGCATGCCCGCATTGGTCTGCCGGGAGGGCGTGTCGGATTGCCCGAGGTGACATTGGGCATCCTGCCCGGTGCGGGCGGGACGCAGCGTCTGCCGCGCCTGATCCCGCTACAGAACGCGATCGAGATCATCAGCACGGGCCGCCATTTGCCGATATCCGAGGCGCATGAACTGGGCATTCTGGACCGGATGGGGGAAGGTCAACCGCGTGAGGCAGCTTTGGCTGCCGCGCAGGCCGTACTGGCGGGAGAGCTGAAAACCCGCCGGACAGGCGAGATTTCCGTGACGCCGGATTCCGCGATGATCGACGCTGCGCTTGAGAAACTGCGCAGCAGGCGCCCGGCGCTCGAAGCCCCGATCAAGGCGGTGCAGGCCATCGGACATGCGGGCAAACCCATTGCCGAGGGGCTGCAGGCCGAGCGGGCGCTGTTCATGGAGCTGATGGCAAGCCCCGACCGTCAGGGGCTGATCCATGCATTCAATGCCGAGCGGGCGGTCAAACATATCCCCGAGGCCGGCGCGGTTCCCCGGGAGATTGCGAGCGCCGGTGTTATCGGTGGGGGCACGATGGGCGTGGGAATCGCGACTGCGCTGTTGACCGCGGGGATCCCGGTCACGCTGGTCGAAATGGCACAGGACCGTGCCGATGCCGCCAAGACCGCGATCACCAGAAATCTTGACGGTGCGGTCAAACGCGGCAAATTATCCGCCGAGGCCCGCGACAAGGCCGCAGCAGCCTTGACCGCAACGACGGAGCTGGAAAGCCTCGCGCAGGTCGATCTGGTCATCGAAGCGGTTTTCGAGGATATCGGCGTCAAGAAAGAGATCTTCGGCAAGCTGGACAGGATCTGCAAAGCCGGCGCGGTTCTGGGTACGAATACATCTTATCTGGATGTGAACGACATCGCCGCCATGACATCGCGCCCGCAGGACGTGATTGGCCTGCATTTCTTCTCGCCCGCGCATGTCATGCGCCTGCTGGAGGTGGTGGTGGGCGATAAGACGGCGCCCGAGATCGTCGCGACCGCCTGGGCTTTGGCCGCAAGGATGAAGAAGGTGGCGGTTCGTTCGGGTGTCTGCGACGGCTTCATCGGCAATCGCATTCTGGCGCATTACCGGAAAGCCGCCGATTACATGATGCTTGATGGCGCTTCATTCGAGCAGATCGACCATGCGCTTGAAGATTTTGGCTTCGCCATGGGGCCATTTGCCGTCGCCGATCTGGCCGGGATGGATATCGGTTGGGCGACGCGGAAGCGCAAGGCACCGACCCGCCCGCCCGAGGAACGCTATGTCAGGATTGCCGACCGCATATGTGAACAGGGCTGGTTCGGACGCAAGACCGGGAAAGGATATTATCTCTATGACGATCCCGGCAATCGCACACCGAATCCGGATGTCGTGAAAATCGTCGAGAGCGAGCGGGCAGAGCAGGGCATCGCACCCCGCGAATTCAGCGATGAGGATATCGTGGCCCGCTACATGACGGCAATGATCTCCGAGGCAGCCCGCGTCGTCAGGGAGGGCATCGCCCAGCGGCCCGTCGATGTCGATGCGGTGTTCCTGTTCGGCTATGGTTTTCCCCGGCACCGTGGCGGACCGCTTAATTATGCCGATCAGATCGGCGCGATGGAGCTGGTCAGGAGGATCGAGGAATATGCGAAAGAGGATCCCCATTACTGGCAGGTCCCTGCGCTTTTGCGGGAACTGGCCGAAACGGGCCGCAGCTTCGCCGACCTGAACAGGGAATAGGTCAATGGATCTGGAATTCACCCCCGAAGAACGTGCTTTCCGCGATGAGGTCCGCGCCTTCCTGAAGGAGAAGCTGCCCGATGAGCTTGCCGAGAAGGTTTCTGCCGGCAAGGAACTGACAAAAGAGGATCTGTTGCGCTGGCAGTCCATCCTCCACGAACGCGGCTGGCTTGCGGCGACATGGCCCAGGGAATATGGCGGCACCGGCTGGAATGCTGTCGAACGGCATATCTTCGCAGAGGAATGCGCATTGCATTCCGCACCGCGCCTGCTTCCCTTCGGTTTGAACATGCTTGGCCCGGTTCTGTTCAAGTTCGGCACCGAAGAGCAGAAACGTGATATCCTTCCCGGAATTCTGGATGGCAGCGACTGGTGGTGCCAGGGCTATTCCGAACCCGGCGCGGGATCGGATCTGGCCAGCCTGAAGACACGGGCGGTCCGGGACGGCGATCATTACATTGTCAATGGCCAGAAAACCTGGACCACGCTGGGCCAGCACGCGAACAGGATTTTCTGCCTTGTCCGGACCTCGACCCAAGGAAAGCCACAGGAGGGTATCAGTTTTCTGCTGATGGACCTGAATACTCCCGGTATCGAGATGCGTCCCATCCGGCTGATCGAGGGCGGAAGCGAAGTGAACGAAGTGTTCTTTACCGATGTCCGTGTTCCCGTTTCCAATCTTGTGGGTGAAGAAAACCAGGGCTGGACCATCGCCAAATATCTGCTGACGCATGAGCGGACGAATATCGCCGGCACCGGGTTCTCTATCAAGGATATGGAACGCTATCACCGCCTGTCCCGCCAGATCACCCGTGATGGAAAACGGATAGCGGATCATCCTGTTTATGCCACCCGTGCTGCCGAGATCGAGGCGGAACTTGAAGCGATGCGCATCACCAATCTGCGGATGCTTGCCAATGCCCGCGAGGGTGCGGCCGGCGGAAGGGAAAGCTCGATGCTCAAACTGAAAGGCACGCAGGTCCGGCAGGCCATTCAGGATCTGTATCGCTCCGCCCTGGGCCACAATGCAGCGCCGATGGCTTCGGAGCTTTCCGAAAACGAATTGGCGGTGCCGGTAGAGGCGGCCCGCGCGGCACCGGTTTACTTCAACCACCGCAAATTGTCGATCTATGGCGGCTCGAATGAAATCCAGCGCAATATCGTTGCCAAAGAACTGTTCCGGGGGTGATGTGAATGGATTTCAACCTCTCTGACCACCACCAGATGCTGGCGGACAGTCTGCGCCGGTTTTTGGCCGATAATTACGAGTTCGAAACCCGCAACAAACAGGTCTATGCCGAACCTTGGCATTCGCCGGAAATCTGGTCGGGTCTGGCCGATCTGGGTGTGATGGGCGCTTTCGTAACGGAAGAGCAGGGCGGTTTCGGGGGCAGCCCCGAGGACGTCCTTGTCATCTTCGAGGAAGTCGGCCGCGGTCTCTGCGCCGAGCCGCTGCTGGGGACGTTGCTTGGCATTCGCCTGCTGGCGGCACTGGGCCGCCGTGAAATGGTTGGCGATATTGTTGCCGGAACCGCCCGGACGGCGCTTGCCGTCTATGAACCGCAGGTGGCTTGCGATCTTTCTTATCTCGAGGCGGACGCGCGGAAGAGCGGCGACAGATGGCGTCTGACCGGACGGAAATCGGCTGTATATGGTGCGGCCGGGGCGGATCACCTTCTGGTCGCGGCCCGCACGGATGACGGTATCGGGCTGTTCCTGCCCGAAAATCCCGAACTGATTTCGGCCACCATGGTTGATGGCGGAAATATCGCCGATCTGATCATGGACGATCTGCCCGCAGAATGCGTTTCCGCCGATTGCTGCGGGGCGTTGGAGGACGCGCTTGATCTTGGCCGCATCGCGCTTTGTGCCGAGGCGGTCGGTGTGATGACCCGGTTGATTGATCTGACCGTGGATTATCTGAAGCAACGCCAGCAATTCGACAGGCCGCTTGCCGCGTTCCAGGCCCTGCAGCACCGGGTCGTGGATATGTTGGTGGAACTGGAGCAATGCCGCTCGATCACCATCGCTGCGGTAGCGGCATTCGGAGGCAGCGATCAGACCCGCAGGGTATCGCAGGCCAAGAACCTGATCGGACGCATGGGGCGGAAAATTGCGGAAGACGCGATCCAGATGCATGGGGGTATCGGCATGACCTGGGAATATCCCGGTGCCCATTATGCCAAGCGCCTGGTCATGATCGATCATCAGCTTGGCGATCACGTCGATCACGTGCAACGTCTGATCCTGATGCCGGATAAGCCAAACGCGCCGGCGTGATTGCAAACCGGTACAGCGCGGCAGAAGGAGCGGATTTCTTCTGCTGGCTACCGGGCGGAAACGCATTCCGAACGACGCGGTCCCGCTGAGAAAAACGGCAAGGCCCTATGCAATCTGGGCGAAACGCGGCGATGCGGTGCGATTGTCGAAGAAGGGTACGGTATCGGGCTGCGGAAGCGGCGCATGATAGGGGACCGATCCGGTCAACTCGGTGATCTCGGCCAGCACGACTTCCGTGATGAAGGGAAGATTCAACGTTCTCGCCTCTGCCAGCGGAACCCAGTGAAGATGCGAAAGCTCGTCACAAGCGCGGCCAAAATCATCCGGATTGCCGCTGATCCTATGCGCATCGACAACAAAGAACCGTGCGTCGAAACGCCGGGGCCGACCGGGTGGGGTAATGGCCCGAAAGACATAGTGCAATTGCGAGGCATCCGGACTCAGGCCGGTTTCGGCATATCCCGGCCATGTGCTTTGCGGACCGTCCTGCAAGCCGATCAGCAGCCCGGTTTCTTCGGCCAGCTCGCGCAGGGCGGCGGCGGAAATGGCATGCGGATCCGGTGATATGCCTTCGCGCGGCTCGGCAACAAGGCGCTGCCGGTGCAGTTCGCCAATCGGGCGGGCAAGAGGGCTTGCCGCATCCTCGTGATCGACGGCGCCGCCCGGAAAGACGTATTTCGAGGGCATGAAGGCTGCCTTCGCCCCGCGCATACCCATCAGAACAGAACTGCCGCCTTCATCACGCCTGACCAGAATGATCGTTGCGGCGTCCCGGATCGGCGGATTTTCTAGTTGGTTCATGATGAGAGGGTTCCGGGGGCGGTTCCGGAATCTTTGCTGAACCCATGCATGCGCCGTGCCCATTGCAGCCCGACCATGCCACCCTTGATCCGTGGCAGTAGAAGAAGCGAAAGGATCACGGTTCCAAGCCCGAATATCAGGATCATTGTCATCGCACTCGGCCGCCACGCGATATAAGAGGCCAGAAGCAGCGGCGCAGCAAGATGCGAGACCAGAAGGATCGTCAGATATGCCGGCCCGTCATCCGCGCGCTGATGGTGCAATGCCTCGCCGCAATTCGGGCAATGATCCACGACTTTCAGGTAAGAACTGAACAGCCTGCCGTCGCCGCATGAAGGACAACGACCTTTCACCCCGCGCATCATCGCCTCGCGCAGGGGGCGTTCCTGTACGGCAGACAGGTTTGTATCGGTTTGGGTCATCGCAGCATATTCCTTCGCTCGCACGGCCGTCGGAGCCTGGGCTCAACATAACGTCTTGACGCTGGCACCGCCATAGTTAGCAGTAATACTGTGCAGATATGCCGCAGAGTCTCAACCTTTCGGAGGAGAAATGAGCTATAGCATCCAAGCGGCGGAAAAGCTTGCATTGCAGGCTCTCTCCCATATCGCCGCCCGCCCCGAACTGGTATCTGCATTATTCGCCAGCAGCGGCCTTGATCCCGAAACATTGCGCAAGGCGGCCGAAAGCCCGGATTTTCATGCGCATTTGCTTGATTTCCTGCTGGAAGATGATCGTCGGGTACTGGATTTTTCCCAGGCGATCGGCATCCGTCCCGAGGAAGTTCTGGCCGCCCGTACGGTGATTGGCGGACCGGGCAGTTTCGGTTGGGAGCCGGACTGAGTTTTCTGCGTCGCCTTTCGTACTTCCTTTACAGATAGGGATTATTGATCGTTCCAGCGGAGATATTCATGAACTGGCTGGTCCGACACTCTATCGAATCCTATATGCGGCAAAATCACGGTCGCCAGTTTTTGGATTCTGCCCATGCGGCCATGGAAGCCGACTGTCATTTCTCATCCTTCTCGGCCCGAGACGGTATCGCATTGATTTCCAAGGCGGCGCATCTGCTGGGGAAGCCCGAGACCGAAATATTCGGCGATTTTGGCGAATGGATCGCGCGTATAGAACCGGTTCGGAACGCGCTGCGCGTCATGGGGCGCGATTTCAGCGAGTTTCTGACCAATCTCGGCATGCTTCCGGATCGCCTGCGTCTGGTATTGGGCGAAGCCGCCATTCCCCAGCTTCGGGTCCGCAGTGCCGGGGGCAAGGCGGTATCCGTGGAACTTCCCCCGGGTCGGGGCGGGTGGAGCGATCTTCTGGCCGGAATGCTGCGCGTGATGGCAAAGGACTACGAGGCAGATACCGGGATCGTTGCAGGTGAAAACCACGTCGAAATCCAGGTGAGGGCCACGCAGGCCGCAATTTCGGCCATCGGTTGCAATGACGGCAATTCTGAAGGTGAAAACGCCATGAAGGACGAATTGAAAACAGCTTCGTTCACCATAAGCGACGACGCTATCTCGATATTGCTGCCAATGCATCTTATCGTGGACGGGCAGGGAAACCTGTTGGGCGCAGGGCCGACATTACGGAAGTTCCTGCCTGCCCATGCCAGCAACCTGGACGAGGCCTTCACAATCATTCATCCGGTTTGCGACGGCTTGGCGGTGGGGGTTCTGGATGATGCCGCTCGGCGTGGTCTTCGATTGGAGCTTCGCCTGAACGGATCTGCGCAGATCACATTATATGCTCATCCGGTCCGGATCGGGGCGGATCGGCTTCTTCTGGATTTAAGCTTTGGGGCGGGGCTGCCTGATGCGATAAAGAAGCTGCAACTGGACATTTCCGATTTTCCGGCCTCCAGCCTCGCATCCGAGCTGGTTTTCCTGCATGACGCCAATCTTTCAGTCATGCGGAATTTGCCGCGACTGGAACAGGATCGTCGCCGGGCGCAACAGAACGCGGATAACCGTGCAATGATGGATCCATTGACCGGATTGCTGAACGTTCAAGGTTTCGAAAAGGCATTTCTTGGCATGCCGGGCAGCGACCTGAAAAAGGAATACGGTTTTGCGCTGGCGCTGCTGGAACTGGAATATCTTGATGAAATGGTGGAATTTTACGGCCACGTGGCAGGTCATCGGATCATTGCGCAGGTTGGGCGGATCATCGGCGATGCGGTGGCAAAGGGCGATATCGCGGCAAGGCTGGAATGGAACCGGATCGCATTGATCCTGCCCAATATTCACGACGGAATGCAGGCACGGGCACTATGCGAGCGTATTGCCTCGGCCATTGCAAAGCCTGTTCCTTGCGGGGAGTCTTACTGCCACGTCGCCGCCAGTTGGGGTATTGTCATGTCGAGTGTCGGTCCTGGTCGAAATCTCGAAGCAATGCTGTCGGATGCCGAGGCGGCGCTTGACGGTTCAAAGCGAAGTGGCGGCGGGCAGGTGACGGTACTGAACCTATCCGAAAATCCTTACCTTCGGCCGCATAGCGGAACGATCTGGCAATAGTGATCGCTGACAAGATCCTGCGTTGGCATTACCCGCCCGATTGGATAAATCGAGCGGATGATCGCAAAAACACCCCTTGTCTTGCCGGGAATGCGTATCGGCCTGTTGGGCGGATCTTTCGATCCAGCCCATGAAGGACATGTCCATATCACCGAAAACGCCCTGTGCCGGTTTGGGCTCGATCGGGTATGGTGGCTGGTCAGCCCCGGAAATCCGCTCAAGACGCAAGGCCCCGCACCGATCGATGCGCGGATCGACAAGGCCCGGCAGCTTATGCGTCATCCAAAGGTGGATATAACCGATATCGAGGCACAGTTGGGAACCCGGCTGACCGTGGACACGATCGCCGCGCTGCAACGGCAATGTCCGGGCGTGCATTTCGTCTGGCTGATGGGCTCGGACAATCTGGTGCAATTCGATCGCTGGGATCGCTGGAACGAGATCGCGCAGCGTGTTCCGCTGGGAGTACTGGCGCGGCCGGGATCGCGTCTGGCGGCACGAAGATCCCGGACTGCGCGAATATTGCGCCGGTGGCGGCTGCCCGAGGCGAATGCCCGCCTGTTGCCGGTCATGAATACACCTGCCTGGGTTCTGGCGAATTTGCCGATGTCGCATTTGTCTTCGACACTTATTCGGCTGGGGCGCAGCCCGCAAACTGAGGAAACAGGATGAGACGGTATTCACGACGCGAGTTGCTTCAGGGTGCCGTTGCTCTTGGACTGACGGCGCAAGGCGCCTTTGCGCAGGACGTTGAGGTCAAAGCGATCCCGGGGCAGGGGCTTGCCGCAAGGCCGCCCGTCAGGCCGTTGCCGGATAGCCGGGCGGTTATCGCCGCCGCAGATCTGCCGGGGCGGGTCCGTTACGCTCTTTTTGATCCGGCGACAGGACAGATGCTTGAGGAACATGAGGGCGCTGTGCCCGTTCCTCCTGCCAGCACGCTCAAGACCATAACCGCGCTTTATGCGCTTGACCGGCTGGGCGCGTCGCATCGGTTTCGCACCCGCGTGCTGCGCTCGGACGGGATGCTGATACTGGCCGGGGGCGGAGATCCGGTTCTTTCCAGCGACGATCTGGCCAGTCTTGCGGACGATCTGACAAAGGCGGGGACAACATCACCCCAGCGATTCGCGGTCTGGGGCGGTGCCTTGCCGCGGATCGAAGAGATCGCGCCACCGCAGGAAGATCATCTCGCCTATAACCCGGCACTCTCGGGGATGATCCTGAATTTCAACCGCGTGCATCTTGGCTGGCGCCGGGCAAATGGCGATTATCAGATGTCTCTGGAGGCGCGCGCCGCCAGAAACTCGCCGCGTGCCTATACCGTTACCGCCCAAGCTGCCGCGCAATCGGACCTGTTCAGCTATCGCTTTGACGGAGGCCATGAAATCTGGACCGTTGACCGTTCGGCCATGGGGCAGGCAGGGAGTCGCTGGCTGCCTGTGCGCCGGCCCGAACTATATGCCGGCGATGTGTTCCAAACCTTGTGTCGCGCCAGTGGATTGGTCCTGCCTTCCCCCGAGGTGATTCAGGACATTCCGGCGGGTGAAGAGATTGCCATCCATGAAAGCCCGCCACTCGGCGAAATCGTCAGGGATATGCTGTATTATTCGACCAATCTGACCGCCGAGGTGATTGGGCTTCATGCCAGTTCCGCACCCGATCTGAAAAGCTCGGCGGAGTTGATGCAGCAATGGGTGGAAACCCGGATCCAGCCTGCGGACATGACGCTGGCGGATCATTCCGGCCTGTCCGCGGATAGCAGGGTCACCGCGGCAGCCATGACAAGGCTGATGGCCGGCCCGGGACTGGACGCGAAACTCCAGGATTTTCTCAAACATGATCCGTTGGCCGAATCCGTGAAGACCGATACGAAGACGATGGCAGAGGTGGTCGCCAAGACTGGCACGCTCAATTTCGTCTCGAATCTGGCAGGATTTGCGACCGCGCCTTCCGGTCGCAGGTTGGCTTTCGCGATTCTCTGTTCTGACCCGGACCGGCACGCAGCAACACAAGGGCAGGACCTTCCCTCCGGCGTAATCGGCTGGACCCGGAAAGCCAAGCGGGTTCAGTATGATCTGATCGAGAACTGGATTATGCGCTTCGCTTGAATTTGTTGCGGTTTCAATTGGAAATGGCGGAGGCGGTGGAAAGGTAACTAAATACCTGCACGTTCCGTAACCTTCCTAAGTACATAGAATTGATTGGATATTTTCTCTTGCGTTGTTCCCGCATGTTCCGTTAATGTTCATGTTGTTCCCGCGCCAAGTGGGGGAAGTTATGGCGGAAAGAAAGGTTGGGATACCTGTTGCGCAAACCGGCTAAAACACTCACCGCCCGCATGGTGCAGACCGTCACCGAGCCGGGGAAATATTTCGACGGCCACGGCCTCTATCTGCGGGTCGATAAGCCCGGTGGCAAGTTCTGGGTCCAGCGCATTGTCATCAACGGAAAGCGTTGTGAACTCGGCCTCGGCAGTCTTGATTTCGTGTCGCTGGCTGATGCCCGGATCGCGGCCTATGAGAACCGCAAGCTGGCCCGAGCCGGTGGCGATCCTCTGGCGGAGCGCAGAGAGGCAAAGGCAGTCCTGACATTCGAGGAAGCGGCCCGCGAGGTTCACCGCATCCACCTGCCGACCTGGAAGAACCCCAAGCACGGCGATCAATTCCTCAACACGCTGGCGACCTATGCCTTTCCCACGATGGGATCGACTAAGGTGCCGGACGTGACCTCAGGCGATATTCTGGCCGTCCTGCAACCGATCTGGCTGACCAAGGCTGAAACCGCACGCCGGGTGAAACAGCGGATCGGCACCGTCATGAAATGGTGCATCGCTAAGGGCTGGCGCAGGGACAATCCCGTTGATTCGGTAGATAAAGGCCTGCCTAAGCAGACGGCTAAGACGACGCACCGGAAATCCCTGCCATATGATCAGGTCGCGGGCTGCCTCGATACAGTCGCCGCGACAAGCGCCGGCCTATCGACCAAGCTGTGTTTTGAATTGCTGGTGCTGACATGCGTACGATCGGTCGAGGTGCGCGAAGCCCGCTGGTCAGAGATCGACATGACGGCCAAGGTCTGGGAAATTCCGGCCGATCGAATGAAAATGGATCGGCCTCATCGCATACCGTTGTCCGCCCGCGCGATGGCGGTGCTGGAACGGGCAGGGGGACTGGATGATGATCTGGTGTTCCCCGGCACCAAGAAGGGCAAGCCGCTGTCAGACGCCACGCTGCTCAAGCTGATCCGCGAAAACGGCTTCGATGTGGACATTCACGGCTTCCGCACGTCCTTCCGCACATGGGCGCAGGAAAAGACGAACTTCCCCCGCGAGGTGGCCGAGGCCGTCCTGGCGCACCTGTCAGGGGATGAGACTGAAAGAGCCTATGCCCGCAGCGACCTGTTCGAGAAGCGGCGCAAGATGATGGACGCATGGGCAAGGTATCTCGCGCAGGATAGCGCCAAGGTTGTGAGGATTGGCTGATGTTTGCGCCGGAAGGTTTTATCCCATTTGATGTTGTT
The DNA here is from genome assembly GCF_003591515.1 of Paracoccus onubensis. Taxonomy (GTDB): domain Bacteria; phylum Pseudomonadota; class Alphaproteobacteria; order Rhodobacterales; family Rhodobacteraceae; genus Paracoccus; species Paracoccus onubensis. Next base: position 167,044 of record NZ_QZCG01000012.1, read on the forward strand.
ATTTCGCAGATATACGATGCCAGCATTTCCGCTTGGGCGTGCGAGAATACACGGCGCCTCGATGCAGGTTGGAAACCCACAAAAGGCTTTGCATTAAAATCTTTTTGTGCGCGAGAAGTTCTGAATGCGTGGATGATCGCGAGAACAATTAACAGTTATACGATTTACGCAGCTGCGCCGCATGGCCAGGTGATGCAGATTTCAACTCCGTTTTTGACACATCGGGATCAACTCAACTGGTATGATTGGGAATTTCCTGACGTTGAGGGGTATAGTGGTGAGTTGACGGTGCCTTTTCATCGTGCGTTAGAAAATACAGATTCACTTGGTAAGCGGCCATCGAATTCTGATCCATTTGAACGATTTACATTCTGCGATTTCCACACCTCCACAATCGATGTCACTGAGGATCGTATCTCACGAATTGCTGTCGATTTTTCGGAAGAGGAACTGTCTAATTTATTGCGTATTGTGAGAAATTTCGATGGGTGGGCGATCTGTGTTAAGCCCGATGAGTTCCCAAAAGATATTGACGAGCTTTTGTCTGGAATTGGTTTTGATTATCCAAGGTTCGAGGTCAACGCATCCAATAACGCTATAGGGCGAAAAGGACGACCTCAACTGCAAAATATTGCACTTGAGGCTTATAAACTTGCATATCCTAACGGGCATGGTTCTACACATTGGTCTGTTGTTGAGGATCAGATAGAAGAAGTGGCCGGGAGAAGGATTAGCCAAAAGACTATCAAGCGCGCTTTGGACAATAATCAGGACAAAATGGACTAAACCGCCGATATTCTTGCCTGTCCATTATTGTCCTTTCTGTCTCATTTAATTGTATAAGTTATACCCCCATCATTCCAGCAGTTGTCAAACAATCGCAGGAGTGACCGATGGGAAAGCGATATATTCGCCGCCCTGAGGTGGAGACCATGACCGGCCTTTCTACCTCGACTATTTACCGCATGATGAGTGAGGGAGAGTTTCCGCGCCCGATCAAGTTGACCCGCAAGGCGGTCGCATGGGCCGAGGACGAGATTGCCGACTGGCTGGCCTCGCGCCCTGTTGCTGCGTGACTGAGGGGTGGTCTGATGATTGCGATCACGCAATTCACAGCCGAACCGTTCAGCGACCTTGCAGAATGGAACCAATGGTTCACCGAGAATATCGATCGGCACGACAAGGCGAAGGCGGCGGCGATGGCAATCCACGATTGCGCCCCGGAGGATAGAATCCCGGTTCTCGAATTTCTGACGGATTTCTACAGCGCAGGCGCACCGATCCCGGCTTTTGGCAGCGTAATGGCCGAGGCGACCGATTGGGCGGCATACGCCAGACCGGTCGAGCATAAGGCTTACTGTCTCGCCTGTTTCAACCGTCTCAGCGTCCGTGATCAGAACGCATTCCTTGCCTATGTTCAGGAAAGGAGCGCCGCTTGAATGTATTCGCCCACCTGGACCAACAGGATCGGCACAATCCCTATACCGAAGATCCCACGCCCCGGGCATCAGAGTTCTATTCCGCTGCCTCACTGCAAGGTATGGAGGTTCCGCTTCGCAACTGGCTGGTCCGCGATCTGGTTCCTTCTGGAACCGTGACACTGCTTGGAGGTGACGGCGGTACGGGAAAATCGCTCCTGGCCCTGCAACTGGCCTGCGCTGTTGCTACAGGCGGCAAATGGCTGGAACGGCAGGTGACAGGGGGAGGGACCTTATTCGTCAGTGCCGAGGATGACGATGCCGAGTTGCACCGGCGGCTTGATGACATAGTACGCTCCGCTGGCCATCAGTTCAGTGACCTTGATCGCCTGACGATCCGAAGTCTCGCTGGTGAGGATGCCTTGCTGGCTCATCTGGACCGCGGTTCCGGGGTGCTGTCACCATCACCGTTATTCGCTGACCTGAATGCCCGTCTCGATGAGGAAAAGCCGACGCTTCTGGTGCTGGACACCTTGGCTGACCTTTTCCCCGGGAATGAGAATGATAGGGCGCAGGCGCGGCACTTCATCGGTCTGTTACGCGGGCTGGCCATTCGCCATGACTGCGCGGTGATCCTGCTGGCGCATCCGTCTTTGTCCGGCCTCAACAGTGGCAGCGGCACAAGCGGCTCCACGGGCTGGAATAACAGCGTACGATCGCGGCTTTACCTCGAACGCATCTCAGAGGATGGATATGAGGCCAACCCTGATGCACGCGTGCTGTCCACCAAGAAGGCCAACTATGGCCGCACAGGCGGCGAGATCAGCATGACATGGCGCGATGGTGTATTCATTGCTGATCCTGCTGAGACAGGGCTGGATCGCATGGCCAGAGGCGCCAAGGCCGAGCGCGTGTTTATCAAGCTGCTGCGTATCCTTGATGCACAAGGACGCAAGGTCAACACAAGCGGCGGCCAGACCTATGCACCGAGTGTCTTTGCTGTGCATCCCGACGCGGAAGGTGTCAGCAAGGCGGCATTCAGATCGGCAATGGAGACACTGCTCGCGCAGGGTAAGATCAGAGCCGCTGAACATGGGCCACCCTCCAAACGCAGGCAGTTTTTGGAGCTGGTCGAATGATGTTCCAACCCCCTTCCAACGGTAAAATAATACCGTTCCAACCCCCTTCCAACCTATGCCCCAAAACCTTCCAACCCTGTTCCAACCCCCTTCCAACC
>NZ_QZCG01000013.1 GCF_003591515.1 Paracoccus onubensis
CCCCGCGGCCAGAACAAACCCGCGTTCACCGCCACCGGAACCACCGGCAAACCTGTCGCCGCGCGAATCGTACCAACGCCGTGCTTGTAGCTTCGGCGCTCTCCGGGCCGTGTGCGTGTGCCTTCGGGATAAATGATCAATTGTCCAAGCCCCTCTTCTGCAATCCGCCGATTGATCGTGCTGCCGATGGCGCGCATCGCATCGCGCCCCCGCGTCCGATCAATCGGGATGCAGCCGACCTTATAGGCATACCAGCCCATGACCGGCACCCGCATCACCTCGCGTTTCATAATGAAATTCCGCTCGGGGACGGCATGTGCGATGGCAAGGATGTCAAGAAAGCACTGATGCTTTGCCGCAACGATACAATCGCCTGTCGGCGGTGTGCCCCGCACCTCGCAAGACACTCCCATATGCAGCTTTGCCGCCCAGAGAACATAGCCGATCCAACCCGTCGCCACCCGGTTCGCGCCAGCCCGGCCATGCCGTATGACCCGCAAGATACCAACGGCCCCCATCAGCAGAGTCGCCACACTTACATGCAGATAGAACAGCGCATTCTGCAGATATTGCCACGGCCCCAACCTCCCCGGCACGGGGGAATCGGCATGGCGACTCATCTGACCGATTCCAGCATTTTCAGCGCCGCCCAGCGGGTTGCGAAGAAACCCACCACGGCCGCCACCAGCGGAACAAGAAACGGCAAAAGCCAGCTCCAGCCCGAAAAGCCAAGCCCGGTCAGAAAGCCTCCCGCCGCCTGCATATCGGGCAGCAGAGCAATCGCCGCCATGCCCAGCACGGTGCCGACGGCCGCGCCAATTGCCGCCCGATGGGTAAAGCGGCGCACAAAGGCGATGGCAATGGTGATGTCACGCGCTCCGATCAGCCGCAGGACCTGTATCACCTGGCCATTCGCAGCCAGTGCCGCCTTTGCGGCCAGGGTGATCATCGCCGCCGAGGCAGCCGTGATCAGCACCAGTGAGATGATGCCCAGCACCTGCAACCGGTTCGCAGCCGAAACCAGGGGGCGGCGCCATTCCGTATGATCATCCAGCACCGCGCCGGGTGCCTCACCCTCCAATCGAAGCCGAAGACCCTCGGCATCGAAATCCGTGCCCGTAATCGGCAATTCGATCAGATCTGGCACCGGCAGCGCGTCGATCGGCATATCCGGGCCGAACCACGGCGTCAGCAATGCCCCCACCTCATCCTGATCCAGAAGCCGGGGCTGCCCCGCGCCGGGTGTCGTCTGAAGGATGTCCAGCACGGATTGCGTCAAAGCCTCCTGTTCTTGCTGCTGACCGCTGACCCGAACAGTCACCGATTGGGAAAGTTCGGACGCCCATCGATCGGCAAGACGTTCGGTCGCAAGTGCAAGCGCAAGCGCGAAAACTGCCAGAAACGCCATGGCCCCGGCGGAAAACAACGTCAGATGCGCGGTAAAGCCTGTCGGCGGCACGATACGGTTCGCCGCACCTCCGTCACGCCCGATCAAGCCCTGCCACAGTGCCTTGAGTTTCAGCGCTCGGAATTCGCTCTGCCTCACAGTTCCGCCCCCGCAAGTTGCAACCCACCGCCCGCGATCCGCAGGACTCGTGCCGAGACCTGCGCCTTGACGGCACGTATGAGATTCAGGTCATGGGTGGCGACCAGCACTGCCTTGCCGGTCTTGTTCAATTCCACAAGCAACTGCATCAACCGCATCGACATGTCCCAATCCAGATTGCCCGTCGGCTCATCCGCAAGCACGACATCGGGCGACAGGATGACCGCCCGCGCGAGCGCCGCCCTCTGTCGCTCGCCGCCCGAGAGGGAGGGCGGCAAAGCCCGGGCATGTTGCGAAAGCTGGACCCAGCCCAGAAGATCGCGCATCGCCTCGATATCCGCGGGCTGCCCGGAAACGCTTAACGGCAGGGCAACATTTTCCGCGACAGGCAGATGGTCCAGAAACTGGGTATCCTGATGCACCACGCCCACCCGGCGGCGCAGCATGGCGATGCCGTCACGCGAAAGCCCTGCGACGTCTTGCCCGAAAACGCTCAGCTTCCCGCTGCTGGGCAGCAGATCGGCGTAACACAGCCGCAGAAGCGTGGTCTTGCCCGATCCCGAGGGACCCGTCAGGAAATGGAACATGCCCGGCTGCAAGCTCATCGTCATTCCCGACAACAGTTCGGAGCCCGCGCGATAGCCAAAGCTCACATCCTGCATCTCGATCAAGCGCACTCTCCTGTATCTGTCCCTCAGCGCGGCTTGGAAGCCAGCCCCGCGCTTGATAGAACAGGCAGACGACGAATGCGAGAGGGCGACATGGGTGAAATAAGGCTGCAATGTCCGGAATGCGGAACCGAGTACCACCTGCCCGAAGGAGTGATCCCAAAGGAGGGCCGGCAAGTCGAATGCACGTCTTGCGATCATGTCTGGCTGGCCATTGCGGAAAAACGCGACTCTCCAGACAGTTCCGAAGACATGACCGTCAGCACCGGACAATTGGATGAAGGCGATAAATCAGGCATTATCCGCTATGCCGCGCCGCGTGGCTCCGATTCCGGCGAAACGGAAGCGGTCAATCCATCCGGCGATTTCGAAACGCCCCCACTGGCTCGCCGTATCCCCGAAAGCGTTCTGAATATCCTGCGCGAAGAGGTCGAATTCGAAAGGCGTGCCCGTCGGGCGGAGATCACGGAAAATTCATCAGATCAGCCGGATCACGACTGGCCCGCCACAACCATAACCGATGCTGGCCCCACCCCGGATATCCGCGATCTTCCTCACAGCATCCCGCTTGACGACCCGCAGCCGGAACAGCTGCCTGAACCCGTTGCTCCATCCGCCGGGATTGCGGCCATCTCCACCGCTCCGGCCGAGTCTGGCGGGACAACCATCGCAAGAAAACGCGCGCAGAATGGTGGTTATCTCACCGGGTTCGGAACCGCATTGGCTGTCGCCGCTGTGGCTTTCGGGCTTTATGTCATTGCACCGGATTTCGCGGATAATGATCGTTTCGGCGCACAGCTTTCACAATACCGCGAAATGGTCGATACCGGACGGGACTGGCTTCAGACCCAGACGTCCAGGCTGACACAAAGCAATTGATCCGGCGTCAATCGGGCCGCCCGGATTAGAATCGATCCAGCAACCGCTCCAGATAATCCCGCTCGGCGCGCGGCCGTTCCTGATCGCCGCTGCGGCGCCGGATTTCATCAAGCAGGCTACGCGCCCGCGCCGCCGGATCGATGTCGCCCTCCGCCAGACGACCATCGGGCGTGGTGACGTTCCCGTTACTTGATTGCTCACGCCCGAGCGGATCCAGCATGCTTTGTCCCTGGCGGGAATCGGATTGACCACTTCGCCTCTGCTCACCCTCTGGCGCAGCGGATTGCGATCCCGACCCTTCCTGACCACGATCCGAATCGTCCCCTGTACGCCGCTGCTCGTCTTGCCCAAGCATATCGCCCAGGGCGCGCATCCCCTCCCGCATGGACTGGATCGCATCGGCCTGCCGCTGCATCGCCCCGCCCGGATCGCCATTGCGCAAAGATTCCTCGGCATCTTCCATGGCACGACCGGCATCATCCAGACGCTGGCGCGCGTCGTCCCCCTGCTGCGTTCCTTCGCCCGGCAGAAGACCACGTTGCTGGCCCAGTTCCTCGCGCAATTCACGCTGACGCTGCGCCAGTTCTTCCGAATTACCCGAGGATTCCCCCTCGCCCTGACCGAATTGCTCCTGCATCTCGCGGAAGGCTTCGTCGGACAGGCGCTGCTGCTCACGCAAAGTATCTGCAAGACCATTCATCGAGCGATTGCCCTGCCCGTCCGACGACCCGTTCGGATCCCCGTCATTCGTGACTTGCAGATTTTCCATCATGCGGTTGAACTGTTCCAGCAATTGCTGGGCTTCCGCCATACGGCCCTCATTCATGAGCCGCTGGATCTCATCCATCATCTGCTGGATCTGATCGCCGGTGATCTGCTGCCGTTCCTGATTCTTGGTGAATCTTTCCGCCGGATCGGCTTTCCCCTGCTCGGCCAGCATCTGGGTATAGGCGTCGGTCGCCTCTTTCAGCTCATTCATCAGCCGCTGGACCTCGTCCGGGCTGGCGCCATTGCGGATCGCTTCGGACAGCTTTTCCTGCGCCTGCTTCATTCGCTCCAAGGCATCGGCCAGCCCGCCATCCTCAAGCTGCACCGCCGCTTTCCATAAAGCCTCGGCCAGCTTGTCACGCTCGGCCTCATCCAGTGGTCCGGCTTCCAGAATCCTGACCGCGCCGCGCAATTGCAAGTATAGCCCCTCTTCCACAAAGCCCTGAGGCTGCCAGGTCACGGCACGCAATATTTCGGCACTGCGTTTCGCATTCTCTCGCGACCACAGCAGATCGCGGCGAATCTCGATCAGGGCCGCAGCCAGCGGATCGAAGAACCGCCGTCCCGGCAGCACCATCGACTCCGGCTCGGCCGTTCCCTCCTGCCCGATCCCATCGACGGCCTGCAAGCTCAGGCGAACAGGCAGATTGGCCCATGGGTGGCGCGAGAGATCCTCGACCAGTTGCCCGCTCATCCGGGACGGATCCGCTGAACGCGGAAGAGGAAGTTCAAGCGCGATGGCTTCGCGTGGCTCGGGCTCGGCAGCCAAACCATATTGCCGCGACACATTTTCTATATCCAGCGATATCAGAGCTTTGGCGGAAACAACTCCATGATCGTCCTCGGCCTCGAAAGGCTGAACCATACGGCCATCGGCGCGCCGGGATGCGGAATCGCCTGCACGAATGACCGGCGGCTGATCCGGCAGAATGGTAACGTCGAAACGCCGCCCGGCAATCTCGAAGGTGCCGGATTTTTCCGCCGTGATGTCACCGGCTCGAATTTCATCCCCCAACGCCGCTCCGATATCCTGTGTAACCTGTGACTCCTCATCATACAGGCGGAAGCTGATCACCGAGCCCTTGGGCAATGTCAGCATTTCGCCCTCGGGCAGCGCGTTCAGGTAGATCGTCGGACGACGGGTATAATCGGGCGGTTTGGCCCAGCCTTCCCATGTCGGGCCGCTTGCCATACCGTCCGCCTGCCCGGCCGGGCGGCTGATCGTCGCTGCAAGGGCCGAGATCCCCTGCCCCATCTGCTCGGTACCGCCGAAGATCAGCGCCATGACCAAAGCGACCAGGGCGGCAAGCCGCAGCGCGTAGGGATCGCGCCGTGTCAGCCCTGCATCGGGGCGTACCGCCCGCGCCACCGCCGCCCGTTCCTGCATCTGCGTCAGATGCGCCTGCCAAAGCTCCCCCTCGCCGCCGATCGCGGCCCGATCCCGCAATGCGGTCAGAGGACGTCCGGGCAAGGTCCGGTCCAGCCGCTCGACTGCCTCGGTTTCGCGCACATGCCGATATCGCAGCCCGCCCCAGATCGCGGCAGCCAGCAAGGCGATCAGCGCGCCCCCCACCAGCCAAAGCAGGCCCGGAACCGGCATAGCCGCCACACCCCCAAAGGCGAAGACCGCGAAGAAACAGGCCAGCAGCCCGGCCAGAGGCCAGAAGGCGCGTGCCGCCCGCTCCCATATCATGCCAAGCCGGGTCAGGCGCAAAGCGCGGCCGATCCGACCTTTCTTCTTCATCCAAATATCCCGGGGGTCCGCGGGCAGCGCCCCCGCCTTGGTTCTTTCTTGCTTCCTGTGACGCCTCAGAGCCATGAGGGGATGCTATCGCGCGCCAGCATTTCCTCAAATGTCGGTCTTGCCCTGATGACGGCGAATTGATCGCCTTTCACCAGTACCTCAGGGACCAGAGGGCGCGAATTATATTCCGATGCCATCACCGCCCCATAGGCTCCGGCAGAACGGAATGCGACCAGATCGCCCCCGGCCAAAGCCGGAAGCTCAACCCCTTTCCGGAAGGTATCGCCAGTTTCGCAGATCGGCCCGACCACGTCGAAGGCCTGCAATTCCTCGCCCAAAGCGGGCTCCGCAACCGGTACGATATCGTGATAGGCGCTATACATCGCCGGACGCAGCAGGTCGTTCATGGCGGCATCCACGATCAGGAAATCCCGCCCCTCGCCCTCTTTCAGATAAATCACGCTCGCCAGCAGAATTCCGGCATTGCCGACGATGTTCCGTCCCGGCTCGATCTCGATCTCGCAACCCAGATCGCCCACCGTCTCGCGAATCACCTGCCCGAATTCAATGGGCAGCGGCGGAGCGTTATTGTCGCGGCGATAGGGGATCCCCAGCCCACCCCCAAGATCCAGCCGGGAAATCGCGTGGCCATCGGCCCGCAGAACGCGAGTCAGTTCCGCGACCTTTCCGTAAGCCTGACGATAAGGTTCCAGATCGGTCAGTTGGCTGCCGATATGCACGTCGACGCCCAGCACCCGCAGCCCGGGAAGCTCTGCCGCCTCGGCATAGACCTGCCGCGCCCTGGCAATCGGGATCCCGAACTTGTTTTCCGATTTTCCGGTGGCGATCTTCTCATGCGTTTTTGCATCCACATCCGGATTCACCCGAATGGCTACGGGCACCTCGGCCCCCATCGATACGGCAAGCTCGGACAAGGCCCGCATCTCGGGTTCGCTCTCGATATTGAACTGACGGATACCGCCTTCGATGGCCTGCCGCATCTCGATCAGGGTCTTGCCCACGCCCGAGAACACGATCCGTTCACCCGGCACGCCCGCTGCCCGGGCGCGCGCATATTCTCCCCCCGAGACGACATCCATGCCCGCGCCCAGATCACCCATCAGTTTCAGCACGGCAAGATTGGAATTCGCCTTGACCGCAAAACAGACAAGGTGATCGGTCCAGTCCAGCGCCTGCCGGAACAGGCCGAAATGCCGGGTCAGGGTCGCGGTGGAATAAACATAGACCGGCGTGCCGACCTGTTCCGCAATCCGGTGCAGCGGCACCTCTTCGGCATGGAGTTCGCCGTCATGATAGTTGAAATGATCCATCAGAGATCTGTGACCGTGCCAACCGTTGCATAACCGGACACCGTCACGCCCGAATGTGATTGCGCGGCCGGTCTTTCGGGCGGGCCGTCCACCCCGCAGGCAGCGACTGCGGCAATCGCCAGAAATGCCAGGATTCTCATGCCAGTTTCTCCTTCCAGCGTGCAATTTGCGCCCGCACCTGATCGGGGGCCGTCCCGCCATAGCTTTGACGCGAGGCGACCGAATTGTGAACACCCAAAACGGAATAGACCGATTGGTTGATCCCGGCATGAACAGACTGCATCTCGGTCAGCGACAAATCATCAAGATCGCAGCCCTTCGCTTCGGCCATTGCCACCAGTGAACCGGTGACATGATGCGCATCGCGAAACGGCAAACCGGCCTCGCGCACCAGCCAGTCGGCAAGATCGGTCGCGGTCGAGAAACCGCTTGATGCCGCCGCCTCCATGTTCGCGCGATTGGCGGTCAGGTCGGAAAGCATCCCGCCCATCGCAGCCAAAGCCAGCAGCAGATGGTCGGCAGCATCAAAGACCTGTTCCTTGTCTTCCTGCATGTCCTTGGAATAGGCGAGCGGAAGCCCTTTCATCACCGTGAACAGTGCCACCGTCGCGCCCAGAATCCGCCCGATCTTGGCGCGGATCAGTTCGGCGGCATCCGGGTTGCGCTTTTGCGGCATGATGCTGGAACCGGTAGACCACTTGTCCGACATCGACACAAAGCGGAACTGCGCCGAGGACCAGATCACCAGCTCCTCCGCCAGGCGCGACAGATGAACGGCGCAGATCGACGACGCCGACAGGAATTCCAGCGCGAAATCCCGGTCGCTCACCGCATCGAGGCTGTTGGCCATCGGACGGTCGAAGCCCAGCGCCTTTGCCGTTGCTTCCCGGTCAAGGGGATAGCCGGTACCCGCCAGCGCCGCCGCCCCAAGAGGCGATTCGTTCATCCGGCGACGCGCATCCTCAAAACGGGACACGTCGCGCCCGAACATTTCGACATAGGCCATCATATGATGGCCCCATGTCACCGGCTGCGCGGTCTGCAGATGGGTAAAGCCGGGCATGACCCAATCCGCGCCCGCCTCCGCCTGCGACAAAGCCGCGCGGATCAGCGCGTGCAGCCCCTCGGTCGCGGCATCGCATTGATCGCGCACCCACAGCCGGAAATCCGTCGCCACCTGATCATTGCGCGAACGCCCGGTATGCAGACGGCCGGCGGGTTCGCCGATCAGATCCTTCAGCCGCGCCTCGACATTCATGTGAATATCCTCAAGCGCGGTGCTGAAAGGAAAATTCCCGGCCTCAATCTCTGACAAGACCGTGAGAAGCCCTTCCCCGATCGCGGTTGCATCGTTATCGCTGATGATGCCTTGTGCTGCCAGCATGGCGGCATGGGCCCGGCTGCCCCGGATATCCTGGGCGTAGAGTCGCCGGTCGAATCCGATCGAGGCGTTGATCGCCTCCATGATCGCGTCCGGCCCGGAGGCGAAGCGCCCGCCCCACATGCTGTTGGCGGCATCCTTGCGGTCGGTCATTGTCAGTCCTTCGGAGGTCAAATGCTGCGTTCCATCCTGCTTTATACGGCACTGGTTTTAGGTGCAAATGGCGCAATCGCCGGAGAAGTCGACTGGCAAGCCGCCAAGGATGGCGGGCTGGTCAAACTGGTCCCAAGCGAGGATGCCGCACCGCTGCCCGAGACCACATTCGCCGATCCGGATGGCAATGAACACAGTCTTGCCGATTACGAAGGCAAGGTCGTGCTGCTGAATTTCTGGGCCACATGGTGCGCCCCATGCCGCGAGGAGATGCCCGCGCTGGACGCTCTGCAATCCGAACTCGGCGGCGGGGATTTTCAGGTCGTGACCATTGCGACAGGCCGGAATCCACCTGAAAAGATTGATGATTTTTTCAAGGAGACCGGTGTCGAGAACCTTCCCGTTCTGCTGGATCCCAAGCAGAAACTGTCGCGCGAGATGGGCGTCGTCGGCCTGCCTGTCTCGGTTCTGATCGATCGCAACGGCGTCGAGGTTGCGCGGCTTCTGGGCGATGCGGACTGGTCAGGCGAGGCCGCGAAAGAGGTTATCCGGCAACTGACAGCGCCCTGACCGGTGCATGACAGGGGCAATCGGTGACATGGTCGTTCACCATGCCCGTCGCCTGCATGAACGCATAGGTGATCACCGGGCCGCAGAAATTGAAGCCACGCTTTTTCAGTGCCTTGGACATATTCAGGGATTCGACCGTATCGGTCGGCACGTCAGCCAGCGACGCAAAGCCGTTTTGAATCGGGCTACCGCCCACAAAGGACCACAGAAAGGGTGAAAAGCCTTCGCGCTCCTCGATCTCCAGAAAAAGCCTCGCGCCTCGCACAGTCGCGGCGATCTTGCCGCGATGACGGATGATTCCGGGATTCGCCAATGCCTTCTCGATCCGGGCCTCGTCCCAGCGCGCCACGCGCTCGGGGTCGAAACCGTCGAATTCCTCGCGGAAATTCTCGCGCTTGCGCAGAATGGTGATCCAGCTCAGGCCCGCCTGAAACCCGTCCAGAACCAGCTTTTCCCATAAGGCTCGGCCGTCATATTCGGGCACTCCCCATTCGGTATCGTGATAGGCGACATAAAGCGGATCCTCCCCGCACCAGCCACATCTCTTGTTCATATATTGTTTACTCCGAGTCCAGATTTTCTGCCCATAGGCACGAAATTACGCAATCATAACAGGAATTCAAAGTAACCCACCCGATTGATGAGGCCGATGTGAGCGATACGATCAACCGCGATGATTCACCGCTGAATTATGTGATCAGCCAGCAAAGCCGCTTGACCCTTTCCTCGGTCCGCGACGCGGTCGAGCGTGGCAAGGGCTTTTTGGCCTTTCAGCCGATTGTACAGGCAAGACAATCACAACGCATCGCCTATTACGAGGGGTTGATCAGGGTTGCGGACGAGACGGGTCGTATCGTGCCTTTGAAGGATTTCATGCCTTATGCGGAAACCACCGAATTGGGCAGGCAGATCGATTGCCTTGCCCTCTCGCTGGGCCTGCAAGCATTGGAAGAAGAGCCTGCGTTACGGCTTGCGATCAACATGTCGGCCCGATCGATCGGCCACCCCGAATGGAACCGGATCCTATACGAGGGAGTCCGGCGCAATCCCCAGACATCAGAGCGGCTGATCCTGGAAATCACCGAAAGCTCGGCAATGGAATTGCCGCAACAGGTCAATAAATTCATGCGCGAAATCCAGCAATACGGAGTCAGCCTGGCTTTGGATGATTTCGGTGCCGGCTATACGTCCTTTCGCTATTTGCGGGATTTCTGTTTCGATATGGTCAAGATCGACGGCCAATTCGTCCGCAGGATCGCCAAACAACCGGATAATCAGGTTCTGACGCGCGCCCTGCAATCGATCGCATTGCATTTTGACATGTTCACGGTCGCCGAATCGGTCGAAACAGCCGATGATGCCGCGTTCCTGATCGAGTTGGGGGTTGATTGCCTTCAGGGCTTCTATTTTGGCGCGCCGACCCTTGCTCCACCATGGAAAAAGCCTCCCGCGGCCGCGCGGTACTGACGGTAAATTTTGCTGGCATCTCCTGTCCTTCAGTCGAAAGCTTCGCCTCTAGCTTGACGCGATACACTGAAACCGCATTCTAGGAAGAACCGCCGGGATCCCCGGCATTGATCCGAAGGAGCCAGACATGACCAAAGCCGTAATCGTATCCGCCGCCCGCACACCGGTCGGCAGTTTCCTCGGCTCATTCGCAAACATCCCCGCACATGATCTGGGGGCCGCCGTCCTGAAAGAGGTCGTCGCCCGTGCAGGTGTTGATCCCGCGGAAATCAACGAAACCATTCTTGGGCAGGTACTGACCGCCGGACAGGGACAGAACCCTGCACGGCAGGCGCATATCAATGCCGGTCTACCGGTGGAATCCGCGGCTTGGCTGATCAATCAGGTCTGTGGTTCGGGCCTGCGGGCGGTTGCCCTGGCGGCGCAGCAGGTGATTCTGGGCGATGCCGGTATCGTTCTGGCGGGCGGACAGGAAAGCATGTCGCTGGCGCCCCACGCCTCTCATCTGCGGGCCGGTCAGAAGATGGGCGACATGAAGATGCTGGATACCATGATCGTTGACGGGCTATGGGACGCCTTCAACAATTACCATATGGGGCAGACGGCAGAGAATGTGGCCGAACAATGGTCCATCGACCGCGATCAGCAGGACGAATTCGCCGTTGCATCGCAAAACAAGGCCGAAGCCGCGCAAAAAGCCGGTAAGTTCGACGACGAGATCGTCGCATATACCGTCAAGACCCGTAAGGGCGAGATTACCGTGGACAAGGACGAATATATCCGCCACGGCGCCACGCTGGACTCCATGCAGAAGCTGCGCCCGGCCTTCACGCGCGACGGCACTGTCACGGCGGCGAATGCCTCGGGTCTGAATGACGGCGCTGCCGCTGTCATGGTCATGTCCGAAGATGAGGCAAATCGCCGCGGTCTGACTCCGCTGGCACGGATCGCCTCCTATGCCACGGCGGGCCTCGATCCCGCCATCATGGGCACCGGCCCGATTCCGTCCAGCCGCAAGGCGCTTGAGAAAGCGGGATGGAAGGTCGGTGATCTTGACCTGATCGAAGCGAACGAAGCCTTTGCCGCACAGGCCTGTGCCGTGAACAAGGATATGGGCTGGAACCCCGAAATCGTCAATGTGAATGGCGGCGCGATCGCGATCGGCCACCCTATCGGCGCCTCGGGTTGCCGGATTCTGAACACCCTGCTGTTCGAAATGAAGCGCCGCGACGCCAGAAAGGGCCTCGCCACCCTGTGTATCGGCGGCGGCATGGGCGTCGCGATGTGTCTGGAACGGTGACCCGAAAATTCTGCGCGCAATTATCTTGCGCGCAGAAGGTATTTTCGGTAGCAAGATTTTAAACGAGTTGAACAGAAAGTGGGGAGCACATGTCGAGAACGGCGTTGGTCACTGGAGGAACGCGCGGAATTGGCGCAGCTATTTCAAAGGCTTTGAAAGACGCGGGCTATAGCGTTGCCGCCAATTACGCAGGCAATGACGAAGCCGCTGCGAAATTCACCGAGGAAACCGGGATCAAGACCTATAAATGGTCGGTCGCGGATTATGATGCCTGCGCCTCGGGTATCAGACAGGTGGAAGATGAGCTTGGCCCGATTGCCGTGCTGGTGAACAATGCCGGCATTACGCGCGACGCGATGTTCCACAAGATGACCCCTCAGCAATGGAAAGAGGTGATCGACACCAATCTGACCGGGGTATTCAACATGACCCACCCTGTCTGGGGCGGGATGCGCGATCGCAAATTCGGCCGCGTCATCAATATCAGTTCAATCAATGGGCAAAAGGGGCAGGCCGGACAAGCCAATTACTCGGCCGCCAAGGCGGGTGATCTGGGCATTACCAAGGCGCTTGCGCAGGAAGGCGCCCGGGCCGGCATTACCGTCAATGCCATTTGCCCCGGTTATATCGGAACCGAAATGGTTCGGGCCATCGATGAAAAGGTTCTGAATGAACGGATCATCCCGCAGATCCCCGTCGGCCGGCTGGGCGAGCCCGAAGAAATCGCGCGCAGCGTCGTTTTCCTTGCCTCGGATGACGCGGGATTCATCACCGGCTCGACCATCACGGCGAATGGCGGTCAGTTCTTCGTCTGACCCGAAGCGATAGCAGAAAACACATGGCCCGCGCAATTCGCGCGGGCCATCGTTATTTCCATTGTCATTTCAGTCCAACAATTCGGCAGGATCAGTGCGACAGCCGGGAAATCTCTTCCTTGAGGCGCAGCTTTTCACGTTTCATCTCAACAATCTCAAGATCATTACTCCCCGGCCTTTTTTGTGCCTTTTCAACAGCATCCGAGAGCATTTGATGTTTCTTGCGAAGTTCTTCAACGTGGGAAGCAACCGACATCGCGTCCTCCTATATATGTGTAGCGAACATTCCGATTGCAGCACAGAACATCGATTCTGTCACGAATCTTTCGCATCATCCCAAAGGATCGCTTTACCTTCGCGGAGAACTGCCGAAGCCGCCGCGGAAAAATCCTCCCCATCCCGCAAATGCCTGGACGCGTCATGCATGATGAACGGGGCGAGCAGCCGCAGCGGCGTGCGCGATTCCTTACGCGCGGTCAGGATGATTCGCCCGGCGTCGTGCCCTGCCCGGGCGGCAATCGGCAATATCGCGATTGCTCCGGCACGCCCATGCAAGGCAGTCAGAAGCGTTTCCAACCGGTCGGCCCGCTGAATGACCGTCAGCCCCCCTCTGGGACGCAGGCGCCGCAAACCGGCGTCGATCCAGACCTCCAGCGGAGTGACCTCTTGCCGCGCGGCGCTGCGCCCGGCATCGGAAGCCTCCGTGCCGGCCCTGAAATAGGGAGGGTTGGCGATAACGTGATCATAGCTTTCCTGCCGCAATTCTGACGGCATCCGGGAAAGATCGCCGGTCACGACATGCAGACCGATCCCATTTGCACGGGCATTCCGCAGCGCCAGATTGGCGTAGTTCGCTTGCTGTTCCAGCCCGCTCAGGTGAAGTAAAGGCACCCGCCAGCCCAGGCACAGACTCGCAACCCCGGCCCCGCAGCCAAGTTCCAGCACGCTGTCGCCCGGTTTCGCCGGACAGGCCGCCGCCAGCATCACCGCATCGGCGCCCGAACGATACCCATGCACAGGCTGAAGAATGGTCAGCCGCCCGCCAAGGAAACCGTCTTCCCGGAGGTCACTCATCCAGCCCTACATCGCGCAGAATACTGCGGGCCATGAATTCGTCGCGATCCGCGACCATGATCCGTCGGGGAAGGATTCCGATCGAGCCATCCAATATGCTCATATGCCCGTCCATTTCGAAGGCAATTATACCTTCTTTCTCCAACAGGCTGACGGCACTGGAAATTCTCACGGGATCGTTGCTGCGAAACAGTTCTTTCATCGTTAAAATCATATGTTGCGGTTGCGCAATTGTCGATAGCATGGCAATGCGTTCGCCCAGAAACGGGGAATGGTCATGGGCGTGAACGAAAACGTTCTTAAACCGCTGGATCGTCTGGCGTCCGAGCTGTCGGCCGAGATGGAGTCCGTCAACGCGTTGATCCGCGCACGGATGTCCAGCCGCCATGCGCCGCGCATCCCCGAGGTCACCGCCCATCTGATCGAGGCCGGGGGCAAGCGGTTGCGCCCCATGCTGACTTTGGCGGCGGCGAAGCTGCTGGATTATCCGGGCGCGTACCATATCCATCTGGCAGCCACCGTGGAATTCATCCACACCGCCACTTTGCTGCATGACGATGTCGTCGATGAGAGCCGGCAACGGCGCGGGCGGCCCACCGCCAATCTGCTATGGGACAACAAATCCTCGGTGTTGGTCGGCGATTACCTCTTTGCCCGCAGCTTCCAATTGATGGTTGAACCGGGCAACCTGCGCACATTGGAAATCCTTGCCAATGCCAGCGCCACCATTGCCGAGGGTGAGGTGCTGCAACTCACCGCCGCACAGGATCTGAAAACCGATGAATCGGTCTATCTTCAGGTGATCCGCGGCAAGACCGCCGCGCTGTTCTCGGCCGCGACCAAGGTCGGCGGCGTGATCGCGAACGCTCCGGAACAGCAGGTCGAGGCGTTATTCGATTATGGCGATGCTCTGGGGATCGCCTTTCAGATCGTCGATGATCTTCTGGATTACGGCGGTGCGACAGAAACCATCGGCAAGAATATCGGCGATGATTTCCGTGAACGCAAACTGACACTGCCGGTCATCAAGGCGGTTGCGCAGGCCGATAATGAAGAACGGGCCTTCTGGTCACGCTGCATCGAAAAGGGCGATCAGCACGAGGGCGATCTGGAACATGCCCTGACCCTGCTAAGCCGGCATGGTGCGATGGATGCCGCGCGCGCCGATGCACTCGCATGGGCAGAACGCGCCAAATCAGCACTCGCCCCGCTGCCCGGCCATCCCATTCGTGAAATGCTGTCGGATCTGGCGGATTTCGTCGTCAGCCGGGTTGCCTGATATCCTTTCGGACTGATCGCGCAATTTATCTGTGGATCTGTTCGGGATGTCATCCGCAAACCCCAAGAGCGGACCGGTCTCCCGGCCCGCCCCCGGCGGAAAGCGATTACTATTCCTATTTTGCCTGTATGAAATCCGGATAGGCTTCCATGCCCATCTCGCTTACATCCAGCCCGGTAATCTCGGCTTCCGGGGTGACACGAATTCCCATCGTCGCCTTGAGAACCATCCAGATCGCGAAACTGGTGACAAAGGTAAATACGCCGATCGCCACGATCCCGATAATCTGTGCGCCAAAACTGGCGTCCGGGTTCGAAGCTGGCACGATCAGCGTTCCCCAGATGCCGGCAACCAAATGAACGGGAATCGCGCCAACCACATCATCGATCTTCAGCCTGTCCAGCACCGGCACGACAAGCACAGCAAGCGCCCCGCCCACAGCACCGATCAGGACAGAGCCGAAAATCGAGGGAAACAGCGGTTCGGCCGTGATCGAGACCAGCCCAGCCAATGCGCCATTCAGCACCATGGTCAGGTCGATCTTGCCGTAAAGCACATGTGTCAGAGCAATCGCCGCAATCACACCCGCCGAGGCCGCCATATTGGTATTCACGAAAATCCGGCTGACATCCGCGGCATCATTGACAGAGCCGATCGCAAGCTGCGAAGCGCCATTGAAGCCAAACCAGCCCAGCCACAGAATAAATGTCCCCAATGTGGCAAGCGCGAGATTCGATCCCGGAAGCGGCTGCATCCGTCCATCCGCACGGTATTTACCCTCTCGGGCGCCAAGGACGATTGCCCCGGCCAGCGCAGCAAAGCCTCCGGTCGCATGCACCAGCGTCGAGCCCGCAAAATCAGAGAATCCCATCTCGCTCAGGAAGCCGCCGCCCCATTGCCAGCTTGCCTCGATGGGATAGATCAGCCCGGTCAGAATCACTGTGAAGATCATGAAGGGCCAAAGCCTGATGCGCTCGGCCAGCGTACCCGACACGATCGAGGCCGTAGTGGCACAGAACATCAGTTGAAAGAAGAAGTCCGACCCAGCGGAATAACCGCCCGCGACATCACCTGCGCCAACGGGATCGAGACTGACGGGGCTGAAGAATGTCCCGATGACGCCCGCAATCGTCCAGGTATCGTCGCTTGGATACATGAGATTGTAACCGATCAGCCAATACATCAGCCCGGCGATGGCAAAAAGCGAGATATTCTTGAAAAGCTGAACCGTGACATTCTTCGAACGCACAAGCCCTGCCTCAAGCATCGAAAAGCCTGCGGCCATCCACATCACCAGGAAACCGCCGATCAGGAACAGCAATGTATTGAAGACATAGGCGACATCTGCACTGACGGGAGCGGCGGCCTCCGTCGCGGCGGCGTCCTGCGCGAATGCCGGCAGAGCAAATGTCATGGCCAGTGCCGCGAGTATCGGGGGAATCTTTTTCATCTCGTTCACCTGTCTGCGTTTAAAGCCGCCGGACCGGCCGCCTTTCAGCATGTTGATCGACAAAGCAGGGCAGATTGAGCAAGCACGCCGGCATCCCGAACCTGCCGGTTCCGCGGTTTGCTTGTTTATTATGCAGTTATCCGAGGATTTGCGCATGAAACGCGCAGTTCTGGCTTCCTCCGGACCCGATCTGCCGCAAATTTTCGCGAAGGCCGCAAAACTCGTCGTTGCGGGATTCCGCTGGGTCATCACGGATTGTTCAGCGTAATTCCCTATTGGAACCTTCTCATGTATGCTTGCATTTTATATGGCCCCAATAATCGGCCAGGAAACGAGCAGGCATAATCAGGCATGAAACAACCTACGGGCACTCCAACGCGCAAGGGCCGCAGTCCGGTTGCGGATAAACGCAACCCCGCACCGGCCGACAAGCCCACGAAAGTGAAGCGCAAATCCCGCGGCGGAAAACCCCCTCGCAGGGGCAATGTGGTGTTGCGCGGAATTTCCGGCACCTTCAGCCTGATATGGCGTGTGATCTGGGGCTCGGCCTGGCGTCTCGGGATGGTCGTATTCCTGATCATCGGTGCGGCAACCGCCTATTTCTACAGCGGCCTGCCCACGGCGCAGGAACTTTTCGACGCGCGCGCCCGCGGCTCGGTCACGATGCTCGACCGGAACGGTAAAGTCTTTGCCTGGCGCGGCGAAACCTTCGGCACCGTGGACAGTGATCAGATTGCGCCGGTGCTGAAACATGCGGTCATCGCCACTGAGGATAAACGCTATTACCTCCATCCCGGCATCGATCCGCAGGGTATCGCCAGCGCCATCAAGATCAACCTCGCTTCCGGACGCGGCCCGCTGGAAGGCAATGGCGGCTCGACCATTACCCAACAGGTCGCGAAGCTTCTGTGTCTGGGTGACAGTTTCGATCCGATCCGCTGGAAAAACGAAGCGGAATTCGAGGAAGATTGCCGCGTTACCAGCCTGTGGCGGAAAGTGAAGGAAGTACCCTTCTCCTTTGCGCTTGAGCTGAAATATTCCAAGGACGATATTCTCAATATCTACATGAACCGCTCTTATCTCGGAGCGGGCGCCCGCGGCTTCGAAGCGGCCAGTCAGCGTTACTTCAACAAATCCGCATCCGAGGTCAACGCATCCGAGGCGGCGATGCTGGCCGGGCTGCTGAAAGCGCCCAGCTATTTCGCTCCGACAGCCAATCTGGAACGCAGTCAGGGTCGCGCCGGGACGGTTCTGGATCTGATGCATAATCAGGGTTTTCTGGACGACACGCAGCTTGCCGAAGCCAAGGCGCATCCGGCAGCCCTGTCTCAGGCGGCAGCCGCGCGGGCCGGAGGATATTTCGCCGATTGGGTGATGGATACCGGCCCCGGCTTCCTGACCTCGGAAACGACCGAGGATGTCACGCTGCAAACCACCTTTGATCAGGACGTCCAAAAGATTGCCGAAGGTGCCGTCAAGCGGATCTTCGATGAAAAGGTCAAGGATAACAGCAAGGCGGAAGTCGCGGTTGTCGTCATGTCGGCCGATGGCGCGGTCAGGGCCATGATCGGCGGGCGGGACACAACCGTGAACGGCGCCTTCAACCGCGCCATTCAGGCCAAACGGCAGACCGGCTCCAGCTTCAAGCCCTTTGTCTACGGGGCGGCGCTCGAAGCGGGCTATTCGCCTGCGGATGTGGTACAGGATGGACCGCTGACGATCCACATCCCGGGTGGCAAGGATTGGTCGCCAAAGAACTATACGCGCAGATATCACGGCAATGTCACGCTGACGGATGCATTGAAAAACTCGCTCAACACCGCCACGATCCGCTTGCAGGAAGCCGTGGGACGCGATGAGGTTCGTCGCGTGGCGCATGATTTCGGGATCGTCAGCAACCTGACCACAAGCCCCTCGCTTGGGCTGGGCGCCTCCGAAGCAACCTTGCTGGAGCTGACCGGCGCATATGCCGGCATTCGCAATGGCGGGACTTCGGTCGCACCTTACGGCGTGGTCGAACTCAAGATTCATGGTGACGATCAGCCCTTGATGGGCCAGCTTGGCGGCTTGGGCGAGCGCGTGATAAGTCAGCGTGCGGCAGGGCAATTGATCTATATGATGCAGCAGGTAATCCAGTCCGGGACCGGCGGACGCGCCAAACTGGGCGACCGTGCCATCGCCGGCAAGACCGGGACCACCAGCAGCTATCGCGACGCATGGTTCGTCGGCTTCTCCGAACAATATGTAACCGGTGTCTGGATGGGCTATGACGACAACACCCCTCTGGCCGGTGTGACGGGCGGCGGCCTGCCTGCCGAGATCTGGCAGGCAGTGATGGCCGATATCCACAAAGACCTGCCCAAACTGCCATTGTCCACGGTTTCTCCGGATGGCAGCGGGATCATCGTTTCCAGTGGCGGCAGCACCCCGAAAGTCGTCACGTCCGGTTCCGCGGACGATCCGCTGGCCTCGGCCCTGGCGGGGGCGATGCAGAATGCGGAAGGCCAGCGCCAGGCGCAGGCTCAGGGCGGAAGAATGGTCACGGCACCGACCGAGGTACAGGGCGGCGGCGGTGGCGGCGGGGCCGCTACGGAAGGCTCGTCTTCGTCATCAAGTTCGGATGACGCGCTCAGCCGCGCCTTGAACGGTATTCTGGGCGGAAACTGATATGGACTTCTGCAAGGGCCGCCGTTTCCCGACGGATCGTGAACAAGGCTGATCTTGCGTTGGGGGGCGCATGAACCGAACTGACTTGCAGCGGCTTCTTGCGCGCCGTCGCTCGATCCGGGCCTATACCAGCGATCCGGTCGCGCGCGAAGATATCGAAACGATCCTGCGCCTTGCCCGCACCGCACCAAGCGGTGCCAATCTGCAGCCAGGTCGGTTTCACGTCCTGGCCGGGAAGGCGCTGGGCGGTCTTGTCAACGCGCTCACATCCGCAATCGCGGCCGGGGAACCGCAAAGCAGGGAATATTCCTATTTCCCCGACCCGATGCCAAAAATGCTGCGCGCCCGGCAGGTGGCGGCAGGATACGCCCTTTACAATGCGCTTGGCATCGAACGCCGGGATCTTGATGCGCGGCGGCGGCAATTTCAGCGGAATTACGCATTTTTCGACGCCCCGGTCGGGATCGTCGTCACCATTGACAGAAACATGGGCAAGGGCTGCTTCATGGATCTGGGAATGGCGGTGATGGCCCTGCTGCTGGCTGCCGAGGATCTGGGCTATGGGACAACCGGGCTCGGAGCTTTGGCGCATTACGGCCCGGTCGTGCACCGCCATCTTGCTCTGCCCGAGGATGAAATGGTGGTATGCGGGATTGCCCTTGGCGTGGCCGACCGGGATGCGGATGCAAATCAGGTGCGCACCGAACGCGAAGACCTGTCCGTCTTCGCAGAGTTCCACGGGTTCGACGCTAGGTCCTGAGCAAAAGCGCAGTTCCCAACCCGCCCGCAGCGGCAATAGTGGCAAGCCCGTATCCCTCGCGCCGCCGCAATTCATGGACCAGCCGCACAGCATTGATCGCGCCCGATGCGCCGATCGGATGGCCACGGGCAAGCGCGCCGCCTCCGGGATTGACGATTGCGGGATCGATCCCGGCCTGTTGCTGGCAGACGATGGCCTGAACCGCAAACGCCTCCATGATTTCGGCGCAGGCAAGATCGCCGGGGACCAGCCCGGCTTCCGCCAGCGCCGCCTCTATCGCGGCGACCGGCGCAAGGCCCGGCAATTCGGGGTCATCGCCAAGGGTTCTGCCAGCAAGGATCGCCGGGCCGGCCATGCCCAGTTCTTCGGCCAGCCGGTCCGCAACAAGGATGCAAACCGCCGCACCATCCGCAGCGACCGCGGTTGTCGCGGATGTGACACTTCCGGCCAAGGGCCGGGCCCGCGCACAAAGCCGATGGGTCAGATGGCGGGCGTAGCTGTCCGCCGTTGCGCCTTCCAAAGACAGGATTTCGGCCATGGGCTGGGCGGCAAGTGCCTTTGCATGGCTGGCAATGGCCCACTCCTCTTGCGCCTCGCGCGATATGCCGAAGCGCTGCGCCAAAGCGTCAGCGGCGGCGGGCATCAGCGGATCGCGGTCGGGCCAGGGCGTGAAAGGCGGCTGGTCATATGCCTGCGCTGCACCACCATCCGGATCGGTGCGCAGCCGCAGGGGACGGCGCGAATAGCTTTCCACGCCGCCGGCAATGACGATATCATGCAGCCCCGCGCGGATCATCGCATCACCCAACAGGATCGCATCCAGCCCGGCACAGCATTGCCGGTCGATCGTCAGTCCCGCCACCTTCTCGGGCAAACCTGCCGCAAGCGCGGCAATCCGGGCCGGGTTTCCCCCTGCCCCAAGCGCATTGCCCAGAATGACCTCACCCACCCGCTCCGGTTCGATCCCGGAATCGTACAGTGCCGCCCGGATCACCGGCGCGGCAAGTTCATGCAACTCTTGCGATTTGAAGCCACCGCCCCTTGGCAGGACGGCGCTGCGCCTTGCCGCGACGATATGGCTGCGACGCATCACCTCTCCTCGGCAAATCGTTGCAGCGCCAGCAGATCGGGCTTGCCCGAGGGCAGCATCGGCATCCGCCCGAGAAATTCGATCCGTCGAGGGGTCGAAAGCGGGCCAAGCGCATCACGGCACTTCGTCATTATCAATTCCGCCGTCAAGCCGTCGCTGCCGCCTTCCACGAAACCGATCACGGCATTTCCCCGCATCCGGTCACGAACCGGAACCGCCGCGCATGAACGTACCCCGCATATCCCTGCCATGATCCGCTCGATATCTTCAAGGAACACGTTCACATCGGCCACCGTCACCATCCGCGATTTGCGCCCGCGCAGAAACAGATTGCCGGCACCGTCCAGCCAGCCGATTTCACCCACCGTCAGAAACCCATTGCGCCATCTAGTATCGATGCTGCCTTCGCCCTCATATCCGTCGAACAGATAGGGGCTGCGCAGCCAGATCTCGCCTGTATTCCCAAGTCGCAGGTCCACATCCGGGTAAGGCCGCCCCACCGACCCCGTTGGGGTATCCGCCCCCGAGATAGAAATGAAACTGGTCTCAGCGGCGCCGTAGAATTCGGAAATGAGAGCATTGGGGAAAAATACCGAGAACTCTTCGCGCTCACCGGGGGCAAGCAAACCGCCTCCGCAGATCACATGCCGGATGCGGTCAAGCCGGGCGGCACCGACCCGGCACAGCAGCCGGATTTGCGCCGGTGTCGCATACAGAACGCTAGCTTTGCCGGCCTGTATAGCTTCAATCTGCCTGCGAGGACCATCCCCGGCAAGCACCAGAACATTCGCGCCAAAATGCGCGGCTTCGGTCACGGCGTAAAGCGACAGCGAATGCCCAAGATGGCCCAATACCGCGTAGCAATCATGGCTTCCCAACCCGAAAAGCGTGCGGTTCACCTCGAAACTTGCAATCCATGAGGCGTGTCCGCGCCGGATCGTCTTGGCCCGCCCGGTGCTGCCCGAGCTCTGGCAGAGCAGCAATGGACCGCATTCCCGCGCCGCCGCGATGACGGTCATGCCCTCCTGCCGGGCATGGATCGGCACCCGCCGGTCGATACAGTCAAGCAGCGCGGCGATTGCAGGGCGGTTCTGCTCGCGGGAACCGCAGGAAAGAATCAGGCTTTCATTGGACCGGGAAAACCAGCGGTTCCGCCGATCTGCCCCGATTCCGGTCATGAACCACCCCGCCGCGTTAACGGAAGACCTGGCTGACGGGCGCACGATACCAAGGCAACATCTGCGGGCGCAGTCTGGCAATGGCTGCAACCAGCATCCCGCACAGCCCGGCCTTCAGAAGGTCGCCAATTACGAAAGCGCTGTTCAGCAAGGCGGCCTCGGTCAGGCTTTTGTTCAGCACGATCGCCATGCCAATGGTGCCAAAAGCGTACATCACGATGATCCCGCCGATGAATGCCCCGATTCCCGCACTGACACCCGGCGGCAGGCGGTGCAACTTCTCGACGACAAGGCCGGTCACGAAGGCTGCAACGGGAAACCCGACCACAAACCCGACTGTCGGAGAGGCGAATACGCCAAGCCCGCCGCGCCCTCCGGCGAGCAGCGGCAGGCCAAGCACAGCGGCGAAAACGAACAGCAATACCGCCAGCCCGCCTTGGCGGGCTCCAAGCACCGCCCCGGCCAGCATCACGCCAAGGCTTTGCGCCGTGATCGGCACGCCGAAGCCGAGGGTGATCGCGGGGATCAGGCCGAGTATCGCGATCAGTGCCGCGAAAAGAGCAATACGGGCAAGGTCTTTTTCCATCCTAGTTCTCCTGTTCCGGCAGGGCTCCGCCCCTTGCCTTTAGGGCTTCGCCTACCCGGTCCGCATCGTCAAGCGCCATCAGCATCATCGGCAATACGATCCGGTAATTCGCCCGCCGCTGCGAACGCGCTCGCCAGGACTGATGCATCTGCCCGGCCCGCAGGGTCAGCACCGGAACAAAACGGATCAGCAGCGGCAGCACGATTTCCAGAGGCGCGGTCGAAACGCCCAGCCGACGCAGCGGCGACGACATCCAGCGGACCACATCCATCAACGCGGTGAGAGAGGTCGTCATCGTCACCAGATTGGCCAAGGCAACCGCCGTGACCATGCGCATGATCGTCTTGATCCCCCTGGCCGGATCGCCCGTCACCAGATGCCAGATCAGCACGATGGCAACAAAGGGGATCAGCACCCGCAGATGCCGTAGCCCCTCGCGCAGGAACACCCTTCCCGGCAGACAGTAAAGCAACAGGGCAAAGCCGAAAGCGGCAGTCTGAAAGACAATATTCCCGATGGCGAACAGCAGCATCGTGGCCACGCAAAGCGCCGCCAGCTTGGTACCGGCGCGCCAACCATGCGCCCATGTCCTAACCGGCGAGGAGAGAGAGATCATCCCCGCCTCCGATCCGCACCATCTCCTGCGTGAAATCCTGCAGAACCTGACGCGCGACGCCACTGGCCCGCAAACGCCCCCGGTCCAGCCAGAAGACCTGATCGTAATCCTCAAGGTCGCGCGTGTCATGCGTGATATGCAGCAACCGCGTCCCCGCATCGTTCAGATGCCGGGTCAGTTGCATCCGCGTAGGAATGTCCAGCCCGGCGAAAGGCTCGTCCAGCACCAGAAGCCGCGGACGCATCGCCAGAACCGACATCATGCAGACCAGATGTTTCTGCCCCTGCGACAATGCATGGATCGGCGCGTCCTGCCAATGCGCCTTGCCGAACCGCGCGAGAAGCTTTTGCGTCCCGGTCACCGCATCTGCTTTGCTGGCGCCAAGTTGGCGCAGGCCGAAGCCGATCTCTTCGCTCACCGTGGGAAAGATGATCTGATGTTCGGGGTTCTGGAACAGGATTCCAACGGTGCGGATCGCGGCCCGGCGGTCCTTGTAGACATCCACGCCCTCGATCCTGATCTGGCCCTCTGACGGTTCCAGCAAGCCTGCGATCAGTCGCGCCAACGTGCTTTTGCCCGAACCGTTCCGCCCGATCACGCCGATCCGCATGGATTCGGACCGAACCGAAACACCTGAAAGGACCGGAATATCGTTGATCCGATAACCGACATCTTCAAGCAGAACCGGATTATTGGCCGATGAAATCGCCATATGGGCTTTCCTGTGATAGGTCTCGGGCGGTAAGGTATGGGGATAATCCCCACCCGCCCGGGCTGTCCAGCCTAAACCCTGCCCTTCCCTCTCTGTCCGCCCGGAGTTAGAACCGCATCATGAACATTCTCGACAAGATCAAGGCCTATAAGCTGGAAGAGATCGCCGCGGCGAAGGCGGCGCGTCCTCTGGCCGATATCGAGGCCATTGCCCGTGCGGCGTCCGCGCCGCGAGGTTTCGCCCGCGCCCTTGCCGACAAGGCCGCGTCCGGTCCCGCACTGATCGCCGAAATCAAGAAGGCCAGCCCGTCCAAGGGGCTGATCCGCCCCGATTTCGATCCACCGTCTCTGGCCCGCGCTTATGCCGAAGGCGGGGCGGCATGCCTGTCAGTTCTGACCGATGCCCCCAGTTTTCAGGGCGCTCCCGAATTTCTGACGGCTGCCCGCGACGCCTGCGACTTGCCTGCTTTGCGCAAGGATTTCCTCTATGACACCTATCAGGTGGCCGAGGCACGGGCATGGGGCGCGGATTGTATCCTGATCATCATGGCCTCGGTCGATGATGTTCTTGCCGCCGAGTTGGAGAATGCCGCAATTCATTGGGGCATGGATGTGCTGATCGAGGTCCATGACGCCGCTGAACTCGACCGCGCCCTTCTGTTGAAGTCCCCACTGATCGGAATAAACAATCGTAATCTCAAGACATTCGATGTCACTCTTGATGTGACGCGCGAGCTTGCTCCGCGCATTCCCGATGACCGCGATATCGTCTGTGAAAGTGGATTGTTCACCCCTGCCGATCTGTCCTCGATGATGAAGGTCGGCGCTCGTCGCTTCCTGATCGGGGAAAGCCTGATGCGTCAGGACGACGTCGTCGCCGCCACCCGCAACCTGCTGGCCCCGACATGAGCCTGACGCATTTCGACAAATCCGGTCAGGCGCATATGGTCGATGTCTCGGGCAAGGCCGAAACCGCGCGTGAGGCCGTGGCAGGAGGCTGCGTGACCATGTCGCCTGAAACGCTCGCGCAGGCGGTGGGCGGTGCCGCGAAGGGGGACGTTCTGGGCGTCGCGCGGCTGGCCGGGATCATGGGGGCCAAGCGCACCTCGGATCTGATCCCGCTATGTCACCCCCTGCCGATCTCGAAAGTCGCGCTGGATCTGCAACCCGATCCCGACCTGCCCGGCATCCGCGTCACGGCAACGGTTCGCACCACGGGTCGCACCGGTGTCGAGATGGAGGCTCTGACCGCGGTTACCACTGCCTGCCTGACCATCTATGACATGCTCAAGGCCGCCGAAAAGGGGATGCGGATCGAAGATATCCGATTGCTGCGCAAAAGCGGCGGAAAATCCGGGAATTACGAGGCAAAGCCATGATTTCTGTCAATGAGGCGCTTGGCCGGGTTCTGGCATTGGCAAACCCGCCCGAAGGCGAGAGCGTTGCCCTTGATCAGGCCGCAGGCCGGGTTCTGCACGAAGCGGCGATATCCCGTCTGACACAGCCCCCCTTCGATTCAGCGGCGATGGACGGCTATGCCTATCACCATGCGGATCAGGGGCAACCCCTTCGCGTCATCGGGGAATCCGCCGCCGGGCATCCCTGGACCGGAACGCCGGCCTCCGGCACCGCGATCCGCATCTTTACCGGCGCCGCGGTTCCGCCCGGTTATGACCGTGTCGAGATGCAGGAAAATACCCGTCGCGATGGCGATATGCTGACCATCACCGAACCGTCGGCAGGGGCGCATATCCGCAGCCGGGGCTGCGATTTCAGCGAAGGCGACCGGATCGAGCCGGGGCGGGTTCTGTCCGCCGCAGATATCGCGCTTCTGGCGGGAATGAACCTGCCGCAGGTCACGGTCGCGAGACGCCCAAAGGTTGCGGTGCTGGCCGGCGGCGACGAATTGATCCGCCCGGGCGAAAATCCGGCCGCGGGGCAGATCATCTGCTCGAACGATCTCGCCGTCGCGGCCATCGCGCGCGCCGCCGGAGCCGAGCCTGAAATCCTGCCGATTGCCCGTGATACCGAGGACAGTATTCGCGAAAGCTTCGATCGCGCGAAGACGTCCGATCTTCTGGTCACTATCGGCGGCGCCTCGGTCGGGGATCATGATCTGATCGGCAAGGTTGCGAGCGCTTTGGGAATGGAGCGCTCTTTCTACAAGATCGCCATGCGTCCCGGAAAACCCCTGATGGCCGGAAAAATTTCCGGAATGGCAATGCTGGGGCTGCCGGGGAACCCTGTGTCCGCAATTGTCTGCGCGACATTATTCATGCGCCCGCTTATTCAGGCGATGCAGGGCCTTCCAGCACAACGCCCGATCCGTCGCGCCCGGCTGACCCACCCGCTGCCCCCCGAGGGAGACCGGGAACATTATCTGCGCGCACAGCTTTTGCCCGGAGATGATCTTCCGGCGATTACCGCTTTCGATCGACAGGATTCCTCGTTGCTTTCTGTCCTGTCCAAAGCGGACGCGCTGCTGATCCGGCCTCCGCATGATCCCGCGCGTAAAGCCGGTGAAATCGTGGAATACATGCCGCTATTTCACTGATCGTTTACCGCGATCAGCAATGACAGGGCCAAACAGATTGACGTGGCACCTCGGCTCATGTAGAACATTAGAAGAACACTTGTTGCATGAGGCAAGGATATGCTGACGAAAAAACAGATTCAGCTTCTGGAATTCATCAGTCGCAGAATGGCGCGGGACGGTGTGCCGCCGTCATTCGATGAGATGAAGGAAGCGCTTGATCTGCGCTCGAAATCCGGCATCCACCGCCTTGTTACGGCATTGGAGGAACGGGGTTTCATCCGCCGCCTGCCGCATCGGGCCCGTGCGCTTGAAATCCTCCGCCTGCCCGATACGCTGGCGCAAGCTGACAGAAGCGGCTCTTCCGACGGTTTCTCTCCCAGAGTCATCGATAATCCGCGCCCGAAACGCAACAACGATGCCATGCAGCCCGACAATGCCATGCAGATTGCGAACAGTTCCGCAATGGAATTGCCTTTGATGGGCCGGATCGCGGCGGGCGTCCCGATAGAGGCGATCTCGGAAATATCGCATCACATCTCGGTCCCGGACAGCATGCTATCCGGAAATGGCGAACATTACGCACTTGAGGTCAAGGGCGACTCGATGATCGAGGCTGGCATTAACGATGGCGATATCGTCGTGATACGC
Source organism: Paracoccus onubensis (assembly GCF_003591515.1). Lineage (GTDB taxonomy): Bacteria > Pseudomonadota > Alphaproteobacteria > Rhodobacterales > Rhodobacteraceae > Paracoccus > Paracoccus onubensis. The sequence goes on from NZ_QZCG01000013.1 coordinate 27,218, forward strand.
CAGCAGGATCAGGTCGAAAATGGCGATATCGTCGTAGCCCTGATCGATGGGGCGGAAGCCACGCTGAAACGGTTCCGCCGCAAGGGCAAAATGATTGCGCTTGAAGCCGCCAATCCTGCCTATGAAACCCGTATCCTGCGTGAAGACGCCGTCAAGGTGCAGGGACGACTGGTCGGTCTGATCCGTAATTACTAGACCAGCTTACAGGTGATCGAAGAAACCCTGCCCTGCACGGGTCAACAGTTCTTCCGCGAGATCCCGGCCCATTGCCGGACCGTCAGCAATCTCACCCTCGCGCATTCCGGCAAGCGCCTGTGACCCGTCCGGTCGCAGAATTTCGCCTCGCAGCGAAAGGCGCGTGCCCTGCAATTCGGCATATCCCGCGATAGGCGTCTGACATGAGCCATCCAGACGCGCAAGAAAAGCACGCTCTGCCGCGACACGCTGAGTGGTTTCGACATCATTGACCGGACGCAGCAATGCCGCGATCCCGTCGTCATCTGAACGCCGCTCGATACCGATGGCGCCCTGAGCGACAGCGGGCAGCATCTCTGCCGGATCGATGGGACTGCGCGCAACATGCAGCATGTCCAGACGGGACAATCCCGCCATCGCCAGGAATGTCGCCACCGCCACGCCATCTTCAAGCTTCTGAAGCCGGGTCTGCACATTCCCGCGAAACTCGACCAGGCGCAGATCGGGCCGCCGATGCGCAAGTTGCGCCCGTCGCCGCAAACTGGACGAACCGACAACTGCGCCTTCCGGCAATTCCGCAATCGAGCCGACATGCGGGCTGACAAATGCGTCTCGTGCATCCTCGCGCGGCAGCAGGCAATCGATCACCATGCCGTCGGGCTGAACTGTCGGCATATCCTTCATCGAATGCACGGCGATATCGATCCCGCCAGCGGCCAGCGCCTCTTCGATTTCCTTTGTAAACAGCCCTTTACCGCCTATTTCCTTCAAGGGACGGTCAGTCACGCGATCACCGGTCGTGCGGATCACGACGATCTCGAAAGCCTCGGCGGGAAGATCATGCGCCGCCATTACCCGCGCCCGCAACTCATATGCCTGAGCAAGGGCGAGCTTCGAGCCTCTGGTGCCGATCTTGAGCGGGCGGTCGGGGTCAGCAAAATTTGTCATGCGAGTGACTTATCCGTCCCTGCATCGCTTGACAATGCCCGCCCTCTGGCCATGAAAGAGGCAGGAGGCACCATGACCAAACTCTTGCTGCGCGCCTTGGCGGGCGAAACCTTACCCACCCCACCAATCTGGATGATGCGTCAGGCCGGGCGTTATCTGCCCGAATATCGCGCTACCCGTGCAAAAGCGGGCGATTTCCTGTCGCTTTGCTACACGCCGGAACTGGCGGCCGAGGTGACCTTGCAACCGCTGCGCCGGTTCGATTTCGACGCGGCGATCCTGTTTGCCGATATTCTGCTTCTTCCACAAGCGCTGGGATCAGAGCTGTGGTTCGTCACCGGCGAAGGTCCGCGCCTTTCCACGATCACCACACGCGCCCAGGTAGATGCACTGAAACCCGGCGATGCAATACACGAGCGTCTTTCACCAATTTACGAAACGATCCGGATATTGGCCGGCGAGTTGCCCAGGGAAACCACATTGATCGGCTTCGCCGGAGCGCCCTGGACCGTGGCCACCTATATGATCGCGGGACGCGGAACGCCGGATCAGGGTCCCGCGCATGACTTCAAGACCGCGGATCGCGCCGCATTCTCGGCATTGATCGACCGGATCACCGAGGCAACCATTCTCTATCTTTCCGCCCAGATCGAGGCTGGCGCCGAAGTGGTCAAGCTTTTCGATAGCTGGGCCGGAAGTCTCAGCGACGCGAACGACCGTCGTGACTTCGCGATTGAACCGACCCGACGGATCATCTCGGCCTTGAAAATGAATCATCCAGACGTTCCCGTCATCGCCTTTCCGCGCGGGCTGGGTGAAAATTACAAGGGATTTGCGCGGGCCACTGGCGCGGATTGTGTTGCGCTTGATCAATCCGTTTCTTCCGAATGGGCCGCCGAGCATTTACAAATCGATAGCTGCGTGCAGGGCAATCTCGACCCGCAACTTCTGATTACCGGTGGCGATGCGCTAAAGGTCGAGGCCAGCCGCATCACCCGCGCATTGCGAAACGGTCCGCATATCTTCAATCTGGGTCATGGCATTACGCCCGATGCCGATCCCGATAATGTCACGCGCATGATCGAAGCCGTTCGCGGCGCATGATCTGGGTCGCAGCCACATTGATCGCAGCGGTTGCCCAAACCGCACGGAATGCCGCACAGGCGGGACTGGGTGGCCGGATCGGCACGATTGGCGCCACGTCCGTCCGCTTCATTTTCGGCTTTCCCTTCGCAGCGCTGTTCCTGCTGCTGTTAACGCCCTTTACCAATCTGCCTCCGCTGAATGCCACCGCGATCGGTTTCACCGCAATGGGCGCCGGGGCACAGATCGGGGCGACCGCCTTCATGCTGTTAACCATGCGCGGGCAGAGTTTCGGTGTCGCGACCGCCCTGATGAAGACCGAACCGGTCACCCTTGCACTGATCGGAATCCTCATCCTGAACGAGCCGATGGGACCGGCCAGTCTGGCAGCGATCGGTCTTGCCACGCTTGGTGTGATGCTGAGTTCGGGCGCCCGCTGGTCTCGTGCCGGGCTGATCCCGGTGGTGAACGGTATTACCGCAGGTACCTTGTTCGGCCTGTCGGCCATTGGATTCCGGGGCGCATTGCTGACCCTCCCCGAGGGCAGTTTTTTCGTTCATGCCTTGACCATCCTGGTCCTGACATTAGGTCTGCAATCCTCGATAACGCTGGCATGGATGCTGATCGCGGATCGTCGGGCATTACGGGGAATCACGGGTGAATGGCGGGTTTCGCTTGCAGCGGGCGGATTGGGCGCCTTTGCCTCGCTATTCTGGTTCATCGGTTTCGCCCTGACCCCGGCCGCGAATGTCCGGACATTGGCTTTGATCGAGGTGGTTTTCGCGCAGATCGTTTCGGGCCGCTTTTTGCACGAATCGACCGGGCGCATGCAATTGATCGGGATGGCCTTGATCGCCGCCGGCGTGGGTTGGCTTTTGGCCCTGACAGCGACAGGAGGCTGAACCGGAACCGGCTTCCCGGAAAACGATCTCAGACCTGCTTTCGCAAGATCACAGCCCGCCCGGACCAGGGCCAGCCATACCAACCCCGCGTCTCTTCGACGAAACCCAACCGTTGATAGAATGCCAATGCCGGTCGGTTGCGAAGCACGACTTCCGCCCGTAATCCGGGACGGCAACGATGGCGGGCCTCGATTTCCGCGGCGGCGACAAGAGCGCGACCATATCCGCGGCGCTTGTGCCGCACAACAATACCGTCAAGAACAAGATCCGAGGTCGGTGGCGCGGGCCGGAACAAAATCCGGGACAGAGGCGGGGGCGTCGTCAGAAAACCTCCCTTATCATCACGGAGGCCGACAATGCCTTCAAGCCCGTCCGAACTTATCACCGCGATGGCATTTTCCGGGCAGACCCGCAGCTTGCCGCAGCGATGACCAAAAGCGCTGTGCCAAAGCCCTGCGGCTTCGGACAATATGGCTTCGGGGATCGGAGCGTAAATTTTCATCGGATGCTTGCCTCTCCCTGCACATCATGCAAGCAAGAGGCCCACACGCAAGTGATGGATATCCGCTTCATGTCACCCTCACCAGCCCCACGCCCCCAGCAGCAGCAAGCCGCAGCTGACCGGGCGGATATACGCGCCCTCGCGCGCAGCCCAGCGCGGGCATTCCGATATGCCATGATGCAAAGCGTGCCCATGCTGATCGTGATTGTCCCGTTTGCACTTCTGTTCGGTGTCGTGGCGCGCGAAGCCGGGCTTGATATTGCGCAGGTGATGGGTTTTTCGGTTCTGGTGCTTGCGGGAGCATCGCAATTCACCGCCGTTCAGCTTTTGTCGGATAATGCCCCGGTCTGGATCGTGATCCTGTCGGGTTTGGCCGTCAATCTGCGGATGGCGATGTATTCCGCGTCCCTTGTTCCCTGGTTCCGGGGCACGTCCGGCGCACAAAAAACCTGGATCGCCTATACTTTGATCGACCAAAGTTATGCCTTGTCGATCCAGCATTACGAACGTCATCCCAAACTGACTCTTTCCCAGCGGATCGCCTATTTCTCGGGAACCGCCGTGGCGATATGCGTCCCGTGGATGTGCGCAAGCTGGACGGGGGCGGTTCTTGGCAGCGTCATTCCAGACGACATCGCACTGGATTTCGCGATGCCGATCACCTTCCTGGCCATGATCGCGCCGATGCTGCGTAGTGCTGCCCATCTTGCGGCCTGTTTCGTCTCGATCGTTGCCGCCCTCGCCTTTGCGGGCCTGCCATCGGGGCTGGGCCTGATGCTGGCGGCTCCGCTTGGAATGGCCACGGGGGCAGTAGTCGAAGTGCTGACCGAAAAACGGAAAAGGGCGTAAGCAGGATGGAGAATGTTTCCGATCTGACCATCTGGTTCGTGATCCTGATCCTGGGAATAGGCACGTTCCTGATTCGCTGGTCGTTCCTTGGCGCGCTGGGGGATCGGGAGATGCCGCAATGGGTTATGCGCATGCTGCGCTATACCCCAGTGGCCGTGCTGCCCGCCCTGTCTGCGCCGCTGGTGATGTGGCCCGCCGCGACCGGAGGTCAGCCCGATCTGGCGCGGCTAAGCGCCGCCGCCGTGACCATGCTTGTCGGCATGTTTACGAGGAATATCATCCTCGCCATTCTGGGAGGCGCGGCCACGCTGTTCGGAATGCTTTATCTTCTGGCGTAACCGGTAAACTCGCCGTTTTTCTGACGGATAAGCACATTATGGTTATTGGCGGGATCCCCGTCCATATGGCGCTTCGAAGTCACGCCCGGCAGCGTCATGAACCAATTCCGCAGCTTGAGCGGAGAAAAGCCGGAAGGCGCATTCTCGAATCCCGGCAGACCCCGCAGCACGGCACTTGTCTCGACCGCACAGAAAGCCTTGTTGGCCGAGCCATTCGCCTCGGCTCTGCGGATCGCCAGATCGGCAACCTCGCGTGAGACTGGTACACGATCTTCCGCAACCCAGTAGGTTTCGCGCGCGTGGTAATCTATGTAGAAATTCTTGAAATTGTCGGTAATCCCGTAAAGCACGTCATGCCGTTCGGGGATGGAGGGGTGATTCCACGTGCCGGCAGGATCATAGATGATCCGTTGACTGCCATTGATCATCAACGCGCTATGCCCGCCCTCGCCCCGTGGAATTCCGATCACGGTGAACAGCGTGATGGAGGGGGGCTCGTTCGATACGAAACGCGCGGCTTTTACCGCTTCGGCATCGTCCCAGACATTATCTGCGCCGCAAGCTGCCAGTGCCGCGGGCAACGCAGCGGCGATAAAAACTCGTCTTTTCATGATCCGTCCTGTGCAGCCCGATCAGGCGTTTGTCAGTGCCAAAAAGATCAGCACCAGAATGGAAATAACGGCAGTCCAGGTACTGACCCGGACAAAGCCCGCAAAGGTTTTCCTATGCTCGGTAATATCCATGCTGCCATGTTCGTGTTCGGTAATTTCGTGATGCGTGGCCATGCGCCTGCCCTCCGGTTTTGTCCTTGACACTCCGATAGCCGAAACTGCGCACGCTGTCACGCCCCCCAAAGCGCGGCACCATCCCTTTCGCCGACCGCATGGATCACATCCTTGCCGCGCAAGTGATTGACATGCGCAACCGCTTCGGCAAGGGCAAGCCCGAATTCGGATTCCCCAATCCTGCGCTTGAACAGGATGTCAAAACACTCAACCGCGGTTCGGGGCGATTTGCGCAACGCGATCTCCATTCGTTGCAACGCGCCGTGATGATTGTCGATCAGTTGGCGAAGACGTTCGGGCAGCCCGGTAAAGGGCAGCTTGTGCCCCGGAAGAACCAGATGCCGGTCTTCGGCCAGTTCCAGAAGACGGTGACAGCTTTCCAGCCATTCGCCCACAGGATCGGCATCGGGTTCGGTCGGGTGAACGCCGAGATTGGGCGAGATCGAGGCCAGCAACTGATCGCCTCCGATCACCAGATCGTCGTCCAGAGACCAGAAAATCGCATGACAGGGTGCATGGCCATGTGCCATTTCCACCCGCCAGCGACGGCCCCCCACATGAATCTCCTGTCCTGCGACCAGCCGGATAAACCCCGGAGGCAGCGGATGCACCATATCCGCAAAGTTGAACGGGCGCTCGGCGGTGCGCTTTTCCCGAAGCTCAACGGGCATGCCGGCATGTCGCCAGAACGCAATGGCCTGCGGCGTCGGGCTTTCCTGCCGATCAAGCTGCAACATCCGGGCAGTCAGCCATGCCGTCCGGCTCATCATCAACTGGGCGCCGTGCTCCTGCATGAACCACCCGGCAAGACCGATGTGATCGGGATGGTGATGGGTGCCGATGATCCGCAGGATCGGGCGGCCCGCAAGCGTGTCCTCCAGCAGCGATTGCCATATCTTGCGCGTTCGTCCGGTATCGAAACCGGTATCGACGATCGTCCAGCCATCCCCTTCGTCCAGCGCGTAGACATTTACATGATCCAGCGCCATCGGCAGGGGCAGGCGCAGCCATAACACTCCTTCGGCGACGGTGATTGCCTCGCCTTCGGCGGGCCCATTTTCGAACGGAAATGCGATCACGCGCCTGACTGTCCGGTCAGCACGTCGTCGTCAAGATTGGCAAGATCGTCCAGCCCGGCAAGCGCCTCGGTCAGGTCTGTGGCGAAATGCGGCAGGACGCGACGGATGAATACCCGGGCAAGCCCGATCTCGGCCTCACCCCCGGAACGCGCGGCAAGCAGGTGATAATACCCCCCCAGAACACGGGCGAAAGCCGTCAGATAAGGCGCGGCACCGGCAAAACGCTGCGGCATCTCGCGTTCCAGCATATCCTGTGTGCCTTCGCGCAGGGTTTCGGCCGAATGCCAGACCTCATGCGCAAGATCAGGGTGATCGGCCTGCGCGGATTTCGCGCCATCAAGGATTTCGTCCAGAAGCCGCATCGCGGCCTCACCCCCATCGGCCAGCTTGCGGCCCACAAGATCCATGGCCTGAATGCCGTTCGTTCCCTCATAAATCTGGGTGATGCGGACATCGCGCAGATACTGCGCCGCGCCGGTCTCCTCGATATAGCCCATCCCGCCATGAACCTGCACCGCAGCGTCGGCGGCACGCAGGCCGATATCGGTGCCGTAAGCCTTGGCGATCGGGGTCAGGAAGGCTGCACGCGCCGCATGCTCGGCCTCGCCCGTCGCGCGCTCAAGATCAATCGCGGTCGCGCAGGCCAGCGCGATGCAACGGGCCGCGAAAATTTCCGCCCGCGAGGTGGCCAGCATACGGCGGATATCGGGATGCCGGATGATCGGCCCCATCTGGTTCCGCTCCTGCGCGTAAAGCCCAGCCTGCTGCAATGCCGCCTCGCCGACACCGATGCCCTGCATGCCCACGCCCAGCCGGGCGCAGTTCATCATCGTGAACATCGCGGCCATGCCCTTATGCTCTTCCCCGATCAGCCAGCCGGTCGCGCCCTCATAGCTCATGACACAGGTCGGGCTGCCATGGATGCCCAGTTTCTCTTCCAGGCTGACCACCCTGAGATCATTCGCCACCCCGGGATTGCCATTTTCATCGGGGATGAATTTCGGCACCATGAACAGGCTGATACCCCGCGTGCCCTTGGCACCGTCGGGCAGACGCGCCAGCACGGCATGACAGATATTCTCCGTCATATCGCTGTCGCCCCATGTGATGAAGATCTTCTGCCCGGTGATCCTGTAGCTGCCGTCACCGTTCGGCTCGGCCCGGGTTGTCAGGGCGCCCACATCGCTGCCCGCCCCCGGTTCGGTCAGGTTCATCGTACCCGACCATTCACCACTGATCAGCTTGGGCAGATAAAGCGCTTTCAACTCGTCGCTTGCGTGATGCTCAAGCGCCTCGATCTGGCCCTGTGTCAGAAGCGGGTTGAGTTGCAGCGACAGGCAGGCCGCCGCCATCATCTCGGCCACGGCCATGTTCAGCACCTGCGGCAGGCCCATGCCCCCATATTCCGGATCGGCAGCCAGCCCGACCCAGCCGCCCTCGGCGATTGCCCTGAAACCTTCGGCAAATCCGGGGGAGGACCGGACCTTCCCGTTTTCAAGCCGCGCCGGTGTCAGATCGCCATTGCGGTTCAACGGGGCAAGCACATTCGCGGCAAGCTTCCCTGCCTCTGTCAGGATCGCGTTCGCCGTATCGAACCCCGCTTCGGCGAAACGTTCCGTCCGAGCCACCTGATCATAAGGCACGACATGCCTTAGAATGAAATCGATCTGCCCGACTGGTGCGCGATAGCTCATCCGTTCCTCCCATGCAGAGCGCTGTTCCGGTGTCATATTACGAAGCGCCGCACCGGTCACAACCAAAACCCCGCGTCACAATGGGAAACAAAGCCCGTCCGGGCAGGATGACAGGAAGAACAAGCGACAAATGCCGCGCCGATTGCCGGCGCGGCATTGGCTTGGAGAGTCGGTCCCCGAAAGCTTACAGGCCCAGCGATCCGTAAACGTTGGAAATCCTGCGGATGGCGACGACATATGCCGCCGTCCGCATGTCATCCACCTTGCTGTTATTGACCCAGACTTCCTTCATCTTGCCGAATGCCTCGCGCATCGTGTCATCCAGCCCCGAGCGCACCAGTTCCAGCTCGTCGGCGCCGGTCAGGAACGCTTCCTTGAAGCCCTTGGACAAAGTCCAGTTCAGGCCGGTATCCGCCGACAGACGCTCAAGCTCTTCGACCAGCACGCGGGCGCGGGCCTCTTCGTGACGGCGTTCAAGCCTGCCCAGGCTGATCTGCGACAGGTTCTTGACCCATTCGAAATAGGACACCGTCACACCGCCCGAGTTTGCGTACATATCGGGGATAATGACCACCCCCTTATGCTTCAGTATCGCATCGGCATCCGCCGTCACCGGCCCGTTCGCAGCCTCGACGATGACCTTGGCCCTGATGCGATCCGCATTGTCGGCATGGATCACGCTTTCCACGGCGGCCGGAATCAGCACGTCGCACTCATCTTCAAGCGCGGCAAGGCCTTCGGGCCGGAAATCACCGCCGGTAAAACCCTCGACTCCGCCGGTCGCCGCGATATGCGCCTTGAGCGCTCCAACATCCAGCCCCCGGGGATTGCTGACAGCGCCGTCGCGTTCGATCACGGTCGTGATCAGTGCCTTGTCCTCTTGCGACAGGAACAGCGCGGCGTGATAGCCCACATTCCCCAGCCCCTGCACGACGACCCGCTTGCCCGCCAATCCGCCTTCCAGCCCGGCGCGCTTCATCACATCATCATGGCGGAAAAACTCGCGCAGCGCATATTGCACGCCGCGGCCCGTCGCCTCGACCCGGCCGTCGATCCCGCCCGCGGTGCGTGGTTTGCCGGTCACGCAGGCCTTGGCATTGATATCGTCGGGATGCAGGCGCTTGTAGGCGTCAGCCATCCAGGCCATCTCACGCTCGCCCGTGCCCATATCGGGGGCGGGAACGTTCTGACTGGGCGAGATCAGGTTGCGGCGCGACAATTCATAGGTAAACCGGCGGGTGATCCGTTCAAGTTCGTCCTCGTTCCATTCGCGCGGATCGATGCGCAACCCGCCCTTGGAGCCGCCGAAAGGCACCTCGACCAGGGCGCATTTATAGGTCATCAGCGCGGCAAGCGCCTCGACCTCGTCCTGATTGACATCCATCGAATAGCGGATGCCGCCCTTGACCGGCTCCATATGTTCGGAATGGACCGAGCGGTAACCGGTAAAGGTCTGGATCTCGCCGCGCAGGCGCACACCGAAACGAACCGTATAGGTGGAATTGCAGACGCGAATTTTTTCTTCCAACCCGGGTGGCAGAGACATCAACCCTGCGGCATGGGTGAACATCTTATCGACAGAATCACGAAATGACTTATGTTTAATGGCCATCGCGGGCTCCCTTCCACGTAAACGATTCGATAGATCCTGGTCGGGAGGCTACGAGAATGCTGTGACAGGTTCCACCGGCTTCCGCGAAGTTAGGTCAAATTTTAGGCAATTTTGAAATCATGGGCATTCCTTGCCGATTGGCCCGGCCTGCCGAAGCTGGCATGAAACCATCAGCTTCCCGAAACATTGTTATCTTGATATTGCAGAAGAGACGGTTTGAATGATTGGTACAAAAAGACATGGAAACGCCGTATTCGGGCGTAAGGCGGATCAGGTACTGAACGGTGCCTGGCGCATATTTTTACGGGACGGTTATGCCGGTGCGGCGGTGGATGACATCGTGCGTTCGGCGGGCGTTTCGAAGGCGACCCTTTACGCCTATTTTCCGGATAAGCGGCTATTGTTTGAAACCGCCATGCAGAATGTGCTGGGGGAGGATCGCACACAGCCCTTTGCAGATATCGGCAAGGACCTGCCTGCCGAAAAGGCTGTTCCGCGAATAACCGCCGCCATGACCGCATGGCTGAGATCGGATCGCGAAACCGATCTTTTCCGGATTGCCATCGGCGAGGCGAACCGCTTTCCCGATATCGCCGCAACTTATCACGAACGCATCGAAACGCTGCTGGAACAGCCTTTGCGCGATCACATTGACGGCTTCGTCAACCGGGGAGAACTGGTGGTTGATGACGTCGCGCTGGCCGCGCGACAGTTGATCGGGCTCTGCGGGCTTACCTTCTATGATCGGGCGATATCCGGCGCCGCGCTGGAAACCGAGATGCCAGTCAAACGCACCGCCGAAACCGCCGCCACGATGTTTCTGCGCGCTTACGGAGCCGGGATCGACCAGCAATCCAGACAGCCGGACAAATCGGAAAACGGGGCAATGTCGTCACGCTAATGCAATATTGATCGTGGAACCGGTTCTCAACCCGCTTGCCGGATCGTATAATTCATGTTGTGATTCATAATAAACGCCCGTTCAGGCACACGAGGGAAACTGACAAGATGATCAAGACCGCGCTCCTGCCCGCTGTCGCCACAGCCATGATGCTTGCAGGCTGCATGCCGGCCCCGCAACCTGCCCCGACCCCTGTGCCAGCAGCACCCGTGCCGACAACCCCGCCACCCGTTGCCGGAGTCTCTGGCCTGGAAGAGCGTGAACCCGATCTGTGTGGTGCCAAGGAATACACGCAATATCTGTCGCAACCCGGCAGTGTCATCTCGACCATCGGACTGACCAAGGAATACCGTGTCGTCGAACATCGCGGGATCGAGCCGCAGGATTACGACCCGAACCGGATCGTCTTCCGCCTTGATGCTGCAGGCAATATCAACAATATCGATTGTGGATAAAGATGCGCCATCTCCTGATATTCCCGCTATTATCGGCAGCCGCTCTGGCTGCCTGCACACCACCCGAGGAAAGCTCGACCGCACCGGTGCTGGATCTGCCGCAAAGCTGTGGAGCTGACGAATTGCAAGGTCTGGTCGGACAACCGCAATCGGCAGTGTCCTCCCGGGAATTCGCACCGGGCACACGCATCATAGGCCCCGAGGATCCGGTTACCGCAGATTATCGGGGGGACCGGCTGAATATCGAGATCGGGCCTGACGGCAATGTCGCCAAGGTCGCCTGCTTCTGACCCGCTCACGGGGGAACGCACGAAGGCTTTGGGCGGATGGCCCGATCTAGAACGGCACGTCCTGATCGCCGCCCACAGGTTGAATATACGCGGCTTTGACGGTCTTGAAACTGGTGCCGAACTGGATCGTAAGTGTATCTTCTGCGATTCCCATGATCTGCCCCTCGCCGAATTTCGCGTGGGATACCCGGTCGCCAACGCTGAATTTCGCCGCAGCTTCGGCATCTATCGTCACCGCAGCAGCTTTCGGTGTCCGCCGTTCTGATGCGCGAGCCTGCATCCGCTTCCATCCGGGCGAGTTATAGACATCCGCCCGCGCCGCCCGGTCATGCATATCGGTTCCGGCATTCGCGCCAGCAAAGGCCATTGCCGTCCCGTAACCGCCGCCATACAGCCCGGGAGGCGTCAGGATCTCGATATGCGCCTCGGGCAGTTCATCGATAAAGCGCGACGGCATCTGGCTTTGCCACTGCCCGTAAAGCCGCCGGTTCCCCGCAAAACTGATGATCGCAAGCCGCTCGGCCCGGGTGATGCCGACATAGGCCAGCCGCCGTTCTTCTTCCAATCCTTTGGTGCCATTCTCATCCATGGCGCGTTGATTGGGAAAAAGTCCGTCCTCCCAGCCGGGCAGAAACACCACGGGGAATTCCAGCCCCTTGGCACCGTGCAGGGTCATGATGCTGACTTCTTCGCCGCTATCGCCCTCGTCGCGGTCCATGACAAGCGCGATATGTTCCAGAAAGCCCTGAAGATTATCGAACTCCTCAAGCGCCTTGACCAGTTCCTTGAGATTGTCCAGCCGGCCGGGCGCATCCGGGGATTTGTCGTTCTGCCACATGGCGGTATAGCCGGATTCATCCAGTACCCGCTCGGCCAGTTCCACATGGCTGGCATCGGGATCAAGCGCATCCACGCGCCACCGGTCGAATAAGTTTACGAATTCGCGGAGATTGACCAGCCCCTTGCCGCCAAGCTGTTTTTCCTCGACCACGATCCGCGCGCCTTCCAGCAGCGGCACGCCATTTTGCCGTGCCGCCATCTGGATCACCTGTAACGCCTTGTCGCCCAATCCACGCTTGGGCGTATTGATGATCCGTTCGAATGCTAGATCGTCCGATGGGCTGATCATCAGCCGAAAATAGGCCATGGCATCGCGTATCTCGGCCCGCTCATAGAAACGCGGTCCGCCGATCACGCGGTAAGGCAGGCCGATGGTCAGGAAACGATCCTCGAAAGCCCGCATCTGATGGCTGGCCCGCACCAATATGGCGATCCCATTAAGGTTAACCGCACCCATCGACGCCCGGTGCCCACCCTGAAATGCCTCGATCTCCTCGCCGATCCAGCGGGCTTCGGCCTCGCTGTCCCAATGGCCGATCAGGCGAACCTTCTCGCCCTGTTCCGCATCGGTCCACAATGTCTTGCCAAGCCGCCCGCTATTCGCCTCGATCAGGCCCGATGCGGCACCAAGGATCTGCGGGGTCGAGCGGTAATTCTGCTCAAGCCGGATGACCTGAGCGCCGGGGAAATCCTGCTCAAACCGCAGGATATTGCCCACTTCGGCCCCGCGCCAACCATAGATCGACTGATCGTCATCGCCGACGCAGCAGATATTCCGATGCCCCTGCGCCAGCAACCGCAGCCACATATATTGCGCGACATTGGTATCCTGATATTCGTCCACCAGAATATAACGGAACCTGTCCTGCCATTGTTTCAGCACATCGGGATGCGCCTGAAACAGCTTCACGCAATGCATCAGCAGATCACCGAAATCGACGGCGTTCAGGGTCAGCAACCGCTCCTGATAGGCCGCGTATAGCCGCCCGCCCCAGCCGTCGAAAGCCGCCATCTCGCCCTTGGGCAGATTTGCGGGCGACAGGCAGCGATTTTTCCAGCCATCGATCAGATGTGCCAATTGCCGTGCCGGCCAACGCTTCTCGTCAAGGTTTTCGGCCTGAATCAATTGCTTGAGCAAGCGGATCTGATCATCCGTATCCAGAATGGTGAACGAAGGCTTCAGATGCAGATCACCATTGCCGATCAATTCGGCATGACGGCGCAGCAGCTTGACGCAGATCGAGTGGAAAGTGCCAAGCCAGGGCATCCCCTCGACCGTTTCGCCCAGCAATGCCCCGATCCGCGTTTTCATCTCGCGGGCGGCCTTGTTGGTAAATGTCACGGCCAGTATCTGCCCCGGGCGCGCCTTGCCCAGCGTCAACAGATGCGCGATGCGTGTGGTCAGCGCACGTGTCTTACCCGTGCCCGCCCCGGCCAGCATCAGAACCGGGCCATCAAGCATCTCGACCGCAGCCCGCTGGGCGGGGTTCAGCCCGTCCAGATAGGGCGCGGGTCGCGCTGCGATGGCCCGTTGTGACAACGGAAGCGTATCGGAATCGGGGTTCTGTTCCATACCAGCACCATAGCCCTGTCATGGCCGCAAGAAAAGCGGATGTTCATAATTTGTTCATCACTCATGCATGACAGTCATGCGCGACGCAACAGGATGATCTCTGCCGTAACGCAAATAGGATTTGCACCGGGCCTGAGTAGTCCTGCGGCCCGGATACCGCCGATACCGACGATATCAATGGCAATATCTGCTCTGAATCCGGTTGCAACGCCATCCGATATCAGAAATTCGGAGGCATGGCTGTCCAATATGCTGCCATCGGCAAAACAGGCGGTATTCAGGCTGCCGATGCCCTCAACCTGCGCCCGCGCCCAACCGAGTTTCCGCACTGCATCCGTGATGCCATCACAAAGATCGATATGGGGTGCAAGCCGCAGCAAGGCGGCATCCGCACGATCATTCACATGACCTTCCGGTTTGAACAGGGTAAAGGCTGTCTCTGCATCCTCGGACGCCGTGAAACGCGCATCGGGAAACAACATCGCGCGGGCTCGAACCGGTCGCGTCAGCTGCGAGGCATCCAGCAGCAGATGTCCCATCGTCCCGCCCCACAGCCCGTGACAATGCCCGAATACCCTGCCCTCACGCCAACCCCAGACGATTCCGGCACGGTACAGAGGCGTATCGGCGGAATCGCGGGGGGTGGAATACCACGCGCCATGCAGGCCATCGGTCGCCCGGTCGGGCAGAACGAAGCGCAAATCGCCATGCCCATCCGCAAAACGGATCCATGCGCTGTCTGCGCCATTCAATGCCTCGGCAATCGCGATCTCCAGCGGTATCCCGGCGGCCAGTGTCACGACGCGCTCTTCTATCCGGCTGCCTGCCAGCATCAGACGAGGACCATCCGCCGGGCCGGGATGGCGCAGCGGTTCAGCCAACTCCGGCCCCTGCATCGCGGCGGATCAGTTCTTCGCGCACCAGTTTCTTGGTGATCTTGCCATAGCCCGATTTCGGCAATGTCTCCCAGAACTCGAAGCGGCGAGGCAATTTATACCGCGCCAGTTTCGAGCCCAGCCATTCCCCAAGCTCTGGCTGCCCGCCATCACGGGTCACGCAGATGGCCACGCCCACCTCACCCCATTTCGGATCGGGCATACCGATAACCGCACATTCGGCAATTTCGGGATGCAGCAGCAGCTTTTCCTCGATCTCGCGCGGATGGATATTCGAGCCGCCCGAGATGAACATGTCGCTTTCGCGTCCGGTCAGGAAGAAAAAGCCCCGCTCATCCATATGCCCCAGATCGCCAGTGCGGAACCAGCCGTTGCGGAAACTCTTGGCATTGGCCTCCGGGTTATTCCAATAGCCTGCAAAGACCGCGCCACCCGTCACGCAAAGCTCACCGGTTTCACCCGGTGGCAGAGGGTTGCCCGCCTCATCCTGAATCTCGACCTGAATCCCGGTTCGCGGCATGCCGCAGGATCCCTCCAATGCCCAGCCCTCGTCCGCCTCATGCAGACGCGCAGGCAAAACGGTAATGCAGCCCGTAACCTCACCCAGACCGAAATACTGCACCAGAACCAGGCCAAGTTTTTCCAGCGCCCGGATCTGATCGGCACGATACATCGGCGCACCGGCATAGATGACATGGCGCAGGCTGGAATGATCGAATTCCTCCACCGCTGGATGCTCGGTCAGCAGTTTCACGATGGTCGGCACGGTGAACATGTTCGAGACGCGATGCTCCTGCACCAGCCGCCATATCTCCTGCGGATCAAAGCCGCCTTCGGGCAGGATCGAGGGCACGCCGCGGGCGACCTGCAGCATCTGATGGATCCCCGCCCCATGGCTTAGCGGGGCAACGACCAGCGAGGCATCCTGCTCCGTCGTTCCGGGAATCAGGTCGGCAAGGTGATTGGCGATGACAAACCCCATCTGGCCATGCGTCAGCACCGCCGCCTTGGGCTTGCCGGTCGAGCCGGAGGTAAAGAACAGCCACGCCGGATCGTCACGCTCGACATCGGCGGCACGCAGCGGCGACGTCTCGAAACCCGCAAGCTCAGCATCGATATCCGGGCCGAAATCCGCCTGACCAATGGCCAGAACCGGCAAATCGCAGATCGCCGCGTGATCGGGAAAATCCGCATGGCATATCAATAGCTTTGGCTGGGTCAGTTCAGCCATCCAACGCAGATCGTTCGGCGCGCCCCGGAAATTCGCGGGCACCCAAACCGCCCCCAGCTTGAGACTGGCCCACAGGCTTTCCCACATCTGATTGTTATTGGGCGATTGCACCAGCACGCGGTCGCCCTTGCCAATCCCCTTTGATGCCAGCAGCCGCGCCATGGCATCGACACGGGATCGCATCTGTTCCCAATTCCACCGCCGCTCGCCATGGATCATCGCCGGATGATCCGGCAGGCGGCGGGCGGTCTGGTCCAGCAGATGCCCCAGATTCATCGTGCGGGTCGAATAGGGCAGATTCATTTCACGCGCTCGAGAATGGAAAGATAGTTGGCGACAGCCACTCCTCCCATATTGAACACCCCAGCCAGAGTGGCCCCCGGTATCTGCATGCCGCCGGCCTCGCCCGTCAATTGCATCGCGGCCATGACATGCTGCGAAACGCCTGTCGCGCCGATGGGATGCCCCTTGGATTTCAATCCACCCGATGGGTTTACCGGCAGTTTTCCACCACGCGCGGTCATTCCCTCGGCGATCACCCGGCCGCCCTGCCCTCGCTCGGCCAGCCCCATCGCCTCGTATTCCAGCAATTCGGCAATGGTGAAGCAATCATGCGTCTCGACCAGTGACAGATCATCCAGCGTCACGCCCGCCTGCTCCAGCCCCTCGGCCCATGCCCGTCGCGCGCCCGCCAGTTCCAGCGGATCGCGGCGCGACAATGGCAGATAGTCATTCGCCTGCCGCTGCGCCCGGAAGGCAATCGCGCGGGGTGCCTCGGCGGCGATATCGGGATGGACGATGACAAGCGCAGCCGCCCCGTCCGACACAAGTGAGCAATCGGTACGCCGCAAAGGCCCGGCGGCTATCGGGTTCTTTTCGCTGACCGTATTGCAGAAATCAAAGCCGAAATCCTTCTGCATATGCGCATAGGGATTCTGCGCGCCATTGGCGTGGTTCTTGGCCGCGATCATCGCAAGTTCGCGCGATACATCGCCGTAACGCTGGAAATAGCTGTTCGCGATCCCGCCGAACACGCCTGCGAAACCGCCCGGCGTATCGCCCTCTTCCGCCCGGTAAGAAGCGCCCAGCAGGATATCCCCGACCTCGGCCCCCGGTGTCGCGGTCATCTTTTCGGCGCCGACCACCAAAGCGACCTTGCCACGGCCCGAGCCGATGAAATCCAGTGCCGCCGTAATCGCCGCCGAGCCGGTCGCGCAGGCATTCTCGAGCCGTACTGCGGGCGTATGCGCCAGACCTTCCGCCCCCAGTGCGACAAGCGCCGCCTCAAAGCCCTGTTTCTGAAAACCGCCATTGAAGACGCCGGCGAAAATCCCGCCAACCTGTTCGGCCCCGATCCCCGCATGTTCCAGTGCGGCGGACGTGACCTCCGCCATCAACGCTTCCACATCCGGGGCTTCGGATTTGCCAAAGCGGCTATGCGCCCAGCCGATGATCTGCCCCTCTGGTGCGGGCGGCACAGTGATCTGGTCTGTCATGATCCCCTCCATCTTCTCACCGAAACTTATTGCATGCCCCGGCCCGAGCCGTAAATATGCCGCAAATCGGAATCGGAGGAGAAGCCATGTTCACGAAATTCGCCCTTGGGCTGACCACTGCGCTTGCGCTTTGCCTGCCAGCCGCCGCGGAAACCCTGCGCCTGTCGCATAACACTGGCGATACCACCACATGGCAGCAGGGCGCAGATAAATTCGCCGAACTTCTGGCCGCGGAAACCGGCGACGAATATGGGGTGCGGGTTTTTCCGAATGCTCAGCTTTCCGGCGGCGATCAGATGAAACAGGCCGAGATGACCGGGCGCGGCGCAATCGATTTCGTGCTGACCTCCGCCATCAATGTCACGCCGCTTGCTCCGGAAATGGCAGCATTCTCGCTGCCTTACCTGTATCCCGACTATGAAGCCGTCGACCGCACCACGGCCGGCAAGGCAGGCGACAAGATGGAAGAGATCATGGAAGGCCACGGCATCCATATCCTTGCATGGGGCGAGAACGGTTTCCGCGAAGTCACCAACTCCAAACACGCGATCAAAGCGCCTGCCGACATGCAGGGTCTCAAGATGCGCGTTGCGGGTCCGATGTATATCGACGTGATGAACGATCTTGGCGCCAATCCGCAGCAAATGCAGTGGACCGAGACATTTCCGGCGCTGCAGCAGGGCGTCGTGGATGGCCAGGAAAATCCCATCGGTGCGGTGATCATCCCGCAACGGGTCTATGAGGTTCAGAAATACATCACGGCGTGGCATTACAGCTATGATCCGCTGTTCCTGGGTATCTCGAAGGCGAAATGGGACGGTCTGGACGACGATACCAAGGCAAAGTTCCAGAAGGCCGCCGACGAGGCGATGCAATACCAGATCGAGATCAGCCGCAAAGCGACGGCCGAGGGGCTGGAATTCCTGAAAGAGCAGGGCATGGACGTCTATGAACCCACGCCCGAGGAACTCGCGGCGTTCAAGGAAGCCACCCAGCCAAGTTTCGACAAATGGGCCGGACAGATCGGCGAGGATATCGTCGAGCTCTTCACCGAAGAAGCGAACGCGCAGTAAATGCGCATCCTGGATCAGTTCGAAAAGATCGTCTGTGCGGTGCTGCTGCTGCTCATGGCGATTCTGGGCTTCGCCAATGTGGTCGTCCGCTACGGCACCAATCAATCGCTGGCCGCGACCGAGGAATTGCTGACCGGAGGTTTCGTCCTGCTTACCGTCTTCGGTGCCGCCATTGCAGCACGGCGGGGCGAGCATCTGGCCGTCGAGCTGATCTCTGATATGCTGCCCGCACCCTTGCGGCGGGTCGTCATTGTCATTGCTGCGCTGCTGTCGATCACGCTGCTGGCGGCATCGGTCTGGTTCTGCTGGCAGCTGCTGCTGAACCAGATGGGTAACGGCATGCGCAGCTATGCGCTCGGCCTGCCTTTGTGGTGGTATTCCGCCGCGCTCCCTCTTGGTTTCGCGCTTGTGCTGTTCCGCTATGTTCAGGCCATGCTCGGCGCGATTTCTGGTCAGGACGGAAGGCAGCGGAATGATTGATATCGGCGCTGGCAGCCTGATGGTCGGGCTTTTCGTCCTGTTCCTGATCCTGCGGGTTCCGGTGGCTTTCGCGCTTGGCCTTTCGGCGCTGGCGGCGATGTGGAAGCTTGGCTTCGGGCTTGATCTCGTAGGTGACCTGCTGACGGCCGGCATCGGAAAATTCTCGCTGCTGGCGATCCCGTTCTTCATCCTTGCCGGCAACCTGATGGGTCGTCTGGGAATAGCCGACCGGATGATCCGCTTCTTTCGCGTGCTCGTCGGAGGGTTACCGGGCGGCATGGGTCTTGTCGGCACCGTGGTCTGCCTGTTCTGGGGCGCGGTCAGCGGCTCGGGCCCGGCTTCGGTCGCCGCCATCGGGCCGATGATCATCCGCTCGATGGAAGATGACGGCTATACCCGGGCCTTCGCCGCCGGGCTGGTCTGCACCGGCGCGGCCCTCTCCATCGTCATCCCCCCTTCGATCGGACTGGTGATCTATGGCGTGCTGGCCGAGACCTCGATCGCGGATCTGTTCATCGCCGCGATCATTCCGGGCCTCGTCTGCGGTGCCCTGATGCTGGTCGCTCTGCCCTTCGGGCGCGGCAATCCATCCTCCACCCGTGATCTTGTGCCCGATCCCTATCCCGGCCTGTCATATGGAGCGGCGCTGTGGCGCAGTTTTCTGGACAGTTTCTGGGGCCTGATGACCCCTGTGGTAATTCTTGGCGGCATCTATTCCGGCATCTTCACGCCGACCGAGGCCGCTATTGTCGCTTCGGTCTACGCCCTTGCCGTTGGCGGGTTATTCTATCGGACACTCAACCTGAGCAGCTTGTATAACTGCCTTGTCGACAGCGCCGCAGGCTCTGCAGTGGTCATGCTGGTGGTCGCCTATGCGGGGCTGTTCGGCTGGGTAGTTACGGTAGACGACCTGATCGGGCAATATTCCGGGACATTGCTGGGTCTGTCCGATAACCAATGGGTGATCCTTGCCGTGATCATGCTGGTCCTGTTGATCGCAGGCATGTTCATGGACGCGGTGACAATCATGTTCATCTGCCTGCCCATCTTCCTGCCGGTAATGCGCGAGTTGCAATGGGATCCGATCTGGTTCGGCGTTCTGGTTATGGTCAATCTGGCTATCGGGCTGATCACTCCCCCGGTCGGGATCAACCTCTATGTCGCCGCCAATATCACCCGCCTGCCGCTAGAGCGCGTCGCGCGGGGCGCCCTTCCCTTCCTTCTGACCAGCATTATCGGCCTGTTGGTGATCGCGGCATTTCCGGGGCTGACGCGGGTGATGCTGCCTTAAAGGCCGCGCATCACCTCGGCCGCGATCTCGAAACTGCGCAGCCTTGCCTGTTGATCATGAATCTGGCCGGTCAGGATAACCTCATCGGGGCGATGCGCATCGATCAATGTGGCCAGTTGCTCTTTCACCTGCGCCGGATTGCCCACCGCCGTAATCCGTAAAGCCTGATCGACCATACGGCGCATCTGGGGGCTGATTTCCGCGTCCAGATCGCGGGTCGGTCGCGGCAGTTTGCCCGGTTTCCCGGTGCGCAGCCGCGCGAATGCAAGCTGCATCGAACTGCGCAGATAATGCGCCTCTTCCGCATCATCGGCGGCGAATACATTGATCGCAATCATCAGCCTTGGCTTCTCGCCCCATTGGGTCTGCTGGAACCGGTCGCGATAGATGGCCAGAGCCTGCTCCATATCCCCGGGCGCGAAATGGCTTGCAAAAGCATAGGGCAGACCCAGATGCGCGGCAAGCTGCGCCCCGAACAGGCTGCTGCCCAGAATCCAGATCGGAACATGCGTTCCCTCGCCGGGCAAGGCCCGGACCGGCGCATCCGGGCGCGCGGGTCCGAAATAATCCAGCAATTCCACCACATCCTGCGGGAAACTGTCCGCCATCGGATCACGCCGAAGCGCCCGGATCACCGCGCCATCCCCTCCCGGCGCACGCCCAAGCCCCAGATCGATCCGATCGGGAAATACCGTCGCCAATGTTCCGAAATTCTCGGCCACGGTCAGCGGCGCATGGTTGGGCAGCATGATGCCTCCGGCCCCCACACGCATCCGTTCGGTCGCCTGCGCGATCAGCGAAATCAGCACCGCGGTCGCCGCGCTGGCAATACCGGGCATGTTGTGATGCTCGGCCAGCCAGTAACGCCGATAGCCCCAGCCTTCGGCATGACGGGCAAGATCGATACTGTTGGAGATTGCGTCCGCAGCCTCGGAACCTTCGGGCACGGGCGACAGATCAAGAAGGGAATATGGAATGCTCATATTCCCGAATTATGCTGCCCCCAAACGAATACAAGGGCTGAGATTGCAGATTCTGCATCTCTCTTCTTCTTCACGAAAAATATCCTTGGGGGTGAATTGCACGGCAGCGCGAGAAGGGGCGCGCAAGCACCCCCTTCTTCCTCAGATCATCTTGCGCAGATAGGTCCATGTCGGCACACGCGCGTTCCGCGCCACGGACCAGCTTTCAGCATCGCCCAGATAGACAAATCCGCTATTGGTCAGCACACGGGCCGAGCCGGGATTGTCCTGAAATGCCTCTGCGAACAGCGTCCGCGCCTTATGCGGATTCGCGGCGACCAATGCCTCGACCGCTTCGGTCGCAAAGCCGGTATTCCAGAAACCGGCACCGATCCAGAATCCCAGTTCGGATTGATCACTGTCCATCCGGGTCAGCGATACGACGCCCAGAACCTCATCCAGCCGATGGGCCGAACCGTCAATCGCCCAGACATCCTCGACCCTGTCGGCAGACAGGGCCCGGGCCACGAAATTTTCCGAGGCGCCGGGTGGCAAGGGATGGGGTATGGCCCGGGTACCTTCCGCCACCCTGCGATCAGAGGTGTAATGGGCGATCATACCCGCATCGGACGGCCTCAGCGGGCGCAATATGAAACGGCTGGTTTCGATAACCGGCTGGTTCAGAACCACCGTTTCAACAAGTTTCATATCGTCCAACCGTGTACCCTCCCGCATTGGAGCAGACATCATCATTTTTCCTCCCCCGGAAAACGGAGCGGGGGACCGGCTTTCGCCGATCCCCCTTTGCTAACATTGGAATGTTACCCTTGGGTTACTCGGCTGCCACCTGTGTGGCCGGAATTACCGAAATATAGGTGCGACCCTTGAGGCCTTTTTTAAAGGCCACATGACCGTCGGTCAGTGCAAAAAGAGTGTGATCCTTGCCCATACCGACGTTATCGCCCGCCCACCACTTGGTGCCGCGCTGGCGCACAATGATGTTACCGGCAGTCGCTGCCTGCCCGCCATAAAGCTTCACGCCAAGACGGCGCCCCGCGGAATCGCGACCGTTGCGGGACGAACCGCCTGCTTTCTTATGTGCCATGGTTCAGTCTCCTTACGCTTCGGTGGCATCAGAGGCAGGTTCAGCCTCATCCGCTTTTTTCTTGGCCTTGGCGGCATTCGCCCTGGCCGGTTTTGCCGCAACTTCCTCGACCTTGGTGCGAGCGCCCACGGCAGCTTTCACGCCAGATTTGGCGGCGCCGTTTTCCAGCACATCGGTCACGCGCAGCAGGGTCAGTTGCTGACGATGCCCGCGGGTCCGTTGCGAGCTGTGCTTGCGACGGCGCTTGACGTATTTGATGACCTTGTCACCCTTGATCTGATCGATCACCTCGGCCTGCACCGCAGCACCTTCAACCAGCGGCGCGCCAAGGGTCGAACCGACCATCAGAATCTCGTTGAACTGGACTTTCTCGCCAGCGGCGGCATTCAGCTTTTCAACGCGCAGCACATCACCCGCCTGCACCTTGTATTGCTTGCCGCCAGTTTTAAGAACAGCGAACATCGCTTTGCTTTCCTTTGGTTTCCGCGTCCTTTGGCCCCGGTTTGACCCGGCGTTTGGTGCCTGCGAACAGCGCCCCGTGCAAAGACGGGGATCATATAAATAACATACCGGCCAAAGGGCAACCTCGGCCGGTCCGCATGGATATGGAGGATTCGCGCCGACAAGTCAAGCAAATCCCCGGTTTCAGCCTGCCCCGGCCGATTTTTCCTCGAGCATCAGCCATTCCTCTTCAGCCGCGTTCAAAGCCGCCTGACGGGCACTCAGCGCTTCGCTGGCTTTCTGAAACTTGGCCGGCGCGGTCTGATACAGATCGGGATCTGCAAGAAACTCGGACAGTTTGGCAATCTCGGCTTCGAGACGCTCGATAACGGCAGGCAGTTCCTCCAACCGGTGCTTTTCGGTGAAACTCAGTCCTGCTTTCGCGGGGCTGGTTCTGTCTGGTGTTTTGGGCGATTGCGGGGCCTTTCCGGGTCGCTCGGACGCGGGGACATCCTCCGTTCCCCGCTGCGCGCGATAATCGCTCCATCCTCCGGCGTAAGCCACGGCACGGCCATCGCCTTCCATCGCAATGGTCGTTGTTGCGATACGGTCGATAAAATCCCGGTCGTGGCTGACCAGAAGCACCGTGCCGTCATAATCACCCAGAATATCTTGCAGAAGATCCAGCGTCTCGACATCCAGATCATTCGTCGGCTCGTCCAGAACAAGCAGATTCGACGGTTTCGCCATCAACCGCGCCAGCAGCAGCCGCGCCTTTTCTCCACCGGACAGGCTACGGACCGGCGCGCGCGCCTGTGCATCGTCGAACAGAAAATCTTTCAGGTAAGCCACGACATGGCGGGGTTGCCCGCGCACCATGACCTGATCGGCACGGCCGGATACGCGCATCTCCGCATCTCCGGTCAGCGATTCCCACAGGCTCAGATCGGGATTCAGGGCGGCGCGGGCCTGATCGAATACCGCGATCTCAAGGTTGGTGCCATGTTTGACGCTGCCTTCATCCGGCGGGATTTCACCGGTCAGCATCTTGATGAGCGTCGTCTTTCCGACACCATTGGGACCTACAAAGGCGATCCGGTCACCCCGGCGCACCAGCAGATCGAACGGGCGCAGGATGGTGCGGGCGCCGAAAGCCTTGCCGATGCCTTTCGCCTCGATCACCTTCTTCCCGGATTGCGCCCCGGCTTCAAGCGCCATCGCCGCCGCGCCCTGACGGGTGATCTGCGCCGCACGCTCGGCCCGCAGCGCCTGCAAGGCCCGTACCCTGCCCTGATTGCGCTTACGCCGGGCACTGATGCCCTCAACCGCCCAGCGGGCCTCGGCCTTGATCTTGCGATCGAGCTTGTGGCGCGCTTCGTCCTCGGCCGTCCAGACAGCCTCGCGCCATTCCTCGAAATGTTCGAAACCCCGGTCCTGACGCCGAACCTCGCCCCGGTCGATCCACAGGGTCGCGCGGGTCAGGCGGCGCAGGAAAGCGCGGTCATGGCTGATGATGACATAGGCGGCGCGCGTCTGGTTCAGATGATCCTCAAGCCAGCCGATCGCCTCGATATCCAGATGGTTGGTCGGTTCGTCCAGCAGCATCAGTTCGGGCGCCTGCGCCAGAAGACGCGCCAGAGCAGCCCGCCGCCGCTCGCCCCCGGATGCGGTGGAAACCGTGCGGTCGGGATCGAATTTCAGCCCTTCGGCAGCCATCTCGACGCGATAGCCCTCGGCCTCGGGCAATCCTGCACGGGCAAAATCGCCAAGTGTCGCGAAAGCCGACAGGTCCGGCTCCTGCTCCATATAGCCGACATGGCTTCCGGCATTCAGCACCACCTCGCCGCGGTCAGGCTCTACCAGACCGGCCATGACCTTCATCAAGGTCGATTTGCCCGATCCGTTCCGCCCGACCAAGGCGATTCTGTCGCCCTGCTGTACCGTCAGGGAGAGGTTGTCGAATACCGGATTTCCGCCGAAGGTCAGCGAGATGTCGGTCAGTTGTAACAGGGGTGCGCGTGCCATTGCCGCGCCTTATCCTGCGGCAGGCGGATGGTCAACGGCAAGTCCGTGCAGATCGCCGATCCCTCGCGGTACATGTCAGGCAGCGTGTTTCGAATGGAAGAAGCACCCGCATAACGTGCAAATTGTTAATCTCGCGCAACTTATTATTGACTGGCTCATAAGCAGAATGCGAAAACAGTCACATGAACCTGACCAAAGGAGTCAAGAATGCGTACCCTGTTGCTTGCTTCCCTTATGGGCGCGACCGCGCTGCCCGCCCTGGCCGAGGAGGTAAATGTTTATTCCCACCGCCAGCCGGAATTGCTGAAACCCTTGACCGATGCCTTCACGGAAGCGACCGGCATTACCGTGAATACCGCCTATGTGGACAAGGGCATGGTCGAGCGGCTGAAGGCCGAGGGCGACCGCTCGCCCGCCGATCTGATCATGACGGTGGATGTCGCGCGGCTGGGCGAGGTCAAGGATGCCGGAGTGACCCAACCTGTCGAAAGCGAGGCTTTGAACGTCGTTCCCGAGGCCCTGCGTGACGCCGATCGCAACTGGTTCGGGCTGACCACCCGCGCGCGCATCGTCTATGCCAGCAAAGAGCGGGTCGCCGAGGGCGAGGTCACGACCTATGAGGATCTGGCCGATCCGAAATGGAAGGGCCGCATCTGCACGCGCCCCTTCACCCATGATTATAACGTTGCACTGACCGCCGCCCATCTGGCCCATCACGGCCCCGAGGAAACCAAGGCGTGGCTGGAGGGGATCAAGGCAAATCTGGCCAAGCAACCCGAGGGCGGCGACCGCGATCAGGTCAAGGCGATCTGGGCGGGTGAATGCGATATCAGTCTGGGCAATACCTATTACATGGGCCAGATGCTTGCCGATGATGAGCAGAAAGACTGGGCGGAATCGGTCGATATCGTCTTCCCGGTCTTTGACGGCGGCGGCACCCATGTGAACGTATCCGGCGTGGCCCTGGCGGCGGCATCTCCGAACAAGGACGCCGCGCTCAAGCTGATCGAGTTTCTGGTCGGTGACGAGGCCCAGAAAATCTACGCCGAGACCAATCACGAGTTTCCGGTATCCGACCATGTAGAGCGTTCGGAACTGGTGACGAGCTGGGGTGAATTCACGCCCGACGCGATGTCACTGAGTGAAATTTCGGCTCTGCGGCCCGAAGCCCTGACCCTGATCGAAGAGGTTAATTTCGACGGCTGATCCAATTGGCGGGCGATGCGTGGGGTGGAGCCGGAGAAGGGGCTCTACCCCGTCACCTATATGCGTGGCTTCCCGGGATATTTATGTAAAAGAGAAATCGATGCGCCGCTACTGGATGCGATGCGCCGCCAGTTCGCGACGGGTACGGCGCCTTGCGCTGGCCTCGCGGAACAGTGAAACGGAATAGAGCGCAAGCGCCGCCCAGATCATCGGGAAAGCGATCATGCGAGCCCTGTCGAAGGGTTCGTCGAACAGCAGCACCGCCGTCAGGAAAAGCATGGTCGGCGTCAGGTATTGCAGGATGCCGATAGTCGAAAGCCGCAGCAGCTTGGCTCCGTTGGCGTAGAAGAGCAGCGGGATCGCCGTGATCGGACCGCAGCCCAGCAGCAGCAGGTTATCCATCATATTGCCGTTTCCGAACGTGCCCTGCCCGGTTGTGCCAATCCAGACCAGATAGGCCAGCGCGATCGGGGTCAGCAACAGCACCTCCAGAGTGAACCCCTGATTGGGGCCAAGCGGCAGGCTTTTCTTGAAATAGGCGTAGAAGCCCCATGTCAGGGTCAGACCGACCGCGACCAGCGGCAGGCTTCCGGCCGTCACGGTCAGGATCACAACCGCCGCGAAGGCCAGGGCAACAGCGAGCATCTTGAGACGGTTGAGTTTTTCACCCAGCAGAACCGCGCCCAGCATCACGCTGAACAGTGGGTTGATGTAATAGCCAAGCGCGGCATCAAGTGTATGGCCATTGGCGACGGCCCAGACATAGGTCAGCCAGTTGCCCGTGATCAGAGCCGCCGTCAGGGCCGCCATCGCCAGAAGCCGCGGGTTTTTCACTGCGGCGATCACCTCGCCGCTGCGCCGCTGCCAGATCAGCACTGCGGCGGCAATCGGCAGGGACCAGAGCGCACGATGGGCAATGACCTCCATGGGCGGGATATGCGCGATTGCCTTGAGATACAGCGGCATGAGCCCCCATAAGACATAGGCTGCTAGCGCGAAACCGAAGCCGCGTGGCGAATCGCTGTCTATGCCGGGTTTGCTGCTCATACCTTGTGCATAATCTGCAATTTGAGAGGGCGCCAGAGGCTGAATGAGCTGTTGCAAAAAGCAGAGCCGGGCTGGAGATACAGGGCGATGACGGCATGGGCCTCAAGCCCGCATGATCTGACTGCCGCCGCCCCTATCCCAAACCTTCCTCATCCAGCAAAGCCCGCCCATCCCGGCTTTCGATCTCGATTACCCAGAGGTCGGGGTCGAAGCCGCGTTGTCTGCGGATGGCGTCGTCCACATCGGCCTCGGAGCCATCGGCGATCCGGTTCCACGAGCGGATATCCGTCTCGAAATCCCATTCCCGGGCGTAAAGCTGCGCTGTGCCGTCGAGCCGGGCGCATTTGACCAGCACCGCGCCTGCAGTATCATCGCCATGCACCAACACATAAGCCGGAATATTCGCCTGCCCCAGCCGCGCCAGATAGGCGGAAACCCAGATGCCCGTGGCAAGCCGCGGCTCCGCCACGCCATCACCCGCCGTCGCGGAAATCGAGGCCCATCTCGCTGTAACGCTCGGCCTCGTTCTGCCAGTTCTCGCGGACCCGGACCTGAAGGAACAGATGGATACGGCGCCCCATGAATTCCTCCAACTCGGCCCGTGCCGCCTGCCCTACCGCCTTGACCGTCTCTCCGCCCTTGCCCAATACGATGCCCTTGTGGCCGGTACGGGCGACATAGATCACCTGATCGACGCGGGCGGAACCGTCCTTGCGTTCCTCCCATCCTTCGGTCTCGACGGTGAGCTGATAGGGGATCTCTTCATGCAGGCGCAGGGTCAGCTTTTCGCGGGTGATCTCGGCGGCGATCATGCGCATGGGCAGATCGGCGATCTGATCTTCGGGGTAGAGCCAGGGACCTTCGGGCAGAGTTTCCGCAAGCCATTTGCGCAGATCGTCGCAGCCATGACCGCGTTCGGCCGAGATCATGAAGCTGCGTTCAAAGGCGAAAGCCTCATTCAGTTGCTGGGACAGGGCCAGCAGGACTTCGGATTTCACCCGGTCGATCTTGTTGATGATCAGAGCGACAGGGGTGCGGGTTTCCTGTTCCTTCAGCGCATCGATGATGGATTGCACACCATCGGTCAGGCCGCGATGGGCCTCGACCAGCAGCAGGATGATATCGGCATCCGACGCGCCACCCCATGCCGCCGCCACCATCGAACGATCCAGCCTGCGCCGGGGACGGAAGATGCCCGGTGTATCGACAAACACGATCTGCGCCGCACCTTCGAGGGCGATTCCCCGGATACGGGCGCGGGTCGTCTGCACCTTATGTGTCACGATCGACACCTTGGCGCCGACCATGCGGTTCAGCAGGGTCGATTTGCCGGCATTCGGTTCGCCAATCAGGGCAACGAATCCGGCGCGTGTGGTGCTGCCGCTCATTCACGGCCCTCCAGCCGGTCCAGCAAGGTTTGGGCCGCTGCCTGTTCGATGCTGCGCTTGGTGCCGGTACCGCTGGCTTCGGCGCTGCGCCCATCGGCCAGCCGGACAGTAATGAAAAAGACCGGCGCGTGATCTGGCCCACCGCGACCGGTTTGCTCATAGACCGGCGGCCCCATGCCCTGCGCCTGCGCCCATTCCTGAAGCGCGGTCTTGGCATCGCGAGGATCGTCCTCGATACTGTCCAGACGGTCGTGCCACAGCCCCAAGATCACCTGCCGCGCGGTCTCGAAACCGGCATCCAGATAGATCGCAGCCAGAACGGCTTCCATCGCATCGGCCAGAACGGCTTCTTTCCGCCGCCCGCCGGACAGCATCTCCGAGCGACCCAGCCTGAGGACATCGCCAAGTCCGATCATGCGGGCAATCGCCGCACAGGTTTCGCCCTTGACCAACGCGTTGAAACGGGGGGCAAGCTGACCTTCGGTAGCATTTGCATCGGCGACGTAAAGCGCCTCGGCCATCACGAGCCCCAGCACGCGGTCGCCCAGAAATTCCAGACGCTGATTATCAGGGCGGGTCGGCGTCGCTACCGAACCATGCGTCAGCGCACGGATCAGCAGTTCGGGCCGTTCGAACTCGTGACCAAGCCGGGCCATGAAGGCACGGATATCGCCGCCAATTTTCACTCGACCGCCTTGAAGAAACGGTCGGCACGCCAAGTCCAGAAATACAGCAACGAACGGCCCGCGGATGAGAACATGATCCGGTCGGCGCGACCGATCAGGAATTCGGCGGGAACGAAACCAAGGCCGCCAACCTCTTGCGGAAAGCGGGAATCCTCGGAATTGTCACGGTTGTCGCCCATGAAGAAATATTGACCTTCGGGAACCGTGAATGTCGCGGTGTCGTCGGCAACCCAACCCTCGGTAATGTTCAGGATGCTGTGGCTGACGCCATTTGGCAGGGTTTCCGTGTAACGCTCCTTGATGCAGTCGCCGCCTTCGGGCACCGGATCGTTGACGCAGCGCGGGATCAGGCCCTGCGGCCCTTGTTGTTCCTTGATCTCGACGAAATCCTCGACGCGCTCACGCCCGGTTTCTTCGCCATTGATCCACAGGCGACCGCCCTTCATCTGGATTTCATCGCCGGGCAAGCCGACGACGCGCTTGATGAAATCAACGCCACGGGTGGGATGGCGGAACACGACGACATCGCCCCGCTCGGGCTCGGAGCCAAGAATCCGGCCCGAGATCGGGCACATCGAGAACGGGCAGGAATATTGCGAATAGCCATAGGCCATCTTGTTGACGAAAAGGAAATCGCCGATCAGCAACGTGTCCTTCATGCTGCCCGAGGGAATCCAGAAGGGCTGAAAGAACAGGGTGCGGAAAACACCTGCGATCACAAGTGCCCAGAAGATGGTCTTGACCGTCTCCCAGATGCCTTCCTTTTTCTTGCCGGCCGTGCTGTCAGCCATGACTCATGTCCTTCCAGATTACGCAAGGCGCGGCTGCGCCCGCATGTGTTTGGTCTTTTGCAGGGGGCAAAGTCAAGTCACGGCAAACGCCGAGCCTCGATCAGCACAAAAGCCTGTGCCCAAGGGT
The DNA here is from genome assembly GCF_003591515.1 of Paracoccus onubensis. GTDB lineage: Bacteria > Pseudomonadota > Alphaproteobacteria > Rhodobacterales > Rhodobacteraceae > Paracoccus > Paracoccus onubensis. Next base: position 57,509 of record NZ_QZCG01000013.1, read on the forward strand.
GGTCATCGGTCAGGGTGACATGGACGACGGCGTCATGACCGGGCGGGGTCATCTGCGCCAGCCTGTCCGCCGCCCAGCCGGTCAGCGCCATGACGGGCTGCCCGGTCGACAGATTGCTGACCGCCATGTCGCGCCAGCTGATCCCCATCGCCAACCCGGTTCCAAGCGCCTTCGAGCAAGCCTCTTTCGCAGCCCATCTTTTCGCCAAAGTCCCCGCCTCATCCTTGCGACGGGCAGCTTTGGCAAGTTCGGTTTCGGTAAAGACGCGATTGCGGAAACGATCTCCGAAACGGTCCAGCGTGTCCTGGATTCGTTCGATATTCGCAAGATCGGTGCCTATGCCCAGTATCATGCCTTTGGTTGTCCTGCCGGGATCGCGGATATCCGGGCAAATAAGAAATCTGTCGCTGTCACCTAACCTCCTGCAAGGCAATATCGCCGGTTTTCTGATCGATGGTGATTCCAAGCTGAAACCAGCCGTCATCCTCGCCCTGATCGTTTTCCGTCGGATATTGCCGGACCGGAATGGTCAAGGTCAGGCCCGTGGCGGGATCATATTCGGCCTGCCGTTTGGCGAAATCGATCCCGTAGAAACCCTGCCGATCCGGAACTCCGACGATCCGGCATTGGCGCCGACCGATCTCGTCATGCGGCGGGCTGAGAATCAGCAGCTTCATCGCCGCCCCCGCAGGTTCGATATAGTCCAGCAAGGTGACGCGAACCCGGCCATCGGCATATGTTGCGGTATTCTGCTCCCACGGCTCGGCGATGACATCAGCCCGCGTCGCGTCATCGCAGGGATATGTCGTCGCATCTTGCGGATCGGCCTGCGCAAGAGCCGGAGCTGTGACCACGCACAGGGTTGCGGCGATCAGGCGATTCATGACCGGGCCTCATCCATATGGCGGCGCATTTCCCGGATCGCGCCCTCAAGCCCCGAAAAGACGGATTCGGCAATCAGGAAATGACCTATATTCAGTTCCGCAACCTGAGGCAGCGCCGCGATCGGTCCAACGGTATCGAAGGTCAGGCCATGGCCAGCATGAACCTCGAGCCCAAGGCTCGCGGCGAGTTCTGCGCCTTTGGTCAGCCCCGCAAGCTCGGCATCGCGCTCGGCGATGCGGCCCTCGGTGTCAAAATCGCAATAGGCCCCGGTATGCAATTCCACCACCGCCGCACCGATACGGGCGGCAGCCTCGATCTGGTGGGGATCATGGCCGATAAACAGCGAGACACGACTGCCAGCCTCGCGCAGGGCGGCGATGAAATCGGCAAGAAATCCCTCATTTCCGGCCACATCAAGGCCACCTTCGGTCGTGCGCTCTTCCCGTTTTTCGGGAACGAGGCAGACGGCATGCGGGCGGTGACGCAAAGCGATCCGCTGCATTTCCGAAGTGGCGGCCATTTCCAGATTGAGCGGCAACCGCAGATTGGCCATCAGCCCGTCGATATCCGCATCGGAAATATGGCGGCGATCCTCGCGCAGATGCGCGGTGATGCCATCGGCCCCCGCTTCTTCCGCGATGCGGGCGGCGCGAAGAGGCTCGGGCCAGGGCGTGCCACGGGCGTTACGGATCGTGGCAACATGGTCGATATTCACGCCAAGACGCAGCATGTGGGTTCTCCGGTATCTTGAGGCAGTTTAACCAGTGGCGGGCGGCTGCGCCAGTTCCGTATGGACCGCCCACCAGCCATGCTGCCGCAACCGCTTGGCAGCGTGGGCGGCGCGGGCGGCATCTTCGAAAATCCCGAAACAGGTCGCACCGGAACCGGACATACGCGCAAACGCCGCGCCCGTCCCCCTCAAAGCCAGGATCACCTCTCCAATCACCGGGGCAAGGCGAAGCGCCGGGGCTTCGAGATGGTTTCCTGTGCCGCGCAACCAGCGGATCAGGGTCGCAAGATCGTGAAAATCGGGAAGAGGCGGAAGTGGCGGGTTCTGCCGGTTCTCCATCTGCGTGAAGACCTGTGGCGTCGACAGCGACAAGCCGGGATTAGCCAGCACCAGATGCAGCGGGGGAAGCGGAGGAAGCGGCGTCAACTGCTCACCGACCCCCTGCATCCGCGCCGGTTGAGAAGCCAGACAGACCGGCACATCAGCCCCAAGGCGCTCCAGCCCGCCGGGCAGTACATGCCCCATTCGCCGCAGCCCGCGCAGAACCGCAGCCGCATCCGCCGAACCGCCGCCGATGCCCGAGGCGACCGGCAGGTTCTTGGTCAGTCTTATGGCGGCCTGCCCGCCAGCCAGCCGCGCAGCACACAGGCACAGATTATCGTCCCCGGGGTCAAGGCCCGCACCGAAAGGACCGGCTATCGCCAGAGAAAGCGGTCCGGGCGACAGATGCACCACATCCCCGATCGCCGTGAAACAGACCAGCGAATCGACCAGATGATACCCGTCACCGCGCTGGCCGGTCACATGCAGCGCCAGATTCAGCTTGGCCGGAGCGTGCTCCGACAATTCCATTGCATTCATCGGGCGTCAGTCGCCATTCGAGGGTTCGGCATTCGCCTCGGCCTTGGGATCCGGCAATTCCGCCGTTTCGCCGGATGCCTCCTCTTCCTTCAGGACCGTGTCCAGTCCGCGATCCAGCTTGGCCCGGATCCGCTCGGGATCGACCTCGCCGCTTTCGGTCGGCTCGAAGGACAGAGCGCGCCGCCACTGCACCTCGGCCTCGCGCTGACGTCCGACTTTCCAGTAGATGTCGCCCAGATGATCGTTCACCACCGGGTCCGAAGACATCGAGGCGACCGCCTTTTCCATCGGGTCGATCGCTTCCTCATAGCGGCCAAGACGATAATAAGCCCAGGCAAGCGAATCGAGGATATAGCCGTCATCTGGCGACAGCTCGACCGCTTTGCGGATCAGTTCCAGCCCACGATCCAGATTCTTGTTCCGGTCGATCCAGCTATAGCCCAGATAATTCAGCAAGCTGGGTTCCTCTGGCTGGATTTCGATCGCGGCAAGCAGATCTTTCTCGGCACGCTTGAACTGCCCGGCGCGTTCAAGCGCGATGCCACGGGCATAATAGGCAAACCATTTTTCCTGCGGCTGCGCATCGGCAAGCAGCGAAAGCGCCTTGTCATAGGCCGGCACCGCCTGCGAGAATTTCTGTTGCTGACGCAGCAGATCCCCCAGCGCGATCCAGGCCTGCGGAAGTTCGGGATAGGCAGCGGTCAGTGTCAGGGCGGCACTTTCCGCCTCGTCAGGACGCTCGGCCTGCGACAAAGCCTCTATGCGCGACAATTCCGCAAGCGGCCGCATTTCGCCCATACGGCGAAGCGCCTCGAATTCCTGTTCGGCGAGATCGAACTGGTTCCGGCTTTGCAACAGCTGCGCGACAGTCAGGCGGGCCGCGCCAAGTTCGGGTGCAAGCCGCACCGCAAGCCTTGCATGGATCAGGGACAATGGTTCCGGATCGGGATTCGCGGCAAGCGCCGACGCGAAGGTCAGCAGCAACTGGGCAATACCGTCGGCGGGGGTTTGAACCAGATCGAAGGCGATCGGCTCTCCGGTTTGCAGCTTTTCCCTGAGATCGACAAGCTCGGGTTCCGTTTCAAGCCCCTGAACGTCATTCAGCAGTGCAAGCGCCTCGTCCCGGCGCTCAAGCTGCACGAGGATCTGCACCCGCGCGATCACGCCCAGAAGATTATCGCCGATACGCCTGTCGGACAGCAGCTTATGCGCACCTTCGTAATCCCCGACCATCGCCCGGGCGAGTGCGAGATGGTAATGAACCATCGGCGCCACATCCCGGGCATTCGCCATCTCTTCGAAGCTTTCCAGTGCGACCGATGCGTTCCCGGCGCCCAGCAAGGCCCATGCACGCATCATCCCGTCCAGCAGGTTGCCGTTCTCCCCACCCGGTTCGACGCCGCTTTCTTCCAGATTTTCAACCAGTCCCGTCCAATCGCCATGACGCGCCAGGTCAATCCGGCGAACCAGTTCGGAAAGCTCGGTTCCGCCGCCCTGAGCGGCAATTTGCCCGGCCAGCTCGGTCGCACGCTCGACATCACCGGCCGAGATCTGCGCGACAAGCGCCCCATCCTGAAGATAAAGATCGTTCGGATCGCTGGCCACCGCCTGCGAGAAATATCGCGCGGCTGCCCGGTAATCGTTAAGCACGGTTGCCATCCGCGCCGCAAGGAAAGGTCCGGCAAGCCCCTTCGTCAGGGGCGCCGGCTCCTCTTGCGCGGCGGTTTCCGCCGGAGCATCCCCTTCGGCTTCGGCGGCGGGAACCGGATCGCTGTCCTGAAGTTCCTCGGGTCGCGGCGGCGGCGGTTCCTGCGCGGTGGCGGGCGAGGTTAACGGCCAAAGCAGACCCGCACATAACGCTGCGGTCAAAGCCAAATTCGGACGGGTCATAGTCACTTCATACACCGGCTGGGCAAGGTTGAATTTACCGTAACCCTAACGCCCCCCCAGTTGATGAGCAATGACCGCCACACGGCACGGCTTCACATATTCGGGTAATTCGGCCCGTCACCGCCCTGCGGGGTCACCCAATTGATGTTCTGGCTGGGGTCCTTGATGTCGCAGGTCTTGCAATGGACGCAGTTCTGGAAATTGATCACAAAGCGCGGATTACCCGCATCCTCGACCACCTCATAGACGCCGGCCGGGCAATAGCGCTGCGCGGGTTCCGCATATTGTGGCAGATTGACCGCGATCGGGATCGTTTCGTCCTTCAGCGTCAGATGGCAGGGCTGGCTTTCCTCGTGATTGGTGAAGGAAAACGAAACATTGGTCAGCCGGTCGAACGACAGTTTCCCGTCAGGCCTGGGGTAATCGATCGGCTGGAAATCGCTGGCCTTGCCGGTCGCCTGCGCATCCGTCTTGCCGTGCTTCCACGTGCCCAGAGGGTTCCAGCCGGTCAGATTGGCCATCCACATATCGAAACCGCCAAGCGCGAGACTGGCCCAAAGCCCCAGTTTCGACCAAAGCGGCTTGACGTTGCGCACGCGTTTCAGATCCTTGCCGATCTCGCCGCCGCGCACGGCTTCGTCATACGCAGTCAGCCGGTCGCCGGCGCGGCCTTCAGCCAGGGCCGCCGCGGCAGCCTCGGCCGCCTCGATCCCGGATAACATGGCGTTATGGTTACCCTTGATCCGCGGCACATTCACCATGCCTGCCGAACAGCCCAGCAAAACCCCGCCATCGAATGACAGTTCTGGGATCGACTGCCAGCCGCCCTCGGAGATCGCGCGGGCGCCGTAAGCCACCCGTTTGCCGCCCTCCAGCAGTTCGGCCACCATCGGGTGATGCTTGAAACGCTGAAATTCCATATAGGGGTAAAGATACGGGTTCTGGTAATTCAGATGGACGACGAAACCGACCAGAACCTGATTATCCTCGAAATGATAGATGAAACTGCCGCCCCCGGCATTCTTGCCCAGCGGCCAGCCCATCGTATGCACGACCCGGCCCTTCTTGAACTTGGCAGGATCGACCTCCCAGATCTCTTTCATGCCGAGCCCGAATTTCTGCGGCTCGTGCCCTTCTGACAGGTTCAGCCTGTTGATGATTTCCTTGGCAAGACTGCCGCGCACGCCTTCGGCGATGAAGACATATTTGCCGTGCAGTTCCATCCCCGGCTCATATTGAGGCCCCGGCGTGCCGTCCGCGTTCAGCCCCATGACACCGGCCACGACGCCCTTGACCCGATCCGCGCCGTTTTCACCCTTGTCCCAGACGATCTCGCTTGCGGCCATGCCGGGGAAAACCTCAACCCCCAGTTCCTCGGCCCGCTCGGCCAGCCAACGGCAGACATTGCCCATGCTGACGACGTAATTGCCGTGATTGTTCATCAACGGAGGCATGGGCCAGTTCGGCACCCGGATCTGGCCGGACTCGCCCAGGATATAGAAATTGTCGTCCACGACCTCGGTATTCAGCGGCGCGCCTTTTTCCTTCCAGTCGGGGATCAGCCGGTTCAGCCCGGACGGATCGAGTACCGCACCCGACAGGATATGCGCCCCAACCTCTGAGCCTTTTTCCAGAACCACGACCTCGATTTCGGGATTGATCTGCTTCAGTCGGATCGCCGCAGATAGACCAGCGGGCCCAGCACCCACGATCACAACGTCATATTCCATCGATTCGCGTTCGAACTGCGCGGCTTCCGTCATGGCTGGAATTCTCCTCATCCCTTCTGGCTGAGACAGCACTACATGGCGATATCGCAATGCGCAATCATGACGCAGCGGATTGAACTGGCCAAAAACTGCCATCAAAGCAACCGCCGCTCTTGCAAAGCCCGTGGATTTGGAGTCACGATACCTGTCAACGGTTCTGACGCCCCTGTCATGTCAAATGGCGGGGGCGTTCGGTTAACTCCGACAGGATGACGCAATCCGAAAGGACAAGGCAACGATGGACAAGTTACCGATCACAAGGCGCGGCTATCAAGCACTCGAACAAGAGCTTACCCGGTTGAAATCGACCGAACGGCCGGCGATCATCCGCGCAATCGCCGAAGCGCGCGAGCATGGCGATCTGTCGGAAAATGCCGAATATCATGCGGCACGCGAGAAACAGGGCTTCATCGAAGGCAGGATCAAGGAACTGGAAGCGATCCTGTCGCGTGCCGACGTCATCGATCCGGCCAAACTGTCGGGATCGATCAAGTTCGGCGCCACTGTCGATCTGATCGACGAGGATACCGAGGAAAAGCGCCGATACCAGATCGTGGGCGAGGCCGAGGCCGATATCGAGCGTGGACTGCTTAACATGCGCTCGCCTCTGGCCCGTGCACTGATCGGCAAGGACGAGGGCGACAGCATCGAGGTGAACACGCCCGGCGGCCAGCGCAGCTACGAGATCCTCGCCATCCGGTATGAGTGACTTATGCCCCCCGGCAGCAACGGCACAGCGATGACAGAGCGCAAACCGGTCCTGATGATCGGCCTGGCACTGAGTGCGATCTGGGTGGTTCTTCTGCTGGGGTTCTGGTTACTGATCCCGGTCAGGACGGATGCGGAAACCGGCGGGATCACCCGGCTCGTGATCATCATCGGGATCGTGATGCCTCTTATCCTGATCTGGATGGCGGTCGGGCTTGCCCATGCAATCAGCGATTTGCGTGCGGAAGCCGCGGAACTGCGCTCTGATCTCGATCAGTTGAAGCAGCTGGCATCCAAGCCACCAAAATCCGCCCCACCGCAATCTGTGCCGGAACCGATGCCAACACAGCCACTCCCCGCAGCACAACCGCGCCCTGCCCCGGCTGTCGCGATCGCGCAGCCAAGGCAATCCGCGGCGGCCCCGCATCAGGCAAGCATGGATTTCGATTCCCCCGAACCGGCACCCGTTCCCGCGGATACGCTGGTTCTTGCGCTCAATTTCCCCGACGATGCGGATGATCACGAAACCATTTCAGCGCTGCGCACCGCATTGAAGGAACCCGAGACCGCCCGAGTCCTTCGCGCCGCTCAGGATGTTGTGACATTGCTTGCCGGACATGGCATCTTTATGGACGATCTGCCGCCAGAACATGTGCCGCCTGCCATCTGGAGAAAATTCGCAGAAGGTGAGCGTGGTAAGATCGCTGCCAAAATCGGCGGCATTCGCGATGCCGGCGCGTTGGAGATCGTATCCGCCCTGTTGCGCGGTGACGAGATTTTCCGCGACACCGCGCATCACTTCCTGCGTCACTTCGATACGTTATTGACCCGCGACCTGCCGCGTCTGGAAGATGTTCATGTGCAGGCATTGACCGACACGCGCACCGCGCGCGGCTTCATGCTGATCGGGCGCGCTGCGGGTGTATTCGGTCAGACCGAGGCGTGAAACAGCAGCGCAGCTTTCGGTGAAGTCCGACTGCCGGTTCAATCGGTCTATTGCGCCGCTCCCCAGCTCAGCGATTCATATTTGCGTGCGGCGAAGTTGATCAGCAACCCGACCATCAGCACTCCGATGAAAACCCAGATCGCATAATGATAGTCGGTCTTTTGCGGCGTGTAGTTGACAAACAGATATCCGCGAAGCTGGTCCACGACATGAAACAGCGGGTTCCATGAAAACCACGGCAGCACGAAATTCGGCAAGGAATTCGCAACGAACATCTTGCCCGAAGCGATCATGTTCACCCGTTGATAGACTTGGGTCATGATTCCAACCGCCTTCGGCATCCATGGCCGAAGCCCGACGAAGACCAACCCCACGCAGACGCCCCCGAACCATCCCAGCAGGAAAATGGCAAGGCAGCCGGGGAAGAAATAGAACGTGATCGGCGTCACCGCGAGGTGATACAACCCGAGAATCACGATCCCGCTCAGCATCTGCCGGTAAAGGACGGCAAGCGCCGCCGCAGCGATCATGACCGCGGCATTCATCGGCCCATGTTTCGCCAGACCTCCGCCGACGGAATAACTTCCGGAGACCTGTGCGACGGTCTGCACATGTGTCATGAACACGAAGATGCCCGACATCATGAACAGGATGAAATCACCCCGGATCGGGGAGGAGCGAATTCCGACAACGAAATACAAAAGAGCAAAAAAACCGACAAAGATGGCAGTCTGGGCGATCGTGAAAAGCAGGCCCATGACCGCGTTCCGGTCATTGTTGCGCAGATTGTAAACCGTCTGATGATAGATCAGATTCAGCGTCGTAAAGATCGCATCCAGGAAATTTCGGTTTCGGCGCTGTGTAAACAATGTAAAAATCAGTCGAATTTGTGCTTCGGATGCACACGAAATACATAATTCCGTGAGATTTGGTGGTACCACAGGCGGACCACGGTTGCACGAAGATACCCGGATATGTAAGCCCGCACAATCAAGACTTTGGCACCGAACCGCGAAGCAGAGGAAAAGTCGATGCAATTTGATCTACTTGTTACTGAAATGCGCCGCCTCGCCTTGCAGGCGGGCGAAAAGATCATGGAAATCTATAATGCCGACGATTTTGCTGTCCGGGCCAAGTCCGACGATTCGCCTGTCACGGCCGCGGACGAAGCCGCGGATGCGCTGATTTCCGCGGGGCTGCGTGCGACATTTCCCGATATCCCGCTGGTCACGGAAGAGCAGGCCGCGACTCACGGGCAGGCTGTTGGGACATTCCTGATCGTCGATCCTCTGGATGGGACAAAGGAATTCGTGCAGCGCAGGGGAGATTTCACCGTCAATATCGCCTATGTCGAGAATGGCGTTCCCCTGCTCGGCGTGGTTTACGCGCCGGCAAAAGATCGTCTGTTCTATACCACCGCAGATGGGCGCTCGGTCGAGGAACGCGGGCCGTTCGGGAACGAACCCGGCGAGGTGAACTCGATCGGGGTGAACCCCACGCCGGACAACCGGGGATTGATGGTCGTGGCGTCGAAATCGCATCGTGATGCCGCCACGGATGAATATATCGCGCGCTATTCGGCGCGGGATATGACCAGCGCCGGATCGTCGCTGAAATTCTGCCTTGTGGCAACGGGTGAGGCCGATCTTTACCCCCGGCTGGGCCGGACCATGGAATGGGACACCGCGGCGGGCGATGCCGTGCTGCGGGGCGCAGGAGGCGAGGTCGTGCGCTTCGACGACCACACTGCGCTCGCCTATGGCAAACCCGGCTTTGAGAATCCGTTCTTTATCGCATTCGCACCTGGTGTATTGCTTGTGAAGGACTGACGATGTCGGTCCTCATCCTCATCCCGGCGCGTTATGCTTCAAGCCGTTATCCCGGCAAGCCATTGGTCGGGCTGAAGGGGGCTTCGGGCGAAACGCGCAGCCTGATTCGCCGAAGCTGGGAAGCGGCCATGGCCGTGCAAGGGGCGGACCATGTCGCCGTCGCCACGGATGATGAGCGGATCAGGGATCACGCCCAGGCTTTTGGCGCCAGGGTCATCATGACCTCGCCGGATTGCCGCAATGGCACCGAACGCTGCGCGGAAGCCATGACCGCGTTTGACGATCGTCCCGAGATCGTGGTCAATCTTCAGGGTGACGCGCCTCTGACGCCCGCGTGGTTCGTCGAGGATCTGATCGCCGGACTGCGTGCTGATCCCGCTGCGGATGTCGCTACCCCGGTTTTGCGCTGCACCGGACAGATGCGCAACGACCTGCTGGCAGACCGCATGGCGGGGCGAGTCGGCGGCACCACGGCCGTTTTCGGACATGACAGGCAGGCCCTGTATTTCTCGAAGGAAGTCATCCCCTATGCCGGGGAAAACTATGGCCCGGACGATCCCAGCCCGGTCTATCATCATGTGGGTGTCTATGCCTATCGTCCAAGCGCTTTGGCCGCCTATCCGACCTGGTCCGAGGGAACGCTTGAGAAGCTGGAAGGATTAGAGCAACTGCGGTTCCTTGAACGGGGCCGCAGGCTGCTTTGCGTCGAGGTCGAGGCCCGTGGACGTCAATTCTGGGAACTGAACAACCCCCAGGACGTTACACGTCTGGAGACCATGATGAAGCAAATGGAAATCGATTGACAAAATAACGTAACGTCGGGTGTTAAGTGTGGGATAATTGTTTGAGTGGAAACCAGCCTATGATAGCATTTTAACCAGACTGTCGTCTTTCAAAGCATAAGTGATCAAACTATTTTGCGCGCGACGCGTTAAGCGCAGTGAACGTAAACATTCTTTAACTATTTCGCTTTCACATCTGTGATAGCAGACAGCAACTAAAGGGGCACTTGTATGAGCCGTAAAGTCACCAAAGCCATTTTCCCGGTTGCCGGCCTGGGAACGCGCTTCCTACCTGCGACGAAAAGCATTCCGAAAGAGATCATGACCCTGGTCGATCGACCGCTGATCCAATACGCTATCGACGAGGCACGGGCAGCCGGGATCAAGGAATTCATCTTCGTGACCTCTCGTGGCAAGGGCGCCCTCGAAGATTACTTCGATCACGCACATGAGCTCGAATCCAATCTCAAAAAGGCGGGCAAGACCGCGCTTCTGGACACGCTGCGCAAGACCAATATGGAATCCGGCGCGATCGCATATATCCGTCAGCACAAGGCGTTGGGTCTGGGCCATGCAGTCTGGTGTGCCCGCCGGTTGCTGGCCGATGACGAAGCTTTTGCCGTGATCCTGACCGATGACGTCATCATGGGCGAACCTCCCTGCCTCCAGCAGATGATAGAGGCTTATGGCGAGACCGGTGGCAGCATGGTCGCCACGATGGAAGTCCCCGAAGAGAAAGCCTCCGCCTACGGCGTTCTGGACGTGGATGAAGACATGGGCGCCATCGTCCGCGCCAAGGGCATGGTCGAGAAGCCTGCGCTTGGTTCCGCACCGTCCAATCTTGCGGTCATCGGGCGTTATATCCTTGCCCCGACGGTGATGCAGAACCTGAACAAGCTCAAGCAGGGCTCGGGCGGCGAAATTCAGCTGACCGATGCGATTGCCGATGAAATCAATGCCGGACGCGATGTTTACGGCCTGCGCTTCCGTGGTCAGCGTTTCGACTGCGGCTCCAAGGCCGGTTTCCTTCAGGCAACAGTTGCTTTCGGACTCGAACGCGACGAACTGCGCGAAGAATTTCTGGATTTCCTGCATGGCATAACCGCTATGCGCCGCGCCGCGGAGTAAGCGATGTCCGGAAAAGTATTGGTGACCGGCGGAGCCGGTTATATCGGTTCGCATGCCTGTAAGGCGCTTGCGAAGGCGGGTTATATACCTGTAACTCTGGACAATCTTTCGACAGGCTGGGCCGATGCGGTCAAGTTCGGGCCATTGGTCAGGGCCGACCTGACCGATCGCGCCGCACTGGATGCCGCATTTGCCGAGCATGAACCGATTGCTGTGCTGCATTTCGCCGCGCTCAGTCAGGTCGGTGAGGCAATGGCCGAGCCAGGCAAATACTGGCGGAACAATGTCTGGGGATCGCTGAATCTGATCGAGGCTGCGGTCGCGGCGGACTGCATGAATTTCGTCTTCAGCTCGACCTGCGCGACCTATGGCGATTGCGATGGCGAAGTTCTGGACGAAAGCTCGGCGCAAGCGCCGCTGAACGCCTATGGCGCCAGCAAGCGCGCGATCGAGAACATGCTGACGGATTTCGAGGCAGCGCATGGGCTGCGTCATGTGATCTTCCGCTATTTCAACGTGGCGGGCGCCGATCCGGACTCCGAGGTGGGTGAATTTCACCGCCCCGAAACCCATCTGATTCCGCTGATTCTCGATGCCGTCGACGGCAGGCGCGATGCCCTGACGATCCACGGCACCGATTACCCGACGCATGACGGCACCTGCATCCGCGATTATGTCCATGTCATGGATCTGGTCGATGCTCATGTGCAGGGGCTGGAATGGTTGCGGACGGGCAAGGACAGCCGGGTTTTCTGCCTTGGCACGGGTGACGGTTTCTCGGTGCGCGAAGTCGTGGATGCGACGCGCAGCGTCACCAACCGCCCCGTCCCGATGGTGGACGGCCCGCGCCGTGGCGGGGACGCGATCAAACTGGTCTGCGGCAGCCAACGCGCGAAGGACGAACTGGGTTGGCGGCCCGAGCGCTCGACCATGAAGCAGATGATCGCCGACGCCTGGCGTTGGCATCAAAACGGCAATTACCAGGCTTGACCACGGCAACCGGACAACACGCCAGCCGTCTGCGGCGGCTCTGGTCCCGATATCGCTTGCGATGGAAGCGGCGTGAGATCCTGTGGCGCGCCATTCGCGTGGGCCGCAGACTCACGCCGCTTGCCGATCGCACCGCTGCAATCCGCAAGGATGACATCCTGCTATTCGCGACCATCCGGAACGAGGCCGGCAGGCTTCCGGAATTTCTGGCGCATTACAGGAAGCTGGGCGTCCAGCATTTCCTGATCGTGGATAATGACAGCGATGACGGCTCGACTGCGCTTCTGCTTGAACAGCCGGATCTGTCCCTGTGGCGCAGTCGGGAAAGTTATCGCGGCGCGCGTTTCGGCATGGACTGGATCGGGGCTCTTCTGCTGCGATATGGTCACGGTCATTGGTGCGTGACGGTCGATGCCGATGAGCTGCTGATCTATCCCGACTGGGAGCGTCGCACCCTTTCCGGGCTGACCCGTTTTCTTGATGATCAACAGATGGTCGGCATGGGTGCCCTGATGCTGGACCTGTATCCGCAGCAGCCATTGGGTCAGGCCGAAGCGCCTCAGGATGCCCCCCTGACAGAGCGGCTGCCCTGGTTCGATGCCGGTCCCTATCGCTGCGAAATCTCGTATCCCAAGGGCAACCGCATTTTGCGCGGCGGCGTACGGGAACGGGTATTTTTTCAGGACGACCGGGATATCTCACCCACTCTGAACAAACTACCGCTGATCCGCTGGCATTGGCGATATGCCTATGTAAATTCGACACATTCGCTTTTGCCCGGTTATCTGAACGAGCTTTATGACGGCCCCGGGGATCCCCGGCCCAGCGGTGTGCTGCTGCACAGCAAGTTCCTGCCGGAAATCATCGGAAAATCGTCGGAAGAGCTGAAACGACGTCAGCATTTCTCGAATCCGGATCAGTTCGTCGACTATCATCAGACCCTCGTTGAAGAGCCCATATTGTGGAACAGCGACTCTCAGCGCTATACGGGATGGAAGCATCTGGTCGAGCTTGGCCTGATGGGAACGGGGCAGGCATCGGACTTGCCCCTTGAAACGGCAAGGCATAGTGCAGAAACTGAATAGATTTTTATGTTATCGCATTGACGGGTGCCCATCGTGCAGGGTCTGAAACATCTGCCTTTACCGGCCAGGCTACGTCGCCGCGCAGAGCGTCAATGGCTGATCGCCCGCGCGATCAATCGCCGTCGTGCCCTGACCCCGGTAAGCGACCGCACCGATCAGATCCGGAAACGGGATATTCTGGCATTTGTGACGCAGCGGAACGAAAGGGTGCGGCTACCCTATTTCCTGGAATATTATCGCAATCTCGGAGTCCGGCATTTCCTGTTCGTCGATAATGCCAGCACAGATGGCAGCACGGAATATCTGAAGGTTCAACCCGATGTTTCGCTATGGCAGACCCGTGCCAGCTACAAGCAATCGCGTTTCGGGATGGACTGGCTGGGCTGGCTGTTGTTTCGATATGGTCACAACCACTGGTGCCTGACGGTCGATCCCGATGAATTCCTGATCTATCCGCATTGCGACACCCGTCCGTTAACCGCCCTGACCGATTGGCTGTCTGATTCCGGGCACAGATCATTCCCGGCGATGCTTCTGGATATGTATCCCAAGGGCAATCTGGACGATGAAACCTATCGCGAGGGCCAGAACCCGTTCGAGATCGCCTGCTGGTTCGACCCCGCCAATTATTCGATCAGGAAGAATAATTATCTTGGCAATCTCTGGGTACAGGGCGGCCCGCGGACCCGGGCATTCTTTCCCTATAACCCTCAGTCGGGCCCGGCATTGAACAAGATTCCGCTGGTTCGATGGAACAGGCGCTTCACCTATTACAGCTCGACCCATATGCTGCTTCCCCGGTCACTGAATCAGGTTTTCGACGAGGACGGAGGAGAGATGGCATCGGGCTGCCTGCTACACGCCAAATTCCTGTCCACATTCGCGAAAAAATCCACCGAAGAACTGGATCGCGGCCAGCATTACGGAAACAGCCAGGAATACCGCGCCTATCATGCCGGATTGCAGCAGGGCGTGCGCCTGTGGTGCAGCGAGTCGCGAAGGTTCCGCGACTGGCGGCAGCTTGAGGATCTTGGCCTGATCTCAAGCGGGAACTGGCCATGAGCGCACCGGTCAATATGGGCGTGGTCCTTCTGTGCCACGAGAATTTGCAGATGGCGGCACGGATCGCCCGGATCTGGGCCGAGGGCGGGGCGAAAGTCGCGATCCATGTCGACGCGAAATCTCCTGAAACCGAAATAGATCAGATGAAGGCCGCGCTGTCGGATCTGCCCGGCATTCGCTTTTCCCGCCGGGTTCGCTGCGGTTGGGGGCGCTTCAGCCTGATCGAGGCAACGCAGCATGCGGCATCCCTGCTGCTGGAGGAATTCCCCGACTGCACGCATGTCTATCTTGCATCCGGTTCCTGCCTGCCATTACGCCCGATCTCGGATCTCGCCGCATTTCTCGCCTTGTCCCCCGACCGTGACTATATCGAAAGCGTTGACGCGAATGAGGTCGCATGGGTCATCGGCGGGCTGAACAAAGAACGCTTCACGATGTATTTCCCGTTCGACTGGCGCAAACGACGCAAACTGTTCGATTCCTGCGTCAATCTTCAGCGACGGCTGGGCATCAGGCGAAGATTGCCGCGCGGTCTTACCCCGCATCTCGGCTCGCAATGGTGGTGCCTGACCGCGCGGACGCTGCGTGCAATCCTGGACGATCCGCGGCGCTGGGAATATGATCGTTACTTCCGCCGAAGCTGGATCCCCGATGAAAGCTACTTCCAGACGCTGGCTCGGCGACATTCGAACAGGATCGAAAGCCGTTCGCTGACATTCTCGCGTTTTGATCATCGTGGACGGCCCTATCGGGCCTATGACGACCACATCCCGATACTCGAGGAATCGAATTGTTTCGTCGCGCGGAAAACCTGGCCGGGTGCGACCCGCTTGCTGGAGCATTTTCCCAGACCCGCCAAATCCGACCCCGATCCCTCACCCCCGCAACCCGCCCATATCGAAAGACTGATCGCGCGCGCGCTCAGCCGCCGGGTTCTGGGGCGTCCGGGCCTGTATATGCAAAGCCGTTTCCCCCGGAAGGATGCCGAGAACGGAAAGACCTCTGCGCCCTACGCCTTGTTTCAGGGACTGACTGACATTTTCCCCGATTTTGAGACATGGCTGGCCGAACATCTTTCCGGCGACGTTCACGGCCATCTTCTGGGACCGGAAAAGGTGGAATTCGCAGGCCGGCCCGAGATCGGGCCCGGAGCATTGTCCTGCAGTGCCGAGATTCGTGATTACGACACCCAGCGCTTCCTTGCCGCGTTGATCCGCGTCACCGAAAAGATGCAGATCTTTCAGTTCAGCCCCCGCGACAATCAAAGCCTTAACTGGTTCATGGCGACCGATTCCAACGCCACGCTTTTCGTGGTGACCGGGGCCTGGAACCTGCCGCTGCTCGAAACCGGGATGCCCTTCGACGACGTTCGCCGGATTACCGCCATGCTCCAGCGAACCGAGATGGATCAGCTTGAGATTCTCAATTCCGTTTGGGTCAAGGCGCGCGTCCAACTTTGGGAATTCAACGATTTCATCGCAAGACCCCAGGCGATCCTTGACAAGGCACTGGGCCAGATCGACCCGAATGCCAAACCCATCACCAGCCTGCCCCCCATGCGCGATACCACGGGACTGGCAGAACATCTGCAACGTCTGCGCAATTCCGGGCTGCATCCACGCCTGACCGGCGATCAGCCGATCACCAAGGCATCGCATATCCTGACAAGGAACGAAATCTGATGACCGACGCTTTTCGCAGTTTTGTGATCTTCGCCGAAATGCGCACCGGCTCGAATCTGCTCGAGGCAACGCTGAACGCCGTCAGGAAAGTCACCTGCTTCGGAGAGGCGTTCAATCCCTATATGATGGGCTGGCCGGACAAGGATGAAATGCTGGGGATCACCCGCGACGAGCGGGAAACCGATCCGATGCGGCTGCTCGACAAGCTTTTCAACAAGCCTGATCATCTTCCGGGATTCCGCTATTTTCACGATCACGATCCGCGGGTGTTCGACGCCATTATGGACGACCGTCGCTGTGCAAAGGTCATCCTGACCCGCAATCCATTGGAAAGCTATGTCTCGACCCGGCTGGCCTGGGAAACGAACCAATGGAAGCTGAATGAAACCGAAACCCCGATCCCGGCATCGATCACCTATAACCGTGAGGAATTTCGCCAGACCCTGTCGAAGCAGATCGAGTTTCAGCGGCGGATCGTTCATCATCTTCAGTCCACCGGTCAGAGTGCATTCTGGCTTGATTACAACGATCTCCGCGACAGCTCGGTGATGACCGGCCTGCTTCACTGGCTTGGCCGCAGCGACGTGCAGAATGTCAAACCCGCAAGCGATCAGGTTCCGCAAAATCCGCGCTCCATGGAAGAGAAGGTCACGAATTTTCAGGAGATGCAGGACGATCTGCAGCAACTGGACCCGTTCGCGATTGGGCAGATCCCGAATTTCGAGCCCAGCCGAGGTCCCGCCGTCCCCAGTTTTCTGACCAGCGAGGCAGGCTCGGGCCTGCTTTACATGCCGGTCAGGGACGGAGGAGCAGTTCCGCAAGAAGGGTGGTTCGAGGTTTTGGGGCAAACCGGGCGCAACCATACGCAAAACAGCCTGCGCCAGTGGAAGCGGCAACATCCGGGACATCGCAGCTTCATCATCCTGCGGCATCCGCTGCACCGCGCCTGGGAGGCCTTCCTGCATCTGCTGTCAGAGGCCAAACCTGAACTGCGGCAATTGATGCGCGAGGTTCATCGCGTGGATCTGCCTGTGGATGACGCATTGACCGACTTGGACGATGCGAGCACAGTCAGGCTGTTCCACCAGTTCCTTGAATTTCTGGGCCGCAACCTCAACGGCCAGACCACGCTTCCGACCCACCCTCATTGGGCAAGTCAGTCCGCGGTGCTGGCGGGCTTCAGCCAGTTCGTGCAGCCCGATATTCTGATCCGCGAGGATCGTCTTCAGGCAGATATCGACTATCTGTGCCAAAGTGCGAATATCCCCGACCCGCAGCTCGAGCGTATCGAAATTCCGGCACCGCCGGCACTCCTGTCGGATAAGGAGCTGATAACCGCCGCTTTTTCCGCCTATCAACGCGATTACGTGGCATTCGGCTTCCGAAAGAACCCCGCAAGCGGCGCATGAACGGCATTATCGTCTGGAACGGATGCAGAGGTTTTCTTGGACAGCGCGCCGAACGGAACTGGAATAAGCACGCAGGGTGAGGCGATGAAAGGTCCACGCTATCGATTAGCGCGGGACAGAACCCATTTCTCTGTGGCCATCGGAAAATAAAATCATCCGCCGTGAGGCCGCTGACACCCTCCAGGGTCCATCCCTATAAATTTTAAATCCAGAAGATCATGATGGCGGTGGGGATGATGGCGTTTAGGAAGATATCTCCACATCGCTCGCAGCGTGTCACGATATCGCGCGAGTCTTTCAGTCAGTTGAAGGCGTTCTCGATACGGTAACGCTTTCGATAAAGGCGCCTGTTGTATCTGGCGGGCTTCTTGCGCTTTTTCCGGGGCGGTATATCACGCTCCTTGAGAGCATCTTGCAGCCAATCGGCATCATATGCCTTATCGCCCAGGACGCGCCTGGCGGGAGGTAAGTGACACAGAAGCGCAAGAGCGCCACGACTGTCAGCCATCTGGCCAGGATGGCAGGAAGAAGTTCAACGGCCGCCCTTGCCGTCGCTGAGCATGTGCAGCTTGGAGTTCAGGCCGCCATGCGGTGCGCCTTCAGAAACGTGCTGTCGATCATCAGAGTATCGCCTTGGTTTCCAGGCTGCGCCAATTCTTGAAATATTCGCGCGAAAACGCCCATCCGGAACCAGCGGGCAAACCAGATTATACAGGGTCTTGCAGGGGCCATGGACTGCAGGCGCATCCTGCCAGCGAAGCCCATATTGCTTGACGGAGATGATCCCACTTAGAACCCTGCAGTCATCCGATCTGGCGCGCCCTCGGAGCTTGGGGAAGAAAGGTTGAATACGCCGCATCTGTTGCGTGCTCAGCCAGAAATATCGCTTGTCTCTTTTGCTCATGACAAGCGTGAATCATTCAACAGAAATTTATAGGGATGGACCCTAGGGAATGTTCGATTTTCAGGACACAAATCAAACATGGTTTATTTTCTGCAATCAATACCCATACAATACCACAATAAAAATCTGTAATCTGGTATTTAAAACATAAGTTTTGTTAAGAAATTTCACGAATACGTGACCAATCGTGATGATATTATTACATGATAAAATTGCTGAATCCCTTCCCCCACAAAACCATGACAAGAAATGCAGATTTTTTATTTCGATATCTGCAAATTACAACAATCAATAAAATCAGTTATTTATATAAATTTGTCCCGAACGAAATTCATGATCCACCGCTCAATGATCTGGATTTTTCAAAATTATCCCCTGTATCCCACCAAATCGTTTGACATGATGCATGCTTATCCTCCATCCTTACATTTCAAAATATAAACAGGGAGAGCATGAAATATGTTTAAAAAACTTCAGGAATATCAACCAACCAAAGGAACTTTGGCATGGACTGCGGTTGGTACTGCAGTTCTGACGATGGTTATCGGATTCACCGCAGGCGGCTGGGTGACCGGTGGATCCGCTCGGGAAATGACAGAGCAGGCGACAAATGACAGCCGCAAACAACTGGTTGCTTCCATCTGCGTCGACAGGTTCGTATCGGATGTCAACGCCGCGGACAATTTCGCAAAGTTGAAGGAGGCAAGATCCTATGAGCGGGACAATCTCATCGAAGATGGCGGCTGGAGCACGATAGACGCGCTGGAGGATCAGATTTCCGGGGCAGCCGATCTATGCGCCAAGCAAGTTGCCGCACTGGACGAGCTTCCTGAAGTCAAGATGGATGCCGTCGCCGATGTTGGCGGTACCGAGACAGTTCCAGCATCAGAGGCGAATACGACCGATGCCGTGCCGGGCGAAGGCGAGAATGCAGGTTAGATTCCGGTATTCCCAAAGCGCTAGAACTCTCTCCTGATCAACATTCGGGCGCCCACAAACCAATTGGGCTCCCGGACAGTTTGCGTTCCTGATCCGCCCTCGCATACGCGCCCAGTCACGCAGATTTCGGAAGAACGTCTGTCTCGTGATCAGCCTCGGCCAAACGGTTACGGTTGACGGCGCGGACACTGGCGGGCATGAAATTATCGCAACCGGAATGAATAACGAAACCATGACGCTTGGGGTCAGGACCGACTGACCGGGCTGTGTTTGGAAGATGTTCATCCGGACTTGCCATGCCGCGAACGCCAAATGTCATTCGGCTAAGGCTGCAGCCTCCTCTTCCGGCGTCAGAGGAGCGCCAGCTTGGGTATTGGCAAGAAAGGCGTCCAATTCCTCAAGCTCGCCCGCAGCAGGCACATAACCGTCGGTGGCAGCTTCGACATCCATTGCGAAGCGTGGTGACCAGTCATCCCGATCACGGCACGCAACGCTGATCTTCATACCGGTGGCGTTATGCGTTTCGAACTCCCGGCACAATTCGTCTTTGCCATTCCGATATGACGCGATCATGGTAAGGGTAGTCTGTTCGTCCAGCGCCTGCGCCTCGCCCGATGGCAGATTGTCCAACGCGGCGACCTGCGCAGCGTCCAGCCTAGCGGAGCCGGCGGAATCGCCCAGCTGCCACCACAACCCGCCGCCGATCAGGGCCAGGGCCAAAGCCGCGGCAATTGCCGCCAGCGGACGACGATTGATGTTTCCGGGCGTCGCAGCGGATATATCGACGGCGCCGGACGTGGCTGCGGCGGTATTGGCCGGGGCAACGGATGCCGCCCGAATTCTGGCGATCAGCTGGGCATCCTGTGCCGAGGATTGTGCAAACGCGTCCTGCGCTTCAGCCTGCAAGCGGTTCCGACTTTCGGAAAACAGTCGCAGCCGGGCCTGCAAATCGGGATCGGCATCGATTGCCGCCGCAACCCGGGTCGTTGTCGCTGGGTCAAGTTCACCATCGGCAAAGGCCATTAGTGTTTCGTCATCGATCTGCATGCACGCCTCGAACAGCTTGAGTAGATATCGCCTTCAACTTACGGTCCGACAGTCATTTTATTCCCAGCTTTTCTGAAAGGGCCATCCGCGCCCGAGCCAACCGGCTCATGACCGTTCCCTTGGGTATACTCAGTACTTCCGCTGTTTCGGCATAACTCAGTTCCTCGATGCATACGAGATGCAGGATGTCCCTTTGCTCGACCGGCAGGGTTTCCATCGCGTCCAGCGCAGAGTGCAGCATCAGGCGCGTCTCGACCGTCGCTACGCCATCGGTGGAAACGATATCGGGCATTTCAAACACATCGAGCTGGGTGCCCTGCGTCCGATTCCGCCGGGTCATGTCGATATAGGCATTGCGAAGGATACGGAACAACCACGGTTCCAGCCGCATCCCTGAATCATAACTGGCATGGTTGGCCAAAGCACGCTCGACCGTGATCTGCACCAGATCATCCGCGATATCGACCCGCCGTGACAGCGAAATGGCATAGCGACGCAGATTTGGCAGCAATTCAATCAGCGATTCGCCGAACGCGGCGTCCATAGATTCTCCTCTGCCCTGTTATTTTCCCTAAAACTGACGGAATAATTGGAAGGATCGGTCGTAAATGTCCAGAAACCAGACCTCGAGAGGCGTTACAATGTCACGAACACTTTGCATGATTGCCATCTTTCTGGCGGCATTCTGCATACAACCCCAGTTTGGTCCAGATGGTCCGGGGCTGGTCCGAATGGCTCTGGCGGATGATGATGATGATGATGACGGGCCCCGTCGTGTTCGCCGTCCCGCGATCACGGATGATGACGACGACGATGGACGGGTCATTCGCCGCCGGGTCCCCGCGCCTGTGATCGCCCCACTGCCTCGGCGCGCGCCTGAAGAGATCCTGGTGCGCGGGCTGACTGACGAGGAACTGGATGTTCTCGAGCAGCAGGGATTTGCGCTACTGGCGCGACATGAACTGTCATCCGGTCAGTCCCTTATGCGCATGCGCAAGCCCAGGGAAATGACCATGCAGCAGGCAAGGCAGATCGCCCGGGAACTGGATTCGTCTGAAAGCGCGGATTTCAACCATTACTACCGTAGCGAACAGGCCGAATCCTGCCACGGTATCGATTGTCTCGCGCGGCAGGTCATCGCATGGCCGGTCACGCATTCCGGCTGCGGTTCCTTGCCTGTTATCGGGATGGTCGATACGGGACTGAATTCCGAACATCCGGCACTTTCGGATGCGGATATTCATGTACATCGAATCGCCGCAAGCGATCCGGCCGAAGCATCCGGACTATTGCACGGCACGGCGGTAGCGTCCTTGCTGGTCGGCGATACCGACAGCCGCTCACCGGGATTGATCCCGAAAGCACGGCTTGTCGCGGTCGATGCCTTCCAGAAAGTTCAGGAAGATGAGCGCACAGATGCTTTCGCGCTGATTCAGGCACTTGATTATTTGTCCCGGCAGAACGTGAGAATCGTGAATCTGTCCCTGGCTGGTCCGCCGAACGCAACGCTCAGATCTCAGATTACCCGGATGGCAGCCGACAATATCGTGCTCGTGGCAGCCGCCGGAAATTATGGTCCTTCGGCCAAGCCCGCTTATCCCGCCGCGTATGATCCTGTCATCGCCGTGACCGCTGTGGATCGGCGTAGGCAGGTCTATCGTCGGGCAAATCGCGGCGAGCATATCGATCTGGCGGCTCCGGGTGTGAATGTGTGGACTGCGGCGTCGATCAGCGGTGCGCGCACCAAGACCGGCACCTCCTATGCGGCGCCTTTCGTGACGGCAGCGGCGGCATTGTTGTTACAAAGCAGGCCGGAGCTGTCCGCAGCAGCTGTTCGCGAACAGCTTGTGATACGGGCGCGTGATCTGGGCAGCGAAGGGCATGACAACATCTTTGGCCACGGCTTGCTGACACCTCCCGATAGCTGCGGGACGCCTGCGACCGGAATTGATGCCGGATAGGCTGATTCTGCCTTTCGGCGTTAACCTGCGGCCAAATGTACGTGGCCCGAAACCGAAGCGGAGTTTCGCCACAATTTCAGTTCTTAAAAAAATCACGGTCCAGGGAATAATATTGCGTTACCCGCGTAATCGCAGTGGCTTCGGACAAACCGGTAGATCACCAAGCGTCGACCGGTGCCCATTCCGAAAAATGGGTGTCAGAACCCTCGGACCATGCGGCGGCACATCGTGCTAAGACATGTTCGGGCAAGGAAACCTTTTATCGTAAGGATGCACAAAAATGGCAATGCTCTATGGTAACGGCTCGGCCAACCGCCTCAACGGGACTGCAGGCGCCGACATCATCTATGGTCGAGACGGCGAGGACACGATTTCCGGCAACCGCGGGAACGACCGCCTTTTCGGTCAGGACGATGACGACCTGATTTACGGTGGCAGCGGTGCGGATACGATCATCGGCGGCAAGGGCGAGGATCGCCTGTTCGGCGGCGATGGCGCGGATCTGATCCGCGACGAAAGCGGCAACGATACTCTTGATGGCGGCGCGGGTCACGATACTCTCTATGCAGGAGAAGGTAATGATGTGATCCGGGCAGGCGGCGGGGCGGATCTTGTCTATGCCGGGGAAGGCAATGACACTATCCGTCTGGCCGACGGCAATGACAGGGCATTTGGCGGTTCGGGTGACGACGTGATCCGAGGTGGTTCGGGCGCCGACCGGCTGTTCGGCGGCGAAGGCAATGATACGCTGAATGGCGGCACCGGAAACGACATATTGACGGGCAATGAGGGAGCCGATCGTTTCGTCTTCATTGGCGGGACCGACCGGATCACCGATTTCGAACCTGGAGACGATCAGATAAGCCTCAGTAACTGGGCACGTTTCGATAGCTGGCGGGATGTTCAGGACGCCGCCCGACAAGTCGGAGACAATGTCCATATCGTGATCGGAGATCATCGTTTGATCATCGAGGATTTCAGCCGTTCGCAAATGGATCGCGACGATTTTCTTTTCTGAAAACCATGCGCCCGGAAAGCGCAGATATCGAGAAGCCCCGGCATCAGAACCGGGGCTTCAATTTTCCCAGACGCCCCGAATCCGTTCGTCGAGTGGCACGATCCACGGATCGGCCGAGAACATGGCGGCCGGGGCCGAAAGAAGATCGACCGTCGGATCGATGAAATATTGCGGCTCACGGCCGTTAAGCGATTTGTGGATCTCGGCGTGAACGGACAATTCATCATATCCCGCCTCGCGCCAGACAGCTCCGAGATGATGCGCGAATTGGAGGATCATGTCAGGACGCACAAGCATCTTCCCCACCTGTCGCTCGGTCAGATAATCCACTGGTTCAACCACCCATTCCTGTCCTTCGGCACGAACGATGAAAATACCGGCGGCCTGCCTGTCATAGATGCGCATACGCCAGGAAAAGCGATGACCTTCGCCGCTCCAGCGGACCTCGGAGGGGATGAACCAGGCCCGCATGGGCAAAATGATCTGGATGGCCAGCCAGCCTGCAAGAGCAAGCAGAGCAAATCGGGGAAGCGGGAGTCCCGCCGTCGAAGGCGCAAGCGGCAACTCTGGCAGCTGCTCGAAACGGCTCAGCAGATATCGCGTAAAGCGTTGGGGCCAATCCGGGGCAAAGAAGATCGTCGTTGCGGCTATGGTCAGCCAGGGAAAGATGCCAATATTGAAGAACCCCGCATTGGCGATGTGAAAAATGCCATAGGCGCCAAATACCCATAGTCGCGTCTTGTTCCACAGTAGCAACGGCGCGCCGATCAGATGCAGCGCGACCGTGCCCCATGTCCCGGCGATGATTACCCAATCATAGTGAAAGAGAAAGCCCAGCGGATGCAGATCGGCTTGATCGCGCAACCAAAGCCCAAGCGGCTCGCCCGCAAGCCAGTCCGGCGTCAGTTTCACGATCCCCGCGAAAAGCAGCATGATTTCCGTCTGTGCACGGATAAGGAAGACCGTGACATAGGGAATATGTTCGCCGCGCTGGCTCGGAAACAACCATGCGTCCAGCGACAGCACGCGCTGCGCAGGTAAAAAACACATCAAAAACAGGAACAGCAGGACGAGATAGAAATGATTCAGATATTCCGCTTTGTCGAGAAGGAAGAAATAGCCGAACCCGATTGTCAGCATGATCACGGACACGCGGTAGAACAGCCCCAGCATCACGCAAAACGCGGCAATCCCCACCATGCCCCATGCAATATGGATCCAGGGCTCCGGCAATGGCGCAACCCAGTCGAAGCCGGTATAGGTGAAGTGAAAATCCGGCTCGACCCAATAGCGCCAGATACGATCATATTTGAAAAACCGCCAGCAATCCCAGACCAGCAGTGCCCCCAGAAAGATGCGAAACATCGCCAGCGACTGCGCAGAAACCGGGCGTGACAGAATCGCGTTTATTCGAGGCATGAGCGTGGCGGTATTCTTTGCAGGCGGCATGGTCTTTATCTTTCCAACAATCCCGATCTACCGGAATACGGGCGGGCATCCTACGTATTCCCTGACAGTTCGAAAAAGGAGGGATGGATGAGAATCGGGCATGTCGAGATCATCTATGACGGGCAATGCCCTCTTTGCTCCTCGCTAGTGCGGATGTCACGGCTGCGCTTACACGTGGATTCGGTGGAACTGATAGATGCCAGATCAGCCGATCCACGTGTACAGGAACTGGTCGCAATGGGCTATGATCTGGACGAGGGCATGATCATGCGCTGCGATGGCCAAATCTATCATGGTGCAGCGGCTCTGCGCATGCTTGCTGAATTGACCGGCAAACCGGGCCTGCCCATCCGATTGATCCGTTCGCCACAGGCGGCTGGCCATATCTATCCCATACTTCGGCAGGGGCGCCGCTTGCTGCTGCGCCTGCTTGGGCGTCGCCCGATCGGCAGATGATTTATTTCCCGATGCCGGGAATAAGAAGGGCGATCGACCGTAACCCTTCCAAGGCGCGCAAAGGCGGGTCGCATGGGAAAGGAAGAAACGGATGAAACGAAGGACCATTTTCGGAATGTCGGTCGCAGCTCTTGCCGGGATATTTGCGGCGCCGGCCGTAGCGGATGATGATATGCGAAGCTTGCTCTATATCCTGAATACGGTTTCGCAATTCGATCGTGGACACAGCGTTATTCATTATCCTCGCGGTTATCATGACGACGACGACGACGGCCGGCGTCACAAATTTCATCATCGTCGTTTCAGTCGTGACGACGATGATGACGATCGGGGACATCGCGGAAGACATCGGGGAAGATGGAATGACGACGATGATTAACTCCCGCGACTAATCAAAAGCCTTCCGGGAACCTGTCGGGCAGAAACGCATAACAAGAGGGACAGGAAAACAGAGCTGCATCCCGATCGGGGTGCAGCCTTTCTGGAATACCTGGGATCAAGTCAAGGCCGGTGCCTGGCGAGCGATATCGATCAATATCAGCGTCACGGCGGGTTGTGCTCAGCAACGGGTATTCGAAATGCCCGAATACCCGGCCGACCTGCCTGGCGGAGAGAGTACCGGAACTCTGCTTGGCACGAAGGTCATACAGGTGTTTCCGGGCGATTACGGCGCAGATGGACTCGATGCCATCGACAGGTTCGATGAGCCGCATTTCCGCTATCTCGAGGATGGGAGGCCCGAACCGGTCATGGAGCGCAAGATGAAACACGGCAATATGAACGCTGACGAGTACAGGGATCATTACGAAATCGGCTATCCGACCAATATCGAGCATATCTTGATCGACGGCGACACCGTCACTTTCCATAAGAATACCGTCACTTTCCATAAGAATGGTGAGCCGCTTGAGGCCCGCTATGCCAGCCACGGCTATGAAATCCTGACTTATGAGACGGGCAATCGTGGTGTGCGCTTCATCGTTGAAAAGGTCGAAGGTGACGACGACGCCCCGCAATACATCCAGTTCAGAGATCGCAGGATCCCGCCGGTAGCGGCGATCTGGCCGGTTTTCCGGGGATTGCAGAGTATTCCACAATTGCTTCAGGGCGTTTGATGGCCCGGCCCCCTATGCGAATTGTCGCCGAACTGATGGTCTTGACCATGAAACCGCTCATCGCGGAATCTGGAGGGTTTCAGGCAAAACGCTTTAATAGTATAGTTGATTGGCAGCTACGCAGCACGCCCAAAGCTAGCCAGTTAATCACCAAAGGAGCAGAAAGTGGCAGCAAATCCTAAGCTAAAGCGTTTTCGTGAACTCACTCAGGAAATCCAGACAAAGCGTGAAGAAGTCTCCCGTCTGCGTGACGAGGTGGATGTCGCCAAGGCGGAGCGCGCAAGAATCAAGGCAGAACTCGACACCGAAAGAGCCGAAACCTGATTTGGCAGGCATAATGAATCGTCCCGGGTTTGTCGGAGACCTTTCGCTTCATTTCACGCGACCCTATCGAGCAGGTCGCGCTGTGCATAGAAGTTCTCTTCAGCCTCTGCTGACGGGATGTTTCCGATGAACCCAAGCGGGCGGCGACGATCAACACCGGGACATATGGTCTGACTTATATCCCCTCCGGTTCAACCTCGCCGGAGGCGTTTGCAGAAAGCGTGATTTCCACCATGGAACATGCTGCCGGTGTTGAAAAAATGCGCCTGCAAATGGCCCTTAATGCCCTGCTGAGCGGGTCAGTATTGCCGTCGAGGCTCACGAATTTGCCCGGCATCGGTGACAGTTTTACAGTTGGCGCAAACGCTTCGCCTGCGTCTAACCGGTTCCTGAACCGAGCGGGCCGCGAGGAATATGTGACCGCCGCGCGTGAGGTGGCGGAGGAATTCGGCACCCTCTATTTCGACAGCTATGCAGATACGCGGGATTACATGCGCGCTACGGGATCCCCCAATGCCATTGCCGGATCTCCGATATCTGGGTCGTGGTATCGAAAAGGCATTGATACCACGCCTCGCCGTAGAAACTCCGCAATTTGAGCCCCACGACCGTTTCAATATTTTCCCAAAACCCTGTTTTTCAAGGGTTATGCGACATCTGCGAACGGGGAATTGGTAGGCCCGGAGGGACTCGAACCCCCAACCAAGGCGTTATGAGCGCCCTGCTCTAACCAATTGAGCTACAGGCCCGTGTCGCGGAATCTCCGTAGTCGCAGTAACGGCATTGGTCAAGCATTCTCGTTGCTCCTTCGCTCGGGTTGGGCTATCGGAGGCGCAGAATGCTGCGGGGATTGGAATGACAAAGAACGGGATCAGCTATCGTGATGCAGGCGTCGATATCGACGCCGGGAATGCTCTGGTCGAGCGGATCAAACCTGCAGCGGCTTCGACCACGCGATCCGGGGTCATGGATGCGCTTGGCGGCTTTGGCGCCTTGTTCGATCCGAAAGCGGCAGGCTATGACGATCCGGTTCTTGTCGCCGCAACCGATGGCGTGGGAACTAAGTTGCGGATCGCCATCGATACCGGGCATCTGGACGGCATCGGTCAGGATCTGGTTGCAATGTGCGTCAACGATCTGGTCTGTCAGGGCGCGGAGCCTTTGTTTTTTCTTGATTATTTCGCGACCGGAAAATTGTCGGTGGATGAAGGCGCGCGGGTGGTCGAAAGCATTGCGAAAGGCTGCAAGCTGGCCGGTTGCGCATTGATTGGCGGTGAAACGGCCGAGATGCCGGGCATGTATCACGACGGCGATTTCGATCTGGCCGGCTTTGCCGTCGGTGCGATGCAGCGCGGAACCGCCTTGCCCGCGAATGTCCGCGAAGGGGATGTGCTGCTTGCCCTTGGCTCGGACGGGGTGCATTCCAATGGTTACTCGCTGGTCCGCAAGGTCGCGGAGCATGCAGGATTGGGCTGGGACGCCCCTGCCCCCTTCGCCGACGTGACTTTGAGTGAGGCCTTGCTCGTGCCGACCCGAATCTATGTGGGATCCGCGTTGAAAGCGATCCGGGCGGGCGGCGTGCATGCCATCGCCCATATCACCGGGGGCGGAATCACCGAGAACCTGCCCCGCGTCCTGCCGAAAAATCTGGGTGCGCATGTGCAGCTTGACGCATGGACATTGCCGCCAGTGTTCAAATGGCTTGCCAGCGCGGGCGGGATCGGCCAAGCCGATATGCTCAAGACGTTCAACTGCGGTATCGGGATGATTCTCGCGGTCGCGGAGGATCGGGCAGACGAATTGACCAAGCTTCTTGCCGCTGCGGATGAACGTGTCTATCGCATCGGTCATGTCACCTCTGATCAGGGCATCAGCCTTGGCGGGACGCTTGCGTGAAACGGGTCGCCATTCTGATCTCTGGCAGCGGCTCGAACATGGTGCGGCTGGTCGAAAGCATGACCGGGAACCATCCGGCGCGGCCTGTACTCGTCGCATCCAATGATCCCTCGGCAACCGGTCTGCAAAAAGCAGCCGGACTGGGCATTGCGACGGCGGCGGTCGATCACCGCCGCTTTCCGCATGACCGGGCCGGATTCGAGGCCGAATTGCTGAAACCGCTGCTGGACGCCAGACCCGATATTCTATGTCTCGCGGGTTTCATGCGGGTACTGACACCGGAATTCGTGGCGAAATTCACCGGGCGAATGCTGAATATCCACCCTTCGCTATTGCCTCAGTATCCTGGGCTGGACACTCATGCCCGCGCGATTGCCGCTGGTGATTCAGAAGCGGGGGCAACCGTGCATGAGGTCACGCCAGAACTGGATTCCGGACCGATCCTTGGGCAGGTGCGGGTTCCGATCCTGCCCGGCGATACGGAACAGACGCTTGCCGCCAAAGTGCTTGAGCAGGAGCATCGTCTTTACCCGGCTGTGCTTCGCCGCTTTGCCGAAGGCGACCGTAGACTGCTGATGCTCTGATCCTGCGACACCAGCAATTGCCTTACGACCGATTAATGTCATCGCAATTAATAAACTGCACGTATATTTTCTACGAAATCTATAGACTGCCTTGTCCTGAAGCCGTCTCGACTGTTTTCATCGATCGGTTATCAAGGAAACAGGAATAATCAGGGGAGGCGCAGATGTCGGGATACCTGACAACACATGTGCTTGACACCGCCCGAGGCCGGCCGGCCGAGGGCATGGAGGTGGTGCTATACCGCCTGCAAGACGGGCAGCGCAGCGAATTGGCGCGATTGATAACCAATGCGGACGGACGCACTGACCGGCAAATTCTGCCGGAAAACGACTTCGCGACCGGGACATATGAACTTGAATTTCACGCGGGCGCATGGATGGATGAGACGGGAATTGACCGCGAGCATCCCCGTTTCCTTGATGTGATTCCGATCCGCTTCGGCATGTCGCAGCAGGATCACTATCACGTGCCACTGCTGATTTCGCCTTTCGGCTATTCGACCTATCGGGGGAGCTGAGCAATGATTCCCGATCATATCGTCATCTGGGAATGGCTGTCCTTTGCAATTCGCTGGACTCATGTGATCACCGCGATCGCCTGGATCGGCTCGTCCTTTTATTTCATCGCGCTGGATCTGGGGCTGCAAAAGGCTCCGGGCCTGCCCAAGGGCGCGCATGGCGAGGAATGGCAGGTTCATGGTGGCGGTTTCTATCATATTCAGAAATACCTGGTCGCGCCCGAACGGATGCCCGAGCATCTGACATGGTTCAAATGGGAAAGCTATTCGACATGGCTTTCGGGCGCCGCGTTGCTGATGGTCACCTATTGGGCCGGAGCGAACCTGTATTTGATCGACCCGGCAAAGATGGAACTGGCGCAGTGGCAGGCGATCCTGATTTCGGGCGGTTCGCTGGCGATTGGCTGGTTGATCTATGACACGCTGTGCAAATCGTCTCTGGGCGAACGTCCGACAGTCTTGATGCTGTTGCTGTTCGTCGCGCTGGTCGTC
This sequence comes from Paracoccus onubensis, assembly GCF_003591515.1. Lineage (GTDB taxonomy): Bacteria > Pseudomonadota > Alphaproteobacteria > Rhodobacterales > Rhodobacteraceae > Paracoccus > Paracoccus onubensis. The sequence continues at coordinate 87,968 of NZ_QZCG01000013.1, forward strand.
ATGGGCTGGGGTTACAATCAGATCTTCACAGGCCGGGCCGCCCTGCTGCATCTGGGGGCATTTACCGCGACGATCATGACGGCGAATGTCTTTCTGATCATCATGCCCAATCAGCGGATCGTTGTGGCTGACCTGAAGGCGGGCCGCGAAGCCGATCCAAAATACGGCAAGATCGCCAAGCTGCGCTCGACGCATAACAACTACCTGACCCTGCCGGTCATCTTCCTGATGCTGTCGAATCACTACCCTCTGGCTTTCGCAAGCGATTACAACTGGCTGATCGCCGCCCTGATTTTCCTGATGGGTGTCACCATCCGGCATTTCTTCAATACCATGCACGCCCGCAAGGGTGATCTGTGGTGGACATGGGCGGTCACGGCGATCCTGTTCATCATGATCATGTGGCTGAGTTCCGCAGGTCTCAATCAGGACACGCTTGAACATTCCGAGGCGCGTACGCTTACCCCGGTCGAAACCCGTTATGCCGAAGCACCGGGTTTCGACGAAGTCGCCAGTATCGTCGCGGGCCGCTGCTCGATGTGTCACGCGCGTGAGCCAGTCTATGAGGGCATTTATCACGCGCCGAAAGGGGTTTTTCTGGAAACTCCCGCCGATATCGCCCGTACCGCCCGCGAAATCTATGTGCAGGCGGGGCTGACGGATGCGATGCCGCCCGCCAATGTCAGCTTCATGGAAGAAGAAGAACGCGCCAAGGTGATCCGCTGGTTCCGCGCCGCAGGCGGCGCCGATCTGGCCGGGTTGTAGAGCCGCCTGCCATCGGTCGTTGCTACGATTTGTAAACCTCGATCCGCGGCAGATCGGTCAGCGATACCCCGATCAATTGCAATGCCGGCAACGATACCTGACTTCCGCCATTTTCAGGACCGTCAAGCGGGATCAGGTCGACCTTCGCCGATTTGCCATTCGCCGGATTCACGATCCGCCCGATGCCGCGCGATTTGACCAGCGGAGTCTTGATCCAGAATCCACCCTCGGTCGGATCGCCAAGCGATGCAACCGTGCTGCCCAACTTGGTTTCCGAGGTCTCGGGTGCCTTGGCCGCCGCTGCCCGCTGCTCGGCTGTTGTCGTATCAAGCTGGTCGGCCGTGGCGCGCGCCGTGGGCCGCGGCGACGGAGCCCGGGTGATCGCGGTTGCCGCGGCCAGTTGTTCCTGCGAAAGTTGTGTATCGACGGGGCCGGACGCATCCGCCTGTTTCGGGCGGTCAGCCGAACCCGCGCCCTGCCCGGCAATGTTGCATCCTGCAAGAACCGCCACTGAAAGCGTGGCCACCAGACCAATCTTCAACTCGCTCATGCAATTACTCCTGTCGCTCGCATTTGCACGCAGGTTAGTACGTAATGATTAAGAACGTCCACACGCAGCCGCGTGATCGGCAAAAGCTTGTGCATTGCCTGCGGCACCACTAGATTGAGTCGCATGGATCACGCAGCGTCAGCCCCTCTTATCGACCCCTTCGCGCGGCCGATTACCTATCTTCGCGTATCGGTCACCGATCGGTGCGATTTCCGTTGTGTCTACTGCATGGCCGAGCATATGCAGTTTCTTCCCAAGGCGGAACTCCTGACGCTCGAGGAACTCGACCGGCTCTGTTCGGCCTTTGTGGGTCTGGGCGTGCGCAAGCTGCGCATCACCGGCGGGGAACCGCTGGTCCGGCGCGGGATCATGGGCTTCTTCCGGCAAATGTCGCGGCATCTGGGAAGCGGGCTGGAAGAACTGACCCTGACCACCAATGGCAGTCAGCTTGGCCGCTTTGCCGGGGAACTGGTCGATTGCGGCGTACAGCGTGTGAATGTGTCGCTGGATACGCTTCAGGCGGATAAATTCGCCTCGATCACCCGCTGGGGCCGTCTTCCGCAAGTGCTTGACGGCATCGCGGCAGCCAAGGCCGCCGGGCTTCGGATCAAGATCAATGTCGTGGCCCTGAAAGGCGTGAATGATGACGAGTTGTTCGATCTGGTCCGCTGGTGCGGTGACGAGGGGTTCGATCTGACCTTCATCGAGGTCATGCCGATGGGAGATCTGGGAAATGAGAACCGGCTGGACCAGTATTGGCCGCTGAACGACCTGCGCAAACAGCTTGCCGAACGCTTTACCCTGATCGATCTGGCGGAAAGGACGGGCGGCCCTGCGCGCTATGTCCGTCTTCAGGAAACCGGCCAGAAGATCGGCTTCATCACCCCGCTGACCCATAATTTCTGCGAAAGCTGCAACCGCGTCCGCCTGACCTGCACCGGCGAATTGTATATGTGCCTGGGGCAGGAGGATCGAGCCGATCTGCGCGCGCCCCTTCGGGCATCCGAGGATGATCAACCACTGCGTCACGCAATCCGCGCAGCGATCGCCCACAAACCCAAAGGCCATGATTTCGATTATTCGCGGCAATCCGTTTCCGGGCAGATGCCCCGGCATATGAGCCATACCGGCGGCTGATCCGCCGGCCTTGCATCGCAAGAGCGATCACTTCCCGGCAGAGGCTTTCCCGGCCACGTATTTCTGAAAATTCTCTCCGGATTCATAACCGTGATCGCGAACCCATTCCAGAAGCGCCATCGTCGTGCCCCGGGCAAAGGCTCCGGGCATGGTGGCAACTGCCGCCTCCGATGCTGTCATGCCCTCTGACACATCTTCCGGTAAAAAGATCAGCGTGGGCGTGAACATCGCGCCCCACCGATTCACCATCTCTTTCTCGGGCAATTCCTTGCCATCGAAATCGGTTACGGGAATATCACCGAACATGTTGATCTGGATGACGAAATAATTTTCGTCGATCAGGTTCCTTATATCGGGATCCGTAAAAACCTCTTCATGCATCTGCGTGCAATAGATGCAGCCGCGCTGTTCGATCAAAAGCAGAAGCCGTTTGCCTTCGGCATTCGCTTCGGCCAGATCCTCGCGAAGATCCTTGAAGGTTTCGCGGATCCACGGTTCATCATAAAGCCCGTCATCGCCAAGGGTAACCGCATGGGCGGGCAGCGCGAATGCAGCGGCCAAAAGAGCAGCGCGGAGAAAACCCATATCTTCATCCTCCTTCAGATCAGGGTGGCGGACCAATCGAATGTCTCGATCATCCAGGCAGCAATCAGATTGACCGTATTGGTCGCGATCAGAACCGCAAAGAGGATCAGCATCGCACCCATCAGCTTTTCGACATGGCCCAGATATTTGCGGTTGCGGTTCGCCCAGCCAAGAAAAGGACGGGCAAAGAATGCAGCCAATACGAATGGCAAGGTCATCGCGAGACCGTAAACCAGCAGCAGCGTCCCTCCGTGCCACAGATCTCCGCTGCCCGACGCCACAAGCAGGATCGCCGTGAGAGCCGGACCGACACAGGGCGTCCAGCCAAAACCAAAGGCAAGCCCCATGGCATAGGCCCCGGCAAGGCTCGCCGGCCGGGCCGGGCCTTCAAGCCGTGCCCCGCGGTAAAGAAACGGAATGCGAATCACGCCCATGAAATGCAGCCCGAAAACAAGCAGAACTGCCGCCGCCACATAGCTTAACGCGCCCCGCCATTGTGCAAATAACTGGCCAAGCGCGGTTGCACCAAGACCCAGCAGCACGAAGATCGTGGTCACACCCAAGGCAAATGCCGCGGCCGAGACAATCAGGCGCTGCTGCGCTCCGGCAGCGATATCATCGTCTCCGCGCAGCTCGGTCATCGAGATGCCCGCCATATAGGTCAGGTAGAAGGGCACCATCGGCAGGATGCAGGGCGAAAGAAAGGAAAGAAGTCCGGCAATCACCGCGCCGAAATAGCCGATCTCCAGCATTATCCATCCTTTTCAACCGGCAGATTCCCGAATTCGTAACGGTGCCCGAGATATCTCGCGAGTGGCGCCCTATTCTACCTTCCCATAGATTATCAGATCAATATACTGATAATTAATATCTTTATAACCTTCAAATCAGCACCCGACCGCCTCGCGCCAATGCCGGCGGCACAGCGAGACATAGGTCTCGTTGCCACCGACCTGCACCTGTGCGCCCTCGGTAATCGTCCGACCTTTGGCGTCACGACGGATCACCATGGTCGCCTTTTTGCCGCAATGGCAAATGGTGCGAACTTCGCGCATGTCGTCAGCCAATGCCAGCAAGGCCGCCGATCCGGGGAATAATTCGCCCCGAAAATCGACCCGTAACCCATAGCACATGACAGGAATGTTCAGATCATCCGCCACCCGGGCCAGTTGCCACACCTGCTGATGCGTCAGGAACTGCGCCTCATCTATGAAAACGCATGCCGCGACCGTATGCTGTCGATCGATCAATGCGAATAAATCGGTGCCGGTGTCAAAAATCCGCGCCTCTTCCGCGATACCGATCCGGCTGGCGATCCGCCCTTCGCCCACGCGGTCATCGACGTCGGCGGTCAGCAGCAGCGTGTGCATTCCCCGTTCGCGGTAATTGTAGGAAGCCTGCAGCAAAAGCGTGCTTTTGCCGGCATTCATTGTGGAATAATGGAAATACAGCTTCGCCATGGCGCAAGCAAATAGCCATCCCGCAGGCGGCGATCAACCGCAATATGATATGGCCCCGCAAAGCGCAATTCCGGTCCATCACGGGCAGGAACATGAACGGCTTGCGGCGTCAAAGCAATTATGGCAATGTCCGCGGCGCGGCGGCGATAACTCATGGCGTGATTCTACGCGCTGCTAACTCACATCTACATTACAGGTAATTCTGATGCGTGACCCATTGTTCCGCATGGCCCTTGTTCTGGGCCTGTTATCCGCGGTCGGTCCTTTTGCGATCGATATGTATCTGCCTGCCCTGCCCCAGGTCGCCACAGATCTGGGCACAAGCGAGGCAAAGGCAGCGCAAACGCTGACCTCTTATTTCATTGCGTTTGGAATCGCGCAGATGATCTACGGCCCGATGGCCGATGCAATCGGGCGAAAGAAACCCATGGTAATTGGCGTCGCCATCTTTATGGCCGCGACAATCTGGGCATCGCTTGCGCCCGGTATCGGCGAGTTGATCCTGGCCCGCGCCTTGCAGGGTCTGGGAGCAGCAACGCTGATGGTCGTGCCACGCGCGGTAATCCGCGACGTGGCGACCGGCCCTGCCGGGGCGAAAATGATGGCAGCCGTGATGATCGTCATCGCCATCTCGCCCATGCTTGCTCCCCTGACCGGCTCGCTTGTCATGGCATGGGGCGGCTGGCGCGAAATCTTTGCCGTCCTTGGCGTCGCAGCGCTGCTAAGTCTGTGTCTGATCCTGTTCGTGCTGCCCGAAACCTCTGATCCCGCCAGCCGCCGGCCGGTGCGGATCGATCAGATGATGGCAGGCACTCGCAGATTGGTGACGGATCGCCGTTTCATGGGGCTGACGATGATCGGCGGTTTCGGCATGTCCAGCTTCTTCGTGTTCCTGTCCACGGCCAGCTTCGTCTACAAGCATCAATACGGACTTAGCCCCACGGGCTTTTCCATCGCTTTCGCCATAAACGCCATCGGCTTCTTCTCTGCCTCGCAATTCGCGGGCTATCTGGCCGCGCGCTTTGGCATGGAACGAGTCATCTCGCTGGCGATCACCGGCTTTGCCGGCGCCGCGCTTTTGCTGACGATGCTTGTCTGGTCGGGCGCGGATGCGCTTTATCTGGTCGTCGCGGGCCTGCTGCTGGCGAATGCCTGCCTGGGATTGGTCATTCCGACGACCATGGTCATGGCGCTCGATCCCCATCCCGACATTTCGGGACTGGCATCCTCTTTGGGCGGCACGATCCAGATGTTGACCGGCGGAGTGATGATCCTGATCACCGGCCCGCTCATGGATAACAGCGCGGCCATGATGGTGTCGGGCATTGCACTTTGCGCGGTGCTTGCATGGGCGGCGGCGGCGGTTTCGCTTCCCCGTCTGAGATTCGGCAGCGCGGCTTAATTGCCGCAGACCGAGGGCGACAGCTTTGCGGGGATCAGTCCCCGCAAAGCATTGCCGCAGAACAGCTCTGCTTCGTTCAAATCCGCAACCGACAGCACGGCTTCCTGCGCGTCGCCACGATTCAGCAGCGCCTGTCGCAACACGCCGGGCAGCAATCCGCAGGATACAGGAGGCGTGAGCAGCCGCCCCTCCCGGCGCAGGAAGACATTCGTGATCGTCCCTTCGCAGACCTCGCCGCGCTCGTTCATCATGATTGCCTCGTCATAGCCTTTGGGCATGGCGGCGCGTGCTGCGTCATGGGTAACCCGATATGTCGATTTGATCCGCAACCAGGGATCACCGCTATCGATTGAAACCGGTGACAGCATGACCGTCCAATGCGCCGGATTTGGCGGCAACGGCTGATGGGCCACCTCCACCTGCCCACGGGCATCGACGGTCAATCGCACCCGCAAAACCTGCCCGCGCGGCAAATCCGCCAAGATCCGCTGTACCTGATCTTCATCAAGGGTAAAATCGACCGCCGCGCAATCCCTGCGCAAACGGTCCAGATGCAGAAGCCAATGCGCAATCCGGCCGTCCGGCTCGGCGCGCATGGTTTCGATGATCTTCACCCCAGAGAAGACAGGTTCAGAAATGCGGATTTGCACAGAGCTTCCTCCCATTCCGATTGGGCGCGGCTGTCATGGGTGATGCCGCCGCCGACATTCAACTGCAACCGGCCCTCGTCATGCAAGACAGGCGTACGGATCGCCACGCTGAACCGCATCGGCCCGCCCGGATCCATCCAACCGATCGCCCCGCAGTAAACGCCCCGAGGCTCTTGCTCAAGTTCAGCGATGATCTCCATCGCGCGGATCTTCGGCGCGCCGGTGATCGAGCCGCAGGGGAACAGCGCAGCGATGATGTCGATCAGACCCGTGCGGGGGGCCAGCTGTCCGGTCACGGTCGAGGTCATCTGATGCAGCGTGGCATAGGTTTCGATCTCGAACAGGCGCGGCACCTGAACGGTTCCGGCAAGGCATACCCGGCTGATATCGTTCCGCAGAAGATCGACGATCATCAGGTTTTCCGCCCGGTCCTTCTCGGACGCCAACAGGGCTTCCTTCGCCGCATGATCCTGCGCCGCATTATCGCCGCGACCGATTGTGCCTTTCATCGGGCGGGTTTCAATTCGGCCCGTCTCGTCCACGGCGAAAAACAGCTCTGGACTGCGGGACAGGATGATCGGGCCGCCAAGATCGACAAATGCGCCCTCACCCACCGGCTGCCGCGCGGCAAGCGCAGCATAGAGCGCAAGCGGATCGCCCGACGCCCGGGCCTCCATCGGAAAGGTCAGGTTGATCTGATAGGTGTCGCCCGCCTCGATATAATCATGCACCTGTCGCAATGCCTGATCATAACGTTCGCGCGTCCAGAGCGGTTGCGGATCCGTGATCCTGCCCGCAGGCGGCGGCAGGGATGGCGCGGCGCGAGGGTGATCAAAGACCCCCATCATGATCAGCGGCGTGTCTCGTCTTGGCGGCATCAGCGGCTCAAGGCGCGGATTGAGCGCATAACCCAACTCGTAAGAGCAATAGCCGGCCAACCAGTAGCCCCGCGCCCGCGCAGCTTCCATCGCCGCGAAGGCGGGAACGATTCCCGCAATCGTATCCGCGCGGATCACGCTTTGCGGCGAAGAGAATAATGTGCCCCCCGCCAACGGCCCGTGATCGAAGCGCACCTGCCGGGTCACTTCGCCGCCTTGGCCTTGGCGGCCAGATCACGGGTAATACCGAAAGCGCCCTTGATCCGCTCGGCATCCGATTTCCAGTCGCGGCGAATGACGATCTTGTTGCCATCCACTTTGGCCAATCCGCGTTGATCGGTCAGGAACTCGACCAGCCCCGCCGGATTGGGGAACTTGTCATCATGGAACTGTATCGTCGCGCCCTTGGGTCCGGCATCCAGCTTGGCGATATTGGCGCGCTTGGCCATGGCCTTGATGCGGATCACGCGCAAAAGCGTATTCACCTCACGCGGCAACTCCCCGAAGCGGTCGATCAGTTCAGCCGCGAAGCCTTCCAGCTCGACCTTGGAGGTCAGTTCGGCCAGACGCCGGTAAAGGCCCAGCCGCACATCCAGATCGGGGATGAAACTTTCGGGAATCGTGACCGGCACCCCAAGATTCAGCTGCGGCGCCCATTCATCCTCGGGCGTACCTTCGATTTCGCCGGATTTCAGCTTGGCGATGGTTTCTTCCAGCATCTGCTGATAAAGTTCGAAGCCGACCTCCTTGATATGTCCCGACTGCTCTTCGCCAAGAAGGTTCCCTGCCCCGCGCAGATCCAGATCCTGCGAGGCAAGGTTGAAGCCCGCGCCAAGCGAGTCGATCGCACCAAGGAATTTCAGCCGCCGCATCGCCTGTGGAGTCAAAGGCGCGCGCGGCTTGGTTGTCAGATAACAATAGGCCCGCGTCTTCGAACGCCCGACCCGTCCACGGATCTGATAAAGCTGCGCCAGTCCCAGCATATCGGCACGCCAGACGATCATGGTATTGGCCGTAGGGATATCCAGCCCGCTTTCCACGATGGTCGTCGCCACCAGAACATCATGGCTGCCGTCGTAGAATGCATTCATCCGCTGATCCAGATCGCCCGCCGCAAGCTGGCCATGCGCGATGATGTAACTGATCTCGGGACAATGTTCCTGCAGGAAATGCTCGACATCGGGCAGATCACTGATCCGGGGAACGACGAAGAAGCTTTGTCCGCCGCGATATTTTTCGCGCAGAAGTGCTTCGCGTGTCGTCACGCTGTCGAATTCGCTGACATAGGTGCGGATCGTCAGGCGATCCACCGGCGGTGTTCCGATGATCGATAGATCGCGCACACCGGTCAGAGAAAGCTGCAAGGTGCGCGGGATCGGCGTGGCGGTCAGGGTCAGCACATGGATGTCGCTGCGCAATTCCTTGAGCCGTTCCTTATGGGCGACCCCGAAATGCTGCTCTTCATCGATGACGAGCAGGCCCAGACGCTTGAAACGCACCCCCTTGGCCAATACCGCATGAGTGCCGATCACGATATCGACCGAGCCATCGGCCAGCCCTTCACGAGTCTTGGCAGCGTCCTTGGCCCCGACAAAGCGCGACAGGGGGCGGACGGTGATCGCGGTTGCCCGGAAACGCTCGGCAAAGGTCTTATAATGCTGACGGGCCAGCAGGGTCGTGGGCGCGACCACGGCGACCTGCATTCCCTGACTCGCGGCAATGAAGGCCGCCCGCATCGCGACTTCGGTCTTGCCAAAGCCGACATCGCCGACGATCAGCCGGTCCATCGGGCGGCCCGCTGCCAGATCCCCGATGACATCCTCTATTGCCGCAGCCTGATCGTCGGTCTCGCTATAGGGAAAACGCGCCGAGAATGCCTGCCAGTCGTGATCCTCGGGTTCCAGCACGGGTGCGGGACGCAAGAGACGCTCGGCCGCGACGCGCATCAGCTTGTCGGCAATCAGTCTGATGCGTTCCTTCAGCCGCGCCTTGCGGGCCTGCCAGGCACCGCCGCCGAGACGGTCCAGCAGCCCTTCCTCATGGCCATAGCGGCTGAGCAATTCGATATTCTCGACCGGAAGGTAAAGCCGATCCCCGCCCGCATATTCAAGCGCCACGCAGTCATGCGGCACACCGGCGGCGGTAATCGTCTCCAGCCCGGTATATCGCCCGATCCCATGTTCGACATGCACGATCAGATCGCCGGGAGACAGGCTTTGCGTGTCCTGCAGGAAATTCTCGGCCCGTCGGCGCTTCTTCGCCCCCCGGATCAGGCGATCGCCCAGAACATCCTGCTCGGAAATCACCGTCAGGCGGCCAAGCGCCCGGCCATCTGCCGTGAACCCCTCTTCCAAAGGCCAGACGGCCAGCCCGATCGCGCCGGGCATGTCGGGCAGATCACGAATATCGGCGATGACCTTTGCGCCGACGATGCCTTCATCCTTCATCAGGCCGGACAGCCGGTCCCTCGCGCCATCCGAAAAGCTGGCGATGATCACGCGCCCATCCTTGCGCAGCCCATCAATATATGACGCCAATGCCTTGAACAGGCTTATATTATCGGACTGCCTTTCAGGTGCGAAATTCCGCCCCGGACGGCCACCGGCATCCAGGACTCCGGGACCCGGAGGCTGCTGCAGCACCGACAGCCGAAGCACCCGATGCGAGGACAGCCACCCCTCCCATTCCTCCGGCCCCGGGAACATCAGGTCAGGCGGCACAGGCTTATAGACGGTATCGCTGCGCCCCTGCGCCGCCAGAGCATCGCGGCGGGATTGAAACTGCTCTCGGATCATCTCGCGCCGCGCATCCACGACCTGACCGATATGATCATCCAGCACGACCGCCGCGCCGGGCAGATAATCGAACAGGCTTTCCAACCGGTCGTGAAACCACGGCAACCAATGCTCCATCCCGGCCATCTTGCGGCCCGCACTGACGCCCTCATACAGCGGATCGCTACTGCCGCCGCCATATTCCACCCGGTAGTTCTGCCGAAACCGGGTAATGGCGGTTTCGTCAAGGATCACCTCGGACATCGGTGCGATCTCGATGCGGTCCAGTTTTTCGGTCGTGCGCTGCGTGACCGGGTCAAAGCGCCGCGCGCCATCCAGCACATCGCCGAACAAATCCAGCCGCACCGGCCCCGCTTCGCCGGGGGCATAGATATCGATGATCCCTCCGCGAATGGCGTAATCGCCGGGTTCGGTCACGGTGGGGGATTGCACGAAACCCATCCGGATCAGGAAATCACGCAGGGCGGCTTCATCTATACGACTGCCGACACGGGCCGCAAAGCTTGCATGTCCGACCAGATCGCGTGCAGGCAGGCGTTGAAGCGCGGCGTTCAGCGTCGTCAGCAGAACGAAGGGCCCCTTGATCGCCCCCTGTGCCAGACCTGCCAGAGTCGCCATCCGCGCCGCCTGTACCGCCGGAGCGGGCGAAACGCGGTCATAGGGGGTCGTATCCCATGCCGGGAAATCCAGTATCGGCAGATCGGGCGCCAGAAATTCCAGCGCCGCCCGCATCGCCGCCATCCTGCGATCGTCGCGTGCGATATGGATGACGGGCGCGCCGTTATTTTCGGGCCGCGCCGCCTCACGAGCGATCAGGGCGGCGTCATAGCCTTCGGGCGCGCCGGAAAGAGTCAGCTGTTCGGACATGAGCCGTCAGGTAAAGCGCAGCACAGCGATGTCAAGGTCACATCCCGTTCGGGTGCATCAAGGCCCACAACATTCCCCAAGCACCTGCCAGCATCGCGGCAATGATCGCGATCAGCGACACGATCCGTCTGTGCCACACCATCTTACGGGCAGCCTCGCCGCCTACATCGATGGCTGGCCGTGCCGTGGACTGCGCATCCTGTATGAGCCTCAGCAATTTTCGGGCAAGTCGCAGCCGCAACCACAACACCACGGCAAGCGGCAGGAGCAGCAGGATCAATGCCTGCGCCATCTCCAGATCATACAGGAATCCCAGCAATCCCAAGGATGTCAAAACGAAACAGCAGATGCCTAGAAAAATCGTTCCCAGACCGGAACCGATCTGCCATCTGGAGACGGTCAGCGAAAGCCAGTCCAGCAGAATAAGAATTTCCTGCCTGTCCTCGGATTTTGTGGCAAATGCCCGATGCGCCTTTGCCACCACGTCAAACGGAACGCCGATCACGTGAAGCCCGGTACGCCACCAGAACCACGCAAAGACCAGCCAGTACCAGATCGTTCCGAAAGACCGGCTGTCCAGCAAGCCGATGAAGCCGTCGAATTGAAGCACGCAGGGGTTCCTTGTTCTTGATCGTCGCTGACCTTAAAACGGCTTGGGATGAAGGGAAAGCATATCCACCATCCCTTTGCCCGGACCCCGAAAGGAACGCATCATGGCCAATCCGATCATCGCCCCCTTCCCCGCGGCCCGGCTGCGCCGTATGCGTCGGACGCCCAGTCTGCGCGCCATGATCGCCGAAACCGAATTAAGCCCTGCGAACCTGATCTGGCCAGTATTCGTGACCGAAGTCGCGGGTGCCGAAGGCGAGATTTCCTCGATGCCCGGCGTCGAACGGCTGACGCTGGATGGCGTGAAGCGGGCGGCAGAGCGGGCGGCAGGGCTGAACATCCCGGCGATATGCATCTTTCCGCATTCAGATCAGGATCTTAAAACGGAAACCTGCGAACGTGCTTGGGATCCCGAGAATATCGGAAACCGCGCGATCCGTGCGATCAAGGAAACCGTTCCGGAGCTGGCCGTGATGACGGATATCGCGCTGGACCCCTATAATATCAACGGCCATGACGGTTTTGTCGTGAATGGCGAGATCGTGAATGACGAAACGGTCGAAGCGCTGGTCAAGATGGCGCTCGCGCAGGCTGAGGCCGGAGCGGATATCCTTGGCCCCTCGGATATGATGGATGGCAGAATCGGCGCGTTGCGGGCAGCGCTTGAACTCGAAGGTTACAAGCATGTCGCGATCCTGTCCTATGCCGCGAAATTCGCGAGCGCCTTTTACGGACCATTCCGGGATGCGGTAGGCGCTTCAGGGCGGCTTGTGGGTGACAAGAAAACCTATCAGGTCGATCCCGGAAACCGTGCCGAGGCGTTGCGCTGCGTCGCCCGCGATCTGGCGGAAGGCGCCGATATGGTCATGGTCAAGCCCGGCATGCCCTATCTGGATATCTGTCGCGAGGCAAAGGATCGTTTTGCTGTGCCGACATTCGCCTATCAGGTCAGCGGCGAATATGCGATGCTGGAAGGCGCGATCCGCAATGGCTGGCTGTCGCGCGATGTGATGATGGAAAGCCTGTTGGCATTCCGCCGCGCCGGCTGTGACGGCGTTCTCAGCTATTTTGCCCCTGCCGTTGCCGAAATGCTGGCGTGATCGGTCTGACTCGCGTATCCTGCCGCCAAAGGATCGCGAACAGGTCCGGAAAACAATGCGAGGCGATGGAAAAATGAGCAGTTTCGGAATGATGAACCGGCGCAATGTCTTGGTCGCAGGGGGCGCGGCATTGGCAATGGCGGGATGCACGAACGCGGTTGGAACCAATGGCTCTGCCCGGCTGGACGCACGCGTCGATCAGACCCACCAATACCTGATGCAGAACTATCCCAGTGCCGCAACTCTGGTAGAGAACGCCAAGGGCGTGCTGTATATGCCCCTGATGACCGAAGCGGCGGTCGGGGTCGGCGGGGCCTATGGTCAGGGCGCGCTGCGGATCGGCGGGGCGACGGTGGATTACTATTCCGCCACCCGAGCCAGTGTCGGCTTTCAGCTTGGCGCACAGCAATTCGCGCATGTCCTGATCTTCCAGTCGGATGCCGCGCTCGCGGCGTTCCGTGCCGCTCCGGGCTGGGTGGCCGGGGCGAATGCCTATTATGCTCTTCCATCGGGCGGCATGGCGGTGGGCGCAGACACGGTCACGGCTCAATATCCCGTCGTCGCCGTCATCTTCGGACAGTCCGGACTTATTGCAGGCGCAGCGATCGATGGCACCAAATATACCCGCGTGATTCCGTCATCGCTCAGCGATCTACGCTTTGGCGGTCTTGGCCTGCCCAGACAGTAACCCGGCTGCCGGCGGATCGCGGCGCAACTTACAGGATCTGGGTCGTAACCGGATCGGCCAGACAACGCCCACCATCGACGGCGACGATCTGGCCGGTCACGAAGCGCGATCCTTCACTTGCCAGATAAAACACGGTGTCGGCGACCTCTTCCGCGCCGGCAATGCGACCAAGCGGGGTTCCGGCGATAATCTGACCGCGAAGTGCCCCGTCTTCCTTCAATGCGCATTGAAGTTCATGCGACATGACGCTGCTGAAACTGACGCCATTGACACGAATCTTATGCGGAGCAAGCACCAGCGCCAATCCGCGCGTCGCCTGTTCCTGCGCCGCACAGGCGATGGAATAACCCAGCATCGCCGGAACAGGACGGGTCGCGGCCAGAGTCGAGATATTCACGATGGCGCCCGCCTGGGTCACGCCGTCCTGCCCCTCGGCCTGTTTGATCATCCGCTTTCCGACCATTTGCGACAGGCGCAGCACGGCAATCATGTTCTGACGCAGCATGTCCTCGAGCACGCCCGCATCCGTATCCAGCGGATCCGAGCTTTTGACCAGACGATGGGCATTCACCAGAATATCCACCCGATCGAATGCATCCAGTGTCGCAGATAACAGATTGGCCAGCGCCAGCCGCTCGGAAAGCGCGCCTGCGAAATAGCGGACCGGGCCGGTTTCGGTGTCATAATCCTGGGTCTGAGATTGCAGCACATCCTCGTCCGCATCGGCAAACATGACATTGGCGCCGCGCTCGACGAAATGTTTGGCGACCGCCAATCCGATGCCGCGGCCGGCACCCGTCACGATTGCGGTCTTTCCCTGAATCGAAATCATTGCCGTCCCCTTTGGCGATGACCGCCACGGCCAGCCCCGCTGGCCTCGAAAACCTTGTATCGATTGTCTCCGCCGATCTCTGCCACCTTGGCGAAATGCCCACGCAGCACCGTTTCATAAGGCAAATGCCGGTTGGCGACCATCCATAGCCGACCTGCGCCGGTCAGCAGTTGCGCCGCAGCAGCGATAAATTCCGTGCCCAGCGCAGGACTGGCGGCGCGGCCCTCATGAAAGGGAGGGTTCATGACGATACCATTGACCGGCTCGGGCAGACGGAAATCCCTTGCGTCCGCCCAGTGGAATCTTGCACGGCTATCGCTGATATTCTCCCGGGCGGATTCAAGCGCCGGGTAACTAGCCTCGACCAGATGAATCATTTCGACTCCCGGATGCTTCAGTGCCTGCGCGGCAAGCCACCCCCATGCCGCCCCCAGATCGATCAGACGGGTCGGCAGACGCTCGGGCAGGCAGCGGGCCAGCAGCGCCGAGCCGGGATCGATCCCATCTGCCGAAAACACCCCCGGTCGGGTCACGAAACCCGGCGCGATCATGGTCGAGCGGGATTCCCATTCCGCAGGCAGCCAGTTTCCGCCCGAAGGCGTGACACGAAAAATCTTGCCATGTGCCTTGCTGTGAACCTCATCGATGGCATGGATTTCACGCATTTCCTTCAGGATCGCATCGATGCCGTCGGTTTTCTGCCCATTGACCCACAACACCCCGCCCGGCTCCAGCCGATCTGCCGCAGAGACGATATCCGCCCGTGCAGCAGGTTTGGAGCGAGGTAGAAATACGATGGCCGTGCCGAACTGCCCCTCGATCTCGGGCGCAGCCTTGTAACCGCGGTTTACAAGCGCCGAGTAATCGGGAAACATTCCCTGCCGGATGACGGTCCGTTCGGGGTCAAGCGGCGAAAGGTCATCGGCACCGCCAGCTCCGAAAACCAGAACCTCGCCCCCGGGATGACCATCCGGAAAGGCCAGTTGCAATCGTGATGCGGTCAATCTGCTTACTCTTTTTCCATGGTGCATTGCAGTGGGTGCTGCTGGCGCCGCGCAAGTTCCATTACCTGCGCGACCTTGGTTTCGGCAACCTCATGCGAAAAGACGCCGACAACAGCCACGCCCTTGCGGTGAACCGTCAGCATGATTTCGATTGCCTGGGCATGGCTCATGCCGAAAAGCCGCTCCAGCACGTGAACGACGAATTCCATCGGCGTAAAGTCGTCATTCAGCATCAGGACCTTGTACATCGGCGGTCGCTGCGATTTCGCGCGCGGCTTCACCACCAGATCGGACTGGTCATCCGGGCCATTCGGTTCGGTCATCCAATGCGTCATGGCTGTAGGTTTCTGGCCTTTCGCGGTTTTACGGGCCGTCCGGGCAGACCCCCGAGCCGTCCCTGCCCGGCTAAGATATAGTCAAATCCCACCCGGATGAAAGCCCCTCGCCGCGCAGCACAGGGAAAACTTCCGCGAGTTTCGGAATCGATGCTCCCAGCCCGGGCAACCGTAATAAAATAAGTCAAATCCTCTGTTTCCTGAATAATCCGGTCGTGCTATAAAGGGATAATTAACAAATGGCGCGCAATAAACGATGCGTCGAAATGAGGCAGATGAGACAGTGACCCGAAATCTCCTGACAGCCCGGCTGTGGGCAATAATCCTGTTGGCCGTCATGGTTCCCGTGACGGCGTCGGCAGCGCCTTTTGCGGCCTATGTGATGGATGCGCGCACAGGCAAGCCCATCTACACACAGAACGCGGATACAAAACTTCATCCCGCATCACTGACGAAGATGATGACCCTGTATCTGGCTTTCCTGGCCGTTGAACGGGGACAGGTCCGGTTGGACAGCAAGTTCACCGTCTCGTCGAATGCCGCGGCCGAACCCCCTTCAAAGCTGGGGCTTCGGGCGGGGCAGCAGATCGAACTGCGCTACCTGATCCGTGCGGCGGCGATCAAGTCCGCCAATGATGCCGCGACGGCTATCGGCGAAGGGCTGGCAGGCTCCGAAGACGCCTTTGCCCAGCAAATGACGCAGATGGCACGCGCCTTGGGTATGAACAACACGCAGTTTCGCAACGCCAACGGGCTGACGCAGGACGGGCATTATTCGACCGCACATGACATGTCAGTTCTGGGCCGGCGGCTGTTCTATGATTTCCCGCAATATTACAATCTGTTCTCACGCCGTTCCGCAGATGCGGGGATTGCGACGGTTTCCCAGACGAACAAGCGTTTTCTTGACGATTACGCGGGCGCCGACGGCATCAAGACCGGCTATACCAGAGCAGCGGGTTTCAACCTGACCGCCTCGGCCAAGCATGGCAACAAGCGGCTGATCGCAACAGTCTTCGGGGGAACCTCGACCGCGCAGCGCAATCAGGTCATGGCCCAGCTCCTGGATTCAAGCTTCACACGGGTTCCCACCCGCGTCCGCGAGGTGCGGCCGGGGCCACCGCCGACATTGACCACCCGGATCGTCCGGCGTGCCCAGGTCGAGCCGTCGCCCGCAGCGACCAGCCCGCAGACCCAGCGGCTGACACTGAACAGTTCCGCCCCGCCGCAACCTTCGGAACGCGTGGCAGTCGCTGCCCCGCCGGCTCCTCAGCCGCAGGCAGCCGCAATGCCGTCGAATGGCCAACTCGCCCTTAATGCAAGCACCAGGCCCCGGATTCGCCCCGCAGCCGAAGCAAACGCAATCGATGACGCGGTACGGATGGCTGCGGCCTCGACCAAATCCGATGCGACTGCAGAATCCGATCTTGCCGAACCTGTCCTGGCGGTATCGTCCCGGCCCGTTCCTTCCCCTCGCTCTCGCGCGGTTGCAGCGGCCCCTGCAGCCAACGATGCGGGCAATCCCAGCACGGCAACCGTCACGGCGGAAGCGGAACCAGCAGATCTTGGCAATTCGGGTTCCATGTCGCTCGTCGCGTCAACCCCGCCCGAGCCGCGTTCGGAAACCGTGATTGTGGCGGCAATGGGTGAAGGCGACATTTCTTCGCCCGAGGCGGTCGAAATCGTCAGCCGCAAGGAAAATAGCGGTCGCAATTACGGCATCGTTCTGGGCATGTATCGTTCCAAAGCCGAAGCAGATCGGCTTGTGATGGAGATCGCCCTGAGACAAGGTGACGTGCTTTCCGGGGCAGCGCGCCATGTCGCGGATACCAATCGCGGTTTCCAGCCCAGCTTCGCGAATCTGACCCTGGCCGATGCGCAACTGACCTGCGAACAGCTTCAGGCCAAGCAGCAGGAATGCCGTGTCGTCGGACCCTGATGATATCTTTGTTGGCCCGATTTGAGGCCATGACCGCAATTGAAACGGGCGGAGCAGAAAGCTGCTCCGCCCGTTTCAATTGGCAATCCCTGTAACCCGGCCGTCAGTTATCCATCTTCAACGCCTGGATAAAGGCCGTTTGAGGAATCTCGACCTTGCCGAACTGCCGCATTTTCTTCTTGCCGGCCTTCTGCTTCTCCAGAAGCTTCTTCTTCCGCGTCGCATCGCCGCCATAGCATTTCGCAGTAACGTCCTTGCGCATGGCAGATAATGTTTCACGCGCGATCACCCGCCCCCCGATGGCGGCTTGAATCGGGATCTTGAACATATGGCGTGGGATCAGCTCTTTCAGCTTCTCGACCATTACGCGGCCACGGCTTTCTGCCCGGTCGCGATGCACCATGATCGCCAGAGCATCCACCGGCTCGTCATTCACCAGAATCGTCATCTTGACCAGATTATCCTCGCGATATTCGCTGATCTGGTAGTCAAAGCTGGCATAGCCCTTGGTCACGGATTTCAGGCGGTCGTAGAAATCGAAGACCACCTCGGCCAGCGGCAGGTCATAGACCGCCATCGCCCGGCTGCCGGCATAGGTCAGATCGAGCTGAATTCCCCGCCGGTCCTGGCACAGTTTCAGCACGTCGCCCAGATATTCGTCCGGCACCATGATCGTCGCCTTGATGCGTGGCTCTTCGATGTGATCGACCAGTGTCAGGTCCGGCATGTCGGCGGGGTTGTGCAGTTCCCGCACTTCTCCGTCGCGCATATGCAGGCGGAAAACCACGCTGGGTGCAGTAGTGATCAGATCAAGGTCATATTCCCGTTCCAGCCGGTCGCGGATCACTTCCAGATGCAGCAAGCCAAGGAAACCGCAGCGGAATCCGAAACCAAGCGCGGCCGAGGTTTCCATTTCGGAACTGAAGCTGGCGTCATTCAGGGCCAGCTTCTCGATCGCGTCGCGCAGCGCCTCGAAATCATTGGCATCCACGGGGAAGAGACCGCAGAATACCACCGGCTGCGCCGGTTTGAAGCCCGGCAATGGCTTGTCGGTCGGTTTTTTCTCATGGGTGATCGTATCGCCCACACGCGTATCGCGCACCTGCTTGATCGAGGCCGTGAACACGCCAATCTCGCCGGGACCCAGTTCCGCAATATCGCGCATGGCAGGCGTCAGCACCGCCAGTTTGTCCAGCCGGTAACTTGCGCCGGTCTGCATCATCTTGACCTGATCGCCCTTGCGGATAACGCCGTCCATGACCCGGATCATCACTACGACGCCCAGATAGGCGTCATACCAGCTATCGACCAGCATCGCTTTCAGGGGCGCATCACGGTCGCCCGTGGGCGCGGGCAAGCGCTGCACGATAGCCTCAAGCACATCCGGGATTCCCAGACCGGTCTTGGCGGAAATCGGCACGGCCTCGGAGGCGTCGATGCCAATCACATCCTCGATCTGCTCCTTGACGCGCTCGGGCTCGGCCGCAGGAAGATCGATCTTGTTCAGAACCGGGACGATCTCGTGATCCGCGTCGATAGCCTGATAGACATTGGCCAGGGTCTGCGCCTCGACCCCCTGCGTGGCGTCCACCACCAGCAGCGAGCCTTCGACCGCGCGCATGCTGCGGCTGACCTCATAGGCGAAATCCACGTGACCCGGCGTATCGATCAGATTCAGGATATAGGTATTCCCATCCTGCGCCGGATAAGAGATCCGTACGGTATTCGCCTTGATGGTGATACCGCGCTCCCGCTCGATATCCATGGCGTCCAGAAGCTGGGCTTTCATGTCACGTTCTGCGACAGTGCCGGTCAGCTGGATCAGCCGGTCCGCCAAGGTGGATTTACCGTGGTCAATATGTGCCACGATCGAGAAATTGCGGATATGGGACAACTCGGTCATGGCGAGGCTATACAAGGCCGCGCGCGCCTCGGAAAGAGGCATTATGCATTCAGGGCTCGCCTCGCCTGACCATCCCGTCGGGCGGCTGCGGCGAGGCTTCCCGTAACCGCGCCTCCCGCCACATCGCATAGCATCCCGAGGCCGCGATCAGAGCCGCTCCGATCAGGGTCGGTGCATCCGGACGCTCGGAAAAGAACACGACCGCGACGATCAGGGCAAAGGCAAGGCGCGAATATCGGAATGGCGCGACGGCCGCGGCCTCTCCGATCCGCGTGGACGTCACCAGTGCGGAATAGCCAAAGACGCCGAACAGCACCATTCCGGCCAGATAAGCCCAATCTGCTATGCCTGGATTAACCGGCGCCTGCCCAGCGGTCACGGCCAGCAGAAAACCTGCGGGAACAATCGACGCATATGCCGCCGCCGATAGAAGATCCGATGGAATCTCGGCCGCGATCCGGCGCGTGGCAAGATCGCGCATGGTCAGGGCGGCGACGCTCAGCAATGCCCAAAGCGCAGCAGACTGGAACGCTTCAGTTCCCGGGCGCAGAATCAGAAGCATCCCCGCAAAGCCCATCGCCACCGAAATCCACCTGCGCCAGCCGACCTTCTCGCCAAGGAACAGCGCCGCCCCCATCATGATGGTCAATGGCAATAGCTGTAATATCGCGGCAGCCGTCGCCATTTCCCCCAAAGCGAGCGCTGCAACGAAACCAACCGCGCCAATGGCCTCTCCCAGGTTGCGGATGACGAACACGGGCCGCAAAAGCGCACGCGACCACAGGCGCTGCCCCCGCCGGGCCATCCGCAGACCGAACAACAGAGCCCCCAGGAACCCGCTTGTCATCAGAATTTGGGAAATCGGCAAATGCAGGGTCAGCAGTTTGATGAATGCATCTTCAAGCGCGAAAAGCGCCATGGACAGGATCATCAGCAATGCGGCCCGGAAATTATCGCTCATCTCGCACCTGTTCACGGTCAGATGACCGAGATCACGTCATCCCGCAGTTGTCAAACCGGCCCCATGCGAATCGTCTTTCAGGTAATGCGTTGAAGGAACGATTTTTCTACAAGATATTGATGGGATGAAGCCGTTTCCCGCTACCCACTGATACGCGTAACAGATTGTCTCGAACTCACGTTTTTGCTATATTTTGTGTATATAAGGGCAAACAAGCCGGTCCACCGGCGCCCGAGGCAGAGGAAACCGAGGAGACAGTTCATGTTCAACCGCATCATCATTGCGGCAGCTACGCTTATGCTGACCGCTCCGCTGGCGATGGCCGGCCCGATCGACAATGCCTGCATCCGCTCCGACCGTGCGCAGGGGAATGCCCCGCTATGCGGGTGCATCCAGCAAGTTGCCGATCAGACCTTGTCACGTTCGGATCAGCGGCGCGCAGCCAAATTTTTCCACGACCCGCATCAGGCGCAGGAAGCGCAGACATCGAACAGCAATTCGGATAGCGCCTTCTGGTCTCGTTATACGAATTTTGCCGATACCGCCGCCGCATATTGCAGCTAAGCCATTCCACGCAGCATGCGTATTGTCATTCTGACCGGCGCGGGCATTTCGGCCGAAAGCGGATTGGCGACCTTTCGGGCCTCTGACGGGCTGTGGGAAAACCATCGGATCGAGGATATCGCCACACCCGACGCCCTTTCCCGCAATCCTGCCCTGGTGCACGAGTTCTACAATATGCGCCGCCAGAAGGCCGCCGAAGCACGGCCCAATCCTGCACATCTTGCACTGGCGGAGCTTGCCCGGGCACAGGATCTTACGCTGATCACTCAGAACGTGGATGACCTGCACGAACGCGGCGGCAGTCCCTCGGTCATCCATA
The DNA here is from genome assembly GCF_003591515.1 of Paracoccus onubensis. Classification (GTDB taxonomy): domain Bacteria; phylum Pseudomonadota; class Alphaproteobacteria; order Rhodobacterales; family Rhodobacteraceae; genus Paracoccus; species Paracoccus onubensis. Next base: position 109,311 of record NZ_QZCG01000013.1, read on the forward strand.
TGCATGGCGCATTGAACAGCGCGCTCTGCGCGGCCTGCGAATATCGCTGGCCAGCGCCGGACGTCATGCAGCCCGAAGATCTCTGCCCCGGTTGCGGCGCAACGGCCACCCGCCCCGATATCGTCTGGTTCGGGGAAATCCCCTATCACATGCCGCAGATCTGGCAGGCGCTGGAAGAGGCCGAACTGTTCGCCGCGATCGGCACCTCTGGCAATGTCTATCCGGCAGCAGGCTTCGCACAGCATGCCGCGCGCAACGGGGCGGAATGCATCGAACTGAACCTTGAGAATAGCGCGAATAGCCGGGATTTTTCACGTCACATCATCGGCCCTGCCAGCCGGACCGTGCCGGAATGGGTGGGAACGTTGATTTCCTGACCATGCCCCTCGCTATTCGGTGCTGTCCATTACCGCCAGAATCTCGTCGGTGAGTGCCGTTATCTCGTCTCGGGCCGGACCGTTTCGGTTACGCTCGGCCACGCCCAGCCCCAATCCCAGTGTTTCGGCATAGGCGACCCGGTTGGAGATTTGCGTATCCGCCACGGCCGCACCCATATCGGCGGCCTTCCCGGCCACCTCGGCCGAAAGTCGCGTATTCGGCCGGACCCGGTTCAGCACCACCAGCACCGGAGATTTCTCGCGCCGAGCCAGATCAAGCACCCCCTCAGTGGCCCACAAATCGACATGGCTGGTCGCAACCGGAACGATGACCAGATCGGCAACCCGCAGCGCCGGACGCAGATCGCTGTCAATCTTGGGCGGTGTATCGACAATGACGTAATCAAAGCGTTTTTTCAGCTTTTCCGATTCATAGCTGGCCCCCCAGGCCGATGAGGTCGAGAAATCCAATGCCTCATCCTCGCCCTGCGCCTGCATCCGTTCGATGAACCAGCGGCCCATGCTGCCCTGCGGATCAGTATCGATCAGGGCGACCGAATATCCCAGCCTGTGCAGGCATATCGCCAGATTGACCGCCAAGGTGGTCTTGCCCGAGCCGCCCTTTTGCTGGGCCACGGTGATGATCCTGCCTGACATCGAAGCTCCCTCGCCCTGTGTCGATGACAGGTTAGCCGCCGCCCCAATGGATTGCACGGGGTTTTTGCAGGTGCAGCATCACGCGTGAAACACCGATTGCAGCTCGTACATCACCGGCTCGAAGCTTTTGCACATGGTATGAATATCCCGGTTGCGGCGGCGCATCTCATCCGTCCGCAGCATTGCCTGATAATCCTTACGATCCCGCCATTGCGAATAAGTGGCGATCCGGGTCTGGGCGTCGTTCAGATGAATCGCCCCCGACACGAATCCCGGTTGACGACTGATGATCTGATCCCAGGCCTCGGTCAGCATTTCAAGCACGTCATGGGCAGTTCCGGGTGTGACCTCGAATGTGCAGATCACGGTCTGTCCGTCGAAATCGGGGCGGTTATCGGGCATGGCTGACTTCCTTCTGGCTATGCGCTTGCTTTCAGCCTAGGCGGAATTTTGTCCCGCGCAAGACTTCCGTCCCGGCCATTGCCGAGCAAAGCCGGAATGTGCATGGTTCTGGCGACAACATGATAAAGGAGCAGGCGATGATCCCGGTTTTCGACGGCCATAACGATTTCATCCAGCGCGTCGTCGCGGCGGGAGCGAATGGCTCCCAGGTTTGGCTGGAGGGAGATGGCACTGGTCATCTGGACTTGCCGCGCATGAAGGCAGGCGGAATGATCGGTGGCTTCTTTGCGATGTGGGTGCCCTCGCCGAACGGACCCAATGACGACGAGGCAATAAGGCTGATGCAGAACCCGCCCTTCGCGATGCCGTTGCCCGATGAGATCCCGCATGATCGCGCCCTGCCACATGCCTTCCAGCAAGCCGCCGCTCTGCGCGCATTGGAACGGACGGGCACGCTGGACGTCGTGACCTCGGCCGCCGGGCTGCGCCAAAGCGTGGCAGAGGGGCGTATCGCCGCGATCATGCATATGGAAGGGGCCGAAGCGATCCGCGACATGGATGCGCTGCATCTGTGGCACGCGGCGGGCCTGCGCTCTCTCGGGCCGGTATGGTCGCGGCCCACGGCCTATGGCCACGGAGTGCCTTTCGCTTTTCCATCCTCGCCCGATACGGGTCCGGGGCTTACGGATGCGGGACGGGCGTTGGTGCGTGAATGCAACCAGTTGCGGATCATGCTGGACCTGTCGCACCTGAACGAAGCTGGGTTCAACGATATCGCCGCGCTATCCGATGCTCCGCTTGTTGCCAGTCATAGCTGCGTCCACGCCATCTGCGAAAGCGCCCGCAACCTGACTGACCGGCAGTTGGAGGTGATCGCCGATAGCAAGGGGCTGGTTGGGCTGAATTACGCATCAAGCTTCCTGCGCCCCGATGGCAAGCGTTTTCCGCTGGAGGAACTTGATGTGATGCTTCGGCATCTGGATCATCTTCTGGAAATTCTGGGAGAAGACGGAGTTGCCCTTGGCTCGGATTTCGACGGAGCATTGATGCCGCGTGACCTGGCCGATGCGGCCGCGCTGCCGAATCTTCTGCGAGCGATGGAACCGCACGGCTACGGAAATGATCTGATCACGAAAATCGCCAGCGAGAACTGGATCTCACTGCTGGAACGCAGTTGGGGCGCGTGATTCCAACGCGCCCCCTCATGTAAAAACCATCGGGAAAGAATCAGGTGACCGGGAAAACCTTACTCGGTCACCGCAGAGCCTTGCGGGTCATCGCCGGTATCGGCCTGCGCGACGGCCATCATTTCGGCAAGCTCGGGATCGGCTTTGAGATCGGCAACCGAATATCTCGATGTCAGATTTGCGGGTGACAATTCGATATTCTTGACCACCTGCGGCCCCGGCGCCGCCGGCCCATAGGTCCGGCCACTCACCGCGAAATAAACCGCGCCGGAATTACCCGTCCGCAGAGTCGGAGCCTCTTCGAGTTTGGGCAGGGTGAACCGCTCGCCCGCATCCATGATTTTTTCCAGCAATACTGTTCCATCGGCCGAGGTCACACGAACCCATGCCGGGCGCGAGGCCAGCAATTGCAACTCGGGCGCATCCGGTGCGACGGTCCGGACCGCGATCTGTTCATCCGGCATTTGCGGGCCATATTGCATGGCCTGCGCCAGCACCGTGTTTGCGCCAGAAGTTTGCACCGGACTAACCTGTGTCTCGGAAACGGCAGATGAAGAAATGGAAGCCGCTTCAACGATGTCGGACAGGTTGGGATCGATCGAGGCGATCGGCCCATCCCGGGAATTCAGGACAGGCGCTTCCAGGATTTGCGGGCGATAGACGCGATCAAGCGCCTCTGGCTTGGGCAGATTGCTGACCAGAGTGCCGGCTTCCTCTGCCGTCATCTCCGAACCGGGCAGGCTTGCGCTCTGTGTCGGATCCAGTTCTACCGAAATCTCCGGGGCGTCATCCCCCGGCGCAAGCGTCACCCTTTGAATTTCCTGCAACGCGGTCCAACCGCCATAGGCAAGCCCACAGACAAGTACGGCCAGAACCAGAATCGAGCCGATGGCCTTTGGCTCGACCTCGGACCAGAAGCTTTGCCGCTGAGGGATGAAAAGCGCATGCGGATTCGCCAGTGCCTCGGCCGGATCGGATGGCCTGCGCGCGGGCTTGGGACCTGATGCAGCCGGAGCCATGCCATGAGTCGGCTGGAAGCCCGATTCGAGACAGAACCGGCGGAAGGTCCAGTCGGTATCCATATGCAGGTAGCGCGCATAGGACCGAACATAACCCGCGATAAAGCTGGGTGCATCGAAGGCACTGATATCACAGTTTTCTATCGCCGCGATATAAGAGGCGCGAATGCGAAGCTCCCGCTGTACATCCAATAGCGATTTACCCAGCGTGGCGCGTTCGCCACGCATGATATCGCCCAAGCGCGTATCGTCATCGAAGAAAAGACTGGTTTCCTCGATATGCGAAACTTCATCTGCCGGACTATCTGCCCGCAGTCTGCTCATGCTTTCTGCCTCTTCCCGTTTACTAGGTCACGCGAATCACTGCGACACTCACTTGTAAGTACGGGGATTTTATCACGGCTGCGAGAGCAGTTCACCAGTTGATATCATCAAGCACTCAATTCAGCGCGATTTAATGCACATTGTGACCAGAGTGCGTCCATGGCACGCACCAGATGATCGATCTGCTTTGGATCATGCACTGGCGATGGGGTAAAACGCAGGCGCTCGGTCCCGCGCGGAACGGTCGGGAAATTGATCGGCTGCACATAGATGCTGTAATCGCGCAGCAGCATGTCCGACAGAGACTTGCAATGCACAGGATGACCGACATGGACTGGCACGATATGGCTGCCGTGGTCGATGATCGGCATTCCCAATGATTTCAAGCGCATCTTCAGGATTCTTGCATGCAATTGCTGCGCATCGCGCAGCTCTTGTCCGCCCTGCCCCTTGAGGAAGCGGATCGAGGCGGCGGCCCCTGCAGCAACGGCGGGCGGCAGCGAGGTCGTGAAGATGAACCCCGGCGCATAAGAGCGTACGGCATCGCACATCCGGTTCGACGCCGCGATATAGCCGCCAAACACGCCGAATGCCTTGCCCAGCGTTCCATTGATGATATCGATTCTATGCGACAGGCGGTCACGTTCGGCCACGCCGCCACCGCGCGGGCCATACATGCCCACGGCATGAACTTCATCCAGATAGGTCAATGCGCCGAATTCTTCGGCCAGATCGCAGATTTCGGCAATCGGCCCGAAATCGCCATCCATGGAATAGATCGATTCAAAAGCGATCAGCTTGGGTGCGGCGGGATCGTCAGCCTCCAGCAACTCGCGCAGATGCACCAGATCGTTATGCCGGAAAATCCGCTTGGCGCCGCCGTTGCGCTTGATCCCCTCGATCATCGAGGCATGGTTCAGGGCGTCGGAATAGATGATCAGGCCGGGGAACAGCTTGGGCAGCGTCGAAAGCGTCGCGTCATTGGCGATATAGGCGCTGGAAAACACCAATGCGGATTCTTTACTGTGAAGATCAGCCAGTTCGGCCTCAAGCCGCTTGTGATGGACCGTGGTGCCCGAGATGTTCCGCGTGCCCCCCGAGCCGGCGCCGACAGCATCGATCGCCTCATGCATGGCCGAAAGCACGACCGGGTGTTGACCCATGCCCAGATAATCATTGCCGCACCAGACGGTAATCTCCTGCTGCTTTCCGTCCGGGCGTGTCCAGACCGCCTGAGGGAACCGACCCTTCGCACGCTCGATATCGATAAAGGTGCGATAGCGTCCTTCCTCGTGTAGCTGTTCAATTGCCCGGTCCAGAGCAGCGTCGTAATTCATATCTGGCGTTTCCCTTGCCTTGCCTGCTGGGTGCGATCATTCTTCCGATCAAGCGCGCTTGCCGTTGATACCTGCCGATTCCCGAAAATGACAGGTAAAAATTGTCGCAGCACAACTAAAGGCCAATACGAAAAACCAAGTGTTTCAGTCGGAAAGGATATGGAAATGACGGACAAGGCACGACTCGACGAAGTGCTTGCACAACTTGACGCTGGACAGGACGACGCCTTGGCGCGGCTGCTGGACTTTCTGCGCATTCCGTCGGTTTCGACCGATCCAGCCTATCGCGGCGATGTCCGCAAGGCGGCGGAATGGCTTCAAGGCGAATTGCAGCAACTGGGTTTCGAGGCTAGGGTTCACGATACGACCGGGCATCCGATGGTCGTTGCCCACTCGCCCCGGGGCAATGCGCGTTCGCTGCTGTTCTATGGTCACTATGATGTGCAGCCGGTCGATCCGCTTGAACTCTGGGACCGTCCGCCCTTCGAACCCGAGCTCCAGACAGGCGATAACGGCAAGGTAATCCGTGGGCGGGGCGCCTCTGACGACAAAGGCCAGCTGATGACCTTTGTTGAAGCGTTCCGGGCGTGGAAAGCGGTGCATGGCAGCCTGCCCACCGACCTTATCCTGCTGTTCGAGGGCGAAGAGGAATCGGGTTCACCCTCGCTGCGTCCCTTCCTTCGGGAACATGCCGACGAGCTGCGCGCATCGCTGGCGATGATCTGCGACACCGGCCTGTATTCGGATGGCCGCCCCGCCATCACCACCCAGCTTCGCGGGCTTGTCGGCGAAGAGGTCGTCATCCGCGCTGCCGACCGCGATCTGCATTCGGGCATGTTCGGAGGTCTGGCCGCCAATCCGATCATGATCCTGGCGCAGGCTCTTGGCGCGTTGAAAGACAGCGACGGGCGGGTCACCCTGCCCGGCTTTTATGATGGTGTGAACGATCTTGACGACTCTCTGGCGCGGGACTGGGCGGCGCTTGGTTTCGATGCGACGGATTTTCTGAGTAAAGTCGGACTGAGCCAGCCTATCGGTGAAAAGGGCCGGACATCGCTGGAAATGGTCTGGAACCGCCCCACGGCCGAGATCAACGGCATCGCGGGGGGCTATGCCGGCGACGGGTTCAAGACGGTTCTTCCCGCAGAGGCCCGCGCCAAGGTCAGCTTCCGCCTGACCGGCAAGCAGGATTCTGAAAAGATCCGCGCCGCCTTCCGTGAGCATATCCGCGCCCATGTCCCGGAGGATTGCAGCGTTGAATTCCACGAGCATGGCGGCGGGCCGGCCAGTGTCATGGATATTTCCGATCCGGCATTCGCCCTGGCCAAACAGGCACTGACCGATGAATGGGAACGCGAGGCGGCCTATATCGGTTCGGGCGGCTCGATTCCCATCGCGGGGGATTTCAAACAGATCCTCGATATGGATTCGATGCTGATCGGCTTTGGGCGCGACGACGACCGGATTCATTCCCCGAATGAGAAATACGATGTCGAAAGTTTTCAGAAAGGCGCAAGAAGCTGGGCCCGCATTCTTGCATCCTTACGCTGACATTCATCCATCGGCATGATCCGGGTCCGGTCAGCAATTGTGCATCCGCTCCGGCTCATGCCGCGATGGCACTCGGAAATCACTTGACTTATCGCCCGCCACCCTCCATCTGAGCCAAGTCGCCGCTCGCTGCCGCGTGAGCAGCCGCGTCTTTAACGCTACAAGCCGCGACATATCATCCAGTTTCCCATTCACGCGGGGAGGCATGCGGGCATCCTCGTATCGCGCCCGCACCACTCGTGTTTACCGCAGCTTTACGCCGCGGCATCTGCCCACGCGTCCGATACGGGGGATGCGGGGATGAAAGTATTTTATGGAACAGAACAGACCACGCCGCCAATTCCGCGGCAACAAAAACACCCCCCGCCCCGCCCGGCATCACGCCGCTGCGAATGAGGGCCGCCGGGCGCCGTCGCGCGATCCGCTTCCAACCGGACCCTTCGCGGAGATGGGGATCGATCCGCGCATCAATGCGAATATCGTAGCAATGGGGCTGAACCAGCCCACACCTATCCAGGATCAGGCCATTCCGGCAGTCGTGGAAGGCCGCGATGTGCTGGGGCTGGCGCAAACCGGCACGGGCAAGACCGCCGCTTTCGGCCTGCCGATGCTGACACGGTTGATAAAGCATGGCAGGAAACCCGATCCGAAGACCTGCCGCGCATTGATCCTTGCGCCGACCCGCGAACTGGCAACCCAGATCGCACAGAATATCGATGCTTATGCCGAAGGCACCCCGATCCGCAGCTTTCGTGTTGTCGGCGGCGCCTCGATCAATGTCCAGACCGAACGGCTGTCGCGCGGGGTCGATGTCCTGATCGCCACGCCGGGCCGTCTGATCGACCTGATCGAGCGCCGGGCGATTTCGCTTGAAGCCACCACCTATCTGGTGCTGGACGAGGCCGACCAGATGCTGGATATCGGCTTTATTCACACCTTGCGCCGCATCGCGAAGATGCTGCCTCCACAGCGTCAGACATTGCTGTTCTCGGCCACCATGCCCAAGCTGATGTCCGAACTGGCCGCCACCTATCTGAAGGATCCGGTTCGCGTGGCGGTGAACCCTCCGGGCAAGGCCGCCGAAAAGATCGAACAGGGCGTGCATTTCGTCACTCAGGGCGACAAGGCGGCGTTGCTGGCCGAATATCTGTCCAAACATCCGGGCGAATTGGCGATGGTCTTCGGCCGCACCAAGCACGGCTCGGACAAACTGGCGAAACTGCTGGACAAATGGGGCTTCAAGGTCGCCGCGATCCACGGAAACAAGTCTCAGGGTCAGCGGGAACGTGCCCTGCAGGCGTTCCGCAAGGGTGAAACCCAGATATTGGTGGCGACCGACGTGGCCGCGCGTGGACTGGATATTCCCGAGGTTGCGCATGTCTATAACTATGACTTGCCGAATGTCCCCGAGAATTATGTCCACCGGATCGGCCGCACTGCCCGCGCCGGGCGCGATGGCCGGGCCGTGGCATTTTGCGCTCCGGCAGAAGTCGGAGAGCTTCGCGCAATCGAAAAAGCGATGAAATCCGCAATCCCGGTGATCGGAGGCGAGGTGCCCGCAAATATCCCCCGGGCCGAGCGCAATCCGTCACGGAACCGGGGCAGACCGGGCAATAATGGCGGGCAGCAACGTCCTGCCCGCCGGCCTTCCCGTCAGCCCAAATCGCAGAAGGCCAAGGGCTGATCAGCCCTTGCCGCCTGCCAGTCGCGCCGCCTCTGGCAGGCGGCGCAGACGCAGCATCGCCCATATCCCGACCAGCGGGCCGGGCAGCAATACGACGTATGCCCATTGCCATCCGCCCAGAAACGCCGCGACATGCGGCATCATCCAGATGGTGAATACGGTCAGTGCGAACCCGACGCTGACCTGAATCGTCAGTGCCGTGCCGACAAAGCGCGGATCCGAAAGTTCAGTCACCGCCGCCGAATATTGGGCGCTGTCCCCGATGATCGAGATCCCCCAGATAATCGCGATCAGAGCCAGCAGCCAAGCGGGACCGTCAAAGGCAAAACCGATCAGCAAGGCGCAGGCCCCCGATATCGCCATCATTCCCGCAGTTGTCAGGCAACGCCCGATCCGGTCCGACAGCATGCCGCCAAGCACGCATCCGATTGCCCCCGAAGCAACGACCAGAAACGCAAAGAACGAAGGGGATCCCAGCGTGGCCGTCCCCTCTTGTCTGGCCGCAGTGGCAAAGGCCAGGAACCAAGCCCACATGGCATAAAGTTCCCACATATGGCCGAAATAGCCCAGATTGGCCAAGAGCAGGCTCCGCTCGCGGAAGGTGGCAAAAGCGCGTCGCGGATCGAACACGGCACGGCCGAACGCATAGGGACCTTCCTTCACCAGAATAGCGAATATGATCACCGACAAGACCGCACCGGCGCTGGACAGGATGACCACAACGCGCCAATCCAGTCCGTCGCTGACGGCCCTGAACAGATGCGGCATGGACGAGCCAAGCGTTACCGCACCGATCAGCACGCCCATTGCCAACCCGCGGCCGTGCACAAACCAGGTTGCCATCAGCTTCATCGCGGGCGGATAAACTCCGGCCAATGCCATGCCGGTCACGAAGCGCGCGATAACGGCCACCGTCCAGCCCGGCTGTGCCAGCAGGACCGCATTGGCAGCCCCGGCAAGAAGGGCGGAAATAGCGATAAGCCGGGTCAGGCGCATGATATCGGGAAGGTTGACCAGCGATGCCGCAATCGCGCCGAACACGAAGCCCAGTTGAACGGAATTCGTCAGCCAACCGGCCTGTGCCGGCGTCAGCGACCATTCGAGAATCAGCTGAGGCATAATCGCCGTTGCCGAAAACCAGCAGGTCATGGCCCCGACGACACCGCTGCTTAACAGCACAAGCGCCCACCAGCGCCCTTGGGCTGGCGTTGCCATCACAGCGCTCAGTCTTCTTCTTCGTCAAGCGGCCGTTCGGGACGCGGAGGGCGGCCGATAATATCCCGCAATGCGTCAAGCTCGATGAAATTATCCGCCTGGCGGCGCAATTCATCTGCGATCATAGGCGGTTGGGACCGGATAGTGGAAACCACGGAAACCCGGACCCCCCGGCGTTGCAGCGCCTCGACCAGCGGGCGGAAATCCCCGTCGCCCGAAAACAGCACTGCATGATCAAGACGCGAGGCCAGTTCCATGGCATGGACGGCAAGTTCGATATCCATATTGCCCTTGACCTTCCGGCGGCCCATGACATCGGTGTATTCCTTGGCCGGCTTGGTCACGACGCAATAACCGTTATAGTGAAGCCAATCGACGAGCGGACGAATAGGAGAATATTCCTCTCCTTCGATAAGCGCGGTATAATAATAAGCCCGCAACAATTTCCCGCGACGATCGAACTCTTGACGCAACAATTTGTAATCAATGTCGAAGCCCAGGGATTTCGCTGCTGCGTAAAGGTTGGCACCATCTATGAAAATCGCCAACCTGTCGTCCTTGTAAAACATTTTTGTTGCCTTCAATCGAAAGGTGTTGGGTGAATAGACGTCCTTCGGCTGCCACATTATGCTGCAAGCAGACAGACAAGCGCCATCCTACGACATGAGGTTTAAGCAGGTTCAGATGATCAAACATAAACTTGCACTTATTGCCCTTGGCGCCAACCTGCCTTCTGCCATCGCCAGCGCGAGTGAAACGCTGCGTATGGCGGCATGTATTCTGCACGAAAAACGAGATACTACAATAAGCGCATGCAGCCGATTTTGGAAAACTCCGGCGGTTCCTGCAGAATCCGGTCCGGATTTCATAAATGGTGCAATTATTTTACGTACAATCCTGAACCCGCATGAGTTACTTACCCGGCTTCATGAAATCGAATCGCAATTCGGCCGTGATCGCAGCACGGGGCGCTGGTCGTCGCGCGTGATGGATCTGGACCTTATCGGATATGAAAACCTGATCCTGCCGGATCCGGAAACTCATCTACAATGGGTCCAGCTGTCGCCCAAGCGCCAGTTGACCGATACGCCCGACACCCTGATCCTGCCGCATCCGCGCCTGCAGGATCGCGGTTTTGTCTTGGCGCCTCTGGCGGAAATCGCGCCGGATTGGATCCATCCCGCAACAGGGCGCAACGTCGCGGAAATGCTGGCCGCGCTGCCGCGCTCGGCACTGGCGGGAATGACGCCGTTCGAGATACAGGAAACGCCAGTATTGCCTTGACATTTCGTACCATGATCGCCAGATATTCTGTTTCGTTCTAGAACTCCGATTCGTAACTCTACAGGTGAAGAATGGCCCGCGTAACAGTCGAAGACTGCGTCGACAAGGTTCCCAACCGCTTTGATCTGGTGATGCTGGCCTCGCATCGCGCGCGCGAAATCGCGTCAGGCAGCGCGGCCACGGTTGATCGCGACAACGATAAGAACCCGGTCGTCGCGCTGCGCGAGATCGCCGACGAAACCCAGCCGGTCGATGATCTGCGCGAACGGATGATCGAAGCCAGCCAGACCCAGATCGAGGTGGATGAACCTGAAGAGGACGCCATGGCGCTGCTGCTGGGCGCCGAAGTGGACCGCCCCAAACCCGCCGATGAAGAATCCGAAGAGCGGATGCTGCGCATGATGCTGGAAGCCAGTCAGCGCAGTTAAGCGGATCGCGGGGGTCTTCGTCATAGCATGATCGACGTCGAAGACCTTATCGCGCTGATTCGTAACTACAATCCGCGCAGCAACCTGCAACTCATCCGGGATGCCTTTGAATACGGCATGCGGATGCATGAAGGGCAGTTCCGCCAATCGGGCGAGCCCTATTTCACCCATCCCATCGCCGTCGCCGCCATTCTTACCGAAATGCGCCTGGATGACGCGACGATCGCCACCGCGCTTCTGCATGACACGGTCGAGGATACCCGCTCGACCATGCCCGAGGTCGAGGCGATGTTCGGGCACGAGATCGCCAAGCTTGTCGATGGCGTCACCAAGCTGACGAATTTGCAGCTCAGCTCTGCCCAATCCAAGCAAGCCGAGAATTTCCGCAAGCTTTTCATGGCGATGTCGCGCGATCTTCGTGTGATATTGGTCAAGCTTGCCGACCGGCTGCACAATATGCGCACGATCCGTTCGATGAAGCCGGAGAAACAGCTTCAGAAAGCCCGCGAAACCATGGATATCTATGCCCCGCTGGCCGGGCGGATGGGGATGCAGTGGATGCGCGAAGAGCTTGAGGATCTGGCCTTCAAGGTCATAAATCCCGAAGCCCGGAACTCGATCATCCGCCGCTTCGTCAGCCTTCAGAAGGATTCCGGCGACGTGATCAGCCAGATCACCGCCGATATCCGCACCGAACTCGAGCGCGAGGGGCTGGATGCGGATGTCTTTGGCCGCGCGAAGAAACCTTTTTCGGTTTGGCGCAAGATGCAGGATAAACAGCTTGCGTTTTCCCGTCTTTCAGACATTTACGGCTTTCGGATCATCACCCATACCGAAGGCGATTGTTATCGCGCCCTTGGGCTGATCCATCATCGCTGGCGGGCTGTGCCCGGGCGCTTCAAGGATTATATCAGCCAGCCGAAATCGAATGGGTATCGCTCCATCCACACCACCGTTTCAGGACGTGACGGCAAGCGGGTCGAGGTACAGATCCGCACCCGGCAGATGCATGAGGTCGCCGAGGCCGGGGTCGCCGCGCATTGGGCATATCGTGACGGCGTGCGGACCAAGAACCCCTTTGCCGCCGATCCCGCCGACTGGCTGGAGAAACTGACCGCTCAGTTCGACGGCGAGGATCACGATGAATTTCTCGAGAATGTCAAACTCGAGATGTATCAGGATCAGGTCTTCTGCTTCTCGCCCAAGGGCGACGTCATCCAGTTGCCGCGTGGCGCCACGCCGATCGATTTTGCCTATGCCATTCATACGAGGCTGGGTCATGCCTGCGTCGGCGCGAAAGTCGACGGTATCCGCGTGCCGCTGTGGACCAGGCTCAAGAATGGTCAATCCGTCGAAATCATCGCAGCCTCGGGCCAGCGTCCGCAGGCAACATGGCTGGACGTCGTGGTCACGGGTCGTGCGAAAGCGGCAATCCGGCGATCCCTCCGACAAGAAGACCGCGATCGTTTCATCCGGCTGGGACGCGAACTCCTGCGTGTCAGTTTCGAGCATGTCGGCCGCAAGGTAACCGACAAGGCGCTGCGTACTGCCGCGAAACAGATGGGCGTGGAAGATGCGGACGAGCTGCTTGCCCGGATCGGCAGCGCCGAGAACTCTGCGAAAGAGGTTCTGGATGTCCTTTACCCGGATCTGGCCGACAGTTCCGACGAGTTGGATGGCAGCCGCCCCATTGCAGGGCTGGACGCCGATCAGCATTTCACTCGCGCGCCCTGCTGCAGCCCCCTGCCCGGCGAACGGATCGTTGGCATCACCTATCGCGGCCGCGGGGTGGTAATCCATGCGATCGACTGCCCCGTATTGGCGGAATTCGAGGACAATCTGGATCGCTGGATTGATCTTCGCTGGCAGGAGGGGCGCCATCCTCCGGCCTATTCAACCACGCTGCGCCTGACCATCCGGCATGACGCGGGTGTGCTTGGCCGGATATGCACGCTGGTCGGACAGCATGGCGCGAATATATCGAACCTTGAATTCCTGGACCGCAAACCAGATTTCTACCATATCTCGCTTGAAGTGGAATTGCGGCACCATGAACATCTCCACGCGCTTCTGACCGCGCTCGAGGCGGAAAGCGACGTGGCGCAAGTTGCCCGGTTCCGCGATCCGTCGCGGAAGCCGTAAGCAGGTTGTGACAGAATATTCGCAGGCAGGGATAAACAGGCAAGAGGATCGGAGTTCAAGGTGTTCAAACGCCGTAAACCGCGCAGCTATAGTCAAATGGCCAGCGATATGTTCTATCCTCGCGGCGGCTGGCGGCGGGCCGGAACCTATGTGGTTTACCGTTTGCGTCGTCTGCCCGATCAGCCCCATCGCATCAGCCGCGGAGTCGCCGCAGGCATATTCGTTTCGTTCACGCCGACATTCGGGCTTCATTTCGCGCTTGCCGCAACATGCGCATGGTTGATCCGGGGCAATATCCTTGCCGCATTGCTGGCGACATTCGTCGGAAACCCCATCACCTTTCCTTTTATCGCCGTCCTGGCCGTCAGTCTGGGACGCGAGCTTCTGGGGCTTGGGGGTCAGTTGTCGCCGCAATTGATTTTCAGCGAGTTCACGCGCGCCAGTGCCGAATTATGGTATAATCTCCGCTCGGTCTTCGGACCCGAGCAGGCTCAGTGGGAAAATCTCGGCCATTTTATCAGGGATGTCTACTGGCCCTATTTCGTCGGCGGGACGATCATCGGCCTGCTGGTCAGCACTGCAGCGCATTACATGACCGTGCCGGTGATCCGCGCCTATCACAAACGCCGAGAGAAAAAGATGGCTGCCCGTATCGCGCGGGTCAGGCTTCATCAACAGGCCGCAGACACGCATCTATCCGAAGGCTTGACGAAACCGGAAGGACCCGGCGGCAAAGCGGGGCACATCCCACCTGAATCATCGGGCAAGGACTCCGCTCAGTAACCTTTCGAGCGATCGACAAGATGCAGGATCTGCTCGCCCCGCATCGCCCGGCGCAGATTTTCGGCCACGACCAAAGCAGCCGTTCCGGGACGTGTTTCCGCAGCAATATGCGGAGTGACGGTAATTTTCGGGTGTGTCCAGAACGGATGGTCGGACGGTAAGGGCTCGGTTCTGAAAACATCCAGAACCGCATGGCCAAGATGGCCTGAATCCAGCGACTTGATCAGCCCTTCATCATCCAGCACCGTCCCTCGCCCCGGATTGACAAGCCACGCACCGCGCGGCAGGTGGTGAAGGCTGTCAGCATTCAGCAGGTTCCCGGTTGCAGAGGTGTCGGGCAGAAGCGAAATCAGGATATCAGCCCGGGCAAGAGCCTGATCAAGCTGATCCCCGGCAAGAACATCCATCCCCTCGACCGGGCGGCCGGAAGCGCTCCAGCCGGTAACGCGAAATCCGATCCCGCTCAGCATCCGGCCAGCGGCGCGCCCCAGTTCTCCTGTGCCCAATATGGTGACCCGGCGTTCGGTCGCCAGCGGTGGAATCTGACCATGCCGCCAGATGCCGTCCTGCAGGTAGCCGTCCATGCCCAGATGGGCGCGCATCGCCCAGCCGGTACAGAACTCCGCCATGCCCTGCGCAAGCCCCGGATCGACCATGCGCGCCAATGGTTGCGTCAGAGTGGGATTGCTGATGATCCGCTCGACCCCGGCCCAAAGGCTTTGGACAAGCCGGGCGTTACGATAGGGCGTCAGATCCTCGATCTCTCCCCCGGGGGCATAAATGATCGCGTCGATAGCTGCCGGATCGCCGTCCCGGACAAGAGACATTTCCGGACATGCCGCCATCAATGGCGGGGACCACCCGTCCCACATGGAAGCCGGAGCTGCGAAAAGAACCTGCATCTGATCACCTTGGTCTGTGGACATGGGCGGCCTGCATCATACCGAACCCCATCAGCAATATCATCATCGCCGTCCCGCCATAGCTGACAAGCGGCAAGGGAGAGCCGACGACCGGCAGCATCCCGGTTACCATGCCCATATTGATTGCGAAATAGACGAAAAACGTGCCTCCAACCCCGATCGTCAGTAATGAACCGAAACGGTCACGGTTGGTTATGGCCGAAAACAGGCAGAAGCCGATGATCAGCGAATAAAGCACCAAAAGCGAGATTGCACCGACAAACCCGAATTCCTCGGCCAGAACGGTAAAGATGAAATCGGTATGTTTCTCGGGCAGGAAATTCAGCCGCGATTGCGTGCCTTGCATGAAGCCTCGCCCCGACCAGCCCCCCGATCCCAGGGCGATCTGTGCCTGCGTGATGTTGTAACCATCGCCCAGCGGATCGACAGATGGATCAAGAAATGTGTCGATGCGGCGATATTGATAATCCTTGAGCAATTGCCACTCGGTATCTCGGCTTTCCATCACGGCCGTCACGAGGGCTGCGATCAGTAATAACACTCCGGCGAAATACCACAGGGATACGCCTGCGGCGAACATCACGATCCCCCCTCCCGTGATCAGCATCAGCGAGGTTCCCAGATCGGGCTGCATCATGACGAACCCGGTCGGGGTCAGGATCAGAAGCACCGGGATCAGTACCCAGAACGGATGCGAGACCTTACGGGCATCCAGCCAGTCGTAATAGGCCGCGAGCAGCAGAACCAGCGCGATCTTCATCAGCTCGGACGGCTGGAATTGAATGGGACCAATATCTATCCAGCGCTGTGCACCCATTCCGATATCGCCGAACAACTCAACCGCGGCAAGAAGCACAAGGCACAGCACATAAGCGAAAACCGATACGCCGCGCCAGAACCACATCGGCACGAAAGCAAGCCCGATCATCAGGATCATTCCGACGATGAAGCGATAGATCTGCGGTTCGGCCCAGGTTTCGAAATCCCCCCCCGCCACCGAATACAGCATGACAAAGCCGTAACAGGCGACGGCAAAAATCAGGAAAACCAGCGGCCAGTTCAAATGCAGGATCTTGCGCCAGCCGGTCGGGATCTGTGCAACCTGATAATCGAGATACGCCATCCTTATCCCTCAGGCCTGCGACCGCCCCTGCTTGGGCGGCTGAGGGCTATAAAGTTTCATGGCGTTGTGCCGGGCTTCCATTTCGCCACGCTGCGCCTCGGGTACCGCAGTCAGTGGCGGCAAGCCGCCGGCCAATGTGAACAGAAGAATATCACGGGCAATCGGCGCGGCGACCGCCGAGCCTCCACCGCCATGCTCTACCACGACGGAAACGGCATAGCGCGGCGCTTCGTAGGGCGCAAAACAGACAAACAACGCATGATCACGCCGTTCCCAGGGCAGCTGTTCGTTCGAGACCACGCCCCGGGCACGTTCGGCCGCAGTGATGTTCCGGACCTGACTGGTGCCGGTTTTTCCAGCCATACGCCATTCTTCCGCAACGATGCGGGCACTGCGGGCCGTGCCCCGGGCCGAATTCATGACCGCATCCATCCCGGCCTGTACCAGCTTCAGATTTCGGGGGTCCACACCAAGGTCGGGAAGTTCCTCGTGCAATTGCGGCACCCCGTCGATCGCGCGGATCAATCGCGGCTCGATCAATTTCCCGGTCGCCACGCGCGCGGTCATCACCGCAAGCTGCAAGGGCGAGGCCAGTACGAAACCCTGCCCGATCGCCGCATTCAAACTATCGCCAATCTGCCATTCCTGATCATATTTTTCGCGCTTCCACGCACGGTCAGGGGCAATGCCCTGCGCGATTGCCGACAAGGGCAGTTCGTGCCTTACGCCAATTCCAAGCTTGCGCGCCATCTCGGCAATACGGTCGATGCCGACACGTTGCGCGAGTTCGTAGTAATAGACGTCACAGCTGTGTTCGAGGCTTTGGATGGCGTCCATTTGCCCATGCCCGCCGCGCCGCCAGCAGTGAAACCGCCGCCCTCCGACTTCAAGATGTCCCGGGCAGAAAAAGCGCGAACCACCATTGATGACCCCCGCTTCAAGCCCGGCAAGCAGCGTCGCCAGCTTGAAGGTTGAGCCTGGAGGATAGACGCCCTGCACGGTCTTGTCGGCCAATGGCCTGTGATTATGCTCCAATAACGACGTGTAATCCTTCGAGGAAATTCCGCGCACGAATTTGTTGGGATCGAAACTCGGCGAGGAACACAGGCACAGCAGCTCGCCGGTCTGCACGTCGATGACCACGGCAGCGGCGCTTTCCGTGCCAAGGCGCTGTTCCGCATAATTCTGCAGCCCCGCGTCGATGGTCAGTTGCAGCGTGCTGCCCTGTTGCCCCTCTTTCCGGCTGAGTTCGCGCATCTCACGTCCCGAGTTATTGACCTCGACCCGCCGCTGACCCGCGGTGCCACGCAAGACATCCTCCATCTTGGCCTCGACACCAAGCTTGCCGATCTGGAATTCGGGCAACATCAGGACAGGCTCCGGGTTCTCGATCTTGGACAGGTCGTAATCCGACACGCGGCTGACATAGCCCAGCACATGCGCCAGATCATACGCGCGCGGATAATAGCGCGATAATCCCGATTCCGGCGTCACACCGGGAAGCGCGGGCGCATTCACGGCGATCGAACTGAACTCTTCCCATGTCAATCTGTCAGCAAGCACGATCGGCGTGATCGCCCTTTCCTTGGAGAATTCCTTCAGCAATTCCTCCATGCGCGCGTCGCTCATCGGTATCAGCTTCGATAGCCGCCGCAAAACCGACTCGACATCGCCGCCGGCCTCTTCGCGGGTCAGGGTCACGCGATAATTCTGTTCGTTCCCGGCAATCAGAACGCCCTTGCGATCATGTATCAGGCCTCGGGCGGGTGGCAGAAGCCGGATCTTGATCGAGTTTCCGTCCGACAGCATCCGATATTCATCGGCATGCTTGATCTGCATCCCATGCAACCGGAGCCCCAATGTCATCACCACGCCAAGCTGGATGCCGCCCAGCAAAAGTCCCCTGCGGACCACACGGCGACTGTTCTTCAAAGCATCATGCGGCGATTTCGTCATCGGTTATGTCTCATCATCTCAGCATCGGCTGCGGTGATACGGCGCAATCCAAACAGCCAGCGTGATCCCAGAACCACCAGCGGATAGAATCCGACAGTCTGAATATATTGCAATGAGATTTTGGTCAGCGAAGGGACGGGAAGAACAAAAACCAACTGCAACACACGATATCCCAACATCATCACCCCGATCATGATTGAGACCCGCAGCCATTCAACCATAAATGGCTGATCCCGCCAACGCGCCTCACGCGAGCGTGTATACTCGCTTGCCAGAAGAACAATTGCGGTCCAAAGGCCCAAAGGACGAAGCAACAGGATATCTTCAAGCAGGAAAACTCCGGCGATGCCCACCGCCGCAAGCTGATCCGGGCGGCGCAAGAGCCATGCGAATAACAGGCAGATGGCCAGGTCGGGACCGGGCTGACCGATTTCCCCTGCCCGAAGCGGCATCAGCCGCGCAAACAGGATCACAAGCTGGCAAAGGATGAACAGACCCGAACCTATCAGGATCTGTTTGCGCATATTCTCGATCACTGCCCGGATCCGTCCGGCTGCAATTCCGCATTCAGATCGTCAACGGGTGCATGTCCGGGCCAGTTCGGTCCCATGGGAACCGGCTCGTTTCCGGGCAGGACCAGCCCGCCTGCGTCATTCATCTGCTCTTCCGGATGTGAGCGAATGACCCGCAAAAACTCCAGTCGCCCATAATCCGCAGCCAACCGAAGCCGTGTTCGGCCATCGGCGCCCTGAGCAACCTGACCGACCAGCAATCCCGAAGGGAAAACGCCGCCATCGCCAGAGGTCACGGCCCTGTCGCCGGCACGGACGTTATCGGGCTGTTCGATGAATTCCAGCAAAGGGTAAGAACTGTTATCCCCCACAAGCAGGGCATGCACCCCGGAAGGCTGGATCGTCACGGGCAACCGCGATGACGGATCGGTCAGCAACATAACCCGGCTGGTTCGCTGCCCGATACCCGAAATCCGTCCCACCAACCCCAGACCGTCCATTGTTGCCCAACCATCGATGATCCCGTCGCGCTTGCCGACATTCAGCAGCACCGATTGCCGGAAGGCCGATCCCGAATCCACCATGACGACCCCGGTCACACTGGTCAGAGCCGGATCGATGCGCACTTCGTTAAGCGCCAGAAGCTTGGAGTTTTCCTCTTGCAGGGTAACTGCCGCTTCCTTCCACTCTGCGGCTTTCCTCAGCTCCCGGCGCAATTCCTGGTTCTGTTCATAAAGCCGCGCATAGGACTGGAACCCCGCGACCATCTCACTGACACGCGTGACCGGCACCATTGCCCATTCGAAGCCGGGCACGATCCGATCTACCAGCGCGGTCCGCATTCTCTCGGCACGCGGGCTATCGATCCGCCAGAACAGGAAAAGACCAATCAGTGCAATCGCCATCAGCGCGATCAGAACGCGGCGAATGGGTGCGACAAAATCCGGTCCCTTCTGCGCCATTCAGCGCCTCCGCGCCAATATTTCAGCTTTCGTAGTCTATCACATGACGCAGCTGTTTTTCATATTCCAATGCCTTGCCCGTGCCCAGCGCCACGCAGCTCATCGGCTGATCGGCAAGGCTGATCGACAGGCCGGTCTGTTCGCGCAGCGCCAGATCCAGCTCTCCCAGCATCGCGCCGCCACCGGTCAGGATCACGCCGCGATCAACGATATCCGCCGCCAGATCCGGAGGTGTGGATTCAAGCGCAACCATCACCGCTTCACAGATCGACTGCATCGGCTCGGTCAGGGCTTCGGCGATCATCGCCTGACTGATCTCGATTTCCTTCGGGATCCCGTTCAGAAGATCGCGGCCACGCACCATCAGCGTTGCCCCCCTGCCGTCATCCGGCATCCGCGCCGTTCCGATCGAGGTCTTGATACGCTCGGCCGTCGAATCGCCGATCAGAAGGTTCTGGTTGCGGCGCAGGTAATTGATGATCGACTCGTCCATCCGGTCGCCGCCGATCCGGACCGAGCGCGCATAGACCACATCACCCAAAGACAGAACCGCAACTTCGGTCGTGCCGCCGCCGATATCCACGACCATACTGCCGGTCGGTTCGGTAATCGGCATACCCGCACCGATGGCCGCAGCAATGGGTTCCGCGATCAGCCCGGCCTTGCGGGCACCTGCCGACAGAACCGACTGCCGGATCGCCCGCTTTTCCACCGGGGTCGCGCCATGAGGTACGCAAACGATGATCTTTGGCTTCGAGAAGGTCGTGCGCTTGAACACTTTCTTGATGAAATGCTTGATCATCTGCTCGGCGCTGTCGAAATCGGCAATCACGCCTTCACGCATCGGCCGGATCGCTTCGATGCTGCCCGGCGTCCGGCCCAGCATCAGTTTGGCGTCCTCGCCCACGGCCAGAACCTGCCGCTTTCCATCTTTGACGTGATATGAAACGACCGAGGGCTCGTTCAGAATGATCCCTTTGCCCTTGACGTAAATCAGCGTATTCGCTGTTCCAAGGTCGATTGCGATATCGGTCGAAAACAATCCCCCGAATGCCATGCCTGTCTTCCTTTCGCGCCGGTTTTTCCGGCCTTGCCCCATTTTTACCGCCACTACCGCCCTGCCCGTGGAATCGCACGGGATAAAGAAGCGTTGCCCCATATAGAGGCCTAATGCAGGTGACGAAAGCCCCAGTTGCAGCAGTTTGCGGCAATGTGCCCGGGAAGTCGGCCTAATTCACTCTTCCGCATCCGCTGCCACGTCAATCATGTTTCCGGGTTAACAGCACGGAAACAGAAATCGCGGACCGGATGACCGGGCCTGATCGGGTCCGGTCCGCGAACGCGCTAATGCGAATACATGCTGATCTGTTTCGCGTCGCTGTCCTTGCCAGTCTGCGCGCGCCGTACGATCAACCGGTTCAGGGCCCCGACATAGGCCTTGACCGAGGCAAGGATAGTGTCGGTATCCGCAGATTGCCCGGTCACGATCCGGCCCTCTTCCTCCATCCGCACGCTGACGGTCGCCTGTGCGTCGGTGCCTTCGGTCACGGCATGAACCTGATACAGCTGCAATACCGCCTGATGCGGGAAAATATCCTTCACCGCGTTAAAGCAGGCATCCACCGGCCCGTCGCCGGTCGCGTGAACCGTCTTTTCCTTGCCATCCACGATCATCGTCAGATCGGCCGACTGGCCATCGCTGCCGCAAACCACCCGCAGATGCTTGACTTGCAGATAATCGTCGCCGGTATTCGCGGCGGCATCCTGCACCAGGGCGACGATATCATCGTCATAGACCTCTTTCTTGCGATCGGCCAAAGCCTTGAAGCGCACGAAGATATCCTTGAGCTGGTTATCACCCACCTCATAGCCCAGTTCATTCAGCTTCGATCGCAGGGCGGCGCGGCCCGAATGCTTACCCATGGCGATATTGGCTGCGTTCAGACCAATATCCGCGGGTTTCATGATCTCGAATGTCTCGACATTCTTCAGCACGCCATCCTGATGGATGCCGGATTCGTGCAGGAAGGCGTTCTTGCCGACGATGGCCTTGTTGAACTGCACCGGAAAGCCCGAGACCTGAGAAACCCTGCGCGACAGACCCATGATTTTCGTCGTGTCGATATTCGTGTTGTACGGCATGATGTCATTGCGTACCCGCAGCGCCATCACCACCTCTTCCAGCGCGGTATTCCCCGCACGTTCGCCCAATCCGTTGATCGTGCATTCGATCTGCCGCGCACCGGCTTCGACGGCCGCCAGCGAGTTCGCCGTGGCCATGCCCAAATCGTTATGGCAATGGGTGGCGAAAATCACCTCATCCGCGCCGGGCACCCGTTCCCGCAACATCCGGATCAGATCGGCGCTTTCACGCGGCGCGGTATAACCTACCGTATCGGGAATATTGATCGTGGTCGCACCGCATCTGATGGCGATTTCGACCACCCGGCACAGGTAATCATGCTCGGTCCTTGTCGCATCCATGGGTGACCATTGCACATTGTCGCAGAGGTTGCGGGCATGGGTCACGGTTTGCTCGATCCGTTCGGCCATCTGGTCCTGGTCCAGATTGGGAATGGCTCGATGCAACGGTGAAGTACCGATAAAGGTATGGATTCGTGGCTGTTTCGCGTGTCTTATCGCTTCCCAGCAGCGATCGATATCGGGGATTTGCGCCCGCGCCAGCCCGCATATGACGCTGTATTGCGCCTGTTTTGCGATATCGCTGACGGCGGCAAAATCGCCCTCGGACGCAATGGGGAAGCCCGCCTCGATGATATCCACCTTCATCTCGTCCAGCATCTGGGCGATTTCCAGCTTTTCGGCATGGCTCATCGTCGCGCCCGGCGATTGTTCGCCGTCGCGCAGGGTGGTGTCGAAAATATAAACACGATTCTGATCGGTCATGGTCGTCTCTTACGCTTGAGTTTCAGGAACCCGGGCCGATGACCAGACTGAGCGGAGGCCCGGAGACCCGCTCAGCGCAGCGTAAGAAGAAGCAGACCACGGAAATTCACGGCCGGAAACGCGCCCCACGGGGCGGCAGAGGCAGTGATGATGTGTCGTTTCCGAGTCATGCCGCAGAATATGCCGCTAAGATTCCGGTTTGAAAAGAGGAAAAACATATCTTGTCCCGGCGGGTCATCCTGCGCTGAGCGGCAGCACCTGGCGCGTTCAAGTACTTACCGACCGCCCGGACCGGCACGTTTTCACTTAAGCGTTACATTTTTTCTGGCCCAAAAGCCTTTCCCCGGCCTATCCTCGATCCATCAACAATAATGATAAACGTTATCAGGAGGTAGAATGTCACGCAAAATCATCGTTGGTTTTGACGGAAGTCCGGCATCCCAGCGTGCCCTGGATTTCGCCATCACCCGCGCCAAGGCGCAGGGCGATGGCATCGTCATCGCGCATATATTGGAATGGTCTCCCTACAGTTTCCTGACTCCGGAAGAGCTGGCAGAGCGACACAAACGCCGCAAGAACGAGTTGGAGCGCGCGGAGAAGGCAATCCTTGCTCCGATGGTGGCGCGGGTCGAAGAACAGGGCGTCCCGGTCACGACGGCCCTGAAATACGGCCATATCGCCGAAACGCTCGTGCAAATCGCAAAAACCGAGGATGCAGCCATGATCATGATCGGCAGAATGGGGCATTCGGGCCTGTCGTCACGCATCTTCGGCTCGGTCGCCGGTACGCTGGCACAGGTCGCCCCGGTTCCAGTCACGATTGTGCCCTGAACGGCAAGGAGTTTCCATCATGACATTACGTGCAGCACAACTGCTTTTCGCCGCGATTGCGTTGACCATTGCTGGAACCGCGCCCACGCTGGCACAAGGTTTCGAAGAACAGTTCGACACATATTTCGGCCACGCAACGGGTTGGTTCGTCAATATCATCTTCTATTCCTTCGATATCGGAGGGATTTCCATCCCGTGGATCGTCGGATGGCTGGTTATCGGCGCGACCATCTTCACGATTTATTTCGGCTTTATCCAGTTCAGGATGGTGTCTCATGCCATTGCGCTGGTCAAAGGCGATTATTCCGATCCGAACGATGCGGGCGAGGTCAGTCATTTCCAGGCGCTCGCGACCGCGCTTTCCGGCACTGTCGGGCTTGGCAATATCGCCGGTGTGGCGGTCGCCGTCGGGATCGGCGGACCCGGAGCCACATTCTGGATGATCGTGGCGGGCCTGCTGGGCATGGCCTCGAAATTCACGGAATGTACGTTGGGCGTGAAATACCGCAATGAATACGAAGACGGTACCGTCTCGGGCGGCCCGATGTATTACATGACCAAGGGTTTTGCCGAGCGCGGCCTGCCCGGCGGTAAATTCCTGGGCATCATGTTCGCGATCTTCTGTATCCTTGGCTCCTGGGGCGGGGGCAATATGTTCCAGTCCAATCAGGCCCATGCCCAGATCGCCAATGTGATGGGGTCGTTCGGAATCGAAAGCTTTCCCGGCTGGATTACCGGGCTGATCTTTGCGGTCATCGTGTTTCTGGTCATCATCGGCGGGTTGAAATCGATTGCGCAGGTAACCGAAAAGGTCGTGCCTTTCATGGGCATCCTGTATGTCGGAACCGCAGTGGTCATCATCCTGATGAACTACGATATGATCGGAACCGCTTTCTCGCAGATCTTCGCCGGTGCCTTCACCGAAACCGGTATCGTCGGCGGCGCAATCGGCGCACTTATTCAGGGTTTCCGTCGCGCCGCGTTCTCGAACGAGGCGGGCGTCGGCTCCGCCGCCATCGCGCACTCGGCGGTGCGCACCAAGGAGCCGGTTACCGAGGGTTTCGTATCGCTGCTTGAACCCTTTATCGATACGGTGGTTATCTGCACCATGACCGCCCTCGTCATCATCATCACCGGCCAGCTTGTCTCCGACCCGGAAACCGGGCTGTTCGTTCTGAACGAAGCCGGCGACGCGATCAAGACAGTGGATGGCAGCAGCGGCGTTGAACTGACATCCGCCGCCTTCAGCAGCAACTTCAGCTGGTTCCGCTACCTGCTGGTCATCGCGGTGGTGCTGTTCGCCTTCTCGACCATGATTTCCTGGAGCTATTACGGCCTGAAAGCATGGACCTATCTGTTCGGTGAGGGGCAGACGAAAGAGATCATCTACAAACTGCTGTTCTGCTTCTTCGCCTTTCTGGGAGCGACAATTCAACTGGGTTCGGTGCTTGATTTCTCGGATGCGGCGATTTTCGCAATGGCCATACCCAATATCATCGCGCTGTATTGCCTGCTGCCGATCGTCAGAAAGGATATGAACAGCTATATCTCGCGCCTGCGTTCAGGCGAAATCAAGAAATTCGTCTGACGGCATCGGCAGACGAAGCGAACGGGGCGGGCGCAGCAAAGCGCCCGCCCTTTTCGGATCCGGGGGCCGTCGGAAACGATCAGGCCCTGGTTGCTCCGGCTTACGCTAGCGCCCGAGAGAGCAGATTGCCCCTTTTTCAATGGTATATTCCCGCGCCCCTTCACCCAGCTCCCGCGTCGCAAGCAGGCGATGCCCACCTTCCGCGCAGAAATGCGGCACATCGATTATGGCTGCCGGATCCGTCGCGATCAGCCTCAGCCTTGCCCCTTGCGGCAAGGGAAGCAACCGCTTGCGCAGCCGCAGCACCGGCAGCGGGCAAAGCAGGCCACGGGCATCCACAAGATCGTTTTCACACATGAAAAGGCACCCAAATCTCGGGCGGATATGGCATTATACGCCACTTTCCAGCGCAAATTTCATCAGCCCGTTGATCCCGTCGACATCCAGTTTCTTCTTGAGAGAAGAAGACGTGTTGGCCGCCGTCTTGTAGCTGACGCCCAGTTCATCTGCGATAGCTTGCAGACTAAGGCCGCGTCCGATCAATGTCAGTACCTGCCGTTCGCGATCGGATAACGCACCCAGCGGATCGGCCGATGCCCCGGCACGCAGAGTGGCCAGCGCAACCGCCTGCTTGGCCGACAGATAGAACTCTCCGGCTTCCAGCCTGTATACGGCATCGCGGAACTCGGCAGGTGGGGCGTTTTTCGACAGGAAGCCATGCGCGCCGGATTGCAAGGCCCGCGCAGCGAAACCGGTCTGATCGTTCATCGAGAAGATCAGGATTCGCGCATCCGGAGCCGCTTCCTTCAAAGGAGCGATAAGATCCAGCCCATCCTTTCCGGGCAGGCTGATATCCAGCACGATCAATGCGGGCGCAGACCCATCGGCCAGCTGTGCCAGCGCTTCCTCGCCAGACATTGCTTGTCCGACCGGATCATATCCCAGGTCGCGCAGCAGCCGGCTGGCACCGAGATGGGTGATCGGATGATCGTCGATGACTAATGCGCTTTTCATATCATGACCTCACGCGGTCCCAGGCCCGAGGCAGACTTGCCTTGATCGTGGTTCCAGTATCTCCGGACGACAGCTCCAGTATCCCGCCCAGCAAGGTGATCCGCTCGCGCATCCCGGTCAGCCCGGTGCCTTCGCGGCTGTCTTCGGCGAAGCCTTTGCCATCATCGCTCAGGATCATGCGCCAATGCGCCGGATCGGTCCAGAGGCGGATCGTCACATTCTGCGCCTCGGCATGACGCAATGCGTTGGTTGTGCCCTCCTGCAATATGCGGAACAGCGTCAACGCGGTCGCCTCGTCAGGTTCGGGCAGACCGGAAACGATATCGAGATGAATATGGATATCGGGGAAACGCCGTTCCAGATCGTCGACATAATCGGACATGACCGTGGACAGGGGCAACTGACCAACCGCGCCCGGACGCAGATCGTCCAGCAGAGTGCGGTTCACACGGGCGATTTCCTCGGCAATCGAGGCGATTGCGCTGGCATGTTCGGCAACGGCGGGATCCGAGGCAGCTTCGGCCAGGGCATCCGCCTCGACCCGCAACCCGAAAAGGCAGGGGCCCATTTCGTCATGCAGATCCCGGGCGATGGCCTTTCGCTCTTCGTCGCCGCGGCTGACCACCCGGCGCTGCAACCGCCTGCGATCCTCCTGCGCCTGTTCAAGGGCCGCGGCAAGCCTGTCCACACCCTCGGCCACGGGAACAAGATCGGGCTGGGACAAGAGCCCGATCCGGGTATCAAGCTCACCATTGGCCAAATCTTCAAGCCGGGCGGCGATGATGCCAACGGGGCGCAGCGCATGTCTGGTGGCCAGAATTATCAGCAAAGCCTGCGCCACCGCGGCCAGCGCAGCAAGCCCAAGCGTCGTCCGGATGCTGTGCCATGCATCCGCGATCCCTATTGTGGGATCGGTGGCGATATGCACGAAACCACGCAGCCGCCCTCCGGCGGTGACCGGTACACGGGTTTCCTGCAGCTCCGGCGCGACCAGGGTGGCGAACCAAGCGGGCGCCGAAACAGGAGAATCGTTTTCCGCCTGCGGTTCACGAATGACACCTTCGCGCGGGTCAAGAATAAGGATACTGGTATGACGGGGCGGAACCAGTCGTTCAGGCAGCGCCGTCATCAATTCTTCGGGCGGCACCGCAGCTTGCAATGTCCCGATGGTCGCAAGCACCAGCGAGCGCGCCGTCTGTGCGCCCTTGCGCGTCTCGAGCGCGATTTCCGCTCGCAGGCTGCCCAGATTGGCGGCGGCCAACGCTGCGAACAACATGACCTGCATGGCGAGGATCACCAGAAAGATGCGTGTGATAAGGGGCAAACGGCTCATGGCCGCAGCTTGGCGCAAGCAAATGGCGGCGTCCATGCCGATATTCAGCACACCGGATCCGAGACCGCTTTTCACAGGCACCACCGGGTTTCAGCCGTTGCTCGCGCAGGCAGACAACGTCTCTGTAATTTCCTGTCCGGATCATGCAAAGTGATCTGATCCGGCCCCGAAATGCCGGCAGATCATCAAGCCGTCATTCGATGACGTCACCGTCCGATACGATACGGGATGCAGCGTAACATGCTGCCTGCACGCAACCAATCAAGGGAATCGCCATGACTGTCAAAACCCCGCAAGATGTTCACGAATTCTGGTTCTCGGACGGGATGAAACCTTACTGGTTCCAGAAATCCGACGAGATCGACCGCCAGATCATCCAGCTTTTCACCCCCACCTACGAGGCCGCCCATGCAGGGCGTCTGGATCACTGGGCGGGGAATGCACAGGATGCGCTGGCGCTTGTCATCACGCTCGATCAGTTTCCGCGCAACATGTTCCGCGGCAATGCCCGGTCATTCGAAAGCAACGATCTGGCGCTTGGTCATGCTCGTCATGCATTGGAGCAGGGTTTCGATCAGGAATGCGACGTGACCGCACGCGCGTTCTTCTATCTCCCATTCATGCATAGCGAAGACCTGGCGGATCAGGAGCAATCGGTCAAACTGTATGAAGCACTCGGCAATGCCAATTCCTTGCATTTCGCCCGCGAACACCATGATATTGTTCAGCGTTTCGGCCGCTTTCCGCATCGCAACGCAATACTGAACCGCGAGAATACGGATGACGAAACCGAATTTCTGAAAACCCATAGCGGTTTCTGACTGACGCGCGCGTAAGGCCGGGACCGGGATCGGGCATTCCCGGTCTCTTCTGATCCGGGCCGGATACAGATGAACGGAAAGGAATGCCGATGACCACCCTGCCCTGCTTCTATGCTCCTGAAACCGTGGCACATAATCCACGCTTCTGGATACTGCGCGGTGTGCCTTCTCCCAACAAGGAACTGCCCGAGCGGGCCGACCGTCTTCTGGCCGGGTTGGCGCGGCTGGGGTTGGAGCCCCTGACGCCTCCGGAATCCGACCGCGCCGCGATGCGTGCGATACATACACCGAACTATCTGGATTTTCTGGAGAATTGTTGGAAAGAATGGCAGAGTTTTCCCGGTGCGGGGGCCGAAGTGGTCGCCAATCTGCATCCCCAGAAATCCACGCCAACCTATCCCGAAGGCATAGTCGGCCGCGCCGGATGGCATATGTCCGATACGGCCTGCCCGATCGGGCGCGACACATGGGCGGCGGCGATACGCGGCGTCGACACGGCGCTTGCAGCGGCGGGCGCGGTGATGGACGGCGCGGATTCCGCCTATGCACTTTGCCGGCCGCCGGGTCATCACGCCGATGCGGATACCGCGGCAGGGCATTGTTTCCTCAACAATTCGGCCATCGCGGCGCAGGCCCTGCTTGAGCAGCATGACCGGGTGGCTATCCTTGATATCGACGTGCATCATGGCAATGGCACGCAGGAGATTTTCTACGACCGGGCGGATGTCCTGACCGTCTCCATTCATGCCTCGCCCGAGGATTTCTATCCCTTCTATCTCGGTTACGCGCATGAGACCGGACGCGCAGCAGGAGAAGGCTGCAATCTCAATCTGCCACTGCCAAAGAGACAGGGAGACGAGGACTGGCTTGCCGCAATCTCGTCAGGATTGAACCGGATCGAGGAATTCAATCCCGGCGCGATGGTTCTTGCGCTTGGGCTGGACGCGCATGAAAATGATCCCCTGCGCGGCCTGTCGGTCACGACCGGGGGGTTCGGGCGGGCCGCCAAACTGATCGCGGAGGCTGGATTGCCGACCGTGATGGTTCAGGAGGGCGGATATCTGTCCGACGACCTGACGGAAAACATCCACGCCTTCCTTGCCGGCTGGATCGGGGCAAGACAGAACCGCTGACCTGTCAGCGTTTCCATCATCTTCGGGCAGTGCGAAGAGCTGCCTCGTTAAGATGAGGCAGCACCACCATTCCCAGCATCACCCGCCGCCCTGAACCGGGCTATCCGTCGACTGGCCCCTTTGCCGCTCGATCTCGCGCCAGCGGGCGACATTGGCCTCGTGCTCTTCCAGAGTGCGCCCGAATGCATGTCCGCCCGAACCGTCCGCCACGAAGAACAGATAATCCGTCTCGGCCGGATTCAGCGCCGCCCTGATCGAGGCGCGGCCCGGATTGGCGATAGGCGTAGGTGGCAATCCGTCGACGCGATAGGTATTATACGGTGTCGTCTGGTTCAGTTCCGAACGCCGCAATCCCCGATCCAGCACACCCTCGCCTCCGGTAATGCCATAGATTACCGTCGGATCGGTTTCGAGACGCATTCCCTGTTCCAACCTGTTGACAAAGACGCTGGCAACCTGTGGCCTTTCGTCCGGTACCCCGGTTTCCTTCTCAACGATAGAGGCCATGATCAGCGCCTCTTGCTGGGTTTCGTATGGCAAGCCGAAAGGACGCGCCTCCCATTCCTCGGCAAGGATCGTGGCCTGACGCTGGGCCATTCTGGTCAGAAGCGCCTCACGATCTTCGTTCTTCTCGATCTCGTAAGTATCCGGGGCAAGGCTGCCCTCATCGGGTATTTCGTCAATCTCGCCCGACAGGAATCCGGCGCCTTTCAGCCCCTGGACAACCTGCCAGCTCGTGGCCCCTTCGGCCAGGGTCATGCGTATCCGGGAATCTTCCTTTTCCTGCGCGGCAATAATTGCTTCCGGCGCATCGCCCTTACCGGGATCATACCGGTCCCGCTCTTCATAGGCGCCGGTTTCGGGATTGATGTCGCGCAGAAGTATCGTGTTCTCGCGCACACCGATGCGCAGAATCACCTCGGTGCCGCAGGTCGAGGGACCACCGCGGGTAACCGTTTCCACGATATCTTCCATGCTGGCGCGCGGGGGCATCAGATAACTGCCAAAGCGCAAGTCACGCGACTTCTCCATGTAATCGGCGCCTGCGCGGAAGATATAGGCGCTTGAAATCGCGCCCTGTTCGGCCAATTGCTTGCTGACTGCATTCAGGCTCGCGCCGGGCGCGATCTGGACGCATTGCGCAATCTCGCTGGGCCCGGCACCGCTGAATTCACGCTTGGCCCATGCCACCGCGCCCGCAAGCACCACCAGAAGCACGACCAGCAGCGTGAAAAAATTCGAGGCGATATTGCGCCAGATCATCCATCAACACTCCTCAGCACCAGCGACGCATTGGTGCCACCAAAGCCGAAGGAGTTCGACAGCGCGATGTTCACTTTCCGGCGAACAGCCGCGTTGGCAGCGAGATCCAGCTTGGGCTCTACCGCCGGGTTGTCCAGATTGATCGTCGGCGGGCAAATCTGGTCGCGGATAGCCAGCACGCAGAAAATCGCCTCGACCGCCCCGGCAGCACCGAGAAGATGCCCGATGCTCGATTTGGTCGAGGACATGACCACGTTCCCGACCGCATCACCCATCAGCCGCTCGACCGCGCCCAGTTCGATAGTATCGGCCATGGTACTGGTGCCATGCGCATTGATATAATCGATCTGATCCGCGCCAATCTCGGCCGAACGCAGCGCGTTCTGCATCGCCCTGTAGCCGCCATCGCCATCCTCGGCAGGGGCGGTAATATGATAGGCATCGCCCGACAGGCCATAACCGATCACCTCGGCATAGATTTTTGCGCCGCGTGCCCTGGCATGTTCGTATTCCTCCAGCACGACGACGCCTGCGCCCTCGCCCATCACGAATCCGTCACGGTCCTGATCATAGGGACGGCTGGCGGCCTGCGGATCATCGGTTCGCTTGGTCGACAGGGCCTTGCAGGCATTGAAGCCGGCGATCCCGATCTCGCTGATCGGCGCCTCGGCTCCGCCTGCAATCATGACATCCGCATCTCCCAGCATGATCAGCCGGGACGCATCGCCGATGGCATGCGCACCCGTCGAACACGCCGTCACCACCGCGTGGTTCGGCCCCTTGAAACCGTAACGGATCGAGACCTGCCCCGAGATCAGGTTGATCAATGCGCCGGGAATGAAGAAGGGCGATACCCGCTTGGGTCCGCGTTCCTTGATCAGCACAGCCGTTTCGGCGATCGAGGTCAGCCCACCAATGCCCGAGCCGATCATGACCCCGGTACGCAACCTTTCCTCTTCACCTTCAGGCTCCCAGCCGGCGTCTTTAACCGCTTGCTCGGCGGCAGCCATGCCGTAAAGAATGAAATCATCTACCTTGCGCCGATCTTTGGGCGGCATCCAGTCATCGGGATTGAACGTGCCGTCGCTGCCATCTCCAAACGGAATTTCACAGGCGTATTTCGTCACCACCTCAGAGGGATCAAAACGCGTGATCGGCCCCGCGCCGGATTTACCCGCCAGAAGCCGTTCCCATGTCGCATCGACGCCCGAGGCGAGTGGCGTGACCATTCCAAGACCGGTGACAACAACCCTGCGCATGCGGATATCCTTCAAGCAAATTCACATTCCCGACCTGATACACGCGGGCAGTGAAACGCGCAACGCCAGTTCATCAGGCGGGTTCGACAGGTCTGTCGGCATCACGTCCGGCGGGAAGGTCGAAATATGCCAATGCAACATCAGGCAAACTGCAAAGGCGCGCCGGGCAGGTCCTGCCTATTCCGGACGCCTGCCCAGTATCGGAGGATCAACCCTGTCGGCTGGTGAAAGCGGAGCGGGGGGCACATGCCGGAACAGCCATATCCCCAACCAGATCAGCAAGGCGCAAATCGCGATAATGGCCCAGTATGGCCACCCGTCGGAAGAGGTAACAGCTCGGAAAAACAACCGATCGGCGGGCGTCTTGCAACCTGCGGTAGCCATCCCGCAAGCATATGCCAGCAGCATGTAATATCCCGCCGTGACCGCAAGCGCCCCGGCCGTGCCCAGCAGCGTCAGGATAACTCCGAAAACCCTGCGCAATCCTGAATCCTTTACCGCCGTCCCGATCACCGCCTGAGACGGTCATGCCGATATAGATGTCAGCTATCTGTTTGTTAAGAAAAAATGCTGCGAGCTTCGAGAGGAGCAGATTGCTTCTATCGGCCCTGTCGATGACCGCCCTGATCGCGCATGGGATCAGGGCGGCTGTCCGATCTCGATTATCTATCCGCCAGAACGGGCTGTTTGTTGCGTGCATGGCGCATACCGAGTTTGCGCCCCGCTCTGCCATTGCTCAGCGGACGCACGGTGGCCGGGGCTGCGCCGGTAACCTGTATATTGCCCAATTCCGGAAACAGGCTGAAGATTTCCTCTCTTGCAGCCTTGTCCAGTGTTTTCAGCGCTTCAGGGCCGGTGTAAAGGCTCTCTGCCTCGGCGCCATTCGCCAGGATGACCTCATGACGGTCGAACAGCATGTGAAAATATTCGACATCCGCGATGTCCCCGGCGATCTCGATCCCGTCAATTTCCAGCAGATGCTTGGCGGCGACCAGAACCTCCAGCGCACCGAACATGCGCTGCGCGATCTTTGAGCGGACCAGCATGCGATGCTGCGGGCTGACCAGAAGATCGCATGACGGACGGTTTTGACCCAAAGCATCCCGGCGAATACGGATCGGCTGCATCCGAGGCATTCTCTGCAACTCGTCAGCGGACAATTTGCGCGAACCGATCCACCGGACCGGCTGCAACCCGTGATCGCAGGTGAAAACCAGATCACCTACGCGCAGTTCTTCAATCGCCACCGCGCCACGATCGGTCTCGATCAGCGTTCCCCGGACAAAGCAGGGAAAAGCCGCTCCGCCATCCGAATCCATGATGGTCGAAGCAAGCAGCGCGCCTCTGCCGCCATTCAGCGGGGACTCTCCGTCATAAGAGGTATATCCGGCATCGATACTGGCCTGCTGACCGTGTTCAGCCATCGACGCGCCAAGATTATCCATGAAATCTTGCGAATACTGGATCAACAATTCCTCGGGACCACCCGATGCAGGACGCACAATCGCAAACTGCCAGGTTCCGGGAACATAGACCCGTTCGCCGTCGTCGAAGGTCACGAACATGAAATGCGTTCCGCCCCCAGCGGTATAATAGGGAGCCTGATTGCCCGTATCCTCATATTTGATGTTATGGGCGAGATATTGTTCGCCTTCGACATAGACCGGCACGTTATTGTATTCGTGCGGATCCTGTTCACCGGTATTGTTATAAGGATTTGCGGGATCGTTGGTATAAGGCAGACGCGCCTCGGTACCGGCTGAATCTGCGGTCACCTCGACGGCTTCGCTTTCCCAATCGGCCCTGAACTTGAAGGTGCTATATTCTGTTGGATAAGACGGGTTGGGTTCGACCTGCCGTTCGAATGCGGTCATGGTGAGCAGGAAATGATTGCCTGACATGGCGACTCCTCCACTGGTTAACGCGATTACTCAGAAAACCGCCCGCTACTCGGATCACATGACGATTCCCGTCGCACAAAATGCTTACACAGCAGTAAGCGAAAATCACAATCATGGTTAACAGTCAAGCGAACACAACCTGGCACAGAATCGTTTTTGTGATCACAACTCAAGACTGTGGGAAAATACCCCTTGGGAGGCGCCTCATTCAGAGATGCGAAGGCTCGTCATTCAGGCTGACAGCCTTGTATAAAATGCGGAAATTCGGCTCTTTGCGCCGGTCAAGCCAGTCCCGCCGCGCGGAAATCGGCCATCACGTCGCGCTCGGGCCTGGGTCCGACATGGCCGATCACTTCGGCCGCAGCGATGCAGCCCATACGTCCCGCGACTTCAAGCGAGGCGCCCGTGGCCAACCCATAGATCAGGCCGGCGGCAAACTGGTCGCCCGCGCCGGTCGCATCAACCGGGACCACCTTCTGCACCGGCGCGATGGCACGCTGACCGTCACGAATAAGAATCGCATCCTCGCCCGAGCGTGTGCAGATCACCGTACCGCAATCGGCAACGGCTTGTTTCAACGCGGTCTCGAGATCTTCGGTCTGGTAAAGCGACGTCCATTCCTGGGCATTCCCGATCACGTAATCCATCGGACCGGCCACCAGCCGCCTGAAATCCTCGCGATGCCGGTCCACGCAGAACGGATCCGACAGGGCGATCCCGGCGCGCCCGCCAGCTTCGTGACAGCATTTCGCGGCTTTCAGAAACGCCTCTTTTCCCTTGGGCTTGTCGAACAGGTAGCCTTCCAGAAACAGCCAGCCCGCGCCATCGAACACTTCGGGTGCAACATGCTCTGGCCCCAATTCTGTCGAAATACCCAGATAGGTATTCATCGACCGCTCACCGTCCGGGGTGACAAGGATGATGCTGCGCGATGTGGGCAGCACATCCCCTGGAACCGGAGGATTGACAAAGCGAGTCCCCGCCTCTTCGGTCTTGCCGGCATAGATACGGCCCAGCGTGTCATCCGCAACCCGTCCGATAAAGGCGGTGCGCAGTCTGAATGCGCCGATCCCGGCCAGAGTATTGGCCACCGATCCCCCCGGCACCAGCCGCGCAGCATCCCGCCCCGGCCCGTGATCATCGGCCTGCGCGGCCATCAGGAACTCGGACCGCTCGCGCTCGATCAGTTGCATGATGCCCTTCTGCACGCCCAAATCCTGCAGCCGGGCATCGCTGGTGGGAGAGATCACATCCATCACCGCATTTCCGATGCCGATCACATAGGGGGTTGTCATATCGTCTTCTCCTCATAGGGGCACAGGTCGGCGATGATACAGACCGCGCAGCGCGGGCGGCGGGCCTGGCAGATATAACGGCCATGCAGGATCAGCCAGTGATGGGCATGCTGCTGGAATCTTACCGGTACATTATCCTCGATCGCGCGCTCGACCTCGTTCACGTCGCGACCCGGAGCAAGACGAGTTCGGTTCCCAACCCGGAAGATATGCGTGTCCACGGCCTGCGATGGATGGCCAAAGGCGCAATTCAGAACGACATTCGCAGTCTTGCGTCCGACACCGGGCAAAGCGGTCAATGCGGCCCGGCTGTCCGGCACTTCACCACCGTACTCATCCACGAGGATCCGCGACAAGGCGATGACATTCTTCGCCTTTTGCCGGAAAAGCCCGATGGTTTTGATATACGCGGTCACGCCCTCAAGTCCCAGTTCAAGCATCTTTTCGGGCGTATCCGCCACGGCGAACAGACCCTTCGTCGCCTTGTTCACCCCCACATCGGTCGCCTGTGCCGACAATGCGACGGCCACGACCAGCGTATAGGGATTGGTGAATTCAAGCTCGGTTTCGGGATGTGGATTCGCCTTTTCGAGCCGCGAGAATATCGCGACCTGATTGGCAAAGGGCAGTGCAGAGGGCAAGCGTCGTGACTGAACCATGGCATCGCGGTTTTGACCCTGCCCGCGCCGTAATGCAAGCTGCTGATGCATCAAATGCGGGATGAATTTGCCCTTTTCTTCTTTGGGGCAGCCTCGCTATTCCGGATCCGGGCGAAGCTTCGGCATGATCCGGCAATGCCGGAAAACCTGCAGCTGCAGGAAGTTTCTCACAGACGATCGTCTGGAACGCCGAATGGCAGGATCATCTCGATCTCCGGTGCGCCGCGGGCATTGACAAGGCCCTCTCTCCCGGTTTCCACAAACCCCAAGCGACGATAAAGCGATATCGCATGGCTGTTCTCAGCAAGAACATGCAGCCCGGCCGAAGTCATGCCTGCGGAAACTGAGTCGTTCAGCACTGCACGGATCGCTGCTTCGGCAAAACCGCGTCCTCGCGCTTTTGGGCGGGCATAAACCGATAACAGCCAGCCACGCTGGAGATCTCGTGCATCCAGTTGTGCCTGCCACGATGCGACGGCCAAAGGCGATCCGATCTCGGCCCCCGCCGCGAAAGTTGGAACCTTATCCAGCCTTGCCGCGAAATCCGCAAGAGGACGGTCCTGCCAGTCGGTCAAGACCGTGTCGAATGATTCTGCCGCAACTCTCAGGCTTTCGAGGCGGATTTCACGCCATTCCCCGGCGCGACCGGAAGAAAGCCGCCAGTGTCTGATCACCTCTTCTTTGCTCAAATATCCGCTCAGTCCGGATGCTCCGGCGCCTTGCCTGACGGAGCAAGATATGGCTGCGTCACATCCCGCAGGTCCAGATTGATGCATTCGACATCGGCAAGCAGAGTCCCGTCACCGGCAAATTGCAGTGACAGCCGTCCGGTACCATCCTCCCCCGGCTCCCATGTCAGTGCCAGCAGCTCCAGCACCGTCCCGTCGCTGCGGTCGATGCCGTCGCTTTTCAGCGACATCACATCCCCGATGACCAGAACCGACCGGACCCGTTCGTATCCCCTTCCCTCTGCGCGTGCCTGATCGGCATCCTCCCAGCGGAACCGGTTCAGCAACAGGGCCAGCCGCCGCGCCTGCGGGTCATGGCTGATTTCCGAACCCGGCAGGATCGCGTCCTGAACAAGCGCCGAGATGATCCGCAGATCGGTCTCATCCTCGGCTTTCAGCGCCATCGGACGCGGATCAGCATCAGCGAAACGGGCATCTTCCACCATGGTCTATTCCTCCTTTACGCGCTCGATAAGAGCCCCAACCCCACGCAGCTTCCGCACGACATGTTCATAGCCCCGGTCAAGATGATAAACGCGGCTTACCGTGGTTTGCCCCTCGGCAGCCATCCCGGCAAGGATCAGGCTGACCGAGGCGCGCAAATCCGTCGCCATGACCGGAGCACCGCGAAGCTGCCGGACGCCGGTGACCTTGGCCTGACCGCCATGAACCTCGATCTGCGCCCCCATGCGGGTCAGTTCAGGAGCATGCATGAAGCGGTTCTCGAAGATCGTTTCTTCCAGCACGCTGCTTCCCTCGGCCAGGCACATCAGCGCCATGAACTGCGCCTGCAAATCCGTGGGGAATCCCGGATAGGGCGCGGTTGCCACATCGACCGCGCGCACGCGGCCATTCTTGCGGGCGACCTTCAGGCCGCGCGGCGTCTCATTGATGCTGATCCCCGCCTCATCCAGCTTTTCACAGAAAGCCGCCAGCAGATCGATCCGCCCACCCAGAAGCTCGATTTCACCGCCGCACATGGCCGGGGCCAGCATATAGGTTCCCAGTTCGATCCTGTCGGTCACCACGGGATGCGTCGCTCCATGCAGGCTGTCGACGCCCTGAATGGTGATGGTACCCGTGCCCTCACCCTCGATCTGCGCCCCCATCCTCCGGAGACATTGGACCAGATCGACGATCTCGGGCTCTCGAGCGGCATTCTTCAGGACCGTGGTACCGCGTGCCAATGTGGCCGCCATCAGCGCATTCTCGGTCGCGCCCACGGAAACCAGCGGAAATTCGAATTCGGCCCCTTTCAGCCCCGCGGAAGGCGCCTTGGCATAGACATAACCGTCACGCAGATCCAACTCGGCGCCCATCGCCTGGAGCGCGGACAGATGCAGATCCACCGGCCTCGCGCCGATTGCGCAGCCGCCGGGAAGCGAGACCTCGGCCCGACCCTCCCGCGCCAGCATCGGCCCCAGAACAAGGATCGAGGCCCGCATCTTGCGGACGATGTCATATTCGGCCCGGTGGCTGGTCAGCGCATGGCTGGACATGGCCAGAACCTGCCCGTCCTGCAAGCTGGTCACCTCGACCCCCATGCTTTGCAACAGCGCCGTCATGGTGCGGATATCCGACAATCGCGGCGCATTGGTCAGCGTCAGCGGCTGATCCGTCAGAAGCGTCGCGGGCATCAGGGTAAGGCAGGCATTCTTCGCCCCGGCGATCGGGATTTCGCCCTGCAGGGGGCCGTTTCCCCGAACGATAATCTGGTCCATCTAGCTTTCGTCTCCGCCTGTATCGTTACTGCCGCCGGTCTCTTGCGCGCCTTTCCCGGAACGGGCCCGCGCCTGCGCCTTGCGCCGCGCCAGATTGGCGCGCAGGGCCGCCCGCAGCCTGCCCTCGCGGGTGTCTTCCGCGTTTTTTCCCCTTCCGGGTCGGCGTCTTTCCTTTGACCGGTCTTCCATCTGTTCCTGTTACCGCCCTCATGCGTCACAGTCCAGCGATGCCGTCAATGCATTCGCCCGGTTTTTCCCGCATTGCCCCCTTGCGTGCCGCCTGGACATTGTCTAAACGCCCTGCACGGCGCTGCTGTAGCTCAGTGGTAGAGCACTCCCTTGGTAAGGGAGAGGTCGACAGTTCAATCCTGTCCAGCAGCACCATATTTTTCAATAGCATAGCGGTCATTTTAGGGATTGCTTTCTGGTTCATTGAACCGTTCGAGGTTTCAGAAATTCCAGGGCGTCAGATGCTTTGCGCAGGTATTCCGGCGAGAATCGGGCGTAAGTTGAACGGGTTACGTTTGGATTCGTATGCCCTAAATACTGCGCGACTTCCTCAATATCGACGCCAGCTTCAACCATGAAGCGCCCAGCAGTTCGGCGCAGATCATGCGGGGTGCAATGCGCGATGCCAGCACGTTTCACGGCAGCATTGAAACCGGTCTTTATCGACTTCACCTGTCCCCCACCCCATTCGATCACATAGCGTGACAGCGCGGTTTCCTGCGCAGATTTAAGGGCGGCCATGAGCGTATCGTTCATTGGTACCGTTGCGCGGCCTTTCTTCGGGCCAATGTCGTTCGTCGCCAGCTTTATCAGGCGCCGGTCGAAATCTACCCGATCCCATGTCAGTTCGAGAAGCGCGCCGATCCGACCGGCAGTGGTCAGCATCAGGAGCATGGCCAACTTGATGTGAGGTTCGGCGGCGGCTTCGAGCAGCGTCGTCACTTCGGTGTGTGACAGATACCTTTCCCGCGGCGGCGGTGTCTGTGGCAGTTCAATGCGCGGGACAATAGAAATCGTACGGTTCATGGAGGCCCATTTCAGCGCAGTGCGCAGGCAACCCAATTCGCTCCTGATTGTGGCGTCCTTCCGGCCGGCGGCACGGCGATCCGCGATATATTTCCGGCTATCCTCGATAGATAGATGATCCGGGGACAAATGGCCTAGGGCAGGAAGGAGGCTGCGGCCAGCATATTCCATCTTGGATTCTTGCCGCCTGCCCTTCATTTCCGACTTATATGCGTCCCAGATCTGCGCCACGGTTATGCCCTGCCTTGGGGCAGTGTGCTTGATGATGGCGTCTCGGGCTTCTCGCTCGGCCTCTTTTGCCGTGTGTGCCGCAAGGCGATAACGTCGCCGGGTTCCGTCGTCGTCATTCCACATGACGACAAAGCGCCCCTTGAGTCGCCCGATTCGATAGTCCCGCATGACTCGTATTCCTCCACTGTAGCTTGAGTGATCCTCATCATGCGTCCAACGCGGAACGCAGACAACTTTCCCGTGCGGATCAGGGAACGGACGGTTTCACCCGAGCAGCCCCAACGCTCGGCAAGCTGGTCTGGGGTATATGGGCGGGCCGGTTCTGCCATGCTTTGCCTCACTCACTGTCGCGCAGGACGGTCTGACCGTTCAGCTTGCGCTTGAATTTTGAGCCCCGGCCGCCCGGAATGACCACTCGGCGCGCGCTCTTCGCACCGAAATGCTTGGCTCTGACCCGATTCGCCTTGGCGATCTGTGCAGCGTCGGCGCCGGTTTTGGTCCGGTGGCAGGACTTGTGCGCGGGAGCAACATTAGACTCATCGTCAGCACCACCCATCGCGAGCGGAATGATATGTTCCCGCTCCCATGCTTCCCCGGCATAGATCTTCACCCCGCAAATATGACAGATTCCGCCATGGGCTTCGAATAATGCTAGGCTGCGTTTCGCTGTCCAAGTCTTACGCCGAGCCATCATCACATCCCCAACGCTTCGCGGTACAGGTCCAGCACGGCCTGTTCCTCGGCCAAGCTGTCCTTGTCGCGGCTGCGTTCCTTGATGATCTGGCGGAGTGCCTTTGTGTCGAAGCCACGGCTCTTGGATTCCGCGAATACTTCCTTGATCTGCAAAGCAACGTCCGCCTTCTCCTGTTCAAGCCGTTCGACGCGCTCGATGAACTGGCGCAACTCCGAGGCCGTCACCTCATAAGCTTTGCTGTTGTGGCCCTGCCAATCCGGATCGTCTTTCATCTTGGTCTTGTCGGTCACCTTTGTGCCTCCTGATCGGAGACGCGCCAGCGCACTGCGCTGCGGCCAGAGGCGTTGGTACCGCGCTTACCGGAATCGACCAGCTTACCGGCCTTTGCCAATTCGGAGATCCGTGGGCGGACGGTTAAAACCGATAGGTTCATGACCTTGGCGATCTCATCCGCAGTCAGCGGGCTGCCTATCGCGATCATCAGCCTAATGATCTTGTGGCGCAGTATGTGGGTCCTGGAGGCCGCATGATCTGCTGCCGCCATGCTGCTGAGCTGGCCTTTCCAGCCGACTTCAGTATCAGTGTAGGGCATCACTCACCCCCTTCCCCATCCCGCTCCGCGACGAACGCCTTGAACTCATCGATCATGGCTTCATATTCGTCAGGCTCGGCGTTCCGGATATCGGCCAGCTGGACCTCATACATTTCCAGCGTCTCATCGAGCGGTGCGCCGTCAGTCAGATCATTCTTGATCAGATCGGCAATCTTCTGGATCATCTCGGAAACAGAGAAGCCACCAAACATGGAGCCCTGCCCTTCATCGTCCTCCTGCGCCTTGGACTGACGGCTCGGGCGATCTTGATGCGGGGTCTTGTCGGTGTGATCCGGAGCCTTCGCAGTGCTGCGCTTGGGCTTCTCGGCCTCTTTCTTCGGCGCAGGTTCTGGCTCCTTGGCTTCAGCCTCCGGTTCGGACTGTCCCTCGTCCTCTGTCGTTTCATCCTCGATGAAGTCGCCTTCGATGGTCGGCCCGTCACTTGGGTTCTGAGCGAAGGACGAAAAATCGACATGCTGATCATCCACGGTCAGCGCATCGCCAAGCTTGCCGCCATCCAGCTCTATGCTGATCGGCAGATACTTGAATAGCGACCGGACGGCCGTCTTGGCTGCCATTTCATGCTGGTGCGCGATCCACGGGCTGTCCTTCTTGTCGTATTTGATCGCGGTCCTGTAACCCTGCGACGCATCGCGAATGGCCATGACCTCATCCCAAGGCAGGACAACAAATGCCTCGCCGTCGGTCAGCTTCGCATGGCAGTACGCATAGATCGGGTTCTCGCGCTTGCCCTTGGGCCGGTGGCGAAGATGTTGATCGGAACCATATTCGAAGCTGAACTCATCATCCGCGTAGACCACGTCGCCATGGATGTTGACGATGTGCCCGGAACGACGGGCCAGATCGATCATGCCCTTGTAACCCAGGACAAGCTGAACCTCGGTGATCCCTTTCCGCTTGTTCTTGAACGGAATCAGATACGCATGACCCAGCGGCGTGTTCGGTTCCAAGCCGAGGCTGGCACAGGTCATCATTGAGCCAAGGAGCGACAGCGGATCACAATCGCCAAGCTGCGGAGTTGTGCGCATAGCATTCGCCATCAGCCTCATCATCCGCTCGGGCTTCATATGCGATGCTGCGACCGCGGAAAGCTGTCCTTTGGCCTGATCGTTGACCAGCAATTCGCGCACATTCGCAACCTGCCGAAGCGGTTTGGCGGCCGCGCTGTTGCGTGGCCCTGTGGTGACGGGGGCGTTCATGCGACAGTCCTTTCCTCAAGCCACGTGACGCCCGGAATGTCGGACGGGCCGTCCTTGCGGCGGCGCGCGGCGGTGCAAAGCCGCTCGATCTCGGCACAAATGACGGGTGAACTATCCGGATCATTCAGCAAGAAGCTAAAAGCCCGGCGCGCAGCGCTGTGATCGTCGATCTTGGCGCGATAGGTGGTGCGCGCGGACATCGTACGTCCTCCGCCGGTGGCACTGGCAATCTGCGCCTTCACTGGCCGAGCGGCGGCTTTCGTGGCCTTGGCAGCGGCTTTGGCGGCTTTTTCCGCTTCGGCCTCAGCAATCACGTCGTTACGGGCCTCTGCTTCGCGGCGCAACCGATCGGCTTCCTCCTGCTGACGGCGGGCTTCTTCCTGCTTTTTCAGACGTTCCTCATCCAGCTGGCGCTGCTTTTCAGTCTGAAAGGCAGCAAGAGGCTTTTTCAGTTTTTCAGCCAACTTTTCGAGCGGGGCAGTCAGAGACTTGAACTTGACATCAACAGCAGTGCCCGCGTCCAAATGCGGCTGTTTGGCCTTCTTCCGGGCAGCCTCGACATCCTTGTATGCCGCGCGTGCCTGCGTAAGAAAATCGTTAACCTTTCCCGCCTGCTCATCGTCAGAAATCACTTTCAGATCGAGCCAGGCGCCGCCGGCATCGGCAAGTTCGCGGATCCGGGCCTGCAGCTTCTCGACCACTTCGGGATCATAGGGAAGCTGGCTGTTGTGACCGATTCCGGCCGGGTTCAGATCGTCCATTAGAATCTCCTATTCAGGGACGGATGGCGGCCATGTTGGCCAGATCGACAGCGACATGGGTTGCCGCCATTTTGGGAATGCTGATATGCGCGCCGGTCAGGCCGTCATATTCCTCGGCAGTGATGGCGCGGCAGTACAGCCAGAGTTTGGCCGGATCGCGGGGTTCACCGTTGCAGATCGCGCGTAGCCTCTCATCTGTGACGAGTTCGCCGGTGTCTGGATCCACCTGTTGCTCAAGCCAGATTTCGACAGCAACAAACGGGCCGTTGCGAACCATACGGATCTTGTAAAAACCGGGCTGTGGCTCATCCTCAGTGCGCGGGACGCGTTCGCCTGCAACGGTGCGGGACCAAAAATCGTACTGTGCTTCGCGTGAGGTGGGCTGGCGGATCGGCATCAGACCAGCCCGGCGCGTGTGGCAAGCCATTCGGGAACCTGCATCAAATGAAACTCTTTGATCTCGTGACGATCTTCGATTTCAACCTGCGATTTCGGAACCCACTCGGCCTGGTGTTTCGCATCCGGCGTCACGAGCCATGCCTTATCCGTCTCGTTGAGGATCCGGACTTCGACAGTGATTATATCGCCGCTCATTCGCCGGTCCCCCGTTTCCCTGACAGCCGCGCGATCAGGGTCGAAACCTCGAATGGCAGGAGCGCGAGAAGCGTCACCCAGAGCGGGATTTCATGCGAAGTGGCGCCGTGGCGGTCCACATCCCAATCCAATTGTTCTTCGAGCTCACGCAGCCGCATCAGTTCGACTCCGCCATGCAGACCGCAAAATAGTATTCCGCGAAGTCGGCCGGTTCTTTCGTTTGCAAGAGGCCAACGGAATAGCCTGACAAGTAAGACGATACCGCCATCCGCTCGGCCCAAATATTGCCACCCACGTTGGCCGCGGTAATCGCCTCATCAGCACCGTCGATGATCGAATACATTTCGATCCCGTCTTCGACACCGATGTAGGCAAGGTTTGCAGACTGCGTGCAGA
The DNA here is from genome assembly GCF_003591515.1 of Paracoccus onubensis. Classification (GTDB taxonomy): domain Bacteria; phylum Pseudomonadota; class Alphaproteobacteria; order Rhodobacterales; family Rhodobacteraceae; genus Paracoccus; species Paracoccus onubensis. The sequence goes on from NZ_QZCG01000013.1 coordinate 153,153, forward strand.
TGCTTTCCTTGACTTGCGCAGTTCCAGCCAATGCAGGCTGACAAGCTGACAACACGCAGATAGCGAATAGCGCCGGTTTCATGCCGTCACCTCATCATCGGCCGGAAGCCAGCCGCGGCAGAACGCGGCAACGTCGCCCATGTGATAGTCCGCGCCATCTTCCCCGTTGTTGCCGTCGAGGAAGAAGTATCCGCCGGAGAAGGTCGCCTTGCGCGGCTCCTTCTGGATCAGGTTCGCGTCGGTTGGATGCAAAACGATCTGTCAACGGCGGAGTAAAACCCGGCCACGCGGCGGCGCAAAAGTCTGCCAGTTAGCGGCACAAGCACGGAACGTCGGGAGGGCGTAGCCCGACCAGAGTTCCGTGCTTGTGCCGTTGGCATTTTTT
>NZ_QZCG01000014.1 GCF_003591515.1 Paracoccus onubensis
TTTCTCAAGCGCAGGCAGCACCTCGGGAACGATCAGCAGCGGAGCGTTATGCGGCACATCATCGGGAATGCGGCTGACCATGGCGGCCGCGGCACCCTTTTCCAGCGCCTGCGCCACGAAATCATGACCGTCCCGGATATCGGTCAGCGCCACGAACAGATCGCCGGGCCGGATCGTCCGGGTGTCTATCGAGACACCGGTCGCCGCCCAGTCGCCCTGCGCCCTTCCCCCGGTCGCGGCAGAGGCATCGGCTGCAGTCCAGAGGCTCATATCCGGCCATCCAGTGCCGCGACGGCGACCGAGGCCTGCTCGGCATCGTCGAACGGGTAGACATCCTGACCGACAATCTGCCCCGTTTCATGTCCCTTGCCCGCGATCAGCAGCGCATCGCCGGGCTGCAACGCATCGACGCCACGCAGGATTGCCTCGGCCCGGTCGCCGACCTCGGTGGCTTCGGGACCGGCGGCCGCCATGATCGCGGCGCGGATTGCGGCCGGGTCCTCGCTGCGGGGATTGTCGTCGGTGACGATCACGACATCCGCATATTGGCGCGCAGCCTCACCCATCAGCGGGCGCTTGCCCCGGTCACGGTCGCCACCCGCACCGAAGACCACGATGATCCGGCCCATCACATGCGGGCGCAGCGATTGCAGCGCCGCGATCAGGGCGCCGGGTTTATGCGCGTAATCGACAAAGACCGCCGCGCCGTTTTCCCGCAATGCGGCAAGCTGCATCCGTCCCCGAACGGTCCGCAAATCCGGCATCGCTGCGATGATCTCTTCGGCGCTGTCGCCCGAGGCAAGGGCAAGGCCCATGGCAGCCAGAACATTCTCGGCCTGAAAGCCGCCGATCAATGGCAAGCGCACCATATGGGCTTGTCCCATTACCGAAAACCGCAAATCCTGCCCGGTCGCATCGTAACGCTGGCCAAGGATGCGCAGCAATGCCTCTTCGTTTTGTCCGATGGTGGTCAGGGCCAGTCCGCGATCCCTGGCGATATCGACCATGCGCCGGCCATGTTCCGAATCGATATTGATCACAGCGGATTCGCCATCTTCGAGAAGATGGTTGAAAAGCAGGGCCTTGGCAGCGAAATATTCCTCGAAACCGGCATGATAGTCCAGATGGTCCTGCGTGAAATTCGTGAACGCTCCGGCTTCGACGCGCACGCCGTCCAACCGTCGCTGATCCAGGCCATGGCTGGATGCCTCCATGGCCGCATGGGTCACGCCGGCAAGCGCCGCCTCGGACAGGACACGATGCAGGGTGATGGGTTCGGGCGTGGTATGGGCCAGCCGGGCGTGATAATCGCCTTCGACCCCCATGGTTCCAAGGCTGATCGCTTTGTGACCCAATGCCTGCCAGATCTGGCGGGTAAATGTCGCGACGCTGGTCTTGCCCGATGTGCCGGTAACGGCCACGACATGTTCGGGCTGTGTCTCGAACCAAAGCGCGGCGGCGCCGGCCAGCGCGGCGCGGGGATCCTCGGCCACGATCACCGCACCATCCCAGCGCCGGAACGCATCGGCGGCCATCTCGGCGCCCTTGCGATCGGTCAGGACGGCGCTGGCCTCCATGCGCAGCGCATAGGGGATGAATTCCGCGCCATGCATGGCCGAACCCGGCAAGGCGGCAAAGAGATGCCCCGGCTTGACCGTCCGGCTATCCACCGAAAGCCCCGAGATAACGGGATCGCGCCCGTCTCTGCCCCGCAATCCCAGTTGCGACAGTTTCTTCGAGACCTGACCCACCGCTTCACCCGTCATTCGTTCGATACGACCTTTACCGCATCCTCGGAACCAGGTTCAACACGTGTGGCGATCCGGGGTGTGATCTGTGGCAGCTTTTCGTCGGTGACAGCTTCCAGGCCCAATAGCGGCGCAAGCCGGCGAACCAGTTCCGCAGCGATCGGAACGGCGGTCATGCCCGCGGTACGGCTTTCGCCCCCGCCGCCCACCGAGACCGAGGGCTCATCCAGCGAGACGACCAGTGAATATTTCGGCTTACTCGCCGGAAAGACCGAGGCGAATGTGGCCACCACCTTGTTATCGTAATAGCCGCCGCTCGGACGCGGCTTGTCGGCGGTGCCGGTCTTGCCTGCGATTTCATAACCCTCGACCTCGGCCCGGCTTGCGGTACCCCTTGTCACCACCTGCCGCAGCATGCTGACGGCCATGTCCGCCGCACGCGTGGACATGACCTGTTCGCCTGTCGGACGCTTGCGGCCATGCACGAGCGTGGGCGCGACCCGTTTGCCGCCATTGGCAATCGTGGCATAGGCCGAGGCCAGATGCAGCGGGCTTGCCGCGAGCCCATGCCCAAAGGCAACCGTCGCCGAGGTCACAGCGGGCCAGCGCGGAGGCACCAGCGGCTTGCCGGTCGGCGCTTCAACCATTTCGATAGGTGTCGCCTGGAAAAAACCCAGATCCTTGAGGAATTCCTTCTGACGATCAACGCCGATCATCTGGGCGATCCGAACCGTGCCGACATTCGATGACTTCACGATCACATCCGTCGCGCTCAGTTGCGGACCGTAATTGTGGAAATCATGGATAAGATACTTGCCGATCTTCATCGGGCTTTTCGAATTGATGCCGCTGTTGGGGTTGATCAGCTGCAAATCAAGCGCCTGCGCCACCGGGAATATCTTGAAGGTCGAGCCAAGCTCGTACTGGCCCTGAACCGCGCGGTTGAACAGCGGACTGTCAGACGGATCGCCCTTCAGCAACGGGCGAGGCCGGTCGTTGGGATCGAAATCCGGCAGGCTCGCCATCGCGACGACCTCTCCGGTATCCACCTCCATCAATACGGCGGTCGCGCCCTTCGCGTTCATCAGCTTCATACCGGAATCAAGAACGCGCTCCATTGCGGACTGCACTGTCAGATCGATGGAAAGCGCAAGCGGCGCGCCGTTATTGGCCGGATCGCGCAGCCATCCGTCAAAGGCCTTTTCGACGCCCGCGATGCCGATCACCTCGGCGTTGCTGACGCCTTCCGCCCCGAAGCCCGAACCGCCAAGGATATGGCTCGCGATCCGGCCATTCGGATAAATCCGCATTTCGCGCGGACCGAACAGCAGCCCGGGTTCGCCGATATCGTGAACCGCCTGCATCTGCTCGGGGCTGATCTTGCGCTTGATCCACATGAATTTGCGGTCGCTGGTGAAATCCTTTTTCAGATCGGCAAGTTCGAGATCCGGAAAGATTTTCGCCAACCCTTCAGCCGCGGCAACCGGATCGACCATTTGATAGGGATGCGCATAAAGCGAATAGGTCAGCATGTTCATCGCCAGCACGCGACCATTCCGGTCGGTGATATCGGAGCGCTGCGAAATGATCTGTGCGCTCATCACTTGCGAAAGCGGCTCGCTGGGTTCGCTCGACGCAAGAACGCCCATGCGCAGGCCGACAGTCGTGAAAGCGAGCACGAAACAGGCGGCCATCAGGAACAGCCGCCCTTCGGCACGGCGCCTCGCCTTGTCCTGAATCTCTTCATGGCGCCGGCGACGGTTTTCCGCCTCTATCTCATCGGGATTCTCGCCACGTTCACGGGCACGGAGAATACGGGCCAAAGGGCGCAGAGGCGTGCGGATCATGGCTGGTCCTCATTGGTCGCGGCGTCCTCGGCAGGCTCCGCGGGCGGTTTGGGATAATCGACATTGTCGAGATCGACGAACTGACCGGATTCGATCGGTACCAGTTGCAGCCGCTCGAAATTCAGATCCACCAGTTCGCGCAGGCGTGACGGACGGTTGAGATAGGCCCATTCAGCCCGCAGGATGCCAAGCTCCTCGCGCAGGCCGGCAATGTCCCGCTGAATATCGCTCATTTCGCTCATTGCGGCCTGGGTGCGGTAATTTTCCCGATAGGCCCAGAACGCCAGCCCCATCACGATCAGGATGCATGCCAGATAAACAATCGACTTCATCTTGCGCCCTTTCTGCCGGGAAGGCGTGGCATTGCCAGCATGCCTTCATCCAGCTCCGCTGCAGGCGCGTCGGTGCGGATTGCCACGCGCAAAAGTGCCGAACGCGCGCGGGCATTCGCCTCGCTTTCATCCGCGTCAGGGCCTACCGCGCGGCGGAAAGGCAAGGTGAACGCGGCGGGCGCGGTTTCGGTCGCCGGGGCGTATCGGCTGCCGCCACCGGCGCTGTTCGAGCGTGCCTGCATGAACCGCTTGACGATCCGGTCCTCAAGCGAATGAAAGCTGACCACGGCAAGCTTTCCGCCCACCTGCAAGGCTCGCTCGGCAGCGGAAAGACCGTTCACGAGCTGACGGAACTCGTCATTGACCCAGATGCGGATGGCCTGGAAACTGCGGGTCGCCGGATGGCTTTGCCCGGGTTTGGGACGGGGCAGACAAGGGGCCACGATTTCGGCAAGCTGAATCGTACGGGTCAGGGGGCGCGCCGCGACAATGGCCCGCGCGATCCGACGGGACGCGCGTTCTTCGCCATAATGATACAGCACATCGGCGATCACTGATTCCTCAGCTTCGTTCAACAGATCGGCTGCCGAGGGTCCCTCTTGCCCCATCCGCATGTCCAGAGGACCGTCGCGCAAAAAGGAAAAACCGCGCCCGGCCTGATCAAGCTGCATGGAACTGACCCCAAGATCCAGCACCACGCCGTCAAGCGGCTCACCTGCCAGCCGGTCCAGATCGGCAAATTCGCCCTCGACCAATTTCAGCCGATCGCCATATTGCCCGGCCCAGTCCCGCGCCATTTCGAAAACTGCCGGATCCCGGTCGATCCCGATCACCTGCCCGGCCCCGGCATCAAGAAGCCCCCGCGCATAACCGCCCGCGCCAAAGGTGCCGTCAACCCAGACCCCGGAAACAGGAGAAACCGCTTCGAGAAGCGGTTTCAGCAAAACGGGAATATGCGGTGCATCCATCGCCTATCCCTCGCCCTCATCCACTTCGCTAAGGAATTGTCGCGGGTCGAAGCCCGGACCCTTCGAGACAGTGAACTCTTCGAGTTCCTCGATGTCTTTCGGAGGTGACTCCGGATGATAGACCTTGACGTAATCCCCATGCGAGGCGAACACGGCCTCGATCCCGTCGGTCAGCCCCAGCTTTTCCCGCAGGCGCAACGGCAAAACCAGACGCCCGTCGCGGTCGATCTCGAGATCTGTGGATTGACCATTCATCAGCTGTTCCAGCCAGCGGCGCTCTTTGCTGCCGCGCGTCAGCCGGTCGATCTGCTCGTCGATCTCGTCGGCGGCCTCGATCGTATAAAGCTCCAGCCAGTTCCACTGATCCGGGCCGTAAACCGCGACGATCTGGGTGCGGCCGGTATTCGAGGAAGAGAAAGAGGGATCACCGGCATCGAAAACACGCCGCATCTTGGCCGGGATCGACATCCGACCCTTGCCATCCAGCTTGACGCTTTCGGTGCCTCTGAACTTGCGCGCCACCTGTCGACCGCCCTCACTGTCCTGCTCTTTCGCCCGCCCGAAAGAGAAAGGCGGACCGGGCCGCTGCCACTGCCCGATCCGCCACCCTCGTTCCCAATTGCTGGGCCCCTTTCGGGGTGGCCATCCTGTCACGCGTCACCTTGGGGGATGGTGCTGCTCACACGCATGGACGGCTCGATTTAGAAAACGGGTGCCTGTATGAAGCCTGCTTCGCCTTCGTGGGATCTTGCTGTCCCTTTCACTGCCCGTTTCCGTGATTAAGTTGTGACATGGGATTTCATGGGAAGCAACGGAATTTTACCCTCAGACAGCGTTTTTTATTTGAACTATCGCGTTTACATTCCAGAAAATATGGAAGAAATTACTCCGATACATCAACAATTCGTATCTTGAGTAAAATTAACTACCATATATAGAGAATATGAATGTGTGGCACAAAATCCCGTATCACCGGCCAGTCGCCAGTTAATCCATCCTGAACTCCTGCGATTCACGCCAAAATTCTCGTTCATCACAGCGAATCACAGAACCGGGAGCGCGATTCGCCCCTCCGATTCCATGAATTCCCATCATTCCCGGAATTTCCCAAATACGGTATCTGCGCAGCCAATCCCGCCCCGTCGCGCGGCTGAAAGCCCAACCATGGAACATGCGCCGCCCGGAAAACCGGGCCGCGATCAGCAGCAAATGCCCGAATCAGGCCATGCCGCCCTTTACAAGCCGGTCGGCAAGCTGGGCATAGGCCCGGGCCGTCGGCCCGTCATCCAAAGCCACCGGCCGCCCGGAATCTCCGCCCAGCCGAACATCCAGCTCAAGCGGCAACTGCCCGAGGAAGGGCAATCCAAGCTCCTTCGCCTCGGCCGCCACACCGCCGTGACCGAACAGATGCGCCTCGTGCCCGCAATTGGGGCAGACATAAGTCGACATGTTTTCAATGAGCCCCAGAACCGGCGCCTTCAGCTTGCGGAACATGTCGATAGCCCGGCGCGCATCCAGCAATGCGATATCCTGCGGGGTCGAGACGATCAGTGCCCCGGTGACCGCGGCTTTCTGGCAGAGACTGAGCTGCACATCGCCGGTCCCCGGCGGCAGGTCGATCAACAGCACGTCCAACTCGCCCCAATTGACCTGCTGAAGCAATTGCTGCATCGCCCCCATCAGCATGGGACCGCGCCAGACCACGGCTTCGCCCTCCTTGAGCATCAGTCCGATCGACATCACGGTGACGCCATGCGCATGCAACGGCTCGATCCTCTGGCCGTCGGGGCTGGCCGGGCGTCCGGTCACCCCCATCATCCGCGGTTGCGACGGGCCATATATATCGGCGTCAAGCAATCCGACCTTACGCCCCGCGCGGGCCAGCGCAACCGCCAGGTTAGAAGTCACAGTGGATTTGCCGACCCCGCCCTTGCCCGACCCTATCGCGATAATATTGCGCACACCGGGAATCGGTTGCGGTCCGGCCTGCGCCGTCGGATGCCCGCCAATCTTCAGCGACGGCGCGCCGCCACCCGCTGGCGCCGCCTGACGGGGAGCCGGGGCGGTCATGACGATATCCACGCGATCCACGGCAGGCAGGGCCATCAGCCGGCGCCTCGCCTCATCTTCCACGCCCGCCAGTTCGCGGGCCATCGCGGCATCCCGGACTTCCAGCACGAATCGGACATGCCCACCTTCGATGGTCAAAGCCCGGACAAGATCGGCCTGCCCCAGCGTTTCCCCGCCAGGCAAGCGGATTTCAGAGATTTCCCCAAGGACAACTTCGCGATCAACGGACATGTTATCGGCCTCGCAATTGAATTGCGTTGCAGCATGGTCCAAATGAAACCTCACGGCAACCGCCGGAACGGATAACTGTCAAACCCATGGCTCAGCAGTAATTTCGCGCATGCAGCATTAACGCTAACAATTTTATGACAGAGGTTTTTAATCACATTTTCATTACGTTATTTTCTACAAAAACGCCCAAGCCATGCGCCCGCTGCATAGCAGCATTGGCAAAAGAATGGATTGTGCAACTGCAGCATAAGGTCCATCTTTCAATCAACCGAAGCGCAGGGTCAATCCGGGCACTGACGCAGGACGTGACGAAGAAAGGAAGACATCATGGCTGTTATCGCTCAGACCCAACAAGCCGTCGAAACGACCGGCCTGCGTGGCCGACTGCTGAATGCGATCCAGCGGATGCAGGAAAACCGCGCACGCCGCGCAATCTATCACCAGACGCTGCGTGAACTCAACGCGCTGACCGCCCGCGATCTTGCGGATCTGGGTATCAGCCGTTCGATGATCACCCGTCTGGCCCACGAAGCGGCATATAGCGACGGCAAATAAGAATTCGCTTTCCCGGCCCTCTCCTCCTCCCAATGGGTCGGGATATGGCGGCGCCCTCCTCTCCTCCTCCCCGGAGGGCGTCGCCCAAAGAACGCTCCGCAGCCCTCTCCTCCTCCCATGGGCTTTCGGATGCAGGCGGCGGCTCCCACCTCCTCCCAGGAGCCGCCGCAAAAGATAGCCGCCCTGAATCGCGGCAAAAACATACGACGGGTCTTCTCCTCCCTCCCATCCGTCGTTTGCGGTGATGCCACTCCTCCTCCCGGCAGCCACCGCACCCCATAGCCGCCTTATCTGCGGCAAAAGAATGCGACGGGCGACTCCTCCTCCCTCCCAGCCTGTCGTTTGCGGTGCCGGCCCATCCTCCTCCCGGGCCTTCACCGCACCCCATACGCGGCCCCTCCTCCTCCCTGGGCCAGCGTTGAGCGGCGACGCCCCTCCTCCTCCCTGGGCGTCGCCGCACCCTTCTTTCCCCTCTTTTCGGAACCGGCAGACAAGGCTATGTCCGTGTCATGCTTAGTTATCAGCACGCATATCACGCCGGAAACGCAGCCGATCTGCACAAGCATGCCCTGCTTGCGACGGTCATGGATTACCTGACCCGCAAAGACAAACCGCTGACCTATATCGAGACGCATGCCGGGCGCGGACTGTATCATCTTGACAGTCCCGAAGCGGCCAGGACCGGCGAAGCGCAGGCCGGCATTCTCCGCGCCGAGGCGGAAGGCTGGCTTGCGTCGACCCACCCCCTGCTGGCCGCACTGGCGGAAACGCGGGCGCGACACGGCGCATCGGCCTATCCCGGCTCTCCGCTGATCGCCGGTCATTTTCTGCGCCCGGGTGATCGCGCCTTCCTTGCCGAACTGCATCCGGCGGAACATGCCGCCCTGACCCGGATCGCCGGCTTCGCAACGATCCGGCACGAGGACGGGTTGCAAATGGCACAGGCGATCTGTCCGCCAAGCCCCCGCCGGGGACTGTTGCTGATCGACCCCAGCTTCGAGATCAAGACGGATTATGCGGAGCTACCCCGCCAGATTGCCCATCTGACCCGCAAGTGGAATGTGGGCATCATCGCGCTCTGGTACCCGATCCTGACAGATCTGCGCCATCTTCCGATGACCGAAACCCTGCGCTCGGCACATCCGGGAGCACTGATCTCGGAAATCCGCTTTCCGCCCGCCCGCCCCGGCCATTCCATGATCGGGTCAGGCATGTTCGTCAGCAACCCGCCATGGGGCCTGACCGATGAGGCAGCACGGATTGAAAAAATATTCCAGACGCAGGCATGAGTCTGCGGGGGATTCCCCTGCCCGCCCGTCTGTGGCATGATCCCAGCAAAACAAACGAGCAGTTCAACATGTCCCAGCGTCTGTCGATCAGCAGCAGTATCTTTTTCGTACTGATTTTCATGCTTGGTCTTTATTTCGCCTTTGCCGCGGTGCAGGGCCCCTCCGGCATTCTTCGCCGCGTCCAGGTCGAGTCGGAGGCCGAAGAATTGATGATCGAACGCCAGCGCCTGCAAAAAGAGGTCAGCGAGATGCAGAACCTGACGCATCGGCTTTCGGACGAGTATCTGGATCTCGACCTGCTGGACGAACGTGCGCGCGAAGTTCTGGGCCTGATACGCCCTGACGAGATCATCATTCAATAGGTCCTCGGCCTTGTGGGATTCCCGCATTGCACCGACTTTCGGGATGCGATACGGATAGTTTAACGCTGAACTATTTCGAACCAGCCCCGCAGGAGGAATGCCCGCATGGTCAGAAAACCCGCTGCCAGCAAACCGGCGCCGTCCAATACATCCAAGGACGAACTGCTGAAATACTACCGTGACATGCTGTTGATCCGCCGATTCGAGGAAAAGGCAGGCCAGCTTTACGGCATGGGTCAGATTGGCGGCTTTTGTCACCTTTATATCGGACAGGAAGCTGTCGTTACCGGCCTTGAGGCATGCGCGAAAGAGGGTGACAAGCGCATCACCAGCTATCGCGATCATGGGCATATGCTTGCCTGCGGCATGGATCCGCGCGGCGTCATGGCCGAATTGACCGGCCGTGAGGGCGGTTATTCCAAAGGCAAGGGCGGCTCGATGCATATGTTCAGCCGCGAAAAGCATTTCTATGGCGGTCACGGCATTGTCGCCGCTCAGGTGCCGCTTGGGGCCGGATTGGCATTCGCCGACAAATATCTGGGCAATGACAATGTCACCTTCACCTATTTCGGTGACGGCGCGGCAAACCAGGGTCAGGTCTACGAGACCTATAACATGGCCGAGCTGTGGGAGCTGCCGGTCATCTTCGTGATCGAGAACAACCAATATGCCATGGGAACTTCGGTCAAGCGCTCGACCAAATCGAACAGCCTGTTCGGTCGCGGCGAAGCTTTCGGCATCCCGGGCGAACAGGTGGACGGCATGGATGTTCTGGCCGTCAAGGCCGCGGGCGAGAAAGCCGTGGCCCACTGCCGCGCGGGCAAGGGTCCCTATATCCTGGAAATCATGACCTACCGCTATCGCGGACACTCCATGTCCGATCCGGCGAAATACCGGACCCGTGAAGAAGTGCAGAAGATGCGTGACGAGCGCGACGCCATCGAACATGTCCGGGAATTGCTGTTGCAGGGCAAACACGCGACCGAGGACGAGTTGAAATCCGTCGATAAGGAAATCAAGGAAATCGTGAACGACGCGGCCGAGTTCGCGAAGGACAGCCCCGAGCCTGCTCTGGATGAATTGTGGACCGATATTTACGCCGAAGACCTGCCGCAGGGTTCGGCCCAAGAGCACGCGTAAGGGAGCGATCGAATATGGCAACTGAAATCTTGATGCCCGCCCTGTCGCCGACCATGGAAGAAGGCACGCTGGCGAAATGGCTGAAAAAGGAAGGCGATGAGGTCAAGGCAGGCGATATCATCGCCGAGATCGAGACCGACAAGGCAACGATGGAATTCGAAGCCGTGGATGAGGGCATTCTTGGCAAAATCCTCGTGACAGAAGGAACAGAGGGCGTGAAGGTCAACGCCCCCATCGCCGTGCTGATCGAGGAAGGCGAAAGCGCCGACGATATTCAGGCCAGTGCCTCCGCCGGTTCGGATGACGCTGATTCGGACGGGGATGACAAAGGCGGTCATCCCAACGATACCGGCCAGACGACCACCCGCGCGGAATCCGCCCCCGCCGCCTCGAAATCCGAGCCTGCAGCGGCAACGGCCGACCGCAGCCCGGATTGGCCGGAAGACACCAAGATGAAAACCATGACCGTGCGCGAAGCCTTGCGCGAGGCCATGGAAGAAGAGATGGACCGCGACGAGACGGTTTTCCTCATGGGTGAGGAAGTGGGCGAGTATCAGGGTGCCTACAAGATTTCGCAGGGCCTGCTGGACAAATTCGGTCCGCGCCGCGTGGTCGACACGCCGATCTCAGAGATGGGCTTTACCGGTATCGGCACCGGGGCAGCCCTGGCCGGCCTGCGCCCGATCGTCGAGTTCATGACCTTCAACTTCGCCATGCAGGCGCTTGACCAGATCATCAACTCTGCCGCCAAGACATTGTATATGTCGGGCGGACAAATGGGTTGCCCCATTGTGTTCCGCGGACCGAACGGCGCGGCTGCCCGCGTGGCGGCACAACACAGTCAGGATTACACCGCCTGGTATGCCGCAATCCCCGGCCTGAAAGTGGTGATGCCATTTACTGCAGCCGATGCGAAAGGTTTGCTGAAATCCGCGATCCGCGATCCCAACCCGGTGATCTTCCTCGAGAATGAAATCCTCTATGGCCGCAGTTTCGAAGTTCCGGACATGGATGATTTCACCATCCCCTTCGGAAAGGCCCGCGTGGCCCGGTCGGGCAGCGATGTCACCATCGTCAGCTTCGGCATCGGCATGACTCATGCGCTGGACGCCGCGGAGAAACTGGCCGAGGAAGGGATCGAGGCAGAAGTGATCGATCTGCGCACCCTGCGCCCCATCGATTATGCAACCGTGATCGAGTCGGTCCAGAAAACCAACCGCTGCGTCACGGTCGAGGAAGGCTTCCCGGTGGGTTCCATCGGCAATCACCTGTCCGCCCATATCATGGAGAACGCCTTCGACTGGCTGGACGCTCCGGTGATCAACTGTACCGGCAAGGATGTGCCCATGCCCTATGCCGCCAATCTCGAGAAGCACGCCCTTATCACCGTGCCCGAGATCGTCGAAGCGGTGAAGAAGGTCACCTACAAGTAAGGAGTAAGCGACATGCCAACGGAAATCCTGATGCCCGCGCTTTCTCCGACGATGGAGGAAGGCACGCTGGCGAAATGGCTGGTGAAAGAGGGCGATGAGGTCAAATCCGGCGATATCATCGCCGAGATCGAGACCGACAAGGCCACGATGGAATTCGAGGCCGTCGATGAAGGCAAAATCGGCAAGATCCTGATCGAGGAAGGAACGGCCGGCGTCAAGGTCAACACCGCGATTGCCGTGCTGCTGGAAGATGGCGAGAGCGCCGATGACATCGGCAAGACAAGCGCCGCCCCGGCCAAATCGGACAGCTCCACCGAAACGCCCAAGGCCGAAGCGCCTGAAGCGGCTGCCCCTAAAGCCGATGCATCGGCCCCTGCGGCTTCTGCCTCTCCGGCTCCTGCGGCGCCGAAATCCGATAGCGGCGACCGGCTCTTCGCATCTCCGCTTGCACGCCGTATCGCCGCCGAAAAAGGTCTGGACCTTACAGCGGTCAAGGGCAGCGGTCCGCGCGGCCGGATCGTCAAGGCAGATGTCGAGAACGCCAAACCGGGCGCGGCACCGGCCAAATCCGAAGCTGCGGCAACCCCTGCGGCTGCGGCAGCACCAGCCGGACCATCTGCGGACGCGATCGCCAAAATCTATGCCGACCGCGAAACGGAAGAAGTCGCGCTTGACGGCATGCGCCGCACCATTGCCCAGCGTCTGGGCGAAGCCAAGCAGACCATCCCGCATTTCTACCTGCGCCGCTCGGCCAAGCTGGATGCATTGATGAAATTCCGCGGCGACCTGAACAAGCAGCTTGAAGCGCGGGGCGTCAAGCTGTCGGTCAACGATTTCATCATCAAGGCCTGTGCGCTTGCCCTGCAAGAGGTTCCCGACGCCAACGCCGTCTGGGCGGGCGACCGGATCATCAAGCTGAAGCCTTCGGATGTCGCGGTGGCAGTAGCGATCGAAGGCGGGCTGTTTACCCCGGTTCTGAAGGACGCGCATCAGAAAACCCTGTCCGCGCTTTCTACCGAGATGAAGGATCTCGCCACCCGCGCCAAGAACAAGAAACTGGCGCCACATGAATATCAGGGCGGCAGCTTTGCGATCTCGAATCTGGGCATGTTCGGCATCGAGAATTTCGACGCCGTCATCAATCCTCCACATGGCGCAATCCTTGCCGTGGGTGCAGGCATCCAGACCCCGGTGGTCGAGGATGGCGAAATTGTGGTGCGCAATGTCATGTCGATGACGCTTTCGGTCGATCACCGGGTCATTGACGGCGCGCTGGGGGCACAGTTTCTTGCGAAAATCGTCAACCATCTGGAAAATCCGATGGGAATGCTGGCCTGAACCGGCGACAGAATATCGAATAAGAAGGGGCCATTACGGCCCCTTTTTCATATCCATAGATGTCGTATATTCCGATGTATTGATTTCCGTGCCCAGCAGTTCCGATCCATCGCCGCACAGCAGATATGGCAATGCAGGCCCAAGCTGATATGGTCCACTCGCAACGATAACAGGAGGAACCCGGATGACCCACTGCATCCTGCTGGGCGCGCCCGTAGACGAAGGACAGCGCCGCCCGGGCTGCCTGATGGGCCCCGCAGCCTATCGCGTGGCGGGCCTTGTGAAAACGCTTGAGGCTCTTGGTCACAGTGTCGAGGATCGGGGTGATGTTGTTCCTGCGGCCCCGGGACAGGAGATCTGCGACAATCCCGCAGTTCATCACCTGCCTGAAATCATCGGCTGGACGAAAGCCTTGCGCGACGCCACATCCGCCGCATTGGCGGACGGGATGCCAATCATCCTGGGGGGCGACCATTCACTTGCGCTTGGCAGCGTCGCCGGTGTCGCCAGCCATGCGGCCCGGCTGGGGCGCCCGCAATTCGTGATCTGGCTGGACGCGCATAGCGATTTCCACAGTATCCAGACCACGACATCCGGCAACCTGCACGGCACGCCGATGGCCTATGCCATTGGCCGCCCGGGTTTTGCGCCCTTCCCGGATTTTCCCGCGCCGATCCCCGGCGAGAATATCTGCATGTTCGGGATTCGAAGCGTGGATCCGGCAGAGCTTGCGGCCATGCAAAACAGCGATGTCACGGTCAATGATATGCGCGTCCTTGACGAACAGGGCATTGCCGCCCCTTTGCGCAGTTTCCTTGACCGGGTTCAGGCGGCGAATGGCCTGCTGCATGTCTCTCTGGATGTCGATTTCCTTGACCCGTCGATCGCGCCCGCCGTCGGGACAACCGTTCCCGGAGGCACCACTTTCCGCGAAGCGCATCTGGTGATGGAATTACTGCACGAATCCGGGTTGGTGTCGTCGCTGGATCTTGTGGAGCTCAATCCGTTTCTTGACGAGCGCGGCCGGACTGCCAAGCTGATGGTCGATCTTGTCGGTTCGCTTATGGGCAGGAAGGTATTCGACCGTCCGACCCGCAGCTATTAGGGCAAAGTCATCCGGCAGACATATTGCAGGTTTCTGTGTAAAACCGTTGTGCAAGTTCCGCTTGATTAATCCGCAGCGCTTGGCTAGCCACTTTCTGAAACGGCCCTGAGTGGTGAATAAGGCGGGCGTGGTGGAACGGTAGACACAAGCGACTTAAAATCGCTAGGGCTTGGCCCGTGCGGGTTCGACTCCCGCCGCCCGCACCATTTAAGGCGCCGCCCAAAGCACCATATTGAAGAGATAGAGAACGCCCAGATTCGGATATCTCATGCCCCGCGCCGCCACTGAAAACCGTAACGATGATATTTTGCGCCGCACCGAGGTGGACCGCTTTGTAAAGGCCCGATACGGCATTTGCGGCACCTTTGCGCTGCACCGGGCCGCTTTCGGGCTGGATTTGCTGCGCGCGCCCGTGAATGTGGCGTTGGCGCCGATCTTTCTGCTGATCAAACTGGCAGCTATTCTGTTTTCCGCGGTTGGTGCAAAGCGCGTCGGAGCATGGCTGGCGCGCCGGCACATTTTCCTGAAATCCGATATGGCGCGCCGGATCGAAGCCGATTTGCACGCCTTTGTCACACGATTATCCGCCCAGGGAATTGTGCCGGATACTCCGCCGGAAATCATCGAAGCCCGGATCGCCCGCCATGTTGAGACAAGAAACGCCGTGTCAGAGATCACGACATCGCTTCTGGTGCTGATTGCCGGGCTGCTGCTGTTCCATCAGGCGACGCCAGGAATTATCTCGCTTGCAGGTCCCATGGCGGAAATGCGGGCCTATTCGGGCGCGGTAAATGAATTCCTGCTTGGAAAGGGGCTTGGCCGGATGTGGTATTCGGTCTTCCCCGTCGCGATGACCCCGGCGCAAGTCATCCTGACCGGGGTCGTTCTTGCCATGATCGGTTCTGTCGTGACCACATTTGCCGGTCTCATTGCAGATCCGGTGCAAGTTCTGACCGGTACGCATCGCCGCCGCCTGCTACAGCTTCTGAAGCGACTCGATCAGGAAAACGCCGCCTCCAGCCTTGAACGAGAGCATCTGCTGGCACGGTTCGGAGACCTGTTTGACGTCTTGCTGGGCCTCTGGCGCTCATTGCGAAGCTGAAACGGCGCTTATCCCCCCATCAGAAGATGAAATCATCGGCATCATAAGCCCGGCCGAACCCCACAGCGCCAAAATTGACCCCGGCAAGCAGGATCGAGCCGGTGCCGTATACGATCATGGCGTCACCATTCACATTCCGAAGATGATCATTCACCAGATCGGCAAAACTATTGATCGCGATGATCTGGGTCAGGTTGATATCCTCGGCGTCAGTGCTGCTGAAATCCCTGATGACGTCATGACCATCGCCGGTCGAGAAGAGGAACATATCAGCCCCACCACCTCCGGTGAAGGTATCGCGGCCTCCTCCGCCTGTCAGAGTATCGGCCCCGGCGCCGCCGAAAAGTTGATCATTGCCGTCGCCGCCGAATATCGCGTCATTGCCAGAGTCGCCGAAAAGCCGATCACCCCCGGTATCACCGAAAAGATGGTCATTCCCGGCACCGCCGAAAAGCTGATCCTTCCCGGCGCCGCCGAAAATATCGTCCTTGCCGGTGCCGCCATATGCTTTGTCATTTCCGGCGCCGGTAAAAAGCTTGTCCCTGCCGTCGCCACCGAAAAGCACATCATTGCCGATTTCGCCATACAACCTGTCGTCGCCGATCCCTGCGTGAAGCGTATCCGCCCGGCCGCCGCCATACAGCACATCATTGCCGGCATGCCCCAGCAGCGAATCGTTTCCGCCAAGCCCGTGCAACGTATCATTCCCGCTTTCGCCAAGCAGCGTGTCGTAGCCGTCTCCACCATTCAACAGATCATGACCGCCACCGCCCTTCAGCCGGTCATGCGCCGCGCCGCCAAACAGCCGGTCATTTCCGCTCCCGCCGAACAATCTGTCAAAGCCACCGCCACCGAAAAGCTGATCATTCCCGGCGTCGCCATAGGCATGATCGTCGCCCTCGCCGGCGTAAAGCGTATCGTTCCCGTCTCCGCCCCAAAGCTGATCGCGTCCCGCGCCGGCATAGAGGCGATCGTCTCCTATCTGGCCGCCAAGAATGTCGTTTCCCGTCTCGCCAAGCAATCGATCATTGCCTCTTCCGCCGAACAGCTGGTCCGCACCATATCCGCCCCGCACGGTATCGTTGCCCGCGCCGGACCTGATTTCATTCGAAACACTATTCCCCTGAATGAAATCATTTCCCGAACCGGTGATCAGGTTCTCGATCAGGGTTCCCTGCGCGATGCCCAGATTACCGACCCTTCCATAGATATCCGAAACCTCTTCCTGCCGCAGCGAGATCCGATCATGAGTCGTGGAACGGGAAAGGTTCAACGTATCATCTCCGTCTCGATCAAAGATCGTCAGCTCCGTCGGGTAACCGCTGAGTAATGTGGGTTCCCTCTCCCCACCAAGCAGATAATCCGTAAAATTCGCCATATAACCCGAGAGGTTGGAATTTTCTCCCCAGATGGTATTTCCCGCCGTCAGACTGGAGCGGTCGGCCACACCGTAAAGACTCTGGATGGCAACGATATCGGCCACCCTCGGAGTCATTACGGTCGTAAAATTCTCTTCAAAGCCTTCGGATATCCCATGACCCTCTGCCGGGATCTGAGACATGACGGATTCATCCCAGCTATCATTCGCGAATTCTCCAGGCACACTATACCCGAGACCAAGTGCCCGTCCTAATTCACGCAAGTAGGTTTGGAAAATATAGCTACCCGGCACTATAAATTTGTCCAGCAAAGGGGATTCGGGGTTTCCGGTACCGACATTGACGACGGATTGGGTAATCCTGTTGCCGGTCACTTCGCTGGTTGCGAGAAAATGGCCGTAAAAATTTCCGGGAGTATCATCAAAAAGCCCCGTGCCGAACACGATCTGTGCTGCGGGATTACTCACGATCTGGAAATCGATGTCGGCAACCATCTCCCAGGCTTCCATCGCCGAGATTGCAACTTGCCGTTCCGTGGCATTCAACCCGCTGATATCTGCAGTGATCCGATTGCTGCCCGAAGTGTCAAAGGCGCGCCAATCCTTGCCATCCTCTGCCATCCACGCTCCATGCGTCAGGTGATTGGCAATTTCGTTCGGGGTGCCTGGAGCCAGTTTTTCCGACTGCAGCAGATAACGGCCTCCTCCGGTGGACCAAGAATATGCGTCTACATAATAAGTGCCGGTTGTGTCTGCATAAACAACGATTTGAGTCGGATCCTCAAAAAAAACGTAGTTTGAGATTTGATTTTCGTCGGAATCGTAAACCAAAAGATCAACGTAAACCGTAGCCCCCGCTGCGTTACCATCATAAGTTATTTTAAAGTTATAAGTCTCACCGGCGGTCAGTTCGATTGCCAGCCAATCTTCATCGCCGCGCGTCATATTGCCGCTAAATGAATCCCCGGCATTTATTCTGTAAGCAGTACTGGCATCGGACGCGGCATCAGCGCCTTCGATAATCTCGGCCGAGGTGGTCACACTCGCTTCATTCGGCACGACAGGCGTTTCGATCCGGTTCGAGGCAAGAGAGCCGCCGACATTTGACATATAGGACATACTGAACCTCTTTTTATGCAATCTTCCACGGTTTCAGGACGAAATCCGGCGTTACCTTACCGGGCGAATATAACGAGTATAACGGGAATTTAGCAGTCCTTTACATGGGCTGACAAGCTATGAGAAAATCTGTCATTGTCCGAACGAGAGCATCTGCTGGCGCGGTTCGGAGACCTGTTTGACGTCTTGCCGGGCCTCTGGCACTCATTGCGAAGCTGAAACGGCGCTTATCCCCCATCAGAAGATGAAATCATCGGCATCATAAGCCCGGCCGAACCCCACAGCGCCAAAATTGACTCCGGCAAGCAGGATCGAGCCGGTGCCGTATACGATCATGGCGTCACCATTCACATTCCGAAGATGGTTATTCACCAGATCGGCAAAACTATCGATCGCGATGATCTGGATCAGGTTGATATCCTCGGCGTCAGTGCTGCTGAAATCCCTGATGACGTCATGACCATCGCCGGCCGAGAAGAGGAACATATCAGCCCCGGCGCCGCCGAACAGCACATCGTTGCCGATTTCGCCATACAACCTGTCGTCGCCGATCCCTCCGCGAAGCGTGTCCGCCCGACCGCCACCATACAGCACATCATTGCCGGCATGCCCCAGCAGCGAATCGTTTCCGCCATGCCCATGCAATGTATCATTCCCGCCTTCGCCAAGCAGCGTGTCGTAGCCGTCTCCGCCATTCAACTGATCATGACCGGCGGCGCCATTCAGCCGGTCATGCGCCGCACCGCCAAACAGCCGGTCATTTCCGCCCCCGCCGAACAATCTGTCAAAGCCGCCGCCACCGAAAAGCTGATCGCGTCCCCCGCCGCCATAGGCACGATCGTTTCCATCGCCAGCGTAAAGCGTATCATTCCCGTCTCCGCCCCAAAGCTGATCGCGTCCGGTGCCGGCATAGAGGCGATCGTCCCCCATCTGGCCGGCAAGAATGTCGTTTCCCGTCTCGCCAAGCAATCGATCATTGCCCCTTCCACCGAACAACTGCTCCGCACCATATCCGCCCCGCACGGTATCGTTGCCCGAACCGGCGCTGATTTCATTCGAAACGCTATTCCCCTGAATGAAATCATTGCCCGAACCGGTGATCAGGTTTTCGATCAGGGTGCCGCGCGCGATGCCCAGATTGCCCGCCACACCGTCAATATCCGAAAATGTTTCCTGTCTTAGCGAAACCCGGTCATTGCCCGTGGAGAATGAAAGGTTCAGCGTATCGCGGCCACCGCGATCGAATATGGTGAGCGCGACCGGGGCTCCGCCAGAAAAATGCCCGTTTCCATCACCACCGGCCAGGTAATCGGCAAAATGGACCATATAACCCGAGAGGTTGGTATTCACCCCCCAAATGGTATTCCCCGCCGTTGGGCTGGAGCCGCCGGGACGGCCGTACAAGCTTTGAACGGCAATATTATCCACCATCATTGTCGTCAACAGAGTGGCGTAATCGGCACTGACGGTTATGTTGTCCGTCTGGCTGAAATAGGACATGATGGATAGTTGCCAGCTATCATTTATGAAATCTTCATCGATTCCATATGAGGCATATCCATTGTAATTGCCCTGATGCCCCAGACCCAACGCATGTCCAAGCTCATGGATATAGGTCTGAAATGAATAACTGTCCAATGTCGTACCATAGGTCGTCAGCCAGTTGGTGCCGATATTGACGGCGGAATCGATAATCCTGCCACCGGTCAAATTCGAGGTGGAATATGCTCCGCTGTTGTGGTCGTCGAACACGATCTGTGCGTTGGAATTATTGACGATCCGGAAATCGATATTGGCAACCATCTCCCAGGCTTGCATCGCCCAGCGCGCCAGTTGCTGTCCTGCGACTGTCAATCCACTGATATCAGCAGATATCTGATTGCTGGCCGAGGTATCAAAGGCACGCGGAAGCTCACCCTGATCTTTCCAGAACCCATCTGTCAGATAGGTGGCAAGCCTGTCCAGTGAAGCAGGCCCCATTCTTTCAACGGCCAACCTGTAAGTGCCGGTTTCGTTGTCGCTGTAACTTGCCGCGGACAGATAATAGGTTCCCGTAACATCTGCCGTAAAGGCCATCGACGCTTCAAATCCCATCCCGCCATCGTCATCAGTGCCGATAAGATTCCCTCTGGAATCGTAAAGGTATAGGAAAGTGTCGGACAGCGTCCCCATACCGCTATTGGCGCCCATCAGATCAAACTTATAGCTTGCTCCGTCGGTCAGGTTGATCGCCACCCAGTCCCGATCGCCAGATGTATCCAGATTGCCGCTGAACGAGTCGCCTGCCCCGATCCTGTAATCGGTTGTCGCGTCGTCCGGGGCGTCTCTGGTTTCAATAATATCCGCCCGGTGGATTCCCGAAACCCCGGCCGCAAATGGCGTTGCAATCATGTTTGAGATCAGGGTGCTGCCGGTATTTGACATCTGAGACATGGTAAACCTTTATCTTGCGTTATCTTCCACAGTTCCGCGGCGGAAATTCGGCATTACTCTCTACGGGCCGGGTCGATGGCTTTCAGCATCCCTTCACTTGCATCTACGATCGAGCGCGCGAATCGATCATAGATTTTCGGTGAACCCGTCGCGTCCATTACGTCAAGCCATCTCTCGGGGCCAAGCTGGCGCGGGCCTTGCCCGATCTGCCAGTCGAGCCTGCCGGTCATCCCCTGCGCGGTCACATCGGACATCACCAATGCCACGCCCACATCGCCGGGCCGGGATGGTATCTCATCGCCTGGCGCGACATTCCGGATAATACTGGACGGGATTGCTTCGGCCAAGGCTTGTACCATTGCCTGACAAAGCCGCTTCGGTTCGGCAATATCGGAAGGGCAGCTTAGCAGGATGACCTTGCGGTCAAGCTGTCGCGCCTGGGACATCGGAGGCACGAATGCGCTTACCGCAACGATTACACAAGCACAGATGAGACCAACACGATACATCATACAGCTTCCACAACAGGCTGGCATCAGGTGAAGCCATCTCACGAGATTCCTGTAGTTTTTTACTATCATTTTTCAACCGGCGCGTCGAGAACTGTGTCGAAAGATGGTTTATCTCAAAGCCGGCCACACGAGATCCGTAACAGACCGTTCCCGTTTCAATTCAACAGCCAATTAACGGCCAAGCTGCCGCCTACTGCAAAAAAACAGGTCCGAGACCATCTTTGCTTGCCTGCCTCGCGCATTCCAACCCTGCGCATGTTCCGGGTTAATCAAGCGCCGATGGTCATCAGCAATCCCGCCGCAAGCCGGGCGCGTTCACTCAGGCTTTCGATCTCGATATGTTCGTTCAGGGTATGCAACCCCTTGCCTCGCACCCCGATGGAATCCAGGGTGGGAACGCCCATAGCGCCGGTGAAATTGCCATCCGATCCGCCGCCCGAACTTCCTGCGGTCAGCTCGAAGCCCAGTTCCGCGGAAAACTTCCTTGCCATTTCGTAAAGCTCCAGCGTGCCGGGATTGTCGGGTGACCAGACCGGGCGGGTCACGCCCCGCGTAACTTCGAAAGTGACACCGTTCTCCTCGCCCTGAAGAGCTTCCATCGCAGCGACTCCGCCGTCCAGATCCTCCTGGGTCTTGGCCATCGTAAGCGCTTCGGCGCGGCATTCCGAGGACACGCAATTCACCCATTGCCCCGCATGGATGACACCGACGGAAAAGGTGCAATCCTCCGTTGTCATCGCCTCGATCTCAAGAATCTTGCGGGCCATGGCGGCAATCGCCGATCGCCCGTCTTTAAGCGCCCATCCGGCATGGCTGGGCCGGCCATGGGTCAGAAGGTTGAAGCGGGCGATCGCATAGCGTCCAATCACCGCGCCGCCATCCTCTTTCGCAGGTTCCGGCACCAGAACGGCCCGTTTGTCCCGCGCCTCATCCTCGATCAACTGCCGTGTCGAGGGGGTGCCCGCCTCCTCATCCGGCGTGAACAGGAAGGTCACCGGCAGCGGGGTCTGCAGCCCGGCTTTCTGGATCTGGCGCATCGCTTCAAGGCAGATATAATTACCGCCCTTCATATCCTGAATTCCCGGCCCGTAGCACAATCCGCCCTCACGCCGGAAAGGCAGTTTCTCAAGTGTTCCGACGGGATGGACCGTATCCAGATGCCCTGAAATCAGGATACCGGCTTTACGGCCCTGATCCGGGTGCGGAAAGGTCGCGCGGACCGAATCCCCGAAGCCCTGCGTTCCCGGCAGGATCTCGACGCTCGCGCCGATCGCGGCCAGATCGCGTGCCGCCAACGCCGTCATGCGGCTGACCGCCGCCGCGTCCCATGTGGGGCTTTCGCATTCGATCCAGGGCCGCAGCCCTTTCAGGATTTCATCATCGTCAAAAGGCAAATTCAGCGGGTTCATGCGACCTCCAATGGCAGACGGCGTTCAATGATGCGGGCGTAAATGGATGCGCCCACCGGCAATATCCCGGGGTCAAGCACAAAGCCCGGATTGTGCAGCGGCACCGTACCCGCATGACCAACCCTTCCATAAGCACCGGGAACGACCTGCAGCATATCGGCGAAATCCTCGGAGCCGGTCGCGGGTTCGCATTGATCGGTGACCATATCGGCGCCGACGACATCAGCCGCCGCCGCCAGCCATTCATCCGCAAGAACCGCATCATTGTTCAATACGTCGAAAATATTGCGAAACTCGACATCGATGGTCACGCCGAAACCTTTGGCAAAGCCTTCGCAGATCTCGCGCATCCGGGTTTCAATCAGATCCCGGCTTGCGGTCTTGAAATATCGTACGGTGCCCGCGATCCACGCGGTTTCGGGAACCACGTTATACGCGCTGCCCGAATGGATCTGCGTGACCGACAGAACGGCGCTTTCAAGCGGTGGCAGGTTGCGGCCCAGAATGGACTGGAACTGCCCGACCAGCGCCGAGGCGATCATCAGGGCGTCGCGCGACTGATGCGGCATGGCGGCATGGCTGCCCCTGCCCTTCACGCGGATATCGAAGAATGACGCCCCCGCCATCGCAGTCCCCTTGCAAATCTTGGCTCTTTGCGGGTCGCCCGACGGGTCGTTATGCATCCCGTAAACCTCATCAACCGGAAAGCGCTTGAACAAGCCATCGGCGATCATCCCGCGCGCGCCGCCAAGCCCCTCTTCCGCGGGTTGAAAGATCATGACCGCCGTGCCGTCGAAATTCCGGCTGCCGGCAAGATATTTCGCCGCGCCCAGCAGCATGGTCGTATGGCCGTCGTGACCGCATGCATGCATCTTGCCCGGCGCCGTCGAGGCATAGTCCAGCCCGCTGGTCTCTTCGATGGGCAACGCATCCATGTCTGCGCGCAATCCGACCCGGCGGTTTCCCTTGCCCCGCCCCTGAAGTAATCCGACGACACCGGTTCCGGCGATATTCTCGTGAACCTCGTCAAAGCCGAAATCCCGCAATTTCGCGGCGACGATCCCGGCGGTTCGGGTTTCTTCGAAACCGATTTCGGGGTTTGCATGCAGATCGCGAAACACCTCTTCGAGCTCTGGCGTGAATGCTTGGATTTCAGGCAGGATCGGCATGGTTCACCTCGGTCATTTCTCGGAAGTTCTGGAAATCCCATTTGCGGCCGGGCGCGGCCTCGATCAGGGTGCGGGTATAGTCGTGCCGGGGATGAACCAGCACTTCGGCAGCAGAGCCCTGTTCGACGACAACGCCCTGCTGCATCACGATCACATCGTCGCAGATCTGTGCCGCGACCCTCAGATCATGGGTGATGAAAACGATGGCGATGCCCAATTCTTGCTGCAACTGGTCAAGCAGGCTCAGAACCTGTGCCTGAACCGAAACGTCAAGCGCCGAGACCGCCTCGTCGGCGACCAGAACATCCGGGCGCATCATCACCGCGCGGGCGATGGCGATCCGTTGCCGCTGCCCGCCCGAGAACTGATGGGGATAGCGCCGCAATGAACCTTCGGGAAGCCCGACGAATTCAAGCATCCGGCCAGCCTCTGCCAGCGCCTCCCTGCGCGAGGTGCCGTAATTCAACGGCCCTTCGATCAGACTGTCGGCAACCTTCCATCTGGGGTTCAGCGACCGCATCGGATCCTGAAACACCACCTGAAGTTTCTTGCGATGGGGCTTAAGGGCGTTCCGGCCAAGACTGGCGATATCCTTGCCGTCGAGCAGGATCTGCCCCGATGACGGATCGATCAGCCGCATGATACAGCGTGCGACAGTGGACTTGCCCGAACCGGATTCACCGACAATCCCCAATGTCCGACTGCGGTGAAGGGTAAAATTGACATCCTTGGCCGCGTGAGTCTCGGGGAGTTTCCGCAACAACCCGCCGCCGCCATATATCTTGTTCAGATCTGTGACCTGCAGCACCGCCTCATCTCCGGCCGGTCTGGGCGCGCGCGGCGACAGGCTGGGCACCGCCGTCAGAAGTTCGCGCGTGTATTCGGCCCGGGGCTGCCGGAGAAGCTGTTCGACCGGGCCATGTTCGGCGATCTCACCGCGCCGCATCACATAGACCGTATCCGCGATTTCGGCCACGACACCCATATCATGAGTGATAAACAGAACGGCAGTGCCATGAACCCGTTGCAATTCCGCGATCAGCGACAGGATCTGCTTCTGCGTAGTCACGTCAAGCGCGGTCGTAGGTTCATCCGCGATCAGCAGGACAGGCTCCAGCACCAGCGCCATGGCGATCATGATCCGCTGCCGCTGGCCGCCGGAAAGCTGATGCGGATAAGACCGGAAAATACGTGGCACATCCGGCAGATGAACCTGCTCCATGATCGCGATGGCCCGCGCGCGCCGCTCGGCTGCAGAAAGTTCGGTGTGAAGCTCCATGACCTCCATGATCTGATCGCCCACCCGCAGCACGGGATTAAGCGCGGTCATCGGCTCCTGAAAGATCATCGCGACCCGGGCGGCGCGCAATTCGCGCATCTGCACCTGCGTAAGCGGTAGCAGATCCCGGCCTTCGAGATTGATCCTGCCCTGGGTGACCTGCAGTGCCTCGGGCAGCAACCCCATGATCGCAAGCGATGTGACGGATTTTCCCGACCCGGATTCACCAACCAGACAGACCGTTTCGCCCTGCCTGATGGTTATGTCGATATTATTCAGAACCTGTGGTTGTCCGGCGGTATCCGGCAACGTCACCGTCAGGTTCTCGGCGGTCAGGGCGACGGGGCTGGCGTCGAAGTTTCGTGACTTGAACTGCATGACCTACCCCGCCCGCTTCTTGAGGCGCGGATCCAGCATGTCACGCGCCGCATCGCCCAGAAGATTGATCGACAGGATACAGAGCGACAGCATGATCCCCGGATACAGGATCAGATCCGGCTTGATCCGGAAGAACAGCCGCCCTTCGGCCATGATATTGCCCCAGGTCGGCGTTTCGGTGCTGACGCCCGCGCCAAGGAATGACAGCAGCGCCTCGGTCAGGATGGCCGATGCAAGGACATAGGTTCCCTGCACGATCAGCGGCGCAAGCGTATTGGGCAACAAATGCCGGATCAGGATTTTCGGCATCGACGATCCCAGCGCCAGCGCCGCCTCGACATAGGGTTCTTCGCGTGCGGCCAGCACGACGGCGCGCACCAGCCGGACGACGCGCGGAATCTCGGGGATGGTGATCGCCGCGATGACGGATGTGACCGAAGGGCCGTTCAGCGCGACAAGCGCGATGGCCAGAAGGATCGCGGGAATGGCCATCAGCGCATCCATCATCCGCATAATGATCGCATCCGCCATGCGGTAGAACCCCGCGACCAGCCCGATGACAAGACCGATGATGACCGAGACGACCGCTGCCAATATACCGATATACAGTGACAGCCGCCCGCCGATCAGCACACGGCTGAGAATATCGCGGCCGTAATTGTCGGTACCCAGAGGATGGCCTTCCATCGGCCCCTTGAGACGGGACAGAGGGTCCATCTGCAGCGGATCATGGGGCGCGAACCAGGGCGCCAGAATAGAGCAGATAACGATCAGTGACAGGACCACGACCGCGATCTTCGGGCCCAATCCAAAATGAGAAAGCCGGAAGACGCGCAGGATGGGCTGCATCGCGGCCGCGGGCTGAGCAGGCTGTGACATCAATAGCGTATCCTTGGATCAAAGAAGGTGTAACTGAGGTCAATGACCAGATTCACCAGCACATAAAGAAAGCTTGTCAGCAGGATCATGGCCTGAATCACCGGATAGTCGCGCGCCAGGATCGCATCGACCGTCAGGCGGCCGATTCCAGGGATATTAAACACCGTTTCGGTGACGACAACGCCTCCGATCAGCAGCGCGAACCCCGTGCCGATTACGGTCAGGATCGGCACGGCGGCGTTTTTTAACGCGTGCCGAAACAGCACCCGCCTTTCGGAGGCCCCCTTCGCCCTTGCGGTACGGATGTAATCCTCGCCCAGAACTTCCAGCATATTGGCGCGGGTCATTCGGGCGATCAGCGCGACATAGATCGTCGTCAGCGTCAGCGCCGGAAGAAAAGCATGGGTCATGAACGCGCCCAGTCCCTGCGACAGCGGCACGTAGCCCTGTACCGGAAACCAGTTCAGCTTCAGCGAAAAGATCAGGATGAAAATATAGCCGGTCACAAAGACAGGGACCGAGAAACCCAGAACCGAGAATGTCATGACCACGTAATCCGCGCCTTTGCGGTGCTTCCATGCCGCAAGCACGCCCATCGGGATCGCGAGCGCCACCGACATCAATATGGTCAGCACCCCGATCGACAGGGTCGGACCGATACGAGAAGCGATCATCGAGGATACCGGCGTGCTTGAGATCAGGGAGGTGCCCAGATCGCCCCTCGCAAGCTGGCCGATCCATTTCGCGAACTGGATATGCAATGGTTCGTTCAGACCCATTGCTTCGCGGATACGTTCAAGTTTGGCAGGTGTCGTCATGTCCCCCGCGAGGATCGCAGCCGGATCGCCCGGGGTCAGGCGAAGCAGCAGAAACACGAATACCGCAACCAGCAGCATCACCGGGATGACAGCCAGGATACGCCGCAGGATATAGCCGAACATCGGAACTCCTTGAAACTATGGATCGGTCGTTTACGGGGCAGCTTGCCGGAACAGGCCGCCCCGCCACGGGTCCTGAACCGGGGATCAGTCGGCCTTCTTCATGTTCCAGAACACCGGAACAGGCGACGGGATCATATCGGTGATCGTGTTTCTTCTGGCTTGCGGGAAACCGTATTGACCAAGCGGAATCAGAAGCACGTTATCGGTCGCATGCCGCTGAATTTCCTCGGCTGCCGCTTTTTGCGCCTCGGCCCCTTCAGCCGCGATGAATTCGGCCTTGAGCTCTTCGATCTTCTCGTCGGTCGGCCAGCCGAACCACGCATCGTCACCCTGCCCGTTCAGCATCGGGTTGCTTATGGGATCGGAAATCTCGGGCACCAGCCAGTTGGTGATGAAGATATTCCAGCCTCCATCGGCAGGCGCGGACTGGCTGGCCCGGCGGGTGACCAGGGTCTGCCAATCCATCTGCTGCATGTCGACATTGAACCCGGCATCGCGCAGCTGCTGCGAAATCACGACCGGTTGGGTCGCCAGCGTCACGACATCCGTCGGTGCCATCAGCACGATCGGAGTGCCGTCATAGCCAGCCTCTTCCAGAAGCGCCTTGGCCTTGTCGACCCCGTTCCCCTCGACCAGCGTCTCGGCGCCGGTTGCACTTTCCAGCGGCGCGCCGCATCCAAGAACCGCTCCGCAGATCGTATAATACTCGGGATTTCCTGCCATCGCGGCAAGAACGGGTTCTTGCGAGATGGCGTAAAGCGCCGCCTGACGGATTTTCTGATTGTCGAAGGGCGGATGCAGGAAGTTCAGGCGGGCCATGGTCTGATAACCGACCGGCTCCCGCACTTCGACAGTCAGGTTCGGATCGCCTTCGAGAAGCGGCAACAGATCGACCTGCAGGACTTCAATATAATCGATCTCTCCGCTCAGGATGGCGTTCACCGCCGTCTGGATATCCCCCATGGTGACCCATTTGACCGCATCGACATTCACGACCTTGCCACCAGCCATACCGTCTGCCGGTTCGTCACGCGGGACGTAATCGGGATTCTTGCGATAGGTCACGCTGACGCCGGGCTGGAATTCATCCTCGGCGAAGATGAACGGGCCCGATCCGGTATAATCGGTGACCGCTTCATCTGCAGGCTGCTCTGCCACGCGGGCAGGCATGATGAATGGCGGAATGGCTGATTGCTTGGACAGAATGCTCAGCAGCGGGGCGAATGGTTCCTTCAGCGTCCAGGTGATCGTCTTGTCATCCGTCGCCTCCAGACTCTCGGTGCGATCCATGATGACCTGACCGCCCGCATCGTTCTGTGCCCAGCGGTTCAGCGAAGCAACCGCGTCGGCTGCCGTCACGGGCGCATCATCATGGAATTTCAGCCCGTCGCGCAGCGTAAAGACATAGGTCTTCTTGTCCTCCGAGATCTCCCAATCGGCCATCTGCGGCTGCGGCTCGAAATTGGAATCCTGCGCAAGCAGGACATCATAGATCATATAGGCATGGTTGCGGGTGATATGCGCCGTAGTCATGATCGGGTCGAGTACCCGCAAACCGGAATGCATCACCGCGGTGATGGTCTTCTCGGCCCATGCCGCACCGGTCATCAATGTCGATGCCAGTAACGCGGCGGTCAGTTTCTTGAGCATGTAATTCTCCCTGTTGGTGAGTATCCGTGCCCCCGTCTTGTTGCGGTTTCCCAAAGCAAAGCGAGACGCTGTCCAATGGGTGCGGGGTGTCACTGATTCGATCGGCACGAGCCCCGGAAAGATGCGGCCATGTTAACATGAATTGCTGGCCTGTCCGGCATTCGCCAACGAATATTAATGTATTGCATTCCGATACAGTTGCATTGAATATAAAGGTTACGTCGCGGCACAGTTTTATGTCAACGATTTGATCCACATGAGTCCGAAGATGCAACCGAAAGCCCTCAGGGCACAGTCGGATCCGGTATTTGTCCAATCCTTGGGCAAGGCAATGCGGGTGCTTGAGGCATTCCGGGATAGCGACGCTCCGCTTTCTCTTGCCGAGATTTCCAGCCGCGCCGGAATCACCCGCAGTGCCGCGCAAAGAATCGTGCACAGCTTTCGACAGCTTGGATATATGCGGCTAAGCGATGACGGCCGTGGCTTCCTGCTTGATCTGGGGATCCTCGATCTGACCTATAATTACCTGCGCATGCATCCCCTGATCCGCCGCGCGACCCCGATCCTGCAGGAACTGCGCCGCACTGTCCGGGAACGGGTCGATCTGTCGCTGTTCGACGGTCAAAGGATGGTCTACGCAGCCAGGCTGCAAAGCAAGCGAGAGGTATTCTTCGCTACCCTCATCGGCCACAGCGTTCCCACCTATTGCACATCAGGAGGCTGGGCGGTGCTGGCCATGCTGCCGGATGACGAGGTGAACATGCTGCTGTCCGCCGCCGAGATGCGGCAGGTAACCCCCCGCACCCTGACCGATCCGCAAGCCATACGCGAGCAGATCGAACTGACCCGGCAGAATGGTCACTCACTGGCCATTGAGCAGATTCTGATGGGAGAAGTGGCCATCGGCGTCGCCATTTCCGGCTCCGACAACCGTCCCGCAGGCGCAATTCATATTGCCGGAAACCTGTCCGAATGGCAGCCCGAGGAATTCCGCCGTCATGTCGCCCCGCTGGCCTCGGCGGCAGCGAGCGCGATGATCTGACCGGCGCGCTTTCCTGCTCATCCCGTGCATCTGTCTTGCGCGACAACGCCACTAATGGCAAAATAACTGCAATCAAACAAAGCCCACACGGCATTTCATGGCCGGAGAGGGACAAACAGGCAAATATAATAAGCAAGTACAATAAGGTGGGACAGGATGAGCAGTTTCTCTAGATGCCTCGGGCTGGGATTGTGCGCGGGGATCATCGTCCTCGCCGGATGCTCGAGCAACAAGAATACGCGCGCAAGATATTCAAGCAAGGATCTGAATTGCATGGAACGCGCCATTTTCTTCGAGGCGAACAGATCCAGCAGGGACGGGATGATCGCCGTCGGCACGGTTGTCATGAACCGGGTCGAGTCGGACGAATTCCCCAATACGGTATGCGGCGTCGTCGGCCAGAAGAACCAGTTCGCACCGGGTGTGCTGAGCAGGCCGATGAACTCCAAAGCGCTTCCCGACGTGAAAGAGGCCGCGCATGCGGTCCTGAACGGCGAAAGGCAGCGCGGAGTCCAGAGCGCGAAGTTCTTCCATACCGCGGGCTACAGCTTTCCCTATGACAACATGCACTATGTTCTCGTGGCAGGTGGCAATGCCTTTTACGAGAAGCGCAAATCCAACTTCGTGACCCAACGCGTTCCCCCTGCCCCGATCGACTGACGCGGGCCTCTGACCCGGATTGAACTTTTTGAGATTTTGGTCGGGGACGGCCTGTCTGATGGTGGACAGAAGCGCCTTTGGACATTAAAACCCCGCCAGTTCGGTACGATGTCAGGAAGGTCAGGGACCGTTGTATATGAAGATGCCCCGCGCAAAATTCAGTCTTGGGCAGGTCGTCCGCCATAAGGAGCGGCCGTTTCGCGGTGTCATTTTCGACGTGGATCCTCAATTCGCGAATACCGAGGAATGGTACGATTCCATTCCCGAAGACATACGCCCCTCCAAGAACCAGCCCTTCTATCACCTCTATGCCGAAACCGAGGCGACCTATTACGTCGCCTATGTCTCCGAGCAGAATCTGATTCTTGATATGTCGGGCGAGCCGTTGAACCATCCCGAAGTGGTCGAGATGTTCGGCGAGTTCGAGGATGGGCGTTATCCTTTGCAGGAGCCGCTGAACTGATCCGATCCCTGTCAGGACCGGGTTGCGCAATTCCTCTGCATCGCGCAAAAGACGGACATGCGGTCCCGTAGCTCAACTGGATAGAGCAGCCGACTTCTAATCGGCAGGTTGAGGGTTCAAGTCCTTCCGGGATCGCCAGTTTGACCTTAACCAATCGTGAATCCGCCTGAGAAAGCCGATCATTGGATCCGCGCATAAGCCTCGAATATTGGCGATGGCCGGCCTGATCCGTCAAAAAATGCGGAGGTTGACAGACTTTTCCCATCGCCGAAAGTCCCGCTGGCAAGCCAGCTGTAACCTTTGATCCAGGGGGTGCCGTCCATGTAGGCACAGATTTCCTGAAGGAAGCGGATCGTGTCGTCGACCTTGTATCTGTTAGGGCGGCGACCCTCTGCGGCTCGCCAGTCCGCAACACCGATCTCGGTAACCCAAAGCGGCCGACCGTACAGGCGGTAGGTTTCCTCAAGCCGCTCCACGACCTGCTCTGCATTCGGCGCGGAATAGGAATGCACACCGATACTGTCGATCTTCAGCCGTCGCCTGTCGGCCTGAAGCATGAAGTTCGTCATCCACCGCCCACGTGAATTGACGCAGGACGGCGAGACGATCTCATCCGCCAGATCCTCGATCCGCGGCCAGGCCGCCAGCGCCTCGGGGACCGACATGTTCGCCTGATTGCGAGCATCAGGCTCGTTGAAGCCAAAGAGGATCGGCTGGCGCCCGCTCAAGCGAGACAGCTGTGCGGGCGTTCGCCCGGGGTGCCAGCCCCAGACCATCGGAATAAAGGGGGCCTTTACCTGCCGGAACTGCTCCAGACTCCAGTTATAGTACCAGTTGCACCCAAGTCGCGATGAATAAAGCTCCTCTGCTCCGCAGAAGCCTTTTTTACCGGAAGCCCGAAACCCATAGACGCGGGAAGCCGCCAGCGCCGAAACTGCGCCGGCCAAACCGAGCCTCAGCATCGAGCGGCGCGACAGCGTTGAAAGATCCGACACCCGAGCGTCCTGTTTCAATGCATCTCCTTCGACCATAGCGCAGAAGAAAAAGCAGAGACAACGCCCCCATCGCAGGCCAATGATCAGGGTTGCGTCCGATATATGATTAAAATTCAAACAGCCAGCTTGATTAGATTTCATACAGGCGGCAATTTGCTGATGAAAGTATGTTATTTTGGGATTGTTGGATGCATAAAATCTTCAAACTTGTTGCGGTTTCACTAATCGGCGCGACATTGGCTGCCTGCGCGGGACCGGGACCCAAGCAGGCTGTTCTCTCGGCTCAGCAGGCACAACAGATAAGCGTTCGCGAAGCGCAGATCGACGTGTCGGCAATTGGCGCGGCGACGTCCGGTCGAAAGGTTCCGGCCTCCACGGTCAGGGACGAATTGCGCAAGGCATCGGGTGTGTTGCTGTGGTCGAATGGGCCGCGCGACGCTGTTGCGGTCGTGAAAATCGACAGCGTCAATATCATCGGCGTTGGACAGACAGTCCTGATCGGCGGCGAAAGCACGATGCGCGGCTCGGTATCGCTGGTTGATGCGAAAACTCGGGATGTCATCGTCCCTCCACAGGAAATCTCATCCGGTGGCGGCGGCTATACTCCCGGCGGCTTGATAGGTGCAGCCACACTGGAGGATAAGAGCCTTGAGACGACCCAACTGGCCACGGAATTCATGAGACGGGCCCGTTTGGCGATTTACAATCCCAATCCGAAATAGAGTGAATGGATACAAGCGCGTAAGCCGATCCGTTAGCAGCCGCTTCCTGCCTGGCACAACGCCACTTTGCGGATAGTTTCGCCGGTCAGGAACTATCCGCCGCCGGGAAGGCTGCGGTCAGTTCCGCTTCCTTCGATTGCTTGTCATAGATGCAGACATAGCGATCGAGTCCCGCATCCGTCCGATGATAGACGATGGCCGCGCCGTAGCTTTCCGAGCCAAACGGATTGACCTCGACCAGGACTGTGCCCTCCTTCGGGGACAAAGCCTCGCAGGCGGCTTGCACATCGGCGCGGAACTCGGCCCATGCGTCATCTGACGATGCATAGGAAAAAGCGGGCAGGCCAAACGCCAGAAAGCCTGCAAGAACGAGGGAGCGGGTCATCGAAGTCTCCGTATCTGGGTCATGCATTGGTAAAGCGCATGCGGCCTGCCCACAAGGCCATGGCTCGGGCCAAAGCGTTGATCAGCAAATGCCGCCCAAGTAATCCACAGCCCCGCCGCGCAGCTTTTTCACAAGGATATCATGACCCGATACCTGCTCATGCGCTGGGCGCAGATCGCGTTTCATGCAGTGAAAATACTCTTTCCGGCATGAATCCGCCGTGACTTCAGGCAGAAGAACATGGGTGGATTGCGCCCGTCGCACGGATTGGGTCTATGTTGCCGCGACCTCGATATTGATTAACCGGACGGAGCCGGAAATTGAGACAGCGCACGGCAAGAAAGGAACCATCCACGCCCAGGTGGCTCATCGATCTGTCACTATCCCGCCATAAGCACGGCTTCCTGATCACCGATGCAGGCTTTGCGGTTCAGCATATCCACCGATCGGATGAAATTCTTTATGTCGGTTTCGATGATCTTTCCGGTCCAAGAAGTAAAAACCGCCTCCGCGACCCCTGGGGCTATGCGTTTGCCGCCAAAGCCGGCTGGTCATATCTTGGCGTCATGGCCCATCATACGAATTGGTACCGCAACTCCAGTTTGTTTTCGGCGCTGGAAAAACTCGCCGAGGACGGCTTCTTCGCGCGGTTCGGGAAAGTCGTATTCTCCGGAACGTCCATGGGGGGCTTCGCGGCATGTGCATTTTCTTCTTTGGCGCCGCACTGCACCGTGATTGCCTTTTCCCCTCAGTCCACGCTGGATCCTGATATTGTGGGATGGGAAACTCGTTATTGGAGCGGCCGGAATGCCGACTGGAGCGGCCCCTATGCAGATGCCCCTAAGGAAATTCACGCGGCCGGTCACGTCTGGATCGTGTATGATCCCATGCTGGAACTCGACCGGCGACACGCGACCCGGTTTTCGGGTCCCAATGTTTCGCTTCTGAAGGCGCGCTGGACGTCTCATCACTGCATCAAGCATATGGCGCGCGCCAAGGTCCTGTCGACATTCGTGCGGGAATGCATCGACGGCAGCATGACAGAGGCGCGGTTCTATGAACTTTACCGCCGCGGCCGCTATGACCCCACGAGATTGGGAAGGCTCGTCACCGCGGTCGTGACACATGACAGCAGATCACTTAAAAAAAACCTTGCTTCGGCTTTGCGAAGCAAGGGGCGCCCGGTACTGGCCAGAAAAGTAGAGCGCGCCGCGAAGCGGTCTAATGGCTGAAGCCGTAATGTCGGGCGGATCGGGATACAGCCCGACGCTGATCAATGGGCCGGAAGGATCAGGCGGATAACATTTTCATGCCGACGCTCAGGCCAGCGCGTGCTGCACCGCCGGCAATTTCAGCAAACGCTGGTGATATGCTTCAAGCTTTGCGGGCAACACCATGCCAACGCGGTCTTTCCAGTTCAGCAGATAGAACGCCGCGGCATCGACGATCGTGAAACCGTCAAAGAAGAATTCCGAATCGCCCAGACGCTTCGACAGCATCGGGAAACCTTCGGTCAGCACCTCGCGCCCATGTTGACGCAGATCCTCCTGCGCTGGGGCCTCCGCCGAGAATTTTTCAGGCCGCAACAGGAACACGGCGCCCCGCATATGCAGCGACGACACGATATACTCGAGCAGTTCAAGCGCGCGGAGTTCCCCTAGCTGATCGCCGGGAAGCAGTCTGGCTGCCGAGAAGTTCCGGGCGATCCATTGGGCGATCACCGGGAATTCCGTCAACAGATTGCCGTCATCCAGTTCGAACGCCGGAACCTTGCCCTTGGGATTCAGCGCCAGATATTCCGGCTTGCGATGATCCCCCCTGGCAGTCGCGATCGTAACCAGTTCATACGGGGCCTGTACATGCTCCAGCAGAACCCGGATCCCGATCGAGCACGAGCCGGGTGAATGAAATAATCTCAATTTGCTCTCCTTCGGTTAGCCGCCGTCTTTCCCGGACAATCGGCCCGCGATTTTGCCTGCCAGGCCAAAACGTGGCGACCCCGGGTCTTCAAATCTGTTGTCGCAAGGCGCGCCGGCCATATGTTAAGCACTTTGTGCAAGCAGGGTAAGATGTCTCCCTGCCCGGCTTGAGCCAAACCAGTGGTTCCCCATCTCCGGCCGGAATCCCACCCAATCGCCGGACCGGATCGGGAAGATACGCTGTCATCCGCTTCAAACGCGATGTAAAGCATGGCAGATCGTTCGGAACATCGATACTCACCTGACCGGACGTCAGGATAAGTGCCGTGGTTGACTCGATGATCCTCAAACGGCAGTCCAATGTACGAACATGCAAGCGATATCCAGGTGCCATATGTCGAATCCCGATCTGACACGGAACGATGTGCATTTTGACTTCAGGGGGAAACGCGCCCTGATCACCGGTGCAAGCCGCGGCATCGGCCGCATGCTTGCTTCGGGTTTCGGCCGCGCCGGGGCCGATCTGGTTCTGACGGCACGCAAGATCGAGCCGCTTCAGGCTATCGCCGAAGACCTTCGTGCGCAGGGCTGCAATGTGGAATGCATGGCGGTGGATCAGCGTGATATCGACACCATCCGCAAGCAGCTTTCCGGTCTTTCTGCGATCGATATCCTGATCAACAATGCCGGAGTCGAAGAGCTGCGCCCCTCGCTGGATGTGGACGAGGCGCTTTGGGACAAGATCGTGGATACCAATCTCAAGGGCGCCTTTTTCGTCGCTCAGGCTGCCGCGGCCAATATGGCGGCCAATGGCGGCGGCGCGATCGTGAACCTTGCGTCGCTGACCTCATATGTCGGGGTTCCCACGGCAACGCCCTATGGCACCTCCAAGACCGGGATATTGGGAATGACTCGCGCGCTTGCGGCGGAATGGGGGCCTTTGAACATCCGGGTCAACGCCATCGCACCGGGATATTTCCACACGGATCTGACCAACATGTTCTACGAGGATCCGGCATGGGTCGCAGATATGGAAAGCAAGGTGCCGATGGGGCGGCTGGGCAAGCTTGAAGATCTGATCGGAGCAGCGCAGTTCCTGGCATCGGGCGCATCGGAATACATCACCGGGCAATGCATCGTGATCGATGGCGGATATCTGGCAAAGATTTAGACATTGGCGACACAAGGGATCATAAGAGACAGCGTCGGGCGCCAAGGGAGACATGAATGACCAACGGCTCACCATCCGAAAGCGCAATCTCGCCGGGCAAGCCGGGGCAGAGTACAGCGGTTCATGTACGGGATGTGACGATGGATTTCGGAAATGGCGCGCTTGCCGTCAGCAATGCCAGTTTCGAGTTGGAAACAGGTAAATTCCTGACCATCCTTGGGCCATCCGGTTCCGGCAAGACCACGCTCCTGCGGATGATCGCAGGGTTCGAGACCCCGACAAGCGGAGAAATCACAGTAAACGGCAAACCGGTGGATTCCGCGCCGCCGCATCGCCGCTCAATCGGCATGGTGTTTCAGAAACTGGCATTGTTCCCGCATATGACTGCCGCTGAAAACATCGCGTT
Organism: Paracoccus onubensis; assembly: GCF_003591515.1. Taxonomy (GTDB): domain Bacteria; phylum Pseudomonadota; class Alphaproteobacteria; order Rhodobacterales; family Rhodobacteraceae; genus Paracoccus; species Paracoccus onubensis. The sequence continues at coordinate 36,431 of NZ_QZCG01000014.1, forward strand.
CCCGCTGAAAATGCGCCGGTTCAATCCGAAGACCATTCCGGGCCGCGTCGATGAGTTCCTCGACCTCGTCAAGCTTGGCGGCTATGGAAATCGCCGCATCAACGAACTGTCAGGCGGCCAGCAACAACGGGTGGCCATCGCCCGCGCCCTTGTTTTCAAGCCGGAACTGCTGCTGCTGGATGAGCCGCTTGCCGCGCTTGACGTAAAACTGCGCGAGGAGATGCAGCTTGAATTCCGCCGGATCCAGCACGAACTGGGCGTCACGACGATCAATGTGACCCATGATCAACGCGAGGCCTTGGTCGTGTCCGACGACATCATCGTCATGGATGGCGGCAGGATTCAGCAGCATGCCAAGCCTGTCGATCTGTACCGTGCGCCCGATAACGCATTTGTGGCCGGATTTCTGGGCGTGGCGTCCTTTATCAATGGGCACGCCGTGCCCGGCGGTCTGGCATCGGGCGAAAACTTCCTGTCGGGCACGCATGCAGGGGATTTCGCCGATGGCACGGCAGTTCGTGGCGCTGTCCGGGCCGAACAAATCCGCATCGCAGCCGAAGGCGGCCAGCTTACGGCTTGCGATACCCGCCTGACCGGCACTGTCCGGGACACCATCTTCGAAGGCGAGCGTCAGCTTTACGTGGTTGCCACCGAGGAGATACCCGGAATCACCTTCCGCATCTATCACCACGATCCGGAAAGTTTCGGACTGTTCGAGATCGGAACGCGGGTGATGATCGGCTGGAATGCCCGCGACATGAAAATCTTCGAATCCCGCGCCTCATGAAAGATGCAGGCGATCCAACAAAGGAGACAGTGATGAACAGGAACATAACCCGCCGCGGGATTCTCCGCACCGGCATGGCAACCGGCGGAGCGGCGCTTCTGACGCCGTTTTCCGCATCCCGGATATTCGCGCAGGAACCCGAAAAACCGGCGGAAATCATTGTTCGCGCATGGGGTGGCGACTGGGTCGCGGCCCTGAAGGCCGGTGTATCGGACCGCTTCACCGAGGAAACCGGCATCGCCGTGCGCCATGACCTGACCGAGGATAACGAAATCCAGCCCAAGATCTGGGCCGCCGTCGCGCAGGGGCGCATTCCGCCGATCCATGTCAATTGGGACACCACGACCAATGCAAGCAAATCCGCGCTGCGTGGCGTGACCGAGGATCTTTCGGATCTGGCCAATCTTGCCAATACCACCGATCTGGCCAAACCCATCGGGCTGGATGGTTATCCGATCGTGAATACCTATGGTTACGTCTACGTTCTGGCCTATCGGCCCGAAGCCTTCCCCGATGGCGCTCCGAAATCCTGGCGGGATCTGCTTGATCCGCGCCTGAAACGCCGGATTGCGCTTTATAATGACGGTATCGGCTTCCATTTCCCGGCGCAGGTCGCGGGCGGCGGCTCACTGGAAGATATCCCGGGGAATATGGATGCCTGCTGGGAATTCATCCGCGAGATTAAAAATCAGCAGCCACTTCTGGGCGAGGACCCCGATTTCACCGCATGGTTCCAGAATGGCGAGATTGATGCTGCCTGCACCATTTCGACCAACGCGCTGGCCGCGAAGAAGAATGGCATCGATCTGGCCTGGACCGTACCGGAGGAAGGCTGCAAGTTCGATACGGACGGCTTGTGGATTCCCCAGGGCCTGCCCGAGAACGAGCTTTACTGGGCCAAGCAATATATCAACATGGCGCTGTCGCAGGAAAGCCAGCAAATCTGGCTTGACGGTCTTGGTCTGCCGGGCGTCGTTCCGGATCTGACACCACCGGAAGGACTTGAGAACGACCCGTCATATCCTACCAAACCCGAAGATTTCGAGAATCTCATCCGTATCTCGTCAAAGATCCAGATCGAGAATGAAAGCGAATGGTTCGCGAAATTCAAGGAAATCATGCAGGGCTGATATTTCCTCAAACGGAAGGACGCGCGGGCATCTGCCGCAGCCGCGTCCTTCGATGACGCCGAAACCCTGCTCTGGGCCCGCGTTTCGGCAGATTGGACCAAAGGCGAACTGATGCCCCGAGACAGTGAAGACAGGTCATTCCGCTATCCGTTGAAGTGGCGGATCATGGACGGGCTGAATGCGGCGCTCGACCTGTTATGGCCGCGCCGCCTTGGCAGATATACCGGCTGGGCGCTGCTGACCCCGGCACTGCTACTTGTCGGCATCCTTGTGCTTGGGCTGTTCCAGATCGCCGAAAACTCCTTGCATACGCTCGACACCTCGACCTTTCTGCCGGGCGAGGAATACACGCTTGCAAACTATCTCATCGTCGCGGAAAGCCCGACCTATTGGCGGATCATCTGGCGCTCGCTGCTTGGAGCCGGGCTGACGGTGTTTTTCACGCTTCTTCTGGCGCTGCCCTATTCCTATATGATGGTGCGCACCAATAAGGCCGCCCTGCGCAAGACCCTGTTGATCGTGCTGTTTCTGCCGTTCTTCATCGGTCAGGTCGTCAGGGCCTATGGCATCCTGATCGTGATGGGCAGCTCCGGGGCGGTGAACGACGCGCTTGGCCTTGTCGGGATCGAGCCGATACGCCTGCTGTTCAATTTCCCGGCCGTGGTTTTCGGTCTTGTCCAGTATATGCTGCCTTTCGCGGTTCTCATGCTTGCCCCGGCATTGACGGCAATCCCACGCGAGACCGAAACGGCGGCCAGTTCGCTGGGCGCAAACTGGCTGAAGGTCTTCCGGCATGTCATCCTGCCGATGGCGAAACCCGGCCTCGTCGGCGCCGCGCTGGTCGTCGGCACGCTGTCGCTGACCGATTTCGCAATGCCCGCGATGCTCGGCGGCGGCTCGCAGGATTTCATCGCGAATGCCATTTACGACCAGTTTTTCCGCACTGCGGATCAGGGCCTTGGTTCTGCCCTTGCCCTGCTTCTGGTCGCGCTCGGGTCGGTTATCGCAGGGGTGGTGATCGCGTTCTTCGGCGCAGGCACGCTTGGAATGAGGGGCAGGAAATGATCAGCCGATCGCAACGCGTCATTTTCTGGTGTCTGGTCTGGTTCTGCATCGTGATCCTGTCGGTGCCGACGATCATCGTGGTCGGCGCATCCTTGACGGGTGGCAATATCATCGCCTTCCCCCCGGACGGTCTTTCGCTGAAATGGTATCGCCAGATCGCGCTGGCGCGCGATTTGCAGCAGGCATTCGTCCGGTCGATCATCGTCTCGCTGATCTGCCTTGCCGTCTCGCTTCCGGTCGGCACTCTGGCCGGGATCGCACTTACCCGGTTCCGGCTTCGCTTCGCCAACGCGATTCAGATCTATCTTCTGCTGCCCTTCACCATCCCCCTGATCGGTTCAGGGATCGGCATGATGCTGGTCTTCGGAAGCTGGCATATTCTCGGCAATATCTGGCCGGTTGGCGTCGCGCTGTCGGTCATCAACCTGCCTTTCATCATCTGGTCGGTATCTTCCTCGGCGGCGGCGCTGGATAATGATCTGGAACTGGCGGCGGCAAGCTGTGGCGCCGGCCGCTTTGAGACATTCCTGCATGTCACGCTGCCGGGCGTGATGCCCGGCGTGATCACCGGCGGGCTGCTGATGTTCGTGCTGGCCATGACCGAATTTCTGGTCAGCCTGTTGCTGACCGATGCCCGCACGGTGACGCTTCCCGTGCAGATCTACAATAATATCCGCTCGATCATCACGCCGGATCTGGCGGCGGTCTCGTCGGTCTTCGTCCTGATCGCGTTGCTGGCGGTCTGGCTTCTCGACAGGCTCGTGGGGCTCGAGATCTTCCTGAAATCCAAATGACCGGAGGCATGGGCGACATGCTGTGCCTTCAAGACCCGAAAGGACTGCCATGGCTGACATAAATGTAAAGCATCTCAGATCGCTTTCCCGCGAAGAGCGCAGCGCATTGACCCGGCGTTCCGAAGCCGATCTTTCGTTCTTCCTTGAAAAGGTCGAACCGATTCTGGAAGCGGTGCGCAATCTGGGCGACGACGCGCTTGTGCGTTTCGGGCGCGAGCTGGACAAGGCTGATGGCCTGACCAAGGAAAACCTGAAAGTCTCCGAGGCCGAGTTCGATGAGGCCTTCGGGCTGGTCGATGACAAGGTGATCGAGGCGATCCGTTTCGGGATCGGGAACATCCGCAGCTTCCATGAAGAGCAACTGCCCGAACCGATGTGGCTGAAAGAGGTTCAGCCCGGGGCCTTTGCCGGCGACCGCTTTCTTCCGATCTCCTCGGTCGCGCTATATGTGCCGCGCGGCAAGGGCTCCTTTCCTTCGGTAACCATGATGACATCGGTGCCTGCTGTGGTTGCGAAAGTGCCCGATCTCGCAATTGTCACCCCTCCGGGGCCGGACGAAAAGGTTGACGCCGCAACGCTTGTGGCCGCGCGGATCGCCGGGGTGGAAACCATCTACAAGGTCGGCGGCGCTCAGGCCGTCGCGGCGGTGGCCTATGGCACCGAAACGGTGAAAAAAGCCCGCAAGATCGTCGGCCCCGGCAGTCCCTGGGTCGTCGCGGCCAAGCGGCTGCTGGCCGGCGTCATCGATCCCGGCCTTCCCGCGGGGCCATCCGAATGCGTGATTCTGGCCGATGATACCGTGTCCGGCCGTCTGGCCGCCATGGATTTGCTGATCGAAGCCGAACATGGCCCGGACAGCTCTGCATGGCTGATCACGCCATCCGAACGCGTGGTCAGCGAGGCTTTGGATGCGCTGCCCGAACTCTGGGGCCGGATGACCGAAGCGCGCATGGAATTTTCCCGTACCGTTCTTACCGGAAATTCAGGCGGCATCATCCTTGCCGAATCGATGGAAGACGCCTGCAATTTCGTCAACGAATATGCGCCCGAACATCTTGAGATCATGTCGACCCGGCCATTCGATTATCTTGGCGATATCACCGAGGCGTCCGAGATCCTGCTTGGCACGCATACGCCCGTGTCGATCGCGAATTTCGCGCTTGGCCCGAACGCGGTCCTGCCCACCTCGAAAGGGGCGAACACCTATGGGCCATTGTCGGTCACGGATTTCCTGCGCCGCAGCTCTATCGGTTACGTGACCGAAAAAGGCTATCCCGACATGGCCCGCAATGCCAGGACGCTTGCGGAATATGAAGGCTTCTCGTCGCATGCCAACGCGGTCAGCGATCTGCGTCTTGACTATCTGAAGCGCTAAGCGATGCGCGCCGTTCGCCTTCACGCCACACAGGATCTGCGCTTCGAACATATCGATCCGCCACGCGCTCCGGAACGGGACGAGGCCACCCTGTCCGTCACGGCTGCCGGTATCTGCGGTTCGGATCTGCATAATTATCTGACCGGCGCATGGATTACCCGTGCGCCATCCGTCGCCGGGCATGAGTTCACCGGAATCGTGACCCGGACCGGCGAGGCCGTTGACCATGTCGCTGCGGGTGATCGCGTCATCGTCGACAGCCGGCATATCTGTGGCACCTGCCCCGCCTGTCTGGATGGTACCGGACAGGTTTGCGAGTCGCTTGGCTTTCTGGGCGAGATGATCGATGGCGGTTTCGCCGAGGCGGTCACCCTGCCGGCGCGCAATCTCCTCAAGGCTCCGGATGCCGTGCCGGACCGTCATCTGGCGCTGGCCGAGCCGCTGGCCGTGGCGCTGCACGCGCTTAACCTGCTTGACGCGCCCGCCGGGGCCGAGATCGTAGTTACCGGCGCGGGTCCGATCGGCGGGTTCGTTACGCTTCTGGCCCGGCGCAGCGGGCATCCGGTGGCGATCCTCGACCGCAACGGACAACGTGCCGATCTTGTGGCGCAGGCCACCGGAGCGCGGGTTGTCACGCCTGATCGGTTAGCCAATATGCGTTTCCGGCACGTGGTCGAAACCACCGGAAGTCAGCATGTGATCCGCGCTATGCTCGGCAATATTGCCGGGGCGAGTCGTGTCGCGCTTGTCGGGATCGGCATGCCCGCCGGGATCATTGATCCGGTGCATCTCGTCGAACGTGAAATCGCCGTCATGGGCTGCCACGCCTTCGGCAATGAGTTGGAAGAGATCCGCGATCTTCTGCCGGAACTCAGCCCCCGGCTCGATCCGTTCATTGCCGCGCAGATCCCGCTTGAAGACGTGCCAAATGCCTATACCCGTCTTGCCGCCGGCAACGCGGACGGCATCAAGACGATTATCATCTGTGGGAACAACCATGCCGATTGATCCGCCCCCTGCATCTCGCCCTTCCGCATCCCGCACCGCCGCAATTCGCGAGACGGCCCGCAAGGATGTCACCCGTGCCGAGACCATGCTGACCGATTTCATATCGACGATTTTCGACATTCCGGTATCGGGATTGCAGATCAATCTGGATCAATATTCCCTTAATTCCCTGAACGGGTTCTTTGGGTCCGACGGGCAGGAATTCTTCTTCAAATTCCATCAGGAGGAAGGCGAAGAGGAAATGACCGGCGAATATTACCGCGCGGATATTCTGTCGCGCGCCGGTCTTCCCGTGGATCAGCCGGTTTTCCTTTCGACGCTGCCGGGTGAACAATTGCTGGTTTACAAACGCCGTTCCGACCCGCGCTTTTCCGACATCCTTTTCGCACTTGATCAATCCGATGACGAAACCGCCATCGATCTGGCAGTTCAGGCCGAAAAGGCCCTGAACGACAGGATCCTGAAGGTTGCAAAGGCCACCCTGACCCCGGCCACGCCGGATCAGGCCGCAGCCGAGCCAATACACCGCCTGTTCCACGAACGCCTGATCGATCCGCGTGACGGCCGATACCCGGGCGGACGTCTTGCCTCTTTCTATATCGGCAAGAAATTCTGTTTTCCCGGTCAGGTCGAACTCGGATGGGATCAGATCAGCCGGGCGCGACCGGTGATCAACGGTGTCGCGTATCGCCGAAGCCTGTCCGAAATGTTCGATCTTGCCCATGAACGCTATGCGCCCCGAAACATGGGCGATGCTGGCGGCATCGTCGCGCATGGCGATGCGCATAACGCGAATATCTGGTACCAGCGCGGCGATAACGGCCCCGCTCTGGCCTTCTTCGATCCCGCCTTCGCGGGCGACAAGGTTCCCTCGCTGCTGGCCGAGGTGAAATCGACCTTCCACAATATCTTCGCACATCCGTTCTGGCTGTATAATCCCGAGATGGCCCAAGAACGATACCGGGCCTCGGTACAGTATCGGGACGACATGCTGTGCATCGATACCGATTGGCAGCCAAGCCGGGTGCGTCTTCGCCTGCTGGATGCCAAGGCCACGCATTTCTGGAAACCTTGGCTCAGGACATTATCCGACAAAGGCATGTTGCCTGATGACTGGGAAGACGTGATTCGAATCGGCCTGTTCCTGTCGCCGACGCTTGTCATGAACCTTGTCGCGGGGTCTGACGGCGACCGGCACAATCCCGTGTCATCCGCAATCGGTCTGTCCGTCGCCCTTGCGGCAGGCTCGAATCCGGTTTCGGGAAGCGATCTCTTCACCTCGTTTTTTCAAAAAATAAGTCCCTGATATATAAAACTTTCAAAGATACCCATCCGGCGGCTTCCGGCCGCGGGACCGAAGGGAGAAACTTCATTTGATTGACTAGTATGGAAGTATGGAATAAGGGAAACGAGGGAGCATATCATGGACCAGATCCGCATCAATGTTTCGGGAAATTCGACAGCGCAGCAGGTTTACAACTGGCTGCACGGGCTGATTTTGCGAGGCGTTCTGGAGCCGGGGGCACGTCTCAGCGAAACCGAGATCGCCCAGCAGGCGGGCGTCAGCCGACAGCCCGTGCGCGAGGCATTCATCCGCCTGACCGCAACCGGGCTGGCCGAAGTCCGACCGCAGCGCGGCACCTTCATCGGACGGATCTCGGTCAAGGCAGTGTTATCCGCCCGCCTGATCCGCGAAGCTGTGGAAAGCGACCTGATCCGCATGCTTTCGGCAAATGCTGGCACGGACGTGCTGAACCGGCTGGAACAGCAACTTGTTGCGCAGCGCAAAGCAAGCAAGGCGCAGGATGTCGAGACATTCATCACTCTGGACGACCAGTTCCACCACGATCTTGCGGTAGCCGCCGGACATGGCGATGTCTGGGATGTGCTGGAAGGTCTGAAATCGCAGATGAACCGGCTGCGCCATATCACGGCGCGAGTCTTTGACCATCAGAAACTGATCGAACAGCACGAGGCTATTGTCGAAAGCCTGCATCGTGGTGATGGCGAGGCCGCCGAACAGGCCATGCGAAGCCATCTGCGCGAGGTATTGAACGACCTGCCCGCGATCACGAAAGCCAAACCCGAATTCTTTACGGACTGACTATCAGGAGGAGCAATCATGAAACTGAATCGTCGTCATTTTACTGCATTGGCCGGTGCCAGCCTGCTGGCCACCCCGGCAATCCGCGCCGCGTATGGTGCCGAAGTCACGCTGAAACTGGGCCATCTGGCGAATGAGCAGAACAGCTGGCACAAGGCATCGCTGAAATTCGGGGAAGAACTCGCGAAACTGACCGATGGCCGGATCGAGGTACAGGTTTTCCCGAATGAATCACTTGGCAAGGAGATCGACCTGATCAACGGCATGCAGCTTGGCACCGCCGATATGACGATCACTGGCGAAAGCCTTCAGAACTGGTCGCCGATGGCCGCGCTGCTGGCGATTCCCTACGCCTATGACTCGCTGGAATATATGGATGAGGTCGCCTCGGGCGATATCGGAACGCAGATCCGCGAAGATATTCTGGCCAAAGCCCAGATCCGCCCGATCGCCTATTTCGCGCGCGGTCCGCGCAACCTGACCTCGAATCGTGAAATCGTGACACCTGACGATCTGGACGGGTTGAAGCTGCGGGTGCCGAATGTACCCCTGTTCGTCAAGACATGGGAGGCGCTTGGCGCCCGGCCCACGCCGATGGCCTTCGGCGAGGTGTTCACCTCGCTGCAGAACGGCACGCTCGACGCACAGGAGAACCCGCTTGCACTGATCGAGTCGGCGAATATCAACGAGGTGCAGAAATTCGTCAACAAGACGGAACATGTCCGTTCATGGATTTATCTGACCATCTCCGAGATGACATGGGGCCGGCTATCCGCCGAGGATCAAGAGGCCGTGACACAGGCCGCCGAAACCGCGCAGACCCTTGAGCGCGAATTGTTCCTTGAGGATGAAGAGCGTCTGGCCGCCAGCCTGCAGGAGAAAGGCATGACATTCATCGACAGCGACAAGGCCGCCTTTGCCGCCAAGTCGAAGGATGCGGTGCTTGCCAATGTCGGAGAAGAGATCAAACCGATGGTGGAAGAGTTTTTCGCCGTTCAGGGCTGATTTGCGAAGCCGGGGGTCTGCCGCTGCCGGCTGGTTCCTGAACCGGCAGCCCGGCCGCCGGCGGCCCCGGAGGATATTTGAATGAAGAAGATGCAGGCCGGATCAGGTGCCGCACCATGATCGCAGAAGGTGACACATGAACAGGTTAAGCCAACATATACGAACGCTTTTGCGGGTCGGAACAGGGATTTCCTTTCTGGTCCTGATCATCGCAGTCGCCATTCAGGTGACCGCGCGCAATTTCGGCACATCGCCGGTCTGGACCGAGGAACTGGCGCGATACGCCCTGCTGTATCTCGCCGGTTTCGGAACCGGGCTTGCGCTGCTGACGGGCGATCTGGTCAATGTCGATCTGGTCAGTGAAAGCCTTCCGGGGCGGTTTCCGTGGTTGCTGCGCTTCATATCGGCATTGCTGGTTCTGCCCTTCTGCCTGCTGCTTGTTCTTCCAGCCTGGAAATTCACGAGTATCGGCGCGATGCAGACCTCGCCCGCCATGGGGCTTCCGATGAATTACGTGCATGGCAGCATATTGCTGCTGCTGGTCGTGCTGGCTTTCGCAGCTCTGGCCCGGTGCATCGAGATGCTGACCGGCGCAAGCGACGGCCGACCTGAAAATCTGTCTGGAGAAATCGAATGAGCCTGGCGATTCTTGGCCTTGTGTTTGTCCTGGGTCTGCTGATCGGGATACCGGTGGCGGTGACGCTGGGGCTGTCTTCGATGGCCTATCTGCTGGTGAACGGCATGCCTCTGGTGGTCATCCCACAGAAAATGTTCGCGGGCATGGACAGCTTTGTCCTGCTGTGCATTCCCGGCTTCATCCTTGCGGGAAATCTGATGAATGGCGGCGGGATTACCGGGCGGATCATCCGCTTCGCGCAGGCCATGGTCGGCTGGATCCGGGGCGGGCTGGCGCAAACCAATGTCGCCTCGTCGATGCTGTTCGGGGGAATTTCGGGCACGGCGGTCGCCGATGCCGCCTCGATCGGGGGGATGATGATCCCCGGCATGAAAAGGGCCGGCTATCCGGGCGATTTCTCGGCTGCGGTCACGGCAGCCTCCAGCACGGTGGGTCCGATCATTCCGCCCTCGGTGCCGATGATCATCGTCGGTTCACTATCCGGGATCTCGGTCGGGAAGATGTTCATCGCGGGGGCGATACCCGGTTTGCTGCTGGGTGGCGCGATGATGGTAACGACATGGATCATCGCTGTGCGCCGCGATTTCCCCCGGCAGGCATGGCAAGGCTGGCGCGAACTTTGGCTGGCCTTTCTGGGGGCATTCTGGGCCCTGGCGATGACTGCACTGATCGTCGGCGGGATGCTGTCGGGTTATGTCACCCCGACCGAGACCGCCATCGTCGCCTCGCTTTACGCGGTAGTTGTGGGAATGTTCATTTACCGCGAGCTGCCGCTGCGCAAGATCCCCGGCATCCTGATCGACAGCGCCGTCGGATCGGCGGGCATCCTTGCCCTTGTCGGCACCGCCAATGTCTTCGGCTGGATTCTGGTCAGCGAACAGATCCCGCAGATGATCGCCGGGGCGGTCCTGTCGGTCACCGACAACAAGCTCCTCGTGATCCTGCTGATCAATATCGTGCTGCTGCTCGTCGGCATGTTCATGGAGACGATCGCCGCATTGATCATCCTTTTCGTGCCGTTGCTGACTCTGGCGACAGGAGTCGGGGTCGATCCGCTGCATTTCGCGGTCTTTATGGTGCTGAACCTGATGATCGGGCTGACCACGCCCCCGGTCGGAGTCTGCCTGTTCATCTGCGCCAATATCGCCCGGCTTCCGCTTGCCCCTGTCATCCGGGCACTGCTACCTTATCTGGCGACGAATATCGTCGTGCTGCTGCTGGTTTCCTATATCCCGGCGATCAGCACCTGGCTGCCCTCACTGATGGACTGAAGCAATATGACCGACTACGCCTGCCGCCTTCATGCGGCGCATGATCTGCGCGTCGAACAGGCTCCGGAAATCGCGCCGTCCGAGGGAGCGGCGATCATCCGCGTCGCGCGCGGCGGGATCTGCGGATCGGATCTGCATTATTATCACCATGGCGGATTTGGCGCCGTGCGTGTGCGCGAACCGATCATTCTGGGGCATGAGGCCGCAGGGGTGGTCGAATCCGCGCCCGAAGGCTCGGGCCTTAAGCCCGGGCAGTTGGTGGCGCTGTCGCCTTCGCGCCCCTGTGGGACATGCGCGTTCTGCCGGGCGGGCCAGGAGCGGCATTGCCTGGAGATGCGCTTCAGCGGTTCAGCCATGCGGCTGCCGCATGAGAACGGGCTGTTCCGTAGCCGGCTCGCCCATCCCGCAACGCAATGCGTGCCCCTGCCTGAAAACATCACCGCCGAGGCGGCGGCAGGGGCCGAACCGCTGGCCGTCTGCCTTCATGCCTTATCCGTCGCGCCTTCGCTTGAGGGGCGGCGGGTCCTGATCACCGGCGCGGGACCGATCGGCGCGATCTGCACCGCCCTTGCCCGGCTGCGCGGCGCGGCAGAGATCATCGTGACCGACGTGCAGGATTTCACGCTGCGTATCGCGGAAAAGCTGGGCGCGGACCGGGTGGTCAATGTCGCCGAGACACCTGACGGGTTGCAGGATTACGGCACCGGCAAGGGCCGGATCGATGTGGTTCTGGAATGTTCGGCCAATCAGCATGCCATTGCGCAGGCCGTCGCCCTGCTGCGACCACAGGGCACGATGGTGCAGATCGGCGTGGGCGGGGATACACCCCTTCCGCTGAACCTGATCGTCAGCAAGGAGTTGCGTCTTGTCGGAACGCATCGCTTCGACAGGGAATTCGCCGATGCCGTGCGCATGATCGGCGCGGGCGAGATCGACCTGTCGCCGATCGTGACGCAGGTGCTGCCCGCGCGCGAGGCGGTGCGGGCCTTTGATCTTGCCGGGGACCGCATGCAGGCGGTCAAGGTGCAACTCGATTTCGAAGGTTAAGGCCGGGGGCTTTGCGCCCCCGGACCCCCTGCAAGGTATTTCAACAAAGAAGAAGGGCGGCCTGCGGTAGGGTCGCTCAGTCCGCTCAGGAGAACGAGATGAGGCATACATGGCGATGGTTTGGTCCGAATGATCTGGTTTCGGTCGATGACATGATGCAGGCCGGGGTGCGGGGCGTGGTAACCGCGCTGCATCACGTTCCGACCGGCGCGATCTGGACACCCGAAGAGATCGCGCTGCGGCAGGAACAGATCTCGGTCATGAAGGGCGGTGCGGCTTCCGGCCTGAAATGGGAGGTGGTCGAAAGCCTTCCGGTCAGCGAGTCGATCAAGACGCAAAGCGGCGACTGGCGGGCGCATATATCCAGCTGGATCGCCTCGATGCGGAACCTGCGGGATGCGGGGATCGAGGTGATCTGCTATAATTTCATGCCGGTGCTGGACTGGACCCGCACCGATCTTGCCTGGCGGCGGCCGAATGGCGCGACCTGCATGCGCTTCGATTTCATTGATTTCGCCGCATTCGACATTCACATCCTTCAGCGAAAAGGCGCGGAACAGGATTTTCCCGCAGAGATCCGCGCAGAGGCCGCGCGCCGTTTCGCGGAAATGAGCGAGGCGCGGCGCGCGCAGTTGGCCGATAATGTGGTCTGCGGTCTGCCCGGCGCGGCAGAGCATTTTTCCTTGCAGGATGTGCGGGACCTTCTGGAAAGCTATGCGCCGGTCACGGATAAGGTCCTGCGCCGGAATTTTAACGATTTTCTGGAACAGGTGGCGCCGGTCGCACAGGATATCGGCGTCCGGCTGTGCTGTCATCCCGACGATCCGCCATTCGGGCTTCTGGGCCTGCCCCGCGTCATGTCGACAGAGGCGGATTATGCCGAGCGCATGGCGGCGGTCGATCTGTCCGCGAACGGGATCACGCTTTGCGCGGGCTCGCTTGGCGCGCGCCCCGATAACGATCTGGTCGGGATGATGGAGCGGTTCGGCGCACGGGTTCATTTCGCGCATCTGCGCAATGTCCGGCGGGACAGCGACGCGATCCGCGGCTCGTTCTTCGAGGATGAACATCTTGGCGGGCAGACGGATATGGTGGCGCTGGTCGCCTCGATCCTGCGCGAGGAAGAGCGGCGGCGGAAAGCGGGACGCGAGGATGTCCTGATCCCGATCAGGCCGGATCACGGACAGGATATCCTTGACGATCTGGGGCGAGGAGGTCAGCCGGGTTATCCCGCGATCGGGCGTCTCAAGGGGCTGGCAGAGCTTCGCGGGGTCGAAATGGCCCTGAGCCATGCCGCCATCCGGCAGGGCTAGAGCAGCATCCAGTTAATCAGGTTCAGGCGCGAGTTGCGTCTCGCGATCGCCGGGGGCACTGCCCCGTCGCCGGCTGGTCTCTCGGACCAGTGGCGCGACCTGCCGGCGACCCCAGAGGTATTTGCGCAAAGAAGAAATGGGCCGGGGTAACTTCGATCACGCGCAAACTGCTCTAGATATCTCAGCCAAGCGTGCCCAGCGGACCGGGCAGCCGTTCCTCCGACAACATGACATTTGCCTCGACCTGCCCGACCCCGGGCAGGGTCATGATGCGGCGGCGCAGAATACGCTCGAAATCGCTGATGTCCCGGGCGATGATCCGCAGGCGATAATCGAACTGCCCCAGCACATGCTGGACCGTCTGCACCTCGGGGATGGCGGTGACGGCGCGTTCGAATTCATCCAGCGAGGTGCGCCCCTTGGCAGCAAGGCGCACGCCCAGAAAAACCGTCACGCCAAAGCCCAGCGCGGCGTTGTCCACCACCACGCGCCGCCCGCCGAGAATACCCGATTCGCGCAGTTTGCGGATCCGCCGCCATGCCGCCGATTGCCCGATACCGACACTGCGTCCGATCTCGGCCGCGCTGCGGGTCGCGTCTGCCGCAAGAATGCGCAGGATCGCCAGATCGGTCTGGTCCAGCCCGCTCATAGCGCCAGTTCCGCGCTGTCCTTGATGGTCGAGACCAGCATCAGGGCATCGCTGTCGGAAACATGCGGCAGGGTCAGGATCCGGGCGCGGTAGATCTGCTGCCAATGGGCCATATCGCGGGCGATCACCGACAGGCGGAGATCGACGCTGCCCAGGAATGTCTGGATTTCGGTGACTTCCGGTACCTCGCGCGCGGCGGCGATGAATTCATCGAAGGCCCGGGGATCGGTCTTGTCCAGGGTGAAGCGCAGGCTGACCTCGACCTCCCAGCCGAGGGCGCGCCAATCGACACGGTTCTGAATCGCCGGGATCACGCCCGCCTCGCGCATCCGCTCAAGCCGCCGCCACAGGCTTGCTGTGGTCACGCCCGCCCGCCGGGCCAGAACGGCATTCGATGCATCCGGATCGGCAAGCAGATGTCGCAATATGCGCCGATCACTCATATCAGGCATGAATTTTTCCAATAACTCACCTGCAGGGCATGAAAATTATCTCAAAATGACATAATCCGAGAAAAATGAACATCCCTTCCGACGCTCTGGATCTATAACCCGATCATCAGACAGGAAAGGACCAGATATGCGCGTTTACTATGATCGCGATTGCGATGTGAACCTGATCAAGGACAAGAAGGTGGCGATCCTCGGCTATGGCAGCCAGGGACATGCCCATGCGCTTAACCTGCGTGACAGCGGCGCGAAGAATGTCGTGATCGCTTTGCGCGAAGGCAGCCCCTCGGCGGCCAAGGCCGAAGCGGAAGGGCTGAAGGTGATGGGCATCGCCGAGGCCGCCGCCTGGTGCGACCTGATCATGTTCACCATGCCGGATGAATTGCAGGCGGAAACCTACCGCAAACATGTCCATGACAATCTGCGCGAAGGTGCTGCGATTGCCTTCGCCCACGGCCTGAACGTGCATTTCGGCCTGATCGAGCCGAAACCCGGCGTGGACGTCATCATGATGGCCCCGAAAGGCCCCGGTCACACCGTGCGCGGCGAATATGTCAAGGGCGGCGGCGTGCCCTGCCTTGTGGCCGTGCATAACGATGCATCGGGCAAGGCGATGGATCTTGGCCTGTCCTATTGCTCGGCTATCGGCGGCGGGCGCTCGGGCATCATCGAGACGAATTTCCGCGAGGAATGCGAAACCGACCTGTTCGGCGAGCAGGCAGTTCTGTGCGGCGGACTTGTCGAACTGATCCGCATGGGCTTCGAGACGCTGGTCGAAGCCGGGTACGAGCCGGAAATGGCCTATTTCGAGTGCCTGCACGAGGTCAAGCTGATCGTCGATCTGATCTATGAGGGCGGCATCGCCAACATGAACTATTCGATCTCGAACACCGCCGAATATGGTGAATATGTCAGCGGCCCGCGCATCCTGCCCTATGACGAGACCAAGGCCCGGATGAAAGCGGTTCTGAAGGACATCCAGTCCGGCAAGTTCGTCCGCGACTTTATGCAGGAAAACAGCGTCGGGCAGCCGATGTTCAAGGCGACACGCCGTATCAATGACGAGCATCAGATCGAACAGGTCGGCGCGAAACTGCGTGAAATGATGCCCTGGATCAGCAAGGGCAAGATGGTTGACCGCAGCCGCAACTGATCACTGAAAAGGGGGCCACGGCCCCCTTTTTCCCGCTATCGCCAAGCTGCGACAACCGCCTGCAGCTACCAGCGAAGCAGCGACCTGCCTGCAATCGCGCCGAGCGCGGCGACGATCAGTATTCCCAGACTGTACCAGATCAGAAAGAACAGCGGCTCATCCTCATTGCAATGCAGGGCATAGACCGCCGCAGCGAATCCCCCCACGGCCAGACCTGTACAGGCCCCGCTCAACCCGGGCGCGGGGCTTGCCCCGTCCTGCAATACCCAAAGCGCGGTTCCCAGAGGCAGGATCGAGATGCCGACAATCGCGGTCAGGCAAACAAAGCGCGAGTTCCCCCACATATCCGGCATAAGCTGATCGGCAGGCGTTCCCATGATCGACAACAGCAGCCACAGAACCGCCCCCATTCCGACCGCAAGCGCCATCCACAGAATGGGAACCCGCCAGGTGACCGGGCGGGACAAGGCTATCGCGGCAAGCAGCGCCGGTATCGCGATACCAAGCGGCAACAGCCATTTCATCGCGGTGACGGGCGCAGTCATGGCTTGCAGCAAATCGTCGCGGACACCCAGTATCAGCAAGGCGATGGCCGCCGCCGCCAGCAACCACAGCCCTGACATTCCCATGACGCGCGGCGAGATCGGGCGCGGCGGCGTATCGTCAAAGGCAAGCACAGAGACCAGTTGATCAGTATTCATAGCCCCTCCTCCCGGCGGATCGCGGCAAGGCGTTTCAACGCGCGGTGCAGCGCCACGCGCAGCGCCCCCGGGGCAAGCCCGAGACGGCGGCCGCATTCGTCATTCCCATGCCCGTCCAGCGCAAGGCAGCGCAGCAATGCCGCGTCACGTTCCGGCAGACGATCGATCAGCGTTTCGGCGTCACGGCTTTCCATCGGATCGATATCTGGTTCGGGCTGGGGCAAATCGGCGAATGCCTCGACCGGCATGGAAATTTCCCGGCCGCTCCGGCGAAAAGCATCCACGATCTTGTGCCGCGCGATCGCATAGACCCATGGCCGCAACGGCAATTCTGGTTTCCAGGTTCCCCGCTTCAGGTGAATTGCCATCAATGTGTCCTGCACGACATCCTCACACCAGTCCATACCCATCCCGGATGCCCGCGACCGGACGATCCCGCGCAGCACCGGCACCATTTCCGACAGCAGATGCCGATATGCCGCGGCATCGCCATGCAGGGACGCCCGCATCATCTCCGACCAGTCGGATTTATCTGCTGACGCGGTTTTATCGTCCTGCATCTGTCAAACCTACGTTGCCTGTATGGAAATCGTTACACGCCGCCCGGTGAAAATGGCAATATTCACAATCAGTTTACGCGATTCCGCCGAAACCGGGCGATGGCTATCACCCGTGCGAACCGCCCTAAGAGGCATTCCGTCGCACCAGTTTGACCGATTTCTGCACCAGAAGCTTGCGGCGCAAAGGCGACAGGTGATCGACGTAAAGGCGCCCGTTCAGATGGTCGATCTGATGCTGCACGCTGGTCGCCCAGAGCCCGATGAAGTCCCGCTCTTCCATTTCCCCGGCATCGTTCATGAAACGCGTCGTAACCGCCCGGGGCCGCTCGATCCGGGCGAAAACGCCGGGCAGATTCGGGCTGGCCTCGTCGTGGCTACGCAGCTTCACGCTGGCATGCAGGATCTCGGGATTGGCCATCCGCACCGCTTCCCGACGGGTCTGCGACGCGTCCACGACCGCAAGCCGCAGCATGATCCCGATCTGCGGCGCGGCCAGCCCGACTCCGGGCATCGCCTCCATCGTCTCGATCATGTCGTCCCAGATCATCCGCACCGTCTCGGTCACCGCCTCGACCGGTCCGGCCGGAATATGCAGGCGGCGATCCGAATATGGCAGGAAGGCCCGGACCGTCACGCCCCGCGCCCGCCATCGACCTCGGAAAGCGTCCGCTTCTTCTTTGTCCAAATATCTCGGGGTCCGGGGCAGAGCCCCGGCCTGCGCGGGACGCAATCCCACTGCATCCCGGCGGATTTCCGGTATCTAGCCACGCACCCGTTCCCGCTTCAGCTTGACCATTCTGCGCGTGATCATCTGCCGCTTGATCGCCGAGAGATAATCGATGAACAGCACCCCGTTCAGGTGATCCAGCTCATGCTGGGCGCAGGTCGCCCACAGCCCGTCGAACTCCTGTTCGTGGCTCTTTCCGTCCAGCCCGAGCCAGCGCATCTTCACCTGCGCGGGGCGGGTTACCTCGGCATATTGTTCGGGAATCGACAGGCAACCTTCCTCATGGACGTTCTTTTCCTCGGATTCCCATGTCACCTCGGGATTGATCAGCACCATCGGCTGCCGCTCGGCCTCGGGATCGCGATTGGCATCCATGACGAACATCCGTTGCAGCACGCCGATCTGCGGCGCGGCAAGTCCGATGCCCGGCGCTTCATACATCGTGGCAAGCATATCGCTTGCCAGCGTCTCGATCTCGGGCGTGACGCGGGCAATGGGTTCCGCAAGCTTCTTCAGCCGCGGATCGGGATGGATCAGGATCGGTCTCAACATCGTCATGGCCTTGCATTTAGGGCAAGGCTTCACCTTCCGCAACAAGCAGCGTATGGATGGCACAAAACGCGACACCAAGGGAGCCCGCCATGACCCAGCCCGATTTCGACGAGGTGATAGACCGTATCGGCACGCATTGCTCGAAATGGGACGATATGGAGGCGCATTACGGCGTCGCCCCCGGCGAAGGCGGATTGGCGATGTGGGTGGCGGATATGGATTTCCGGCCGCCAGCCGCCGTCCAGCGCGCCGTGGAAGCAACCGCTACGCATGGCATCTATGGCTATCCCGGTGCGCATGCTCCCTATCTCGAAGCGATCCGGTGGTGGATGGCGAACCGCCACGATTGGCAGATCGAGACCAGCTGGATCCTGACCTGCGCCGGTCTGGTCAATGGCGTGGCCATGGCGCTGGATGCCTTTACTGCTCCGGGCGATGGCGTCGTCGTGATGAGCCCCGTCTATCACGCCTTTGGCCGCGTGGTCCGGGCCAGCGGGCGCGAATTGGTGGAACTGCCGCTGGCACAGGAAAACGGTCAGTACCGGATGGACTGGAGCCGCTGGGAAACCATGCTCAGCGGCAATGAAAAACTGCTGATCCTGTGTTCGCCTCATAATCCCGGCGGCCGCGTCTGGAGCGAAGAAGAACTGCGCGAGGTCGCCGATTTCTGTACCCGCCACGACTTGATTCTGGTTTCCGACGATATCCATTGCGATCTGGTCATGCCGGGGCACCGCCATCGCATGATCGCCGCCCTGATTCCCGAAATCCGCGACCGTCTGGTCACGCTGACCGCCGCGACCAAAAGCTTCAATATCGCAGGTGCCCATATCGGCAACGCGATCATCGCCGATGACGATCTGCGCGGCAAATTCAAGGGTGCCCTGATGGCGCGCGGCATCTCGCCGGGGTTGTTCGGCATGGATATGGTCACTGCCGCCTATTCGGCCGAGGGCGCGGAATGGGTGGATGCCCTGACCGCCTATCTCGACGGCAATCGCCGGGTTTTCGATGACGGGGTGAACGCCATTCCCGGCCTGTGCTCGATGCCCTTGCAGGCAACCTACCTGTCATGGGTCGATTTTTCGGGCACCGGGATGAGCACCGCCGAATTCACTGCCCGCGTTCAGAACTCTGCCCGTATCGCAGCCAATCACGGCACGAGCTTCGGTCAGGGCGGCGAAAACTTCCTGCGATTCAACATCGCCACGCCGCGAGCCCGCGTGACGCAGGCCGTCAAACAATTGCAGGACGCCTTTTCCGATCTGCAATGAAGCTGCTGGCGCGCCTCTTCTCGGGGCTGACGCTGATCGCGGTGATCTGCGGGATATGGGCGGCATTGCTTCCGCAGCGCCCCGGCCCGACCGACCGGGTCGCGCCGCAGGAAACCACGTTGAACGGGCCCGTCACCCGTATCCTGATCGAGAAATCCGCCCGCCGCATGACGGTTTTCCGGGACGATGCGGCGCTAAAGACCTATCGCATCGCGCTTGGCTTCGCGCCGGAAGGCGACAAGCGCCGGGAGGGCGATGGCAAGACGCCCGAGGGAATTTTCCGCATCGATCGCCTGAACAGGCAAAGCGCCTATCATCTCTCGCTGGGGATCGATTATCCGCAGACCGAACACCGCACCCGCGCCGCCGCCGAGGGCCTTGATCCCGGCGGCGACATCTTCATTCACGGTCAGCCGAACCAGCTGCCAGAGGGCATCACCCTGCCGGGCGACTGGACCGCCGGATGCATCGCCGTCTCGAACACCGAAATCGCCGAGCTTTTCGCTGCGGCATCCGTCGGCACCAGTGTCGAGATCCGGCCCTGACCAGACTCAGGCTGACGCAACCGCGAATTCCGTCATCATACCCGTTTCCAGATGCGGCATATGATGGCAATGCAGCATCCACCGCGCAGCCTCGCCCGCATCCAGCGCGACCGTCACCATCGCCATCGGCGGCACATAAACCGTGTCGCGCCTTGCGCCACTGATCCGTTGCCCATTGATCTCGACCACCTGAAAGACATGCCCGTGCAGATGCATCGGATGCCCCATCATCGACATATTGTGGAACGTGATCTCGACACGCTCGCCGGATTGCGCCTCGACCGGGATATGCTCGCCCCAGGTCTTGCCCGAGATGGTCCAGCGATATGGCTGCATCGAGCCGCCAAGCATCAGCATATGGTTGCGGTCCACCTTGCGAGCGGGCAGCGGCGCAAGTGCGACCAGCCGTGTTTCCTGGGCAAGATCGACGTCAAAGGCCGGCGCGGCCTCTGCCGCCAGCATATCCAGCTTCGTCACCCGGGCTTCGCTTGTGGCAAGGATCAGCCCGGTACGCTCGCGCGCGCCTTCCCGCAACGCAAGGACAGGCCAGACTCCGGCGCCGGACAGATCAAGATCCAGATCCAGCCGCTGCCCCATGGCAAGGCCAAACCGCGACCCGGTGACAGGTTCCACCGCATGACCGTCCACCGCGACCAGCGATGCCTCGATCTCACCGGTATCGATCCAGAAAACCGTCGCGGCCGAAGCGTTTATCACCCTCAGACGTACCCGTCCATCACGCTCGACCCGCACCAGTTCGGGGTCGGACAATGTGCGGTCATTCGCGAGATAGGCATCCCAGTCATAGTCGTTCAGATCCATGTCCTGCATGTTCATCCCCTGCATGGGCATGTCATGTTCTTCTTTCGCCGCCGTTCCGGGCACCTCCATCCGGCCGTGGTCCATACCAGACATCGGCGGCTGCTCCTCCATCGGCATCCCGCCATGATGGCCGCCGTTCCGGGCATGCCCGCCCGCGATCTCCTCAAGCACCTCTGCCGGTGATTTGAAGGCGAAATCATGCAGGAACATCACTACTTCCTGACGATCCGCTGCAAGATCCTCTTCGCTGCGCACGATCAGGGGCGCGGCAAGAAGCCTCATCTCTTGCATGGGGATATGCGCATGCATCCAGAAGGTCCCTGGAAGCGCGGCATAATCATAGCTTCGGGTTTCGCCGGGCTTCAATGCGGGCATCGGCATATCGGGCACGCCGTCCTGCTTATTCGGCGGGATCTGGCCATGCCAGTGAATCAGGGTCGGATCGGGCAGGTCATTCGTCAGATCGACCCTGAATCTCTGTCCGGGATCAAGCGTCAGACCCTGCCCCGAGGGACCTTCAAGGCCCCATACCGTCGCGGCCCGGCCATTTATGTCAAGCACTCGGCTGGTGGCGGCAAGGCGCGTCGTGGGGCCCGTCTTGGGTGTCTGCCCCATGCCCATGCGCGGAAATTGCGCAGCCGCAGTGGCTGCAACGCTCGCGGCAAGCAAGCCGCGTCTGGTAAAATCGGTCATATCTGTCTCCGATAGAAACGGGAATTTCCGTTCCCGTCTGAAATTCCTGGGAAATACACGTCACAAGGGACGCGGGACTTCAGAGAGACAGGAGTTTCGGCGGCGGATCGTTGACCGGCAAAGACAGCCCGCGCGCAACCGCCGCTGGCGGCAAATCATGAATTCCTGCCGCAAGCTCCGCGACGGGAACGGCCTCGTCAGCCGTCAATCCCGGGCAATTCCACATGCAACAGCTACTGCTGCTGGTCGGACACTTGATTCGATGAGAATTATGATCGCTCATCGAATCACGTGCCCCGTCATCGGTGGCGACATGATCATGAGGCGTAATCGACTGACCCGACATCTCGGGCATTACATCCTGCTGCATCTGTGCGAAAGACATATCGGCGGAATGCACCGCAACCTGAATTGGCGCGAAGCCAAGCAACAGAAAAAACATTGTCGAAAAAATCTTCCGCCACATGCGGAACAGATAACCTCGTGCAAAACCTTTGCCAAGAGCGGCAGCCTGCCACTCTGCCCCACGCTGGGCCCGGATCACATTCGCCGCGTTGCAATTCGCCCGCCCTGCCCGCATATAGGGGGCGCAAAGCGAACAAGCCCGGAGCATATTGCGCATGGTCTATCTCGATTTCGAAAAACCGCTGGCCGATGTAGAGGGCAAGGCCGAAGAACTTCGCGTCATGGCCCGGAAATCGGAAGATGCCGTGGATGTCGAAAAAGAGGCGGCCGCGCTGGACAAGAAAGCCGGTGATCTGCTGAGGGATCTGTACAAGAACCTGGATCCATGGCGCAAAACGCAGGTTGCCCGGCATCCCGACCGGCCGCATTGCCGCAATTATATCGAGATGCTGTTCACCGAATTCACACCGCTGGCCGGTGACCGCGCATTCGGCGACGACCATGCCGTGATGGGCGGGCTGGCACGTTTCAACGATGCCCCATGCGTGGTGATCGGCCACGAAAAAGGCCATGATACGCAATCACGCATCCATCACAATTTCGGCATGGCCCGGCCGGAAGGCTATCGCAAAGCGATCCGCCTGATGGATCTGGCGCATCGCTTCGGTCTGCCGGTCATCACCATCGTGGACACGCCCGGCGCCTATCCCGGCAAGGGGGCCGAGGAACGCGGCCAGTCCGAAGCCATTGCCCGCTGCACGCAGAAATGCCTTGAAATCGGCGTCCCGCTGGTCAGCGTCATCATAGGCGAAGGCGGCTCGGGCGGGGCGGTAGCATTCGCGACCGCCAACCGGATCGCCATGCTGGAACATTCGATCTACTCGGTCATCTCGCCAGAGGGCTGCGCGTCGATCCTGTGGAAGGATGCGGAGAAGATGCGCGATGCAGCGACGGCGCTGCGCCTGACCGCACAGGATCTGAAGAAACTCGAAGTGATCGACAGGATCATCTCTGAACCTCTGGGCGGCGCTCAACGCGATCCCGGCGCCGCGATCGGAGCGGTCGGCACAGGAATTCAGGCCATGCTCGAAGAGCTTGCGGGCAAGACAGCTGCGGAACTGATCAGTGATCGCCGGCAGAAATTCCTGTCGATGGGTTCGAAATCGCTGGCATAAGGATGCCGGCGAAGCTGCCCTGAACGGCTCCAGACAAAAATCGCAGAGGTTTCCCGCAGGATTTGTTATACTCTTCCCACCGGGAGGAGAATCATGACCAGTCGAAGCCACGCCGATATTGTGGCCGAGCAATCGCGATCCAATTCTGCGACATCCGCCCTTGCCGCGTCATGGCGGCGGTCGATGATGAAACATGGCCTGGATCCGGCCGACAGGCACCGCCCGGAACGGCTGTCATGTTCCGAACTCGCCATCCGCCGTCAGTCCATGGAGCAGTTCCTGAATGTCGCCGGCCCGCAGATCGACCAGCTTTACAATCTCGTCTGTCTCTCGGGCTGCAATGTCCTGCTGACCGATGCCGAAGGCGTCGTATTGGATCAGCGGGTGAATGACGCGGATGCGGCCCAGTTCCGGGAATGGGGATTATGGCAGGGCGTCAACTGGTCCGAAGCGGTTCAGGGAACCAACGGCATCGGCACATGTCTTGTCGAGGAGCGGCAGGTCACGATTCACCGGAACGAACATTTTCATACCAGAAACACCGCCATGTCCTGCATGGACGCGCCGATCTGGGGGCCGGATGGCCGCCTGCTTGCGGCGCTCGATGTCAGCTCTGCCCGCGCGGACCAGACCGAGCGTTATAACCGGCTGATCTCGGCGCAGGTCGCCCAGACCGCGCGCGCGATCGAGGCGATCTTCTTCCACGCCAGCTTCCCCGATGCCCGGATCGTGGTGGCATCAGGCGAGGGGATAGCCGGTGACGGCACGGGCGCGGCCACGCTTCTGGCGGTGGACAAGGACGATCTTGCCATCGGCGCAACCCGCGCGGCCCGGCGGGCATTGGGGCTTGAGCGGGAAGGCGCGATCCGCCCCCGCCCCGCCGCCGACCTGCTGGGGCGCGAAGACGAGTTGTCCGGTTTCGACAAGGCAGAACGCGCCGCAGTCGCCCGCGCATTGGCACGTGCGGGTGGCAATGTCTCGGCGGCGGCCCGTGCGCTTGGGATCGGCCGCGCGACCATGTACCGGCGCATGGCCCGGCTGGAACTGGGCGAAAAATAACCACGACTGTCTCACTGGTGAGACAACTCGGGACAGTGTCACCGCGCGGGCGATTGCCTGAGGCCCCTGCTTCTCCAATCCTGCCCGCATACCCGGATGGGGAGTCCGGGATGTGTCAAAGGAGGACGACAATGCCAAACGATCAGACGCATGAATTCAAGGGCGTGGGCGTGATGCCCTTCGCCAAGCGCTATGACAATTTCATCGGCGGGACATGGGCCGCGCCGAAATCGGGCAAGTATTTCGTCAATACCACCCCGATCACCGGCGGCGAAATCGGCGAAATCGCGCGCTCGAACGCCGATGATATCGAGGCGGCACTGGACGCGGCCCATGCCGCCAAGGACAAATGGGGCAGAACTGCCCCGGCCGAACGCTCCGCCGTGCTGCTGAAGATCGCCGACCGGATGGAGCAGAATCTGGAACTGCTGGCCACCGCCGAGACATGGGATAACGGCAAGCCGATCCGCGAGACAATGGCCGCCGACCTGCCGCTCGCCATCGACCATTTCCGCTATTTCGCCGGTGTTCTGCGCGCACAGGAAGGCGCCCTGTCCGAGATCGATGACGACACCGTTGCCTATCACTTCCACGAGCCGCTGGGCGTGGTCGGCCAGATCATCCCGTGGAACTTTCCGCTGCTGATGGCCTGCTGGAAGCTGGCCCCGGCGCTGGCGGCGGGGAACTGCGTGGTGCTGAAACCGGCCGAGCAGACCCCGGCGGGGATCATGGTCTGGGCCGACCTGATCGGCGATCTGCTGCCTCCGGGCGTGCTGAACATCGTCAACGGCTTCGGGCTGGAGGCCGGCAAGCCGCTGGCATCGAACCCCCGCATCGCCAAGATCGCCTTTACCGGCGAGACGACGACGGGCCGGCTGATCATGCAATATGCCTCCGAGAACCTGATCCCGGTGACGCTGGAACTGGGCGGCAAATCCCCGAACATCTTCTTTGACGACGTGGCCCGCGAGGATGATGATTTCTTCGACAAGGCGATCGAGGGTTTCGTGATGTTCGCGCTCAATCAGGGAGAGGTCTGCACCTGCCCGTCACGCGCCCTGATCCATGAATCGATCTATGATAAATTCATGGACCGCGCCCTGGCCCGGGTAAAGGCCATCAAACAGGGCGACCCGCGCGAGGCGGATACGATGATCGGCGCGCAGGCCAGTTCCGAGCAGAAGGAAAAGATCCTCAGCTATTTCGATATCGGCCGTCAGGAAGGCGCCGAGGTGCTGACCGGCGGCAAGGCCGCCGATCTGGGCGGCGACCTGAGCTCGGGCTATTACATCGAGCCGACGGTCCTGAAGGGCAATAACAAGATGCGGGTTTTCCAGGAGGAAATCTTCGGCCCGGTCGTGTCGGTAACCACCTTCAAGGATCACGAAGAGGCGCTCTCCATCGCCAATGATACGCTTTACGGACTCGGTTCCGGCGTCTGGAGCCGGGATGCCAATACCTGCTATCGCTTTGGCCGCGCGATCAAGGCGGGCCGCGTCTGGACCAATTGCTATCACGCCTATCCCGCACATGCGGCCTTCGGCGGCTACAAGCAGTCGGGTATCGGGCGGGAAACGCACAAGATGATGCTGGATCACTATCAGCAGACCAAGAACATGCTGGTCAGCTACAGCCCGAAGAAACTGGGCTTCTTCTGAGAACCATAGCGGGGGCTTGCGCAGCCCCCGCACCCCCTGCGAGGTATTTGTGCAAAGAAGAAGAAAAACGGCGGGCTTCTTCTTTGCATAAATACCTGAAAATCCTGTTCGCACCGGCGAACGGAGCGTGGAGAAGGAGGCGCAAGATGTCCACAGTCACTGCCACATCCGAGGCGCTTCAGCTGATTGATGAGATCGTGGCGGATCACGGCCCGGTGCTGTTTCATCAGTCCGGAGGCTGCTGCGACGGGTCTTCCCCGATGTGTTATCCGCAGGATGAATTCAAGGTCAGCGAACGCGATGTGAAACTGGGCGAAATCGGAGGGGCGCCATTCTATATCTCGGCCAGCCAGTACGAGGCATGGAAACATACCGATCTGATCATCGATGTCGTGCCCGGGCGGGGAGGAATGTTCAGCCTGGATAACGGACGCGAGAAACGGTTCCTTACCCGATCGGAAATCTGCTCGATCTGAATGATTGTGATGGCGTCGGGTTATGCCTATAAGCGGAACGTTCCAACGGAGGTCCGGGCATGGCGCATAATGTATTTATCGACGGCGAAGCCGGCACGACGGGTTTGCAGATCCGCGAAAGGCTGGAAGCGCGCAATGATATTCGCCTGATCCAGATCGACCCGGCGCGCCGGAAGGACCCCGATGCGCGGCGCGAAGCCTTTGCCGCGGCAGATGTGGCGATTCTGTGCCTGCCGGACGATGCGGCGCGCGAAGCCGTCAGGCTGTGCTCTGATCTGGATACACGGCTGATCGACGCGTCGACCGCTCACCGGGTGGATCCCGACTGGGAGTTCGGCTTTCCCGAGCTGGCTCCCGGGAACCGCACGCGGATCGCACAGGCCCGTTTGGTCAGCAATCCCGGTTGCTATTCCACCGGCTCGATCGCGATCATCGCGCCGCTGGTCGCGGCAGGATTGATCCCGGCGGACGAAGCGGTCTCGATCAACGCCGTTTCGGGATATACCGGCGGCGGCAAAAGCCTGATCGCGGAATATGAGCGCGGCGAGGCTCCGGCGCATTTCGTTTATGGGCTGACGCAGGGCCACAAGCATCTTCCGGAGATCATGCGTTGGGGCGGGCTGACTGTGCAGCCGGTCTTTGCGCCTTCGGTCGGGAATTTCGCGCAGGGCATGGCCGTGCAGCTTCCGCTGCATCTGGACGACCGGCGCAGCATGGCGGATCTGCATGATGCGCTTGCCGGTCATTATGAAAGCGCGCAGTTCGTAAAAGTTCTGCCGATGGACGAGAGCCGTGCGAGGATTGTGCCGACCGAGCTCAACGACACGAACCTGATGCATATTTCGATTCAGGGAAATCGCGACGCGGGCTGCGCGACCATCGTGGCGGTTCTGGACAATCTGGGCAAGGGAGCATCGGGCGCATCGGTGCAGAACCTGAATATCATGCTGGGGCTGGACGAGGCGACCGGGCTCTGAGCAGCAAGCCCGGGGTGGCGCGAAACCTATCGATGTGACGCGATAACTGCCTGAGCCGGTTGTTCCCGGATTTCGTGACGGGCAGGCGGGGAAGCGTCGCAAGCCGATGACGCGGGTATCGATCCGTGAAATCCCTATAGGGGCGTCATCGCCGCAATATGATTCCACGCAAATGATGGAAGCCCTTCCGGGATGTGATTCATGATGATATGGCAACGAAATATCGCTTATGGTGAAGGTGACGAATGACCAGTTCGCACGGTCGGGGCGGCTCTGCCTGGAACCTTCAGGGCGCGATGTTCATGATCCTGGCGATGGGCTGCTTTGCCCTTGAGGATGCGTTCCTGAAACAGGCGGCGGCAAGCCTGCCGATAGGTCAGGTGCTGCTCTCCTTCGGCATCCTTGGATTTCTGACTTTTTCCGCCCTTGCCATGCGGGTGGGTGAAAGGCCGCTGTCGAGAACCATGTTATCGCCGGTGATGTTGTGGCGCTCGGCATTCGAGGTAACGGGGCGGCTTTTCTTCATGTTGGCCATCGCCCTTACCCCTCTTTCCACCGCCTCGGCCATTCTTCAGGCGGCGCCACTGGTCGTCATTGCGGGGGCGGGCGCCTTTTTTGGCGAAAAGGTAAGTCTTCGGCGCTGGCTTTCGGTGTTTGTCGGCTTTGCCGGAGTCGTGATGATCCTGCGTCCCGGAACCGATGGGTTCAGCCTTTTGTCGCTGCTTGCAGTGATCGCGACACTGGGCTTTGCGGGCCGGGATCTTGCGACCAGAGCCGCACCGCAATCGATGTCCCATCGTCAGCTTGGTGTCGCGGGGTTTCTGATGCTCATCATTTCCGGGATGATCGCCCTGCCCTTCGGTTCCTGGCCCGAATGGCCGTCTGCCAAGGCAACCACATGTCTGTTTGCGGCCGCGACCGCGGGCGTGGTTGCTTATACGGCACTGACCATCGCCATGCGCACAGGCGAGATCGCCGCGGTGACGCCATTCAGATATACGCGATTGGTCTTTGCCATGATCGCGGGAATCCTGCTCTTCCAGGAGCAGCCCGATCTTTGGACCATCCTTGGCTCGGGAATCGTGATCGTCTCTGGATTATTCGCATTGATGCCGCCGCGCCGGGGCCCCAACCCGGGTCGGGAAAGATAATCCCCGGCGCGATGCTATCAAACTGATGCACTGACCGGTTAGTACGAACCGCTGCTTTTAAATGAGCGGTAGTTTTAAATAAGCCCTGCGAAATGTTGTCGGGCCGTCGGGCCGCAGCCAAAAAAAATCCGCCCCATTTACAAAACGGGGCGGATCCGGATTTCAGACGGTTTCGATGTCCGATTACATTGCCTTTTCTTTTTGGCCTTCTTGCAAACAATATGCATCGGCAGTTTTCACAGACATGTTTTCCGGGCGATCGATCGAGCGATCCCATCTGACGATGTCTTTCGTGTACAATTGGCAAACAACCTGACCCTGCGGCGTATCAACCGTTACCGGAGTCGATTCATATTGCTTAGGATCCAAGGAACAGGCAGCAAGCGTTGCGATTCCGACGGTGACAAAAGCGAGCTTCTTCAACATAAAATACCCCTCGTAAAAGTGGTTGAATACCACTACGTTTAGATCGCCTGAGTCAAGTATTATCCGATGCTGTCAGGTACTTTCTGATTTAACAGTTAATGCAGGTTGTGCAGAATTTTCTGCTTTCGCTCAAAGGTTTCTTCCCAACCGAAATCAAACTGCGCGGGCTCCGAATGCTGCGTGCCGGGTATCCGGGCAGTCTTACCCCGGGCGAATTATTTCTCCGGCCGGTACGCTGGATATCGGCGATATGCCGGGTCGCTTCTTCCATGCCGGCCTCCCTGCCCCTAAGATCACGGTCATGCTGACGGCTCTGAACCGTCGGGCGCCTGCCCGCCAGGGCTCGCAATTGCCTGATATGGGGCCGAAAGCTGGAAGGATCGCGGGAATGTCACGCTTCAAACTGAATATCAAGCATATAGAGGCTTTTGTCGAAGTCGCCGATCTGGGCACTTTCCGCCGCGCCGCCGAGCGTTTGCACACGACGCAACCCAGTATCTCGAACCGCATCGCCCAGCTCGAAGGATATATCGGGCAGCGGCTGATGGAACGCGACGCCGGTTCGGTACGCCTGACCCCGCGAGGAGAGGCATTGCTGAACCCGGCGCGGGCGATCCTTGAAGCGGCGGATGCATTTTTGGCGGCAGTCGATGACGATACCCGCTTCGAGGGAATGCTGCGCCTTGGCGTCAGCGAGTTGATCGCACATACATGGCTGTCCCGGTTCCTGATGGAAATGCGGGAACGCTTTCCCGGTATCGATATCGACCTGACTGTCGACATGAGCGCGAATCTCAGCAAGGCGCTGTTCGACAGGTCGCTGGATCTGACGATCCAGAATGCACCTTTCGACCGGTTGGCCGGAGGAACCGTGCAGCTGGGAAGAAGCGCGCATTGCTGGGTCGCGGCGCCTGGCCTGCGTCTGGGCGGCAGGCCCATCTCGGCACGGGAACTCGCCGCGCAGCCGATATTGGCCCATGCGCGGACGTCGCAGGCCTATAAGCAGATAGGTGATCATTTCCGCAATCAGGGCTTGAGGCTGCGGTTGATGTCCTTGTCTTACATGGGGACCTGTCTGCAAATGGCGTTGAACGGGCTGGGTGTCGCATGCCTGCCTGTCGCGATGCTGGAGGATGTGTTGACCAAAGGGAAACTGGTGCGTGTCGATTACCCGTGGATCCCCGATGATCTGGTGTTCTCGGCCCGCTACCTTCTGGATCCCGCGCCGACATGGCTGAAGGAAGCGGTTCAGATCGCGCAGCGCATTTTCCCACCCGAAAGCGGCACAGGATAACATATTCGAATAGTATTTATCAGAATAAAGAATTTTTTCATTATACTTCTTCTGCCCTAAGCTCGCTGAACAGCTGACAACGAGGAAGCGATGACGAAAACTGTGACACGTCTTGGCGTCGATATCGGCGGCACCTTTACCGATGTGGTGCTGGAGATCGGCCCGGAGCGGCATTCGACCAAGGTGCTGACCACCTATGCCGCCCCGGAAGACGCGATCGTCGAGGGGATGCATCGCGTCTGCGCCAAGGCCGGAATCGCGCCCAACCGGATCAGGCAGATCATTCACGGAACAACCTTGGCCACCAACGCCCTGATCGAGCGGCGCGGCGCCAAGACCGCCCTGATCACGACCAAGGGCTTCCGCGACGTGATCGAAATGCGGACCGAAAGCCGGTTCGAGCAATATGACCTGAACCTTGTCCTTCCCGAGCCTCTGCTGCCCCGCAACCGCCGCCATGTCGTGACCGAG
The DNA here is from genome assembly GCF_003591515.1 of Paracoccus onubensis. Classification (GTDB taxonomy): domain Bacteria; phylum Pseudomonadota; class Alphaproteobacteria; order Rhodobacterales; family Rhodobacteraceae; genus Paracoccus; species Paracoccus onubensis. Next base: position 67,184 of record NZ_QZCG01000014.1, read on the forward strand.
CGTCTGGATGCAGACGGCAATGTGCTGATCCCGCTGGACGAGGCCGAGGTCGAGGCGCTTGCCGATGATCTTGCCGCCGCAGGCTATGAAAGCATCGCGGTCGGCTTGCTGCATTCCTATGTAAATGACGCGCATGAACGCCGGATCGCGGAAATCCTGTCGCGTAAGCTGCCGGATGCGATGATTTCGATCTCGTCCGAGGTCTCGCCCCAGATGCGCGAATATGAACGCTTCAACACCACCATCGCGAATGCCTATATCAAGCCGCTGATGAAATCCTATCTGACCCGGCTGGCGCAGCGCCTGCGGGATGAAGGCGCGGATTGCCCGGTTTTCCTGATGCATTCGGGCGGCGGTATCATCGACATCGCCACAGCGGCCGAATTCCCGGTGCGGCTGGTGGAATCCGGTCCGGCAGGCGGCGCGGTATTCGCCGCCGATATCGCCGCGCGGCACGGGCTGGATAAGGTGCTGAGTTTCGATATGGGCGGAACCACCGCCAAGATCTGCCTGATTCAGAAGCAGGTCCCGAAAACCGCGCGGGTTTTCGAGGTGGCGCGAAGCTATCGCTTCAAGAAAGGCTCGGGCATGCCGATTTCAATCCCGGTGATCGACATGGTCGAGATCGGCGCGGGCGGCGGCTCGCTTGCGCATGTCGATGCGCTCAACCAGATCCGTGTCGGTCCGGAAAGCGCCGGATCGGAACCCGGTCCCGCCTGCTATGGGCGGGGAGGCATGCGTCCCGCGGTGACCGATGCGGATCTGGTGCTGGGCAAACTGGATCCGGCCAATTTCGCCGCCGGAACCATCCCTCTATATCCCGACAAATCCGCCGGCGCATTAACTGAAACGCTGGGCAAGCCCCTGTCAATGGATGTGACCGAGGCGGCATGGGGGCTGGCCGAGGTGGTGGACGAGAACATGGCCAATGCCGCCCGCGTTCATGCCGTCGAGAATGGCGAGGATATCAGCGAATACACGATGATCGCATTCGGCGGCGCCGCGCCGCTTCACGCCGGACGGCTTTGCGAGAAGCTGGGGATTACACGCTGCCTCGTCCCGCAAGGGGCGGGCGTCGGCTCGGCTATCGGTTTCCTGCGCGCGCCCTTCAGCTTCGAGGCCAATCGTTCGGTCTTCATGAAGATGAACGGTTTCGATGCGACCGCGGTCAAACAGCTATTCGCCGAGATGGAAGAGGAAGCAAAAAGCTTTGTCCGCGGCTGCGATGCGAATGCCGAGATCAGAACCGAGCATAAAATCTACATGCGTTATTCCGGTCAGGGATGGGAAGTTCCCGTCCTGCTGGACCAAGCGGATATATCCTCGCCCGATCCGGAACGCTATCTGGCGCATTTTCAGGAAGAATACAGCAAACTCTTTGGCCGCCCGGTCGAGGGGCTGGGCGTGGAAATCACCGTCTGGGCCGTCAACGCCTTCACCGAGCCGGACATCTCGGATCCGGTCGAACCGGCCGCGGAGGGCGATGCGGCGCGGGTCAGCGGGCAACGCGATCTGTTCGATGCCGCGCGGGGGCAGATGCTCAAGGCCGGGGTGGTGCAGCGCGACGACCTTGCGCCCGGCCAGCATGTTACCGGCCCGGCAGTCATCACCGAGGACGAGACGACGATTGTCCTGCCCTCCAGCCAGGAACTGATCGCGCAGCCGGATGGCTGTCTGGACATCCGGGTGAAGACAACCGCATCGCAACGCGACGAAAAAGGAGCCGCCAATGTCTAAGGTCGGAAAAGTCGCCAGTCAGGTGATGTGGAACCGCCTGATCTCGGTGGTCGAGGAACAGGCGCAGGCCCTGATCCGCACCTCTTTCTCGACCAGTGTGCGAGAGGCCGGCGATCTGTCGGCGGGCGTCTATAACGAGGCGGGCGAGATGCTGGCGCAAGCCGTCACCGGAACGCCGGGCCATGTCAACGCCATGGCCGACGCCGTGGCGCATTTCATCCGCCGCATCGGCCGCGACAACATGTTCGAGGGTGACGTCTATATCACCAACGATCCGTGGGAAGGCACCGGCCATCTGCATGACATCACCGTGGTCTCGCCTTCCTTCCATCAAGGGCAACTGGTCGGCTTCTTCGCCTGCACCGCGCATGTCGTCGATATCGGCGGGCGCGGCTTCGGAGCCGATGGAAACTCGGTCTATGAAGAAGGGCTATACCTGCCGGTCATGAAACTGATCGAGCGGGGCGAGGTCGATCAGACCCTGATCCGCATCATCCGGGGCAATGTCCGCGCGCCCGACATGCTGGTCGGCGACATCTACGCGCTGGCCACCTGCAACGAGGTCGGGCATCGCCGCCTGATCAACATGATGCAGGAATTCGGGCTGTCCGACCTGTCCGACATCTCGCGCTTCATCATGGAAAATTCCCGTCGCGCCACGCTTGAGCGGATCAATGCCCTGAAACCGGGCAAGGCGGCGGGACATATGCAGATCGACGGTTTCGACAAGCCGATCGATCTGCATGTCAGCCTGTCCATTGAAAAGGACCGGATCGTGGCCGATTGGGCTGGAACATCGGGCGTGGACAAGAAGGGCATCAATGTGCCGCTGGTCTATACCAAGGCCTATACCTGCTATGCCCTGAAATGCGCCATCGCGCCGGAAATCCCGAACAATGCCGCCTCGCTGGCGCCTTTCGAGATCACCGCCCCCGAAAACAGCATCGTGAACGCGCAGCATCCCGCGCCGGTCGCGCTGCGCCATATCATCGGGCATATGGTGCCGGATACGGTCTATGGCGCGCTTGACAAGCTGCTGCCCGAGACCGTCCATGCCGAAGGTGCAGGCAGCCTGTGCAATTTTCAGGTCTCAACCCGCCCGCGCAGCGACGCGCCCGCGCCAAATGAAGCCTTGCGGGCAGAGGTACTGGCTTTCAATTCCGGCGGCGCGGGGGCGCGGCCCGGGCTTGACGGGCTGAACGCCACGGCCTTTCCATCGGGGGTGATGACCATGCCGGTCGAGGCGACCGAACAGGTCGGCCCGGTGATCTTCTGGCGCAAGGAATTGCGGCCCGATTCAGGCGGCGCGGGCCGGTTTCGCGGCGGTCTGGGTCAATATATCGAGCTCGGCGCACGCGAAGGCCACGAATTTGACTTTCAGGCGATGTTCGACCGCGTCGATCACCCCGCAAGGGGACGACGCGGCGGCGGATCGGGCGCGCCGATGACAATCGCGCAGGATGACGGCACTGCGATGCGCGGCAAGGGCAAGCAATTCGTGCCGCATGGCCGTAAGGTGATGATGGGCCTGCCCGGCGGCGCGGGCTATGGCGCCCCGGCCGAACGCGCGCCCGAACTGATCCGCCGCGACCTTGCGCTTGGCTATATCACCGCCGATTTCGCCCGCGAACATTACGGGCTGAGCGATAGGGATATCGAGGAAGTCATATCGAAAGCGAAGCTGGGCGAGACCATCTGACGGAAGCGCCCGGCCTGTTTACGCAACACCAAGGAAGGAGATATCGCGGCGGAACGGAGGCGGAATAGCGGATTTACAGCGAAACCGCCCTGCGCCCCGGCTCGCGCAAAGGCGTCCCCGCAGGCGGGTTATTGCACAGATTTGCAGCACAGAGGGTTCCGCCTTGTATGCAAGGCAAACCGGGGAAACAAATATTCCCGTAACCGCCTGACGCGCGTTAGACTTGACCGGAGCATATAACAATAATGCAATCCAACAGAGGAGAATATCATGAAGATTTTCGCAAGACTGGGGATGACCACAGCGGCGATCTGCCTCGCCTCGGCGGCGGCGGCAGAAACCAAATGGGTCATGGCCTCGGGTTATCCCGAAGACAGCTTCTTCACCAAGACGATCCGCACATTCATCGAAGAGGTCGAAACCAAGACGAATGGCGAACTCACCATCGACCTGCGCCCGAATGACGAGCTTATCAAACTGGACGCGATCCGCCGGGCCGTGCAGACCGGGCAGGTGCAACTGGGCGAGATCCGCTTTGGCGTCTATGGTAACGAGGATCCCATGTTCACGCTGGACAGCGTGCCCAATGTTGCGAATGACTATGACGAAGCGCGCCTGCTGATGGAGGCATCGAAACCATGGTTCGAAGAGAAATTCGCTGAATCAGGCATGCGTGTTCTCAGTTATATGCCGTGGCCGGGCCAGGGTTTCTTCACCAATTTCGAGGTGACCGACGGTTCCGAATTCGAAGGCGTGAAACTGCGCATCTATTCCCCCGCCACGCAGCGCATGGGCGAATTGCTGGGCTTCCAGGCAACGATCCTGCCTTTTGCCGAAGTACCGCAGGCTTTCTCGACCGGGCTGATCGAGGCCCTGTTCACCTCGGCCCAGACAGGCACGGATATTCAGGGCTGGGATTATTCGGATTATTTCACCTATACCGGCTCGATGCATAACAAGAACGGCATCATCATCAACGAGCGCGCCCTGCAGCAGCTGGATCCCGAATTGCAGGAAGTGGTGATCACCGCCGGGAAAAATGCAACGGAAACGGCCTGGAAACTCAGCCAGGAAGCCGCCGATGAACAGATCAAAAACCTGGAAGAGCATGGCATGACGACATCGGATGCCTCACCCGAGCTTCAGGAGAAGATGGCGGAAATCGGCGAGCAGATGATGGAGGAATGGAAGAAGGACGCTTCTCCCGAAGGCATCGAGGTTCTGGATAACTATCTGGCTTCCAAAGAGTAATCCCGGCCTTCACTGGCTGCGGCCTGTCCGGCAACATTGGAGACACTCATGTTGAGAGCCATTGCTCACAAGCTCTATCTGGTTTGCGGCTATGCTGCGGGTGCATTTCTTGCGGCAATTGCCGTAGCAACCTTATCGCAGATCGTGGCCCGCCAGATGGGCCGCGCGGTCGAGATGACTGAACTGTCCGGTTTCTGCATGGCCGCGTCCACCTTTCTGGGCCTGGCCTATACATTCGTGAATGGCGGTCATGTACGGGTCGAAATCGTCGCGCAACTGACCGGCGGCAAGATCAAGCGTGGAGTGGAATTGTGGTGCTGCGCCACCGGCATCGTGATCACCGCCTTTGCGGCGTTCCAGATGGCGAAATTCACGCTTGAAACCTGGCGGATCAATGAACTCAGCCCCGGTCTGCTGGCGATACCGATGTGGATCCCGCAAAGCGGGATCGCCTTCGGTCTGGCCGTGATGTGCATCGGCATCATCGAGCAGACCACGCTGGTTCTGGCCGGGCATCGGCCGGATTACGAAACCAATACCGACAGTACGGCGGAGTAACGTGATGGATAGCACAACCGCCTCTTTCGTCGCCCTCCTGCTGTGCCTGCTGCTGTTTCTGGGCAGCGGCGTCTGGATCGCGCTGTCGCTGCTCAGTGCGTCGGTGGTCATGTTCCTGTTTTTCACTCCGGTGGACGCAGGCTCGATCATGGCTTCGACCATGTGGGATGCAAGCTGGAACTGGGCTTTGACCGCGCTGCCGCTATTCGTATGGATGGGCGAGATCCTGATGCGCTCGGGCCTGTCATCCAATCTGTTTCAGGGATTGTCGCCCTGGCTGGCCCGCCTGCCCGGCGGGCTTCTGCATGTCAATGTTGTCGGATGCGGCGTCATGGCGGCGGTGTCGGGATCATCCGCGGTGACCTGCGCAACGGTGGGACGTATGACCGTTCCCGAACTGCGCAAGCGCAAATACGATTCCCGCATGATGGTGGGATCGCTGGCGGGCGCCGGGACGTTCGGTCTGCTGATCCCGCCCTCGATCATCATGATCGTTTACGGTGTCATCGCGCAGCAATCGGTGGCACGGCTGTTCATTGCCGGCATTGTTCCGGGGCTGGTGCTGATCCTGCTGTTTTCGGGCTATATCGCCATATGGGCAAAGCTGAATCCCGATAAGCGGGGCGAGGTTCCTCCGACCATGCCCTTCATGCAGAAACTGAAGGCGTCACGCGACCTGCTGCCGGTGGTGCTGCTGATCGCCGCCATCATCGGCTCGATCTATCGGGGGCTGGCGACACCTACGGAAGCCGCCTCCATCGGCATTCTCGGGGCGTTCATACTGTCTTTCCTGAACGGAACGATGTCTCGGCGCATGTTCATCGACAGCCTTATGGCGGCGACAAGAATTTCGTGCATGATCTCGTTCATCATCGCCTGCGCGGCCTGCCTGTCCATCGCTGTGGGCTTCGCCGATATCCCCCGCGTGGCGGCATCATGGGTGAACAGCATGAATCTGTCGCCCACGATGCTGATCGTCGTGCTGACGATATTCTTCCTGATATTGGGTTGCTTTCTCGAGGGAATCTCGATTCTGGTCCTGTCCAGCTCTGTGGTGCTGCCAATGGTTCAGGCTGCCGGAATCGATCTGATCTGGTTCGGGATTTTCGTGGTGATCGTCATCGAATGCGCGCAGATCACGCCGCCGGTGGGATTCAACCTGATCGTGCTGAAATCCCTGACCGGCAAGGGCATCGGAGAGGTGGCACGGGATACGCTTCCCTTCCTGCTGATCCTGCTGACGGCAATCGCGCTGTTCGCCGTATTCCCCGGCCTTGTGACATTCCTGCCGGAACTGATGTACCGATAGGCGATCGAAACGGGGGACGATCCACGTCTTAATGCGCCCCGCGGTAACGGGGCGCATATGCGGCCGGACAGGAATATGCTCAGGCATTTTCTATCTTCGGCCATCTGCGATCTCGCGACCGGAGATTGCCGCACAGTGTACTGGCACTGCACGGCCGGCACCTGTCACGCCCCGCAACGCTCTTACCCGGCGCGGGTCTTGCGTTTACGCGTGACCAGCTTCACGCCCTGCAAGACGGCGACATAGAAAACCGGTACCAGAAAGATCCCGATCACCGCCGAGGAAGCCATGCCGCCCAGCACCCCGATCCCGATCGAGTTCTGCGCCCCTGCCCCGGCCCCGTTCGCGATCGCAAGCGGCAACACGCCCAGCATGAAGGCGAATGTCGTCATCAGGATCGGACGCAGCCGCATCATTGACGCCTCGATTGCGGCATCCAGCAATGATTTGCCCTGCGCAACCAATGCCTGCGCGAATTCCACAATCAGGATCGCGTTCCGCGCAGCCAAACCGATTGTCGTCAGCAGCCCGACCTTGAAATAGACATCGTTGGACTGCCCGAAGATCAATGCCGCCGCCAATGCGCCAAGGATGCCGATCGGCACGGTCATCATCACCGCCAGAGGCACGGTCCAGCTTTCATACAGCGCCGCAAGCGCAAGGAACACGACCAAGGCCGACAGCGCGAACAGCATCGGGGCCTGATTGCCAGACAACCGCTCCTGATAGCTCAGCCCCGTCCAGGCCGAACCATAGCCGCCATCGAGATCGGCGACCATTTCCTCCATCGCTTCCATCGCCGCGCCCGATGACAGACCCTGCGCGGCCGCCCCGCTGAGTTCCAGCGCGCGCGTGCCGCCATAACGGGACAGCGCCTGCGGCTCCTGATCCCATGCCTGCGTCGAGAATGCGCCGAAAGAGACCATCTCGCCCTGATCGTTCCGCGCATACCAGCGGTCGATATCCTCGGGGCGCGAACGGGCTTCGGCTTCGCCCTGCACGATGACCGGACGCAATTCCGTGCCAAGCGCGAAATCATTGACGTCGCGCCCGGCAAAGATCACCGACAGCATCGCGTTGACCTCGGAAATCGACAGGCCGAAAGCGGCGGCCTTCTGTTGATCGATATCCAGCCGCAGCGAGGTCTCGAAGGGTGATTCATTGCCGCGCAGATTGGTCACGCGCCCGTCTTCCTGCGCAATCGCGACAAGCTGATCGGCAGCCGCCGACAACCCTTCCTGTCCCTGCCCGGCCTGATCGACGAGATACATCGAGAAGCCGGACGACACGCCCATGCCCGGAATGGCGGGCGGTTGCAGGAAGAAGACCTGACCCGAGCGGTTGGTCATGAAGAAATGCGCATTGGCCCGCGTGACCAGCGAGGCGACATCGAAGCCTTCGCGCTCGTCGTAATCACGCAGCTTGGCAAAGACCATCGCCGTATTCTGGCCCGAGCCGCCAAAGCTGAAGCCAAGCGCGGCAAAGACCGACTCGACCGTCTCGGATTCCTCGTTCAGCAGGTAATCCTCGACCTTCTCGACAACGGCCTGCGTCTGTGTCGCCGTCGATCCGTCGGGTGTCTCGACCATGACCAGCATCACGCCCTGATCCTCGTCCGGAAGGAACGAACCGGGCAGCTTCTGATACAGCGCCATCGCCCCCGCGCCGATGGCGACCAGAACAATCAGCATGCGGAACGGCCGCCGGACCAGCCGGGTGACGACAGATCCATAGCCGCGCGTGGCCCGGTCGAGATTGCGGTTGAACCAGCGGGCAGGCGCAATGCCGCCGTCGTGATTACGCGGGCGCAGCAGGCTGGCGCACATGGCGGGTGTCAGGATGACCGCAACGCCCAGCGACAGCACCATCGCCGTGATGATGGTGACCGAAAATTGCCGATAGATCACACCCGTCGCACCGGTCATGAAGGCCATGGGCAGGAACACCGCCGACAGAACCATCACGATGCCGACCAGCGCCGAGGTGATTTCCTTCATGCTCTTTTCGGTCGCCTCGACGGGGCCAAGCCCCTCTTCCTCCATCACCCGCTCGACATTTTCGACCACCACGATGGCGTCATCGACCAGAAGCCCGATCGCCAGTACCAGCCCAAACATGGTCAGGGTGTTGATCGAGTATCCCGCAAAGGCCAGCACGCCGAAAGTGCCAAGCAGCACCACCGGAATCGCAATTACCGGAATGATCGTCGCGCGCCAGCTTTGCAGGAAGCAAAGGATCACCAGAAAGACCAGCAGAACAGCCTCGGCCAGCGTATGATAGACCTGATTGATCGATTCCTCGACAAAAGGCGAGGTATCGTAGGGATAGACGATATCAACCCCCTCGGGCAGAGAAGGCGCGATACCTGCCAAGACCTCGCGCACGGCCTCGGCCGTGTCGACCGCATTCGCTCCGGTGGCCAGATTGACGCCGAAGCCCGCAGCCGGAGCTCCATTATAGCGCGACTCGCCCCCATAGCTTTCCTGCCCGATCTCGATCCGCGCGACATCGCCCAGAAAGACGGTCGAACCGTCCGGGTCCACCCGCAGCAGGATACGTTCGAACTCTTCGACGCTGGAGAATTGCGACTGCGCCGATAGGGACATGGTCAGACGCTGACCTTCGATCGTCGGCTGGGCACCAAGGCTGCCGACGGTGACGTTGGTATTCTGCTCTGCCACGGCGGCGGTCACATCGGCAGGCGTCACCTGATATTGCGTCATTTTCATCGGGTCCAGCCAGACCCGCATGGCATAACCCGACCCGAATGTGCTGATGGAACCGACGCCCGGTGTCCGCTTGACCGGATCCTCGATCCGCTGCGCAACCAGATCTCCCAGTTCCACGGTCGAATAGCGACCATCGCTGCTGGTCAATGCGCCGACAAGCAGGATGGACGAGGTGGAGCGCGAAACATTCACCCCGGTTTGTTGCACGATATCCGGCAATTGCGAGGTCACAAGCTGCAACTTGTTCTGCACCTGAACCTGCGCGATATCCGCATCGACGGAATCGTCGAAGGTCAGCGAGATCGAGGCCGAGCCGGGCGAGGAACTGGATGTCATATAGATCAGCCCGTCCAGCCCCGTCATCGCGTCCTCGACAACCGTGGTGACAGAGCTTTCGACGATCTCGGCCGAAGCGCCGTTATAGCTGGCGCTTATTCGGACGGTTGTGGGTGATATCTGGGGATATTGCTCGATGGCCAGCGAGGATAGCCCAAGACCGCCCACCAGCATCGTCACGAATGCGATCACCCATGCGAAAACCGGACGGTGAATGAAGAAATGCGCCATCGGGTTACTCCGCCGCCGGAGTGTCGGCGGGGGCCGCCACGGAATCATCGCCCTTTGGGTTTTCCACCTCGCGCACCACGCCGTTTTCATCGAAGGTGACCGGCACTGTCGTCACCTCGGCACCGTCCTGCAATCCGGTCAATCCGTCGACCGCAAGCAGGTCACCATCCTCCACCCCGTCGGTCACGATCCAATGGTGCTGATATGTTCCCTCTTCAGACAATTCACGCAGCACCGCCTTGCCATCCTCGACCACCCATGCCGTCAGCGTGCCGCTGCGGTCGCGGGTCGTGGCGGATTGCGACACCAGAAACGCCTCGACTGTGCCAAGCTCGACCTGACCGCGCACGAACATGCCCGGCAACAACAGATAATGCGGATTGTCGAAACGGAACCGCGTATCCACCGAGCCGGTCGAGGTCGAGACGCTGAAACTGGGCGCGACCATCTCGCCGGTAGCCTCATAGGTCTGGCCGGTTTCCAGCGTCAGTGTTGCCTGCAGCTTCTCGCTCATCGTCAGCCGGCCGTTGCGGATATCGTTGATCGTCGCCAGCATCCGGGCGGAAGGCGCATACATATCCACCTCGATCGGATCGAGCCGCGTCACCGTGGCAAGCGCATCCGCCTGACCCGCCGTCACCAGATCGCCCACCGAGGCCTGCGCCACGCTGGCCATGCCGTCGATCGGGCTGGTGACCGTGGTCCAGTCCAGCTCCACCTGCGCCACACGCAGGGCGGCCTCTGCCGATTGCACCGTGGCGCGCGCCTGCTCCATGGTCGCCCGTGCCGCCTCGACCTGCGCAAGCGTCGTTCCAGAGCCCTGCAACCGTTCCGTCCGCTCGTAAGATGCCTCGGCCTCGATCAGTGCCGCCTTGGCAGCCGCCACGTCCGCCTCGGCACTGCTGAGCGCAGCTTCATAGGTGGCCGCATCGATACGGAACATCGGATCGCCCTGTTTCAGTGTCCGCCCCGGATTGTAAAGGATCTCGGTGATGATCCCGCCGACCCGAGGCCGAATCGCCGCATCCGCGCCGGAAACGGCGCGTCCCGGCAGGGTCGCGACCATCGGCACGGCCTGCCGGGTAATTTCCACTACCCCAACCTGCTTGGGCGGCGCAGCGTCCTGCGCAATGGCGGCCGAGCCGAAAGCCAGAAGCGCAATGGCGGCAAGGCGGATCGAGTCAAGAAAATCGGACATCGTGATATTCCCCAGCATGAAGCAGCCCCGCGCGGCACGGGCCGGTATTGCAATCTCCTTGCACAATTCTGCACTGTGTGCAATGTTTGCTTTCCCTGAATATCGGAGAAATCGGCCTATGCCCGCCCGCTCAACACTTCGTGATCGCCGCCGCCAGCAAACAGCGCGCGAGATCCAGTCCGCCATGCTGCGGCTTGCGGTGCGGGATGGTTATGGGGCGGTCACGACCGAGATGATCGCGACCGAGGCAGGCATCAGCCCCCGGACCTTCTTCAACTATTATCCGAACAAGGAAGCGGCGCTGGTCGGCAAGTCGCCCGAAATCGGCCCGGATATCACTGAATCGTTCCGGCAAGGCACCGGCCCGCTGATAAAGGCCCTGTTCGAGGCGCTGGACCGGCATCTGCGCGACAGCTACCTGAATCGCGATACGATCCGGATGATCGATACGTTGCTGGAACGCAGCCCCGAACTGGTGCCGCAATTTTACGCATCGCTGCAAACACTTACTGCTCAGTTGGCGGAACTCATCGGGCAGCGACAACGCGCGATCGGCCATCATGACGCCGAGCTTCTGGCCGATATGACCACGCATGCACTGGCCAATGCCATCCGCAGCTGGGCGCAATCCGAAACCATGCCAGAAACAGATATCGCCAGCCATGCCCGGATACAGGTCGAACGGATAGGAGCGATCATTTCGGATCGCCAGAACGAAAACGCCTGACCGGGATCGCCAGAACCATACCGGCATGATGGTGGAAGCGTCAGAGCGTGCCGCGCCGCATCGGAAACGCCGGTTACTTGCGTCCCGCGATGGCCGGGGGCGCTGCCCCCGGACCCCCGAGGTATTTACCGCAAAGAAGAAGAAGAAAGGAACGGGCGGGCGCGGCATGCTCTATATCTTGGCGGCAACCCGGAAGCCGCAATTCCCGGTCGAACTGTCGGGATCGTTCCGGGTCCGGGAATGCACGTGATAACGGTCGCAATAGCTGACATGGCAAAGATACGACCCGCCGCGCTGCACGCGGGCATCCGGCTCGCCGATTGCGGTCAGGTCGCAGGGGTCAATGGGCGGAAGGCGTCCGCCGCCGGGTAACGGGCCGAACCGGTCGGCGGCCCATTCCCAGACATTGCCGGTCATATTATGCATCCCGAACCCGTTTGACGCGAAAGCATCCACCGGGGCGGTGCCGATCCAGCCATCCTCGCCACTGTCACGGGTCGGAAAGCTGCCCTGAAATGTATTCATCGCGAAGCCGCCATCCGGCGTCATCTCATTGCCCCAAGGAAATTTCCTCCGGGCCAGACCACCGCGCGCCGCACATTCCCATTGGGCTTCGGTCGGCAGATCAAGTCTGGACCAGTTGCAATAAGCCAATGCGTCATACCAGCAGATATGCACCACGGGATGGTTCTCGCGTCCCGTCAGATCCGAGCCGGGCCCCTCGGGCGCCGACCAGCAGGCACGCTCGACCTTGCGCCACCAGGGAAGACCCGGAGGCGTGGTCGCATGGGCCCGGGCATCCTTCAGCAGCAGATGGAAAACATAGCTCCAGCCTTCCGCCTCGGCCACCGTCCGGTAACCGGTCGCATCCGCGAAACGCGCATAATCGGCATTGCTGACCGCAAAGGGCGAGATGAGATAAGGGCTCAGCTTCACCTTGCGGCGTGGGCTGTCCATATCGCCGGGAAAGGCCGAGCGGCGCGCGCCCATCTCGAAGAAACCGCCACGGATTGGGCGCAGCTTCGCGCGAAGCTCTTCGCTGGTCTCTGCCGGGGCCTGCCTGACGGCATTGGCGCGGGCGAGAAACGCCATGTCACGCCCTTCGGCCGGGTCATCCTGGCGGGCGGGACCGCAGCAGCCGGATTTCTTACTGCCATGCGGCATGGCTCCCCTTTCCATCTGACCGAACCACCATGACCGTCATACGGCACAGAAACTGTCGATCTGCAAGGGAACCGGTGCAAACATAAATTGACAAGGCCGAAGCAGCAGCCCGGCACTTTTCATACCCGCCCTGTCACGACGAGTACGGCCCTCGCTTCAGCCAAGCGCATAACCGGTGCCGCGCACCGTGCGGACCGGATTGTCGCCGCCATTGGACATCAGAGCCTTGCGCAACCGGCCGACATGCACATCGATGGTGCGGGTATCGACATAGATATCGCGCCCCCAGACCCGGTCCAGCAACTGCTCGCGCGTCCAGACCCTTCCCGGTTTCTCCATCAGGGTGGAAAGCAGGCGGAATTCGGTCGGGCCAAGATGCAGCGGCAGACCGCCGCGAAAGACGCGATGCTCGGCCGCGTCAAGGATGATATCGCCGAAACTCAACCGCTCGCCCATGGTGGCGGGCCGGGTGCGGCGAAGCTGCGTGCGCAACCGCGCCATCAGCTCAACCACCGAGTAAGGCTTGACGACGTAATCATCGGCGCCGGTTTCCAAACCGCGAACCCGGTCGGTTTCCTCGCTGCGGGCGGAAAGCATGATGATCGGAATGCCGCGCGTGGCCGGGTCCGCCTTGACCTGGCGACAGACCTCGATCCCCGAGACCTTGGGCAGCATCCAATCCAGAACCATCAGATCGGGCTGCTCTTCCAGTACCAGAAGCAGGGCATCCTCGCCGTTATCGGCAACGACAACCTCGAAACCTTCGGCCTCGAGATTGTATTGCAGCACCTCCCGCTGTGCACCCTCGTCCTCGACGACCAAGACACAAGGAGTCTGACTGGTCATGGATTAGCCCTCTTCTGTCCCGGTTCCGACATCGGCAGGCACGCTGCTTGCCTTGGGCCGGCTGTCATCCGGAAGATCACCGGTGACGAGATAGATCACCTGTTCGGCGATCGACGTCGCATGATCGCCCATCCGCTCGACATTCTTGGCGATGAAATGCAGATGCATGCATGCGGTGATGTTACGCGGATCTTCCATCATATGGGTCAGGAATTCGCGGAACAGCGCGTTATACATCTGATCCACCTCCAGATCCCGCTGACGCACATCCTCGGCCAGATCGCCATCGCGGCGGATATAGCTGTCAAGCGCGTCCTGAAGCATTTTGCTGACCGCCTGGGACATGCGGCGGATCGCCATGCCCGAGCCATCGATTACCGGCATCTGGGTCAGGACATCGGTCCGCTTGGCCATGTTCTTGGCATAATCGCCCACACGCTCCAGCGAAGCCGAGATTTTCATCACTGCCAGCACCATGCGCAGATCGGTGGCGGTCGGCGCACGCAGGGCGATCAGCCGGGCGGCATCCTCGTTGATCTGCAATTCAAGCGTGTCGATGGCCGCATCGCGACGGCGCACCTCTTCCGCCAGTTCCTCGTCCCGGGTTTCAAGCGCCGTCGCCGCATCCGCGATAGCAACCTCCACCATGCCTCCCATCTTGACGACCTGAGCCTGAATCGTCTCCAGGTCGCGATCGAACGCAGAAGATATATGTTTGTCGCGGTTAATCATTCCTGCCTCCTCCGGGCGTCAGCCAATCCGGCCCGAGATATAAGATTCGGTCCGACTATCCTGCGGATTTGTAAAAATATCATCGGTACTTCCATATTCGACCAGATTCCCCAGATGGAAGAATGCGGTTTTCTGGCTGACACGGGCGGCCTGCTGCATCGAGTGGGTCACGATCACCACCGAGAAATTCTCGCGCAGCTGATCGATCAGTTCCTCGACCTGGCTGGTCGCGATCGGGTCCAGAGCCGAACATGGCTCATCCATCAGCAGCACCTCGGGAGCGGTCGCCACGGCGCGGGCGATGCACAGGCGCTGCTGCTGACCGCCCGACAATCCGGTGCCGGGTTCATGCAGCCGGTCCTTGACCTCGTTCCACAATGCCGCGCCGCGCAGGGATTTCTCGACAATCTCATCCAGTTCGGCCTTGTTGCGGGACAAGCCGTGAATGCGGGGGCCGTAAGCCACATTGTCATAGATCGATTTCGGGAACGGGTTCGGCTTCTGGAACACCATTCCGACCTTCGCCCGAAGCTGCACGGGATCGACGCGGCGATCATAAACGTCCTCGCCGTCCAGCAATATTCGTCCTTCGATCCGGGCAATCGGGATGGTGTCGTTCATCCGGTTGATACAGCGAAGAAATGTCGATTTCCCGCAACCTGAAGGTCCGATAAATGCGGTGACGGTCTTATCGAGGATCTCGACATCCACATCCTTGATGGCATGTTTATCGCCATAATAGACCTGAACCTTGCTGGCAGAGATTTTGATATCCTGTTGCGTCACGGCGCGCTCCGCTCGGTTGATGTCATACATATTTATGCTCCTTTCGCCGTATTACCAACGACGCTCGAACCGGCGGCGCAGGAAGATGGCCAGCAAGTTCATGCAGAAAAGAAAGATCAGGAGCACGATGATCGCGCCCGAGGCCCGCTCGATAAAGGCCGGATCGGCGCGCTGCGTCCAGTTATAGACCTGCACCGGCAGGGCCGAGGCCGGATCCCACAGCCCCTCCGGGGGCGCTGCGGGAAACTCCCGGACGAAGGCGACCATGCCGATCAGCAGCAGGGGCGCGGTTTCACCCAAAGCCTGCGCCAGCCCGATGATGGTCCCGGTCAGGATGCCCGGCATGGCCAGCGGCAGGACATGATGGAAGATCGACTGCATCTTGGACGCGCCCACACCAAGCGCCGCATCCCGGATCGAGGGTGGCACGGATTTGAGCGCGGCACGGGTCGAGATAATGATCGTCGGCAGCGTCATCAGCGTCAGAACCAGCCCGCCGACGATAGGCGCGGATTGCGGCAGCCCGACGAAATTGATGAAGGCGGCAAGGCCAAGGATACCGAAAACGATGGACGGTACCGCGGCAAGATTCGAGATATTCACCTCGATCATATCGGTCCAGCGGTTCTGCGGCGCGAATTCCTCAAGATAGATCGAGGCGGCGACACCGATCGGCACGGCAAGGAACAGCACCACCAGCATCATATAGGCCGAGCCGATAATCGCCACGCCCACGCCCGCAGCTTCCGGCCTTTGGTCCGAGGCGTCGGGATTGGTGATGAAATTCCAGTTGAAGCGGGTCACCAACTCGCCCTGCTCCTTCAGTGCGTCGGCAAGCTGAAGCTGCTGGGGCGAGGTGTTGGCATCCCTCGCAGCGCTTTCCATCGAGACGCGCCCCTTGAAATAGCCATCCACCCGGCCATTCACCAGAACGTTGAAATCCACTGTCTGGCCAACCTGCTCGGGGTTCGCCAGCACGTGATTGCGAAGCTGGGCCGAGGCCTCTTTCGAGATCAGGTTGCTGGTATCCGAGCTCGTCAGTCCCTCGATTGCGATGCCGCTATCGGCAACCGCGGTTTCAACCGCCTTGTCCAGAACCTTGCCATAGGACAGGGTCAGAACCTTGGACATTTCGGCCGGATCGCGGTTACCGTTCGGATCCAGCGTTTCGGCATCAAGCGCGACCGGGATCGACAGGTAACTTTGCCGGAAGGCGCCTGCTCCATCCGAAACGATGGAGGTCAGCAAGATGACAAGCGCGGCCATCGCGATCCCGATGGCAATCACGCCATACATGCGAAAGCGCTTTTCGGTAGCGTTGCGTTTCCGGGTGCGGGCATCCTGCGACAGCAGCGAATTGCTGCGCGGCTGAGCTTCGGAAGACATGGGAATATCGGTCATTCGTACTGCTCCCGGTATTTGCGCACGATGTAAAGCGCGACAACGTTCAGCCCCAGAGTGATCACGAACAGCGTCAGACCCAGCGCGAAGGCAACCAGGGTCTCCGGCGCTGCGAAATCGTTGTCTCCGGTCAACTGGCTGACGATCTTGACGGTGATCGTCGTCATCGCCTCGAACGGGTTAAGCCCCAGTCTGGCGGCAGCCCCGGCACCCAACACCACGATCATGGTTTCCCCGATGGCGCGGCTGGCGGCCAGAAGAACCGCGCCCACGACACCGGGAAGTGCTGCGGGCAGGACCACCTGCTTGATCGTCTCGGACGGGGTCGAGCCAAGTCCAAGCGCCCCGTCGCGCATGGATTGCGGCACGGCATTGATAATGTCATCCGACAGCGAACTGACAAAGGGGATCAGCATGATGCCCATGACCAGCCCGGCGGTCAGCACGGAAGAGCCGGAACTTCCCAGCCCCAATGGTTGCGCGAAGTAATCGCGCAGCATCGGGCCTACGGTGATCAATGCGAAAAGGCCGTAAACGATGGTCGGGATACCGGCGAGAATCTCGATGGCGGGTTTTGCGATGCCGCGTACGCGTTTGCTGGCATATTCCGACATGTAAATGGCCGCGAACATCCCGATCGGCACCGCAACCACAAGCGCGATGAAACTGATATACAGCGTGCCCCACAGCAAAGGCAGGATGCCCAGATTGGAATTGCCCTGAAAGCGGGGGGTCCAGTTGAGGCCAAAGAAGAATTCGGTCCAGCTGTATTTCTGAAAGAAATGTCCGGTCTCGAAGATCAGCGACAGCACAATCCCGGCGGTGGTCAGAATTGCGATGGACGAGCAGAATATCAAAAAGCCCTGCACGATCTTTTCGACCACGTTGCGGGCGCGAAAATCGGTATTGATGCGCGTCACGCCCCAGCCAAGCCCGGCAACCGAAGCCGCCAGCGCAAGCAGCCCGGCGAAACCGGTCGCCTCCGGGGGAAATACCTTCGCCATGCGCAGAACCGATGCGAGCATCAACACGACGATGGCCGGGGTCAGCGTGGTCAGTGCAACGCTGGCGCCGTGATAGCCTGGCCGGCTATGCAGCTTGCGGATATCCGTGCCGGCAGAGGCAAATGCCCGGCTGCGCCCGATGACATAACCGGCGACGGCCAAGGCCAGACTGACAAGCAATGCCCATGAAAGCGGCATCTGATCTTCCTTGCGTCAGGGGTAAGGGAGAAAGCGGGCGGCGCGAAATGTTCCGCGCCGCCGCGATACTCATTACTCGGACAGCGTGGTTTCGTTCGCCACGGCTTCCTGGACCGATGCCAATTCGGGATCGGCGACCAGACCGTATTGCGCCAGAGGACCTTCCGGCCCGGCCAGCTCATCAGCGACGAAGAACTCCGCATATTCCTTCAGGCCGGGAATCTCGCCGATATGCGCTTTCTTGACATAGAAGAACAGCGGGCGCGAAACCGGATATTCACCCGAAGCGATGGTTTCGGTGGAGGGTGTGACACCCGACATCGTCGCCACTTTCAGCTTGTCGGTGTTGTTTTCATAGAAGGACAAACCGAACACGCCGATCCCGTTGGGATCGCTTTCGATACGGGCAAGGGTCTCGGTATAGTCGCCGTCGATATCAACCGATTTGCCGTCGGTGCGCAGCGTCATGCAGGCTTCCTCGGCCTTGTCTTCATCGCCCATTTCGGCGGCAAAGACTTCCATTGCGCCCGATTCCTCACAACCGGCAAGGATGACCTTTTCTTCGAAGACTTCGCGGGTGCCGTGCTTGGTGCCGGGCACGAAAGCAAGGATGGCCTGCTCCGGCAGTTCCGGGTTCACTTCATTCCAGTTGGCGGCGGTATTGTCGACGATCGCGCCATCCTTGACGACCTTGGCCGACAGGGCGTTGAACCAATCAGCCGGGGTAAAGGCGAAATCGGGGCCGCTGGACTGGTTCGCGAAGACGATCCCGTCATAGCCGATGCGGACTTCCATGATGTCGGTCACGCCATTGGCGGTACAGGCTTCGATCTCGCTCTCCTTGATGGGGCGGCTGGCATTGGCGATATCGACGGTATTCTCGCCCACGCCTTCGCAGAATTTCTTGAGGCCTGCGGACGAACCACCGGATTCCACGACCGGGGTCGGGAAATCGGTATTCTCACCGAAAGCTTCTGCGACGATCGTGGCATAAGGCAGCACCGTCGAAGAGCCCGCGATCTGGATCTGGTCGCGGGCGGCGGCGGCGGTTGCGGACAATGCGACTACGGACAACGCCGTTGCCGTAAGACCAAAGGGTTTCATGTGGCAGCTTCCTGTATTGGTATGAATTCTAGCGATCCCGGACCTAGACCCTGACAATGACCGTTTCACGACGATTTTATGACATTTTTGTAACAAGCCCCTCCGGAAACAGTGGTCCTGGAATGCCGCGCGATTTCGATTCCGGCCCGACACCAGATCGAATCACCTACTTTGGCGACGGAAAAACCATGGAAATTTGCTGAAAACGCTTCAGGACAACAATTAACTAACTGAAAATAATATAAAACAATCACGATTAAAATGGGCGTGATTTTTTTCTTGTAAAACACGACAAACTTTGTTGTAATTCTCGTGTCAGAAGGCGTCACACGAGAGTTGGCGGCAAGGGCTTCCTTCACACCCTGCCGTCTGGTCCGTCCCGCCCCTCCGACATGAACTCACTTGGGGTCAGAAGAGGAGGTCCCGATGTATCGCACCGTTAAGACCGGTACCCATGCACTCGCTCAGGGTACATTCGTTCGCCGTCACGCTGACGGCCAGGTCGAAATCAACCTTGGCGACAGGCATGTCATCGGCTGGCCCGTCGGCGCAACGTCCGAATGCGCCGGTCAACAGCATGTCATCGCACGGCTGTTTGGCACGGGCTATTGGCGCGGCGGCCTGTTCGCTGCCGTGACGGCGTTGGGCTTAGGGCTTTCATTCCTGTCTGGTATGACTGCGCAGGCGGAGTTCCTGAATGCTCCGGATAGCCTGACCCATAATTTCTGACAAAAACTTAACAAGTTGCGCGGGGAATATATAGCTCCATAATATATCTCCGACGCATTGTATCTTCCACGCTTCCCGGCCCGTCAGGCGCATGATCGCGCCTGGCGGGTTTTTTGTTGCCCCCAATCCCCTGCCCGCGCTTGCCCGATAGCCCGCGCCGGACCGGACGGACGCCAGGCCCGCACATCTTGCCTTCCCGGTTTTCCGGCGCGACATTGGGAAAATCAAAGCGCTTCACCGGCGATCCCCGGCTTGCACAAGCCGGGGGAATGCGCAATCAAGGCGCGGATGCGAGGAAAAGGGCCAATGCGATGCTGGATATGAATGCCAAACCCACAGAAGAGATCGACCTGCGCGAGGTATTCGGTCTGGACAGCGACATGAAGGTCAAGGGTTTTGCGGACCGCAGCGAACGCGTGCCCGATATCGACAGCACCTATAAATTCGACCCGGACACCACGCTCGCGATTCTGGCGGGATTTGCCTATAATCGCCGGGTAATGGTGCAGGGCTATCACGGCACCGGCAAATCGACTCATATCGAACAGATCGCCGCGCGTCTGAACTGGCCATGCGTACGGGTAAATCTGGACAGCCATGTCAGCCGGATCGACCTGATCGGCAAGGATGCGATCAAACTGGTCGATGGCAAGCAGGTCACGGTTTTCCACGAGGGCATCCTGCCCTGGGCTCTGCGCAACCCGACCGCGATTGTCTTTGACGAATATGACGCCGGGCGCGCCGATGTGATGTTCGTGATCCAGCGCGTGCTGGAGGCTGACGGCAAACTGACCCTTCTGGACCAGAACGAAGTGATCACGCCGAACCCCTATTTCCGGCTGTTCGCGACCTCGAACACCGTGGGTTTGGGCGACACCACCGGCCTGTATCACGGCACGCAGCAGATCAACCAGGGTCAGATGGACCGCTGGTCGCTGGTCTCGACGCTGAACTATCTCAGCCATGATGCCGAGGCGGCGATCGTGCTGGCCAAGAACCCGAATTACAATAATGAAAAGGGCCGCAAGGTGATCGGCCAGATGGTGACACTCGCCGATCTGACCCGGACAGCCTTCATGCAGGGCGACCTGTCGACCGTGATGTCGCCGCGCACGGTGATCACATGGGCGCAGAATGCACGGATCTTCGACAATGTCGGCTATGCGTTCCGCCTGACCTTCCTGAACAAATGCGACGAGCTGGAACGGCAGACCGTGGCCGAATTCTACCAGCGCCTGTTCGACGAGGAATTGCCCGAGAGTGTGGTGACGCAGGCGGGGTGACGCGCAGGATTTTGATAAAGCGGTGTGCGGGCGGGCGCTTGCCCGCTACACTGCCGGAACTGGCCAGATATCGTTAGGACACCGGATGAAAAACTCCGACAACCCCGCCGATCCGTTCAAGAAAGCTCTGACCGAGGCCACCCGCGCCCTCGCGGATGAGCGTGAGTTGAACGTGACCTTCAGTGCCGATCCCGCAGGGGTTTCGGGCGATACGATGCGGCTGCCTCAGATCAGCCGCCGGATGGGGCGCGACGAGATCCTTCTGGCGCGGGGCGCGGCGGATGCGCTTGCGATGCGGATGCGTCATCACGACACCGCAACCCATTCGAAATTCGCCCCTGCCGGACCGATGGCCAAGGAACTCTACGAAGCGCTGGAAACCGCCCGTTGCGAGGCGCTGGGCGCGCGCGACATGCCCGGCGCATTGTCCAATATCGATCACAAGATCGGCGCCGATGCCGAGAAAAAGGGCTATGCGAATATCAAGGCCCCGTCCGATGCGCCGCTGTCAGTGGCTGCGGGATATATCCTGCGGCAGGCGGCGACGGGGCGTGCCCTGCCCCGGGGCGCGCAAAATGTCGCCGATCTGTGGCGGCCATTCGTGGAACAGCAGGCGGGCGATACGCTGGCCGATGTGCAGGAGGTTCTGGCCGATCAGGCAGCCTTTGCACGGCTGTCGCGCCGGGTCATCAGCGATCTGGGTTATGGCGATCAGCTGGGTGAGGATCCGGACGCGCCCGAAGAAGACGATCCCGACGAAAACGCCGAGCAGGACGAGGAATCCGGCGACAACCAGTCCCGCGATCAGGACGATGGCGAGGATGCCGAAAGCTCGCCCGAACGCAGTCAGGAACAACAGCAGGACGAACGGCAGGCTCAGGTCAGCATGGACGACCAGTCCGAAGAGCAACTGACCGACGAAGCCGAGATGCCCGAGGCAGAAACGCCCCCCGACCTGCCCTCTCCAGTCAGCGAGGCGTCACCCGATTACAAGGTCTTCACCCAGCAATGGGACGAGGATATCCGCGCCGAGGAACTGGCAGAACCCGCCGAACTGGAACGGCTGCGCGCCTATCTGGACAAGCAGCTTGAACCCCTGCGCGGCGCGGTTAGCCGGTTGGCGAATAAATTGCAGCGGCGCTTGCAGGCGCAACAGAACCGAAGCTGGGAATTCGACAAGGAAGAGGGCGTTCTGGATGCCGGGCGTCTGGCCCGCGTCGTCGCCAATCCGACCACACCGCTAAGCTTCAAGGTCGAGAAGGACATGGAGTTCCGCGATACCGTCGTGACCTTGCTTCTGGACAATTCCGGCTCGATGCGCGGACGCCCGATCTCTATCGCGGCGATCTGTGCGGATGTTCTTGCGCAGACGCTGGAACGCTGCAGCGTCAAGGTCGAGATCCTGGGCTTCACCACCCGCGCCTGGAAGGGCGGGCAGGCGCGCGAGGCGTGGCTGCAAGCGAACCGCCCTGCCAATCCCGGACGCCTGAACGACCTGCGTCACATCATCTACAAGCCTGCCGATGCGCCATGGCGGCGGGTGCGGCCCAATCTTGGGCTGATGATGAAAGAGGGGCTGCTGAAAGAGAATATCGATGGCGAGGCGCTTGAATGGGCGCATAAACGGCTGGTCAAGCGCACCGAGGCGCGAAAAATCCTGATGGTGATCTCGGATGGTGCGCCGGTCGACGATTCCACGCTATCGGTAAATCCGGCGAATTATCTGGAAAAGCATCTGCGCGACGTGATCGCCATGGTCGAGCGCAAGAAACTCGTCGAACTGCTGGCAATCGGCATCGGCCATGACGTGACCCGCTATTACGCGCGCGCCGTGACGATCACGGATGCCGAACAGCTTGCGGGCGCAATCACCGAACAGCTTGCCTCCCTGTTCGATAGCGATCCGCGCAAACGGGCGCGTGTCATGGGAATTCAGAATATGCGCCGCGCCTGATCCGGCGCGGCGCTTCGTTTCAAGGGATCAGGCAACCAGCGGCTTGCTGTTCTCGGCGTGGCGACTGGCCAGTTGCCGGACAAAACGCCCATTCGGCAGCGGACGCGCGGCGGGCCAGGATACGCCCTCGCGCAGCTCGGGGAACAGCGTGTAAATCTCTTCCAGCGCGGCAGGACCGACGGCCTTCAACGCCTCGGGTCCGGTATAAAGCGATTCACTCCAGGCTCCGTTCGAGAACAGAACCTGATGTTCGTCGAACAGGAAATGCACATAGGTAACGGTTTCGATATCATCGGCGATCTCGATCCCGTCGATCGCAAGCAATTGCTTGGCCGCTACCAGCACCTCATCGGTCTCGAACATGCGCATCGCGATCCGCGACCGGACCAGAATCCGGTGCTGTGGCGACACTAGCAGGTCCGATGCCGGGGTCTGATTGCCAAGGGTCCCAGCCTTGATCCGAATAGGGCGCAGCTTCGGATTCGCCGCCAGATCTTCCGCCGTCAGATTTCGGGATGACTTCCAGCGAACCCGCTGCAGCCCGTTATCAAGCGTCAGAACCTCGTCGCCGACGGCAATATCACCGGCCCGGACCGTACCGCCCGCAGTCGAGATCATGACCCCATCGGTGAAACAGGGCAATGCATATTCCCCGGTCTGCGCCTCGAATGCGGTCTCGTCGGTGGTGAATTCCTGTCCCGGCGTCACCCCACCATCGGCAACGATGAAGCCGAACTGCCCATCGCCCTGGTTGTCGGTCGCTGCGGTCAGCGCCATCCATTGCTCTTCGTCCTGCCGGGCGGAATAGGTGACCTCGGGATGACCGATTCCAGCGGTATAGCTGTTCCATGTCGCTCCGCCATCGGTCGAATATTCGACGATAACGGGTGAGCTTGGAATCACATCGTTTCCAGTAGTGTCCGGGGTCAGATGGCCTTCGTCGCCCTGAACGGTCAGCTTCCAGCCGGTGATCTCGTCGAGATTACCGATCGCGCCGGCATCCACCAGCCGGTCGCCCGGATGGTTGTCGTTGATTCGCAATGTCTGATCACCCTCGGGATCGAGCACTACCCTCCACGGATCGACTGTATTGAAATCACCAAGCTGACCGTTGCTGAAGAATAACTCGTAAAACGCCATATCTCAAAAACCTTACTGTTTACACAAAGCGGTCAACAAAACGCCATAAAGCCGATTAATGCCTTTGTGACGATCGATTGGCAAGCACAGAACGATAGGTAACATTGCGTATTGATTCC
Organism: Paracoccus onubensis; assembly: GCF_003591515.1. Taxonomy (GTDB): domain Bacteria; phylum Pseudomonadota; class Alphaproteobacteria; order Rhodobacterales; family Rhodobacteraceae; genus Paracoccus; species Paracoccus onubensis. The sequence continues at coordinate 91,419 of NZ_QZCG01000014.1, forward strand.
GGAACGCAGCGCACGGCCCTGCGAAACCGGCTAGCGCCAGCGCCTATGCAGATACGAAGCAGAGAATGGAGGTTCAGTTTTAATGATATCAGGATTCTACCGGCACAACCTACAGTAGCGCGCGGCCCTAGGCACGCCCCGCCGAAGCGGAAAGCAGCGACGGATCGATGCCCTGAACCCGCAAAGCAGCCGGCCATTTGTCATCATGATCCACGCCGAAGATCAGATCATCGGCGGACTCTCCCAGCAGCCAGCCATTGCGCAGCATTTCATCCTCAAGCTGCCCCGGCCCCCAGCCGGCATAGCCCAAGGCAAGCACGGCAGGTTCCGGACCCTTGCCATGCGCGAGCTCTTCCAGAATATCTCGGGTCGTCGTCATCGCCAGCCCGCCCGCAATCCGCATACGGCCATCGGGATCCTCGCCATGTTCGGGCACCTTGTGCAGGACAAAGCCCCTCCCCGGTTCGACCGGGCCGCCGAAGCGCACCTCTATCCTGCGGGCCGCATCATCACTTTTGATATCCAGTTGCTGCATCAGATCGTCAAAATCGATCTCGGGCAAGGGCCGGTTAAGCACCAGGCCCATTGCTCCTTCGGCGGAATGTGCGCAGATCAACACGACCGAGCGGTGAAACCGCGCATCGCTCATGCCCGGCATGGCAATAAGAACCTTGCCTGTCAGGTTTGCCTGCGGATCCTGTTCGGGGCTATTCGTCATTTTGCCTCCTTATCCCTTATAAGATCAGCACTCTGTGTCATGGATGCAAGCCCCCGCGTTATTGTGACTTCATTTGTGCCGCAATCGCCGCTAGTTCAGTCACATGATCCGATTTTCCCTGCTTTCCCTTTGCCTGATTCTGACCGGCATCACCGCCTCCGCCGACGAATTTCCGCCCGGGATCCGTTCTGCACGGCTCTTGCCCGGCTGGACGGATAATGACGGCAACCGCATCTCTGCCTTTGAATTGCAACTTGAACCGGGCTGGAAGACCTATTGGCGCAAGCCGGGGGATAGCGGGCTGCCGCCCGAATTCGACTGGCAGGAATCCACGAATCTGGCCGCAATCACGCTGCACTGGCCCGCGCCCGAGGCTATAATCTCGGGCGATGAAACGACGCTTGGCTATCACGATTTGCTGGTGCTGCCCTTCACTGCCCGGCCGAAGGATCCCGCCAGCCCGGTCGAACTGACCGCCGCTGTCGAATTCGGTGTATGCGAGAAAATCTGCGTGCCTGCCTATCTTGAACTGCAGGCCCCTGCCCCCGGCGAAACGCCCACGCCCGAAATCACCCATGCGCTCGAGAAAATGCCGCGCCCATCTTCTGTCAGGCCGGTCTGTACAACCCGCAATATCGAGGATGGCACCCAGCTTAGCGTATTGCTGCCAGTTGCCCGGATCGAACTCGCAGCCATGGAGTTGCAGGAGCGGCCGGATGTCTGGGTATCGTCGGCACAGCTTGAACCAGAGGCCAAGGGCACCCGCGCGACAGCCGATTTCGTGCCGCCATCCGGCAAACCATTCGATCTTGATCCCTCGCACCTTCTGATTACGGTAATCTCCCCGGACGGCGCCACCGAGATTCAAGGTTGCACGCTTCAGGATTAGAGCATGTCGCGCCTGCCCGGCTTCACTTCCCCTCCTCCCCTTCTTCTTTGCGGTAAATACCTCGGGGGTCCGGGGGCAGCGCCCCCGGCCATCGCGGGACGCAAATAACCGGCATTTCCGATTCGGCGTGACCTGTTCCGGGTGGGGTCAGGCCGATCCATCCGATGACCACACCGCAATAAATTTTGCCGCCCGTTCGCCGATCTCTGCCGTGGGCATCCCCGGTTTATACAACGCAGAACCCAGGCCGAACCCATCGGCACCGGCCTGTCGGTATGGGGCCATCGTATCGGGATTTATGCCCCCGACCGGCAGCAAACGGGATTCCTGCGGCAGAACCGCCCGCAATGCCTTGACGGCAGCCGGAGGGATCATCTCTGCCGGAAACAGCTTCAGAAACGCCGCCCCGGCCGCAATCGCCGAAAACGCCTCGCTCGCCGTTCCCACGCCGGGACCATAGATCAGTCCCCGATCCGCAGCGGCCACAGCCACATCTGGGTTGAAATTGGGCGCGATGATCAGGCGTCCCCCCGCCTCTTCGACCTGGCTCACCTGCCCGGGCGTCAGAACGGTGCCCGCACCTATCACAGCCCTGTCGCCACAATATTGGACAAAACGCGAGATGCTCTCGAACGGACGGGGAGAATTCAGCGGAACCTCGATCTGGGTAAAGCCGGCACCGATCAGGGCTTCGGCCACATCTTCGACCTCTTCCGGCCTGATGCCGCGCAGGATCGCCACCAGCGGGCAACTCGTAAAAGCCTTGTTCCAATCCATCATTCAACCAATCCTGCCAGTTTCGCGATTTCCCATAGCCCGGCCCGCGCCATGCCGGGCGGCGCCACGACCGCCGTAGCTCCGGCCTGTGCCATGGCGTGAGCATATCGTTGCGCCAGATCGCCACGACCAATGATCGTCACAGGCTCATCGGGAAGCGGCAGCCGGACCGCCAGTTCATCCCCGATCAGCAGACCCGAGAGGTAATCGCCGACATCCCCGCCCTCCAGACGCCCCATCAGGGCCAGCGAACGGGCGGAAAACAGCCGCGACATCAGCGAGCCCCGGGACAGGCCAGCCGCAACTCCGCGCCCGAACGCAGCCGGGTCGGCCGGATCATCCGTGGCCAGTCGCCCAAGGATCGAGTCCTTGTAAAGCAGGGCAAAAATCTCTCCGGTCATGCAGGTCTGGAAATCGGACAGCACGCCATTCTCGACATGAACCCATTTGTTATGCGTGCCCGGCAGGATGAACAGGCCATCCGCATGCTCTTGCCCGGCCAGATGACCGAAGATTTCGACCTCTTCGCCGCGCATGACATCCGGCACGCCGTGATCCGGGTTTTTCACGGCACCAGCGGTGAAATGAACTTCGTGCCCATCCTGCGTGACATGGCGCAGCAGCGAGGCGGCCAGCCCGTTTGCATCAAGCGGCAGTGGCAGATAAGGCGTCTCGACCCAGCCATTGCGACTGGTAATCATCCCCGAGGCAATGGCCGGCAGATCCGGCCAGCGCGAAAGCCAAGGGGAAAGCAGCGTCGAGAAGCAATCCTCGAAACCTCCCTCCGCGACCGCCATGATGCCCGGCCCCGAGGGAATTTCCTCAATGACTCCGCCATCATCGCCCAGCAGCCACGCCCGGAAAGAGCTGGTGCCCCAGTCGATGGCGATCAATCGGGCAGTCATTGGATGAACCTGTAAATGGTGGTTTCGGAATACCGGTCTTCCGGTCTCAGAATCGCGGGCGGGAAACCAGGCCGGTTCGGCGCGTCGGGCCAATGCTGCGTTTCAAGCGCGACTCCGGCCCAAGGCCCATATATGCGCCCCTCGAGTCCCGCAACGCTTTTGATCCCGGCGCCGTCATAAAGCTGCAAGCCGCAGGCTGTCGTCTCGACCTGCATCCCAAGCCCGCTTTCGCCAACCAGAAGCGCAACCGGGCGAAGCGGCTGCTGCCGGTCGGACAGACAAAAATTATGGTCGTAGCCCGCGCTGCCGATCCTGCGCAGATCGCGGAAATCAAAAGGCGTTTCCGCGACCGGGGCGATCCTGCCCGTCGGGATAAGCTCGTCATCGGTGGGAAGATAGGTCTCGGCGTGAATCATCAGCGAATGCTTACGGATATCACCGCCGCCATCAAGGTCGAAATAGCCGTGATGGGCGAAACTGCACGGCGTCGCGGCATCCGTTTCGGCCGTGATCCCGATAATCAGGGAATCCACGGTCAACCCGATATCGGCTTGCACATGCAGGTTTCCCGGAAATCCCATATGACCATCGGGCAGATGCAGCCGCAGGCTGACCTTGTCCGGCGCGACCGAGGCGATCCGCCAGTTCTGAAGAGCCGCGCCGTCATGCCCACCATGCAGCGTGTGACGCCCGATGAAATTCCGGTCGGTACTGTACTCCTTGCCGTCCAGATGAAATCTGCCGCCCCCGATACGGTTGGCGAAACGCCCCGCGATCGCGCCGAAATAGCGCGTAGGGCCAAGGTAATCCTCAACGCAGGGAGAGCCGAGGACAAGCGGATGATCCACACCGTCCAGCCGCAAATCCTGCACGATCGCCCCAAGCGTCAGGACCCGGGCGCTTAGCCCGCCCGCCTCGATCTCGATGGTTTCTATATCGCGCCCGTCCGGCAGTGTGCAGACAGTCCGGACGCTCACAATATCACTCGTGGTTCCGGCAGCCCTTTCACGGAGGGCCGGACCAGATAGGTCACGCCCTGCGCGGCGTCGGGATGCTCAATCCCCTCGCGTGCAGTGGTGACAAGCATCTCGTCCAGCTCCGCGCCGCCGAATGCCGGGCAACTGGAATGCCTGCCGCCGACCCCAAGCCTGTCCTTCTGCCGCCCATCCGGCCCGAAGCGAATGACCGCCCCCGCGCCCCAGCATGCAACCCAAAGCGCGCCTTCACAGTCGGTGACCGCGCCATCCGGGCTAAGACCAAGCGGGCCGCAATCAAGGAAAAGCCTGCGTTCGTCCCTGGGCCAACCCTGCGGATCCAGCGGCTGGGTCCAGATTTTCTGCTCTTTCGTGTCGGCGAAATAGGCGGTTTCCCCGGCCGGAGAAAAACAGATCGCATTGGGGATCGTGATCCGGTCGACCACGCGGCGGATTTCCCCCCGGTAATACCGGTAAACCGCCCCCGCGCCCGGTTCCGCTCCTTTGCCCATCGTGCCGAACCAGAAGCCGCCCTGCCGATCCGCGCGCCCGTCATTCGAGCGGGTTTCAGGGCAATCCGCCTCGATCGCGGCGGCCGGCTCCAATTCGCCGCTGGTAAGATCCAGCAGACCCAGCCCCTGCTCATGCGCGATCAGCAGATGATCGCGATCCACCCAGCCCGCAGCCGAGGCCATCTGCCCGAACCGCCATTCCCGCGCAAACCCCTGATCTCGTGACAACAATCTGCAGCCGAGAATGTCGAACCAGAAATATTGCCCGCGCTCGGGATGCCATAGCGGTCCCTCGCCCAATTCGCAGATGCGCTCATCATGGATTTCTGCCATGCGCTTCCTTTCAGAACTCGAACGCGTCAACGATATTGCGGCGGCCAAGGGTGAACGCGTCGGCGACCAGCATCATCGGCGACAGATCCACATCACTGCGCCGATCCCGCACCAGTTCCGTCATGCAGGCGTAAAGCGCGGGATACTCGCCCATGATATCGCTTTCACCTGCGGTTTCCTTGCCGTCGATCTCAAGCATATTGCCGCCCATGCGCAGGGCCAGATGGCCGCCGCTTGTCTCGAACTCCATGTCCCATGTCTGCGGACCTTCCTGCCGGAAGTCGAAATCGGCCTGAATATTCTGGGCAAAATCCAGTCGCGCGGCGATGGGAGCCTGACGGTTCGCGGGAAAATCCATCTCGGCGCCGGTCAGATGCAGGGGTGTCGGCAGGATCTCGGTCAGGATGGACAGGGCATTGATGCCCGGATCGAACACGCCCATACCCCCGGCCTCGAATATCCAGTCCTGCCCGGGATGCCATTTCCGCACATCCTCGCGCCAGATGATACGGCCCCGGTGCAGCTGTTTCCCGGCAAGCCATGCCTTCGCCCCGGCCACGCCGTAAGCCATGCGGGAATGCCATGTCGCAAACAGGCTGACACCCTGCGCCTGCGCCAATCGCTCAAGCGCATGCACCTCGGACAAAGTTGCACCGGGTGGCTTTTCCAGCATCAGATGCCGTCCAGCCCGCAGCACCTCTTGCGCCACGGCAAAGCGGGGAACCGGAGGAAGACAAAGGCTGACGGTTTCGATATCCGGGCGCGCGGCCAGCATTTCCGAAATCCCGGTGAACGCCTCGATGCCATTAACCCTGCCGCTGCGCGAGACGGTCGCCGTCAGTTCCCAATCGGGGCTGGCGGCGATTGCGGGCACATGCTGATCCACAGCGATCTTGCCGATACCGACCAGAGCGATTTTCATCAATGACTGTCCTTTCCGACCGGATTGCCCCTGCATCCTTTCAGGAAATCAAGATCGGCGCCGGTATCCGCGCCGGTGACATGCTGCTGATGCAGCCATTCATAGCCGCTGGCGGGCCGTTCATGCATGGGCTGCCATTCCGCCAGTCGCGCGGCCAATTCATCATCGCTGATCTCGAGATGCAGGCGGCGGTTCGGCACGTCCAGTTCGATCATGTCACCATCCCGCACGACGGCCAAAGCGCCGCCCGCCGCCGCCTCGGGGCTGGTATGCAGAACCACGGTGCCATAGGCGGTGCCCGACATGCGTGCATCGGATATCCGCACCATATCGGTGATGCCTTTTTTCAGCACCTTGGGCGGCAGGCCCATATTCCCGACCTCGGCCATGCCCGGATAGCCTTTCGGCCCGCAATTCTTCAGCACCATGATGCAGGTTTCGTCGATATCGAGGCCGTCGTCGTTTATCTTCGCCTTGTAATCGTCGATATCCTCAAACACGACAGCGCGCCCCCGATGGTTCAGCAGATGCGGACTGGCCGCCGAGGGTTTCAGTACCGCCCCTGACGGAGCAAGATTTCCACGCAGAACCGCAATGCCGCCCTGTGGCGTCAGGGCTCTTTCAGCGGGCAGAATGACGTCTTCGTTATGGTTGACGACATCCTTCACCTCGTCCCACATCGTCAACCCCGAGACGGTCAGGGCATCCTTGTGCAGCAGACCCGCCTCGCCCAGCCGCTTGATGACGACCGGCAGACCCCCGGCATAGAAGAATTCCTCCATCAGATATTCGCCAGATGGCATCAGATTCACGATGGTCGGCACATCGCGCCCGCAACGATCCCAGTCATCCAGCGTCACATCCGCGCCGACCCGTCCCGCAAGCGCCAGCAGATGCACAACCGCATTGGTCGATCCACCGATTGCGCCATTGGTGCGGATCGCGTTCTCGAATGCCTGTTTGGTCAGGATATCCGAGGGCTTCAGATCGTCCTTGACCATCTGCACGATCCGTCGCCCGGAAAGCTGCGCCATGACACGGCGGCGGCTATCCACGGCCGGGATCGCCGCATTACCCGAAAGCGCCATTCCCAGTGCCTCGGCCATGCTGGCCATGGTCGAGGCCGTGCCCATCGTGTTGCAGGTGCCGGATGACCGAGACATGGATTGCTCGGCCTCCAGAAACTCTTCCTGCGTCATCTCGCCCGCCTTCACGGCTTCCGAGAATTTCCACAGATGGGTGCCCGAACCCACTCGCTCGCCCCGGAAATAGCCGTTCAGCATCGGCCCGCCGGTCACGACAATGGACGGAATATCAGTCGAGGCCGCCGCCATCATCAGGCTTGGCGTGGTCTTGTCGCAACCGACAAGCAGCACCGCGCCATCCATCGGCTGACCGCGAATGGTTTCCTCGATAGCAAGGGCGGCCAGATTGCGGAACATCATTGCCGTAGGACGGAATGTGTTTTCCGAGGCCGAGAAAACCGGCACCTCGACCGGGAAACCGCCGGCTTCCCAGACACCCGCCTTCACCTTCTCGGCCAGTTCGCGCAGATGCCCGTTGCAGGGCGTCAGGTCCGACCATGTATTCAGGATGCCGATGATCGGACGCCCGTCGAACAGATCATGCGGATAGCCCTGATTTTTCAGCCAGCCGCGGTGATAGATCGTATCGCGGCTATTGCCGCCATACCACTCCTGCGAACGCAGTCTGCGGGGCCAGGATGCGGGGTTAAAGCTCATGACAGGCCCTTAAAGCGTTTCGATATGGACAGGACCGGCGGCGGAAATTTGCAGCGGATTGCGAAGCGGCAGGCCGAAAGGCGCACTGCTGATCTCGAATATGTCGCCGGGCTGGGCCGATATGCCATCCGCAAAGGAAATCGTCGCGGTTCCGAAGAAATGCACATGCACGTCGCCCGGTTGCCGGAACAGATCGTATTTGAAGTGATGATGCTCCAGATTGGCGATACTGTGCGACATATTCGCCTCGCCCGACAGGAACGGTTTTTCCCAGATCGCCGCGCCGTCACGCAGAACCCGGCACTCGCCATCGATATGATCAGGCAGATCGCCGATCAGGATTTCGGGGCCGAAACTTGCCGGGCGCAGCTTGGAATGCGCCAGCCACAGATAATTGCCACGCTCGGTCACATGGTCGGAAAACTCGTTCGCAAGCGCAAAGCCCAGCCGGAACGGCCGGCCGTCGGGCGCGACGATATAAAGCCCTGCAAGCTCGGGCTCTTCGCCGGCGTCCAACGCGAATTCCGGAGAAAGCAGCGCCGCCCCGGGCGCGGTCGCCGCATGACCATTGCCCTTGTAGAACCATTCGGGCTGCACACCGGCCACGCCATTGGCGGGTTTTCCACCCTCCACGCCCATGCGGAACATCTTCATGCTGTCGGTCAATGCGTCCGGATCGACGCCATGATGCATCGAATCCCGCGCCGAGGCAGAGCCGGTATGGGTCAGCCCCGTCCCGGTCAGATGCATATGGGTGGGATCGGGATGATCCAGCGGCAGAAGCACGCGCCCCTCGGACAAGGCGGCGGCAAGATCGACCGGCCCGCCCAGGCCACGCGCGGCGATTTCCTCGCTTAGCGCGTGACCAGCGGCGATTGCCGCCAGCGCGAGGTCATAGGTGCTGGCCGTATCCCGGACGACATGCGCCCTCTCGCCCTCGCGCAGAACGACTGCGCGTGTTCCATCGTTCAGGCGGATCTGGGACAGGTGCATGTTTCAGCCCTCTTTGTTCTTGTTGTAGACGTCGAAGAATACCGCGGCGAGAAGCACCAGCCCCTTGATCACCTGCTGATAATCGATGCCGATGCCAAGGATCGACATGCCGTTATTCATGACACCCATAATAAACGCCCCGACCACCGCGCCGACGATCTTGCCCGAACCGCCCGCCATGGAGGCGCCGCCGATAAAGACCGCGGCGATCACGTCGAGTTCGACGGCGAAGCCCGCCTTGGGCGTGGCCGTATTCAGCCGCGCGGCATAGACCAGCCCTGCAAGCGCCGCCAGCAATCCCATATTGACGAAGGTCAGGAAGGTCAGCCGCTCGGTCCGTATCCCCGACAGTTTCGCGGCCTTCGCATTGCCGCCCACGGCATAGATGCGCCGCCCCATGGTCGTGCGTTCCGACAGGAAAACATAGATGACCGTCAGGACCACCATCAGCATCAGCACATTCGGCAGGCCCCGGAACCAGGCCAGTTTCCAGGTCACGAAAAGCAGCGCGAAAGAGATGATCGCGTTACGCAGGAGGAACAATCCCCAAGGCTCATCCTCGATCCCATAGCGCGCATTGCGGGCGCGGTTGCGCAGCGCAAGCCAGATCAGCACGAGAACGGTCGTCACACCAACCGCAATGGCAAGGATATTGGGCTTGTCCGGGCCGAAAAGATCGGGAATGAACCCGGTCGAGATCATCTGGAAATTACGCGGGAAGGGGCCGATGGATTGCCCGGCAAGCAGCCACAGGGACAATCCCCGGAAAACCAGCATCCCCGCCAGCGTCACGATGAATGACGGAATTTTCCAATAGGCGACGAAATAGCCCTGCACCGCGCCAATCGCGGCACCCACCGCAAGGCAGACGATCATCGCCACACCCACGGGCAGCTTCATGCTGACCACCATGACAGCGGCCAATGCACCGATGAAGCCCATGACCGACCCGACCGACAGGTCGATATTGCCGCCCACGATCACCAGAAGCATGCCCAGCGCCATGATGATGATATAGCTGTTCTGCAGGAACAGGTTGGTGATATTGACCGGCCGCAGCAATGTGCCCCCGGTCACGATTTCGAAGAACAGCATGATCGCGATCAGGGCAAAGAGCAGCCCGTATTCGCGGATATGCCTGGAAATGTAACTGCCGATCCCCGGCGCCTTGCTGGCCTGTTCCATATTTCCTACTCCCTGACGATCAGCGACATGATCCGCTCTTGCGAGGCGTCTTCTGCATGCAGTTCGCCCACGAATCTGCCCTCGTTCATGACATAGATCCGGTCGCACATGCCCAGCAGTTCGGGCATTTCCGACGAGATCATGATCACGGCTTTGCCCGCAGCGCTCAGATCGTTGATAATATTGTAGATTTCATATTTCGCGCCGACATCGATCCCCCGCGTCGGCTCGTCCAGGATCAGCAGTTCCGGCTCGGTGAACAGCCATTTGGCCAGGACGACCTTCTGCTGATTTCCGCCCGACAGGTTCATGACCTTCTGGAACACACCCGGCGTGCGGATGTTCAACGCGGCACGATATTTCTCGGCGACTGCGGTTTCGCGGTTCTCATCGACGATGCCGCCATTCGCAACCCCGTCCAGATTTGCAAGGATGGTATTGCGGCGGATGGTTTCCTCGAGGATCAGGCCAAGCGTCTTGCGATCCTCGGTCACATAGGCGAGCCCGGCGGCGATCGCCTTGTCCACAGTGGACAGGTCCACCGGCTTTCCATGCATGAGCGCCTGCCCGGAAATATTCCGCCCATAGCTGCGCCCGAATACGCTCATCGCAAGCTCGGTCCGGCCTGCACCCATCAGCCCGGCAATGCCGACCACCTCTCCGGCCCTGACCTCCATTGACAGATCCCGGATCATCTGACGGTCGGCATGAAGTGGGTGAAAGACGTTCCAGTCCTTCAGTTCAAGCACGATCTCGCCCGCGCGTCGCTCGCGATCGGGATAACGGTTCGCCATGTCGCGCCCGACCATATCGCGGACGATCCTGTCCTCGGTCAAATCGCCCTGCCGGGCATCGATGGTCGAAATCGTCGCGCCGTCGCGGATCACGGTGACACTGTCGGCGATCTTGCGTACCTCGTTCAGCTTGTGGCTGATGATGATCGAGGTGACGCCCTGCCCCTTCAGTTCCAGCAGAAGATCCAGCAGCGCCTGACTGTCCGATTCCGACAGCGCGGCTGTCGGCTCGTCCAGGATCAGCAGGCGCACATTTTTGGACAGGGCCTTGGCGATCTCGACAAGCTGCTGCTTGCCCACGCCGAGACTGTCCACCTTCACGCCCGGAGGCTCGCGCAGGCCGACCTTGGCCAGAAGCCCCTCGGTCTGCCGGAACGTCTCGCGCCAGTTGACGACGCCATTCGCCGCGCGCTCATTGCCCAGAAAGATATTCTCGGCGATCGACAGAAGCGGAACCAGTGCCAGCTCCTGATGGATGATGATGATGCCCAGTTCCTCGCTTTCGCGGATATCGCGAAATTCGGCGGGCTTGCCGTCATAGCTGATCTCGCCGTCATAGCTGCCGGCCGGATAGACCCCGGAAAGCACCTTCATCAGCGTTGATTTTCCTGCGCCGTTTTCGCCGCAGATCGCGTGTATCTCTCCTTCGCGGACGGTCAGACTGACATTGTCCAATGCCCTGACGCCCGGAAAGGTCTTGGTGATGTTGCGCATTTCCAAAAGCGCGGTCATGCCTTCACTCCGGTGCTGGCTGTACCTGCGCAGGCCGCCCGCCCGGAAAGGGGGCGGCCTGCAATGGCTTCTTTCCGCAGATCGGGATTATTTCAGCTGGTCTTCGGTGTAATAGCCCGAACCGATCAGGACCTCTTCCCAGTTCGATCCATCCACTGCCACCGGCTCCAGCAGATAGGAAGGCACGACCTTGACGCCGTTGTCATAGGTCTCGGTGTCGTTGATCTCGGGCTCTTCACCCTCCAGCATCGCATTCACCATGTCGACGGTGACTTCGGCCAGCTTGCGGGTATCCTTGAAGATCGTCGCATATTGCTCGCCCGCGATGATCGACTTGACCGACTGCACCTCGGAATCCTGACCGCTGACGATCGGCATCGGCAGATCGCCCGAACCGTAGCCGACGCCTTTCAGCGAGGACAGGATACCGATGGACAGGCCGTCATAAGGCGACAGCACGCCATGCACTTCCTTGTCGGTATAGTTGGCCGACAGCAGGTTATCCATCCGCGACTGCGCGGTCGCCGGATCCCAGCGAAGCGTCCCCACCGTGTCCATGCCCATCTGACCGGACGGAATGACGATCTCGCCCGAGTCGATCATCGGCTGCAATACCGACATCGCGCCATCATAGAAGAAATAGGCATTGTTGTCGTCCGGGCTTCCGCCGAACAATTCGACATTCCACGGCTTCACATCGGGAAAACGTTCCTTGAGGCCCTGCACCACCGTGTTGGCCTGTTGCACGCCGACCTGAAAATTGTCGAAGGTCGCGTAATAGTCGACATCGGGCGTATCGCGGATCAGGCGGTCATAGGCGATCACCTTGATATCGGCGGCCGCCGCATTCGCCAATGCGTTCGACAGCGTGGTGCCGTCGATGGCGGCGATGACCAGCACGTCGACGCCCTTGGTGATCATGTTCTCGACCTGGGCAAGCTGATTCGGAATATCGTCCTCGGCATATTGCAGGTCGGTCTCGTATCCGGCCTCCTGGAACTGCTTGACCATGTTGTTTCCATCGTCGATCCAGCGCGCGGATGACTTGGTGGGCATGGCGATGCCGATTGTTTCAGCCATGGCCCCGAACGCAAACCCGGACATGCCAAGCGACAGCGCAACCGCTGCGATCTTGAATTTCATGGTAACCTCCCTGATTGGCAGACTTCTTTATCTGACAAAATGACCGCCGGAAATCGCGGTACACGGATTGCTTTACCAAAACGTCGTCTTGACTGTAAAATGCCAAAACCTGCAATCCACATACCTTGTTTGATATGTCATATCCCAACACCCACTCACTCCTGAAACCTGTCCAGCTGCGCCTGATTCAAGAGATCGCGCAGCACGGACAGCTTCAGATGGCCTCTGAAGCCTGTGGCATGACCCAGCCGGCGGCCTCGCGCATGCTTGCGGGTATCGAGCAGAAGATCGGCGCCAGACTGTTCCTGCGGCAACCCAAGGGCATGGAGCCGACCGAGATCGGGCTTTCGGTCCTGCGACGCGCGCAGGCCATCCTGCGGGAATATGGCAGCATGGCCAGCGATATCCGGGAAATGAAAGGCGGCGAGGCGGGATCGGTCCGGATCGGCGCGGTGACCGGCCCGGCCGTCGACATCGTGGTCTCGGCCATCCGCGAGGTGAAGGCGACATCACCCAAGGCCGAAATCACCGTCGACGTGCAGCCGTCGCGCGAATTGCTGACATATCTGGCCGCGGGCGAAATGGATCTGGCGCTTGCCCGCATCCTGCCCGAATTCGACAGCAAGGATTTCAACATTCGTGAAATGTCGGGCGAAAGGGTCCGGTTTCTGGTCCGGGCAGGTCATCCGATGACACGGCATGACCCGGTCACGCTGACGCAGCTTCTGGAATATGAATGGATCATGCAGACCCGCGGCGCCCCGATACGCGAGGCCACTCTGGCGGCATTTGCAGGCGTCGGGATCCCGGAACCCACACGGGTCGTGAACAGCGCGTCGCTGCTGTTCACGATCGCCTATCTGTCAAATAGCGACGCGGTTTCGCCGCTATCCGAAGAACTGGCCCGGATGCTGACCCATCCGCCCATCAATGCGGGTTTCTCGGTGCTGCGGACGCCGCATGACATCCGCGTCTCGCCCTATTACTTGCTGAGCCTGCGCCGCCGCGTACTGACCCCGCTGGCCCAAAGGCTTCAAAGCACCATTATCCGCCTTTCCGACAAGCGCCCGGGATCTGGCTAGAGCATCCCCGGCGTGACCGCAGCCACCGAATTATCTGCGGCCCGCTAATGGTTGGGGGCGCTGTCTCGTCGCCGGGTGGTTTTCGAACCAGTGGCGTACCACCCGCCCCCGGGATATTTGGGTGAAGAAGAAGGCTGGTGGCGATCACTTGGCCTCTGCCTCTGGCTGGCGCACTCCGAACACGGCGCAGTAAAGCGCCGGAACGAAGATCAGCGTCACCAGCGTACCCGCGATGATGCCGCCCATCATGGCGAATGCCATCGGTCCCCAGAACACCTGCCGGGCGATCGGAATCAGCGCCAGCGAAGCCGCCGCCGCTGTCAGCAGGATGGGCCGGGCGCGGCTGTCCGATGCCTCGAATACCGCATCCCATTTCGACCTGCCTTTTTCCAGAAGCACCTGAATCTCGTGAACGAGGATGACCGAATTGCGGATCAGGATGCCGATAAGCGCCAATATCCCAAGGATCGCGACGAAACCCATCGGCACGCCGAAGGGCACCAATACGGCGACGACGCCGATCAGCCCCAGAGGCGCGGCGGCAAAGACGATCAGCGACAGGCGGATGCTTTGCATCTGCGCCATGACCAGCAGCGCCATGATCAGCAGCATGACCGGCACGACCGCCGCGATCGGCTCCTGACTGTCGCCCGAGGTCTCGACCGAGCCTCCTATTTCGATATTGACCGCTTCGGGCAGCGTGGCCGCATAATCCGACACCGCGCCATCCAATGCCTGCACCAGCGTCGCGGGCTGATCGGCACCATTGATCGCCGCCTTGACGGTCACCGTCGGCAGACCGTTGCGCTGCATGATCAGGGGCTGCTCGGTATCGTATTCGAGGCTGGCGACCGACATCAGCGGAATATTTCCGGCCGATCCCGTCTGAAGCTGAAGGTTGCGGATCGAATCCAGCGATTGCCGGTCCGTATCGACGCCGCGCGCCACGACATTGATCAGGAAGATATCGTCCCGCAACTGCGTTATCGTCTTGCCCGAGAACACCGCCGAAAGCGCCTCGGAGATATCCTGCCCCGACACGCCAAGCTTGCGCGCCTGATCCTGATCGACCTCGAGCCGGATCACGCGGGCGGGCTCGTTCCAGTCCAGCGCGATATCGCGCAGGCGCGGCTCGGATGCCAGCACGGCGGCAAGTCCCCGCGCGGCATCGCGGGCCTGATCCGTACCGGGGGCACTGACGCGATATTGCACCGGCTTGCCCACCGGCGGCCCGATCTCGAGATTCTTCACATAGATATCGACGCCCGGGAAATCCGTGACAGCAAGGTCGTTCAGCATGTTCTTGACCCTGTCGCGGGCGGCGGCGCTGGGGGTCTGAATGACGATCTGGCCCATATGCGGCCCCGGCGTGGGCACATCCATCGACAGGATGAAGCGCGGCGCGCCCCGCCCGACATAGGAGGTCCAGAACAGCACGTCCTCATTATCGGCAAGATGCGCTTCCAGACGATCCATATCCTCGCGGGTCTTGGTGATCGAGGCGTTCTGCCGCTCGCCGATATCGACCAGCACTTCGGTGCGGTCGGAATCGGGGAAGAACTGCTGTTCGACGAATTGCATGCCCCATAGCGAGATCCCGAATATCGCCAGAGTGACAGCGATGGTCACCCATTTGAACCGCATTCCCGCCCGCAGGAGCCGGTGGAACCCCCGGCGCAGCCAGCCCTTCCGTTCCTGATGATGCGCGAGATTTTCCTTCAGGAAGGTCACGCCCAGCAGCGGCGCGAAAAGCACCGCCACGATCCACGAGATCAGAAGCGATACCGCGATGACCACGAACAGCGAAAAGGTGAACTCACCCGCCGCCGAATTGTTCAGGCCGATCGGAATGAACCCCGCCACCGTGACCAGAGTGCCGGTCAGCATGGGGAAGGCGATCGAGGTCCATGCATAGCTTGCCGCCCTGGAAAGGGATTCCCCGACCTCAAGCCGCGAGATCATGGTTTCGATCGCGATCATCGCATCATCGACCAGCAAGCCCAACGCGATGATCAGAGCGCCCAGCGAGATCCGCTGAAGGGTGATGCCGTAGAGCTCAAGTATGACAAAGGTGATCGCCAGAACCAGCGGAATGGTCAGCGTCACGACGAACCCGGCCCGGAAACCAAGACTGACGAAGCTGACGATCAGGACGATGATCACCGCCTCGGCCAGGGCCTGCACGAAATGACCTACGGCCTCGTCGACGACATGCGGCTGATCGGCGACCTTTGCCATTTCGATCCCCACCGGCAGGTCGCGGGCCACACCGTCCATCAGAAGATCAAGCTCCTTGCCGAATTCAAGGATATTCTCGCCCTCGCGCATCCCGATCTGCAAACCTATCGCGGACTGTCCCTTGTAGCGGAACAGAGCTTCGGGCGGGTCCTCATAGCCCCGGGTAATCGTCGCCACATCGCCCAGATTGAAGAACCGCTCGCCGACGCGAAGATTGACGGCAGAGATGGAATCGGCGTCATCGAACTGCCCGCCGACACGGACCAGGACCCGCTCGGGGCCGTCCTGCACGACGCCCGAAGGGGCGATCGCGTTCTGATTGGCCAGCGTCTCCATGACCTGCTGCTGATTCAGGCCAAGCGCCGCCAGCCGCGCGGTCGAGAATTCAAGATATATCCGTTCGTCCTGCACGCCCAGAAGCTCGGTCTTGCCGGCAGCCGGAAGCGCCGCGACGCGCTTGCGGATCGTCTCGACCCGGTCGCGCATTT
The DNA here is from genome assembly GCF_003591515.1 of Paracoccus onubensis. Classification (GTDB taxonomy): domain Bacteria; phylum Pseudomonadota; class Alphaproteobacteria; order Rhodobacterales; family Rhodobacteraceae; genus Paracoccus; species Paracoccus onubensis. The sequence goes on from NZ_QZCG01000014.1 coordinate 107,846, forward strand.
CGCGCAGCGTGAAGCCGTCACTCGTGAACGCATAGATATTGCCGAAAACGTCGCCGAAATCGTCATTGAACTGAAAGCCCTGAAATTCCTGCGGAAATTCCGACTGGATATCGGACATCATCTGGCGCACGCGCTGCCAGATCTCGGGCACTTCGGGGCCGCGCGTGGTCGGCAGCAATTCGACATAGACCACCGCCTGCCCCGGCATCGTGACCGAGCGGGTGAAATCCAGTTCGTCCAGCTCCTCCAGCTTGGTTTCGATACGCGAAGTGACCTGCTTCAGGGTATCCTCGATATTCGCTCCCGGCAGCGCGGCCGAGATCACCATGGTCTTGATGGTGAAATTCGGATCTTCCTCGCGGCCCAGATTCATATAGCTGATCGCCCCGGCAAGCAGCGACAGAACCAGCAGGAACCACACGAAGCTGCGGTGACGCAGCGCCCAGTCCGAAAGATTGAAGCGGCTCACGGTTCGACCCTCCGTCCCACCTTCTGATCGGGTTCCAGCGAATTCACGCCGCGGATGACCACCTCATCGCCGATGGCAAGCCCATCCGTGACCAGAACCCGGCCACGATAACTGAGTCCGATGCCCACCGGCACCGGTTGAACCTGCCCGATCTCTCCTTTACGGCTGACCCGCCAGACATGCGGCTGACCGTCCTGCTGAAAGATCGCCGCGTCGGGCAGCGTCAGTGCAGGCTCGCCCGGTGTGCCGACCCGCGCCCGGATCAGCGTGCCCAGCCGGAAAGGCGCATCCGCCGGCAATGTCAGATGCAGCCTTCTGGTGCGGGTCGCGATATCCGCCAGCGGCTCGATCCGGTCCAGCGTCGCGGTGACGGTCCGTTCCGGCGCGCTGCGTTGCCAGATGGTGAACACGGCATTGTCCGGCAATGCCGCAAGCGCGGATTCAGGCAGGTCAAGCAATGCCTCGCGCCCGTCTTCCGCCGATAATTGGAGGATCGGGCCACCTGCGTCGACCACCGCACCCGGCGCCTCGTAAACCGCACTGACCACTCCGGCGAAGGGCGCGGTCATTCTGGCAAAGCCCTCGGCATCCTGCGCCTGGATCAGCTCCGAATTCGCCTGATCGGCTGTGGCCTGCGCGGCGGCCATGGCCCGCTGCGCCTGTTCAAGCTGCGCGTCCGACGCAACACCACGCCCGGCCAGCGCCTGTGTCCGCTCCAGCGTGGTCCGGGCGGTGGAAAGCTGCACCTCTGCGGCATCGACCGCGGCAGTGGCGGCGCGGGTGGTGGCCGCCAGATCCTCGGTCGCCAATTCCGCCAGAAGCGCGCCTTGCTCGACGGCATCGCCAAGCTCCACATGACGCGATATCATCCGGCCAAGGGTCTGAAACGCCATCGTCACCTGAGTCTTGGAGGCAATGGTTCCGGGAAGCGAACGGGCATCGTCACCGCGATCCTCGACGATCTCGGTGACGACCGGGCGCGGCGGCTGCTCGGTCGCAGCCTCGCCGCGAAAGCCCAGCCAGTCGGGCAATTCGAACCCCGCGGCCGGAAACGCCGCCACCATCGCCGCGCAGGCCAGTACCGTCATCCGTATCATGGCTGTCCCCCCGCGGCTTCCACGACGCGTCCCGGGTAAAGCAATTGCGAGCCCGCGCCGACCACGATCTGCCCAGGCTCGAGCCCGGCTGACAGATACACGCCATGATCCGAGAAATGACTGATTTCGACCGGGGCAAGGCTGACCTCTCCCTGCTCGTCCACGATCCAGACCGCCGCCGTCTTCCCCTGCCGGGTCAGTGCCGTCCAGGGCACCACGATGCCGCTATCGCTATGCACCCGCAATTGCCCGCGGACAGCCGCACCCAGAAGAGCCACGCCTTCCGGGCCGTTCTCGATCCTCGCGCGGACCGTGACCGTGCCGGTGGCCGGATCGACGAGCGGCGCGATTTCGGTCACGGTCGCGGTCATTTCCGGACCTTCGACGTCGATCGTGGTCAGGCTGACCTCGGCCCCCATCGCGCTGTCCAGCAATGGATGATCCGGAGAGTTGAACACCGCCTCAAGTCCGCCCACGCTGGCCAGCGACACCACCGGCTGCGCCGCACCCACGACCTGCCCCGGCGACATATCGCGCCCCGTCACCACCGAATCGTCCGGCGCACGCAGCACCGCCTCGTCCAAAGCCCGGCGCGCCTGATCGACGCTGCTTTCGGCACGCTCGACCGCCCCTGCCGCCTCGGATAATGCCTGCGCCGCCTGATCGCGGGCCGCGCGCGTTCCCACACCGCGTTCCAGCATGGCGTTTGCCCGGTCGGCAGCCTGTTTTGCCTGTTCGTAAGTCGCACGGGCGGCGGCAAGACTGGCCTCGGCCACGTTCAGCCCCTGTTCCTGCTGCACCGAATCAAGCCGGGCCAGCGGATCGCCCTGCGCGACATGATCCCCCTCTTCGACCAGCACTTCGGTAATACGCCCGCTTTGGCGGAATCCCAGATCGACGCTGTCACTTGCTTCCATCGTCCCCGAAAGCCGCAAATCGAGCAGCAGGGGTTTTTTCTCGGCGGTCACGAATTCGACCCGCAGATTGTCCGTTTCGGCCCAGCCGATGGACACCGGCAGAAATGCAATCAGGATTGGCGCAAGATATCTGTTGATCATGGCAGTGCCCCGTTAACCACGTATTCTTGCTTTGGGAACTCGCTAATGGAAAGTCCCTTGTCGCAACGTCATATCGGTTTTTTGCAAAATTGGGCAGATCCCGGCTTGTGTTCCGAAAGACTCGGGCGGGTCCATCCATCGCATGTCATGGGTCCGGCATCGGAAATCCGCCCATGACCGAAACCGGCCCCCATTTCGCCCGGCTTGATATGGGTGATAACAATGGCAACACTCAACGGAAACGGAAAGAGGCTGCGGATGCTGTATCAGGTTGAAGATTGGGACGACGCCTATGCGAATGCCGCGCATATTCCCGGCGGAAACGACTACCCGGCAAGGTGGGAGGCCGAGGCCGCCGCCTTTCGCAAGACGGCGCGCCAGGAAAATATCGACGGCGGCGATCTGTTCCTGCCTGAGAACACGGCGAAGGGGCTGGCGGTATTCATTCATGGCGGTTTCTGGATGAAAACCGGTCCCGCGATCTGGTCGCATCTGGCCGCCGGGCCGGTGGCACGGGGTTGGGCGGTGCTGATGCCCGGCTACACGCTTGCCCCCGGCGCGCGCATCGCGCAGATGACCCGGCAGGTCGCATCGGTCATTTCCGACGCGGCCGGACGGATCGCCGGGCCTGTCGCATTGACCGGGCATTCCGCCGGGGGACATCTGGCCGCGCGGATGATCTGCGATGACGGCACCCTGCCCGGCGGGGTGGCGGCCCGCATTTCCGCATGCGTGCCGATTTCTCCGCTTGCCGATCTGCGCGCGATGATGCGGACCGCGATGAATGATGTCCTGGCCATCGACATGGCCGAGGCACGAAGCGAGAGCCCCGCATTGCTGACGCCATGCCCGGATATTCCGGTCACGACATGGGTCGGCGGCGCCGAGCGGCCCGAATTCCTGCGGCAGGCGCGGCTTTTGGCGGATATATGGGCCGGGTTGGGCGCGGCCACCGACTGCGTCATCGATCCGGGCCGCCACCATTACGACGTGATCGAGGCGCTTACCCGGCCGAACAGCCCGCTGACATGCAGGTTGCTGGGCTGATCCAGGCGACAGGCAGGGGGTCAGCCCCGTCGCCGGCTGGTCTCTTGAACCAGCGGCGCGACCCGCCGGCGACCCCCGAGGTCTTTGGACAAAGAAGAAGAAAGGGCAGTTTCCAGAGCGGGCGAGGCTTGCGCTAACCGGTGAATTCGTCGGGATTCGGGCCGGTGCGGTTATCCCGGTCGAGCGCGTCGATGGCCGCGATATCCGCATCGCTCAACCGCAATTCCAGCGCCGCGAAATTCTGCCTTTGACGTTCGGGATTGCTGGATTTCGGGATCACCGACAGGCCATGCGCCAGATGCCAGGCGATGATGACCTGCCCGGGCGTGGCCTCCAGCCGCCGGGCAATACCGGACACGGCGTCGAAATCCGCGCCCCGGCCCAGCGGCGCCCAGCTTTGGGTAATGATGCCAAGGTTTTTATTCACCCCGCGCAGATGGGTCTGGGCGAATGCCGGGTGCAGTTCGATCTGGTTCACCGCTGGCACGGTGCCGGTTTCGTCGACCAGACGGCGCAGATGCGGCTCGTGGAAATTCGCGACGCCGATGGATTTCACGCGCCCGGAATCGCGCAATTCGACCAAGGCCCGCCATGTCTCGACATACAGATCTTGTGCAGGCACCGGCCAATGGATCAGATAGAGATCCAGATATTCCAGCCCAAGACGTTCCATCGTGGCATCGAAGCCCCGCAACGCCTTGTCGCGCCCGTGATGATCGGCCCAGAGCTTCGAGGTGACGAAGATCTCTTCGCGCGGGATATCGGTGTCGCGAACCGCCTGCCCAAGCCCTTCTTCATTGCCGTAAAGCTTGGCGCCGTCGATCAGCCGGTAACCGTTCCCGAACGCCTCGGCCACGACACCGGCGGTTTCCTCCGCCGGGATCTTCCAGACCCCCAATCCCAGTTGAGGCATCTTCCGCCCGTCATTCAGCGTCATCATGGGTTGCTGCATCTCGCATTCCTTCTTCGATATCCGGAAATCGCTTGTCAGGCGACGAAATCCGCCTCTTTCGCGCCGGCCAGCGTCACAAGCCGCTGCGGCGCAATTGCAAAGATATGGCGTGGCGTGCCCGCCGCCGCCCAGACCCTGTCGAATTCCGACAGGCGCGGATCGTACCATGCCTCGACAGGTCTGAGATGTCCAACCGGTGCCACGCCGCCGATCGCGAAACCCGTTTCCGCCCGGATCAGAGCCGCGTCGGCCTTGCCCAAAGGCTGTCCGGCAACCCGGGCTGCCTTGGCAGGATCGACACGATTTCCGCCCGCGGTCAGGAACAGGACGACATGCCCGGTGATTTCGCCGCGGAAAATGATCGATTTGGCGATCTGGTCGATCTCGCATCCCGCCGCCGCGGCGGCCTCGGCAGCGGTACGGGTGGATTCTCCCATTTCCACGATCTCGACCGCTTCCCCCGCCGTATCGAGCGCGGCCTTGACGCGGGCCAAACTCTTGCTCATCCGTCCCTCCTGTAGTCAATTGCGGTCAAGGTTATCCCGCGCCAAATGGAAGGAACAGCCCTGATGGAAGTCTTCACGCTGCTTGTCGAGGTCGGGCGCAGCAAGGGCGACGGCCTTCCCGATGGTTCGACCGGCGCGGCACTGATGTGCTATGCCTCGGGCAAGGATGAGGCCGAGGCTGTGCGCGAAACCGTCGCGATCCTGAAACAGGCCGAGATGGCCCCGCTGGACGTCACCGGATACGGCACGCTTCAGGAACGGCTGGACGAAGGGCACGAGATCGACGAGGAGGAACGCGCCCTGATGGATCGCGCATTGCAGGAGAATGCGGTGATCATCGCGCAGATGCAGCCGTTTTTCAAAGGATGTGACGGCAGCAATGCCGATGAGTGAACGGATTCCGCCGATTCGCTTTCGGCCTCTATCCAACTGACCACAGTTTCGTTACACTCGATCACAATAAGAACAGCAGCAGTCACGAACAGGCAAACGACATGACATTTTCACGGTTCATCCTTTCCGCGGCCATGATCTCCGCCATAGCTTCCTGTGCCGGCCCCTATGCCAGCAATTCGGGCAGTTCGGGCGGATCGGTCACGCCCGACCCGATCCCTGCCGCCGCGCCGGGAGACGAGGCCGGATTGCAGCGTTTCGTCCAGTCTTTCCGGTCCCGCGCATTGTCCTCGGGCATTTCGGCGGGGACCTACGATCGCGCCATGCAGTTCGCGCGCTACAATCCCGACGTGATCAGGCTGGATCGCAAGCAGGCCGAATTCTCGCGCCCGGTCTGGCTGTATCTGGACAGCGCCGTATCGGATTCGCGTATCTCGACCGGGCAGCAGAAACGCAACCAGCTTTCGCGCACCTTGAACGCCATCGAATCCCGCTATGGCGTGCCGGGCGAAATCGTGCTGGCCGTCTGGGGGATGGAGTCGAATTTCGGCGCCAACCGCGGCAAGATGCAGATCATCCCGTCCCTGACCACTCTGGCTTATGACGGCCGCCGGGGCGAGATGTTCCAGAACCAGCTTATCGCCGCGCTCAAGATCCTGCAGGCCGGCGATATCGACCCCGCGCATATGCTGGGAAGCTGGGCGGGGGCCATGGGGCATACCCAGTTCATGCCGACCTCCTATCTGGAATATGCCGTTGATTTCACCGGCGATGGCCGCCGCGACATCTGGTCCGAGGACCCGACCGATGCGCTTGCCTCGACCGCAGCTTATCTTGCGCGCAACGGCTGGCAGCGCGGGCAGCCATGGGGGGCCGAGGTTCAGCTTCCGTCCGGCTTCAATTACAGCCAGATCGGCAAGGGCACGCGGAAGTCCACCGGCACATGGGCCTCGCAGGGGGTCCGGCGGATGGGCGGCGGAGGCCTGCCTTCGGGTAACGGTTCGATCATCATGCCAGCGGGCGCGAACGGCCCTGCCTTCCTGATCCTCGACAATTTCCGGTCGATCCTGCGTTATAACAACTCGGACAATTATGCCCTTGGCGTCGCTTTCCTGGGCGAACGGATTGCCGGGCGCGCGGGTATCCAGGGAAGCTGGCCGCGCAATGATCGCACGCTCAGCAGTTCGGAGCGCGAGGAAATTCAGCGGCGCCTGCGGGCCAAGGGCTTCTATGACGGCGAAATCGACGGGCTGTTCGGTTCGGGCACGATGGAATCCGTCGCGGCCTTCCAGCGCTCGATCGGCGTGACACCGGACGGATATCCGACCTCGATCGTGCTTGATCAGCTTCGCCGCTGACGACACATCAGAACATCAGGCGCGAAAAAAGGGGCGGGCCGAGAGGTCCGCCCTTTCGCATTGGCCAGCCGCGCAGCGCCACGGGCCTCGGGTGTCGGAAGAGACGACGAAATCGCATCCACATCTTGCGTATTCTGCAAGGATTAAGGTATCTGCGGCAATGTCGCATTGACAATCTGCGGATCGAGGGCGCGTCATGACCGTGCAAATCACTCAGCCTACAACCCCTTCGCCGTTACGCGGAACCGGTACGGCATGGACTGTTCTGGTGGCGATCAGTGCCTGCCACATGATCAACGACGTCATGCAATCGATGCTGGCGGCGATCTATCCGCTGCTCCGCGAGGAATTCTCGCTATCCTATACGCAGATCGGCGTCATGACCCTTGCCTTTCAGGTCACTGCCTCACTGCTGCAGCCACTGATAGGGATCGCCACGGACCGGCACCCGCAGCCGCGCTCGCTGTCGATCGGGATGGGCTCGACCTTTTGCGGCGTGCTGCTGCTTGCCTTTGCGCATCAATATTGGACATTGCTGACCGGCGCGATGCTGGTCGGGATCGGCTCGGCGGTGTTCCATCCCGAAAGTTCGCGCGTGGCGCGCCTTGCCTCGGGCGGCAGGTTCGGGACCGCGCAATCCCTGTTCCAGCTTGGCGGCAATTTCGGCCAGTCGCTGGGACCGCTTCTGGCGGCATTCATCGTGGTTCCGCTGGGCCGGCCTGCGGTTGCATGGTTTGCGGTGGCTGCCGCGCTTGGCGTCGCAACGCTCTATCAGGTCGGGAACTGGGCCGAAGGACGCAGGCGCGCATCGACGACCAAGCCCGATACCACCCTGAAACTGCCGCGCAATGTCGTCATTCAGGCAATCGTCGTGCTGGCGCTACTGACCTTTGCCAAGAATATCTACGGTGCGGCGATGACCAGTTATTTCACCTTCTTCACCATCGAGAAATTCGGTCTCGGAGCACAGGGGGCACAGGTAATGCTGTTCCTGTTCCTGGCAGGCATGGCCGGAGGCGTGATGCTGGGCGGTATCGTCGGCGACCGGGTCGGGCCGCTGCGCGTCATCTGGTTCTCGATCCTCGGCGTCCTGCCCTTCACACTGGCACTGCCACATGTCGGGCTGATCCCGACCGCGGTACTTGCCGTGGTGATCGGGCTGATCATGGCCTCTGCCTTTCCGGCCATTGTCGTCTTTGCGCAGGAACTGGTTCCCGGCAGGACCGGCATGATCGCCGGGCTGTTCTTTGGCTTTGCCTTCGGCATGGGCGGCATCGCGGCCGCCGCGCTTGGCGGAATGGCCGACATATATGGCATCCAGCAGGTCTTTCTGTACTGCTCGGGCCTGCCGGTCCTTGGTCTGCTGGCCATCCTGTTACCCTCGCAAGGTCGCCTGAGGGGCTGATGCCGCAAGAGCCCGTCTTTTTCCATATTAGCCCCGATCAATGCGGTGCCCGCCGGATCGCCCGCCTGTTCGGGCTGAACGGATATGATTATGTTTACGATGAACAGGGCAAACTTGCCGAGGATATCGCCTGGTCGCAGGCGACCGGGCAGGCACCGCTGCGCGACTGGCCAACAAAACGGCTGTTCACCGGCCTGTACCGTCTCAAACCCTGGTGGAAACCGCCATTGGAAAGTTGGCGCAGCTTTGCCTATCTGCACCAATATTTCCCGAATGCGCGGTTTATCCTGACCCTGCGCGAACCGGATGCCTGGCTTCTTGACCGCATGGTTGCCGAGAGTGGTACGACAACCAAGGCCTATGCAGCGCATTATGGCGTAAGCGAAGCAGAACTGCCCGACCTCTGGACGCGAGACTGGCAGGCACATCTGGATGCCGTCGAGACGTATTTCGGTGACGATCCCGCCTTGATCCGGGTGGATACCGAAACCGACACGCTGGAGGATCTGCGCCGCCGCCTTGACCCGATCCTGCCGATGCCCAAATCGCCGCGCCATAGCGGGTGGTTTTTCAACAAGGAGCCGGAAATCGAACGAACGCTGCTGCGCATGTTCGATCCGGCCCCTGAAACCCCGCCGCAGCGGGCCGAGGAATTCGTCGAGGATGTCGCCCGCTTCTGCCTGAAGGGTCATTGCGATCCCGGAACCGGCAATCTCGCCGGGCTGTCCCCGCTTTATTGCGAATGGGATGGCGGAACGCAGGTACTGGACCGCGCGGGCCATGCCTGTCCGGTCGCCATTACCGATCTGCCCGGCGGTCGCGGCGAGATCGCTCTGGCCGATCCCACGCTGGATTTCAAGCAGCGCCGCGCCGAAGCGGTCATCAACGACATCCTTGGCCTTGGGCGTCGCGATGCGGCGAATATCGATATGGAGGACGCCCGCTGGCTTGGCGCGACACCGGGGGCGCCGCTGGACAAGCCGGTTCTTTGCCATAACCGCCGCGAGGGCGCGGGCAATGCCATCCTGTGGCCCCTGCCCGAGATGATGGGGCCGGGACATCGGGGTTATGTCACGCCCTGCCCGGACAGGACGCTCTTCGAGGACAAGCAGGACAAACTGGTCTGGCGCGGCATGATCTCGGGAAACGAGTATAGCGACGGGATCCGGCCCGGCCGCTCCTCATTGCGATATATGCGAGAAATGGCGGCGGCCGGTAACGATGCGCAGGCGCGGGAAATCGCATGGCAGGGATTATGCCGCACCAACCGCATGGCCGTCGTGCGCCGCTGGTTCGGCCATCCCCATTGCGACATCCGCATCGGATTGGCATGGAGCTTCCGCCATTTCGCGAAGGATCCCCTGCTTTCCCCCTTTTGCACCCGCCGCGAGGGGCCGGGCTTCTTCCATGATTTCCGCTATCAGCTTTGCATGACCGGTTTCGATCACGGCTCGAATTTCATTCCGATGATCAACAGCCGTTCGGTCCTGCTGAAAGAGGAGGACGGCTGGGAAGCCTATTTCTCGGGACGTTTCAAACCGTGGAAACACTATATACCATTACAGAGATATTGCGGCGATCTGGGTGAAAAACTCGAATGGGCGCGCAGAAATCCCAATGATTGCAAAGAGATGTCCCACGCAGCCCGGGAAGAGGTCGCCTTGCTGTCCGACCCTGCTCTGATGCGCGCGATCAAGCACCGCATTCTCGACGGGCTGGCCCGCAAAGGATAATCTCCGCCCGAGAGAGGAGATCACATGACAAGCATCAAAGCCGAGCCGATCACCGCAGAGGCCTTCGCCCCTTATGGAGAATTGCTGACGCTGCGCCCATCCCCCGACAAGCTGATCAACGAGGGCCGCTGCGAACGCCATCACGCGCTGGCCACGGTTGAACGCGGCGGCGGAGAGGCGATCATCTCGCTTTTCCGCTCGGAGCCCGTCAGCCTGCCCTATGATTGCGCCCTGTTGGAACGGCATCCGCTTGGATCGCAGGCCTTCATGCCGCTTGGCCCCGACCCGTGGCTTTCGGTCGTGGCCCCCGACGAAGATGGCCGCCCCGGTGCGCCCCGCGCCTTTCTGGTTCCGTCGGGCATGGGGGTCAACCTGCGCGCAGGCGTCTGGCATGGCGTTCTGACTCCGCTTGACCGCCCGGCCGAATTCCTTGTCGTCGACCGCGAGGGCGAGGGCGTGAATCTGGAGGAAACCCCCATTCCCCCGGTCACGATCACCGGATGACCCTGCCCGATTTCAGCTTCGAACTCGCCGCCCTGGCAAATGGCGCCGGTATCATCGCCGGGGTGGACGAGGTCGGACGCGGTCCGCTGGCCGGTCCGGTGACCGCGGCGGCGGTCGTGCTGGATCCCGAAAATATCCCTGACGGCCTGAACGATTCCAAGAAGCTGACGCCTGCGCGGCGCGAAACCCTCGGCAGGCAGATCATGCAGCAATGCGACTGGTCGGTGGCCCATGTCAGCGTGGAAGAGATCGACCGGCTGAACATCTATCACGCCTCGCATCTGGCCATGTGCCGCGCCGTCTCGGGATTGCGGCAACGGCCCGATCATGTGCTTGTCGACGGCAACCGCATCCCGCGCGATCTGACCGTTCCGGCCGAAGCAATCGTCAAAGGGGATGCCCGCTCTCTGACCATTGCGGCGGCATCGATCGTGGCGAAGCTGTTGCGCGATTGCATCATGGTGGATTTGGCGCAACAGCACCCCGGCTATGGCTGGGAGGTGAATGCGGGCTATCCGACTCCGGCCCATAAACAGGCGCTTCTAGATCTTGGGGTGACCCCTCACCATAGACGTTCCTTCAGGCCCGTCCACAATATCTTGTGTAAAGATGGAACTACAAGCAATTGATTTAAAAAAGAAATTGACGCCGAATCACTCCTGACTCATCTTGGTGTCCATACCAGACCGGGCAAATCCGGCATGCAGAGGCACGAGAGATGACGAAGATCAAAGAAAAGCGCGCGGCTGCCGCGTGTTCCCTACCGCTGAACCAAATTCTGGCGGGCGATTGTGTCGAGATCATGAATTCCCTGCCCGAGGGTAGCGTTGATCTGATCTTTGCCGATCCGCCCTATAATCTCCAGCTTCGGGGGGATCTTCTCCGGCCCGACAATTCCCGCGTGGATGCCGTCGATGACGAATGGGATCAGTTCGCAGGCTATGCCGCCTATGACCAACTGACCCGCGACTGGCTGGCCGCCGCGCGCCGCCTGCTGAAGCCCGATGGCGCGATCTGGGTGATCGGCAGCTATCACAATATCTTCCGCGTTGGCGCCGAACTGCAAAATCAGGGCTTCTGGATCATGAATGACGTGATCTGGCGGAAATCGAACCCGATGCCGAATTTCCGCGGCAAGCGCCTGACGAATGCGCATGAGACGCTGATCTGGGCCGCCAAATCGGACAGCTCGAAATATACCTTCAATTACGAGGCACTCAAATCCCTGAACGAAGGCGTGCAGATGCGTTCGGACTGGGTGATCCCGATCTGCAATGGTGGCGAACGTCTGAAGGATGATCAGGGTGACAAGGCTCACCCGACCCAAAAGCCCGAAGCCTTGCTGCACCGCGTTCTGGTCGGCACCACCAATCCCGGCGATGTCGTGCTCGATCCGTTCTTCGGCACCGGCACGACCGGCGCGGTCGCCAAGATGCTGGGCCGCGATTTCATCGGCATCGAGCGCGAGGAATCTTATCGCAAGGTCGCCGAAAAGCGCCTGTCCCGCATCCGCCGCTTTGACAGCGAGGCGATTGCCACCACCAAGGCGAAGCGGGCCGAACCGCGTGTCCCCTTTGGTCAGGTGGTGGAACGCGGCATGCTGCGCCCCGGCGAGGAACTGTTTTCCATCGGCAGCCGTCACAAGGCCAAGGTCCGCGCCGATGGCAGCCTGATCGGGAATGACGTGAAGGGTTCGATCCATCAGGTCGGCGCGGCGCTGGAAGGCGCGCCCTCCTGCAATGGCTGGACCTATTGGCATTTCCGCCGTGAAGGCAAGATGATCCCCATCGACATCCTGCGTCAGCAGATCCGCGCCGAGATGGAGGGCGAGGTTTCGCGCCCCAGCTGAGTCATCCACGATTTCGCCGCAGTTCCGCCATCACGACGTCGGCGGCGGAACCGCCTTGCCCCGCCATATGTGAATGGCGGGGCCTTTTCGTTCCCGTAATGCGGCCCTGAAACCACTTCCAGCCCGCTTCTTCATCCTGATAATCCGGCGAGCCGGGCCGCGTGCGACGAGCCAGAGCCCTGTCCTCAACCCATTTTACCCAGGCATCACCCCGCCATCATGCGTGGCAATAGCAGCGACACTGCCGGAAACAGGATCAGGACCGTCAGCACCAATATGTCCACCAACAGAAAACGCGCGACGCCGCCAAAGATCTGCTCACTCGTGACATTTCGCGCAACGCCACTGATGACGAAGACATTCAGCCCGACCGGCGGGGTGATCAGGGCGATCTCAAGCAGCTTCACGACGATCACGCCAAACCAGATCTGATCCATCCCGTAGACCTGCATCAGCGGCAACAGGACCGGCAGCGAGATGATCAGGATCCCCAGCGGCTCGATGAACATGCCCATGACCAGCAGGATCGCCGCCGCGATCACGATCACGCTCAGGGCGGACATGCCGTTGCTGTGCAGCCGCTCGGCCATGATGCCGGCGATGCCGGTGTCATTGATGAAGGCAAGAAACAGCATCGCCGCCGCCAGTGCCAGCACGAGCGAAGCCGCCTGAAGAACGGAATCCCGCAGAATGATCCAAAGCATGTCACCGGGCAGCCGCCCCTGCCACAGGCCGATCAGAAATGTCAGCCCGACACAGATCGCGGCCGCGGAAAGCGGCGACAATATCCCAAGGAACAGCCCGCCGATAATGATACTCAGCAACGCGATCGGGGGCCACAGGGCAACCATCGCCTGCATGCCGCTGGCGGAAACCCGAACCGGGCCGGGGGCGGCGGCGGGTTCCTCGCGGACCCACCAGACAATGACCCCGATCATGCCGGCAAGCGACAGAAGCCCCGGCAGGATTCCGGCGATGAACAACGTCGCCACGGACTGCCCGGACAGAAATCCATAGAATATGAACAGCATCGAAGGTGGGATAAGCGATCCCAGCGTTCCCCCCACGGCAACCGAAGAGGCGGCAAGCCTTGGATCGTAACCCTGCTCCAGCATCCCGGGCAGGCAGATCCGTCCCATCGTCGAGGCGCAACTGACCGATGAGCCCGACAGCGACGCGAAACCTCCGCACCCCAGTACCGACGCAATGGCAAGCCCGCCCGGCTGGTTTCGCAACCAGACCCGGGCAGCGTCGAATACCCGTGTCGAGATCCCGGCATAGAATGCAAGATTGCCCAGCAATACGAACAGGAACAGCATCCCTATCGCTTCGGGGTGAAGCCCGTCCCGCAGAAGGCGGGGAATTGCCGCCAGCCACCGGAAGAACCCGGCGCCGCTGCTGGCGCTTGTCAGGCCGATGCCACAGATTGCAATGACGAAAGTTGCCGGGGCGACCGGAAACCTGAGCGCCAGCAGGGCCAGAAGGATCACGATCCCGATCAGGCCAAGCAAGGATGGTTCCATATATCTCCGTCCCCGTTGACCATCTGCACCGGCATAGCAGTGGATCGGCTGTGCGACAACGCGCCCCTGACCTAAAATTGAACCGCGCGGCCTCTGGAACTCTTGGACCAGAAAGTGGAAAGTGCCTCTGACATGGATGGAGAGATGAATGACCTTTCTACCCCGGCGTTTCCCTCTGGTGTTGCTTGCCCTTGCAGTCACCGCGACCCCGGCGCTTGCGCAGGATGGCCAGCCCGTTTTTGGCGCCTCGGATATCGATACGGCAAGTTATCAGGGCGGCGACCTGCCTCCGGGCCGCTCTGCCCTGACGGCGAAGATTCAGGTCTTGCTGGATCGCTCGGGAACCTCTCCGGGGGTCATTGACGGCTACAAGGGCGGGATGAGTGAAAGCGCTTTGATGGCATTCGAGCGCCGCGCCGGTTTGCCCGTCGACGGGCGGATGGATCCGCAGGTCTGGCAATTGTTGCTGCCATATTCCACATCGCCGCAGACCATGGAATATCAGATCACCCAGGAGGACGCCGAGGGGCTGGTTGCCGAGATCCCCGCCGATTACGCGGAAAAGGCCGCGATGACCGCGATGGGCTATACCAGCATCGCCGAAAAGCTGGGCGAACGGTTTCACATGGACGAGAAATTCATCGCCTTCCTCAATCCCGGCATCGAGCTGAAACCCGGCGCGACGATCCGGGTCACCGCCCCCGCCAAGCCTATCAAGACCAAGGTCACGCGGATCATCGTGGACAAGGCAAGCCGCCGCGTCGCCGCCTATGACAGCAATGGCGAGATGATCGTGGATTATCCGGCAACGGTTGGTTCGGACGCGACGCCCTCGCCCTCGGGCAATCACGTCGTGGTCACCGTCGCCCTGAACCCGAACTATACCTATAACCCGGAAAAGAATTTCAGGCAGGGCGACAATGACAAACCGCTGATCGTGCCGCCCGGACCGAACGGGCCGGTCGGCAATGTCTGGATCGACCTGACCAAACCTACCTATGGCATTCACGGCACGCCCACGCCCTCGCGCTTGTTTCACAACCAGTCGAATGGCTGCGTGCGCCTGACCAATTGGGACGCAAGGGAACTGGCCGGGCTGGTGATACCGGGCAAGACGAAGGTCGAATTTCTGGAGCCGGGGGTGACGATCGCCGATGTGACAGGCGCCGTGCCAGCCCCCGAAAGCGGCGCGGTTTCGGATCCGGCCGCCACCGCGACAACTGTGGCCGCCGGTGTCGCGGGAACCTCGATGCAGGCGCAAGCCCCGCAGCCCGTCCTTTTGTCCGCGACCCGGCCACCGCGCAGAAGCGGCACGCCGGTCGCATCCATGACAGGGCCGGACGACGCCATGACACCGGGCAACACAGAGGTCCCGGCAAATGCCGCCGCACCGCTTGCCGCCGCGATCATCCGTGCCGTCACCACGACCGAAACCATCGGCGCAAATTCCGCCGCGCCCGCGACGCTTCCCGCTCCTGCGGAGCAACCGCTATATGAAAACACCTCGGAAGAAGATGTCCCGGACACTGCCCAGCCAATGCCTGCGGCACCTGCGGATGATCCGCTAAGCAAGGCGCTTTCCGATGCGTTGCCGGAATCCGGTTTCGTTCTGCCGGCAGCCCCGGCAGATATGCCATGATCCCGCTGCGGCAGCTCTGCGGCACGGCGGTTGCCCTGATGCTTGCCGGAGCTGTTCACGCACAGGAACCAGCCCCTAAACCCGCCGAGGATCAGGGGGCTTACAATCGCGGGACAAGGCCGCCCGACAAGCCCGTGGAAACGCCGGACGATCCCTCGGCAACCCGGCCTTCTGCAACTGAACCCTCTGCAACCGGGTTGACGGACGGAATCTGGCCGCGGGGAACGGATATCTCGCAGGACGAAAACGGGCAAGAAGACGGGACCGGATCACAGAAAGATAGGGTTGAGAAGAAAAAGAATGGCGGGACCAAAACGGCACGCGAACGCCCACGCGAAAGCGATCAGGAATATGCCGCCTGCCGGCTGGCGCTTTCGCATCTGGGAACCGTCTATGAAGAACGCCCCGAAATCACCGAAAAGGACAATCCGGATTGCGGCATCGCAAAACCTTTGCATGTGACCGAAATCCTGCCCGGGCTCGAACTTGAAGGCGGTGCGATCATGCGCTGCGATACCGCGCGGGCGCTTGGGTTCTGGGCACAGGAGTTTCTGCGCCCGGCATCGGTCAGTCTTCCCGGCTCACCACGGCTGACTGCGTTGCAGCTTGGTACGCATTACGACTGTCGGGCGCGGAACGGAACCGGAGAGAACCAGCCGAAACTCTCGGAACATGCGCTTGGCAATGCGATCGACATCGCCGGTTTCGTCTTCGACCAGGGCCCGCCCGTTCCGGTTGAACCGCGCGAGGATAGCGGCGATCTTTACGAGGCGTTCCAACGCGCGGCACGGGCGACGGCCTGTCTGTATTTCTCTACCGTGCTCGGGCCGGGATCGAACGCGGCGCATGACGACCATCTGCATCTTGATGTAATCTCGCGCAAGAATGGCTGGAGATTGTGCCAGTAACCCGCGGGGGTGAGAAACCATGACGATCACGATCACCGCCTTTGAATCCTCGCCCGATGGTGGCAAGGGTCTGGCACGTGACATGCGTATCCGCTGGGCGCTTGAAGAGGTGGGGCTGCCCTATGAGATTCGCCTTTTGTCATTCAGGGCGATGAAGGAGCCCGCCCATCTTGCGCGCCATCCTTTCGGGCAGATCCCGACCTATGAGGAAGACGGTCTTACCCTGTTCGAATCCGGGGCGATCCTGTTCCATATCGCGCAGCATCATGCCGGCCTGCTTCCGGATGATGCCGATGCGCGGGCACGTGCGATCACATGGCTCTTTGCCGCGCTCAATACGGTGGAACCGCCGATCGTCGAACTGGAACAGGCGCCATATGCAGAGGGTGACAGACCCTGGCACAAGGAACGCCTGCCTCTTATGCGGGACCGTGTCCGCACCCGGCTGGATCAGCTTTCCAGCCATCTTGGCGACGGCGAATGGCTTGACGGCGCCGCGTTCAGTGCCGGTGATCTCATGATGGTGCTGGTGCTGCGGCGGTTGGAAGGCTCGGGTCTACTGGAGGAATATCCGGACCTGTCTGCCTATGTCGCCCGCGGCGAAGCGCGGCCGGCCTATCAACGGGCCTATGCCGATCAATTGGCCGTTTTCAAGGCAGCTGCGGATTAGAGCCTGTCGCGCTGAATCGGAAACGCCGGTTTTTGCGTCCCGCGATGGCCGGGGGCCAACCCCCGGACCCCCGAGGTATTTGGACAAAGAAGAAGGGGAAAAGGAAAGGACACGAATCCGGGGAGGCGCGACATGTTCCGGGAGCATTACCCGATCAATGGCACAAACGAAAAGCCCGCCGCTGAGCAATCAGCGACGGGTTGATCTGATTTCCTGATGATCGGAGCGGATCAGCTATCGTCTTCGGCGGAGTCTTCGGCGTCGAGACGTTCACGATCGGCGGCACCCTTGGCATCCGGATCGCGGTCCACCAGTTCGATAATGGCCATCGGAGCCATGTCGCCATAGCGGAAACCGGCCTTCAGCACACGGACATAGCCGCCCTGACGGTCCTTGTAACGCTCACCCAGCGTCTCGAACAGCTTGGCGACATGGATATCCTGCTTGAGCTGGGAAGCAGCCTGACGGCGCGCATGCAGATCGCCGCGCTTGGCCAGCGTGATCAGTTTTTCAACGATCGGGCGCAGTTCCTTGGCCTTGGGCAGCGTGGTCTTGATCTGCTCATGCTCGATCAACGAGCCGGCCATATTGGCGAACAGCGCCTTGCGATGCTCATGAGTACGGTTAAGGCGGCGATAGCCGCGGGCGTGACGCATTTCATTTCTCCATTAACGTCTTTTTGCTTTGTCCGGCGGCCCATGCGTGCGGGCTGCTCTCCTTGGGGCGGAATGCCCGGGTTTGAGAGAGGCGGATAAACCGCCTCGTCTCAGAAGTCCACGATCAGAACTGATCGTCGAAACGCTTGGCCAGATCCTCGATATTCTCGGGCGGCCATTCGGCAACATCCATGCCCAGATGCAGCCCCATGCCCGACAGCACTTCCTTGATCTCGTTCAGGGATTTGCGGCCGAAATTCGGGGTGCGAAGCATCTCTGCCTCGGTCTTCTGGATCAGATCGCCGATATAGACGATATTGTCGTTCTTCAGGCAGTTTGCCGAACGAACCGACAATTCCAGCTCGTCCACCTTCTTGAGCAGGCGCGGATCGAATTCCAGACCGTCGTCGCTGTCCTGGCTGCTGGCCGATTCGGGTTCTTCGAAATTGACGAAGACCGACAGCTGATCCTGAACGATACGGGCAGCATAGGCCACCGCGTCTTCCGGGGTCAGCGAGCCGTCGGTTTCGACCTTCATCGTCAGCTTGTCGTAATCCAGCACCTGACCTTCGCGGGTGGGCGTGACTTCATAGCTGACCCGCTTGACCGGCGAAAAGATCGCATCGATCGGGATCAGACCGATAGGCGCATCCTCAGGGCGGTTCTTGTCGGCGGCGACATAGCCCTTGCCGGTCTGAACGGTCAGTTCCATGTTCAGATCGGCGCCATCATCCAGATGACAGATGACATGTTCACGGTTCAGAATGGTAATTCCGGCGGTTTCCTGAATATCTCCGGCCTTGACCTCGCCCGGACCTTTCGCCGTCAGCGAAAGACGTTTCGGGCCTTCGACATCCATGCGCAGCGTAACGCCCTTGAGATTCAGTACGATATCGGTCACATCCTCGCGGACGCCGGCGACGCTGCTGAATTCATGCAGGACATTGTCGATCTGGACCGAAGTGATGGCTCCGCCTTGCAGCGAGGACAACAGAACCCGGCGCAGGGCATTGCCCAGCGTCAGACCAAAGCCCCGCTCCAGCGGTTCGGCGACGACGGTTGCCGTCCGGGTCGCATCCGCGCCCGGCTTGACGGCAAGTTGCGTCGGCTTGATAAGTTCGGCCCAATTCTTGTGGATCATGGGTTTGCCTCCATACTTGTTTCCGATCCATGACCGAGGTCGGAAACGCCCGAGGTTAAATGCGAAATGCCCGAACCGCGCGGATCTCGCGCGGGTCGGTGTCGTAATGATCCAGTATCAGACGCGGCGGCGCTTTGGCGGGCGGCAACCGTTATGCGCGATCGGGGTCACGTCACGGATTGCGGTGATGTTGAAGCCGACGGCGGCCAAAGCCCGAAGCGCGGATTCACGGCCCGAACCGGGTCCCTGCACTTCGACCTCAAGCGTTTTCACGCCATGTTCCTGTGCCTTGCGACCGGCATCCTCGGCAGCCATCTGAGCGGCATAGGGGGTCGATTTGCGCGAACCCTTGAAGCCCATTGTACCGGCGGACGACCATGAGATCGCGTTGCCCTGCACGTCCGAGATCAGGATCTTGGTATTGTTGAAGCTGGAATTCACATGAGCCACACCGGTGGCGATGTTCTTGCGCTCTTTGCGCTTGATACGAGTTTTATCGCGTGCCATGTCCGGTCCCCTTATTTCTTCTTGCCAGCGATGGGCTTCGCCGGACCTTTACGGGTACGGGCATTGGTATGGGTGCGCTGGCCGCGAACCGGCAGGCCGCGACGGTGACGCAGACCGCGATAAGAGCCCAGATCCATCATCCGCTTGACATTCATCTGCACTTCGCGGCGCAGATCGCCTTCAACGGTCAGGTTCTGGTCGATAAATTCACGAATCTTCAGGACTTCGGCGTCCGAAAGTTCGTTCACGCGGCGAGCGGACTCGATGCCGGTCGCTTCGCAGATCTGCCGGGCATGAGCCGGGCCGATACCATGAATATAAGTCAGGGCGATGGGGACGCGTTTCCCCGTCGGAATGTTGACGCCAGCGATACGAGCCACGCGTTATCCTTTTTCTGCTGCGGTTCCGTAACACCGGAACCTTTTTTCACAACGTAAGGCCCGAAAGCCATGCCTTCGGGCCAATCCACAGGCCACCCATAAGTGGGTGATTCTCTTTCGAGATGCTGTGGATTAATGGAAGATCAACTTGTCGTCAAGAGCACAGCATGAGTGGAATGCGCAAGGTTCGGAAACGGTTTCGTGACGGAAATTCCATTGTGTTAACGAAAAATGATTGCTGCACGGAAAACTGTACCATATACGGAACACTTAGTTAACCGCCCGGAACATAAAAAGCCGATGCGGTATTGTCAGTGGTTCGCAAGATGGTCGGGATCAACGCCGGAACAATTGTTCAGCTTGAGAACGAGGGCACCATCTTGAGTATGGGTAACAACAATGCCTGGTTTAACGGCAAATCTCAGAAATAGTGACTTCAACGATGGGGGCACGGATAGCGCGCCGCGTCTTGCGGACGTTCCCGGCTGGCGCATCGGCAGATCAAAAACCGACATTGAGTCGGCCTGCCGAGACCAATTCCCGTACCCATTTTTCACGAGAACGAAGGAAGAGTAAGAATGCCTACAACTTGGAATGCCGTATATCTCGGACAATTTGCACGAATTGATTCGGCCAGAGGGGATGGCGATGTGGAAAACGCTGCGGCGCTCGCAAACCAGACCTATGGCGATGAAACAGCGCCACTATTCGAAAATTTCGTCGAAATTGCGCCCCGGGCAGGCTATACGACCTATAACCAGTCCGGCAATACCAGTGCTTATGACACGGCGGCCGACGCTCAGACAGTCAATGGGCGACCATGGTATGAATATTTTACCGCAGATGGTGCAGCACGAGCCATTGATGGCATGGCAAGCTACAATGCCACAGTCACCTATGTAGATGGGACGACAGCACAAACTTCTGTCTTTCTTTTCCAGGACTATAACGGACTTACCTATTGGGCGCCTGAGGCGTCAGATAATGCCGCACAGGACATATTGGAGGCAAAGGCAATCCAGTCCCTTACAACTCACGGGGTGGCAACCAACAACTTTTCCCTTGGCGCAAACCGCCAGACTTGGGATTACGTAACTTGCTTCACCCCCGGTACATTGATCGAGACGGCTGGTGGCGCGAAACCCATCGAAACCCTGCAATCCGGCGACGTGGTTCTGACCCGCGACAACGGCCTGCAACCCATCCGCTGGATCGGTTCGCGCAAGATCGACAGCGCCACCCTTGAGGCCGCCCCGAATCTGCGTCCGATCCGCATCAAGGCAGGATCGCTTGGGGCGAACACCCCCGGCAGCGACCTGATCGTATCGCCACAGCATCGCGTGCTTGTCCGCTCGAAGATCGCCCAACGCATGTTCGGCACAAATGAGGTTCTGGTCGCGGCAAAGCAATTGCTGGAGATTGAAGGTATAGAGATCGCCGGGGATATCCATGAAGTGGAATATTTCCACTTCATGTTCGATTGCCATGAGATCGTCTTCTCGAACGGAGCCGAAACAGAAAGTCTTTATACCGGACCTGTCGCATTGCGTTCGGTCAGCCCGGAATCACGCAAGGAGATCCTGTCTCTGTTCCCGGAACTGGCCGAAGACGGATCCAAGCCGCAGCCCGCGCGTCTTCTGACCTCGGGTCGCCAGGGCCGGCGCTTAGCCCATCGCCATGCGAAGAACCAACAGGAAATGGTTTATTGAAACGCTGAGAACCCGGAAATCATGGTGAACAAAAACGGCCGGAAATATCTTCCGGCCGTTTTTATCTGTGACTGAGGCTTGAGCTCACCCGAGAGAACCGCCCCGCGATTCGTCGCCCACGTTATCCTTTTTCGGTGGCGGTTCCGTAGCCCCGGAACCTTTTTTCACAACGTAAGGCCCGAAAGCCATGCCTTCGGGCCAATCCACAGGCCACCCATGCCTGGGTGGTTCTCTTTCGAGATGCTGTGAATCAATGGAAGGTCAGTTTGCCGTCAAGAGCACAGCACAAGTGGATTGCGCGGCGCTCGGAAACGGTTTCGTGGAGGAAATTCCATTGTGTTAACGAAAAATGATTGCCGCAGGGAAAACTGTACCATATACGGAACACTTAGTTAACCGCCCGGAACACAGAAAGCCGATGCGGTATTGTCAGTGGTTTGCAAGATGGTCGGGATCAACGCCGGAACAATTGTTCAGCTTGAGAACGAGGGCGCCATCTTGAGTATGGGTAACAACAATGCCTGGTTTAACGGCAAATCTCAGAAACAGTGACTTCAACGATGGGGGCACGGATAGCGCGCCGCGTCTTGCGGACGTTCCCGGCTGGCGCATCGGCAGATCAAAAACCGACATTGCGTCGGCCTGCCGAGACCAATTCCCGTACCCATTTTTCACGAGAACGAAGGAGGAGTAAGAAATGGCCACCTGGACCGACAATCCCGATTCCGGATCAAATGCACAGGATCACAATCCGAACGCGGATAATTATTGGGTATTCACCACCGATCAGACAATTACGGCTAATGAGACCACAAGCCAGCTTCAAGGATACAGTTTCGATCCGCTAGCTTCCTATAATACCAATGTGGCGCTTCGGGACGGCAATGAAGATGGGGCGCTGGCAGCTAGGAACTGGGGCAACTTTCATACCAATGACGGGATTACCGTTGACGGCCATACCTATGAATATTCGCGGCATTGGACCTATGAAGCGACGATAACATACAGTGACGGGACGTCTGTCGACACAACGATACTGGCCTCACGTCTGGTCGACGATCCCGACAATGGTACAGCCGGAGGGGCTCTGGATGGCAGGGCAATCCTGCGTTTCCATGATGATCAGATCAGCACTGTTTACGGAGGCGCGAGCGGCACCGGTGAATATGCGTTGTCGGATATCGAAAGCATAACTCTCGGCGCTAATCTCGGAAATGCCGGCGGTCGCAGCATTACCGGTGCATATAACAACGCCTATCCGGTGGTCTGCTTTGCCACCGGCACGCTGATCGAAACGGCTAACGGCACAGAAGCCGTCGAAACCCTGCAATCCGGCGACGCGGTTCTGACCCGCGACAACGACCTGCAACCCATCCGCTGGATCGGTTCGCGCAAACTTTCGGCTCAGGATCTTGCCGCCGCCCCGCAACTGCGCCCGATCCGCATCAAGGCAGGATCGCTTGGGGCGAACACCCCCGCCAGCGACCTGATCGTATCGCCGCAGCATCGCGTGCTTGTCCGCTCGAAGATCGCCCAACGCATGTTCGGCACCGAGGAGGTTCTGGTCGCGGCAAAGCAATTGCTGGAGATTGAAGGTATCGACGTCGCCGAGGATATCCATGAAGTGGAATATTTCCATTTCATGTTCGACCGTCATGAAATCGTCTTCTCGAACGGAGCCGAAACAGAAAGTCTTTACACCGGCCCGGTCGCATTGCGTTCCGTCAGCCCGGAATCACGCAAAGAGATCCTGTCTCTGTTCCCCGAACTGGCAGAAGAGGGCTTTGTCGCGCAGCCTGTACGTCTTCTCGCCTCGGGTCGTCAGGGTCGGCGTCTGGCCTATCGTCACGTCATGAACCGGCAGGAAATGGTTTATTGAAACCCTGACACCCGAAACGGGTCCGTAACGCACAAAAAACGGCCGGACATATCGTCCGGCCGTTTCTATTCATGAATGATGCCTGGCTTCACGCAAGAGAAGCACCGCCCGAAACAGAGATATTCCGGCGCGTCCTAACCCAGCACCCCGGCAATCTGCCTCGAAACCTCGTCGATCTCGGCAAGCCCGTCCAGGCTGTGCAACTGGTCCTTTGCGTAGTAATATCCGATCAGCGGCGACGTCTTCTTGTAATATTCCAGCAGACGCGTCCGCAGGCTGTCTTCGTTATCATCCGCCCGCCGCGTCAGATCGGTCGAGCCGCAAACATCGCAGACCCCGGGCTTGGCGGTCGGTTTGGTTTCGTCGTGATAAACCTCTCCGCAATTGCCACAGGTGAAACGGCCGGTGATACGGCGCACCAACGCCTCGTCATCAACCCGCATCTCGATCACGGCATCCAGTGTCTGGCCCGTTTCGGCCAGCAGTTCCCCAAGCGCATCGGCCTGTCCCAATGTCCGGGGAAAGCCGTCGAAGATGAAGCCCTTGCCGCCCTCGGCCAGCTTTTCGCGGATCAGCCCGATGACGATCTCGTCGGTAACCAATTCGCCGCGTGCCATGACCTCGGCGACCTTATGCCCCATCTCGGTCCCCGAATCCTTGGCGGCGCGCAGCATGTCCCCAGTGGAAAGCTGCACCATGCCACGTTCTTCCACCAGCTTGCGGGCCTGAGTCCCTTTGCCAGCGCCAGGAGGCCCCAGAAGAATGATATTGATCGTCATTTAGTCCGTCCCCCAGAACTGGCTTTTGTAGTCCGATCAACGCCGCGAGGGCGCTTTACGGGTCTTTGTTCCAGTCTTACGCTTACCACGCAACTGGGATTTCTCAATCAGACCTTCATATTGATGCGCCAGCAGATGGCTTTGTACCTGATTGATCGTATCCATGGTGACCGACACGACGATCAGAACCGAGGTTCCGCCGAAATAAAACGGCACCGACCACTGACTCCGCAAAATTTCGGGCAACAGGCAGACGGCAGCCAGATAGCCTGACCCGATCACCAGCACCCGGTTGACGACGTAATCCAGATATTCCTCGGTTTTCTTGCCCGGACGAATACCCGGAATAAAGCCGCCCTGATTCTTGAGGTTTTCGGACACGTCATCGGTCTTGAAAGACACGTTTTGCGTGTAAAAATAGGCAAAGAAGACAATCATCGCCGCGAAGAACAGCAGGTAAAGCGGCTGCCCCGGTCCGAAATAGGCCAGAAGCGTCGACATGATCGGGCCGCTTTCATTGCCGGAAAAGGTCGAAATGGTGATCGGCAACAGCAGAAGCGAGCTCGCGAAGATCGCCGGGATGACGCCTGCCGGGTTTACCTTGATCGGCAGATGCGACGACTGCCCGTCGTAAACCTTCATGCCGACCTGACGGCGCGGGTACTGGATCCGTATCTTGCGCAGCGCCCGTTCCATGAACACGACAAAGCCGATCACGACGACGACCATGGCAATGACACCCAGGATGACCGGGGTCGAGTTCGTAGCCCGGCCACCGGCAAGGAAGGTTGCGATCTCACCGGGGATCTCGGCGACGATACCCACGAAGATGATCAGCGAGATGCCATTGCCAATGCCGCGCGCGGTGATCTGTTCGCCCAGCCACATCAGGAACATGGTGCCGCCGACCAGCGTGATCACGACCGATGCCTGAAAGAACACACCCGGACTATGCGCAAGACCGCCCGCCTCCAGACTGCGGGCAAGGCCGTAAGCCTGAAACAGCGCAAGCGCCACGGTACCGTAACGGGTATACTGGTTGATCTTCTTCCGCCCCTGCTCACCCTCTTTCTTGAGCTGCTCGAGCGCAGGGACCATCGACGCCAGAAGCTGCACGATGATCGAGGCCGAGATATAGGGCATGATCCCCAATGCGAACACGCCCATCCGGCCAAGCGCGCCACCGGTGAACATCGACAGGATACCGCCGATGCCCGCGGATGCCTGATCCATGAAGTTGCGCAATGCGGCGCCATCGATTCCCGGAACCGGGATATAGGTGCCGAGGCGATAGATGATCAGCAGGCCAATGGTGAACCAGATTCGCTGGCGAAGTTCCGTGGCTTTGCTGAATGCCCCCCAAGAGAGGTTCGCGGCCATCTGTTCTGCGGCTGACGCCATATTTTCCGTCCCGTGTCATGACTGCGCCGCCGATCCGTTTCCGGAGTCCGGCGGCGCCTGGAAATCCTGATCGCTATCTATGGGGCATGGCTGCCCCGATCAACAGCTTATTCCGCCGCAGCCGGCAAAACCACCTTGCCGCCCGCCTTTTCGACCGCTTCAACAGCCGATTTCGACGCGCCGGTCACGGTGATGTTAAGCTTGGCTTTCAGCTCACCCTTGGCCAGCAGACGAACACCGTCCAGCTTGCGGCGAACAACCCCGGCCTCGACCAGGGCGTCTTCGGTCACATCGGCCTTGGCGTCCAGCTTGCCCGAATCGATGAAGGCCTGAAGCTGGCCAAGATTGATAACGGCGAATTTCTTGGCGTTCGGCGCGGTGAAGCCGCGCTTCGGCAGGCGCCGATACAGCGGCATCTGGCCGCCTTCGTACCCGTTCAGAGCAACGCCCGAACGCGATTTCTGGCCCTTGATGCCCCGGCCGGCGGTTTTACCCTTGCCCGAACCGGGACCACGCGCGACACGTTTCTTCGTGCGGTTCGCACCTTCGTTATCGCGGATTTCATGCAGTTTCATATCGCTTCTCCTTGGCCGGACACATCCCCGAAGCGAAACAGGACGGACACGGCATTTTCTGATTGCTGAGTCGGCCTTGACGGCCACCGCGGGTCAGTAGCGGATGGGACGGTACTGGTCAAGAGGCGGTTGATCGGGAGCCTCTCCCGTGATAGGTCCGTACCCGTCGAAGCGCGGCCCCATATATGTAGCACAGCACCTGCATCGCGTGAATATATCACCGATTGCAGGATTTCCCTGTTGCAATGCACATCTCATGGGTGTAATCGCGCAGCTTCATCACGAACTCCACCGGGAATCAGGGTGGCCTTGGCAATCAGGGGCCCTCCGGTGATGTTGGAAAGGAATAAGCGCGATGGATGCGCAGGAACTGAAAGCAAAGACCCCGGACGAGTTGAAGGATCAGCTTGTCGCGTTGAAGAAGGAAGCGTTCAATCTTCGCTTCCAGCAGGCGAACAGCCAGCTTGAAAACACCGCCCGTATGCGTGCCGTGCGCCGTGACGTTGCGCGTGTGAAAACCGTTCTGAATCAGAAAGCGGCGGAAGCCGCGGCGTCAAACTAAGGAGTCTGGCTCATGCCCAAACGCATCCTGCAAGGCCGTGTGACCAGCGACAAGAACGATCAGACCGTCACGGTTCTGGTCGAGCGCCGCTTCAAGCATCCGCTGCTGCACAAAACCGTTCGCTCGTCGAAGAAATACCGCGCTCATGACGCGGAAAACCAGTTCAAGGTTGGTGACATAGTTCGCATCGTCGAATGTGCGCCGGTCTCGAAGACGAAACGCTGGGCCGTTCTCACGGATGAGGCCGCTTCGGCGTAACCTCTGCCAGTAACTTAATCGAAACCCTGGGGCCGGAATGGCCGGTCCCCAAAGGTCGGGAGAAACCAAATGATCCAGATGCAGACCAATCTGGATGTTGCTGACAACTCCGGCGCGCGCCGGGTGCAGTGCATCAAGGTCCTGGGTGGTTCGCACCGTCGCTATGCGTCGGTGGGCGACATTATCGTCGTTTCCGTCAAGGAAGCCATCCCACGGGGCCGCGTGAAGAAAGGTGACGTCCGCAAGGCCGTCGTCGTTCGGACCGCAAAGGAAGTGAAGCGCGAAGACGGAACCTCGATCCGCTTCGACCGCAACGCCGCCGTCATCCTGAACAACCAGGGCGAGCCGGTCGGAACCCGTATCTTCGGGCCGGTCGTGCGTGAGCTGCGCGCCAAGAACTTCATGAAGATCATCTCGCTTGCTCCGGAGGTGCTGTAATGGCTGCCAAGCTGAAAAAGGGCGACAAGGTCGTCGTGCTGGCCGGTAAGGACAAGGGCAAGCAGGGCGAGATCACCACTGTCATGCCCAAGGTGAACAAGGCCATCGTTGACGGCATCAATATCGCGATCCGTCATCAGCGTCAGACCCAGACTTCGCAAGGCGGCCGCACGCCGAAGGCGATGCCGATCGATCTGTCGAATCTGGCTCTGCTGGACAAGAACGGCAAAGCGACCCGTGTCGGCTTCCGCGAGGAAGACGGCAAGAAGGTCCGTTTCGCCAAGACCACGGGAGACGTGATCTGATGCTGGACGATGCAAAATACACTCCGCGTCTCAAGGCGTATTTCCGCGAGACGATCAAAGCCGCGCTCAAGGAAGAGTTCGGCTACAAGAACGACATGCAGATTCCACGTCTGGACAAGATCGTCCTGAACATGGGCATCGGCGAGGCCGTCAAGGACACCAAGAAGGTCAAGCAGGGCGCAGAAGAGCTTTCGCTGATCGCCGGTCAGAAGGCCGTGATCACCAAGGCGAAGAACTCGATCGCCGGCTTCCGTGTCCGCGAGGAAATGCCGCTGGGTGCCAAGGTCACGCTGCGCGGCGACCGGATGTACGAATTCCTGGATCGCCTGATCAATATCGCGCTGCCCCGCGTCCGCGACTTCCGCGGCGTGAAAGGCACGTCGTTCGACGGCCGTGGCAATTACGCCATGGGCCTCAAGGAACATATCGTGTTCCCGGAAATCAACTTCGATCAGGTCGACGAAGTTCTGGGAATGGACATCATCATCTGCACCACCGCGAAGACCGACGCGGAAGCGAAATCGCTGTTGAAGGCATTCAACATGCCGTTCAACAGCTGATCGCGGAGGGAAGAAGATATGGCAAAAAAATCGATGGTAGAGCGCGAAAGAAAACGTGCGCGCATGGTTCAGAAATACGCTGCGAAGCGGGCTGAACTGAACGAGATCATCAAGGATCAGTCCCGCCCGATGGAAGAGCGTTTCAAGGCCACGCTGAAGCTGGCCGAACTGCCGCGCAATTCCTCGGCGACACGCCTGCACAACCGCTGCCAACTCAGCGGCCGTCCGCATGCGTATTACCGCAAACTCAAGCTGTCGCGGATCGCGCTGCGGGACCTTGGCTCGAACGGCCAGATCCCCGGCATGGTCAAGTCGAGCTGGTAAGGGGGCAACGATGTCGATGAACGATCCTCTCGGCGATATGCTGACCCGCATCCGCAATGCTCAGATGCGCGGCAAATCGACCGTCCGCACTCCTGCCTCCAAGCTTCGTGCCTGGGTTCTGGATGTGCTGCAATCCGAAGGTTACATCCGCGGCTACGAGGAAGTGACCACCGATGCCGGCCATAAAGAGCTGGAAATCGGCCTGAAGTATTTCGACGGCACTCCGGTCATCCGGGAATTGTCGCGCGTTTCGAAACCTGGCCGCCGCGTTTACGCCGGCGCCAAGGAAATCCCGCAGGTCCGTCAGGGTCTGGGCGTTTCGATCGTGTCGACTCCGAAAGGTGTCATGTCGGATGCAGCGGCTCGCAACGCCAATGTTGGCGGCGAAGTCCTCTGCCAGGTATTCTAAGGAGGGCAGCAGATGTCTCGGATTGGTAAAAGACCGGTCGAACTGCCCAAGGGCGTGACGGCCGAAATCAAGGGCCAGACCATCGAGGTCAAGGGACCGAAAGGCACCCGCAGCTTCACGGCGACCGACGATGTGGATCTGGTTCTGGAAGAAGGCGCGGTGTCGGTAAAACCCCGCGGCCTGTCCAAGCGTGCGCGCCAGCAATGGGGCATGACGCGGAGCATGGTCGCGAACCTGACGCAGGGTGTCTCGGAAGGCTTCAAGAAAGAGCTTGAGATCCAGGGCGTTGGCTATCGTGCGCAGATGCAGGGCAAAACCCTGAAACTGTCGCTTGGCTATAGCCACGAGGTGAATTTCGAAACGCCAGAGGGCGTGACGATCACCGCACCCAAGCAGACCGAAGTGATTGTGGAAGGTATTGACCAGCAGCTTGTCGGACAAGTCGCGGCCAATATTCGCGAATGGCGCCAGCCAGAGCCCTATAAGGGCAAAGGCATCCGCTACAAGGGCGAATTTATCCTCCGCAAGGAAGGCAAGAAGAAGTAAGGGGCGCATGAAATGGCACTGAAAAAGCAAAAGCTGTTCCAGAAACGCCGCTTGCGCGTCAGGAACAAATTGCGGGCCGAAGGCAATGGCCGCCCGCGTCTGTCCGTCCACCGGTCGAACAAGAACATCTCGGTTCAGGTCATCGACGATCTGAACGGCGTAACGGTCGCTTCGGCCAGCTCGCTCGAGAAGGATCTGGGCGTCCTGGGCAAAAACAACGTCGAAGCCGCCGCGAAAATCGGCACGGCGATCGCGGAACGCGCGAAGAAGGCCGGTGTCGAAGAGGTTGTCTTCGACCGTGGCGGCTTCCTGTTCCACGGTAAAGTCAAGGCTTTGGCCGACGCTGCCCGTGAAGGCGGGTTGAAGTTCTGATCTCTGCGGGTGGCGGCTGCGCCACCCCGATGATCCGGGAGCAAGGGCCATCCGGCCGCAATCGCTCACCTGGATTGATGAAAACGGCGTGAATTTGCGCCAGCTTGATAAGGATATGCCATATGGCAGAACGTGAAAACCGCCGGGGCCGCCGCGAAGAGCGCGAGGAAACCCCAGAATTCGCCGATCGTCTTGTGGCGATCAACCGCGTGTCGAAAACCGTCAAGGGTGGTAAGCGCTTCGGCTTTGCCGCTCTGGTGGTTGTCGGCGATCAGCGGGGCCGCGTGGGCTTCGGCAAGGGCAAGGCCAAAGAGGTCCCCGAGGCGATCCGCAAGGCAACTGAACAAGCCAAGCGCAATCTGGTCCGCGTGCCTCTGCGCGAAGGCCGGACGCTGCACCACGATATCGAAGGCCGTCATGGCGCCGGTAAAGTCGTGATGCGGACCGCCGTTCCGGGTACCGGCATCATCGCCGGTGGTCCGATGCGTGCCGTGTTCGAGATGCTGGGTGTTCAGGACGTCGTGGCGAAATCGATGGGGTCGCAAAACCCTTACAACATGATCCGCGCCACGCTGGACGGGCTGAAGAAGAACAACAGCCCGCGTTCGGTCGCGCAGCGTCGTGGCAAGAAAGTTGCCGACATCCTGCAATCCAACGACAAGCCGGCAGCCGAGGCACCCGCCGAAGCCGCAGCTGAAGCGTAAGGAGGCAAGGATATCATGGCCAACAAGAAAACCATTGTCGTCAAGCAGATCGGCTCTCCGATCCGCCGCCCTGCCGAACAGCGCGCGACGCTGAAAGGGCTGGGTCTGAACAAGATGCATCGCACCCGCGAGCTGGAGGATACTCCGGCAGTCCGCGGCATGGTCAACAAGATCCCGCATCTGGTGACGATTATCGAAGAACGCGGCTGATCCCAACCGGATCAGGCGAAGCAATCAGGCGCTCCGGTTTTTCCGGGGCGTTTTTTTGTGCGAGGTAATCACCCGCCCCAGCCGTCTCCCCGCCCGGAATCAAGGGCTGCAGGCCCGCCGGGCAGCGTCCGACCGCGCCCCGTCACGCGAATGCGTGCAAAGCACGACGGGCGAGCGCTTTGGTGACGTTATCCTGTGGGCTCAGCGTCATGCGAGGTTGCACCATAAAGTGAAGCCCGCAGCTGCCGGGATGCCCAGCCTGCAGTCGGAAGCTGCCCGGCTCGGTTGCCTTCAGAAATCACTGTGGCACAACCTCCGTCACCGCGCCCTCAATTAGCCTCAAACACGCATCCGACGAAAACCGGTGATCCGCACCCTTTACCAGCGTCAGGCGGATATCCTCTCCCTCCGCGTGATCCAGAAGGTCCAGCGCCCATTTCACCGGCACATCCTCATCCGCCGTACCTTGCAGGAAGCGCGTCGGAAGCGGCAGCGGAAGCGGCTGGTTCATCACCAGATGCTCGCGGCCGTTCTCGATCAGCTTGCGGGTAATGACATAGGGTTCATCGCCATATTCGCTGGGAATTTCGATCCGTCCGTCGCGTATCACCGTATCACGCTGCGCCTCGGTGAAGCCTGCCCAATAGCCCTGCTCACTGAAATCCGGCGCGGCGGCGATCGTGACCAGACCGGCCACGCGCTGCGGCATCGCCCGCGCCAATAACAGGGCGATCCAGCCGCCCATGCTGGAACCGACAAGCACCTGCGGCCCCGTGGTGAGCGATGTCAGGACCGCCGCCGCATCGGCAAACCATTCTCCGATGCAGCCATCCTCGAATTCTCCGCTGCTGTCTCCGTGGCCGGAATAGTCGAAGCGCAGAAATCCCCGCCCCTGCCCTCGCGCCCAGTCATGAAGATGCAGCGCCTTGGTTCCCGTCATGTCGGATTTGAACCCGCCAAGGAAAACGATCCCCGGCCCCTTCCCCTTCTGGTGGTTATAGGCAATCCGCCGACCCTGCGGCGTGTCGAGATAATCATTCATTTACCGTCCCCTCATATCCATGCCCATCTTGACAGTTTTCACCCAGAGGTCCATGTGGCCAATTCATCAAACCCGCAACCGGGCGTTCCGTGGGCGCCAAACCGACGAGGAGGACATATGTCCCAGATCACCCTCTCTTTCCCCGATGGCAATTCACGCGATTATCCCGCAGGCGTCACCGCCGCCGAAGTCGCCGAAAGCATCGCCCCCAGCCTTGCGAAGAAAGCGATTTCGGCCAGTCTGGATGGCCGTCATATCGATCTTGCATGGCCCATCGACGCCTCGGGCGAGATCACCATCAACACGCTGAAGGACGAAGAACCGGCGCTTGAACTGATCCGCCACGATTTCGCCCATGTCATGGCGCGCGCCGTGCAGGAGATCTGGCCGGACGTCAAAGTCACCATCGGCCCGGTGCGCGATTATGGCTGGTTCTATGATTTCGACCGCGCCGAGCCCTTCACGCCCGAAGATCTGGGCCGTATCGAAGCGAAGATGAAGCAGATCATAGCCGCCCGCGACCCGGTCCGCACCGAGGTCTGGGACCGCGACCGTGCCATCGCCTATTACAAGGAACGGGGCGAGCCGTTCAAACTGGAACTGATCGACCGCATCCCCGAAGGCGAGGATCTGCGGATGTATTGGCATGGCGACTGGCAGGATCTGTGCCGTGGTCCGCATTTGCAGCATACCGGGCAATTGCCCGCCGATGCTTTCAAACTGACCCATGTCGCAGGCGCCTATTGGCTGGGCGATTCTGACCGGCCCATGCTACAGCGCATCTACGGCATCGCCTTTCGCAACAAGGCCGATCTGAAGGCGCATCTGACAATGCTGGAAGAGGCGGCGAAGCGCGATCACCGCAAGCTGGGCCGCGAGATGGAACTGTTCCATTTCCAGGAAGAAGCGCCGGGCATGGTGTTCTGGCATCCCAATGGCTGGACCATCTATCGCGAGTTGGAGGCCTATATGCGCCGCCGCCTCATCAGGGCCGGGTACAAGGAAATCAAGACACCGCAGGTCGTGGATCGCGTCCTGTGGGAGAAGTCTGGCCATTGGGAAGCTTACCGCGAGAATATGTTCATCGTCGAGGTGGACGAGGAAGGCGCGAAGGAAAAGCGCATCAATGCGCTAAAGCCGATGAACTGCCCCTGCCATGTGCAGGTTTATAATCAGGGCCTGAAATCCTATCGCGACCTGCCGCTGCGGCTGGCCGAGTTCGGATCCTGCCACCGCTATGAAAGCTCGGGCTCGATGCACGGGCTGATGCGTGTGCGCGGTTTCGTGCAGGATGATGCGCATATTTTCTGTACCGAAGATCAGATCGAGACCGAATGCGCCAGGTTTCTTGACCTGCTCGGCTCGGTCTATTCGGATCTCGGTTTCCAGAAATTCGACATCAAACTGTCCACCCGCCCGGAAACCCGCGTCGGTTCGGACGAGATCTGGGACAAGGCGGAATCCGCGCTTGAGGCGGCGATCCTCAAGGTTCGCAACGATTTCACCATCGATCCGGGCGAAGGGGCGTTTTATGGCCCTAAACTGGATTTCAAACTGACCGACGCGATCGGGCGCGAGTGGCAATGCGGGACATTCCAGGCGGATTTCAACCTTCCGGTCCGGCTTGACGCCGAATATATCGGCGAGGATGGCGGCAAACATCGCCCCGTCATGCTGCACCGCGCCATTCTTGGCAGTTTCGAGCGTTTCCTTGGCATCCTGATCGAAAACTATGCAGGGAAGCTGCCGCTGTGGCTGGCTCCGCGGCAAGTCGTGGTAGCGTCCATCGTTTCGGATGCCGACGATTACGTCCATCAGGTCGTCGATCGCCTGCGCGCCGCCGGTCTGCGTGCCGAACCAGATACGCGGAACGAGAAGATCA
Source organism: Paracoccus onubensis (assembly GCF_003591515.1). Classification (GTDB taxonomy): domain Bacteria; phylum Pseudomonadota; class Alphaproteobacteria; order Rhodobacterales; family Rhodobacteraceae; genus Paracoccus; species Paracoccus onubensis. The sequence goes on from NZ_QZCG01000014.1 coordinate 141,596, forward strand.
ATTACAAAGTTCGCGAACATTCCGTCGGAAAAGTGCCTGCGATCCTTGCCATTGGCATGAAAGAGGTAGAGGCTGGAACCGTGTCGCTGCGCCGACTCGACAGTCAGGGCAGCCGCACATTGTCTTTGGAAGACGTCGTGGCGGAACTTTCCGCCGAAGCAGCGCCCCCCGATCTGCGCGGATAGGGGGCGAAAGTGACGAAATCGGCGGCAAAAATGGCTGAATTGCGCCGCTGACATGAAAACTTCATGCCTATGTCGCTGGGAGCGTCGCTTTCCGGCTTGTGTTTTTTTGTGATTCGTTCATGGTGGAAAGGCGTGAGCGACAGACTTTCTACCGCCTCCCGATCATGGGCAGCCGGCAAGACTGAAAGCATGGCTGCACGGCCCGCGGGCAATATCGCCTCGGGAAATTGCGAAGGAGAGACGGTTATGGCAACCGGAACGGTAAAATGGTTCAACGGCACCAAGGGCTATGGTTTCATCGCCCCTGATGACGGCGGCAAGGATGTGTTCGTGCATATCTCCGCAGTCGAACGTGCCGGTCTGACCGGATTGCAGGACAATCAGAAAGTCGAATACGAGCTGCAATCGGGCCGCGATGGCCGCGCATCGGCCAGCGATCTGCGTCTGCTCTGATTCTGCCAGACAGGTTTTCGGAACGGCCCGTTTGCGCGGGCCGTTTTTCTTTGCTTTAACCCGGATCGTCCGAATAACCGGGGAGCCGTCATGAATCTTGCCAAACATGTCCTGCAAGCGGGTGCATCGCGGCCCGACAAGCTGGCGCTCTCGGTCATCGGGCCTTCGCGGGCGGAACGCTGGTCATATGCCCGGCTGATCGGCGCGGTGCGCGGAACGGCGACCGGGTTGCTTCAGGCCGGGGTTCGGCCCGGCGACCGGCTGCTGATGCGGCTGGGCAATACCGCCGCCTTTCCCATCACCTATCTGGGGGCCATCACTGCGGGCATTGTCCCTATCCCCACCTCTTCCATGCTGACCATGCGCGAGATTTCGAAGATCGCCGCCGAAACCGACCCGGCATTGATCGTCGCGGGCGACGGTATCGCCCTGCCCGATCATCCCGCCCCGGTGCTGTCCGAACGCGATCTGAGCGGGTTCGGCACGCTGCCACCGGCGGAATATGCGCAGGGCGATCCGGACCGGCTGGCCTATATCATCTATACCTCGGGAAGTTCCGGCCATCCCCGCGCGGTCATGCATGCGCATCGTGCGATCCTGGCCCGGAGGATGATGTTCGATGGCTGGTATGGGCTGCGCGAAAACGACCGGATGATGCATGCCGGCGCATTCAACTGGACCTATACGCTGGGAACGGGCCTCATGGATCCGTGGACGATGGGCGCCACTGCACTGATTCCGGCAGGCGGCACGGCGATTGAGCAGCTTCCCCTGCTGGCCGCCCGCCACGGCGCGACGATCCTCGCCGCCGCGCCGGGTGTGTTCCGGCGGATGCTGCGGGCCGAATGGCGGCCTGTCGCCAACCTGCGCCACGGTCTTGCAGCGGGTGAGCGGCTTGATCCCGGCCTGCGCACGGAATGGCTGGACCGCACCGGAACGGATCTGCATGAAGCGATGGGCGCCTCGGAAATCTCGACCTTCATCTCGGGCAGCCCGGACCGCCCCGCGCCCGCCGCTACCGCCGGTTTTCCTCAGCCCGGACGCTATGTCGCCGTATTGGATGACCAGGGTTCTCCTCTTCCCGCGGGACAGCCCGGCGCCCTTGCCGTTCGCAGCGACGATCCGGGCTTGTTCCTTGGCTATCTCGGCCAGCCCGGTGAAACCGCCTCCCGTTTCCGGGGCGCCTGGTTCCTGACCGGCGATCAGGCGCAGCAGGATGCGAATGGCGCGATCACCCTGCTTGGCCGTGCCGACGATATCATGAATGCCGGGGGCTTCCGCGTCGCCCCGCCCGAAATCGAAGAGGTGCTGTCCGGCTTCCCCGGCGCGGGCGATGTCGCCTGTACCGAAATCGCCGTCGGCTCCGGCAGCAGCATCATCGCAGCCTTCTGGACAGGAGCCGCAGAGGCCGCCGGATTGCGGGAATTCGCCGAAGCCAATCTGGCACGCTATAAACAGCCCCGCGAATATATCCGGCTGGACGCCCTGCCGCGGACCGCAACCGGGAAGATCAACCGCCGCGCATTGCGCGAAACCCATAGCAAGGATACGGCATGACCCGTCTCGACATCTTTTCCGACCCGGTCTGCCCATGGTGCCTGATCGGCAAGCTGGAACTGGACCGGGCGCTTGAAAGCCGCCCGGATCATCCTTTCGAGATCATCTGGCATCCTTTTCGCCTGAACCCGCAAATGCCACGCGAAGGGATCGACCGGCTCGATTACCTGAAATCCAAGCCCGGTGCCGCCGATGCCGCGCGCGCCGTGGCCGAACGGGCCGCCGCAATGGGACTGGAGCTGAAGCTGCCCGCGCGCCAGCCCGATACGACCGATGCGCACAGGCTGATGCATTGGGCCGGGCTCGAGGGAGCCCAGACCCGCGTCATGTCGGGACTGCTGCACGCCTATTGGCAGGAGGGGCGCGATATCGGCGACAAGGCCGAACTGTCCCGCATCGCCGCTGCCGCCGGAATGGACGAAACCATGACCACGCGGCTTCTGGACAGCGATGCCGACCGCGATGAGGTCATCTCGCGCGAGATGCATGCAAGGCAGCGCGGCATCAACGCGGTACCGATGTATATCATCGCGGATACCCATGCCGTCAGCGGAGCACAGCCCGCCAACCTCTGGCAAAATGTCATCGACGAATTGACGCAAGGCGCGCCCCGCCCGGACCAGCATTAATGTTTCGGACGATCTGAAATGCGCCGCAATCGCTTGATCCCGCCCCGGCGTCATGCTTACGTCCGTCGATGAGTCACACGCGCCGCCTTTACATATGCTGCATTCTTGCCATCATCGCCGCCTCTGCGCTCTGGCTGTGGTGGCAGGGCCGCGTGCTGATCTGCAAATGCGGCACGGTGCGTCTGTGGCATGGCGAGGTGATGAGTTCCGAGAACTCCCAGCATCTGCTGGACTGGTACAGCCCAAGCCATCTGATCCACGGCTTCCTGTTCTTCGCCCTATCCGTGTTGTTCTGCCGGCTTGCGGGACGGCAGATGCAATTCTTCCCGGCGCTCACCATCTCGACCCTGATCGAGGCGGCATGGGAACTGGTCGAGAACAGCAACAGCGTCATCGAGCGTTACCGCTCGGTCACGATCTCGCTCGATTATTACGGCGATTCCGTGGTGAATTCGGTATCGGATATCGCCATGATGATCCTCGGTTTCGGGATGGCCTCCCGCCTGCCGGTCTGGCTGTCGGTTCTGTTGGTGGTCGGGATGGAAATCGTCACGATGCTGGTGATCCGCGACGGATTGCTGCTGAACATCGTGATGCTGCTGCACCCTTTGGACGCGATCCGCGAATGGCAGGCGCTGCGTTAAGGCGGTTCCACGCTTCGTTTCCTCGCCTGCCCGCACCCGACGCAACTCTCCCTGCCCCTTCTTCTTTGTCCAAATAC
>NZ_QZCG01000015.1 GCF_003591515.1 Paracoccus onubensis
CCTCGGGGGTCCGGGGGCAGCGCCCCCGGCCGTCGCGGGACGCAACACTGACACATCCATGCGCCGGATCGAACGCTATTTCGTCCTTCTGAACGGCACCGTGGTCATCGCCGGCCTCGCATCGATGGCTGTCGTCGTCGGCTGGAATGTCGCGGCGCGCTATTTCTGGGCGCATTCCCTGCCCTGGGCCGATGAGGTGGCGCGCTACACGATGATCTGGCTGACCTTCCTCGGCAGCGGCCTTGCCTTGCGCGAAGGCGCGCATGTCGCGATCGCCAACGCGCAAGAGGCCCTGCCCGGCGCTGCGCAATATGCGCTCAGATGGGGGATCCTGCTGATGCTGTTCGGCTTCTTCGGCTTCATGGTCTGGGTGGGCATCGATTACATGAACAGGATGGCGATTCAAAAATCCGCCGCGCTGCGCCTGCCGATGAAATGGGTCTATGCGGCGATGCCTGCGGGCTTCGCATTGATGATCCTGCATCTCGCATTGATCGCGCCGCGTTATCTGAGGGCCGGTTTCGCCGTAACGGACGAGGCCGCCCGTGGTTGAAATCCTGATCGCCGGCTTTCTGCTCCTGATGCTGCTGGGCGTTCCCGTCGCATTCGCGCTGGCGATGGCGGCCTTCGCGGCGGTCATCATCGGCGGACAATATCCGCTGGTCGTCGTGGTCAAGGAGATGTTTACGGGGCTCGACAGCTTCCCGCTGCTGGCGGTGCCCTTCTTCATCCTCGCGGCCGAGATCATGTCGGCGGGCGCGATCTCGATCATGCTGCTGCGCTTCGCCTCGCAATTCGTCGGGCATCTGCGCGGCGGGCTGGGCTATACAAATGTTCTGACATCGACCCTTTTCGCAGGAATCTCGGGCTCGGCGCTGGCGGATGCCGCCGGGCCGGGGGCGATGATGGTGCGGATGATGGAAAAGAGCGGCTATTCCCGCGCCTATGCCGGGGCATTGACCATCGCCACAGCCGTCGTCGGGCCGATCATCCCGCCCTCGATCACCATGATCATCTATGCGCTTCAGGACCGGAACGTCTCGGTCGGCTCGCTGTTCATGGCCGGGATCCTGCCCGGATTGCTGATCTCGGCGATGATGGCCGGGGTGAACTGGTGGGTCAGCCGCAGGCGCGGATATCGTAGCGACGATCCCCGCCCGCCCGTCGCGCAGATGATCCGCAACACGCTGGCGGCCTCGCCCGCGCTGTTTCTGGTAGTGCTGATCGTCGGCGGTATCCGGGGCGGCGTGTTCACGCCCACCGAGGCTTCGGTGATCGCCGTCGCCTATGCGATCATTGTCAGTGCCGTGGTCTATCGCGGCTTCGCCTTCCGCGACCTGTGGGGGGCGTTCTGGCGCGCGGGCATCATGTCGGTCGCCGTGCTGATGATCCTTGCCGCCGCACGGGCCTTTGCCTGGGTGCTGATCATCGAGGGCGTGCCGCAGGCCATGGCCGATGCGGTGATCGCCATGAACCTGTCGCCCATCGCCTTCCTGCTGATGGTCAACCTGCTGTTGCTGGTCTTCGGGATGTTCATGGACCCGCTGCCCGGCGTGATGATCCTTGTGCCAATTCTGGCTCCGATTGCGCATAGCCTTGGCATCGCCGCCGATCACTTCGCCATCATCGTCATCGTCAACCTGACCTTCGGCCTGATCACCCCGCCGGTCGGAGGGCTGATCTTCGTGGTCGCCTCGGCCACCCATCAGCGGCCTTCGGATCTGATCCGTGAGTTGCCGCCCTTCTTCATCGCGGCGCTGCTGGTGCTGCTGATCCTTACCTTCGTCCCCGGCTTGTCCACATGGCTGCCCGCGCTAAGCGGGTTCTCGCATGGTTGAATCCCGTGCCTGAAGGGAAAACTTGCCAAATGCTGCAGCGCGCCGCATCCTTCCCCCATTCATCGCAAACAAAACAGGGGAGTAGAGATGAGTAGGCGTGACGATCTGATTGCCAAATACGCAAGCGATATCAAGGATAAACTCGGTGAAAACCCGGACATGGATCTGCTGACCAAGGTCACGATCGGCTGCGGCCCGTCGATCTACAGCGCCGATGCCGAGACCATTGCCTCAAGCGATGAGGCGGAACTCGAACGGGTGCGCAAGAATTACCTTGTCAAGAAACTTGGCCTGACGGACAGCCCGCAACTGGCAGAGGCGATCAATTCGACGATCGACAAATATGGCCGCTCGAACCGGAACAAATACCGTCCGGTCATCTATTACATGCTGTGCAAGCATTTCGGCAAGCAGTCGGTTTACGGCTGATCAGTCATCTCCTTGATCGCCGCCACATGATCGGCCGAGGCCGCCGTGCAATCGGCCGCCAGACCGGTCGCGGCGGCGTTCAGTTCCTCTGCCGGAACGATCCGGTCGATCAGGCCCCAGTCGCGCGCCTCGGCGGCATCGATCCTTGCGCCTGCCATCAGAATCATTTTCGCCCGCGCCGGTCCGATCAGGGCGGCCAGCCGTCGCGGATCGCTGGGTTGCGGCAAAAAGCCCAGCTTCATCACCGGATAGAAGAATTTCGCCTCGGGCACCGCCAGCCGCAGATCGCAGGCCAGGACCATTCCAAAAGCGCCGCCCGCCAATGTGCCGTTCAGCGCGGCGACGGTCAGGCAAGGCATCGAGACCATCCGCGCGGATAACCGCTCCCATTCCGGGGATTTGGCAAGCCCGTCATTGCGGGCCTCATCCAGATCCGCTCCGGCGGAAAAGACCCTGCCCGCCCCGGTCAGGATCACCGCCCGGCAATCTGACACGGCCAGATCCTCGAGTTTCGCGGTCAGTTCACGCAGCATCTTTGCCGTCAGCGAATTAGCCTTGTCGGGTCGGTCGATGGTCAGCAAGGCGACCTTTTCATCAATCTGCAATCCGATCACGCAATGGTCCCTTTCCCTTGCTTCTGTGCTATGGCAAATTGCCACGAGTTTTCTGGACGAAGGGTATTTCGAATGCAACGCACACTTGCAAGCTCTGCCATCGCACTGATCGTGGCCGCTGGCCCCGCATTGGCGGAACTGACTCCGGCACAGGTCTGGGAAAACCTTTCGGGGTATTATACCAGCATGGGCTACGAGGTAACGGTCGGCTCACAGGACGAAACCGATGGCAATCTGAGTCTTACGGATGTCGTGTTCACTTCGGAAATCGACCAGCCTGATGCCGCGACAAGTGTTTCCGCAACCGTGCCGAAAATTACGCTGGAGCAGACGGACGACGCCAAGGTGCGCACCGTGTTCGACGGCGAGATGACGGTCGAATCCTCGACAGACGTTCCGGATCAGGAGCCGATGTCATTCCGGCTTGTCATGACCGCGCCCGAAAACGAGATGATCTCGTCCGGCACGGAAAACGATATGCTGCACGAGTTCGATTTTCCCACCCTCGAGAGCAAGCTTTATTTCGGCAGCGCTACACCGGACGCCGATGGCGGCGAGGCGCCCATGACCCTCACCCTGACCGAGTCGACCGGGCAATACCGCACGGTTCATGCCGAGAATCAGGAAATCACCTATGAGATGGTGAGCAAGGGCCTTGATGTAGCCCTGAACGTGACGGAACCGCCTGCGGAAGACGGCACAGGCGGCAACGGCAAGGTCACGGGTCAGGCGCATGTGGATGGGGTTACCTTTACGGGCACCACCTCGATTCCCGGCGATATCGAGAATCTGGCCGAGCGGCTGGACCTTGCCCTGAATGCCGGCCTCGTGGCTCAGGGCAAGGCCGAACTGGGCAAGATGAGCGGCGACATGACCTTCGAGGGCATGGATGAAAATGACCAGCCGCAATCCGGCGACGCCAAATTCAACGCCGAGAGCAGCGACCTGACATTCGCGATGTCGAAAGAGGGCCTGACCTATGGCGGCAATTCCGGCGCAACCGAGGTCGAGGCAAATTTCGCGCAATTGCCCTTCCCGATCACCTACTCCATCGACAAAGCATCGGGCGAGGCGACTTTCCCGGTCAGCAAGGGCGAAGACGCCCAGCCCTTCGCGCTCAAATACGAACTGGCCGGCGTAAAGCTGGCCGATGCGATCTGGGATCAGTTCGATCCGGGCAAGGAACTGCCGCGCGATCCTGCCAATCTCAAGCTTGACCTGACGGGCGAGGCGGTCGTCAAGAACGACCTGTTTGACCCGGCATTCGCCCAGAAGCTAGAGGAACAGGCACCCGATCCTGCCACCGATGATCCGGCAACCGATGATCCTGCCGCGGAGGGCGAAGCGCCCGATGCGACTGCGGAAACCTCGCCTGCGCCCACAGTCCCGTTCGAGCCGCGCTCGCTCAAGATCAACGAGGTCGTGTTGCAGGCGGTTGGCGCGGATGCCAATCTGACCGGCGATCTGACCTTTGCCGATCTTGAACAGCCTCCGGTCGGCGTGATCGAGGGCGATTTCAAAGGCATCAACGCGCTTCTGGACAAGCTGGTCGCCATGGGGATCGTGCCGCAGGATCAGCTTATGGGCGCGCGGATGATGCTGGCCATGTTCGCCAAACCCGCCGAAGGCGACCCGGACCATCTGCAAACCAAGATCGAATTCAAAGAGGGCGGTTCGATCTTCGCCAATGGGCAGCAGGTGAAATAACCAATCTGCCGCAAGGCACGGGCCGGGCGATTTTGCCCGGCCTTTTCATTCGCTTCGCGCCTGTAGGGTTTTCGTGCGTTCCCGGACATAAGACCGGTATCCACTTCTACTGAAAACGTCAGCGGCGCGAAGAACCGGGTTTCCGCAATGAACCGGCCATGCAAAGCTGGCCACGGCATCGCGGCGAAAGGAAGCAGAGGGCAACGATGAACGGCAAGTTGGCAAGCACCGATCTGAAAGGACTGGCCGAAGCCCTGGTCGAGACCGCGCAGCGCAACGGCGCCGATCAGGCCGACGCTTTGGCGGTTCAGGGCCGGTCTGTCAGCATCGATACGCGCGCCGGCGCACTTGAACAGGCGGAACGGGCCGAGGGGATCGAGATCGGATTGCGCGTTCTGATCGGCGGACGTCAGGCCTGTGTGTCGGCCTCTGATCACAGCAAGGCAAGCATCGCGGAAATGGCTCAACGGGCGATTGCCATGGCCCGCGAAGCGCCGGTCGACGACACGCTGGGTCTGGCCGAGCCTGAACAACTGGCTGAACGGCGCGATGCGGATGAGCTGGATCTGTCTGACCCGGAACCCGATCCCGCGCCCGAGATTCTGCAGGAACTCGCCTTGCGTGCCGAGGCCGCGGCGCTTTCCCACGCTGCGATCAGTCAGGTCGAGGCGGCAAGCGCCGCGTTCAGCCGCCGGAATATGTGGCTGGTCGCCTCGAACGGGTTCTCGGGCGGGTACGAGCGCAGCACGCATATCATCTCGACCGTTGCGATCACCGGCGAGGGGCTGGGGATGGAACGTGACTATGCCGCCGAATCCCGCAGCCATGCCGCCGATCTGCCGGAACCCGAGGATATCGGCACGCTGGCCGCCGAACGGACATTGGCCCGTGCCGGTTCGCGGAAACCGCCCACCGGAGCCTTTCCGATCCTGTATGACCGCCGCGTCTCTGCTTCGCTGATCTCGCATCTTCTCTCGGCGGTGAATGGCGGCGCGATTGCGCGGGGCGCAAGCTGGCTGCGCAATGCATTGGACGAGCCGGTTCTGCCGGAAGGAATGGATCTCTTCGAAGACCCGCATCGCCCACGCTATCCGTCCTCGCGCCCCTTCGATGCCGAAGGGCTGGCGACGCGAAAGCGCAGCATCGTCTCAAAGGGCATCTTGCAGGGCTGGACGCTGGATCTGGCCACCGGGCGCAAGCTTGGCATGGACAGCACCGCCTCGGCCGCACGGGGGCTGACCTCGCCGCCATCGCCGGTCAATTCCAATGTGATCCTGACGCAAGGCAGCCGGACGCAGGAACAGATGATCGCCGACATGGGCCGCGGGCTGATCGTGACCTCGATGCTGGGCGCGTCGATCAACGGCACGACCGGCGATTACTCGCGCGGGGCAGCGGGATTCTGGGTCGAGAACGGCCGGATCGCCTATCCGGTGAATGAATGCACGATCGCCGGCAATCTCCGCGAGATGCTGATGACCCTGATCGCCGGGAAGGATGCGCTGCCATGGCGCGGGATGGAAGTTCCCGGCCTTCTGGTCGAGGGGATGACCGTTGCAGGAGCCTGAGGCCGATCTTGAGCTGCTTGAGCGGGCGGCACGTCATGCGGGCCAGATCGCGCTGGGTTTCTGGCGCAACGACATGCGGTCCTGGGACAAGGCGGATGATGCGGGGCCGGTTTCCGAAGCGGATCTGGCGGTGAACGATATGCTGCGGGATATGCTGACGGCCGCAAGGCCGGATTACGGCTGGCTGTCCGAGGAAAGCGAGGCCGATCCGTCGCGGCTGGATGCACGGCATTGCTTTATCATCGATCCGATCGATGGCACCCGCGCATTCATCGCCGGACAGGAAGGCTTTTCCCATTCGCTCGCCGTGACGGATGGCGAGAAGATCGTGGCCGCCGTCGTGCATCTGCCCGCCCGCAATACCACTTACAGCGCCCATGCGAATGGCCCGGCGCTGCGAAATGGCCAGCCGATCGCGCCAAGCGATACCGGGATCGACGGCGCGACCGTGCTGACCTATCGCGCCGTGTCCGATCCGGGCCATTGGCGCGACGGGCAGGTTCCGCCGTTTCGCCGCGAGTTCCGCCCTTCCCTCGCCTGGCGCCTGTGTCTTGCCGCCGAAGGAAAGTTTGACGCGGCTGTATCGTTGCGGCTTGCATGGGAATGGGACATCGCCGCAGGCAGCCTGATCGCCGAGCGCGCGGGCGCAGCCGTCACGGACCGGCATGGCGACAGGATGCGCTTCAATGGCCCCCGCGCCATGGTGGATGGGCTGATCGTCGCCGGTCCCCGGCTGCATGGACAGATTCTGAGCGGGCTCAGGCGTTAAAGCGTGTCGCGCCTGCCCGGCTGCGCCTCCACTCCTTCTTCTTTGCCCAAATACCTCGGGGGTCGCCGGCGGGTCGCGCCACTGGTCCGAGAGACCTGCCGGCGACGGGGCAGCGCCCCCGGCCTGCGGACCGCAGATGACCTTGCGCTCAAGACAACGCAAGACGCAACCGCCCGAAAATCACCGGTATTCCCCAATCCGGGAAAGCCGGGTCAGACGACCCGATCACCCGGCTCGCCACCTTCCGCGAAGGCGATCAGGTTATTCAGCGCGCGCAATCCCATATCGGTCCGCGCCTCATCCGTCGCGGTTCCGAGATGGGGCAGCAAGCTGGTATTCGGCGCGTCGATCAGGGCCTGCGGCACATGCGGTTCCTTCTCATAGACATCCAGCCCGGCACCCGCGATCATGCCTTCGTTCAGGGCGCGGATCAAAGCCGCTTCATCGACCACGTCCCCGCGCGAGATATTGACCAGATAACCGCGCGGACCCAGCGCCTCCAGTTCCGCCTGCCCGATCAACCGGCGGGTTCCGGCCCCTCCGGGCACCGAGACCACCGCCACGTCGCAGGCTTTCAGCGTCTCGTGCAGATCCGGCATCTGCCGCGCGGGAATATCCAGTGCCGAGACCGTCGAACGGTTATGGAACACCACCCGCATGCCAAAGCCCAGATGACAGCGCCGGGCGATCGCCTTGCCGATCCTGCCCATGCCGATGATCCCCACCGTGCATCCGGCGACATGCGCGCCCAGAAACTGGGTGGGACGCCAGCCAATCCATTCCCCTGCCCGCAGAGCTCGCTCGGCCTCGCTGGCGCGGCGCATGGTCATCAGGATCAGCGTCAGGGCGATGTCGGCCGTGGCAGCGGTGACGACATCGGGCGTGTTGGTGACGATAACGCCCGCCTCTTTGGCGGCCTGCACGTCGATATGATTATACCCAGCACCGAAACTGGCCAGTATCCTGCAACGAATATCGCCTTTGAACGCATCCGCGCCAAAGGCGTCGCCCAATGTCGGAAGAATGGCGTCATATTCCCGCAATGCCTCGGCGGCCTCGGCCTCGGTCAGCGGTTCATCCTGAAAAACCGCTTCGAACCGCGCCTTGATTGCACGGGTCGCGGTGTCGGTCATCTTCCGGGTCACAAGCAATTTCATCAATATAATCTCCCTCCATTCGGAACTGTCAGATCGGGACGGATCAGGACGACCTCGTTATCCTGATCGGGAACCCCCAGAACCAGCACCTCTGACATGAACGGCCCGATCTGGCGGGGCGGGAAGTTCACCACGCACAGCACCTGTTTTCCGATCAGATCTTCGGGCGTGTAATGCCGGGTGATCTGCGCCGAGGATTTGCGCTCGCCCAGTTCGCCAAGATCCAGCCACAGCTTGATGGCGGGCTTGCGCGCCTCGGGGAAGGGTTCGGCGCGGGTGATGGTGGCGACACGGATATCGACCTTCAGGAAATCGTCGAAACCGATCGTCATTTCGCCCCCTTCCCCAATTCGCGCCCCCGTTCGGTCGCCGCCGCGACAGTGCGCTTTATCAGGGGCGGCAGGCCGGTTTCCTCGTCCATCAGCACTTTCAGACCGGCAGCGGTGGTTCCACCCGGCGAGGTCACATTCTCGCGCAGGATCGCCGGGTCTTCATCGGCATCCACGGCAAGCGCACCCGCGCCCGCGACGGTCATCCGCGCCAGCTCCAGCGCCATATCGGCGGACAGACCCTGCGCCTCGCCCGCCCGGGCAAGCGCCTCGATCAGATGGAAAACATAGGCCGGTCCACTGCCCGACAGGCCGGTCACGGCATCCATCTGCGCTTCATTGTCCAGCCGGACCACCCGCCCCACGGCGGACATCAAGGTTTCCGCCAGATCAAGATGCGCGGCTGTCGCGCCGTCATTGCCGATCAAAGCCGAGATGCCCTTGCCGATGGCGGCGGGCGTGTTCGGCATCACCCGGATGACCGGCGAGCCGGGGAAAGCCGCCTCGAAGGTCGAGATCGTCGTGCCCGCCGCGACCGAGATGACCAGGGTATCTTCGAGATCGGGCAGTTCACCCAGGGCATCCGCCATCATCTGCGGCTTGACGGCCAGCACAAGAACCGCCGGATTTTCGGGCAGCGGCACATTCACGCGCAGCCCCTTGTCCTGCCATTCGGGCGCAAGTTTCGGATCGATCACGGTAACGGCACCGGCTTGCAGCCCCTGCGCCAGCCAGCCTTTCAGCATCGCGCCGCCCATCCGGCCACAGCCGACCAGCACAAGGCCACGCGCGTTGATATCGTTGAATTCGCTCATCCGCACCCCCTGGATCATCGGGGGCGGAATGCCCCCTTATGCCCGTCCGTAGGCCTCGCCCATGGCGATGTCCAGAGCTTCGCCCACGCTCGTATTCGCCCAGCCGACCAGCTGGAAGGCGGGATAGAAGCGTTCGCAGGCGAAAATGGCGTTGCCGATCATTTCGTCGATCTGCTCGGGCGTGGCCAGATTATCACCGGCCAAAACCAGCCCATAGCGCCATACCATCAGCTTCTGATGCGCCCAGTAGGTGAAAGCGCCCTCCCATACCTCGTCATTGGCGCGGTTCAGTGCTTCGTAAAGCATCGGCAGCCGGTCCGCGGGCGGGTCCATGTCGAATGTGCAGATCAGGCGCAGCATCTCTTCGCCCGATGACCATGCCAGCGTCAGGGAATAGCTGCGCCACTGCCCTTCGACGACCATAGCGATCTGGTCATCCGCCAATCGGTCGAAATCCCATTCATAATGCGTGGCTACGGTTTCCACGATATCAATCGGGTGAATGTCGTCGCTTGGGATGAAATGTCCGGTCTGTGCCATATCTGTACCTGCCTGACTGCCAGCGCGGTCTTATGACCGCTAGAGATTGTGGCGACCTCAACACCGGGCGGGATCGCCGGTAACTCCTTACAATATATCGTGGTGCGGATTGCGTCTGCTGTAAAGCGAAAATATCAGTTGCAGGGGAACTATCACGGTCGCATTCCCGCTTGTGGGGTGGACAGGCCATTGAAAGGCAAGCGAATGCAGCGCGATCACGGTGGCGATATCGACAGGGCGGCAAAGCAATACGGCCCGGGCGACTGGATCGATCTTTCGACCGGGATCAACCGCCGTCCCTGGCCGGTGACGGCCCTTGACGATCAAATCTGGCACATCCTGCCCACTGCGGCGGCACAGCAGAAACTGATCGGAGTGGCCGCCGAATGGTTTCGCTGCGATTCCAACTCAGTGCTGCCGGTGGCAGGCGCGACCGCTGCGATCCAGTTGATCCCGCGCCTGCTGCCCCGCGGGCGGGCGGCGGTTCTGACGCCCAGCTATAACGAATATGCGGCCAGCCTGCGCTCTGCCGGCTGGAAGGTCCGCGAATGCGCCCGAATCGAGGATATGGCGGGCGCGGGTCTGGCGGTCGTGGTTAATCCGAACAATCCCGACGGGCGCGAATGGGCGCCGGAGCAACTGGTGGAACTGGCCGCCAAAACGGATCATCTGATCGTGGATGAAAGCTTTGCCGATCCGCGCCCCGATCTGTCGCTTGCTCCGATGATGCCCGGAAATGTGCTGATCCTGCGAAGCTTCGGGAAATTCTGGGGGCTTGCGGGGCTACGCCTTGGCTTTCTGATCGCCCCGCCCGCCTTCCTGAAGCCGTTCGCCGAGGCCGCCGGGCCGTGGCCGGTCAGCGGGCCGGCATTGGAGATCGGTGCGGCAGCTCTTGCCGATCGCGGCTGGGCGGACAGCGCGGTGGTTTATCATTCCGAGGCCAGCCTGCGTCTTGATCGGCTTGCCATATTGGCGGGTTGGCAGGCTCTGGGCGGAACCCATCTGTTCCGACTTTATGACACCGGTAACGCCATGGCCGAGCAGGACCGGCTCGCCCATGCGCATATCTGGAGCAGGCGCTTTCCCTATTCCGACCGCTGGCTGCGGCTGGGCATTCCCGGCAATGCGCAGGAATGGGAGCGTGTGGCCCGGGCGCTCTCGCGCAGGTGATCGCCTGCAAGGCGGGGACCGGGCGAAGACACTGGCAATTCATGGGAAGAGCCGGCAGAATCGGGCGGCCATTACCGGAGCAGATCATGGATATCGGACCCGCAATCAATCCCTCCGCAAGCGCGCGCGCCATCCCCTGTGGCGGGCAAGGCCGGACAGCCGCGCTTCCCTTGCGGTGGATGCTTGCGATTGCGTTGATCTCTCTGTCCGGTGCAGCTCCAGCCGTCGCCGATGCTCCGCTGATCGTGCTGGACCAGACGCAGCTTCCCTTTGATCTTGGCCCCGGTCATCCGGCGAACAATCCCGCCAATCCGGCAAACTCACCCAATGCAACCTGGAATTCCGCCGGCAATACCGCCAATTCCCCGACGGCATGGGGAAACCGCCCCGCAAATCCCGCCAATGAGAAGCGGCTGATCATCACGGCGGATGGCGGGGTTCTGGGCTATTACGCAACCAATGCAGGCGGGGTGCTGAACCTGTTCGACGTGAATGGCCGCCGCATCGCCTATCGTCCGGCCAAGGGCACAAGAAGCCTGTTCACGACCGGCGGCGCATGGTGCGGAACCGTCGATGACGGGCGCGGCGGTTTCGTCATCGCCGTCACCCGGAACTGCGCGGCGAAATTCGGCGGCTGAGCTGCATCCCTTGGGCCTTGTTCCCGTCATGGCCTTATTTCCGTTACATTGCCGCATTAAATGGGAGGCACATACCGGAGAGTATCATGAACAAGCACCCAAAGGACTGGCTGGAAGCCGAACTTCAGGACACCATCGACGAGGATGTCGAGATCGAGATGGAAGACGCGATCCTGTCCGCCGAGATCAAACGCATCTATCGCAGCCACCATCCCGATCAGTTGCTGCGCAAGGAATATTTCCGGGAACTCCTGCGCCTGCAATCGGAACTGATCAGATTGCAGGACTGGGTCAGCTATCACAAGGAAAAGGTGGTCGTCATCTTCGAAGGCCGCGATTCGGCAGGCAAGGGCGGCGCGATCAAGCGGATCACCCAGCGCCTGAACCCTCGGATAGTGCGCACCGTGGCCTTGCCCGCGCCATCGGACCGGGAAAAGACCCAATGGTATTTTCAGCGATATGTGCCGCATCTGCCGGCGGGCGGCGAGATCGTCCTGTTCGACCGCAGCTGGTATAACCGCGCCGGCGTCGAACGGGTGATGGGCTTTGCCGATGACGATCAGGTCGAACAGTTCTTTCAGGACGTTCCAGAATTCGAGCGGATGCTGGTGCGCTCGGGGATCAGGCTGGTGAAATACTGGTTCTCGATCACCGATGAAGAACAGCAGATGCGCTTCCTGATCCGCATTCACGATCCGCTGAAACAGTGGAAGCTGTCGCCGATGGATTTGCAGTCCCGCGTCCGCTGGGAGCATTACACCAAGGCCAAGGAAGAGATGTTCGAGCGCACGAATATCGATGAGGCGCCATGGTATATCGTGCCGGGCAACGACAAGAAACGCGCACGGCTGAATTGCATGAACCATCTGCTGGACATCATCCCCTATGAGGACGTGCCGCATGAAGAGGTCACGCTGCCCAATCGGGTCTTCAACCCCGATTACGAACGCGAGGTCTTGCCACGCGAGCTATATGTGCCGCAGAAATACTGAACCGGGACAGGGGGCGCTGCCCCCGCCACGCTGACACGCGGCTCCCCCGGGGATATTTCGGTGAAGAAGAAGGGGGCGCGCATGCTGGAATTTCATATCTATGACGTGTTCACCGACCTGCCATTTTCGGGAAACCCGCTGGCTGTCGTCATGGGGGCCGATGATCTGAACACCGCGCAGATGCAGGTGATCGCGCGGCAGTTCAACCTGTCCGAGACGATATTCGTCATGGCCCCGCGCGATCCGGCGCATACGGCCCGCGTCAGGATATTCTTTCCGACCGCCGAGATTCCCTTTGCCGGTCATCCGACCATCGGCTGCGCCCTGCATCTGGCAAAAGGTCAGGATGGGCAGATTCTGCTGGAGGAAGAAGCCGGGCTGGTGCCGGTGAAGATTCGTGGCGGACAGGCGGAATTCACCGCGCCCAGACTGCCCGTGCCGCATGGCGGGGAGGTGGATGCCGGGCTGATCGCGCGCGCATTGGATCTGCCGGACACCGCCATCGGTTTTGGCAGCCACCGGCCGGGTGGCTGGCAGGGTGGTCCGGCTTTCCTGTTCGTGCCGGTCGCGGATCTGGATGCGCTGGCGGCCGCGCGGCCGATCGAGCCGCATTGGTCCCGGGCGATGGCGCAGGCGCAGGTGGACAGCGCCTATCTTTATGCCGCCGAAGGCGATGGCTATCGCGCCCGGATGTTCTCGCCCACCGCTGGCATTCCCGAAGATCCCGCGACCGGCTCGGCCTCGGCCATACTGGCAGCGCAGCTTCTGGCAAACGGGGCGCTGGCCGATGGCGAGAACCGGATCGGCCTTCGGCAAGGCGTCGAGATGGGGCGGCCCTCGCGGATCGGTCTGTCGGGGCTTGTCGAACGGGGCGCATTGCGCGAAATCAGAGTCGGCGGAACTGCCGTTTCCATCGCGGAAGGCCGTATCAGAATACCGGAGGACGCATGACCAAGGCTTATTGGGTGGGCCATGTCAGTGTTGATGACGCAACGGCCTATGAGGCTTATCGCAGGGCCAATGCCGAAGCCTTTGCGAAATTCGGCGCGCGTTTTCTTGTTCGCGGCGGCGCGCAGGAGGTCGTCGAGGGTGAGGTCAGGCCGCGCTGCGTGGTGATCGAGTTTCCCTCGATCGAAGCCGCGCGGGATTGCTATGACAGCCCCGAATATCAACGCGCCAAGGCGCTTCGCGATCCGGTCAGTCTTGTCGATCTGGTGATTGTGGAAGGCTGGGTTGATCTAAGCTAGACGCTTGTGTTTGCGGTGAAAAACCGTATGATTGAATGATGTTCCGTGATCTCTTGTCCCGCCTTTTCAATGAAGACGCGCTTCCGCGGCCTTTGGCCTCGCCGGATGCCGAGGTTGCGATTGCCGCGCTTTTGGTGCGGGTCGCGCGTTCGGACGATCATTACCGGCAGGTGGAACGGCAACGGATCGACCAGATTCTGGCCCGGCGCCGTGGCCTGTCGCTGGAAGAAGCGGCCGAGCGTCGCGCCGCCGCCGAGATGATCGAGGCCGAGGCCCCCGATACCGTGCGCTTTACCCGGCAGGTCAAGGACCGGATCGCGCTTGAGGATCGTACCGGCGTGATCGGCGCCATGTGGGAGACGGCCTATGCCGACAGCCGGCGCGGCGCAGATGAAGAGACGCTGATCCGGCTTGTCGCCGGGCTTCTGGGCATACCGGACAAGGATTCGGCCATGATCCGCCGGAAGGTTCTGCGGGATCTGGGAATGGACGGAAGCTGAGGCTTCAGAACCCCAGCCGGTCACGCAGCCCATACCACGCCATGCCCGCGACCAGCAGCGGGCCGCGCAGGGATGCGCCGCCGGGAAAGCCGCCTGTGGGAATGGCCTCCATGACCTCGAAACCCTCAGCCTGCCCGGCGATCGCTTCGGCCATCAGCCGGCCGGACAGGGTCGCCATGCCCACGCCATGCCCCGAAAAACCGCTGGCCGACAGGCAATTCACGGCAGGCCGCGCGAAACAGGGCATGCGATTGGTGGTGATCGCCAATGTGCCGCCCCATGCATGGGTCAGCCGCACATCCCCAAGCTGCGGATAGACCGACAGCAGATGCGGGCGCACCTTGGCGAAGATATCCTTGGGGAAACGGTAGCTGACGGTTTCGCCGCCGCCGAAGATCAGCCGCCTTTCATCGTCCAGCCGCCAGTAATTCACCACGAATTTCGTATCCGCGACTGCTGGGTTTTGCGGCAGGATCTCGGGAAAATTCTCGTCCAGAGGTTCGGTCGCCACGATATAATTATTGATCGGCATGACCTTCGAGGCGATTTTAGGCGCGATGCCGCCAAGATAGCCGTTACCCGCAAGGATGACATGGTCGCAGATCACCCTGCCGGTATCGCAATGGATTATGGTTTTCTCGGCGGGTTTCTGGGCATGGGTGATACGGTGCACATGAGTATTCTCGTGAATGACCGCCCCGGCATCATGCGCCAGTCTTGCGATGCCTTTGGCAAGATTCAGCGGATGCAGATGCCCCGCGCCCCAATCGACATCTCCTCCGGCATAGCTTCGGGTACCGGCCAGATCGGCCAGCCCCTGCCCGTCCAGCGGCTGAACCCGGGCGTAATCGTAATGCCGCGCCAGATGATCGGCGATGCGATGGGCGTGATCGACCTCGGATTGATTGCGGCAGGCATGGGCCACGCCATCGCGCACCGGAACCCCGGCTTCGGCAGCCAGCGAACGCACCAGCGCCTTGGCCTCTTCGGCCAGATTCCACAAGCGCCGGGCGGTTTCCCTGCCAAACTGCGCTTCCAGCCAGTCGACCTCTTGTCGCTGACCAGAGCCAAGCTGCCCGCCATTGCGGCCCGACGCGCCGAAACCGACGCGATGCGCCTCGAGCAGGGTCACGGCATATCCACGCCGTGCCAGATGCAAGGCCGCCGACAGGCCCGTATAGCCGCCGCCCACGACCGCGACATCGGAGCGCGTCTCGCCCTTCAGCATCGGGAAAGGAGCAAGCTCCGGGCTGGTTTCGGCGTAAAGGCTATCGGGGTATTTTCCCCGCCGGTCGTTGAGGTAAAGCAGATTCATGGGGCACCGCCGGAAACGGTTTCGTGCCTGTCACCGGTACCCTGACGGGCTTGGCGCATCGGACCACTCATACATTCAACAGCAGATGTTCGCGTTCCCACGGGCTGATGACCTGAAGGAATTCCTTGTATTCGTTACGCTTCACCGATTCGTAGACAGCCGTGAACTCTTCGCCCAATACACCGCGCATCGCCTCGTTCTCTGACATCAGGTCAAGCGCGTCGCCCAGATTATAGGGCAGCTCATCTTCGGACATATAGGCGTCGCCAAGGCATTCGGCCCGGGGAGACTCGCCGCTTAACAGGCCCAGATAACCGCAGGCCAAAGACGCCGCGATGCCCAGATAGGGATTGCAGTCCATCCCGGCCAGCCGGTTCTCGACCCGTCTTGCCTCGGGTCCCGATATCGGTACGCGCAGCCCGGTCGTGCGGTTGTCGCGCCCCCATTCCAGATTGATCGGCGCGGCGAAATCCGGGACATAGCGGCGATAAGAGTTCACATAGGGCGCAAGCAGCGCGATCGCCGCCGGCAGATGCCGCTGCATCCCGGCAATGAAATGCAGAAAGGCCGGAGTTTCCCGGCCTTTTTCATCCGAGAACAGATTCTTCCCGGATTGCATATCCACGATCGAATGATGGATATGCATCGCGCTGCCCGGTTCGCCTTCGATCGGCTTGGCCATGAAGGTGGCGAAGCAATCATGGCGCAGCGCGGCCTCGCGGATCAGGCGTTTGAAAAAGAACATCTCATCGGCCAGGGCCACGGGATCACCGTGATTAAGGTTGATCTCGACCTGCCCGGCACCGCCTTCCTGCAGGATGCCGTCGATCTCGAATCCCTGCGCCTCGGCGAAATCATAGATATCGTCGATCACCTTGCCATATTCATCGACCGCTGACATGGAATAGGCCTGTTTGGCCGCCGCCCGCCTGCCGGTGCGCCCCATCGGAGGAATGATCGGCTGATTTGGATCGGTATTGCGGGCGACGAGGAAAAACTCCATCTCGGGCGCGACGACGGGTTTCCAGCCCTTTTCCTCGTATAATCCGACCACTTTTTTCAACACGTTGCGCGGCGCGATCGGCACGGGGTTGCCCTGCTGATCGGTTGCGTCATGGATGATCTGAAGCGTCCAGTCCGCAGTCCATGGCGCAGCGCTTGCGGTGCTGAAATCCGGGGTCAGGATCATGTCGGGCTCGGTGAAGGCCCCTGCCGGATTGTCGGCCCATTCACCGGTGATCGTCTGCAGGAAGATCGAGTTCGGCAGGTAGAACTTGTCCTGCCGCGCGAATTTCGAGGCGGGCATCGCCTTGCCGCGCGCCACTCCGGCGATATCGGCAACGATGCACTCCACCTCATCCAGCCGGCGACCGTCCAGATATTCCCGTGCGGCGGCGGGTGTGCGGTCTATCCAGTTCATGATCACGCCGCTCCTTTTGCAGCGCTGCGGGACTGTTTGAAAAACGCCTCGATCCGGTCTGCGATCACATCCGACGCCCTGACCTCGCCCATCCGGCCGGCCGCACGATCCAGCAGGTCCTGCGGAACCACGCCCTTGGCGCGGGTATCCATCAACCCCTGCACGAAATCGTCCTGAAACTCGGGATGCGGCTGCACGGTCCATGCCCGGTCGCCATAAACCAGCGCGGCATATTCGCAGAGCTCGCTGCGGCCTGCGACGCGGGCGCCATCGGGCGGGGTCACGACCTGATCCTGATGCCAGGCATTGAGCGTCACTTTCTCGCCGCCGAAATCGTAATCCTGCGCGCCGACGACCCAGCCGCCCGGATGTTTGACGACCTTGCCGCCCAAAGCCTGCGCGATGATCTGATGACCGAAACAAATCCCGACCAGAGGCACGGCAGCGGCATAGGCGCGGCGAATGAAATCTTCCAGCGGCGGGATGAAGGCGTGATCCTCATAGGCGCCGTGGCGGGAACCGGTCAGCAGCCAACCATCGGCATCATGGATATCCGCCGGGAAATCCATATCTTCGACATGCCAGACCCGAAATTCGAATCCCCGACTGCCCAGAAACCGCATGAACATGTCTGGATAATCGCCAAGACTGTCCCTGAGCTGTTCGGGAGACTGGCCGCATTGTAGGATACCGATACGCATGATTGACCTGCGATGTTGAGTTCAACCGCAGGGTAGTCGCCCGGACGGGGTGGCCGCAAGAGGCAGCGATACCGGTTCGTGATCAAGCGCGCAGCCTGTCAGATATGGCGGGGAAACTCGATCTTGGTGCAACGGTCCTGAATCACCTCGACGCCCCTTGCACGCGCCCGTGCTGCGGCCTTGTCATCCCGGATTCCAAGCTGCAGCCAGATGGTCCCGAGATCGGGCAGATGTTCAAGCGCCTCATCGACGATTGCGCCCACCGCCTCGGAACGCCGGAAGACATCGATCATCTGCACGCCCGCATCCGCGGGAATACTTGCCAGATCCGCATAAACCCTTTCATCCAGAATCGTCTTGCCGGCATGCCCGGGATTGACGGGGATCACGCGCTTTCCCTGCGACTGAAGGTATCTTGCCACGCCCCAGCTTGCCCTTGCCTCATTCGGCGACAGCCCCACCATTGCGATCACCTTCGTCTCACGTGCGATTCGGGCGATCAGTTCATCATCAGCCATATCCAGTTGCAAAAGACTACTCCCCCTTCCCGGAAACGCGTCAAATACGAATTGCCTTAGGCTTACACAGAAAAGGCGCCCGGTCCAGAATTTGGCCGGGCGCAAGTGGCGGAACGAGGGACAGTGATCTGAACATGACCGTTCCGGGGTCATGTTCTGTGATGTAAATGAGCATCCATAAGGAAAAGTTCCATAGTTTTCGCAAAATTGTGAAGATTCGGCGATTGCGCTCCGCGTCAGTTCCTGGCGGCCCAAATCTCTTTGGCCCGGCGCAGAATCTCGTCCGGAGCCTGCTGTAGCCTGCGTAAATCGGCATTCGAGCGCGTCAGATAAAGCGTGTCGCCGATAACGGCGAAAAACCGCGGATCCCCCCGGAGCTCTTCTCCCTGGGCAAGGGAAACCGGGCATAATCCATCGAATGCGGGGGCGAATTGCCCTGGATCCGATTCGAATCGCGTACGGTTGTCTTCAGAGACAAAATGCCAGAACTGGCCTTTCCACAATGTCGAGATATCGCTGCGACCGGGCGCGGGACGCCCCGAAACGAACCCGACAGGGTCATATCCTCCGACCGCCCAGTCCTGCGCAGCAAGGGGCGGAGCGAATGCGGTCAGCATGGATATGGCAGGTGCAAACAGTTTCATGGTCGCGTAGCTCTGGGATAAACAGGACTCCTGCCAGTATCTTCGGTGATTCTCAATGCTGTTGAGATCATGTCTCGGTGATATCGCCCGTTACCGCGTTCCCGCATATAACGCGACCGCAGCGGCATTCGATACGTTCAGCGACCCGAAATCCGCCGCAAAGGGGATACGCGCCACATGATCGCAGCTTTTCATGGTGAGTTCGCGCATCCCGGGTCCTTCCGCCCCCATCACAAGGCAGATCGCCGCCCGGTCCGGCAGACCGGCAAGCAGATCGGGCAATGCCGCCTCGCCGGTCCCGTCAAGTCCGATCAGCGTGAAGCCCATCTGTTTCAACTGGTTCAACGCCTCTGCAAGATTGGGCACGCGCAGATAGGGCTGCCGCTCCAATGCGCCGGATGCCGTCTTGGCAAGCGCGCCGGTCTCAGGGGCCGAGTGACGCGCCGGAGCGATCACCGCCCGGGCACCGAACACCTCGGCCGAACGCAGGATCGCGCCGACATTATGCGGATCGCTGACCCGGTCCAGCGCAACCAGCAAGGGCCGAACCTCGCCGGGTGCTTCCCGCAGGGCCACATCGCTAAGCCCGCCCCATTTCAGCGGCTTCACTTCAAGCGCCGCCCCCTGATGGACGCTTTCATCCGGCAGCGGCACGGTTTTCGTGAAGACGCGCGGATCGATCACCTCCGGCTCCATGCCGTGCAATTCGCCAAGACGGTCCAATGCGTTCCGCGTGACGACAAGCCGCAACCTGTCACGAACGGGATTGGCCAAAGCGTCGCGCACCGCATGAAGCCCGAAAAGCCACAGGGTTTCGGCCGCCGCCGCCCGCCGCGCGCGCTCTTTCCCGATGACCCATTGAGGCTTCTTCGATTTCTGTTGGGCGGCCATTTTGAATTCCCTTTATCTTCCCCTTGTCTGCGCCCCAATAACCGGCGACGCAAGCCCCGGAAATCCGCTTGACGCCCGTGGGCGAGACCGCTAATCACGGCCCACGCCGACGGCACTCGGCGGGCGACGTGCTGCAAGGTGCGGCAGCGGACTGTAACTCCGCCGGGGAGACCCATGCCTGGTTCGATTCCAGGGTCGCCCACCATTTCCTCCGAAAATCAAGCGATATCAACGAAGTGATATCCCGACGCCCGGTAGGATCTACCGTGCATATCATGAATTGCCGCTAACTGATCCAGATTTCCACGATTCGAGAGACATTGCCCCGAAGCGTCAAGACCCGCTATCGAAAACAACCCGCATCAATCTCAAAGAAACGGCGCGGATAGCGGCTCTGGCGTGCTCGACCGGTGGCTCATGGCGGAAAAGCGATCTTACACATTGCGCAGACGGCTTTCGATCAGCAGGCCCTCTTCGTTCAGGATCGGGTGGGCGACCGAAACGAGATGTGCGTTGATACGCTTGAGATCGCGCAGAATATCAAGGTGAAGGGAAGATGTTTCCCGGCTTTGCTGATGCCCGTCGCGCAGACGCACCAGATGGCGCTGTGCCGATTGACGCTCGCGGTTGCGGATCTCGATCTTCTGCTCCATCAATTGCCGGGCGAGTTCGACATCCCGGGTCATGAAAATCGTCTGCGCCATCTGCAAGTTTTCCATTGTCATCAGGAACATGGCATCCAGTTCCTGATATCCGGCATCCGAAAAGCGCAGCTGTAACCCGATCTTCTTGCGAATGCTTGCGGTAAGGCCCATTTCGATAATGTCCCCGACATGTTCCAGGTTGATGACATAATCGAGGATCGTGATCGAACGGCGCCGGTCATGCTCATCGGCGTCCCGGCCCAGCCGCGAGAGATAGGTTTTCACCTGCTGCTGGCGCAGATCTACCCTGTCCTCGAGCACCGTCACCTCGGATAATGAGCTGCTGTCGTTTCTGGTGAATGCCAGCCTGGTCTGATCGAGCATGCGGGCGATGTCATCCCCGATCGACAATGCCTGCCTGCTGGCACCGCCAAGGGCGAGCGCAGGCACCTCGAGCGCCTGATCGTCAAGCCATTGCGGCGGAGCTTCTCCGCTTGGTTCGGCATCGGGCAGGAAATGGGCAAGGCTGCGCGAGATCAGACCGGTAAATGGCGCGATGCAGACAGCCAACAAGATATTGAAGGCCAGATGCGCTTCGACGGCCAATCCGGTCATGGCCATGGGAACCGTTTCCAATGCCGCGGCGAACTGCCCCGCAAATGGCAGCACCAAAAGGCAGCCGGCCGCGCGGATCATCAGGTTTCCGACCGTCAGACGCCGGGCCGCGATTCTGCCTTTTGCAGTGGCCAGAACCGGGGGAATTGCGCCGCCCAGATTGGCTCCGAGTACCAGAGCAACGGTCAGGCCGACGGGAATGTTCAATGTCATCACCAGCAGCACCGCCGCGAGCGAGGATGAACAGATTGCAGCAATGATCGCCGCGAATAACAGCGCAACCGGCCATGACGCGTCCAGCATGGTCAGAAAGGCCGCGATCTCGGGAGATTCGCGCAAAGGCTGCGTTCCGACTTCCAGCAGCGTCAGCGATATCAGCATGAGACCAAGCCCGATCAATGCCCGGCCGCTGCCGCTGATGGCTGGCTTTTCGCGACGGCTTGCTGCGAAACCGGCAAGGATCAGTGCAGGCGCGATGGCCTGCAATCCGACAGAGATCACCAATGCCGTCAAAGCCGTGCCGACATTTGCTCCCAGAAGCACGATCTGGGACATGCGGGCGCCGATCAGGTTCCGGTCGCGAAAAGAGGCCGTAAGAAGCGCCGTTGCCGTGGAGGATTGTAGTCCCAGCGTTGCGACAACACCGGAAAGGAACGCCCGCGGCCCTGTCCGGGTGCCCAGACCAAGTGCCGTTTTCAACCGGATGCCGAAAGCGGTCGTTATGCCATCACGTACAAGCCCGAGCCCGAACAGAAGCAGGGCAACGGCCCCGCCGATCTGAAAGAAGACAACGAATGATGCCATATCTGTTCCTGACGGTTCTTCCTCCGCGATCATAGTCAAGAGCAAACCAATACTGAGTCCCTCTTTCGGTACGAGGTCAATGATTTCTTCTGATTTTGGGCTATTTCTTGCGTATCTGCGGCATAAATAATGGCCTGACCATGCGGTTTCAGGCGATCTGGCGTGACCATGTGATGCGGTTTGGACGAAACCGGCCTTTGATCCCGTCCTGCAACCGGAGGCGCAGCCGTCGACGCCCGATCTCCCCGCCGCTCTGCGGATCATGGCCAGGGGAAAATCACCGCATGATACCTGCCGGTAGACGCGGGCGAATATTTGGTTCTTATTGTTGCATGATCTGCTGCGCCCGGCATTGCGAAGGGGGAGAGGATGACGGATGCGATCAAAGTGATCGGCCAGCATCTCAGGCTGACCGGCAGCCTGTTCTATCGTTATGCGCTTCTGCTGTCGGCGATTTGGGCCGCAGGGACCGTGCTGGACCAGCTTCTTCTGCGCGCGGCGGTCTGGATCGGTCTGCAAAACCGCCTTCTCGGGCTGGTCACCATTGCGCCGGTCATCCTGCTTCAGCTTGTCATCTTCGTGGTGTTTTTCGTGATTCTGAGAAACGGCTTGCCCCGGATGCGCATGCGGATGCTGCTACGCCGCAGGCAACCCGCGCCGGAACCGGAGCCCGGCACCGCCGAAACCGAGGCGCCGCCCTCCGGTTTCGCGATTGCCCTTCTGGCGGTGCTTGTTCCGTTTTACGGCTATTACGCCGGATGGGGCCTTTTGGGCGATACGCTGCGCAGCTATTCGCAGATCTTCCTTGCCACCCAGATGTCGGAGATTGATTTCAACGACCCGAAGGCGACTCCCACGGCCCTTGAAGTCAGCCAGACCGGCTGGGTGATCCTTGCCGTTCTGCTGGTCTGGGCGATCCGCAAATTTGCCAAATATTTCAGTGAACGCACCGGGAAGCAGTCCTGGTCGATGCTGATCGTCCTGTGCGAGGCAACCTGGGCGCTTCTGGGTCTGTATGTCATCTCGGGCTGGAAGAACGAGATTGTTGGGTGGATGGCAAATATGCCGCCGCCGGGCGACCTGATGAACTGGCTTGTCTCGGAGGCATCGGCCGCGATCACCGATGCCTCGGCGATACCGGTCGACTGGCCCCCTGCGCCGCAACTCTGGCCGAATGTCAAAGCGCTTTTCTGGTATGCGCTCTTGCCTCTGGTCTGGTTCAATCTTGGCGCTATCGTCTATGGTCACGACATGAACGCGGTGCGCGGCGAGACGGATCGCTTGGCGGGCCGGGCACTACGCCGCTGGGAAGCCCTGCCGAAGCCAGTTACCGATTTTCTCGGACATTTCTGGAGAGGGGTGATCAAACGCTGGCATGCGGTGACGAATGGCATCCTGCTGGCAGCTTCTGCGGGTTTTGCATTGACGGCCTCGGTGCTGGTGCTGTGGCGGCTTGTCGACTGGCTGGGAAACTGGGCCTGGATCGGACTTGCTCACCTGATCGGGCCGCAGGACATGCAGATGTGGCAGATCGCTTCGGTGCCGCTGAACGTTCTTTTCGACGCCCCCGGAGCGCCACCGGGCGGGCTTCTGGTCAGTCCCTTGCAATTCTGCATCCTCGCGGCAGGGCTTGAACTTGCCGGGCGCGCGCAGGACGCAGCGCAACAGGCTAGCCGGGTGGAAGCTGCATCACCGGGTTGAGTGGCAATGACAACGCATCCGGTCGTGTATTCAGACCCGAGATTTCAAGCCTGAGTCCACCCACAACATCCGCCGGCACCAGAAAGGGCTGCCCTGAAAAAGAGGGGCTGCCATCTTCCGGCGGCATACTCAAAGACTGATTGCAACTTTGCTCATAGGGGTCGTCGCCAAGGAACCCGGTGATCTGAGCCCCCGCCGCATTGGCAAGTGGAAGCCATTTACGCCCGCTGTCATCGGTCAGGCCGATATCGCAGCTTAGCCAGTCCCGCATCTGATCCGGCTCACCCTGCAATCCCAGCCGCAGATAGATCAACGCACGGTCAGGCGCCGCAGGCAGGATCATCGCCCGCGTCTGATCCACGAAGACCCTGACGCCATGCAATTCGCCCTCGGACTGATCAGATTGCGCGACATCCCAGTTCCTGCCGCGCCGCAATTCCTTCAGATCCGGCCATGCAACGATCAGGACCGACAGGCCGAAGAAGAACAATGTCGCGATGACAAGCCCGATCGATTTCATGGCCCCAGCCTCAGGATGGCTTCATGCGCGGGGGGCGAATCCGGCGGGGCAAGAAGCAGCGTGCCGTCAAGCGGCGGATCGAGCCGCAGCGACAGCAGGGCAGAACCGCCTTCGATCTCATCGGGTGGAAGCTCGAATATTGCGAATGTCTTGCTGTTCATGCCCGGCTGAAGCCAAAGCTGGTCGATCTGCCCCGGCACATCCGCAATGCGCGAGGTCGCGCGATAGCGACGCTTGCTTGCTCCGACCCAGGTCGCGGAAAGCATGGTCGATTCCCGCGTTCCCGACAGAACGAAATCCGCAACCAGAAAGATTCCGTCGGTATCGCGGGTAATCTCGGTTCCATAGCGGCTGAACTGGATCCGGTCGGCACTGCGCCAGTTCTCGAACCGCCCGGAAATCAGCCGCGTCTCTCCCGATTCCCCGGGTTTCACCGATGTGACAAAGGGACGGACCGCGCTGTTGTAATCGGGATTGGTCAACATCATCGCGCCAAGCAGCACGATAGCGACAAGCCCGATCAGGATATTGACGATGGGTTTCACGGCGCAGCCTCGGGTTCGGCGGTCATCCGCGCTTCCGGAACGAAAACAAGCCAGCTCGCCTGCCCGTAAAGATTGTCCCGAAGCTTGAAGGTCTGGCGCGAGAAGGCAATCTCGACCGTTTGCGGCTGCCATGGTGCCGCCAGCGTCCAGACCAGCGCGATCTTTTCCGGGATCCGCGGCTGAAGCTCGTATAGTGGCGCGTCGTCCCGTATCAGGACGATCTCGGGCGGTGCAAGCGGGTTTTCACCCATCGTCAGCAGTGGCGGATGTTCAGGACTGCCAAAGACCGCATTCTGCGTCTTGCCAGTAACATTCTCGACCGACGCGGTCAGGACAAGCTGATCGGGCTGATCGGGACTGCGGCGCAGTTGCAGCGCCTCGGGCGTGAACAGACTGCGGCCAAGGTCGATCGTCTCGCCGAAACCGGTCGTAGCGATCTCGGAGGGCGCCCGCGCCTGATCGATCCTCAGCCACCAGCTCAGAAGCACGGCAGCCGCGATTCCGGCTGTCGCCAGAAGGCGCAGCCAGAGACGTCGAAACAGATGGGGTTTCGCATCGGCCATGCCGTATCTGAGCGTGGCCAACAGGCAAGATCAAGATCAAATGCCTGCCTGCTAGGCACGTCCGTGCCCCTTGGGCACAAGCCGCGCCCCGGGTTCGCAGGAATCAGCTTCCCGGGATATGATCGATATCCACCCGCACCACGACCGACAGCCCCGGCGCCAGATATTCCGACATCTCCTGATCCGGATCGATCGAAATGCGGACGGGCAGACGCTGTGCGATCTTGGTGAAATTACCGGTTGCGTTCGAACCCGACATGACGCTGAATTCCGATGCCGTCGCAGGCGAGAACGCCTCGACCTTGCCGGTGAATTCCCGTCCCTGTATCGCATCGACGGTGAAGGTCACGGTTTCCCCGACACGCATCCCGCGCAATCCGGTTTCCTTGAAATTGGCCACGATCCAGATATCCTCGCCGACATGCGACGCCAAAGCCGTGCCGGTGGTGACATATTGCCCCTTGCGCACCGCAATCTGCCCAAGCCGCCCCGCCGATGGCGCACGGATCACGGTATTCTCCAGATCGATCCGGGCCAGTTCAACCGCCGCCTCGGCAGCGGCGATATCCGCCTGCCGCGAGGAAAGCGCGACTTTTGCCGAATTGATCGCCTCGCGCTGCACGTCCAGCGCGGCTTCGGCCTGCGTCACCGATGCCCGCGCCTGCCGCAGCGCCAGTTGCGACTCGTCCTCGGAGGATTGCGAGGCCACGCCCCGTTCACGCAGCGCATGCGCCCGGTCCCAGCTTACCTCCGAGGTTTCCAGCCCGGATCTTGCCGATGCGAGCACGGCCTCGTTCGAGCGCATGGTCGCCTCTGCCGACCGGACATCCTGTTCACCGACCTCCAGCGCAGCCTTAGCCGCCTCGAGCTGGGCTTCGGCCTGCGCAAGTTTCTGGCGATAGCTCTGATCGTCGATCCGGGCGATGACGTCGCCCTCCTTGACGGTCTGGAAATCCTTGACCGCCACGTCGCTGACATAGCCGGAAAGCTGCGGGGCGATGGTGGTGATCCTGCCGCGGATATAGGCGTTCTCGGTCGTTGGCTCGGCAGGCTGGAAAGGCGGCAGATGCCAGGCGAATAACAGCAGCAGAATACCCGCAATGCCGATGATGACTGCAATGATTGTGGGAAGAATATGGGTCTTGTTCATGTCTTCGGTTCCGTAATGTCTGAAGGTCCCTGATCGCGGGTCATCCGCTGCGCCAGCCAGTCGCGGAACACATGCAGAAGCAACGCGGTCAGGGCTCCGCCCGCGATCAGGGCAATAAGGAAATAGGCGTCGTTATAAGCCAGCACGTAGGATTGCCGGGTAACCTCCTGCACCAGCAGCGAAACCCCCTGCAACTGTTGCTGCACGGGATCGGTAATCCGCGAAGCCGTCATCGCGGCCCCGGCGGCGATTGCCGCGGTGGTTTGCTGACCCGTCACGGTCAACTGCTCGGCCAGCGCCTGAAAATAGCCGGCCTGACGATGATTGATGAATGTCGTGAACAACCCCGAACCAAGCACTCCTCCAAGGCTTTGCGTCGACAGAAACACGATCACGAAGGAAAGCAGATATTGCGGGCCTTTCGCTAATGCCGAAAGCAGCCCCATCATCGCAGCGGGCGGCATGAACAGCATGCCCGCACAGCCGATCAGTGCCTGACTGATCAGCATCTGCTCGGGCCGGGTCAGGACTGTCGAGCGGCTGTCCATCAACGCGCCGGTGAAAATCAGCACAAGCGCGGCAAGATGAAACCATTTTTCGCGCCCGGGCTTGATCCATGCGATACAGGCAAGCGCGCCCATCACGCAGGCGATCAGGATCACCGTGAACAGCGTGATCATCTGTGACGGAGCAACATCCAGTGCCGTGAACATTCGGGGCGCACCGCTGGACTGTTCGGACAAGATCAGACGGAACAGGAACAATGTCGCGGTCAGATGCAGAATTGCCGGGCTGGTCAGCCACCGGATGTCGATAAGCGGCTCTTTCCGGTTCAGTTCGATCGCGACGGCGCCCGTCAGGGACAGGACGGATATGGCCAGCAGAACGCCGATCCATGCCTGCTCGGTCCAGTAATGGATCGGGCCCATGACGAAGCAAATGACCAGACCGCCGAAGCCGATCCCGATCAGCAGGAAACTGACGATATCCAGCGATTTGATGACCCGCTCACGGGGCACCGGGCGCAGGGGCAGCAAATAGACCAGCCCCATCGACATCATCGCCAGCGCAAGCGCGACAAGATGCACCCATGTCAGCCCTCCGTCTCCGATCAGGGCGGGCGAGATGACCCGCGACAGATTCGGCGCCGACATCAGGAACAACAGCGCAAGCGGCAAACCAATCCGCATTTTCCATTGCTGCGGCAGAGGTTCCAGCATGTACAGGAATGCAAGCGTCGCCAGCGGCGCGGCCGCACAGCCCGACAGGAACTGAATCGTGACTGCCGATCTGAGATCGGACATCCAGACCGCGGCGAAGGATACCAGAACATAAAGCGCGATGCCGATCTCGGCGAAACGGCGCAGGCCGTATTGCGTCCGTATCTTGATCAGCATCAAGGGCAGCACCGCGCGCGGGATCATATAGGCCGCCATCAGCCAGGCGGCTTCCGTTGTGGTGATCCCCAGATCACCCGCAATCTGCGGCATATTGGTCGTGACAAAACCCTGCCCAAGTCCTTGCGACAGCGCCAGCACCATCGAGGCCCCCATATAGGCCATCGCCCGATATAGCGAAAATGGCGGCTCCGGCGGCAGGGGCGGGGGCGTTTCGGTCTGCTCTTTCGAAGCTTGACCGGCCGACGGTTGGCCGACCGATGGTTGATCGGTCGCAGCGCTCATCGGTCTGCCAGCTTCCTGATATTCGCGGCGATCTGGTCCAGCACCTGCCGGGCCGTGGCCAGATCAGCCGCGTCGATATCCTGCAAGACGTCATCGCGCAGCGACTGGCTGAATTCGTTGACCTTGCTTTGGCGCCCCTTTTCGGAAAGGAAGATCACCTTCTTGCGCCCGTCATCCTCTGCCGGGCGGCATTCAACGAAACCGTCGGCTTCAAGCGCATCGATCTGCCGCTTCAATGTCGGCGGCTCGATCATCATCACGCGGGCAAGATCGTTTTGCGACATGCCGTCATGCCGCGCGAGTTCCACAATGACGCGGGCACGTGACATGGTCAGGCCCATTTCGCGGACGCATTCGTCGAAATGACGGCGCATCAACCGCATGACCTGCAAAAGCGAGTCGATGATGGTGGGGTCGGTGGACATGGGATTATGGGATTTCGTTAGCTGGCTTATTATATTTCATTAGCCAGCTAATGGTTTTCAGCGGCGGGTTCAAGTGGTCTTGCGATCATTTTCGAAACCTTGCCGCTCCGCCGGAATCGTCATCAATCTGGCTGTTCCTGATGCATTTGCCTCTGCAACTGCAAAAGAACCCGGCGTTTACGGAATCCCGCGCAGCAAAACGACCGGGATCCGTTGCCTTCGCATCTGCCACCAAAGCTAACTGACGCCAGAAACCGCGTGGCCCTGCCCGCGCATCAGCGACATTATAGCGAATCGGAGCCGCCATGTCGGACACAGGAAATCCGGCAACGCCGCCAGCAACGACTGCCAACAAGGCACTGACGCTTTCCACGGTCGCCTTTACCGTCTGTTTTGCCGTCTGGACGATCTTCTCGATCATCGGCGTGCAAATCCGGCAGGAACTGGCGCTGTCGGATACCCAGTTCGGGCTTCTGCTCGGCATGCCGATCTTGACCGGATCGGTGGTCAGGATCGTTCTTGGCGTCATGACCGACCGGCTTGGCGGAAGGCTGATCTATACTGTGACCATGCTGGCCACAGCCGCCGCGACCTTTCTGCTGTCATGGGCCGGCAGTTACCCGCAGATGCTTCTGGCGGCGCTTGGCGTCGGGCTTGCCGGAGGCTCTTTCGCGGTGGGCGTCGCCTATGTCTCACGCTTCTTCCCATCCGCGAAACAAGGCACGGCGCTGGGGATTTTCGGCGTGGGCAATGTCGGCGCTGCACTCACCAAATTCATCGCGCCCTTTGTCATGGTCGCGCTGGGCTGGCAGGCGACAGCGCAGATCTGGGCGGCGGTGCTCGCCCTGATCGCGATCGCGTTCTGGCTGCTGAGCGAAGATGATCCGGTTATCCGGCAAGAGCGCGTGACCGGCCGCCCGCCACGCAGTCTGCGCGACGAATTCGCGCCGCTGGCGAATATCCGGGTCTGGCGGTTCTCGCTTTATTATTTCTTCGCATTCGGCGGCTTCGTCGCATTGGCGCTGTGGCTGCCGCATTACCTGATCGAGGTCTATGGCTTCGATATCAAGACAGCGGGAATGATCGGCGCGGCCTATTCCGTTCCCGCATCCATTTTCCGCGCCTACGGCGGGATACTCTCGGATCGGATCGGCGCGCGCCGGGTGATGTACCGGATGCTTGTCGTCTCGCTTCTGATGACCGCCATCCTGTCGCTCCCCGGTGGCGTGTCGATCCTGATCTTCATTCCGGTGATATTCGTGCTGGGCTTTTTCATGAGCCTTGGCAAAGCCGCCGTCTACAAGCATGTGCCAAGCTATTTCCCGCAAAATGTCGGCGCGGTCGGCGGGCTGGTCGGCATGATCGGCGGGCTGGGCGGCTTTTTCCTGCCCTTCCTGTTCGGCTGGCTGCGTGACGCGACTGGCATCTGGTCAAGCTGCTTCATGGCAATGTTCGTCCTGGTCGCGCTTTGCCTCGCATGGATGGAAGTTTCGATCCGGCGCATCGGCCGCGCAAACGCGCCGCAAGCCGCCTGAAATGGAGAATTCGATGAAAAGGAAACTGGTTGTCATCGGGGCCGGAATGGCCTCGGGCCGGATGCTGGAGCATCTCTTCGAAGCCGATCCCGACGCCTATGATGTGACGCTGTTCAATCTGGAGCCTCGCGGCAACTACAACAGATTGATGCTGTCGCCGGTTCTGTCCGGCGAAAAAACCTATGAGGATATCGTGACCCATGACGATGACTGGTATGCCGCCCACGGCGTGACCTGTCATTTCGGCGAGGCGGTGGTCGGCATCGACCGCGAGGCCCGGAAGATCCGCACCAACAAGCGCGAAACCGATTATGACGCGCTTGTCATCGCCACCGGCTCCGCGCCCTTCATCATTCCCGTGGCCGGAAAGGAACTGCCCGGCGTCGTGACCTATCGCGATCTGGAAGACACGAATGCCATGATCCAGGCCGGCATGGCCGGAAAGGATGCGGTCGTGATCGGCGGCGGGTTGCTTGGGCTCGAGGCGGCGGCAGGCATGGCCGCGCGCGGTGCCAGCGTGACCGTCATTCACCTGATGGATCACCTGATGGAGCGTCAGCTTGATCCGGCGGCGGGCTATCTGCTGAAACGCGATCTGGAATCGCGCGGAATCAGGGTGCATTGCGGTGGCGCAACCAAGGCCATTCTGGGGAATGACCGCGCCGAAGCGGTGCTGCTGGAGGACGGCACCGTCTATCCCGCCGATCTGGTCTGCATGGCGGTGGGTATCCGCCCCGAAACACGCATCGCCGTAGACGCAAGGATCGAGGTCGAGCGCGGCATCGTCGTCGATGACGGTTTGCGCAGCAGCGATCCGCATATCTTCGCGCTTGGCGAATGTGTCGAGCATCGCAACCAGCTTTTCGGCCTTGTCGCGCCACTATACGATCAGGCCAAAGTTCTTGTGAAATCCCTGCTTGGCGAGGCCGCCGAATTCCGCCCGGTGCAAACGGCGACCAAGCTGAAAGTCACCGGCTGCGATCTGTTCAGTGCGGGGGATTTCGCCGAAGCCGAGGGGCGCGAGGATATCGTTTTCCGCGATCCCGGCCGGGGCATCTACAAGCGGCTGGTGCTGGAGAATGACCGGATCGTCGGTATCGTGATGTATGGCGATACCGCCGATGGCAACTGGTTCTACGGCCTGATGAAAGACGGAACCGATATCGGCGATATGCGCGAAACGCTGATCTTCGGTCCCGCCTTTCAGGGAGGCGGCAAGCTGGACCCTATGGAGGCCGTTGCAGCCTTGCCGCCTGAGGCGGAGATCTGCGGCTGTAACGGCATTTGCAAGGGGCGGATCGTCGAGGCGGTTCAGGGCGGCGCAACCACCCTGGACGCGGTAAGGGCACAGACCAAGGCAAGCGGATCCTGCGGCACCTGTACCGGGCTGGTCGAACAGGTGATGAAGGCGACGCTGGGCGATGCCTTTGCCGCCCCGACCCCTGCGGGGATGTGTGGCTGCACGGATCACAGCCACGAGGATGTGCGCCGTCTCATCAAGTCGATGGGCCTGAAATCCATCCCGGCGGTGATGCAGGAACTGGGCTGGAAGACCATTGGCGGCTGCCATTCCTGCCGCCCGGCACTGAATTTCTACCTGCTTGCCGATTGGCCGACCGAATATCAGGACGACCGCCAGTCGCGCTTCGTCAACGAGCGTAACCACGCCAATATCCAGAAGGACGGCACCTATTCCGTCGTGCCGCGCATGTGGGGCGGCGTGACGACGCCCGCCGAATTGCGGGCCATCGCCGACGCGGCCGAGAAATATGACGTGCCCATGGTCAAGGTCACCGGGGGACAGCGGCTTGATCTGCTGGGTATCCGCAAAGAGGATCTGCCGCATATCTGGGCCGATCTGAACAAGGCCGGGCTGGTCTCGGGTCATGCTTATTCCAAGGGGCTGCGCACGGTAAAAACCTGTGTGGGCAAGGAGTTCTGCCGCTTTGGCACGCAGGATTCGACCGGGCTGGGCATTCGTCTGGAAAAGCTGCTCTGGGGATCATGGACTCCGCATAAGGTCAAGCTGGGCGTTTCCGGTTGTCCCCGGAACTGCGCCGAGGCGACCTGCAAGGATATCGGCGTGATCTGTGTTGATTCCGGCTATCAGATCAGCGTGGCGGGCGCCGCCGGGATGGAGTTGAAGGAAACCGAACCGCTGGCCTCCACTCCGTCCGAGGATGAAGCGATCGAGATCATCACCGCCTTCATCCAGCTTTACAGGGAAAATGCGAAATATCTGGATCGCGCCTATAAATGGGTCGCCAAGGTCGGTCTGGACTGGGTGAAAGAACGGGTCGTGCAGGATCCGGATGAGCGCCGGGCGCTGGTGGAACGGTTCGAGATCAGCCAGTCGGTCTACCGCAAGGACCCCTGGGCCGAACATTCCGCCAGCGATCAGTCCGGCAAATGGGCACCGATGGCGGATTTCACGCTGGAGGCTGCGGAATGACCGAATTCGTCGATATCGGGGCTTTGGCGGATATTCCCGTGCAAGGCGCAAGGCTGGTACGCACCGCGAAAGGCTGCATCGCCGTGTTCCGCACCTCGGATGACCGCGTTTTCGCACTGGACGACCGCTGCCCGCATAAGGGCGGTCCGCTGTCGGAAGGCATCGTTCACGGCAGCTCGGTGACCTGTCCTTTGCATAACTGGGTTTTCGACATGAATACCGGCGAAGCCACCGGAGCCGATAAGGGCCATGTCGGCACCTATGCGACGCGGGTCGAGAAGGGCCGCATCCTGATCGATGCGTCGCTGATCGCCCGCAGCCATGCGGCCTGAGCCGCCAAAGGAGTTTCCATGAACAAGATGATTCCCGATGAGATCACACGCGACGATCTGACCGCGATGATCCTGCGCGCCAAGAAAAGGGCGGGGCTGAGCTGGGCGGAAATCGCGGGGAAGATCGGCATGTCGCCGGTCTGGACCCATTCCGCTGCGACCGGCATGAACGCTTTCCCCGAGGACAAGGCCCGCGCCTTTGCGCAATTGCTTGGACTGCCCGAAAGCGCAGTGGCTCTGCTGGCCGAAAGCCCGCTGAAACTCTGGGGCCAGACCGTGCCGACCGACCCATGCGTTTACCGCCTTTACGAGATTGTCGGGGTCTATGGACCGACGATCAAGGCGTTGATCAATGAGGAATTCGGCAATGGCATCATGTCAGCGATAGATTTTTCGATGGCGATCGAGCGGGAACCCGATCCGAAAGGCGACCGCGTCAGGATCACCATGTCCGGCAAATATCTGGAATACGCAAACTGGTAACCGCCTGCCCATCGGGAACACCCAACCGGAAAGGAACACCCATGTCCTATGTCAATCCACCAGATTTTGCCCGGAAGATGATTGATGCCGGAGAATCCAAGGTCTTCATGTCCACCAAGGACACGTTGATCCGCGCCTATATGGCCGGGGCGATCCTCGCGCTTGCTGCAGCCTTCGCGATTACCGTTACGGTGGATACCGGCAATCCCCTGATCGGCGCATTGCTGTTTCCGGTCGGCTTCTGCATGCTTTATCTTCTGGGCTTCGATCTGCTGACCGGAGTGTTCACGCTGGTCCCTCTGGCGCTTCTGGATCGTCGCAAGGGTGTGACGGTCAAGGGAATGCTGCGCAACTGGGGGCTGGTATTCTGCGGCAATTTCGCGGGCGCCATGACGGTTGCGGTTTTCATGGCGATCATCTTCACATTCGGCTTTTCGACCGAGCCGAACGAAATCGGACAGAAGATAGGCCATATCGGCGAAGGCCGCACCCTTGGCTATGCCGAATACGGATCTGCCGGGATGCTGACATTGTTCATCCGCGCGGTGATGTGCAACTGGATGGTATCGACCGGCGTCGTGGGTGCGATGATGTCCAGCTCGGTCTCGGGCAAGATCATGGCGATGTGGATGCCGATCCTGGTTTTCTTCTACATGGGATTCGAACATTCCATCGTGAACATGTTCCTGTTTCCCTCGGGGATTCTGCTGGGTGGACAATTCACCTGGATGGATTACCTGATCTGGAACGAAATTCCGACCATCCTCGGCAATGTGGTGGGCGGGCTGACCTTTGTCGGCGCGATGATCTATTCCACGCATTACAGAACCTCTGCTTCGCTGCGGGACAAACCGGAAGCCAGACCGCATTCATCCGTTCCCGCAGAGATTCCGGCAGAATAACCGGATGATGGAATGCGATAGCCGCCCCGGACCGGTCCGCACGACCTGCGCCTATTGCGGTGTCGGATGCGGAGTGCTTGCGACGCCTGACGGGACGGGCGGCGCCGCGATCGAGGGCGATCCCGATCATCCTGCCAATTTCGGCCGGCTTTGCGTCAAGGGCTCGGCGCTTGGCGAAACCGTCGGGCTTGAAGGGCGTCTTCTGGCGCCGCAGATCGGCGGGCAGGAAACGGATTGGGATCAGGCGCTTGATCTGGTTGCCCGAAGGTTCGCCGGGACTATCGCGGCTCACGGACCGGATTCCGTCGCCTTCTATGTTTCCGGCCAATTGCTGACTGAAGATTACTATGTCGCCAACAAGCTGATGAAAGGCTTTATCGGATCGGGGAATATCGACACGAATTCGCGGCTTTGCATGGCGTCGTCGGTGGCGGGGCATCGCCGCGCCTTCGGTTCGGACACGGTGCCGGGACTGTATGAGGATCTTGAGATGGCCGATACCGTGGTTCTGACCGGCTCGAACCTCGCCTGGTGCCATCCGGTTCTGTATCAGCGGTTGGCAGCCGCCAAGACCGCGCGCCCGTCGATGCGGGTCGTCGTGATCGATCCGCGCAGAACCGCCACCTGCGATATCGCCGATCTGCATCTGGCCATCGAACCCGGAAGCGACGCGGCGCTTTTCAATGCCCTTCTGGCCGAGATCGACCGGCGCGGACTTGCCTCGGCCAGGTTTCGCGATCATCTGGCGGGCGCGGATGAGGCCATCGCGGCGGCCCGGTTATCCGATCCGTCGATGACGGGGCTGGACCCCGCGGAACTGGCCCGGTTTCTGGAGATCTGGCTGGCCAGCGAGAAAGTCGTCACGGTCTATTCGCAGGGCATCAATCAGTCCGACAGCGGCACGGACAAGGTCAACGCGATCATCAACTGCCATCTGCTGACCGGGCGCATCGGGCGCGAGGGCATGGGGCCATTCAGCGTCACCGGACAACCCAACGCCATGGGCGGACGCGAGGTCGGCGGGCTTGCGAATATGCTGGCCTGTCATCTGGAGATCGAGAACCCCATGCATCGGGATACTGTCCGGGATTTCTGGAACTCCCCCCACATTGCGGAGAGGCCGGGTCTTAAAGCCGTTGACATGTTCAGGGCGGTGGAAGACGGGCGGATCAAGGCGCTGTGGATCATCTGCACCAATCCCGCCGTTTCGATGCCCGATGCCGACCGCGTCGCCCGTGCCATCGCCGGTTGCGATTTCACCGTAGTGTCGGATGTCATGGCCAGAACCGACACGACCCGGCTTGCCGATGTACTGCTGCCCGCAACCGGCTGGGGCGAAAAGAACGGCACAGTCACCAATTCCGAACGCCGGATCAGCCGTCAACGCCCCTTCCTGCCCGCCCCCGGTCAGGCCCGGGACGATTGGCGCATATTGGCCGGGGTTGGCCGCAGGATGGGCTGGCCGGACGCATTCGCATGGCAGCATCCGGCAGAGATATTTGCCGAATATGCCGCCTTGTCCGAAATCGCCGGGACGCTGGGAAGCGATTTCGACATTTCGGCCTGCGCCGCGATGACCCGCGCGGAATATGACCGGATGGCCCCCATCCTCTGGCCTCAATCCGCCACGCGCAAAGGCGGGCGCTTCTTTGCCGATGGGCGTTTTCATACCGCCGATGGCAAGGCCCGGATGCTCCCTATCCGGCCACAGCTTCCCGAGGCGATCGCCGACGGGCATCTGTTCCGCCTGAATACCGGACGGGTGCGGGATCATTGGCACACGATGACGCGGACCGGAAAATCACCGCGTCTGGCGCGGCATTTGGCCGAGCCGTTTCTGGAACTGCATCCAGACGACGCCAAGCGGTTGAACCTGCAACCCGCCGATCTGGCAAGGGTCGCAAATCGGCATGGCACTTCTGTCCTGCGGGTGCTGGTGACCGACCGTGTGAAACCCGGCCATCCCTTTGCGCCGATCCACTGGACCGGCGAGACGGGCAAGGCGGGGCGTGTCGGGGCAGTGGTTCCTGCCGCCGTGGATCCGGTGTCGGGACAGCCCGCGCTCAAATCCGCGGCGGTGTCGATAGAGCGCTATAACCCCCGCTGGTATGGCTTCATGCTGACGAAGAATGACCTGTCACCCGCGACGTCCTACTGGGCCAAGGCAGTGCTGCCCGACGGCAATCAATACGAGCTTGCGGATGACCGCTCCCCGGATGATTGGGAAGAATATGTCCGGGAATTGCTGAACATTGACGCGCAATTGATCACCCTGCATGACCGGCACCGGCAAATCCACCGTTTCGCCGCGCTTCATGGCGGGCGGTTGCACGCGCTGCTGTTCACCGGCCCGCAGCCGGTCGCGGTGTCGCGCAGCCATGTGGCCGGGCTGCTGGGCAAGATGTGGGAACCGGCGGATATGGCAGGCATCCCGCCTCTGGATCAACCGGACACTGGCCCGACCATCTGCGCCTGTGCGGGCGTCGGCAGCCTGACCATCGAGCGCGCCATCAGAAGCCAGCAACTTTCGTCACTCGACGAGATCGGCGCGGCGTTGGGCGCCGGAGCGAATTGCGGCTCTTGCCGATCAGAGATCAGGGTTATCCTGGAACGCTGCGCGGGTGAGGCTTCCGCCCTCACCGATACCGGCGACAACACGCGCGCCTCGCGCGATCTTGCGGAAGCCTAGGAACGACGACCGGGCGTAAGATCATCCCCCGGCCGGACGCTCAAGGACAAGCGGATCAGACGAACTTGTTGTCCCGGGGGAAACCGCGCGGAGCCATCCGGCCAGCTCCGGCGCGTTTGCCCAGCCATTCCTCAAGATCGCTTTCGGTGCGGGTCTTGCCGCCGCCCATCGGCCAGCTCAGCCCATCCGACAGCGTCAGGCAGATCGCATCCGACAGGCCGCCATCCTTGTATTTCTGCAACCGGACTCCTTTGCCCCGCGCCATCTCGGGCAATTCGTCCAGCGGGAAGACCAGCATCTTGCGGTTCTCGCCCACCACCGCGACGTGATCGCCGCTGACGGGTTTGCACAGCAAGGCATAACCGTTCAGCACCTGCTTTCCGGATTTCGTCTGCGCCAGCGTATCGCCCGACTGCACGATGAACCCGTTCCCGTCTTTCGACGCAATCAGATATTTCTCGCCCTCGCGCCAGGGGAACAGCGCAACGATATCGGCGTCATTGGGCAGATCGACCATCAGCCGCAGCGGCTCCCCCATCCCGCGGCCACCGGGCAGACCATTGGCGGGCAAGGTGTAAAACCGGCCATTCGATGCAAAGACCAGCAGCTTGTCGGTCGTCTCGGCATGCAGCGCCAGTCCCGGGCCGTCGCCATCCTTGAACTTGAGCTCGGCATCCAGCGGCTGATGCCCCTTCATCGCCCGGATCCAGCCCATCTTGGACAGGATGACTGTCAGTGGCTCGCGTTCGATCATCGCATCCATGTCGATCGGCTCGACATCGGCGGCATCGGTGATCTGTGTCCGGCGCTGCCCTTCCCGAGTCGATTTTCCGAACAGGTTCCGGACCTCGCGAAGCTGCTCGGCGATCCGCGCCCATTGCGCGCCCTCATCGGACAGCATCGCCTGCAAGCCCTCGCGCTCTTCCAGAAGACTGTCGCGTTCGGCCCGCAGCTCGATTTCCTCAAGCTTGCGCAAGGCGCGCAAACGCATGTTCAGGATCGCTTCGACCTGAACATCCGACAGCCTGAATTCGGCCATCATGATCTTTTTCGGCTCATCCTCATAGCGGATGATCTCGATCACGCGGTCAAGGTTGAGATAGGCAACCAGATAGCCCTCCAGCACCTCAAGCCGTGCCGCGATCTTCTCAAGCCGGAAATTCGAGCGCCGGACCAACACCTCGCGGCGATGATCCAGAAATGCCCTCAGCACTTCCTTGAGACTGCACACCTTGGGCACACGGCCATCGATCAGCACATTCATATTCAGACTGAAGCGCAATTCGAGATCGCTGACCCGGTAAAGCGCCGCCATCAGCTGCTCGGGGTCGACGCTACGGGTTTTCGGCTCAAGCACGATGCGGATATCCTCGGCGGATTCGTCGCGGACATCGGCAAGGATGGGGATCTTGCGGTTCTGGATCAGTTCGGCCAGCCGTTCGATCAGCTTGGATTTCTGAACCTGATAGGGGATCTCGGTGACGACGAGCTGCCATTGACCGCGCCCCAGATCCTCTTTTTCCCATCTGGCGCGTATCCGGAAGGCACCCCGTCCGCTGCGGTAAACCTCGGCAATGGTTTCGCGGCTCTCGACCAGCACCCCGCCGGTCGGAAAATCGGGACCCTGCACGATCCCTGCGATCGTATCGTCACGGGCATCCGGCGTCTTGATCAGATGCAGGCAGGCATCGATCACTTCGTGGAGGTTATGCGGAGGAATATTCGTCGCCATCCCCACCGCGATCCCCGACGCCCCA
This sequence comes from Paracoccus onubensis, assembly GCF_003591515.1. Taxonomy (GTDB): domain Bacteria; phylum Pseudomonadota; class Alphaproteobacteria; order Rhodobacterales; family Rhodobacteraceae; genus Paracoccus; species Paracoccus onubensis. The sequence continues at coordinate 38,602 of NZ_QZCG01000015.1, forward strand.
TTGACCAGCAGATTGGGAAAAGCCGCAGGCAGCACCACCGGCTCGGTCAGGGTGCCATCGTAATTCGGGCGGTAATCCACCGCATCCTCGGCCAGCCCGTCCATCAGGGCTTCCGATGCCAGCGCCAGCCGGGCCTCGGTATAGCGGGCGGCAGCGGGATTGTCGCCGTCGATATTGCCGAAATTGCCCTGCCCGTCCACCAGAGGATAGCGCATCGCGAAATCCTGCGCCAATCGCGCCATGGCGTCATAGATCGCGGCATCGCCATGCGGGTGATAATTGCCCATCACATCGCCGGTGATCTTGGCCGATTTGCGGAACGCCCCGTTCGGGGCCAGTCGCAATTCGCGCATCGCGTAAAGAATGCGACGATGCACCGGCTTCAGCCCGTCGCGGGCATCCGGCAGGGCGCGGTTCATGATCGTGGAAAGCGCATAGGTCAGATAGCGCTCGCCAATGGCGCGGCTGAGAGGCTCGGCCTGTGTATTCTCGGGTTCGGTGGGCAAATCGTCAGACATGTCGTACTGGATAGGCTGACAATCGCCAACGGTCCAGACGGAAATTCACCTGCGGAACATGCCACGCTATCTTGGCGTTACTATCACGAAAGTGTAATTCATCCGTGATCCACCGGTGAGACCAAGGCGCGGGACAAGGGCGACGCAATGTTACGATTGATAGTTTTGATAGCAGCGACGGTCGCAGCGCTGCTCTACGTACTATCGGCATATGGCACGGGCGAGCCGTTGGCTAAGCCGCAGGTTCCTGCGGAACAGAAAGCCCCCGAGGAAAAGCCCGTATCCGATTTGCTGCCCGAACTGCCCGCCGCGCCGAAATCCAGCGGCGCCGACAGCGCCCCTCCGTCGGATCTGGTCCAGCCAGAGGTTCAGACCCCCGAGCGTGTACAGGATTTCCCCGGCCCGGATTTGCAACCGTCGCCAGAATATGAAGACCGGCCCCTCGAGACCCCGCAGACGATCGCCGAAGCGGAAGGGCCGGTTCTGTATGTCAGTGCCGCAAGCGTGAATGTCCGCTCGGGGCCTTCGACGAATGACCGGGTGATCGGCGCATTGGATGCCGGCGCGCCGGTCGAGGCCCTGGGGCCACTGGATACGGAATGGGTGCAGATTCGCGATATGGATGGGCGGATCGGCTATATGTCGGGACAGTTCCTGTCGGAAGACGCGCCCTAGATGCCGGGACGGGTTCTTGTCACCGGATGCTCTTCGGGAATCGGTCTGGATGCCGCGAGGCGCCTGCAAGGCGAAGGCTGGCAGGTCGTCGCCACCTGCCGCAAACCCACGGATATCGCAGCCCGCCTTGCCGAAGGAATGGAATGCCATCACCTGGAATTGTCCGACCCGGACAGTGTGGCGGAACTGGTGGACAAGGTTCTGGCGGGCGGGCAACTGGACGCATTGGTGAATAACGCGGCCTTCGCCCTGCCCGGCGCGGTCGAGGATATGCCGCGCGGCGCCCTGCGTTCGATCTTCGAGACCAATCTGTTCGGCACCCATGACCTGACCGTCCGGCTCATCCCGCATTTCCGCGAACATGGCGGCCGGATCGTCAATATCAGCTCGGTCCTCGGGCTGATCGGGATCCGCTGGCGCGGTCCCTATGTGGCGACGAAATTCGCGCTTGAAGGCCTGACAGATGTATTGCGGCTGGAGATGGAGGGAACCGGCGTCAGGGTCATCCTGATCGAGCCCGGTCCGATCGCCAGCCGCATCCGCGAAAACGCCATCCCCCATTTCGAGAAATGGGTGAACTGGCAGGACAGCCCCCGCGCCGATCAATATCGGAAAAGCCTGCTGAAGCGGCTCTATGAACCGGCGGAGAAGAAAGACCGCTTCGAACTTCCCGCCTCGGCGGTCAGCGACCGGATCCTGCATGCCCTGACGGCGGCGAACCCCGCCCCGCGCTATTATGTCACGGTGCCAACATGGATTTCAGGGCTGGGCCGCCGGATTCTGCCGACCCGCGCACTGGACTGGCTGGCGCGGCAGGGATAGGGTCGGCCCTGAAAGGCGGATCCATGCAAGACAAGCCCCTGTTCCTCGTCATCATCCTTGCGATGCTGGTCGTGCTGGCGATTCTGGCCACCGGCATCGGCGGCTTTGCCCGCGGTGGTGAATTCAACCGCAAACACGGCAATCGCATGATGCGGTGGCGGATCATTGCGCAGGCAATCGCCGTTGCCCTGATCATGCTGTTCATCTGGATAAGGTCGAATTGATGGTCGTTCTGAACAAGATTTACACCCGCACCGGCGACAAGGGCGATACCGCGCTGTCCGATGGCAGCCGCGTGGCCAAGCACGATCCCCGGGTCGAGGCCTATGGCACCGTGGACGAACTGAACGCGACGCTGGGCCTGTGCCGCCTGCATGCCGCCGATATGCTGGCTGACCGGCTGTCGGTGATCCAGAACGATCTTTTCGATCTGGGCGCGGATCTGGCCCGTCCCAATATGGCGGCGGACGATCAGGCGGGTTACCCCGTCCTGCGAATCATCGATTCCCAGGTCGAACGGCTGGAACGGGAAATCGACGACATGAATGCCGGTCTTCAGCCGCTGCGCAGCTTCATCCTGCCGGGCGGCACCATACTGGCATCGCATCTGCATCTGTCGCGCACCGTCGCCCGCCGGGCCGAGCGCCGCGCGACAGAACTGGCGCAGGGTGGCGATGTGAACGGCTCGGCAGTGCGCTATCTCAACCGGCTGTCCGATTGGCTGTTCGTCGCCGCCCGCCTGTCGAATGATGGCGGCACCGCGGATATCCTTTGGGTGCCGGGTGGCAGCCGTTAGCGCATGACAGCCGCAAACGTCACGTCTTATGGCGTTTTTATACTGTAAATCCGCGAAATCTGCCGATAACACTGCCTCTCGACAGATGACGCAAACTAAAGGGAGAGGCGAATGAAAGTCCTCGTGCCGGTCAAGCGCGTGATTGACTACAACGTGAAAGCCCGCGTGAAGGCGGACGGATCGGGTGTCGATCTGGCGAATGTGAAGATGTCGATGAACCCCTTTGACGAGATCGCGGTTGAAGAGGCGATCCGGCTTCGGGAAAAAGGCGTGGCCGAAGAGGTCGTGGCCGTGTCGATCGGCGTGAAACAGGCGCAGGAAACGCTGCGCACCGCGCTGGCCATGGGTGCCGACCGGGCCATTCTGGTGGTCGCCGCCGATGACGTGCATCAGGATATCGAGCCTCTGGCGGTTGCCAAGATCCTCAAGGCCGTGATCGATGAGGAACAGCCCAAACTGGTCATCGCCGGCAAACAGGCCATCGACAACGACATGAACGCCACCGGCCAGATGCTGTCCGCGCTGCTGGGCTGGTCGCAGGCCACTTTCGCCAGCAAGATCGAGATCGAGGGTGAATCCGCGAAAGTCACCCGCGAGGTCGATGGCGGATTGCAGACCATCGAGGTCAAGCTTCCGGCCATCGTCACCGCCGATCTGCGCCTGAACGAGCCACGCTATGCCTCGCTGCCCAATATCATGAAGGCCAAGAAGAAGCCGCTGGATGAAAAGACCGCCGCCGATTACGGCGTCGATGTCACTCCGCGGCTCGAAATCACCGGCACCCGCGAGCCCGAGGGCCGCAAGGCGGGCATCAGGGTCGAATCGGTCGATGAACTGGTCAGCAAACTGAAAGAAGCGGGGGTGGTGTGATGGCGGTTCTGCTGCTTGGAGAAGTAACCGGAGGCGAGCTGAGCGTTGACGCCACCTCCAAGGCCGTGACGGCGGTCAAGGCTCTGGGCGATGTCACGGTGCTCTGCGCCGGGGCCTCGGCCAGGGACGCCGCGCAGGAGGCCGCGAAGATCGACGGCGTCGCCAGGGTGCTGGTCGCCGAGGATGCGCGTTACGGCCACCGGCTGGCCGAGCCGACCGCTGCCCTGATCGCCAGCCTTGCGGGCGATTACGACCATATCGTCGCGCCTGCCACCACGGATGCCAAGAACATCATGCCGCGCGTCGCGGCACTTCTGGACGTGATGGTGATCTCGGATGCCTCGGCCATCATCGATGCCGACACGTTCGAACGCCCCGTTTATGCCGGCAACGCGATCCAGACGGTGAAATCGAAAGACGCGAAGAAGGTCCTGACCATCCGCACCGCCAGTTTCGACGCGGCGGGCCAGGGCGGCGCGGCGTCCATCGAGGATATCGCCGCCGCCGAAGATCCCGCCCTGTCGGCATGGGTCGGTGACGAATTCGCCAAAAGCGACCGTCCCGAACTGACCTCGGCCGGTCGTGTCGTGTCGGGCGGGCGCGGTGTCGGCTCGAAAGACGATTTCGCGATCATCGAGGCGCTGGCCGACAAGCTTGGCGCCGCCGTCGGCGCCAGCCGCGCGGCCGTCGATTCGGGCTATGCTCCGAACGACTGGCAGGTCGGCCAGACCGGCAAGGTCGTCGCCCCGGAACTTTACGTGGCCGTCGGCATCTCGGGCGCGATCCAGCACCTTGCGGGGATGAAGGATTCGAAAGTCATCGTGGCGATCAACAAGGACGAAGAGGCCCCGATCTTCCAGATTGCCGATTACGGCCTGGTCGGTGATCTCTTCACCACCGTGCCCGAGCTCACCGAAAAGCTGTAACCGTTTCTTCTTTGTGAAAATACCTCGGGGGAGTCGCGCAAAGCGCGGCGGGGGCAGAGCCCCCCTCCTCCGGAGAAGCTTCACCGCCCCTGGAACGATCCGGGGGCGGTTTTGCATTGCAGCATCGCATCGCCCGGCCTATCGTCACGCCGATCAACGATACGAGACGGATGAGGCGGATATGGCGATAGAAAAAATAGGCGTCATCGGGGCGGGCCAGATGGGTAATGGCATCGCCCATGTTTTTGCGCTGGCGGGTTATGATGTATTGCTCAACGATATCAGCCGGGACGCATTGGACAAGGCCGTCTCTTTGATCGACCGCAACATGGAACGTCAGGTCAGCCGCGACAAGATTACCGCCGACGAAAAGAATGCCGCCATGGCACGGATCACCACGACGCTGAACCTGACCGATCTGGGGCAGAGCGATCTGGTGATCGAGGCCGCGACCGAGCGTGAAACGGTCAAGCAGGCCATTTTCGAGGATCTGTTGCCGCATCTGAAGCCGGAAACGATCCTGACCTCGAACACATCGTCGATTTCCATCACCCGGCTGGCCAGCCGCACCGACCGTCCCGAGAAATTCATGGGTTTCCATTTCATGAACCCGGTTCCGGTGATGCAGCTTGTAGAGCTGATCCGGGGCATCGCCACCGATCAGGCGACTTATACCGCCTTGCACGACGTCGTCGAGAAACTGGGCAAGACCGCCGCCTCGGCCGAGGATTTTCCGGCCTTCATCGTGAACCGCATCCTGATGCCGATGATCAACGAGGCGGTCTATACGCTGTATGAAGGCGTCGGAAGCGTCAAATCCATCGACGAATCGCTGAAACTTGGGGCCAATCATCCGATGGGGCCGCTGGAACTGGCGGATTTCATCGGGCTGGATACCTGCCTTGCCATCATGAACGTGCTGCATGACGGGCTGGCGGACACGAAATACCGCCCCTGCCCGCTGCTGACGAAATATGTCGAGGCCGGCTGGCTGGGCCGCAAGACAGGCCGCGGTTTCTACGATTACCGCGGAGAAACTCCGGTTCCGACGCGATAAGATTCCGGGGTGATCTTCGGCGGAAAATCTGATACTGATTGACTGGCCAATCAATATCCCGTCAGGAGGAAGTCCAATGCTCAGCAGGAAACGCCTACTTGTCGCGCTGTCGCTCTCAGTGGCAACCGCGATGCCCGCGCTGGCCGATGATGCCGGCACATGCGGTACGGTACATCTCTCCGATCCCGGCTGGACCGATATCACCGCGACGAATGGCGTCGCGGCTGTGGTATTGTCCGCGCTGGGTTATACGCCCGATATCGCCACCCTGTCGGTTCCAGTCGGATACGAAGCGTTGAAAAACGGCCAGACCGACGTGTTTCTGGGCAATTGGATGCCTGCGCAGCAGACTTTCCGCGACGATCTGGACGCGAATGGCGGCATTGAGGAACTGGTGCAGAATCTCGAAGGCGCGAAATTCACGCTGGCGGTCAACAATGCAGGCGCGGAAGCCGGCGTAGCGGATTTCGCCGATCTCGACGCGCAGAAAGATGCGTTCGAGGGAAAAATCTACGGGATCGAACCCGGCGCCCCGGCGAACCAATCGATTCAGGCAATGATCGAAGCCGATGAATTCGGGCTTGGTGACTGGGAACTGGTCGAAAGCGGCGAGCAGGCGATGCTGGCCCAGGTCAGCCGCAACACCGATACGCCGACAGTCTTTCTGGCATGGGCGCCGCATCCGATGAACGAATCGCTCGAGATCACCTATCTGACGGGGGGCGATGAACAGTTCGGCCCGGATTATGGCGGCGCCGATGTATTCACCCTTGCCCGCAAGGAATGGGTCGCGGAATGTCCCAATGCCACCAAGCTGTTCAGCCAGCTGGTTTTCGACATCAGCATGGAAAACCAGCTGATGGGCAAGATCCTTGACGATGGCGCGGATCCGCAGGATGCCGCGAAAGAATGGATCGCCGCGAATCCTGAAATCGCCGGGAAATGGCTGGACGGCGTGACCACGCTTGACGGTCAGCCGGGTATTGATGCGGTTATGGCAGCGGTCGGGGAATGAAGCCGAATATTCTTGTTTTGATGGCGGATCAGCTATCAGGGGTGCTGTTTCCCGACGGCCCCGCCGATTTCCTGCACACGCCCCATCTTCGGCGATTGGCGGAACGCTCGACGCGGTTTGCCAATACCTATACCGGCAGCCCGCTTTGCGCCCCCGGGCGCGCCAGTTTCATGTCGGGGCAACTGCCCCGGCGCACGCGGGTCTATGATAATGCGGCCGAATTCGCCTCGGACATCCCGACCTATGCGCATCATCTGCGGCGGGCGGGATATCAGACCTGCCTGTCGGGCAAGATGCATTTCGTCGGCCCCGATCAGTTGCACGGTTTCGAGGAACGGCTGACCACCGATATCTATCCCGCCGATTTCGGCTGGACGCCCGATTACCGCAAACCGGGCGAGCGGATCGACTGGTGGTATCACAATCTCGGCTCGGTCACCGGCGCGGGCGTGGGTGAGATCAGCAACCAGCTCGAATATGACGACGAGGTCGCCTATAATGCCTGCCGCAAGCTTTATGATCTGGCGCGCGGCGGGGATGAGCGGCCGTGGTGCCTGACGGTCAGTTTCACCCATCCGCATGATCCCTATGTCGCGCGGCGGAAATACTGGGATCTCTACGAGGATGCGCCCGAACTGGCCGCACCGCAGGCCCTTCCATACGAGGATCAGGACCCGCATTCGCAGCGGCTGATGGATGCCTCGGAATGGCGGGCCTTTGACATCACCGAAGATCATATCCGCCGGGCGCGTCGGGGTTATTTCGCCAATATCAGCTATATCGACGACAAGATCGGCGAAATTCTCGACGTGCTGGAAACCACCGGGCAAGAGGCGATCATCCTGTTCGTCTCGGATCACGGCGATATGCTGGGCGAGCGGGGATTGTGGTTCAAGATGAGCTTCTTTGAAGGCTCGGCGCGGGTGCCGCTGATGATCTCGGCTCCGGGGATGGAACCCGGGCGCGTGGAGCGGCCCGTCAGCACCATCGACGTTCTGCCGACGCTTTGCGACCTGGCCGGGTTGCCGCTGGACGAAATCGCGCCCTGGACCGACGGCGTATCGCTGGCGAATGGCGGCGCGGACCGGGGGCCGGTGCCGATGGAATACGCCGCCGAGGGCAGTATCGCGCCACTGGTCGCCATCCGGGACGGGCGGTGGAAATATATCGCCTGCGATGCGGATCCCGAACTGCTTTACGATCTGGAAACGGATCCGGACGAGCGGATCAATCTTGCCGGTGATCCCGCCCATACGCGGGAACTGGAACGGTTGAGGGATATGGCACGGCACCGCTGGGATCTGGCGGCGTATGATTCCGAAGTGCGGCAGTCGCAGGCCCGCCGCTGGATCGTTTACGAGGCTTTGCGGAACGGCTCTTATTATCCCTGGGACTATCAGCCCCTGATGCGCGCGTCCGAGCGTTACATGCGTAATCACATGGATCTGAATGTGCTTGAGGAAAATCAGCGTTTCCCGCGCGGGGAATAGAATAAGCGAAGGGGCCGGAAGTTCCGGCCCCATTCGTTTTCTCACTGTTCCGACTTGGTGTCGCGCTGTTCCATGAACTGATCGAACTCTGCCTTGTCCTTGGCTTCGCGCAGCTTTTGCAGGAAGTCCATGAACTCGGAATGCTCGTCTTCCAACCGCTTCAGCGTTTCTTCGCGATAGGTGTCGAAAGCGGTATTGCCAGTGGGCGTGGAATGATAACGGCGATGGTGGTGATGACTGCGTTTGCTGCATCCAAACATACGTTTACTCCAGATCATGTAAGCAAGAATGGCGAGTCCGATGGGCCAGAAGGCGATGAAGCCCAGGATCATGGCAACGATCCACGCAGCTTTGCCGCGCTCGTCCAGCCAGTCTCTGACCCGCCCGACCGGGCCGGGACCCGCATCCCGCGGCATCCTGAAACCGGTTATTTCACGCGAGGCACTGTGCATTGTGATGAACTCCCTATGTTAATGTTAATCACATTTACATAAATGGGCACCACGCAACGCAGGTCAAGAGTTTTCGTCGATTTTTTTGAAACCATCCGGATCGGGCAGCCCATGCCACCAGTGCGGTTTACTATCCGAACAGCCGCACCAGTCCCAGCGTGATGGCGGGAAACGCAATCAGTATCACGATGCGGACCAGATCGCTAAGCAAAAAGGGCAACACGCCCCGGAAGCTTTCGATCATCGGCACGTCTTTTGCCATCCCATTGATGACAAAGACATTCATGCCGACCGGAGGCGTAATCAGCCCGACCTCGACCACCACCACCGCAAGGATTCCGAACCAGATCAGTGTCTCCTCGCGCGGCATGCCGAAATCCAGCCCGCCGATGATCGGGTAGAAGATCGGGATGGTCAGAAGCAGCATGGACATGGAATCCATCACACAGCCCAGCACCAGATACAGTGCCAGCATCGCCAGCAGAACCATCATCGGCGTCATGCCCGATTGCGAGATCGCATTGGCCATCAACATGGGGGTCTGGGTCTGGGCGAGGAAGGCGTTGAACATCTCGGCCCCCAGCAGGATCAGGAAGATCATCGCCGAGGTCGATGCGGTTCCACGCAGGCATGCCATCAACCCCGACAGGCGCAATCCACCATGCAGGAAAGCCAGCATTCCCGCGCCGAAGGCGCCAACCGCAGCGGCCTCGGTTGGCGTGAACCAGCCTCGATACATGCCGGTGATCACCAATGTGAAGATCAGGATGATCGACCAGGTTTCCTTCAACGCGCCCAAACGCTCGGGCCAGCCTGCGCGCGGACCGGCAGGACCGTCTTCGGGGTGGCGCCAGACAAAGACCGCCACGGCAAGCATATAACCAAGGGCGGCAAGAACGCCCGGCACCATGGCGGCGACGAACATCTTGGCGATGTTCTGCTCGGCCATGAGCGCATAAAGGACAAGGATGACCGAGGGCGGAATCAGGATGCCCAGCGTGCCCCCCGCAGCAAGCGAGCCGGTCGCCAAGGCGCCCGAATAATTATAGCGCCGCATCTCGGGCAGCGCGACCTGCCCCATTGTCGCCGCCGTGGCCAGAGAACTGCCGCAGATCGCGCCGAATGCAGCGCAACCCCCGATCGAGGCCATGGCCAGCCCGCCCCGGCGATGCCCAAGAAACGCGGCGGCGGTGCGGTACAGTGCCCGGCTCATCCCTGCATGGGTGGCGAATTCACCCATCAGCACGAAAAGCGGAATGACCGACAGCGAATAGGTCGAGAACTGGTAATAGGTCGAGGTCTTGAGAAAGGCGAGAAGCGGCGTGACCCCGCTGTAAAGCCCGTATCCGCCTATCCCCACCGACAGCATCGCGACGCCGATAGGCACCCGGATCGCCATCAGGGCCAGAAGCACCGCGAACCCCGTCAGCCCGGCGGCGATGCCGCTCATGCCCGGACCCCTTTCAGATGGGCGAGGAAGCTGGCCGCGCAAGTCACGGTCAACAGCGCCATTGCCGGAAGGATGATGATGAAGCTCCACCAGACCTGCACTGCCAGCACCATGGTCTGTTCGCCATATTGCCGCATTTCCAGCGCGCCATGGATCAGCCGCCACAGCAGCAAACCCGCGATCAGAAGATAGAGCAGCGAACCGAAGGCATCCATCAGGTGCATTGCACGCGGTCTGGCCTTTTGCGTGAAGAAATCGACCACGACATTGCCGCCAGTCGCCTGACACCAGGGAAGAAAGCAGAAGATCGTGATCGCACTGCCAAGCTCGACCAGTTCGAAATCGCCGGGGATGGGTTTGCCGATGATGCCGCGCAGCACCACGCTGGCCACGGTCATCAGCATCATGGCCAATAATGTCACGCCTCCGATAGCAGCGAATCCCTTGCAGGCAGCAAGGAGCCAGCCGGGTAAGCTGATCGGTGACGCGGCTTCGCTGAAAATCTCGGTATCGGCCATGCTCTTTCCTCCCGGTCGCTTAGTCTGCCTGCGCGGCGTCCAGCATCGCCTGGGCGTCATCCAGGATCGCCTGACCGTCCAGCCCGGCATCGGTAGTCGATTTGACCCATGCTTCAATGACCGGCTGCGTCGCCTCGCGCCATTTCGCAACCTCTTCCTCGGGCAGGACGGTGATATTGCCGCCCGCATCCAGCGCTTTCTTCCGCTCTTCGTCCTCGGCGGCGTCGAATGCCGCGCCTGCGAGTTCGGCCAGCGCCGCGCCGGTTGTCTCGTCGATGACCGCCTTCAGATCGTCCGGCAGCCCGTCATATTTGCCCCTGTTCATCACAAGCGCCATGACCGAGGTGGACAGCCCGCCATTCTCGACCCCGATCTCGGTATGCTCCTTGGCGACGCTTTCGATCCTCAGACTGCCGAAGACCTCCCATGGGATCACCGCTCCGTCGATGACACCGGTGGTCAGGGCCTGAGGCACCTCGGGCACCGGCATGCCGACCGCGGTCGCGCCAAGCGCGTTCAGCCCCTCGGTCATGGTGCGCGAGGGGGCACGCAGTTTCAGCCCTGACAGGTCCTCAAGCGAGGCGACCGGCTTGCCGTTGGTGTGAATCTTGTAAGCGGCGGGCGCATGAATCAGCAGCGGATGCACATCCTTCAGCTCATCGCCCATATATTTCGCCTGAAACTCCTGAAGCGCGGCGGTTGTCTGGGTTGCGGTGCCTGACATGAAGGGCAGTTCGAACACTTCGGAAACCGGGAACCGGCCCGGCGTATAGCCAAGCAGGGTCCATGAGATATCAACGATTCCGTCGCGCGCCTGATCGTAAAGCTGCGGTGGCTTGCCGCCAAGCTGCATCGAGGGGTAAAGCTGCACGTCGATGCGGCCCTCGGATTTCTCCTCGACCTGTTTTTCCCACGGCACCAGCACATCCTTGTGCATCGGCGCATCGGCAGACAGGAAATGATGCACGCGCAGCGTCACCTCCTGCGCGTCGGCCATACCGAATGCCGCGACACATATCGCGGCGGATAACAGCAGTTTCTTCATGTTCAGTCCTCCCATGACTGATCAGGAACGGGCCTGTCCGGCCGCGTCGCCCTTGTTGTTTTCGATTGCGAGAATCTCTGCCCAGTCATGACCGGGAACGATGCGCGACAGGGCCTCGGGCAAGGTTTCCCCGCCATTCGTGGCCATCTCCGCCAATGCCTGCCGCACCAGCTCAAGCGCCTTGTGACGCGGCATGAAACGCAGAAGATGGAACCCGGCGGCTTCCGCAAGCATCGCGCCACGGTCGGCATCGAAGGTTCCTTGTATCGCTTTCGGGTCGGCCGATAGCGATTCCACCAGATCTATCGCCAGATGCAGGGCTGCCCCGCTTTGCACAACCATCCCCGGCAAGACCCGCCATTCGATCGCCAGCGCGGAACCGTCACGTTCCTGCGCATGGACCATCGCCTGATGGATCGTGCCGACAGCGCCCGCATTCAGCCTTGCAATCGTGACAAGGGTTTCGGCCGCGATCGGATTGGATTTCTGCGGCATGGTCGAGGACGCGCCACCTGTTCCGGCACTGACCTCGGCAATCTCGGATTGGCCCAGCAGGATCAGATCCGCACCGATCTTGCCCAAGGACCCGCACAGCATCGCCAGCCAGCCGGCGAGTTCGGCGATATTGTCGCGGGCGGAATGCCAAGGCACGTCATCGGCGCCCAGATTCAACTCTTCGGCCAATGCCTGACGCACCCTTGCCATATCCGGCCCAAGCGCCGCGCCGGTTCCCGCCGCACCATGAAACGAGACTGTGAACAACCTGACACGCAGTTCCGCCAGCCGCTTCAGATGCCGCCGCAATGGCGCGCGCCAGACGGCGATCTTCGCGCCAAGCGTGGTCGGCGCGGCAAGCTGAAAACGTGTCCGCGCAGGGATTGCGAGATCCGCGAACCGTTCCGCCTTCGCCGCAAGCCGCTTTTCAAGTTTGACAAGCCGTTCCTCGATGATCCGCAACGCCTCGACCAGACAGATGACCAGCGCCGTATCCTCGATATCCTGCGAGGTGGCGCCGAAATGCACCCAATCGGCATTCTCGCCGCATTGCTTTTTCAGGGCAGCCGCCACGGCCTGAGCCGCAATACCTGCGCGCATCGTCGGCCCAAGCAGATCGGCGGGATCGATCTGCCGTTTCTCGATCCGTTCCACGATCTCCGCCGCGGCCTTGGCTGGGATGATCCCCAGCCTGCCCTGACAACGTGCCAATGCGGATTCGACAAGGCAGATGGCATTGATCTGACAGGGCGCGGTCATCAACCGCTCCAGATCCTCATCCCCGAAAAGACCGTCGGTCAGCATCATGGCGCATGCAATTCCAATATCTGCCGCGCTTGCCGGAAATCGGCAACCGGGCGATCATATTTCCCACATAATTCAACCGCCCGCCGCACAAGCGCGGCATTCGACGGAGCCAGTTCATCCCTGTTCAGCCGGACATTGTCCTCCAGCCCGGTGCGGGCGTGACCGCCCGCAGAAATCGCCCATTCATTCACGACGATCTGGTTCGCGCCGATCCCGGCGGCGCACCAGGGCACATCCTCGCCGAACAGGCGCTTGACCGTGCGGATGTAGAAATCGAACACCTCGCGATCGACCGGCATCGCGTTCTTCACGCCCATCACGAATTGCACATAGGGCCGGTTCTTGATCCGGCCGTCCTGATGCATCTTCGCCGCCTGAAAGATATGCGACAGATCGAAAGCCTCGATCTCGGGCTTGACCCCATGCGCGACCATCTCGGACGCCAGCCAGTCCACCAGATCGGGCGGATTCTCATAGACCCGCGTAGGGAAATTGTTCGAGCCCACCGACAGCGAGGCCATATCGGGACGCAGGGACAGCATCCCGCCCCGCGCCTGCCCGGCACCGGAACGCCCGCCGGTCGAGAATTGCAGGATCATGCCGGGGCAATGTTTCTCCAGCCCCTCCTTCAAGGCGGCGAAACGTGCGGGGTCGCTGGTCGGTTTGCCCTTATCGTCGCGGACATGGCAATGGGCGATAGTCGCGCCGGCTTCAAAGGCTTCCTGCGTGGATTCGATCTGCTCGCTGATCGAGACAGGCACGGCGGGATTGTTTTCCTTGGTCGGCAGGGAACCGGTAATCGCCACGCAGATGATGCAGGGATTCGTCATGATCGGGCCTCAGATATCGAAGAACACGGTTTCATCATCGCCCTGCAACCGGATATCGAAACGATAGACCGGAATGCCCTCGCGCATGGCGCGGGCAGCGATCAGGGTCGCGCGGCGATGTTCCCATTCGATCAGGTTCAGGACCGGATCGGTTGCATTGGCGGATTCCTCATCAGTGAAATACATCCGTGTATTCAGCCCGATATTGATCCCACGCGAGACGATCCAGAAGTTCAGATGCGGGGCCATCTGCCTGCCGCCCCGCCCCATGACCGGGCCTGGCTTTACGGTGTCGAACCCCCATTCACCGGTTTCGAAATCGCTGATGACACGGCCCCAGCCGCGAAAACCGTCTTCCACCGGACCGCCATCTTCGGGATGGGCGTAATGTCCATCGGCATTCGCCTGCCAGACCTCGAGCAGCACATCCCTGACCGGCGATCCCATCCCGTCGAAAACGCAACCTTCTACACGGATATGCTCGCCCGCCGCGTTCGGGCCAGCGATATCCTTGCCCAGTTCCTGCTGGTAAATCTCGAATCCGGCATCCTTCGGGGCAAGGCCGATATGAACATATGGCCCCGCCGTCTGAGATGCGGTTTCGCGCAGATAATCCAGTTTCTGCGGCATGTCAGTTCCCCTCCAGCCGGTTCTCGAACAGGGTCGAGCGCCTGCCCCGCAGCACGATGTCGAACTTATAGGCAATCGCATCCAGCGGAATCGTCGCGTTCAGGTCAAGCCTTGCGATCAGCTGCTCGATGGCCTCCGGGTCCGGGATGGTTTTGACGATGGGGCAATGCGGGATCAGCGGATCGCCTTCGAAGTAAAGCTGCGTGATCAGCCGTTGGGCGAAAGCCGCACCGAAGACCGAAACATGGATATGCGCGGGACGCCAGCTATTGACCCAGTTGCGCCACGGATAGGCGCCGGGCTTGATGGTCCGGAAAAAGTAATAGCCGTTCTCATCCGTCAGGGTTCGCCCGCAGCCGCCGAAATTCGGATCGAGCGCGCCCAGGTAAGTGTCCTTCCTGTGCCGATAACGCCCCGAGGCATTGGCCTGCCAGATCTCGACCAGCGTCTTCGGCACCGGACGCGCGTTCTCATCCAGAACCCGGCCATGCAGGATGATCCTTTCACCCACCGGATCGCCGCCATGCGGGAAATTGCGGACCAGATCGTTATCCAGCGGATCGATGTCACGATGCCCGAATACCGGCCCGGTAATCTCGCTGGCCGAATTTTGCAGCGAAATCAGCGGCAGGCGCGGGCTGCGCGAGACCGAGGTCTTGTAATCCGGCGCATAGGCGGGCGGGTGCAGGGTCCGGTCCCGCTGATAATATTCGGCTGGCTTCATTGGCTGACCCCCTCGTTACGGTCCGATTTGGCGTCCATCTCGGCATAGGTCTGTTTCGCCAGTTTCAACGCATGGTTCGCACGCGGAACACCAGCGTAAATAGCGACATGCTGAAACGCCTCCTGTATATCCTGACGCGACGCGCCGGTGCGGGCGGTAGCGCGGATATGCATCGGGATTTCCTCGAAATTGCCCGTCGCCGCCAGCAATGCAAGGGTCAGCATCGAGCGGTCGCGGCGGCTGATCCCGTCACCGGCCCAGACGGTGCCCCAGGCGGAACTGGTAATCAAATCCTGAAACGGCGCGTCGATATCCGATTTTGCCGCCTCGGCACGGTCGACATGCTCATCCCCAAGGACCTCGCGGCGAACCCGCATGCCGATGTCGAAACGATCAGACATGCCCGACCTCCCGCAGGAACCCGGTCAGGATTCCGGCATAGGCTTCGGGCGCCTCGACACAGGGCAGATGGCCGACGCCCTGCATTACCTCGACCCGTGAACCCTCGATCAGTTCCGCGGTGTCCTGCATCACCGAAACCGGGGTCGCGCCGTCAAGCTCTGCCGCGATCAGGCGAAGAGGCAGTTTCAAACCCGGCGCAGCTTCCCGCAAATCCGCCGCCGCGATGGCCTCGCAGCAGGCGATATATCCGTCCACCGGCTGCCGTTCCAGCATCCTTTGCCAGGGATCCGCCGCACCCGAGGCCCGGAACGCGGGCGAGAACCACCGCTCCATCGTGGCCGGGCCGATAGACGCAAGCCCATGCCTTCGGATCGTCACGACGCGCCCATGCCATATCCCGGCATCGCCGATCTTCGCCGCGCTGTTGGAAATCACCAGACCACGCAGCAATTCCCCGTGCCGCACCGCAAGCGATTGCCCGATCAGCCCGCCGATGGACAGGCCGACAAAGACGACATCCCGCAGCCCCAGATGCCGGATCAGCCCTGCCGCATCATCGGCAAGCTGCTCGATCGTATAGGGTCCGGGGGTTTCCTCGGACAGACCATGGCCGCGCTTGTCATAGCGGATCAGGCGCAAACCCTCGGGAAGATGCGGCAAAAGCGCGTCCCATAGCCGCAAATCCGTTCCCAGAGAATTGGCGAACATCACCGCCGGACCGCCCTTTGGCCCCTGATCCGCGTAATGGAGATTCGCGCCGTTAACTGTCGCTGTATGCATCAATATGGTAATCCCACGTAATTTTCTGCAAATGCCCGCTGTTGCGCCTGATTGTCACGCAAAAAAGCCAGATCGGCCTGCTGCATCTTCAGGTCGAACGGACTCTGGTCGGGATAGCGGTGCAGCAACCCGCTGAACCACCAACTGAAGCGTTCGGCCTTCCAGACCCGCGCAAGCGCCCGCTCGGAATAGCGGTCAATGCCTTCACTATCGGCCTCTTCGTAATATTGGCGCAAGCCATTATACAGGTAATGCACATCGCTTGCCGCCGTATTCAGCCCCTTTGCCCCGGTCGGCGGCACGATATGGGCCGCATCACCGCACAGGAACAACCGTCCCCAGCGCATCGGCTCGGTCACGAATGACCGCAGGGGCGCGATGGATTTCTCGATCGTGGGGCCGGTCACCAGCCGCTCGGCCACCTCGCGGGGCAGGCGGCGCTTCAGTTCTTGCCAGAAGGCGGCATCGGTCCAGTCTTCAGGATGATCCGACAGGGCGCATTGAACGTAATAGCGTGACAGATTCCGGTTGCGCATCGAACATAGCGCAAAACCGCGTTCCGAATTGGCATAGATCAATTCGTCATCCACCGGCGGCGTATGCGACAACACGCCAAGCCAGCCGAACGGATAGGTCTTTTCATATTCGCGCCGGATCGTCAGCGGAATGGATTGGCGGCTGACCCCGTGCGATCCGTCGCAACCGGCGATGAAATCGCAATCTATCCGCTTTTGCTGGCCGTTCTGCTCAAATGTGACATAGGGCCGGTCACTTTCGGCGTCATGGATGAGAACATGATCGACCTCGAATTCCGTCCGTGCGCCCACAGCTTCGCGGGCATCGTAAAGATCGCGCGTGACCTCGGTCTGGCCATAAACGATGACCGGAGTTCCGGTAAGCGCCCTGAAATCGATATGGAACATCTCGCCACCCGCAGCGATCCGGGTGCCGTCATGCACGAAACCATCGCGATGCAGACGTTCGGCCACGCCCGCCTCTTCCATCAGCCCGACCAGCCCGGTTTCCAGAACCCCGGCCCGAATCCGGCCCAGCACATATTCACGGGTCTTGCGCTCCAACACGACGGCCTCGATGCCCCGGCGATGCAGCAACTGCCCCAGCAGCAGACCCGAAGGCCCGCCTCCGATAATGACGACCTGTGTGCGCATGGTTCCTCCACATCCGGAAATTCACATATTGAAAATGCAAAGTAAAATGAGTTCTATAAGTTTTTGATTATCAAAAATGGCAATTATGGATCGTCGCATCAAAATCCGCCACCTGCAGGCCCTGACCGAGATCGTGCGTCAGGGCAGCATGAAACGCGCCGCACAGCGCCTGCTGCTGACCCAGCCGGCGATTTCGCGCACGCTGTCGGAACTGGAAGACATCGTCGGGGTTCGGCTTCTGACCCGCAGCCGGGCGGGAATATCGCTGACAGCCAAGGGCGAATATCTTCACGAACTGGCCCTGAACAGTCTTTCGACATTGGAGCAGGGACTTGCCGGAATCAAGGAGGCCGGGCGCGAAGGCACGGCAACATTGCAGATCGGCGCCCTGCCCTCGGTCGCGGCAAGGCTGATGCCCGAAACGGTCGCGCAGCTTTCCGAGACCGCGCCCGAACTGCGCCTGACCATCGCCGACGGCTCGCATGAGCATCTGACAAGATTGCTGTGGGCAGGAGATCTGGATGTCGTCATCGGGCGGCTGGGCGCGCCCGAGACGATGCAGGGTCTCAGCTTCACGCAATTATATCTGGAAGAGGTCGCCATCGTGACCCGGCCCCATCATCCAATCCAGAGCGATCCCGATCCGCACAGACTTACGGATTGGCCGGTAATCTTCCCGCCGCCCTGGGCCGCAATCCGGCCATTCGTCGAACGATATCTGATCGCGGCAGGCATTCCGATTCCGTCGCAGCGTATCGAAACCGTCTCGGGCGCATTCGGCCGCTCTTACGTGCAGGACAGCGACGCGATCTGGTTCATCTCGGCAGGCGTGGTCGCACGCGAGATCGCACAGGGCCGATTGGCGCGGCTTCCCGTCGCAACCGAACTGACCGCCGGGCCGGTTGGCGTCATGACGCGGGCGAACCATGTCGAAAGCGCCGGATCGGCGTTATTCCGTCAGGCCGTTCATCGCGCCATCGGCAAGCTGGGATTGACCGGCAGGGCGGAGGGCCGCCATGCCGAACCGATCTGAGACATCGCATCCTTGCCGGCGGATCGTTACAACCGGTTGTCATCCCTGCCGCTTTCGTATTGCTTGGCGGCAGACGCGGCGCGTGGCGCCCGCAAACGGTTTCGAATGAAAGCGGAATTGAAATGACGAACTCTGTCGCCATCGTGAAACGCAAGAAATCCACGGTTACCCCACGCCTGCGCAAGATATTTTCGCTGGACGATTTCGAGACGCGCGCGAAGCGGCTTCTTCCCCGTGCGATCTTCGGCTATGTCAGCGGCGGCACCGAAACCGATTCCAGCCTGCGCGCCAACCGCGAGGCCTATCATTCCATCGGGTTCCGGCCCCGTATCCTGCGGGACGTTTCAGGCCGCAGCCTGCAAACCGGATTTCTGGGAAACTCCTATTCCGTTCCTTTCGGCATCGCCCCGATGGGCTTCAGTGCGGTTGCCGCATTCGATGGCGATGTCGTCCTGGCCAGGGGCGCCGCCGCCGCAGGAAGTTTTGCGATCTGTTCGGCGGCCTCTCTGACACCGCTTGAACGCGTCGCCAAAGATGCGGGCAGCACGTGGTTTCAGGCCTATATCCCGGGCGACAGGGAGAGGATCGCGGGCCTGCTGCAACGTGTCGAGGCCGCGGGCTTTCGGCATCTTGTCGTGACCGGTGACGTGCCCGTCGCAAGCAACCGCGAGAATAACGCCAGAAACGGCTTCGACGCGCCATTCCGGATCACCCCGCAACTGATCTGGCAGGGCGTGACGCATCCTCGCTGGTCCATCGGCACGCTGGGCCGGGAAATCGCCTCGCGCGGCATGCCGCATTTCGAGAATATGGAATCCGTTCAGGGACCACCGCTGTTTTCACGGGACCTCGTCCGCTCGACCATCGCCCGCGACAAGCTGAGCTGGGACGATATCGCCTTCATCCGCGACCGGTGGAAGGGAAAATTGCTGGTCAAAGGAATCATCCATCCCGATGACGCGAAACTGGCCGCCCGGCACGGCTGCGACGCGATCATTCTTTCGAACCACGGCGGAAGACAGTTGGATGGCACCATCTCGCCGCTGTGCTTCCTGCCCGAATTCCGCAAGGCGGTCCCGGATATGAGCATCATATTCGACGGTGGCATCCGGCGCGGCACCGATGCGCTCAAGGCGCTTGTTCTGGGCGCGGATTTCGTTCTTGTCGGGCGGCCGTTCCTTTATGCCGCAGCCACTTACGGGCTGGCCGGGGTCGGTCACGCCATGACCCTTCTGTCCGAAGAGATCGACCGCGACATGGCCCTGCTGGGTGTCAGGTCGATCCGGGAATTGCGGGAACTGGGTCCGGATTGCCTGCATCCCGCGCCAGCCACCTGCATAGGTGCCTGATCCGATCCTGAGCCTGCCCGGACTCACTTCCTCCCCCTTCTTCTTTGTCCAAATACCTCGGGGGTCCGGGGGCAGCGCCCCCGGCCATCGCGGGACGCAAGTAACCGGCGTTTCCGGTACAGCGCGATCCGTTCCAGGTTAATCGGTCAGGTACCGCATCATGAACCATGCCAGCCCCGAGCAGATCAGCGTCGCGCAGATCACCGGCACTGCGGTGCCATTGTAAAGCAGTCCGACCGGCGCCGCGATCAACGTCGCCAATACCGTCGAGATCGCCGCCACCAGCGAGGCGGCAGTGCCGGCGATATGACCCATGGTTTGCAGGGCGAGTGCGTTGAGATTGCCGAATGTCACGCCCGCCATGAAGAACACGCTGACAGCCCAGATGAAAAAGGCCGGAAATTCAAGCCATTCGGGAAGAACGCCGGTCAGGACCAGCAGCAGCATGATGGAAGAGACGCATGTCTGCATGATATAGGCCCATCTGGCGATCCGGCGCATGCCAAAGCGCAGCACGAAGATCGCGTTCAGCACCGTGCCCGATCCGGAAAGCAGCGCCATGCCCGCAAACCAATAGGGGAAATTCGCGCCCTTGCCATATGCTTCTCCGAAAAGCTGCTGAGCCGAGCTGAGAAGCGCGAACATCTGACCGAAGCCCAGTGTCAGGATCAGGGTGCACATCATCACATGACGATTGGACAGAACTTCGCGGGCGGCCTCTTTCAGCGGAGTGATCTGCAGCGGGCGACGGCGCGCGGGCGCCAGGGTTTCCGCCTGACGCAGGTTCAGCCATGTCGCGCCGATCAGGGCGAATGCGAGGAAACCGATAAAGACCCCATGCCAGCCGGCAAGCCGGATCATGCCCGCCCCGATCGCGGGCGCAAGCGCCGGCACAATGATGAAGACCATCATCACGATGCTGGTAATCCGGGCCATGGCGCGGCCTTCATACAGATCCCGGACCAGCGCCAGCCCCACGATCCGCGGGCCCGCCGCCCCCAACCCCTGGATGAAGCGCGCGACCAGAAGGAACTCGATGGAATTCGCGAAAAGGGCGGCGAAAGCCGCGCATGAATAGATGATGAAACCGATCGTGATCGCCCGCTTGCGACCTATGGCATCGGAAATCGGCCCGGCGAACAGCGTGCCGATCCCCATACCCGCGACGAAGACCGTCAGGATAAGCTGTGCCCGGTTGACGTTATCCGGGGTAAGCGCCGTCGCGATCTCGGGAAGGGCGGGCAGCATCGCGTCGATGGAAAATGCGATTGTCGCGAAAAGAAAGGCCAGCATCGCGATGAATTCGGGCATCGGCAGCCGCCGGACCGGCGAATGCTGGAAATTGGCAGATTGGTGCATTGGAAATACCCTTGACTTGGAACTGGGCCATAACGTCAAATTGCACACTGTGCAAGGTGTGGAGGACTGCCCCTGCACGCTGATCTCCAATCCTGCCCTGATTCATTCCGAATGTGACATGAAACATTGACAATCCGGCAATATCCCCGCGGGACATCAAGAACCGCAGGCCCGCCGCACAGCGCCCGTCTCCCGGTTCAGAATCTCGCGGAATCTGGCGATTCGGTCGGGCGTGGCGTTGGCAAAACCCACGATGAATCCGGTTTGCCCCGTGGATGAACAGGGCGAAAGTGGTGCGGGATGGAAGCCCCCTGCGGCCAGAGCGGCAAGGATCGCCGCCTCGTCCCGCTTTTCGTGAAATTGCAGGGCAAGCTGCACACCGCCATCGGGTGGACGGATCGTCAGCCCCGGGATCGTGCAAAGCGCCTCGGCCAATGCATGCCCGCGTTCTTCATAGGCCCTGGAAATGCGACGCAAATGCGCACGATACCTGCCCGTTCTCATCAAATCCGCCAATGCCGCCTGCGCATGGATATTGGCCAATATGCCCAGATTGCGCTGCGCCACGCGCGCCGGCTCGACCAGCCAGTCGGGCAGGAGCAGCCAGCCGATCCGCAAGGCAGGCATCAGCACTTTCGCAGCCGAGCCGAGATAGGCGACCTCCCCCGAGCCATAACCCGCCAGGGCTGCGATCTCACGGCCGCGCCAATGAAACTCGCTGTCGTAATCATCCTCGATGATCAAAGCGCCGTGTCGCCGGGCCTGCTCGAGCAGAGTCATCCGGCGCTGCAGGGACATCCTGATTCCAAGGGGATACTGGTTGGAAGGTGTGACATAAACGATCCGCGCAGCGTCCGGGATCAGTTCGGCGCATATGCCTTCATCATCAACCGGCACCGAAGCAATCGTCAGTCCGGCACCTGAAAATGCAGCCCTCGCGCCCAGATAACCCGGATCCTCCATCGCCGCGATATCGCCCGGGTCGGTCATCACCTGCGCAAGCATCGCAAGCGAGGCCTGCGTGCCGCATGTGACCAGTATCCGTTCGGGATCGGCGCGCAAGCCGCGATCCGCGGTCAGCCGCTCGGCCAGAACCTGACGCAGTTCGGGCAAACCGTAATGCATGTCATATCCCGACATCCCGCCCTGCAGCCTCCGGGAGACGCGTCGTAACGCCGTCGCCCATTCCGAGCGGGGAAACAGGACTTCGTCCGGTATCCCCGGCGACATGACTCCTTTCTTCGGGATGCCACCGGAACTGCGCGGATCCGTGGACAGCCTGCCGCCCCGATCGGACAAGGGCAGTCTGGTGGTCATTTTCGGCTGGCGGGGATTGGCGGGCGCGACGACCGCCGGGGCAGCGCCGGGCCGCACCGTCAGAACCCCTTCGGCCCGCAACAGATCATAGGCGGTGTTGATGGTGGTGCGCGAGACCTGCAGCACCTCTGCCGCCGCCCGGCTGGAGGGCAGCTTCGCACCATGCGTCAGCCTGCCCTCGCGGATTGCCGCCAGCAGATCCCGGCGGATTTGCAATGGCAACGGCTCGGCTTCGCCGGAATCGGGGCGGGTCAGGGTCGTCAGCAAAACTGGTTTCATAAATTTCATTAAAACTGGATATTTCGTAAATCCAGTTAATCCTGCATATGCATGGCAAGTCAAGAAAGGAAAGACCATGCAGCCCAGTTACGCCAAAGCCAGGCAGGCAAAACGCGCAAGCTATGACGAAGAGGTCATACATGCCATTCTGGATAAAGCTCTTGTCGGTCATGTCGGTTTCATTGCCGGCGGGCGTCCGATGGTCATACCAATGGCATATGCGCGGATCGGCAATATCCTGTATCTGCACGGCGCATCGAAAACCCGGATCGCCCGGCTGGAATCCGTTCCTGTTTGTCTTGAAGTGACCGAATTGACCGGGATCGTGGCCGCCCGTTCGGGATTTCACCATTCGGTCAATTACCGCAGCGCGATCATTCACGGCACCGCACGGCATGTAGCGGATGATGAAATGGACAAGGCGCTTGACGCCGTTCTGGACCATCTGCTGCCGGGGCGCAGCCTTGAGGTTCGCCCCATGTCGAAACAGGAGCGCAAGGCAACCGGTGTCATCGCGCTTGATATCGAATATGCCAGCGCAAAGATCCGCACCGGTCCCCCGGTCGATGACGAGGAAGATCACCAGTTGCCGATCTGGGCTGGGGTGGTCCCTGTCACGACCTCGCTGGGAACCGGGATCCGCGACGGCTACACGCCCGATGAACTGACCGAATCGGGGTCGATTGCGGCGGCGCGCAGGAAATTCGCGTGAACCGCCCGTCGGAAGGCCCGCCGACAAGAATACGCCGCCCTGCGAGTGTCATGCCGGGCGGCGCATCCATCTTCCATCCTTCCGGAGTCAGCGGATAATCACCTTTGGTCAGTGTTTTTCGTTGATGGCCTGCACGGCATCGATATTTTCCTGCCCGATATCGTCGGCAAACTGCTCCCATACGGGTTTCATCGCATCGCCCCATGCCTGACGCTGTGCGTCATCAAGCTCTCGGACCTCTACGCCGCTATCTGTCATGGCCTTGAGAGCCTGCTCTGCGATGTCATTCACGACGGCATTACGTTCGACGGTGACCTCGTTCAGGATTGTCAGCATCTGGTCCCGGATCTCGGGATCAAGGCCGCCCAGCCAGTCGACCGATGCGACCACCAGATAGTCAAGCACACCGTGATTCGTTACGGTCACGCCATCCTGAACCTCGTAGAATTTCTGGCTGTTGATATTCGCCCAGCTATTCTCCTGACCATCGACAACACCGGCCTGCAACGCACCATAGACTTCAGAAAAAGCCATGGGCTGCGCCGTGGCGCCCAGCGCCTCGATCTGCGCGACGATCACCTCCGAAGGTTGCACGCGGAATTTCAATCCCTTTGCATCCCCGGGCAGAAGCAGCGGCTTGCTGGCCGAAAACTGCTTCATCCCGCCATGCCAGTATTCCAGCCCCGACAGGCCCTGATCCTCCATCGAGGCCTTCATCTTCATCCCGGCTTCCGAATGCTGAAATTCGTCCACGGCCCCGATATTCTTGAACATGAAGGGCAGATCGTAGATCTGGAAAGCCTTGGTGAAGGCCTCGAATTTCGACAGCGAGGGCGCGGCAAGCTGAATATTGCCCTCAAGGATCGCATCAAGCACCTTGCTGTCGTCATACAGCATCGAATTCGGATAGACCTCGACGCACATCTTGCCGTCCATCTCTTCATTCACCCGCTGGGCGAACAGTTCGGCGGCAATCCCTTTGGGATCGTTGTCGGAATTGGTGACGTGGCTGAACTTGACCATTTCCTCATCGCCGTCGCAACCGGCGGGATCGGCCATCGCGACCCCGGCCGTCAGTGCCAGCCCGCAAATCGCCGTCAAAAGCTTTTTCATCGGCTCGTCCTCCTTGAAGATAGCTACCGGGCGGAGTGCCCCGGCGACTTACCCCTATCACAGAAAACAGCACCTCGTTCCCGCAGGCGCAATATGCAGGTATTTTCCGTAACTGGAACCGGGTTCGATTGCCACCTGGTCTTGGCCTTTCCGCTTTGCTTCGGTAATCGGGTGCCCAGCAAAGGGATCATAACCATGACCATGGACAAGAGTTTCAACGCAGGGGCTGCCGAAGCCCGCATCAGTGCAGAATGGGAAAGCGCCGGGGCATTCGCCGCCGGGGCCAATGCGTCCCGCACGGAAAGCTTTACGGTGATGATCCCGCCGCCCAATGTCACCGGCAGCCTGCATATCGGCCACGCCTTCAACAATACGTTACAGGACATCCTTGTCCGCTGGCACCGGATGCGCGGTTTCGACACGCTGTGGCAGCCCGGACAGGATCACGCCGGCATCGCCACGCAAATGGTGGTCGAGCGGCAGATGGCCGAACGCCAGGAACCGAACCGGCGTGCGATCGGGCGTGATGCCTTCGTCGAGAAGATCTGGGCGTGGAAACAGGAATCCGGCGGCACGATCATGAATCAGCTGAAGCGGCTTGGCGCCTCTTGCGACTGGTCGCGGAATGCTTTCACCATGTCCGGCGCTCCCGCAGCACCGGCTGGCGAAGAGGGGAATTTCCACGACGCGGTGATCCGGGTTTTTGTCGATCTTTACAACAAGGGCATCATCTATCGCGGCAAGCGGCTGGTGAACTGGGATCCGCATTTCGAAACCGCGATCAGCGATCTGGAGGTCGAGAACCGCGAGGTTCCCGGCCATATGTGGCATTTCAAATACCCGCTGGCAGGCGGCGAGACCTATGAATATGTCGAGCGGGACGAGGACGGTAACGTCACCCTGCGCGAAACCCGCGACTATATCAGTATCGCCACCACGCGCCCGGAAACCATGCTTGGCGATGGCGCGGTCGCGGTTCATCCCGACGATGCCCGCTATGCCCCAATCGTCGGCAAACTATGCGAGATCCCGGTGGGTCCAAAGGAACACCGCCGCCAGATCCCGATCATCACCGACGAATATCCCGACCCTGATTTCGGCTCGGGCGCGGTGAAGATCACCGGCGCACATGATTTCAACGATTACGGCGTCGCGACCCGGAACGGAATTCCCCTTTATTCCTTGATGGATACGGCAGGCGCGATGCGCGCGGACGGGCTGTCCTATGCCGAAAGCGCCGCCGTCGCGACCCGCGCGGCGGGTGGCGAGGATGTCGGCGATGTTTCAGCGGTCAATCTGGTCCCCGAAGAACTGCGCGGCCTCGACCGGTTCGAGGCCCGCAAACGCGTCGTCGAAGCGATCACCGCCGAAGAACTGGCGGTGACCGATGCCGAAGGCGCGCCCTTCGTCGAGAACAAGAAGATCATGCAGCCTTTCGGCGACCGCTCGAATGTCGTGATCGAGCCGATGCTGACCGATCAGTGGTTCGTGGACACCAAACGGATCGTCCAGCCCGCGATTGACGCGGTGCGCGATGGCCGCACCCAAATCCTGCCCGAGCAGCACAAGAAGGTGTATTTCCACTGGCTGGAGAATATCGAGCCCTGGACGATCAGCCGCCAGCTATGGTGGGGGCATCAGATCCCTGTGTGGTATGATGGCGACGGCAATCAATACTGCGCCTCGACCGAGGCAGAGGCACAGGCGCAGGCTCCGGGCAGAACCCTGACCCGCGACCCCGACGTGCTCGACACATGGTTCTCATCCGGTCTCTGGCCCATCGGCACGCTCGGCTGGCCCGAGGATACCGAGGAACTGCAGAAATATTTTCCGACCGACGTTCTGGTGACCGGCTTCGACATCATCTTCTTCTGGGTCGCCCGGATGATGATGATGCAACTGGAAATCGTCAAAGAGGTGCCTTTCCACACCGTCTATGTCCACGGGCTCGTGCGCGATGAAAAAGGCGCGAAAATGTCCAAATCCAAGGGCAATGTCATCGACCCGCTGACGCTGATCGATGAATATGGCGCCGATGCGCTGCGCATGACCCTGACCAGCATGGCGGCGATGGGCCGCGACCCGAAACTGGGGCCGCGCCATGTCGAGGGCTTTCGCAACTTCGTCACGAAAATCTGGAACGCCAGCCGTTTCGCCGAGATGAATCAGGTTCGCGGCGGCGGCACCCGGCGCACCCCGCGCCATACCGTCAACCGCTGGATCATCGGAGAGACGGCCCGCATCCGCATGGCCACCGATGACGCCCTGTCCACCTATCGTTTCAACGATGCGGCGAACGGGCTTTACGCCTTTGTCTGGGGCAAGGTCTGCGACTGGTATGTGGAATTCTCGAAACCGCTCTTCGACGGCGAATTCGCGGAAGAAACCCGCGAGACGATGGGATGGGTTCTGGACCAGTGCTATCTGATGCTGCACCCGATCATGCCATTCGTGACCGAGGAACTCTGGTCCCTGACCGGAAACCGCTCTGGCCTGCTCGCACTTGGCAACTGGCCGGAATACGGCGCGGAACTGATCGACGCGGATGCGGATCGCGAGATCAACTGGGTTATCTCGCTGATCGAAGAGATCCGCTCGGCCCGTGCCCAGATGGGCGTTCCCGCAGGCGCAAGACTGGATCTGATCGTGACCCAGGCGGACAGGCCGTCGCGCGACGCCCTGACCGCCAATGCCCCGCTGATCGGGCGTCTGGCCCGGGTCAATCCGCCACAGGACGGCGCTGCGGGCAAGGGCATGATCAGCGTGGCCGCACAAGGCGCAAGCTTTGCCCTGCCCATCGGCGATGTCATCGACGCCGAGGCGGAAACGTCGCGGCTTCAGAAATCGCTGACAAAGGCCGAAAAGGACGCGGACGGTTTGCGGAAACGCCTGGACAATCCGAAATTCGTCCAGAATGCCGAGCCGGAGGTGATCGAGGAAACCCGCGGCAAACTGACCGCATTGGATGACGACACCGCTCGCCTCCGGACCGCTCTCGCACAGCTTGAAGCGATGCGCTGAGCCGGACCCCCTTCCCCTTGCTTTCCCGCCGGAGCCTCCGGCGGGGATAAGATGCGATAGCGACGAAGGGGCCGGCGCCCCTTTTTACATGCGCATTCAGCTCAGCCGTGGCGGGCAAGGACGCCCGGCAGGATTTCTGCCAGGATATCCAGTTCGTCCGACGGGGCGCAGCTGATGCGGATACAGCGGTCAAGCGGCGGAACGCCCGGCATGCGGATGAAGATGCCCTCTTCCTCCAGCCAAGCGACGAGATTACGGGAAAAAGCGCCGTCGCGCCCGGTATCGACGGTCACGAAATTCGTGGCGGAAGGCAGCGGCTGCATGCCGTTATCGGATGCGATCCGCGCGATGCGGTCACGGGCGGCCGCGACCTCTTGCCGGATATGCGCCAGCCATTCGTGATCGGCAAGCGCCGCCCATGCCCCGACCTGCGCAATCCGGTTCACACCGAAATGATTGCGGATACGCTCGAAACCCGCGATCAGATCCGGGTGGCCGAATGCATAGCCGATCCTTGCCCCCGCCATGCCATAAGCCTTGGAAAAGGTGCGCATGCGAATGACGCGGGGATCGTCGGCGGCAATCCGGGGAATGGCGCTGTCCGGGGCGAATTCGATATAGGCCTCGTCCAGCAGCAGCAGGGTGCCTTCCGGCAGATCATCCAGCATCGCCTCGATGGCGGGGCCGTCATGCCAGCTTCCCATCGGGTTGTCGGGATTGGACAGATAGACCAGCCGCGCGCCGGTTTCCCGGGCTCCTGCTGTCAGTGCCTGCAAATCCTCGCGATCCTCGCGATAGGGCACCTTGTGCAGCACGCCCCCGAACCCGGCGACGTGATAGTTGAAGGTCGGATAGGCCCCGTCCGAGGTCACCACGGCATCGCCCGGCGCGATCATCAGCCGGACCAGCAATCCCAGCAAACCGTCGATCCCCTCGCCCACGACAATGTGCCGGGGCGGAACGGATAAATGGGCAGCCAGCGCCTGCAAAAGGTCATGGCTGGTCGAGTCGCCATATTGCCAGATCTCCGCCGCCGCTTCGCGCATCGCCTGCACCGCCTTCAAGCTGGGGCCGAACCCGTTCTCATTCGCGCCAAGCCGGGCGGCGAAGGGGCGGCCGCGCTGCCGTTGCAGGGTTTCGGGGCCGATAAAGGGCACCGTCGCGGGCAAACCGGTCGGGATCGGCGCGAAGGCAAGCGGTTTCGCCATCAGAACGCCCGGAAGGTCATCGTGGTCAGGGTGCGGCTTATATGCGGGATATCGAACAGCTTTTCGGACAGGTATTTCCCGACATCTTCATCTTCCGGGATATAGATCTTGGCAAGCAGATCGTATTCGCCCGAGGTCGAGTAAAGCTCGCTGACGATCTCTCGGTCATAGATGGCTTCGGCGACCTGATAGGTCTTGCCGGGTTCGCAGCGGAACTGCACGAAAACGGGACGCATGGCTGACCTCCTGCTCATATTATACGGGATGCCGATATCGGGCGCAGGTTAGACCGCAGGCACAGGCCGGGTCCAGTCCCCCTTCGCATGTCCGCGCCAAAAACGCATCAGCAGCAAGGCGGCGGCGCAGCTCAGCCCGAAGACCAGCCCCAGCCACAAGCCCGGAGCGCCGATCCCGACGATAAAGGCCAGCCCATAGGCCACCGGCATGCCCACGATCCAATAGCTGAAACCGGCGATCAGCATCGGCACGCGGGTGTCATGCACTCCGCGCAACAGCCCAAGCGCAACCACCTGCAGGGCATCCGTGAACTGGAACAGCGCGGCGAAGAACAGCAGGCTTGCACCGATAGCGATGATGGCAGGGCGCTGCGGGTCATTCGGGGCGAGATAAAGGCTGACCAGCGCTTCGGGGAACAGAAGATAGATGGCGACGGCGATCACCGCGACGCTCATCGAAAGCGCTGTCACCGTCACGCCTGCATCGCGCATCCAGCCCGCGTCCCCGCGCCCCTTGGCCTGCCCGATCCTGACGGTGGCGGCATTGGACAGTCCCAGATGCGCCATGAAGGTGATCGAGGAAATCTGCAGGGCGATCCCATGGGCGGCAAGCTGCTGTGTCCCGATCCAGCCCATCATGACATTCGAAGCCACGAACAGACCGCCTTCCGCAAGCATGGTCAGACCGATCGGCAGGCCAAGCCGCGCGACCGCGAAGAATGCCTGCCAGTCCGGACGCCAGAAGCGTTGGAACAGCTTGTATTTGCGTGCCGCGGGAAGCCATGCGCAATAGGCGACCTGTATCACCAATTGTATCGTCAGCGTGATCAGCGTGGCGATCGCCGCGCCGCGCACGCCCAGTTCGGGCGCGCCCAGATTGCCGAAGATCAGCACCCAGTTCAGCACCACATTCACCGGCAGCCCCGCCAGCGTGATCCACATGATGACATTGGGCCATTCAAGCGCTGCCAGATAGGAATTCAGCGTCAATCCGCAAAGCATCGGCAGCAACCCCCAGCCAGCGATTCGCAGATATTGCTGCGCCATGGCGGCGGTTTCGGCGTTCTGCCCCAATGCGATCAGGATCGGCTCGGAATACCACATCAGCGGCATGACCAGAATCGAGAACAGGATCGACAGCCACAGCGCCATGCGGGCAGCGCGGCGGACCTCGGGTTCATCGCCACGGGCGACCGACGTGGCGATCAGCCCCATTACCGCCGTTCCGAAGCCCATGCCCAGGAAAAACAGCGTGATACGGAACGATCCCGCGATGACCAGCGCGGCCAGTTCATCGACTCCGTACCAGCCCATCATCACCGTATCACTGACCTCGATGGCCATACGCGCCAGATGGCTGCCGATCAACGGCAGGCCAAGCCACAGCGTCGCGGTGATATGAGGACGATAACGGTGCATCCGATTGCCATATCCGGGCTGATCACACTCGGCAATCGAAATCCCGGCTATTGGCTGAAAGGCGGCGGAAAGCGGCGGGCGGCGTGGCCATAGGTGATGATACCCAGATCCCCGGGGCGTCTTGCCGCACCGGGCGGCTTCTGCGATAGAAAGGCAACGCCACTGCGACTCGAGGCCGCCCATGACTTTCCGCGCCCGTCACCTGCTGGGTATCGATCATCTGAAGCCCGCGGAAATCACCACCCTGCTGGATCTGGCCGAGGAATATGTCGCGCTCAATCAACGGACGGTGAAACATTCTGACGCTTTGGCGGGAATGACCCAGATCAACATGTTCTTCGAGAACTCGACCCGCACACAGGCCAGTTTCGAACTGGCGGGCAAGCGGCTGGGCGCGGATGTGATGAACATGGCCGTGGCGCATTCCAGCGTGAAGAAGGGCGAAACGCTGATCGACACGGCACTGACCCTGAACGCCATGCATCCGGACTTGCTGATCGTGCGCCACCCGCATTCCGGCGCGGTCAATCTTCTGGCCGAAAAGGTCAATTGCGCCGTCGTCAATGCCGGCGACGGGCGGCATGAACATCCGACCCAGGCATTGTTGGATGCGCTTACCATCCGCCGCAGCAAGGGCCGGCTGCATCGCCTGACAATCGCCATCTGCGGCGATATCGCCCATAGCCGGGTGGCGCGCTCGAACCTGATCCTGCTGGGCAAGATGGAGAACCGGATCCGCCTTATCGGCCCCTCGACGCTAATGCCCTCGGGCGTCGCCGAAATGGGCGTCGAGATTTACGAGGATATGCGCGAGGGGCTGAAGGACGCGGATGTCGTCATGATGCTGCGCCTCCAGCGCGAGCGGATGGATGGCGGGTTCATCCCGTCCGAGCGGGAATATTATCACCGCTGGGGTCTGGATGCGGAAAAGCTGGCGCTTGCCGCGCCCGACGCCATCGTCATGCATCCCGGCCCGATGAATCGCGGCGTCGAGATCGACGGGACGATCGCCGATGACATCAACCGTTCCGTCATTCAGGATCAGGTCGAAATGGGCGTGGCCGTGCGCATGGCCGCGCTTGACCTTCTGGCACGGAACCTGCGGGCCGAGCGGGGCAAGGCCGCAGCGGGAGTCATGGTATGAATATGAAAGCCCAGGACCCGCGCGTGACCACCGTTTTCACCAATGCCCGCCTGATCGACCCCGAGATGCAAAGTGACGCAATGGGCAGCCTCCTGATCGAAAGCGGGCAGATCAAGGGAACCGGCGCGCCGGACGAAGCCCCGCCCGAGGGCGCGGCGGTGATCGATTGCGAGGGGCGGGCGCTTGCTCCCGGCATGATCGACTGGGGCGTCAAGATCGGCGAGCCCGGAGAACGGCACAAGGAAAGTTTCCGCAGCGCGGGGCTTGCGGCTGCGGCGGGCGGCGTGACGACGGTGATCGCGCGGCCCGATACAATGCCGCCTATCGACAACCCTGAATCGCTGGAATTCGTGACGCGCAGGGCCGCGGATGCGCCGGTGAATATCAGGCACATGGCGGCATTGACCAAATTGCGCGAAGGGCGCGAGATGGTCGAGATCGGCTTTCTGGCCGATCTGGGCGCGGTTGCCTTTACCGACGGCGTCCGTGTCGTCACCGACACCAAGCTTCTGTCCCGCTGCATGGCCTATGCGCGCGGCCTGAACGCATTGATCGTCGGTCATCCGCAGGATCCCGGCCTGTCGAAAGGCGCGGCGGCCACAAGCGGCAAATTCGCTTCGCTTTACGGCATCCCCTCGGTTTCGCCCATGGCCGAGGTGATGGGGCTGGAACGCGATCTTTCTCTGGTCGCCATGACCGGCTGTCGCTGGCATGCGGATCAGGTCACGACCGCCGACTCCCTGCCCGCTCTGGCGCGCGCCCATGATTCCGGGCTGGATGTCACCGCAGGCGTCTCGATTCACCATCTGACGCTGAATGAATACGATGTCGGCGATTACCGCACCTTCTTCCGCTTCACCCCTCCGCTGCGACCGGAAACCGACAGGCTGGCCATGGTGCAGGCCGTTGCCGATGGGCTGATCGACGTGATCGCCAGTTTCCACACGCCTCAGGACGAGGAATCAAAGCGCCTGCCATTCGAGGCTGCCGCACCCGGTGCTGTCGGTCTGCAAACGCTGCTGCCTGCCGCCTTGCGGCTTTACCATCAGGGCGGGCTGACCCTGCCGCAGCTTTGGCGGGCCCTGGCGTTGAACCCCGCCCGCAGGCTTGGGCTTGACGCCGGGCGGCTGGCCGAGGGCGCGCCCGCCGATCTGGTGCTGTTCGATCCCGACGCGCCTTTTGTTCTGGACCGTTTCAAACTGTTGTCGAAATCCAAGAACACCCCCTTCGACGGCGCAAGGATGGAGGGGCGCGTATTAGGCACATGGGTTGCCGGAAAGCGCGTCTTCGGAGGCAAGGCATGACGCTGATCCTGTGGGCAGTGCTGGGCTATCTTCTGGGTTCGGTTCCTTTTGGCATGATCATAGCCCGGCTCCTGGGGCTGGGGGATCTGCGCAATATCGGATCGGGCAATATAGGCGCGACCAATGTGCTGCGCACCGGCAGCAGGCCCGCCGCCTTGGCGACGCTGCTGCTGGATTCCGGCAAAGGCGCCGCTGCGGTTCTGCTTGCCCGTTATTTCGCAGGCGATACGGCGGCGATACTGGCGGGCGGCGCCGCCTATCTGGGCCATTGCTTTCCTGTCTGGTTAGGCTTCAGAGGCGGCAAGGGAGTCGCGACGTTCCTTGGCACATTGATCGCGCTACACTGGCCGCTTGGTCTTGGCGCCTGCGCCATCTGGCTTCTGGCCGCCGCACTTGGCCGGATCAGCAGCCTGTCGGCCCTGCTGGCCGCCGCATTCTCCCCCATTCTGGCATGGGCCATGGGCAGATTCGATCTGATTCCAGTCAGCCTGTTCATGGCCGTACTGATCTTTATCCGGCACAGAACCAATATTTCCCGGCTTCTGGACGGCTCGGAACCGCGGATCGGTCGGAAGTAATCCCGCCACGCGGCAGGCCCACCCCCGCAAACAGCTCTAGCGCCTGCCCGGATTCGCTTTCCCTCCTCCCCTTCTTCTTTGCGGTAAATACCTCAGGGGTCGCCGGCTGGTGCGCCACTGGTTCAAGAACCAGCCGGCGACGGGCAGCGCCCCCGGCCATCGCGGGACGCAAGTAACCGGTGTTTCCGATTCAGCGCGACAGGCTCTAACGTGTCGCGACCAGCTTCTTTCCCTGCGGACGTGTGGGGCGCATGGCGTCCTCGGTGATGTCGCTGGTGGCCGGTTGCGAATCGGGATCTGCGTTATCCGCCAGCCCGGCGACAAAGCCCCCCGCTCTGGCCATCCGTTGCAGGGCATCGGCGCTGCGTCTTGCGGAACCGGCGATGGATATCAGGGCAAGGCTTGCACCGGCCAGTAATATCAACACTGCCGCACCCAGAAGCCCGGCAAAGATCGGCATGGGCGGAACACCCTCTGCCTGACGGATCAACAGGACCACTGCCACGACCAGGGCCGCAAGACCGGCCAGGAAGACCACAGCCACCAGTCGTTGAATCCAGATCATCGCACTTGCTCGCATTATCGCTTTTCCGGCTTTGTCCCACCGTCCTGCGGGTGCCATCAGTCCCCGCATATTTCAAGAAGTCTCGCACAGTCCGGCGGTCACCTTGTCGTGCGCGACGGGCTTACCAGATGCCCGACCCCCTGTCCGGTGCGGGCCTGCCCACGCGCCCGGCAGGCATTTTCTTGCCGACACGAAGGTCGTGAAAATGCCGGAATCGGCGGGACCCCGCGCGCAGCCATGATTGCCGGTCCACGCGGCGAACCAATTCTGGCAGAGGTCGTTATGTCCGAGTGCGCGTCATGAGCCGCGCACCTGCATGACGGAAAAGGAGTTACATATGTTCCGCCAAATTACCCTCGCTCTCGGCGTCACCCTTGCGGCATCCGCAGCGTTCGCACAGGAAACCGGCGAAGCACCGGCAGCGCCGGCGGCAGAAGCGCCCGCGGCAGGTGCCGTAGACCCGGCAGAGGTCTATGAAGCGGCACGCAACCAGTTGGGGATCCTCAAATTCTGCCAGGAGCAGGGTTTCTCCGGGGAAGAAGCGGTCGCGTCGCAAGAGAAAATGATCGCCATGTTGCCCGAGGGCGATGCTGATGCCGGTGCGGCTGCCGAACAAAAAGGTGCCGAAGGTACGGTTTCGGGCGGCGGCGCGGAAATCTCGCTTGAAGAAGCCGCCAGCCAGCAAAGCACGACGGTCGATGCCCAGTGCAAGCAGATCGAAGCGGCGGTGAATCAGGTCGCTGAGCAGCTTCCTGAGGGATAAGATTGCAGCTTTTCGGCATTTTGGCCGGTTAAAATGATTATGGGCCAGCGGTTTCGCTGGCCCTTTTCATTCGCCCCGTCAGGTCATCCGGTCAGATCGGATGATCGCCTTTGGAATCGATGACCCGCGTCGGCAGACCCATTTCGCCCAAAAGTTCCAGGAACGGGCGCGCGGGCAGTTCCTCGACATTCACCATCTTCTTGACGTCCCAGACGCCGCGCGCGATCAGGATCGCCGCCGCGACCGGAGGAACGCCCGCCGTATAGCTGATGCCCTGACTGCCGACTTCGTTAAAGGCATCCTTGTGATCGGCGACGTTGTAGACGAATACCTCGCCCGCCTTGCCGTTCAGGCTGCCTTTGACCAGATCGCCGATGCAGGTCTTGCCCTCGTATTCGGGCGCAAGACTGGCCGGGTCCGGCAGAACCGCCTTGACCAGTTTCAGGGGCACGACCTCCTGCCCTTCGGCGGTCGTCACCGGATGCTCGGACAGAAGGCCAAGATTTTGCAGCACGGTGAACACATTGATGTAATGATCGCCGAAACCCATCCAGAAACGGACATCCGCATCCTTGTAGCGGGCCGAAAGGCTGTGCACCTCGTCATGGCCGGACAGATAGGCGGTGCGCTTGCCGACCACGGGCAGATCCCATTCGCGGCCGATCTCGAACATCTTGTTCTCTTGCCATTCGCCACCCTGCCAGGAATAGACCGTGCCGGTGAATTCGCGGAAATTGATCTCGGGATCGAAATTGGTGGCGAACCATTTGCCATGGCTGCCCGCATTGATATCGACGATATCGATCGACTCGATCTTGTCGAAATACTCGTCCTCGGCAAAGCGGGCATAAGCGTTCACCACGCCCGGATCAAAGCCCGCGCCCAGAATCGCCGTGATCCCGGCCTTTGCCACATCCTCGCGCCGTTTCCATTCGTAATTCGCGTACCATGGTGGCGCCTCACAGACCTTGCCGGGGTCTTCGTGGATGGCGGTGTCGATATAGGCCGCGCCCGCGCGAATACAGCCTTCCAGCACGGTCATATTGATGAATGCCGTGCCGACATTGATCACCACGCCCGCATCAATCTTCTTCAGCAACGCCTCGACATTGTCGGGATTCAGAGCATCCAGTTCATGACTGGTAAAGGCCATCTCGTGACCCTTTTCACGCAGCGACTCGACAATCTTGTCGGCTTTGGCCTTGGTGCGGTTGGCGATATGCAGCTCGCCGAACTCACCGGCCCATTGCGCGACCTTATGCGCGGTGACCTGAGCGACGCCGCCTGCGCCAATGATGAGGATATTCTTCTTCGCCAATTCTGTCTCCTTCCGGGGGGTGGCAGAGGTTGGGTCGCCTTATGACAGGCTGCCTTTATAGTCGTCGTAAGTAAAGCGGCGGACCGGGCGCACCTGTCCGTCCTCTTCGCGGATCGCAATAGCGGGCATGGGCACACCATTGAACCAGTTTTTCTTGACCATGGTATAACCCGCCGCATCTTCGATGCTGATCCGGTCGCCGATCTTCAGCGGCTGCGGGAACCGCGCCTCGCCGAAGATGTCGCCCGCAAGGCAGGTCTTGCCCGCGATCTGATATTCATGCGTGCCATCCTGTGGCAGTTTCGCGGTCTCGCGATAGATCAGCAGATCCAGCATATGCGCCTCGATGCTGCTGTCCACGATGGCGACGTCCTTGCCATTATTGATCAGGTCCAGAACCGAGACTTCAAGCGTCGCCGCCCCGGTGATGCTGGCCTCACCGGGTTCCAGAAAAACCTGAACGCCGAATTTCTGGCTGAATGCGGCCAGACGATCGGCCAGCCGCTCCAGCGGATAACCGTCGCCGGTGAAATGGATCCCGCCGCCAAGGCTGACCCAGTCCAGCCGCCCCAGAATATCGCCGAACTCGGTCTCGATCCGGGTCAGTTGATGGTCGAACAGGTCGAAATCGCCATTCTCGCAATTGTAATGGATCATCACCCCGCTGATCCGGTCCAGCGCCGCGTCAAGCCGGGCCGTGTCCCATTCGCCCAACCGCGAAAACGGCCGCGCCGGATCGGCCAGATCGAAACCGCTGGTCGAAAAGCGCGGATTCAGGCGCAGCCCGGTTGTGGTCCCCTTCGCCCGGTCGGCATAGCGGTCAAGCTGGCCCAGCGAGTTGAAGATGATCTTGTCGGCATAACCCAGCGCCTCGTCAATCTCGTGATCGGCCCAGGCGACGGAATAAGCATGGGTTTCCTTGCCGAATTCCTCGTGCCCCAGCCGCAGTTCGAACAGCGAGGACGAGGTCGTGCCATCCATGAACTCGCGCATGAAGTCGAAAACCGACCATGTCGCGAAACATTTCAACGCCAGCAGCGCCTTGGCGCCCGAACGTTCGCGCAGAAGGGCAATTTTTTCCATATTGCCGCGCAGACGCGCCTTGTCGATCAGGTAATAGGGCGTCTGCAATTCGGACATCTGGCAACCCTTCGAGGCGAAAACGGAAATCCCGTATAGCCATCACCCCCGCTTTTCGCAAGGAAGCGTGACAAGCAGATGACGCGGAAACGCGCCGCTTATTCGAAGGTCGCGAGCCGGCGGAATTCACGCTTGAGAAGATCAAGCTCGGCACGCATGAGCTTGATTTCGGCCACCAGCTCATACTCCAGCGGAGCGCCTGCCATCAGATGCAGCCGATCCAGTTCCACCGCATCCGGCTGCGGCGCATCCCCATCCTGCCCTCCATCCGCGATCAGGATCAGGCTATGTGCGCCATCCGACAGGAACGACGCGGGCAATTCGACCGTGACCTGCCAAAGCCCCTCGCCTTCGGCCGCGGACAGATTGGCAAGCGCCACGATCTCGCCCAGATGCACCAAGGCGACGCGGGCAGGCGCCTGGGCGGCGGTCAGCATCCCGGTCCAGATCCCCGCCTTCAATCCATGATTTTCAAATTGCAACACGGAAACTCCTACATCTCGGCCCGCGGATAACGCACAAGTGCGATATCGCGAATGGTGACGGCATTCATATATGGCGACGTGAAAATCAGGTCCAGCCAGACCTTCTCGACCGGTCTGTCGGACAGATCGGCATAGGCCAGATCATATTCGCCAATGCTGTAATCGCTTGTCGCGCCTTCGGGAATCCGAAGCTCGCGCAGCACCTGTTCGGTATTGGGCCCCTGAACGAGATTCAAACGGCCATAAACGGTCAGCGGAGTCTCGGTCCGGAAAGCCGTCTCAAGCTGGATGACATGGCTCTTGCCAAGCCCATCCAGAATATCGGCGGGCAGATCCAGCGACAGGGACAGATAGCTGCCGGTGAATGCCATCACCTCAAGCCGCAGCCCGAATGGCGCGTTATCCCCGGCATCCCGGTTCTGCAATTGCCGCAGGATCAATGCCCGATGCTCGCAATCATGCCAGACCGCGATCTCATCGGCCAGTTTCTGTCCGGCCCCCGGCGCCGCTATCCCGGCAGGAATGACCGGACCGCACATAATCCCCGGCCGCCATGCCCAGTCGGTGCCCGGTCGGGACACGACCCGGCCCAGCCCCTGACGGGCGCGAATCGCCCGAGGGTCCGAAAGCTGCAGAAATGTGCCAACCTCGCGATACAGTTTGACTGCCTCTTCGCGCAGGCTTCGCACGGGCGGCCGCCCCCCGTTACGCAATGATTCTGACAATACAGACCATTTCTGCGCGGCCTTTTCACGGACAGGAGGAGCCAACCAGGCCTTCAATCCGAATGCCATCTTAAATATCCCCGATAAAAACTAATCCGGGCATAAACCGACACGCATCCGGGAACAAGCATCAGGCGACCAATGCGTTAAGTTTCGCGGCGCAAATCAGGTCGTTTTCGGTCACTCCGCCTGAATCATGGGTCGTAAAGGCGACCTTGCAATACCCCCAACCAAAGGAAATGTCGGGATGGTGGCCCTGCTTGTTGCCAAGCCATGCCGCCAGATTGGCCATCTCGACGGCTTTGGCGAATCCCTTGAATTCGAACCGCCGGGAAATGGTGGTCCCGTCCTCCGACAGGCTCCAGCCGGTCAGATCGGCAAGCTCTTGCCGGATCTCGTCGCGGGCCATGGGCGAAACCCCGCCCCGGCAGGGTTCGCAACTCCGGTTTGCCCAATCCTCATTGCTCATCTTCCTCTCCTTCCGTCCAGATGTCCGGCGCGGGCGGTCCCGTCTACAGAAGCGGCGATGCCAGCGCGAGAAGGTTGTTGCGCAGCCGCCTGAGCCAGCTCCAGTTCCGCACTTCGTCCAGCGAAATCTCGCGCGATCGCTCGACATAGCTTTGCTGTCTCTGGTCCAGCCCGGCGACGAAATCCGAATCGAACAGCGTCATGTTGACCTCGTAATTCAGCTCGAAGCTGCGCCGGTCCAGATTCGCGCTGCCGATCATGGTCATGCGCCCGTCTACCGTCAGGATCTTCGCATGCAACAAGCCGGGCTGAAACAGGAAAATTCTGACCCCGGCAGCCAGCAACCCGTAGTAGAACCCCTGGCTTGTCGATCCGACAACCAGCGAGTCGTTCCGCGCGGGCAGGATCATGGTCACCTTGACGCCGCGCCGCGCCGCCGCCCTGATCGCGGTGTCCAAAGCCGTATCAGGCACATAATAGGGCGTGGTAATCGTCACCCGCTCGCGCGCGGCATGGATCATCGCGGACAGGCAATCCGACACGCTGCCTTCACGCAGATCCGGCCCCGTCGCCACGACCTGCGCGATCATGCCGGGCTCCGCGACGCCGTCCACAAGCTTCAGCATATCGCCCAGATCGCGGCCCGTATAGCTCATCCAGTCGGCCAGGAAGACCGCCTGCAATTGCCGCACGACAGGACCCTCGACCGAGACCAGGATATCGATCCAGGGCGCGAAACGCGGCTTGACCGCAAAGGCCATGTCCGAACAATTGCGGCTGCCGGTAAAGGCGATCCGGTTGTCCACGACCACGATCTTGCGGTGATTGCGCAAATCCACCCGCTGGAACAGAAAGCTGATGAATGGAAGCCCCCAGGGAAAGGCGGTCACGCATTCGGCGCCCGCATCCTTCATCTGTTGCCACAGTTCCGAGCGCACCAGCCCACGCGAGCCAAGGGCATCCACGATCACCCGGCATTCGACCCCGCGCGATTCGGCGCGGATAATCGCCTCGGCGATCTTCCGGCCGCTGGGATCCGGCAGCCAGATATAGAACAACACATGGACGTGATCCCGCGCATCGTCGATGGCATCGACCATCGAATCGATCGCGGCATCCGATTCCTCCAGCAGGCGCAACCGGTTCCCGGTCACCGCCGGCATCCCGCCCACCGCGGCATTGGCGGCGATCACCGGCCGGGCGAAATTCGGCGGCTCGCTCAGGACCCGGCTGCTGGGCAGGCGCAATCCGGTCAACCGGTCGCGCACATCCGCCATACGCTGCACCTCGGCCCGGTTCATCCGCACTTCGCCGAACAGCAGATAGGCGATGATTCCAAGCAGCGGCAATGCCTCGATCACCATGATCCAGGCAAGCCGCGCCGAGGGGTCCAGCCGAGGTCTCAGCAACACGCGGCCAATCAGTGCCACGGCAATCAATGCATGAACGAATACCAGGATCGAAGCCCACATTGCGCCATCTAGCCCCGGCCATGCGGGAATTGCAATTCCCGTCCTTCCCCCCTAATTGGAACGGGGAAACAGCAAAGGCCGCACGCAATGAACTGGATCACCAATTACGTCCGCCCGCGCATCAACTCGCTGTTCTCGCGCCGCGATGTGCCCGAGAACCTGTGGACCAAATGCCCCGAATGCGGAACCATGCTGTTCCATCGGGAATTGTCGGATAACTTGAACGTCTGCACCAATTGCGACCATCACCTTGCGATCACACCGCGCGAACGCTTTGCCGCTCTGTTCGACGGCGGTGTGTTCAGCGAGGTGAAAGTGCCCGAGCCGCTGGCCGATCCGCTGCAGTTCCGCGACCAGAAGAAATATCCCGACCGGATGAAGGCAGCGCAGAAATCCACCGGCGAGAAAGAAGCGATGCTGGTCGCCGAAGGCGAGATGGGCCGCACG
The DNA here is from genome assembly GCF_003591515.1 of Paracoccus onubensis. Classification (GTDB taxonomy): domain Bacteria; phylum Pseudomonadota; class Alphaproteobacteria; order Rhodobacterales; family Rhodobacteraceae; genus Paracoccus; species Paracoccus onubensis. The sequence continues at coordinate 79,528 of NZ_QZCG01000015.1, forward strand.
CCGGTTATCCTTGCCGCGCAGGATTTCAGCTTCATGGCCGGCTCGATGGGCATGTATGTCGGCAACGCGATCATCGCCGCTGCCGAACGCGCCGTGGCGCTGCGTCGCCCGCTCGTGCTGTTTTCCGCCGCCGGAGGTGCCCGGATGCAGGAAGGCATCCTCAGCCTCATGCAGATGCCGCGCACCACCGTCGCCATCGAGATGCTGAAAGAGGCCGGGCTGCCCTATATCGTCATCCTGACCCATCCGACGACCGGTGGCGTCACTGCCAGCTATGCGATGCTGGGCGACATCCAGATCTCCGAACCCGGCGCGCTGATCTGCTTCGCCGGCCCCCGGGTGATCGAGCAGACCATCCGCGAAAAACTGCCCGAGGGCTTCCAGCGCGCCGAATATCTGCTGGAACATGGCATGCTCGACCGGGTGACGCATCGCAAGCAGCTGCGCGACGAACTGATCTCGGTGCTGCGCATGCTGGGCGGCCTCCCTGCCCCGACCCGTGCCGACCTGCCTCCTCCGGAACCTGCTGCCGAAATCGCGACGGCCGAGGAAAAACCGGCATCCTGACGCCTTCTTCTTTGTCCAAATACCTCGGGGGTCCGGGGGCAGCGCCCCCGGCTTGTGCAGCATGAGCCATTCTGACACCATTCTCGACCGCCTCATGTCGCTGCACCCCAAGGTCATCGACCTGTCGCTGGACCGGATGCACCGCATCCTCGCCGCGCTTGGCAATCCCGAGCGTCGAATTCCTCCTGTGATCCATATCGCCGGAACCAATGGCAAGGGCTCCACCCTCGCCATGATCCGCGCGGGGCTGGAGGCTGGCGGCGCGTCTGTCCATGTCTATACCTCGCCGCATCTGGCGCGTTTTCACGAGCGTGTCCGGCTTGCGGGCAAGCTGATCGCCGAACCCGATCTCGCCGCCGCGCTGGAGGAATGCGAAACCGCGAATGGCGGCCAGCCGATCACCTTTTTCGAGATCACCACGGCCGCCGCCTTCCTCGCTTTCTCGCGCGTTCCCGCCGATTACACCCTGCTGGAAGTCGGCCTTGGCGGCAGGCTGGACGCCACCAATGTGATCCCCGACCCGCGCCTGACGATCATTACTCCTGTCAGTATCGACCATACCCAATATCTGGGTGAAACGCTGGCCGAGATCGCGGGCGAGAAAGCGGGCATCATCAAACCCCGCACCCCCTGCATCGTCGGTCCGCAGCAAGAGGAAGCCCTGCGCGTGATCGAGGCCCGCGCTTCGGGGCTGACGGCGCCGCTATCCATTTACGGCCAGCAGTGGCAGATTGCCGCCGACCGCGGGGGAATCATCTTTCAGGACGATCACGGATTATGGGATCTGCCGCGCCCCAATCTGATCGGCGATCACCAGATACAGAATGCCGGCAGCGCGCTTGCTGCCCTGCGCGAATTGGGCGCGGATGAGGCGCAGGCCCGCGCAGCCATGACCGGCGCGGAATGGCCCGCCCGGATGCAGCGCCTGACCCACGGTCCGCTGGCCCGCGCCGCCGGTCCGCAGGCGGAACTCTGGCTGGATGGCGGCCATAATCCGGCGGGCGGAGACGCGCTTGCAGCTGTTCTTGCCGGCCTGCCCTCCCGTCCGACGCATCTGGTCTGCGGGATGCTGAACACGAAAGATATCACCGGCTATCTGCGCCCGCTTGCGACCCATGCCGAGAGCCTGACCGCCATCGGCATCGAAGGCGAACCCAACACCCTTCCAGCCGAAGAGACGGCGGGTTTCGCACGCGAGGTGGGAATAACGGCGCAGATCGCCGAAAGCCCGATGCAGGCCGTCACCCGGATCGTCGAATCCTGTCCTCAGGCCCGGATCCTGATCTGCGGTTCGCTTTATCTGGCCGGCAGGATATTGCGCGAGAACGGGTAACCGTCCCTTCCCATCAGCCCGGGCGCAACCGGCCGGGTTTCAGATACAGCGCCCGCCATCGACCTCCATCGCGACTCCGGTGATCATCGAAGCTTCATCCGAGGCAAGGAAACAGGCGGCATTGCCCAAATCCTCGGGCGTGGAAAAGCGGCCGATCGGGATGGTGGACAGAAATTTCGCCCGCATTTCCGGGGTATCCTCGCCCATGAAGCTTTTCAGCAGCGGCGTTTCTCCGGCAACCGGATTAAGCGCGTTCACCCGGATGCCGAATGGCGCAAGCTCGATCGCCATGGCCCTGGTCGCGGTGATCAACCAGCCTTTCGAGGCATTGTACCAGTTCAGCTTCGGACGCGGAGAGACACCCGCAGTCGAAGCGATATTGACGATATTGCCCTGCCCGGCGCGTTTCATGATGGGCACGATCTCGCGCGACAGCAGATAGACGGATTTGCAATTTACCGACAGAACGCGGTCGAAATCCGTTTCGCTGACATCTTCCAGCAGGCTGGGCAAATGGGTTACGCCCGCATTGTTCACCAGAATGTCGATCCCGCCCAGCTTGTCCTCTGCGGTCCCGACCAGTTCCGCCACGCCTGCGCCATCCGCGATATCTACTGCTACCGCGATGCCCCCGATCTCATCCGCGATCCGCCCGGCCGCGTCGGAATTGATATCCGCAACCACGACCTTCGCGCCTTCGGCCGCGAATTTCCGGGCGATCCCCGCGCCGAAACCCGAACCGCCTCCGGTCACGATCGCCCTTTTATCGGCCAGCCTCATAATCCCTTCTCCCATGTTGTGACGGATCAATGTCAATTCGGCGCGAGGGGCTGTCAAGCGGCCGGTCGGGCAAGGGATCTGCCGCCACCGCCGTTCCGGCAACAAGGGCGCGGCGTCACAGAAAGCTTTGCGGATCGATATCGACGGAAAGCCGTAAATTGGTCGGGGGCTTATGCGGAGCCAGCCAGTCGGCTATGGCATTTTGCAACGCGGCCTGACGCGGCGCGTGGATCAGCATCCGCATCCGGTGCCGTCCCCGGATCAGGGCGATGGGCGCGGGCGCGGGTCCCCACAGTTCGGCCCCGGCCTCACGCAGGGGTTCAGCATGTGCGGCCAGATGGCGGGCAAAAGCCGCGACGGTCTCCAGATCGGGATGCGACAGGATGATCCCCGCCAATCGCCCGAAAGGCGGCATCCCCATCGCCTGCCGCCCCTCGGCTTCGGCATTCCAGAACGCCTCGTCCTCGCCCGACAGGATCGCGCGGATTACCGGATGGTCTGGCTGATGGGTCTGTAGCACGGCCACGCCCGGCTCGGCCCCCTTCTGCCGCCCGGCCCGGCCCGCCACCTGCCGCATCAGCTGAAACGACCGCTCCGCCGCCCGCAGATCGGCCCCTTGCAGGCCAAGATCCGCGTCGATCACGCCAACCAGCGTCAGGCGCGGGAAATTATGCCCCTTGGCAACGATCTGCGTCCCGATGATGATATCGGTATCGCCTTCGGAAATCTCGGCAATGGTCTCTTTCAGCACCCGCGCCGAGTGAAACAGATCCGAGGACAGCACTGTCGCCTTGGCCTGTGGGAACAGCGCGGCCACTTCCTCGGCGATCCGCTCGACCCCCGGACCGACCGGTGCCAGCTTGCCCTCGACTCCGCAGGATGGGCAGGCCGTCGGAATGGGCTTTGTCTCGCCGCATTGATGGCAAACGAGACGGTTCTGAAACCGATGCTCGACCATCCGCGCATCGCATTGATGACAGCCGATCTGCTCGCCGCAAGCCCGGCAAACGGTAACGGGCGCAAAGCCTCTGCGGTTCAGAAACAGAAGCGATTGCTGGCCCTTCTCGATCCGCGCCGAAACCGCCGCCGCCAGCCGGGGTGAGATCCAGCGACCCGTGGGCATATCTTCGGCCCGCAGATCCACGGCCACCATATCGGGCAGTTCCGCCTCGCCATAGCGCGCCCGCAGATCGAGGCGGCGATACTTTCCACTGCCCGCATTCACCCAGCTTTCAAGACTGGGTGTCGCCGAAGCCAGCACCACCTGAGCGCCGCAAATCGAAGCCCGCAACACCGCCATGTCGCGGGCGTTGTAAAAGACTACGTCTTCCTGCTTGTAGCTGCTGTCATGCTCCTCATCGACCACGATCAGGCCCAGATCGCGGAAAGGCAGGAACAGAGCCGAACGCGCACCCACGACCAGCCCGACATCGCCCCGCCCCGCCATATGCCACAGGCGACGGCGCTCGGTGCGGGTGATGCCGCTATGCCATTCACCGGGGCGAGCGCCGAAACGGGCCTCCACCCGCTCAAGAAACTCGGCAGAAAGGGCGATTTCGGGCAGCAGGACAAGCGCCTGCCGCCCCTGCGCCAGACATTCGGCGACGGCTTCCAGATAGACCTCGGTCTTGCCTGATCCGGTGACGCCGCGCAGCAGGGTCGTGCCATAACCTCCGGCCCGGATCGCCGCCCGCAACGTGTCGGCGGCGGATTGCTGATCGGCGGCAAGCGGTTTTCCGGGCAATGCGGGATCAAGCCGTGGATAGGGCACATCGCGCGGCGCTTCGATCTCGGCCAGCGTTCCCTGAGCGACCAGTCCCTTCACGACCGACACTCCCACACCGGCAAGCTGTGCCAGTTCCGACGGCGCGAAACTTGCGCCGCCATGATCGGCGATGACCCGAAGAACCTGCGACCGCGCCTCGGTCATCCGCGCAGGGGGATCGCCAGCCGGCACGATCACGCGACGGGCGGCTGGCGGCCGATCCAGATCGGGTGCCCGCGTCGCCATGCGCAGCATCAGCGGCGGCAGGGTCAGCGTGTAATCGGCGGCACGGGTCAGGAAGTCGATGAAGCCGGGGCTGAACGGCTCGGCCTCGATCGCCCGCCCGACGGGGCGCAGCTTGGCAAGGTCGAAATCCCCCTTGCCCTCGCCCCAGACCATCCCCAGCACCCGGCGCGGACCCAGCGGCACCCGCACCAATTGCCCCCGCCGCACGCCGCCCTCGGGCGCGAGATAGTCAAGCACCCCCACGGGTTCGGTCGTCAGCACGGCGATGCGGCTGCGTTCCGGGAAGTATTCGGATGCGCTTTTGTGGATCATGTCGGGGCGTTTCGATGCACAGACCGATCAAAGCCGCGCAGCGCCCGTCCGCCGGGTGGGCGTCCCTCGGGTTGCGGTTCGCGTTTTATGGTGAAACTCCGAACGACGCACGACCCGCAGGTCAACGTCGCCAAAGCGCCCATCCAATGGGGCGGACGGGCGCTGCGCGGCGGCCCGCCGGGCCTTGATTCCGCGCGGGGGAATTGGCCACGATGTCTGCAATGATCCGTCAAGCTTCAGAACCGTCCCTTCCAGAAACACCCATCTATAAACCCGACCCTCCTGTGCAGTTGCAAGGGCCTGTGAAAATCCTTGCCCCTCTTTCGGTCGGAACCCATCTGGAGTATGACGGCAATCGAACCGCATGAATGGAGCCGGGCCATGAAATTCTTTGTCGATACAGCAGATGTTTCCGCTATCAGGGAACTCAATGAACTGGGCATGGTGGATGGTGTGACGACCAATCCGTCGCTGATCCTCAAGGCCGGACGCGACATCACCGAGGTCACCCGCGAAATCTGCGAGATGGTGGATGGGCCGGTCAGTGCCGAGGTCGTGGCCGAGAAGGCCGATGACATGATCCGCGAAGGCAAGACGCTGGCGAAGATCGCCGACAATATCACCGTGAAAGTGCCGCTGACCTGGGACGGACTGAAAGCCTGCCGCGCCCTGTCGGATGACGGGCATATGGTCAATGTGACGCTGTGTTTCTCGCCCGCGCAGGCGATTCTCGCGGCCAAGGCCGGCGCGACCTTCATCAGCCCCTTTATCGGGCGGCTGGACGATATCCATCTGGACGGGGTCGATCTGATCGAGGATATCCGCACGATCTATGACAATTACGGATATGAGACGCAGATCCTTGCCGCCTCGATCCGCACGGTCAATCATATCATCGAAGTCGGCAAGATCGGCACCGATGTCATCACCGCGCCGCCCAATGTCATCAAGTCGATGGCGACTCATGTGCTGACCGACAAGGGTCTGGCGCAATTCACCGCCGACTGGGCCAAGACCGGTCAGAAGATTGGCTGATCGCGGGCAGGATACCGAGACGGCATCGGCGCTGGATCAGGAGACCCGCGAACGTCTGCTGGCCAATCCCGGTGCCATCCTTGCCGACCGCGATCTGATGCGGGCCCTTGTCGCGGCCCGCGAGGCCGATATCGGCGAAAACGTGATCGACATTCGTGGCCGTGCGATGGAGGCGCTTGAGCATCGCCTTGACCGGCTGGAGGCGCAGCATGAGAACGTGATCGCCACCGCCTATGACAACCAGTCCAGCACCGCGGTCATTCATCGGGCGGTCATCGGTCTGCTGGAAACCGCCGATCTGGCCGCGTTCGTGGACAGCCTGCAATCCGCGATCGCACCGCTTCTGCGCATCGAGACGCTGCGGCTGGTGATCGAGGAAAGCCCGGCGGTTCCCGGTCTGCCGGAAGACGTGGTGCTTGCCCCGGAAGGCGGCATCGCCCGGATTGTCGCCGCAGGCAGCCGGACGCCAAGGGGCGATGATATCGTCCTGCGCCCGTCCGAGCCTGTGACCCAGCCGATCCATGCCCGCAAGATCGCGTCCGAAGCGCTGCTGCCCTTTGATCTTGGCGCGGATCTTCCCCGCGCCATGCTGGTCATGGGCAGCGCGGATGCCGCACGCTTCATGCCCGCGCATGGCACCGATCTGTTGCGCTTTTTCGGGCAGATTTTCCGGCTCGTTCTGCTGATGCGACTCCGGTCATGACCGGGTCCGGCCAGCTTGCCCTTGCTCCGGCCATGTCGGACGCACTGGCCCGCTGGCTGGACACCGAAAGCGCGACAAGGGGCCGCTCTGCGCATACGATCAACGCCTATCGCACCGATCTGCTGGCGTTCCTTGGTTTTCTTGGCGCGCATCACGGCGAGGCGGCAACCCCGAAATCGCTGGCCTCGCTGCGTCAGGCGGATATGCGGGCCTTTGCCGCCTCGGAACGCGCACGCGGATATGGCGCGAGATCGCTGGCCCGGAGGCAATCGGCGGTGCGCAGCTTCCTGCGCTGGATATCGGACCGCGAAGGCTTCGACCTGTCCGCCGCCCTGTCCAGCCGCAGCCCGAAATATGCCCGTTCGCTGCCGCGTCCATTATCGCCCGAGCAGGCACAGGACGCGCTGGATATGGTCGCTGTCGGACATGACACCCCCTGGGTCGCGGCCCGCGACACGGCGGTGATGACTTTGCTCTGGGGCTGCGGGCTGCGCATTTCCGAGGCGCTTGGGCTGGATGGCCGTGAATGGCCCTTTCGCGACGCCCTGACCATCACCGGCAAGGGCGGAAAAGAGCGTCGCGTGCCGGTATTGCCGGTGGCAAGCGATACCGTGGCCGAATATCTGCGCCTCTGCCCGTGGCGCCTCGCGCCGGATGAGCCATTGTTCCGTGGCGTTCGCGGCGGCAGGCTTGGTCCCGATGTGGTCGCCGCCTCGCTGCGCCGCGCCCGCGCCGCGCTGGGCCTGCCCCCGACCGCCACCCCCCATGCATTGCGCCATTCCTTCGCCACCCATCTGCTGGCCGCCGGGGGCGATCTGCGCAGCATTCAGGAATTGCTGGGCCATGCCAATCTCTCCACCACACAGGTCTATACCGGAGTGGACGACGCCCGCCTGATGGCGGTCTATCACTCGGCGCATCCACGGAAATAGCCGAAGCTGCCGCGCCAGACCCATGCGGCCCGCAAACGCTTTCTCCGACCGGGTTTTCATCCCGCTCTTTTCCATCAGATATAACAGGACGACTGTAATCCGATCATACCCGCCAGCAGCTCCACATCTTCTTCTTTGTCCAAATACCTTGCAGGGGGTCCGGGGGATGCAAAATCCCCCGGCCATCGCGCAACACAAAAGATGCGTTACCGCTGCAGCTGCACCGGCTCATGCGCAGCTGCCGCCTTGTGATCCACGATCCGATCCGTAACCCAGGCACCGATGAAAAAGCAAAGGGTCGCCAGCATCAGCGGTCCGACAAAGATCGAGACCCCGGTCACCCCCGCCCCGATGGCACAGCCGCCGGCCAGCACGCCCCCGAATCCCATCAATGCCCCGCCAGTAAGGGATCGCAGCATCTGCGGCACGCTGTGATACCCCTCCAGCCGCAACTCACCGCCCACAAGCGCGCCCAGAAACGCGCCAAGGAACACGCCGGGAATCAGGCCAAGGCTGAAATCGAGGGCGAATTGCGCCGTCATCAGCGACATCACGACAGTGGCGGACGGCGCGGCGAATGTGGCCGAGACCACGCCCAGCGGCTCGAACGAGACCTGCGATTGCGCATAGGTCAGCACCCATCCGATACTCACGGCCGCACCGGCGATCAGGGCGAAGATGCCCGCTTTCCAGCCAGTCCCCGCCCGCGCCGCCAGCCCGAACGCGGCAAGCAGGATCACCGCGCCGATCACCATGCCCGGCACCGGCCCGCCGCCGAAATGGGCCAGCAGATCCATATTCCGCCCGCCTTCGGTCATCGCCAGACCGTTCACGGCCCGCCGGACCGGGGCAAGGAAGCCCCCAATGGTGAATTGGGCGACAAGGGCAAAGACCAGACCGGCCATCACGCAGCGCAGATTGCCGCTGCCGGCCAGCACCAGAAGCCTGCCCGAGCAGCCGCGCGCCAGCACCATTCCCACGCCAAAGATCAGCCCGCCGATCACCGCGCCCGACCAGCTTCCGGCGAAATTCATCAATTGCGCGGTATCGGTATCGAACAGCCCCGCCATCCGCGCCGCCTGTGCCGACAGCACCGCCGCGCCCACCGCCATCAGCCAGATCGCCATGCGCGGGCCGGGGCGTCCCCGCGCCAGTTCGACCGCCGCCGAGCGCAGGCAGAAAGCCGAACGCTGCGCCGCGAAACCGAAAAGCCCGCCGGTCAGAATGCCGATCAGCAACGCCGTATTCAGATCACCCAGCCGTTCGGAAAGGGCGGTCAGCAATGTCAGCAGATCCATGGCGGGCTCCTTTCGCTTCCGGGCGGCTGCTTAATGGCGTTTCGCTCGGGCAACCGCAAGGGCCGGCTTATTGCTGCCCGGCAAGCTGCCGCCAGCAAAGCCGCCGGTCTCCTTCGACGGAACGCGCGGCATGAACGCCTCTGGCCACCGCCCGGGCCAGACTCGTCGCCGCGGCATGGCCAAGCAGGAAGGGCGCGGAAACTGCATCCGGCAACGGTTTCCTGCCGGTGGAAACCGCAAAAACCAGGTCTCCGTCAAGCGGCGTATGGCTGGGCACCAGCGATCGCGCCAGCCCGTCATGCGCCGCCGTCGCCAGTCGCAGAAGCCCGGCCTTGTCCATAACGGCATCCGTGGCGACAATGGCGATCGTCGTCGCCTCGCCCGGCTGTTTATAGGGCTGAGGCTCGGCATCTGCCGGGAAATGCGCTGGCAGGCCAAGGCCCCCGAACTCATCCTCCAGTTCCCACGGGGCGGCCCAGAAATGCGCGCTATCGCCGACCGTGGCCGAGCCAAGCGCATTGACCGCCACAAGAGCGCCGACCGTCAGCCCATTCTCCAGCACCGCCGAGGCAGAGCCAAGCCCGCCCCACAGGTTCCGGGTCAACGCGCCGGTCCCGGCACCTTCGCTGCCAAGCGCGAATTCCCGCCCCGCCCCCGCATATGCGGCCCGTCCCAGTGCCGGATAAGGATTGTCCCGCCAGTCCTTGCCGCCGCCGTTCAGCAGATCGAACAGGATCGCGCCCGGCACAATCGGCACCCGCGCAGCGCCAACGGCAAAACCCCTGCCCGCCTCCGCAAGCGCTGCCATAACCCCGTCGCACGCCGCCAGGCCGAAGCCGGAACCGCCGGAAAGCACCAGCGCATCGGCCTGCCCGACCAGCTTGTCAGGTGCCAGCAGATCGGTTTCCCGCGTCCCCGGCGCACCGCCCATGACATTGACCGCCGCCACAAAGGGCCGATCCGCCGTCAGAACCGTCACGCCCGAGCGCAGCCGGGTATCCTGCGCATTGCCGACCTTCAGCCCCGTCACATCGGTAATCAGGTTGCGTCTGCCGGGTTTCATCTGCGCCTCCGTCCATGCTGTAGCCACCATCCCCGGCATGGCCGATCTTTACAAGCCATGCCCGGCCCCCTATCTGACTCCGTCATGGCTGACGATAAAGATAACAAGAATTACAAGGTAATTGCCGAAAATCGGCGGGCGCGTTTCGATTACTTCATCGAAAGCGATCTGGAGGTTGGCATCATGCTGACCGGGTCAGAGGTGAAATCCCTGCGCACCGGCCAGTCGAATATTGCCGAAAGTTATGCCTCGGTCGAGAATGCCGAGCTGTGGCTGATCAATGCCCATATCGCCGCCCTGTCCCGTGCCGGGGTCTTCGGGCACGAGGAACGCCGCCGCCGCAAGCTGTTGGTCAGCAAGCGCGAGTTGTCGCGACTGTGGCAGGCTGTGGGGCGCGAAGGGATGACACTGGTGCCGCTGGTGATGTATTTCAATCATCGGGGCCTGGTGAAGCTGAAGATCGGCGTCGCCAAGGGCAAGAAGGTCGCCGACAAGCGCGAAACCTCGGCCAAGCGCGACTGGAACCGGCAGAAGCAAAGGCTGTTGAAGCAGGGCGGATAGAACAGCCAGACTCCGTCAACCTTCGAAGCAGGCAGGCACTCCAAGGCTTTGCAGAAAGAACCGCTGCCCGGAAATGAGAAAAGTATCTTGCCGGACAGGGCAAAGCGATTGGCCCTGCCCGGCCGCGATCACGCAGAGAAGACGGGAACGCCATTCTTCAGATGACGGGAAATGACATTGCGCGCTTTGGCACCCCGCGCCAGAAGTCTGGCGGGAGAGGGCTGACCATTCCATTCGTTCAATTGCGGGAACAGTAAAAGCAGTTCTTCCATCGCCGCGCTGCCGATCATCTTTACCGCCTCGGGCCCGGGATAAAGCGATTCCGTTTCCGCCCCATTGGCATAGACCACCTCGTGCTGGTCGAAGATGAAATGGAAATACTCGACAGGCTCAAGATCCGCCACGACCTCCACGCCTTCCAGCATCAGCAGGTCCTTGGCCGGGACAAGAATCTCGTTGGTTCCATATACTCGCTGCGCGATTTTTGAACGGACAAGGACCCTGTGCTGACGGGAAACGATCAGGTCTGCTTCGGGCAGATTACAACCCAATGCCCCTTTTCGGATCCTGATCGGTCGCAGGTTCGGATTGTCAATCAGCGACTGCCTGTCGATCGGCCTGGATGCAATCCATTTGATGTCCTTCAACCCGTTATCCTTGGTATAAACGCGATCACCGACAATCAGATCTTCGACATTTTTCACGCCATCTTCGGTTTTGATGCGAACATTGCGGGTAAAGCATGGAACGGCAAATGGCCGGTCATTAAAATCGTACTCGAGAACAAAATCGGGACTCCCTTCGACCGTATTTACACGCATAGACGCGATCGGAAGTTTTGTATAATTTACAGAGCTTCCATCATAGGAAGTAAGGAAGGTTTTGTCATCCACGGTCTGCATGAAAATTACCTCATCGGTATATTCACTGCCGTCCGTGAAAGTAAAAGTTACATTCACAGCTTCTATCGCATCGAGTGTAGTAGTCTCACCATCCCATGTGATCGTGCCTGGCTTGATACTGGGGTCGTTATAAATTTCCGCGGCGGAATCTTCGTAGGTTTTGCCATCATACGGATTATTGGAAGTGATTGTCGCGGTTCCCGCCTGTTTCCAGAGCGCATTCCCGAAAAATTTGGATGAATCGTAGCCGATGAATGATTTTGCGTTTTCGACCACCTGCGCCGTGGGATCGTCCTCGGCGAAGATATCCCATTCGGCAAGACCGGTTGTGGGGCTGACACCAGCCCCCTTTGCTGCCTCACCCAGATAGATCACATAAAGATCACGCGTACCCATCGATACCCTCTCAAACTAAATAATGGTTACAACCCGCCCTTTAGATCGCTCTGCGGGACAGGCAAAATTCCTACCCTGCCACCTTGGACAGATCAACAATTTCAGCGCCTGATCTGCTTCGGATTCAGGCAGAGGAAGATTTGCAAGGTATTAGTGACTGAATGCTGAATGGGGAGATTTTTTTTCGGTATTAGTTAATCGACCTCACCGTAACCGATCGGGTCATACAGGCGGGTCGGTGGTGACGCCCGCGATCAGGCAGCGATCAAAAAAGGGGAGATCGCGACAGGGAGTCTTCACGTCTGAGAAATCCCCGCAGGGAGAGCGCCGGCACCATTGCAGCCCGCCTCTTCCGCCTGTAGATCAGGCAGTAACCAATTGTGGGGGCGTGATGCAGGACGATCCGAAAACGCTGGTTTCGACCGAATGGCTGGCCAAGCACCTGAACGATCCCGATCTGCGGATTCTGGACGCAAGCTGGCATATGCCTGCCACGGGCCGCGACGCCCGGGCGGAATATGACGCGGCACATATCCCCGGCGCGCGGTTTTTCGATATCGACGCCATCTCGGAGAAACGCAGCGATTTGCCGCATATGGCGCCCCCGGTCGAGATGTTCATCAGCCGGATGCGGGCCATGGGCATCGGCGACGGCCATCAGATCGTGGTTTACGACAATTCCGATGTGCGCAGCGCCGCCCGTGTCTGGTGGACATTCCGCCTGATGGGCAAGTCCGATGTCGCGGTTCTGGATGGCGGCTTTGCGAAATGGCAGGCCGAAGGGCGCGAGACCGAGGATCTGCCTCCGATCATGCGCGACCGCCATATCACCGTGCAGCGGCAGGCCGGGCTGGTGCGCGACGTCACGCAGGTCGCGGCGGCGAGCAAGCTGGATGATCACGAAATCATCGATGCCCGCGCCCCTGAACGCTTTCGTGGCGAGGCGGACGAACCGCGCGCCGGTCTTCGCAAGGGCCATATCCCCGGCGCGAAGAACCTGCCTTTCGGTCACCTGCTGAACAAGGACGGCACGATGAAAGCGCCGGACGCGCTTCGTGCCGAATTCGAAGCCGCCGGGGTCGATCTGTCGAAACCCGCCATCACAAGCTGCGGCAGCGGTGTGACCGCCGCGATCCTCAGCCTTGCGCTGGAGCGGATCGGCCATCGCAACCATTCCCTTTACGACGGAAGCTGGACCGAATGGGGCAGCTTTCCAGACCTGAACATCGCAACCGGAGACGCATGATGCTGTCGAACCTGAAACCGCAATCCCCCGACAAGATCCTGATGCTGGTCGAGGAGTTCAAGGCGGATACCCGTCAGGGCAAGATCGATCTTGGCGTCGGCGTGTACAAGAATCCCGAAGGCGTGACACCGGTCATGCGCGCCGTCAAAACGGCGGAACAACGCATCTGGGAAGCCGAGACCACCAAATCCTATACCAATCTTTCCGGCGAACCCGAATTCCGCAGCGCCATGGCGAAAATGGTGCTGGGCGATGTCCCGACCGACAGGCTTGCTTCGCTGGCCACTGTCGGCGGCACCGGTGCGGTGCGGCAGGGTCTGGAACTCGCGCGGCTGGCCAATCCGGATGTGACCGTGCATGTTTCGGACCCGACATGGCCTAACCATCTGTCGATCATGAAATTCATGGGGGTGCCTTTCGTCGAATACCGTTATTTCGACAATGAAACCCGCGATGTCGATTTCGACGCCATGAAGGAGGATGTCGCCAAAGCGGTCAAGGGCGACATCGTGCTGCTGCATGGCTGCTGCCACAACCCGACCGGCGCGAATCTGACGCCCGAACAATGGGAAGAAATCGCCGCGCTTCTGGAAAAATCCGGGGCAATTCCGCTGATCGACCTGGCCTATCAGGGTTTCGGCGACGGGCTGGAGGCCGATGCCGCGGCCACCCGCCTTCTGGCCTCGCGTCTGCCCGAAGTTCTGGTCGCGGCAAGCTGCTCGAAGAATTTCGGCATCTATCGCGAACGCACCGGAAACCTGATCGTGCTGTCGGACAACACCGCCGATCGCGATCAGTCGCAAGGTTCGCTGGCCTTCCTGAACCGCCAGACCTATTCCTTCCCGCCCGATCACGGCGCCCGGATCGTCAGCACCATCCTGAACGATGAGGGGCTGCGCGCCGATTGGGCCGCCGAGCTGGAAGAGATCCGCAGCGGCATGCTTGCCCTGCGTGAACAGCTTGCTTCCGATTTGCGCGACCTGACGAATAGCGAGCGGTTCGACTTCATCGCAAGGCATCGCGGCATGTTCTCGCGACTGGGTGCCACGCCCGAGCAGGTGCAGAAGCTGAAAACCGATTCCGCCGTCTATATGGTCGGGGATTCGCGGCTGAATATCGCCGGGCTGAACCGTAACACCGTCCCATTGCTGGCCCGCGCAATCATCGAAGCGGGGATCTGATCCCACTATCGGGCAAGCTTGCGGCCGGTAGCCCGCCGGCTTACCCGACAGGTTTCGCAATGTGCCGCACAACACGACCGCCTGCGCAGGGACAGCGATATTTCCAAGTGTAAAACCGGTGCCGGTTTTGCTGGAATGCTTTAGCGGCGCCCCAGCTTTCTTTCGATGAATTCGCGCAGATCTTCGATTTCGGCGCGGCTTTCGCGCAGGCTGTCCATGGCCGCCTGAAAATCGACCTGAGTCGCAGCCAGCTTTTGCCCAAGATCCGCCTCGCGTTCTTCCAGTTTGGCGATGGCGGCATCACGGGCATCCTCGGCCTCGTGCAATTGCTGGGCCATGCGGTCGAGTTCGCCCATATCGGCGCGGGTCGGCCGGGTGAGGCGCTGGATGATAAGGCCGATCAGCCAGCCGACGACAAATGTCGTGAACAGGATGACCGCGGTTGCGATTATGAATTCGTTTCGGTTCATTCGGCGGCGGCTTCGCTTTGCTGTTCCTGTCCTTCGTCGCCCCTATCCTCTTCGGTATCGGGCCGACGGCTGGGGCGGGGCGTGTCCTCATCGGGCGTCTGTACCGGTAGCCTAATGTTTTCCTCGCGCTCGTCCAGAGGCCGGTATTGCTCGCTTGCGCCCATCGTCGCGGGCGCGGCGCCCTGTTCGCGGTCCAACAACTGTTGTTCGGGCGCAGGAGCTCCGCTTTCGGATCCTGTCACATCATTCCGTGGCTGTGGCACGATCTCCACGTCGTTATCCTCGTCCTGATCGGCGACGACCTCAACGATTTCGGGATCATTCACCGGCTCGGCATCATCCGCACTGGTCACGCCCTCGACCGTTTCCGGCGCCGCCATAGGCTCGCTGCGGACCGGCTGGCTGGACACAAGACGAAACTCTATCCGGCGGTTCTCTTCGCGGCCCTCTTCGGTGTCATTCGTCGCGATAGGCCGACTTTCGCCATACCCGCGCGAGGTCATGTTCGCCGTGTCGATGCCCGACTCGGACATTGCGGTCACTACGGCCTGAGCGCGCGCCCGCGACAAATCGGCATTGAACCCTTCCGAGCCCTGCGAATCGGTATGGCCTCCGACCTCCATCCGGAATTCCGAACAATCTGTCATCGCCTCGGCCAGCCGGTTCAGCGTCTCGGACGGATCGCCGGCGATCGTGGATTTGTTCGGCTCGAACCCGATCGTGGCTTCCGACATGATATTATTCAGCCGCCTGACGCATTCATCGCCATTGGGCAGCGCCAGCGCCGGATCAAGGCGGCGATCATAACGGATCGCAAGCTTGTAATGCGCCCCCGCCCCAAGTCGTTTCGAAAGAACCGCAGCGACATGTTCGGCAGCACGCGGATTGCCGGAATCGCCGGTCAGCTCGATGAGATCGGGCGTCACCTTCAACGATCCTTTCTGCAATCCGTCAAGCGCCTCGAGCGCGGCCATGATCTTGACCGTCCAGCCAGCCGGAGCATTCTCGTCATTGCTCAGCTTGCCCTGAACATCGGCGAAGCGCGCGCGGGCGAAACTGTCTACCACTTCCTGCATCTTTTCGCCGGTCACGCGGCCGCGCATGCTCAGTTCCCGGCTGGGGGAAACGACAGCGGTGAATTCGAACGGCCCGGAAGAACCTTCCTCCGGCGCAGCCTCAAGTTCGGCATGCAAGGTAAAGACGTCGGGCAGCGCCTGTTCCAGATTGACGGTGGCCTTGTCGAATTCGCTGCGCTCGACGCCCGGGGGGATGGTCAGGGCAATATCGGCGTTGGAAATCGTGACCGTCCCCTGCCCCAGGGCGGCAACCGCGCCGATGGACGCCACGACGGCATCCGCCCAATCCGGCGAGGGCGCGCCAAGCGCCAGCGTACAACCGACCTGTCCCTTGGCCCCGGCTCTGATTGCTGCTCTCAGAATACGTTCCCGACCGGCCTCGTTATCGGCTGCGCAGGCATCGAAGCGCGCACCCTGATCGTCAATCAGAAAGCGCGTGGTGAATGGCGCGATGACCGGCCGCGGCGCGGATATATCGGTTTCAAGCTTCACGCCTTGCGGGCGCAAACGGTTCAGTTCGGTTTCCAGCCTGCCCTTCTCGTCCCGGCTTTCGGCAAGGATGCTGATCCTGACCGCTCTGGGCTCGATCGAAATCTTCGCCTGACGTGCAAGCTGTGCCGCGCGCATGGCGAAATTCAGCGAATCTTCCCAGGTGTCGGGCGCCGGATAATCGGCCTGCTCAAGCAAATCCGTCACTTTCGGAGCAGCCGTCTCGCGTTCCAGCATGCCGACCAGCGCCTTGCGGTCGGTCGAGGCGGGAACAAGGCCGATCAGGGAAATCCCGTCATCGTTCCGCAAAAGCTCGATCGTGAAGTCGGGCGCGACAACGGGCTTCGCGGCGGTCACGGTGATCTCATCCACGATCCGGCTAGAGTCCACGATCTTGCCTGCCTCGGTGACAGCGCGAAATCGCTCGACCTCGTCCGGCGCGGTGCCCGAAAGCCTGACCTGCAACCCGTCGCTTCTGACCTGAACCCAATCCTGCCCGGCAGAGATCATCGCCGACCTGACCCCTGCCTCGGAACGTTTCTCGATGAAATCGGTCCCTTCGCGCGCCCCGTACCAGCACAGGCCGGCGACCCCGGCAAGGACGACGACAGTCGCCAATCTGTTTGACACGCCTTTACGGGACGACGCCATCTGCGGCACCTCGGGGTTGTTGCAAGCCGGGAAGGTCTAGCCCCGGCATCCGGCTGGCGCAATCACACAAGTCCCGCCAATGCGAGAAATATCGCCAGTATCAGCCCGGCATCGCGATTCGAGAGGAACAGGCGCAGGCAGATATCATTTTGATCTGGCTTGAAAATTCTCAGCTGCCAGAACAGATGACCCGCGAACCCGGCCAACCCCAGCCAGCCTATCAACAGATTGCGACCCGTAAGTGAGATCGCCACCGCCAGAAGCAGAACCGTCAGCAGGGCAAAGCCGCCCAGAATGCGCGGGCTGTCATCGCCGAACAGGCGGGCGGTGGATTTGACGCCGATCAGCGTGTCGTCCTCGATATCCTGATGGGCATAGATCGTGTCGTAGAATATCGTCCAGGCGATGCCCGCCAGCCACGCAATCACCGGCGCCATATCCAGCCGCCCCATATGCGCCGTATAGGCCAGCATGACGCCCCAGTTGAAGGCAAGGCCCAGAAAGATTTGCGGCCACCATGTGAAGCGCTTGGCGAAAGGATAGATCGCCACCAGCGCCAGAGACGCCACGCCCATCCAGATCGCGGCAGAGCCAAGGGTCAGCAGGATCACGAAGCCCACCAGAGCCTGCGCGACCAACCAGATATAGGCCCCTTGCAGCGTCACCCTGCCCGATGGCAATGGGCGGGATCTGGTGCGAGCCACCTGATCGTCGATCTTCCGGTCGGTGATATCGTTCCATGTGCAACCGGCCCCGCGCATCACCAGCGCCCCCAGCCCGCAGACAATCGCGATCCACAGGTCGCGCCACAGGGGCATATCCGCCATCATCGCCAGCCCGATCCCCCACCAGCAGGGCAGCAGCAGCAGCCATGTTCCGATGGGCCGGTCGGCGCGGCTCAAATGCAGAAACGGCCTCCATGCTTCCGGCGCATAGCGGTCCACCCAGTTTCCGGCGGGCGCATCTGCGACTGTCTCTGGCTTTTTCGTCTGGCTTTGCATAGCGTCTGCCCATCATGGCAAGGATCAGGCTTTACATAGATCACCCGATGGCCAAGGGACAACCCGTCCCGGTCGAGGCCGCACAGGCGCATTACCTGTCGGGCGTCATGCGCCTGCGTGTGGGCGACGACATCCTGGTCTTCAACGGACGCGACGGCGAATGGTCGGCGCGGATCGTTCAGATCGGGAAACGCGGCGGAAGCCTTGAGATTGTCGCGCAGACCGCACCGCAGCGCGATCCCCCGGATCTCTGGCTGCTCTTCGCGCCGATCAAGAAGGCGCGCACCGATTTCATCGTCGAGAAAGCCGCCGAGATGGGTGCCGCCCGGATCCTGCCGGTGCAGACCGAATTCACCAATTCCGAGAGGATCCGGCAAGACCGGCTGCAAGCCCATGCCATCGAGGCGGCCGAGCAATGCGGCGGGACCTATGTGCCCGAGGTCGGCGATCTTGTTCCCCTGCCGCGGCTTCTTGATGACTGGAACGAACGGCGGCGGATTCTGTGGGCGGATGAGGTCATGGCGGGTCCCGTCCAGACATTATCGGAACTGCCTCGCGGTCCGTGGGCGATTCTTGTCGGCCCCGAGGGCGGTTTCTCTGATGCGGAGCGCGCGCGGCTGTCCGGGATGGCCGCAGTGACGCGAATCAGCCTTGGGCCGCGTATCCTGCGTGCCGATACCGCTGCCGTTGCGGCAATGACCTTGTGGCAGGCGGTGCTGGGCGATTGGCAAAAGGGCCCCGATTGAATAACCGACCCGGCAAAAGCCACAAATATGCCGCATTGCAGCATTGACCAAAAAATTCACCTATTACGCGAAAAATGCATAGCTGCATTGCCATTTATGCGCCTACAATTCTGCAACTGCACAATCTATCTCCTGCTTATCCGAAACATGCCCGCAGATCGGGCAATCTGAATACAGGTGATAAGATGTCCGTCATTGAAACGAACCGCAGCGTAGCCGTTGGCGGGGTTGGCAATGTCGTCGCAAAATTGGTCTCGATGATCGGGTCGTGGAATGAAGCACGCAAGACCCGTCGTGAGCTGAGCCGCCTGTCGGACCGTGAACTGGACGATATCGGCCTGAACCGCGGCGACATCGAGCGGATTGCACGCGGCTACTGAGCCAAAGCAACCAGATGAACGAACCCCCGGAGGTTGCAACTCGCGGGGGTTTTTTCATGCCCGAAGCGATGCGGGCCATCCGTTCTCGAAACCGGTGCCGGCATCTTTACCGGATAATGACTGCCGGGACACAACACTGCGCTCCGGCAGGTTCGTTCAATCGCCCGGATTCACCGCGTGATCAGATGGCGCGCGGCGCGCTCGACCGCCTCGCGGGCATAGACCAGCGGGGCATATTCGCCCGCCGCCAAAGCGGCGCCAGATCGCGGTAATACGCGCTCATCGGACCTCCAACGTCGCAACGTCGTTAATTAAACCAATTTCGAGATCGTCAAAGCCGCCCTGCGCCCAAAGCCGCAGGATCGAGCGCCCTATACGCCGAACCCGTTCAACGCGACGCGCGTCCTTGCCGCTGTCATATCGCTTCCACCTCTACGACGCTGGTTGATATTCAACGTTTGGCTAACGCTCTATCCAACACCAACGCGACATGGATCGCATCGCGCCCTGTTCCATCATGGATTTGGTGCCTGCAACTGGTGCCGTCTGCGACAATGAGGTCGTCAGTTCCTGCTTTGCGAACAGCTGGCAGAAGTGAGAGCTCTGCCATTTTCTTCGACACCTCGATGTTTTCGGCGGCGTATCCAAATGCTCCCGACATACCGCAACAGCTGCTCTCGATAACCTTGAGTTCCAATCCAGGAATGCTACGCAAGACAGTCTCTACTGGTCCCATGGCGGCGAACGCTTTCTGATGACAATGGCCATGCAGGTGAGCAACTTTGCCACCCTGATCGGCGAGTGGCAGCGTGATGGTCCCTTCCTTAAGATCGGCAGCCAAGACCTCTTCAAAAAGAAGTGCCTTACCCTTGATGAAGTCTGTCTCAGCGTTCGGTAAGAGCACGGTCATTTCATCACGAAAACTCATAATGCATGATGGCTCCAGCCCGACGACACGCGCCCCACGTGCAATATACGGGCGCAGCGCATCCAGCGCTCGCTGCGCCTCGGCACGCGCAGCGTCCGTCTGGCCAGAAGCAAGATAAGTTCTTCCACAGCACATAGGGCGGCTGTGATCCGTTGGCTGAACCCGATGTAACCGATATCCTGCGGCGATCAGCACTCGCTCCGCAGCTTCGAGATTCTCACGCTCAAAATAGCGGTTGAATGTGTCGCCGAACAACACGAGGTCGAGGCCATCACCTTTGACGTCACCCGGCCGGGCGGGCAGTCGCGTTTCAACCCAGGGCTTACGCCATTTCGGCAAGGTTCGCTCTGCAGAAAAGCCGAGGATCTTTTCAGAGACCCTGGCGATCAGGGGAATTCGATCTCGCAGGTTCAAGAGTGGCGCAATCCAGCTCGCATACCGCGCGTAAAGTGGCAAATGCGCGATCAGCTTCTCACGCAAGGGCAGCCCGTGCTTTTTATAGTAGTGGTGAAGGAATTCAATTTTCATTCGCGCCATATCGACGCCCGTGGGACAATCGCGCTTGCAACCTTTGCACGAGACGCACAGATCCATCGTTGCCTTCATGCCCTTCGAGGTGAAAGCATCGGGCCCAAGTTGGCCTGACATCGCCAAGCGCAAAGTATTGGCGCGCCCGCGCGTCAGATGCTGTTCATCCTTCGTCGCACGATAGGAGGGACACATGGTCCCGCCGGCCAGCTTGCGACAGGTCCCATTATTGTTGCACATCTCGACAGCGCCACCGAGGCCACCCCATTCCGACCAATCCAATGCGGTCGCGCCTCCGGCAATGGTGACAGCATAGTCGGATTTGAATCGCATCAGGCTGCGATCGTCCATTTTAAGGGGCCGGACGATCTTGTTCGGGTTTAAACGGTTCTGGGGATCGAATTCGTCTTTCACCTGCTCAAATGCACGCGTCAGTTTTGCCCCGAACAGCGGCTCGATAAACTCTGAGCGCGAAATACCGTCACCGTGCTCCCCTGAATACGAGCCTTTAAAACGCTTAACGAGATCGGCAGTCTCCTCCGCAATCTCGCGCATTTTCCGGACGCCATCGGCCTCCTTCATATTCAGGATTGGGCGCACGTGTAGACAGCCCACCGAGGCATGAGCATACCATGTCCCAACGGTGCCGTGTTTGGTGAACACATCGGTGACTGCGTCGGTGTAGTCTGCCAAATGTTCAAGTGGAACTGCGCAATCCTCAATGAACGAGACGGGTTTGCCATCACCCTTCATCGACATCATGATGTTCAGGCAGGCCTCTCTGACCTCCCAGACAGGTTTTTGACGTGCAGGCTCGATGACTTCGACGACCGCATCTGGATATCCGTAGTCGGACATACATTGATCAAGCCGCTTGAGATCGCGTTTTAGCGATTCGAGATCATCGCCAGCAAACTCTACGAGCAACAGACAGTTCGGTGTGCCCTTGGTGATATCACCCAATGTCTTCACGAAGAGCGGGATATCACTGCCCAGCACCAGGACATTATTATCCACGAGTTCGACAGCAGCCGGATCCAGCGCGACGATATGCTGCGTTGTCTCCATCGCATCACGGAACGCCGGAAAATGACACACCCCCATCACACGGTGCTTTGGCAAGGTCGACAGTTTCAGCGTTACGCCGGTTGTCAGCGCGAGCGTGCCTTCGGAACCGACTAGCAAACGCGAATAATTCGGCTGGTCAGGCAATAACTCATCAAGGTTGTAACCGCCAACGCGCCGCTGAACTTTAGGAAAGATTGTCTCTATGTCGGTGCGATGAAGTCGAGCCAGAGCGGTGAGCCGTTGCATCATAGCTTGCATGCGCAAGGACATGTCTTTAGGAAGCGAGGCGCCGAGCGAGAACGCCTCTCCGTCATACAGCATCCCGTCAATAGCCAGAACGTTGTCAACAGTCTTGCCGAAGCGCAAAGACCGCGCCCCGGAAGAGTTGTTACCGCACATCCCACCGATGGTGCAGCGTGACGCCGTTGATGGTTCGATGGGAAAAAACAGCCCGTCCTTGCGAAGCATGTCATTGAGACTGTTCAAAACCGTGCCGGGCCGAACTCGAACGGTCCTCGCAATGGGATCGTATTCTGTCACACCACTAAAATGACGCGACATGTCAAGTATCAGACCGTCTCCGATAGGCTGTCCGTTCTGCGACGTCCCGCCTCCACGCGCGATAACCGGGATGCCATGCTCTCCAGCTATTTGGAGTGCCGCGGAAATGTCAGCTTCGGATTTTGGGAAAGCTACAGCTTTTGGGATGATCTGATAAATAGATGCGTCTGTGGCATAGCGCCCGCGCGTGAATATGTCAAAGCGGACCTCGCCCTCCAGCGCCCTCTCAAGCGATGACTCGAACGCCAACCGGCGCGATGCGTTCCGTGCTGCAGGCGGAGCAGAAGTTCTGGCAGGAGCGTTCATCTTCATCCACTTTCTTGCTTTCGAAACGCAGCCGCGCTTCGTTGACTGGATTGTCGGAATCAAAGAGGCAGTGCCCCGGCGGACGTTTGCCGGGACGGCCGGGGTGGATTGTCCCGACGGACTCCATCGACGCTAAAGCTGCTCTTCTCCTCCTCGGCACCACTGACGAATCGCCAAAATGCATTCAAGATCTATCTAAGAAGAAAAATGAATTCAATATTAAAATATCGCCGGATCAGTCAGCGCCTTCAGTTGCCGCTGTCATAGGCTATGACAGCGGCCTTCGTCCTGCGAAGATGATTGAAAAGAATTTCTGCGGCATCGCCGCTGGCCCGGCGACGCAAGGCATCCAGCAGCAATTCATGCTCTCGGACCGCCTCTTTCCATCTCTCACCATTTTCCCCGAGATTCGCTGCATAACGCACCCTGCGAAGCCGGTCTTGGAGTGATCTTGCAGTCTCAAACAACGGCTGATTGTCCGCTGCCGCGAAGAGAGCGGAGTGTATCTCTTGATTATCCGAAAAGTAGCCAGGTCGATCACCGCGAAGATAGTGGAGATACATTGAGCGATGGAGCTCTTCTATCCTATCAAACTGTTCTGCCGTCATTTTTTCGCACGCCAGTCGGCCTGCGAGCGCCTCCAGCCCCGCCATCAAATCAAACAACTCGGCGATCTCGACTGCCGACAGCGCCTTCACTCTGGCACCCCGGTTGGGCAAAAGTTCAATCAAACCTTCAGACGCCAACACCTTGAGGGCTTCGCGCAAAGGTGTCCGGGAGACGCCCAGCATTTCGCATAGCTCGCGCTCGGGTATGCGGCCCCCGTCTGGAACATTGCCCTCGACTACGAAAGCGCGCAGTTGCGGAAGTATTTCATTGTGAAGCGTCCCGCCCCGCTCTGTCGGAGGCACTAAAGTTTGCTCATCGTTCACGCTTGGGTATCCTCGGCTTCTCATTGTACATAATACAATTTTAGCGTTTGGCGGTGCAAGTAGCAAAAAATGAATTCAAATAACCTTCAGACTCTATCGTGTCGCGCCGAGTTCCTCAATTTTTACGCAGCAGATACTGCCGAATGGCAGCGAGCTTGTTTTCCAAGTGAAGTCGAAGTGTATCACCGAGCTTCTGGCCGTCTCGAGCCGCCAGATATTTCATGATCTGTTCGTGTTCTGCGACCGCAGCGCTCCAACGCGCGGGGGTGGTGTTTGCAACATATCTGGCACGCTGGAGCCGGGCAGAAAGTGATCGGTAATGCGATGACAAAGTGGGGTTTTTCGCAGCCGCAAGGATGCCCTCATGGATCTTTTGGTTTGAGGCAAAATAGCTTTCCAAATCATTCTCGCGATACTCGACGAGCATCCTCGCATGCAGCGCTTGAAGCTTTTTAAGCTCGTTCGCGGAGATGTTGATGCAGGCGAGTTCACCTGCCAACCCTTCGAGCGCGCCCATGACTGGGAAGATTTCGTCGAGATCCTGCAGGGTGATTGCCGTTACGCGCGCGCCCCGGTTTGGCTCGAGTTGGATCAATCCTTCGTTTGCAAGGACTTTCAACGCCTCCCTCAGCGGAGTGCGTGAAACAGAGTAAGCATCGCAAAGATCCTTTTCGGGAATCTTGACGCCAGGCGGCAGTTTACCATGGACAATCAAATCGCGCAGCGTCTGCGTGAGTTCCTCATGCAGACTGCGTCGACGCAGGTCTTTCCCGGGTTCAACCAAGTTGTTCATCCGCTTTGCCCCGATGCCGCATATGCTCCAACGAATTCATAATGCGAAAACTCAATTATGTGTAGTGTAATCGACTTTACAATCGGGGATTTGAGTGGGGAGTTACCCCCCATCTGCAGCAAAACCCAATGCTTCGATTGCATGAATGGCGCACGCTTCGTCGTTGTCAGAAGAATCCCCAGTGATGCCGATTGCACCGAGAATCGCGTTTTCTGCGCGGATCAAAACCCCCCCTGGAACAGGAACGAGATATCCACCTGCGAGTGCATTCATCGATTGAATGAAGTAAGGTTGTTCAATCGCACGATTGTAAAGCGCTCGTGAACCGAGCCCCATCGCAATTGCACCCTTGGCCTTCCCTTGAGCAATGTCAGGCCGCATCAAACTCGTGCCGTCTTGTCGGAACAGGACGATCAACTGACCTGCGCTGTCAACGACAGCAATTGTGAGGGGCTTGAGAGCCAAGTCCTTGGCGCGGCTGAGACATAGCTCCGCCAGCCGTTGTGCGGTTGCTAAATCAAGTGTCATCGATTTGTTCCTCCATTGTCCCGCCTCCAGGTTCGAGGCTAGATAGCCATCTCGGTGGCGATGCCTTTACCGCGCGCCAGATCAACCACCGCTGCCGCGACGGCCAGATCCTGCAGGCCCACTCCCGTTCCGTCGAAAATCGTGATCTCGGCATCACCGCGTCCCTCGTGGTCGCCAATGATGACCTTGCCTAGCGCGGTGACCTCCTCTGCCGAAATCATCTTCTGTGCCGCAGCATGCTGGAATTCCCCGATGCTGAGCGATTGGGAAATCTCATCCGTAAACAGCCGCGCGCGCGCAACCAATGCCGGATCGAGTTCCTGTTTGCCCTTGGTATCCGTGCCCATTGCCGCGATATGCGTTGGGCCTTTGACGTGATCGCTCAGCAGGATCGGCGCAAAGGACGAGGTGATCGAGATGATCACATCCGCCTCGGACCCCAGCCGATCAAGTGCGACCGCCTCGAACGGCAGACCCAGTTCGGCTGCGGTATCGGCCAGACGGGACAGCATCTCTGGATGCGGGTTCCAGCCGATGACCTTTTCGAAATTGCCAAAGCGGATGGCGGCGCGCATCTGGAAGGCGGATTGGTGCCCCGCCCCCACCATGCCCAGAACCCTCGCTCCCTTCGGTGCCAGATATTTGCTGCTGACGGCACTTGCCGCGGCGGTGCGCAGCGCGGTCAGAAGATTGCCCCCAACCGCCGCCGAGACCCGCCCGGTATCGGGATCAAACAGGAACACCGTGGACTGATGGTTGATCAGGTCGTGTTTCTGGTTGTTCGGCCAATAGCCCCCGGCCTTCAGCCCAAGCGCCAGCCCGCTGGCATCGAACCCGCCCTTGAAGCCGTAAAGCGCGTCTTCATGGCCGATCGCCTCGCGCACGACCGGAAAGTTATAGGCATCCCCGCGCGCCATCGCGGCAAAGACCGCCTCTACCGCGTCAAACGCGGCCTCGGGCGTCATCAGGCCGGCGATTTCTGATTCAGGAACGACCCACATCAGTAAGCCCTGCCGCGCGCACTCACCGGCCAAACAGTTTCGACCTTTCCGCCGCGCACGCCGACATACCAGTCATGGACGTTGCAGGTCGGATCGCAATGGCCCGGCACCAGCCGCAGCTTGTCATTCACCTTGAGAACGCCGTTGTCGTCCTGAACCACGCCGTGTTCGTCGCTGCATTTGATGTATTTCACATCGTCGCGGCCATAGATGAAGGGCAGACCGCTATCGACCGACTGCGCCTTTAGGCCCGCGTCGACAACGGCGAGCGTTGGCTTCGCATGGCTCATCACGCTCGTGAGGATGAACAACGCGTTTTCCCATTCACCCTGATCAATGCGATTGCCGTCCTTGTCGTGAATGCGGCCATAATCGGCATCCATGAAGGCGTAGCTGCCGCATTGCAGTTCGTTGTAAACGCCGGAATTGCTTTCAAAGTAATAGCTGCCGGTACCGCCGCCCGAGACGAATTCCGGCTTCAGCCCTTCAGCGTTCAGCGTGGCAACAGCGTCTTCGACCTGTGCGATGGCGGCGTCCAGTTTCGCCTTGCGATCATCAAAGCTGTCCATGTGCTGCATCGCGCCCTGATAGGCCTGGATGCCCTTGAAGGTCAGGTTCGGCGCGGCCGCAGCGGCCTTGGCGATTTCGACCACTTCCGGCGTGGTCTTCACACCGCAACGGCCCGCGCCGCAGTCGATTTCCACGAAGATGCCCAGTTCGGTGCCGTGCTTTTGCGCAGCAGCCGACAGATCGGTGATATTGGTCACATCATCGACGCAGACCGTGACGGTTGCGCCAAGCTTGGGCATCCGGGCCAGACGGTCGATCTTGGCCGCATCGCGAACCTCGTTGGTGACCAGCACATCCTTGATGCCGCCGCGTGCGAACACTTCGGCCTCGGACACCTTCTGGCAGCAGACGCCAACCGCGCCGCCAAGGATTTCCTGCAGCTTCTGCACATCGACGGATTTGTGCATCTTGCCGTGGCTACGGTGGCGCATGCCGTGGGCCTTGGCGTAATCGCCCATTTTCTTGATGTTGCGTTCCAGCGCATCCAGATCGAGGATCAGGCAAGGCGTCTGAATATCCGCCTCGTCCATGCCCGGCAAAGCGGGGATATCGTATCCGACCTCGAAGTTCGAAAAGTCTGTCTTGGCGTTCATGTCGCACTCCCTTGGGTCCATGGCAGTCGATCTAGATCGACATTGCCGCCGGTGATGATGATGCCGACACGCTTGCCGGCGAATGCGTCGCGGTTCTTCAGGATGGTGGCCAGCGGCACGGCGCTGCTGGGCTCCATCACGATCCGCAGGTGTTTCCAGATCAGCTTCATCGCCTCGACGATTTCGGGGTCAGACGCGGTGTAGATCTCGGACACATGGTTACTGACGAAATGCCAGGTCAGCTCTTTCAGCGGCACCAGCAAGCCATCGGCGATGGTCCTGGGCGCATCATCGGCGATGATATGACCGGCCTTGAAGCTGCGATAGGCGTCATCGGCCTGTTCTGGCTCTGCCGCGATCACCTGCGTTTCAGGCGCCAGTGTCGAAAGCGTCAGACAGGTGCCCGAAATCATCCCGCCACCACCAATCGGCGCAACCACCATGTCCAGCCCGTCGGTCTGTTCGACGAATTCCTTGGCACAGGTGCCCTGCCCCGCGATCACACGCGGATCGTTATAAGGATGGACGAAATCGCCACCCGTCCTGGCCTGAACCTCGGCAAAGGTCGCCTCGCGGCTGCTGGTCGAAGGCTCGCATTCGGTGATCTTCCCGCCATAGCGGCGCACGGTATCTTTCTTCGCCTGCGGCGCGGTGCGCGGCATCACGACATTGCAGGGGATATCCCGGCGCATCGCCGCGTAGGACAGACAGGACGCATGGTTGCCCGAGGAATGCGTGGCAACCCCCTTGGCCGCCTGCGCCTCATCCAGCCCGAAAACCGCGTTGGTGGCGCCGCGAACTTTGAAGGCCCCCGGCTCTTGGAAGTTTTCGCATTTGAAGAACAGTTGCGCGCCAGTCAGATCGTTCAGATAGTCCGAGACTCGAACCGGCGTCCCCCGGATATGCGGCTTGATCCGTTCATGCGCGGCCAGCATGTCCTCATAAGTCGGGATATACATCGGCTGATCCTTGTGCAGAAAGGCCGCACCCGTTGCGGGTGCGGCATGTTCACTCACGCATCAATGCCTGGTGCAGGAGTGTCCTGCAAATACTGCATTGCAACCGCGACCCCGCCTTTTTCGTGGGGAACACCTGCTTTGGAGAGCGCCATCTCTACGCCGCTCAGGGCGCCAATCAAGGTTAAATCGTTGATGTCGCCGAGATGCCCGATCCGGAAAACCTTATCGGCAACTTTAGACAATCCGCTTCCGAGCGAGATATTGTAGTGCTTCAGTGCTTCGGCACGGAAATTGTCGGCACTATGCCCCTCGGGCATCAGCACTGCGGTCAACACTCCGCTTTCATGACCCTGACGACTGCAAAGCACCTCCAGTCCCCACGCGCGGACGGCATTCCGTGTCGCAGCGGCGTGGCGCTGATGGCGGTCAAAGATGGTTTGCAGCCCCTCTTCATGCATCATCTCGATCGCCTCGACCATGCCGTAGAGCATATTTGTTGCAGGAGTGTATGGAAAATATCCTTTTCCGTTGATCCCTACCATATCCCCCCAATCCCAATAGGAACGGCGCATTCCACCAGTCTTTGATACATCAAGCGCACGTTTGCTAACGGCGTTGAAGCTGATGCCCGGGGGAAGCATGAGACCCTTCTGACTGCCTGACACCGCGACATCCACGCCCCATTCGTCGAAGCGGAAATCGACCGACCCGAGGCCCGAAATCGTGTCAACCATCAGCAGTGCGGGATGATCCACTGCATCCAATGCGCGGCGCACATCTGCGATCGGGGAAACGGAACCCGTCGAGGTTTCGTTATGGACCACGCAGACAGCTTTGATTTTCTTCTCAGTATCGGCACGCAGACGTTGTTCAATCTGGTCGGCATCGGCACCGCCGCGCCAGTCGCCGACGATGAATTCAGCTTGGATGCCGAGTTTTTCCGCCATTTTTTTCCAGAGCGTGGCGAAGTGTCCAGTCTCATACATCAGGACATGATCGCCTTCGGACAAAACGTTCGACAGAGCAGCCTCCCAAGCGCCCGTTCCAGACGCGGGAAAGATGATTACGTCGTGTTCTGTTTTGAAGATGCTTTTGATCGACGACAGCGCCTTGAAACCCAAGTCTGCAAATTCGGGACTACGGTGGTCGATCACCTGTGCCGACATCGCCCGCAGCACCCGGTCAGGCACCGGGCTCGGGCCAGGTATTTGCAGAAAGTGGCGTCCGGAAACATGGGTCATTCTGATTTCTCCTCGTGCGCAAACGACCGGTATTTTGAATAATGAATGCATTATTCTGATTTGAGGGTCAAGTGCGCGAGTTAAGTTTGAGCAGGGATTTTCAGCAACGGCCCCACATGATGGGCCGCCGCTGCAAGGTCATCACATCACGTCGGGATAAGGACAAAGACGACCCAAAGGACTGCAGGAGCGGCGAGTGTAATCAACGCACCATAGCTTACGAGTTGACGATAAAAGACCTGACGGTCGATTCCTTGCGAGTTGGCCAGCACCAATGCACCGCTGGTCGAGAACGGGCTGACATCGACGATGGTCGATGCGACAGCCATACCTGCAATAAAGCCGATGGGACCAACGCCAGTCCCCGCCTGCAGAAATGGCACGGCAAGAGGAATCAGCGCGCCGAGAAGCGCAGTAGAGGACGCAAAGGCCGAGACGATGGCACCGATGTAAAACAGCAGGAGTGCGGCCAGCATCGGCGAGGCCATATGCGCCACGCTATCTCCAATGAAGTCGATGGTTCCCATGCCTTCGAGCACGGCAATATAGGTGCCGACGCCGGTGATGAGCATAATCTCAGGCCATGCCACCTGCGTCATTGCGCGCTTTTGCAAAGTTGGCTGGCAGAGCGCGACGATTAGGCCGACCGTCAGAGATACGAAGCCGATATCCATCTTGAATGCCAGCACCAGAATGGCAACGGCTGCCAGGCCTAGCAGAGTGAGCATCCGCACTGCGTTTCCGTCGCTTCGCGACTCGGCGACGCTATCTGCAACGAGGCGGTTGCTGTCGCCGCCTCCCCCTTCTTTGCCGATGCGCCGGCTGAGAGCTTCTGCTTCACTGTCGCCATAGATTTGCGGGCCAGTCGCGGGCTTTGAGATCTCAATATGATTGACTTGATAGGGGCTATCAAGATCAACCCTCACGCTCATAAGCTTGCGCCCCCCGAGTACGAAAAACAGGATCAGCACGCAGAACGCATTCGCAAAAAAGCTGGCGGCGAAAGTCACCATCTCATTGATTGGCAGGCCTGCTCGGATCACCACGCCATTGGTGATGCCCCCAAAGATCCCGATCGGCGAGAAGGCACCGGCCGAGGCGCCCTGTGCCACCATCATCCCCATCAGCAGGGGCGAGATATGATACCGAAACGCAAAACTGAGCGCGATAGGCGCCACAATGGCGACGGCACCGGGTGTAACTGCGCCTATCGAAGTTAGCAGTGCCGCGATCAGGAACATAATCCACGGGATCAGTGCAATGCGCCCTTTTACCGCGCGGACAGCGGACCGAACCAGCCAGTCGATGGTCCCGTTATTTTGAGCAAGTGCGAAAAGCCATGTGATCCCGACCAAGGTCAGGAAAAGGCTGTCCGGAAATCCGGCGATGATATCTTTGGCTGTCTCGCCCGCCAACAGCGTTCCGACGAGGAACGCCCCTACGAACGCGAGCACCCCGATATTGATCGGCAATGCTGTGGCCACGACGAACATCGAAACCAACAGACCAATGGCAATTACATGATGTGTCAAGCTCGGCCTCCCTTCCTTGCGTTTGACATAATCATGCATTGCATTATGAATTCGTTTTTACAATCCATTTTATTATAAATAATTTTTCGCTGTGAGGAAAAATTTTTCTATTTCTTTATAAGCAGTTACGAACTGATATGAGACCAATCATCCCAACATGGAAAATGTTGCCCCTACTCAAAAAAGAATCGCCTCCATCCACTTTTGACGAGTCGGCAAACCGCACGAAACTTTCAGAACGGCGGCAACCTGTTTGGTCTCCACTCGACGCCGCGTCCTCAGCTATAATGTGTGACGGGGGTGCCTGTGCTATGGCACTCATGTTCAGAAGGCCGCGGGCAGTGATCGAGGGGGTGACAATATGGGCCTTGTCGCCCATGCCCATCAGGATCGGGCCGATCTCTAGCCGGTTGGCGCGCATTTTCAGGGCGCTGCGGACGCCCGATGCGGCATCGGTTCCGGCAAAGACCAGCACATTCGCCACACCGTCCAGACGCGTGCCGGGGAAGATCCGTTCGCGCAGTTCCGGATCCAGCGCGGCATCGACATGCATTTCGCCGTCATACATAAAGTCGGGCTCGCTTGCATCCAGCATCGCCATTGCGTCGCGCATCTAGCGGCCGGAATAGATGTCCAGATTGCCGAATTGCGAATGCGAGCATAGCGCGATTTTGGGCGTGACGCCAAAGCAGCGGACGTGGCGGGCGTCCGCATAGTACAATTTTACAAGTCTCGTAAATTCAGCAGATGCAGCGAACGGCAAGTCCGACGAGCCGCGCCGCAGCAATGGCCAGCCTTGCGAATGTCTGCAGTGGGCCGGCGTCGCCGGTTCCCGGGTCAGATCGGCTGAGCCAGGCGAACCTCCTGTAGGTTAGCGGTGTGGGTCTACTCATGCAGCACAGCTACCACGCTGGTTTCACGAGATGAATCCCCCACAGGATTTGTGCAACAGAGCCAAACCCAGATAGTCCGTTCGCTCGGAGAGGCACTTGCTTGGTTCGAAAAGGAACTGGCGTGGGGTGCATAGATCGCAGAGCTTCGACACTTCACCGGACGGATCGGTGAGTTCTATGCCGCCACGGTGACCAGAGGTCAGATGACCATGGCAGTGAGCTAGGTCGGTTATGACGCTCAGTCTCCGCCAGACGGCGACCGGATCTCCGAGGAGCCAGAAGATAATACCGCCTCAAATGGCGAGGTCCAGAGCACCGATGTCGCGATCCAAGAACACGAAACCAGAGATAATTGTTCAGATCGGACTACTTAGGATCGCACTCTCGCACCAAATCTTCCTCACTGGCCAATGAAACCTGCCTCTCAGCCCGCCGAGAAGAAAGTGAGCGTTCAAATCTGGCTGAACGCTCAGCGCTATGAACCCAAGAGCCACCGTCCGGACTGCACCGTATTTTGCCAGCAGGCGCAGCAGAACAGCACCAGTCCAATCAATCCGATCGTAATGCTGGAATGCCCATCGTTATCTTACCGCCGTGAGCAGTGCTATCACCAACTCTCATCACCCCCTTACCGTCTATTTTTACGAGGCTTGATCCCTTGGTCATCTTGTCCGGGCCGGGCATACCGGTGCACATGCATTGACCTCCCTCGACGGCCAGAGGGATGCCATTAAATTTCACGAAACTTTGCCCACCCGAAATGACCGGGCCACCAACATGCGGCTTCGGACCAGGATCCACTTTGGGGCAAATATGCATGTGTCCTACGAGCGCGATTGGCTTACCCATCACATTCTCCTCCCGATTTCTGCGGGTAAATGCCATGGATCCTCATCCGATGAGTAGGTCGTGTTGACAAAAGGGATTCCCCTCGGGCGTAGGGCATGCTTCAAGCTGGCATCTGCGATGGAGACCAGCTTGGCACGAGATCTTATGTCGGACCAGGAATGGGCGTTCTTTGAGCGCTTCATCCTTTCCGTCCGAGCCCCGAACGGAGGCAAGCCGACCAACCACCGCCTCGTCCTTGATGGCATTTTCTGGATTGCCCGAACCGGAGCGCCATGGCGGGACCTACCTGCCGAGTTCGGCAAATGGTCAAGCGTCTATCGACAGTTCCGGTGCTGGACGCTGGTGGGCCTGTGGGAGGACATCATGGATGCCCTCAACCAAAGCGGGACCGTACCAAGCGCGCTGCAAATGATCGACAGCACCGTGATCCGCGCCCACCATCAGGCAGCCGGCGCTAAAGGGGGACTCCGCGACAGGGTTTCGGCCGTTCTCGAGGTGGCTTTACGACCAAGATCCACCTCCTCGTCAACGCGCACGGGCTACCTATGAGGACAGAGATCACGCCGGGCCAGACGTCGGACTATCTCGGTTTCGACTTGGTGATGGCGGACAATCTGCCCCGCCCGAGCGTGCTGCTTGCAGATCGCGGCTATGATGCTGACAGCACCAGGTCGATCATGGAGAGGCGCAACGTGCTGCCCGTGATACCGATGCGCAAGTCCCGCAAGAAGCGGATTGGTGTCGATCGCTCGCTGTATTGCCTGCGTAATCTGGTCGAACGCTGCTTCAACAAGCTCAAGAACGTCAGGCGTGTCGCGACCCGCTACGACAAGACGGCGGAAAGCTTTCTAGGCTTCATTGACATCACGTCGATCCGCCTCTGGCTCCGTCATTTGTCAACATGACCTAGGTTTTCTGAAATAAAAAACAGCGGCCTGAATGAAATCGCCTTGATGACGAATACGATTGCTGGAAAAATATATGCGACAACAAAGCAGAGTGATCCGGCAAACAGTAGTACGCCCGCAAGGTTGATATTTGGTTTGTTGCCCTGTGCCCATGACAAAAGCCCGCCATCGCCTGTCGCTAATAAGAAGATATCGAGAAAAAGAACAATAAATATTATTCTAGTCGCCCAGGAAATTTCCCACGCCTTGTCTACAACGAAGGTGGCAGCTGACGAAAGAAACCTCGAAAGCTCCGACGCGATTCCCGGCTTTGACATAACGAATTCCCTAATCTGACTATCGATATAAGTGACTATTCTAAGGAATAATTCCGTCACCCAAATAGCCTCAAGCTAGATTTGAAGTATCTTCGCACCTTTTAGCAGCCTGTCAACATCCCGATCTGCCACGCAGAGCGCTGCCAACCCGCACCGCCGTCGATCATGAATGAACGTCACATCCGCAGCCCATGCGGCGAGCAGCAGTTGGGAGGTCCGCGTCCGGTTTGCCCGTGCGATGGTGGTCAACGGAGTCTTGGCGCTCCGGTCTCCTGTGCTGCGAGCCTGCGCTGGACTACTCCACTGGTTCAGGAACGCATCCAGCGTCTCTAGTCGAAACCCAACCATCCTGTCGTTGAACCGATGGTCGGGGACCAGCACCTCATCGACCATCAGCCCTCGCAACAGATCAACGCTTACACCTAGATGGCGCGCTGCGTCCTGAGCATTGATCAGATCCTTCAGCGTCGGGGCGGGCTCCGCGATCAGGGACGGATCGACCTCATCGCGGGCACCGGCACGAATGCCGTGCCGGGCCTTCAGCACCTGAACGGTAATTTTCAAGCCGATACCATGAATGGTGCAGAGCGAGCGCAACGTGGTCGGCCGCGGAATACCGCACGTCTCGATGCCAAACACTTTCTCCTGATGGGTGAAGCGGAAATCCTCGCCGACATATTCGGCGAGAACGGCGCAGATCGGTTGATAGGCATCTCGATCTTTGCGGAAGTAGAATGGATCGAAGGCCCGGTCGAAGGCGTGGTGATAGTCGTTGCCATATCGTCCGCGACCGACATGCGGGCGCAGAAAATCCTTGATGGCCCCGCGCCCCTGGATCAAAACCTCCGCCCCGATATGGCCGTGTTGGCGAAGTTCATCGGCAGATATGCCCTCCTAGCTGGCCTGCGGTCCACGGTTGGCCAATGCGCCGAGAACTTCCGCTGTATGAACGACGACATCAAGCTGCACACTGTCGATCCAACGGCCGGTGGATCGACCGTCGAGGCGTTCGATGATGGAGCTTTCGAGAGCAGTCGCTTGGTCAGGAAAAGCTGGCGGCGCTTGCGCCGCCATCAGTGCCGGGATCATCCGGGACAGATCGGATTGTATCCGCGCCTTTTTCGGAGGCGTGACTGCCATCAGCCTGATACCATGCTCGGCGCAGACATGGTTGGCATCGATCAACCAATCCGTCCGCCCGATGCAGGTTGCCCACATGTCGCCTTTGGCCTGCCCGGCGATACAGATCGGACAAAACCGATAGCTATCCGGTGCGCATTGCCTTCCTCTACAAACGCCACAACGCGCTCCCGCAATTCAATGGGATGTGGTTTGCCCATGATCGATCTCCATATTTGCCTCAATGACAGGGAATCAGAGCAAAAAGGCTTTGGGAATCCCGAATCCGATCAGCTTGGGAACGCTCTAATTTGGGTCTCCCGCTTCTGCCTATACAGGACAGGGATGTAAGTATGACAATGTTTTATTCTGCTACGTTCACGTCAAATTCGAAATGGATGGTGCCATAGGGGAACTCAACCCCTTTGTCGGCGCGGTCGATGACTCCCGCATTTGCGAGGGTGGTCACATCGCGATGCACGGCCTGCACATCCCGGCCGACCCGGCGAGCAACTTCTCGGATTGGCAGGGTGCCTTGCCCGGCCAATGCT
Source organism: Paracoccus onubensis (assembly GCF_003591515.1). Classification (GTDB taxonomy): domain Bacteria; phylum Pseudomonadota; class Alphaproteobacteria; order Rhodobacterales; family Rhodobacteraceae; genus Paracoccus; species Paracoccus onubensis. The sequence goes on from NZ_QZCG01000015.1 coordinate 114,838, forward strand.
TTCACAATGGCAAGCCGCAACGGAGCGAAGACTCGATGCATGTCATCGTAGCTGGCGAAATTCAATGTGGGAACCGCCTCGACACCTTTTCCTGCAAGGGCGAGTTTCACCGCTTCGACAAACTCAAATTTGGTATCGGCCATAGTGTTCAGACGAATGGTCAGCGTACTCATTTCAGTATCCTTTCCATATCGGCCCAGAAGGCATCGTAGAGCATTCCCAAGGATGCAACCTCGGCAGGCTCTTCGCGATCTTCAATGTGCCGATGATCTCCCTTGCCCCATTTGACGCATTCACATAAGAACCAGCCAGTATTTGAACGAATGCGCACTACCTGAGATCAGAGCGGGAAGATATCACAACGCGACTTCAAAAGAGCCGTGTAAACAATTACGGTGTGGATTTTCTTGACCAATACAGCCCCCGCGTTGTTATCCGTAACAACACCGTGTGGCATTGTCAATTACAACAGCCCCTTGAGCGAGTGATCATACTGATCGTGAGATCAAATTCCAATTTGGGCAGATATTCAGCTCCGATCATGATGGAGTACTTCCTGACTGAAATCATAGAAACCGAGCGGAGAGTTAAGAATGCGCCCACAGGGAGCGCAGGCGCGACATGACATGCGCACCTGGCAGATCGAGCGTCGCAAGCGCACACGGCATCTGATTGAACTCGGCGGACTCATCAAGAAGGCGCGGATCGTGAACCTCACCGGTGACGACCGTGCCATGATCTACGGGGCGCTGATCTGGATGGCTGACAAGCTCAACAGCGAGGACGGCGAACACGCGCGAGTGCTCTGGACCGGAAACCCCCGCAGAGCTGAATTCGCACTCCGCATCTCGAAACGAGTTCCAAGCACGCTGTGCCGCGACAAGTTGCTCTTTGGTCTCGGCATTGCCCGTCAGTCGCGTTTCCATCTCTCCATAGAGTTTATTGAGTTCGGCATCGGATGCCTTATCGGCTTCTGTCACGCAATTGTTCATATCCGCTTGAGAAAGCGCATCATCCATGCAGCTATCTGCATGGGATGAAAGCGGCAAAACGATCACCGCAGCGGGTGAGAAAAATCTGCCAAAGTAGTGTTAAGACAGGTACACAAACCCACGTGAAGCGTAGCCATCTGAAATGAATGCACAATTTGGTTGCATTTGCGTGTGACCTCCATAGTGTTTCTTGAGAATCAGAAACTGTGTATGAATATGGTACTGACGGTAGAAGCTTCCGAATATCTCGAGCGCGCGATAGAATACCGAGATCGTGATCGACGCCATATTGCCGGTGAAGTATCGAGACTCTGGGTGCAGATCGTTTCGCGGATCGATGACCCAACTCCCTGCATGTCTAGATTTATCGAATGGAAAAATAGTCTAAAGCGTCAGTTATTCACTTCCGACCTGTGCCTGCTCGCGCGCGTCTGTTCGAGTTCTATTCCGCTCAAAGGGTACGCGATAGACTTTGCGGTGGAAGCCGCCAAGATCCTTCAGAACGAGCGTATGGAGGCTGAGCAGAAGGTTGAAGGCTTCTGCGAAATAGCACGCTCTATCTTTGTTCTAAATCCTGGAGAAGCGAATTGCTATTTTGACCAAGCAGTCGAGGTCGCAGGTAGGATGGGACAAGAGCACCTAGACTATTGGAAAGCAGTCATAGAGCTGTCTGAGCAAGCAGCGACAATAGATTCACCCCAACCCGAGTTAGCATATCGTGTCTCTCGCGGCGCCGAGGTCGCCTATGAATACGTCGCCCGCGACAAGTACTTTGACTGGGAAGGTACCGTGGAGGCAATTACGATGCTCTGTCCTGCATCGTCGCTCGCAATACTAAGCCGCTGGAGAGATCGAGATTTTGGGTGGCAAGAGCGAATTCTTCCGATGGCGTTGTCGAAGCTGGTTGATATGGGCGAAATCAGCCACCTAGGGCAACTATCCACGATCGGATTTGATATTCACTCACGGACACGCGACCTCCCAATCGTAAGAGTGATTCAACAACTCGAAGATCAGCACGGTAGCAGCGAGCGAAGTGCGGAGGAGAAAAGAAAGAAGCTTCGAGAACGCCTCGAACGCCTAGACAGCATGGTTCGATTGTCGGAGTTGCTCGCACGCGATATTCAGCATGAGCTTGATGAACTGGACGGAAGTTAGGCTACTTTCTGTTGGGGGTTATCCGAACCAATCTGCCCCGCCAGCTAAACCGGCTTATTGCGCTTGCAGCGAACGGCAGGAATGACGGGTCGCACCGCAGCATCAAAACCACCGGTGGAGGTCGGCTCTGGGCCGTGTCGCTACCGACGACAGCGGATGAGCTGGTCCGCCGAGTTGACCTTCACTGCTACAATGAGTCGACTTGGCGCGGCCATGAGGCAATCATGCGGATGCTCCCCGTTCTGGGAGCACCTCTCTGTGAAACAGAAAGCAAAACTTCCTGAAACGCCACAAAATTGTGGATTGCCAGGATATACTTCCTCCGCAACTGATGCAGATCAAAGACTTAAGGTCGCACTCCCGCACCAAATCTTCCTCACTGGCCAATGAAAACTTCCTCTCAGTTCGCCGAGAAGAAAGTGTGTGGTCAAATCTGGCTGAAAGTTCAGCACTATGTGCCCTGAAGCCACCGTCCGGACCCATTGAGGCAACACACTGTATTTCGTCGGCAACCGCAGCAGAACACCGCCAGTCCAATCAGTCCGATCGTAATGCTGGAATACCCATCGTGATTTTACCGCCGTGAGCAGTACTATCACCCACTCTCATTACCCCCTTACCGTTAATCTTCACGAGGCTTGACCCCTTACTCATCTTGTCCGGACCAGGCATACCGGTGCACATACACTGACCACCCTCGACGGCCAGAGGGATGCCATTAAATTTCACGAAGCTTTGCCCACCCGAAATGACCGGGCCACCAACATGCGGCTTCGGGCCAGGATCCACTTTGGGGCAAATATGCATGTGTCCTACGAGCGCGATTGGCTTGCCCATCACATTCTCCTCCCGATTTCTGCGGGTAAATGCCATGGATCCTCATCCGATGAGTAACGCACTGCTTTTTCCACATGTTGTTTTTTGAAATCTGATGATACATATCGAAATGTTCCATCAAAATCACCACCGCCAACCCAAGAAAACAAACATGGGTCAGTAAGTGAATTAAACGGATTAAGTTCAATCAGAGTTGTTTTGCACTTTCCATCTGCATCCTTATGCACAAAAACATCAGCCACAACAGAATCCATATGTAAAACCTCAACAAGGCGGGATGAAAAGGAGGCAAGAGATGCCTTAATTATCTTTAGATCTTCATGAATCAATTTGTAAAATTGATTGCAGTGGTATTGAGAGACGCCTAAGTTTTGGCGATCAGATATGAATATGCGGAATTCAGTTCCCGGATGTATATCCACCCATGGAGATGCAGAAATACAAAAAGGACTTCTAAATTTCAATCTGTTGCGAAGAAAATTTTCTATTCTATGATCCGGCCAACGTACATTCGAATTGAAATCTCTCATGGAGAATATCGGAGAATATGCAAAAGGATTTTGCTTAAACATCCCGTAGCTTGTTTTTATGAATATACCCTTCGGGTACTTTTCCAACTCCCCGCTTATGAATTCCTCAATATCGAGGGAAAAATCGAGAACTTTCGGGATATTGAACTCGTTTCTCAGCGTCTCAAATGAAGAGGACAGAGCGAAGATGTCTTGTTGATTCAAATAATGGATGCCCATTGGCATGGAGATTGCTCTGATCTCAGCCGGCCAATTCTCTGCAAAGGTTAGCTCTATTGAATCATCATAAGACATTACAATTCTACTATCTCAGCTTTTTCTAGATCACCAGGAAGTTGCCAACGCGGCGAACCTCCATCCTCCGATACAAAAAGCTTCTCGAATACAAATTCTCTAAAGTCGTTGGCCACAATGCCAATAGGGAGAGGGCCATCATCTTCCACATCCCAGTCTTGTGCATTTCGCCACCAAAATATTATACGCCCATATGAATTGCCATCAGTTGATATGCAGATCAGATTCGACCCGCTATCAAGTCCAATGACTACATGAGATTCCGCCCAAATGCTTGGGTTTGAACTGTTCCATTTTGCAAATGTATTCCAGTCGAATAATAGATCAAGGCCTGTTATTTCTTCAATGTCATTTTCGTCAGCGACTTCCTCATCAACATTATTCTTGAATTCAAGGGGGTAAAGAGCACCTCCATTATATTTTGCCATAAATGACTTGTAATCTGAAGGTAGACTCTTTCCAGAATCTATTTCCCATTTTTTAATTGCATCGATACTGGGATTCTCTGGCCAGGATTCTTCATCAGAAGAATAGGGTGGATGACGTAGCTTAACCTGGGCCATTTCTAGAACTCCCTTCCAGTTTTCGTCGTGCCAAACAATGCTTGACCTCCGGCATGGTCAAAGCCAGTATTTATGCTACTTGGAACCATTTGCATAGTACTGCCATCCTCAACATGATGCCAGGTCATATCGCTAGGTCTTTCCCAGTTTGGGTCACCAATTTGTTTCCGATAGAGCTCGTCGGATAGTTCCAAATCTTTGGAGCTAATCCCGGTTTGAGGTATGGATACTTCACCCGCAGAAAAATCATCAAATTTCGGAAATCCATTCTCATACTCTATCCCAGTTTTTGGGGGATTAAAGCCATTGGCTTCGTTTAACCTATTCAATTCATCTGCCATAGGCGTCCCCGGCGCAGGCTCGAACACTCCATCTCCACGGCCGTCCGGTGGGTTCCACTGACCTCGAGGGCCGCTTTTGGGTGTGCTTTTATATTGCTCGCCTTTTTTTAAAGCTGCGGCATCAAGGCATTTACGGCTTCCGTCGCATGCTTTCAGTGCATCTTCATAGGCTTTCATATCTTTTTTTCGTTTCCAGAATGCTTTCGCTGCTTCCTCAGTTTTGTTAAAGGTTTTTGCCATTCCTGTTGCGAGTTCATCTACCATCCTACCGAGATCCCGGAGCTTTAACCCAACTCGTGTACCTTTTATCGCATCACCAAGAATCGGTACGAACCCCACAACATCGAACGCTGCTCCCCACCAATCACCCTTCGCAACCGATCTTCCAAGACTCGCCGCATCGGCAGCTGTTCCAAATGGCGGAGGCAAAACTCCCCCAGCAGCCAAAGCCGCATCAGTAGCAAACTCACCGTATTTCTTCCCCAGTGATCGCAATTCCTGACCTGCCTGCTTTATTTGCCCGACATCCAGATCATAATCTTTAGCAAATTCGGCCATTGCATTAATCCGACTTCAGGTTATCACGATACCAGTAACGGTCATCAGGAGCCATGATTGCTTTTATCGCCTGATCTTCAGTGACCGTCCCATCAAGCAGCAAGTTTATTTTTTCCATTTCATGAACGCCCTCTCGAGATAAAACGTCACTAAACCCAGGGAATGTATAAAAATTTGCGCCTATCTCCCACATTAGCGTGATAAAATACGCTTGGGCTTCCGGATCATGCAAATTAAATTCCCTAGCATATCTCCTACCATTAATGACCATCTCCCGTTTGCCCGCGTCGGAAACGTTGTAATAATACTGTGGAAGATGGTCCTTCATGAAATCTTCAACATACCACTCAGCAAAATCGGCATCTTCTCCAAAATTCCCGTCACGTCTTTGTTTCTTTGTAAAGCGTATTGCCATAATATGTTATCGTTCTATTTGGCTGTATGCACCGCTGATATTATTTAACTCAAATGAAGTTTTCAGGCGGCGCCTTCCAGTTGACAAAATATCATATTCCTGTTCTACATGCTCGCCATCTAGATGATGTCGAATTAGCTTTTGTGGATCTCGATGATATTCGGAATAGATCGCCTCAATTTCCCGCCAAAATGTTGACCTTTGAATGCTGTCGAATCTAGGGACGTATTTATTGAAAATTTCCGGCCGGTAATATTTGAAGAAGTAGACGTCACTATCCTCATCCTCGACCCTCAGAAACCGCTTCAACTGCGTCTTCAAGCGTGGAAGTGGCAGGCGTGAATGAATAAGAATGCCCCAATCCTTACCGTAGCCCTCTTCGACAAACCAATCCCAGACATCGGAATAGCGGGTCAGTTCCACCAGCCATGGCGCGACTTCCGCCAGATTGTCATAGGCGTCACCGTCGAACAGGCACCGGGCCGGGTTGGAAAATCCTTCCAGGCAGATTGGAATATCAGGACTCTGCGCAGCATCCAGTAACGCGTAAGCGCGTAATGGCGGGGTTGTTTCGTCGGACTCGTCCCTGCGTCGTTTTGCATCTTCTTCGATCGGATCAAAGATCAGATGCTCCAGGCCGAGGGCCAAGGCTTCCTGTTCGGGGGACGCGGTCAGGCTGTCGGGCAGGTCCAGGGTCATGTCTTGCCTCCACCTTTCCCGGTCTTGCATTCCTGCGCGAACGCCTTGTCGGTCTTCAATGCGTCAACCTGATCAGGGCTTCCCGAGGTGAAATCGATGTTCGGGGATTTGAATTTCAGGTGTCGCGCCTTGATGGTCACGCCGGAACTGTCGATGATGATCGTGCCGCCGGGGCCACCGATAATGAACTTCTCCTTGGCATGCAGGATATGTTTCACGGTGCGATTGAAGATCGATTTTTTGGTTTCCAGATCGTAATCCTCGCCCACCTTGGTTTTCATGGTCTTGCCGACCGAAGTGGTCATGATGTTGCCGACCACCGTGTTCTTGGCGAGGCCGATCTGTTCCGTCCGGGCCATCCCGATCGTATCGGTCCGGAACTTCTCCACCACCGAATTCAGCACGCCGGATCCGCCAATCATTGACCCGATTTGTCCGGCCAGCGACGCTGCCTTGCCGCTTTGTGCAACACCCTGACCACCGCGATGATCCCCGCTTTGGGCAAAATCGCCATTGCCCAGGAGAGTCATGGCTTCGATGGGAAGGTCATTGCCGCCTGCAACATGGCCGCCCATTCCCGTCACAGGAGACAGTCCGGCCTTCTGCCCGGATTTGCGAAACAGCTTTCCCCCCGCCTGCAGAAGCGGCATCAGCATGCCAAGCAGTTTTGTCGAGCCTCCGCCAACTGTGACGTTCTTGTTACGCCCGACACGTTCTACGGCGTTGTCGCCGATGATGAGGCTGGCATTGCTGCCGATATTTTCGATCCGGTTGGCCCCGATATTCGCGCTGGTATTGTTCAGCACCTTGGTGGTCATGTCCTTCTGAGCATGAAAGAACATGTCTTCGATGCCCTGCTGATCCTCGAAACTGATTTCGTTAAAACCCTGTGATTGGTGGGTTTTGGAGCGCCAGACACTGCGTGTCTTATGCGCGGGCAGCGGATAGGGGGTGTCATTCTTGCCGTTAAAGACATTGCCAACGACGATCGGCTTGTCCGGATCGCCTTCAAGGAATTCGACCAGCACTTCCATGCCGATGCGAGGGATAACCATACCGCCCCAGCCACCCCCGGCCCAGTTCTGTGAGACCCGGCAGCGCATCGAATAAGCGTCATTCAAATCCCAATGGAAGCGCACAAGGATGCGGCCATATTCGTCGCAATCGATCTCGCCTTCGCCGACCACCGTCGCGGTTTGCGGACCGTAAACATGCGACAATTCCGTTCGTATCGGGGGCACCATCGGCGCAGTATCGGGCATCAGGACGTATGAGCCGGAATAGCTGTAGCCGTCACTGTCCTGCCCGCCGGAACCATAAGCTTCACTGACAAAGCTGTGGGTTGCCGACAGGCAGAGATAGGTCTCGCCATGCCCCGGCACCTTGTCGCCGCCCAACGTGACGCGCGAACCGGATAACAGGCTCACGCAATCGCCCACCGCCCGGTTGCGGCGATCAGCACCCCGTTCCTGCCGCTGCCGCATCCGCGTGACGATCTTGCCGGGGCTTTCGGAGAGATAGTCGCCAGGATAATCGAAACTTTCCACATGGCCAAAGGCATATGCCGCATCGCTCGGCTGAGATGTTTCCATGCTTTGCGCAGGTATCTTGAAATTGTAATCCACCTGCCGGATCGCCCCGGTGGTGAAATTCCGCTCGGGCAGCCATTCCCAGAAATGTTCGAACTCGTATTGATGATGGCCGTCATAGCGCTTGTAGGGAACCTCGCCGATCACCTGATGGGCCAGCTCGTCATCGGTCAGAACCAATGTATGGCTGCCCTTCTCGTGCTGGAAATGAAAGCTGATCCCGTGCCGCTCCATCTGACGGCGGGCGAAATCAAGATCGCTTTCCCGATACTGCACCGTATATTCGAGTTCGGGATACTGATTGCTCAGCCTGATCTCCAGATGCGGAAACCCAAAGCCGGCATAATCCGACAAGAGTTCCCGCAGGATCTGATCGACCGTCTTGTTATGGAAAATCCGCTGGTTGCGGCGCTTGCCTGCCAGCCAGAACCACGGCCGCAAGGTCAGGTCATAGCGGTGACCGTTTTCTCCGACACCGGCCCATCGGGCGGAGGTGACGATACCGTCAAAGGGCCGCATCTTGTCACGAGCCTCGATTTCGATCGTCGCATGGGTGCCGATCAGTTTATCGAAATCCAGATCGTCACGCGTGGCCAGCGCCTCGACCCGGTATTCGAACAATTCGTTGAGATAATCCGTGCCGTCGAAACGCAGAAGAACAAGGACATCTTCGCCCAGCTCCGTGGCCAGACGGCCAAGGCGTTCGGTTTGCTTGAAGGGGGCATTCATCACTTGCCTCCGAAATCATTAAACTATGTCGTCATCTTACCGCGATAACCTCAAAATAACAGACTGAATCACTTGTAGTTGACGCATCGTCAGTCTAGGGAATCACGAGAAAGTGAGGTATATGATCTACGATTTTCCTAGCCATCGCAACACGAGGAACGATTTTCATGGCTGTCGATATCTTTTTGAAACTTTCCAACAGCATCAAGGGTGAATCGCAGGACGATACGCATCGCGACGAAATCGATGTTCTGGCATGGAACTGGGGTCTGACCCAGTCCGGCACGACGCATATCGGCTCGGGCGGTGGCGGCGGCAAGGTCAATGTGCAGGACATCACCCTGACCAAATATGTCGATCTGGCTACCAATGACCTGATCAAGCGTGCCACTTCGGGCGAACATATCGAGAATGGCGAGTTGATCGTCCGTAAATCGGGCGGGGCAGCACCGGTCGAGTATTTCCGGATCAACATGGAAAACATCATGATCACCAGTTACAATACCGGTGGTGCCAAGGATGGTCTGGACCGCATTCAGGAAACCCTGACGCTGAATTTCCGCAAATTCGAAGTGGTTTACACGCTTCAGGAAGATTCAGGTGCGCCCGGCGCCGAGACCTTGGCCGGCTGGGATATCGCCGAAAACAAGGAATGGAGCGCGTAAACGCGTCCATCAGCAGTTGAGAGCAGGAAGGGCGGTCAAAACCGCCTTTCCGTGATTGCCAGATGCTTGCGGGAGAGGAAGGACCGCGCGGCCGAATCCGGCGTGGGCCGTCGGCCGCTTCCGTCACAGCAGTGACTGGCATAGTGTGTTGGGAAGATTTGACATGAATTACGAAGCGAATGTGATCACCCTGCGCAGGATGGCGAACGGTATCGCGGCGGAGCGCGTTGCGCTTGGGATCAACCCGGTCAAGGAAGGTACCCATGCCCATAATCAATTGATGAGCAGGATCGATGGCTGGGAACGGCAGCTCATGCTGATGCAACGCCAATTGAGATCGAGCTCAAACCTCAATGCGCTCGTCTATGAAACGCGGCGTTTTGGAGAAAACAGCTACGCGGCGCGGCAAAGCTATCAGGATAAGGAAAGCAATCTGTCTGGATTGTATGAGGCCACCCTCGCCATTGCCGAGGAGATCCGCGAGCTTCTGATTGCGCTGGGCAGCGGGCCGGGTGGGGCACGCGCGTCCATTGATGCACTTGGGAAATCGTTGAAAAAGATTGCCGAGATGATTGGGGAAAGCGGCGATGATGCGTTCAGCCTTGGCGGGCAGGAAAGGGAGATTACGGCGACAGTCCGCCAGTTGGAGCGCGAATTCGGCGGTAACTCGGGAACAGTGCCGGCCAGCGGCGTCATCGATGTTTTTGCACTCGTGCTCAGCCTGTTTGCGCTGGTCAAGGTGCTGAAAAACCGCAAGGCATGACGACGTTAAGCAAGGCCATCGCTTGTACCCATCAAGCGGAAAGGCACCTGCACCGGTTGTAACGAGCAGCAGGAAGGCGAAACAGGACATGATCGCCGCATCTCCGCCATTATCCACGGGATATAAGCTTCTTGGCGCATGGGCCATCCAATAGGCGAATGCCATATGGCCGGACAGTATGAATGCCACTGGGCGGGTGAAGAATCCGATTATGACCAAGGCTCCGCCGACAACCTCAAGGATAGCCGAGGCCATGGACAATGACGAAAGTGAGCCGGGACCTGGGACAGGAAAATTGAACAACTTCTGCGTGCCATGCTCGAAGTAAAGCAGACCGGTGACGATGCGCAGCAAACCGATTGCATATGGCTGCAGACCATTGAGTGTGCCGATCATTCCGAGCCCTCGCAATTGCTACAGTTCGACCCTAACAAAACGAGTGAATCGACATGCTGCAACCAGGACATTGGTCTGTCATGGCCATCACCGATTATTGCATCCGTGCACAGCATCATTCATTTCTCGCGATCAAAGGAAATGGTCTGCAGTTCCTCACGACGAAAGGTTGAACGAATGCCAGGATCGGAATTGATTGGTTTGGGTCCCCACTTTCGGAGTAAATTGGCGCCGTGCTTTCCGTTGAGACCATTTTCTCGGGCGAACATTCCAGCGGTTATGAGGGACGCCAAGAATGATGTCAGCGAGTCTGCCGTAATGTAGTCGAGTTGCACGCTTGACGCTGTGGCGTATCTAAACCGCCTGTCTTTCCTCGCCCGTATCGAGTTGGTATAGTGGTAGAAGCTGATCCGTCTTGAGGCTATGCGCCGTCAGCTACCGCCAGGGCGAAACACGGAATGGGCTGCCGCCGCGAGGTTTCCGGTAATCCTGACACATGAAAACCGGGCAAACAAAGTGCAGAGTGAAATCCTTATTCGGAGGAAAAATATCACTTTGGGCCACCTCATGCGGCCTCCAACATGTCTACGATTTTCTGTAGTTCAGTAAGGATATCAGCGTGATGCTGCGCGAGATGCTTGACGATACGGGCGTTTCCGAGCAAATGATTCACATAACCAACGGCCTGAACTAGGTCGAGTTGGTCTGCGCCATAGCTCTGCTCGACCAATTTGAACTCTCGGTCTAGATTCTCCGATTCGCGCTGCATTACCGCGATTTGCTCCTCCGTCAAACCGCGCGGGCGTCTCTCGCGACCTTCAACCAACTGGTCCTCTGGTGTCGATGCAACCAGAGAGCGGGCATAGCCTGTAGAGTAGCGATTCATTGTAATCATCGATTGCGCCGCCTCTATCTGCCGCATGGGCTTCAGGTAGCGCAGTTCCGTGAACACAGTAATCGGGACATGTTTATCACGTAAAAGCTCGGCTGCTTCGGGACAAATACCAACAAGCAGGTTCCGCTTCATGCGGATATTCGCGATATTGACATTAAGCGCTCGCGCCAGACGTTCCTCGGAAACTCCCTTGCGGATCGCGTTCAAAATCATCTTATGCTCTTGGATGATCGCGATCCGGCTGACACGCTTGTTGTAAGTAAAAGCTTCATCATCAAGTGCAATCAGGCAGACAACCTCGGTTTCACCGCGATTTTTAAGGATGTCGATACGTAAATGACCGTCGAGGAGATGGAACCGATCCTTATCATCACGGTCACGAACGATAACTGGGGGCTCGATGATGCCGACCTCCGCAATCGACGCGGCGATTTGACTATATTTGACCGACTTTCGAACTCTCTCAGAGATTTCATGCAGCGGGAGTATGGCATCAATCGATATCCGCAGGCTGGTTTCCTCGAAGCCGATTTTTACCTGAGGTGCGGATTGTTTCCTTGTCATATCCGTGTCTCCCGGGCCTCCGCCAAGCGTGTGGCGATGCGCTCAGGCATGATCGCAAGCCCTTCATCCTCAAGTATTCCTATGAAGGTCTCGTCATGTGAAAGCCGCCTGAAGGCTTCGATGATCAGAACCAATCTGTCGCGGGCAGCGTTTGCTCGCCGGATCATGTCGCGCTTGCGCTCGGCTTCCTCCTGATAAGCCTTCATCAAAGCAGCGGTGGACAAGCGCTTTGTTGCCGAAGATTTTTGTGCAGTAAGCCCCTTACCCCGACGACGACGAGTCTCGACCAATTTCTTGGCTGCCAGCAAACGCTTGCCTCGCAGAAGCCCCTTGTCATAGGCGTCCTGCAACACTCGCTGGACATCGTGGTCGCCAGACTCCGCGATTTCCACGGCCACGCTAATAGGAACCGTTCGGGCTTCCACCGAACTCAGGAGGCGTTGCTCTCCTTTTTCGAGCAAATGAGCCACACCATTGACATATTCCGTCGACAAGCCGGTTTTTCTGGCAATATCAGCTGACGAATAACCGCGCTCGCGCATGGCACCAATATCTCGCAGCAAGTCGATTGCCTTATGCTGACGGCGGGCACAGTTTTCGACCAGACTCGCTATCATGCAATCTTCGGCATCCGCAGTAACCACGAGCGCAGGTACATCCTGCTGGCCAAGTGCCTGATAGGCTTCAAGCCGCCCTTGTCCACAAACGAGATCATAATACGGACCGCCAGCTTCCATCCGACGGGTCACCGTAATTGGCCGCTTCAGACCGATTTTTGAAATATTTTCAACAATTTCCTTGAATACTCGCTTGTTCCGAAGGCGAGGGTTGAGGACATTGATGCGCTCAATTGGGATCCACTCGACGCGCTGTGCAGGCCGGGCACCCATCATGCCGCCCTCGGAAACGGCCGCCGCGCGGCCATCGCGTAAAAACTATCCAATGAAGCGAAGCGATACGCGTCGAGCGATAAACCGTTGTGTTCGCTCAACCTGAGCAGCGCGGTTCTCATGTCCAACCTCGGTAGCAAATAAAAATCATGGGGTTCATGGTTGTCCGCATCCATGCGCACAGCGACGGTCAGATCAGGCTTCAACGCGGTGTCGAGCCGCAGCTTCCACCGCAAGGAGCCCGCTGACGTATGAAAACACCGGGCAATAACGATCGTTGCGGTGAATTCGTCATTGATCGTCAGGATGTCTGTTAGGGGATCCTGAGTGACCGTTCCCCCTGCCTGGCGCAAACCGGCAAGAACTTCGTCAACTACCGTCGGATGAAGTGCGCGCAGCTTCCGGTTGATCTCGATATAACGATAATCCCGGTCGGGTGAGAACCCGACCAAAGCGTAAGCCCGGAGCAGTCCGCCGAAGCGGGTACGGTAAGAGCTGCTTGAAGGCGCTCCTTCGAACTCGTCGATGATCAATCCGGACAACATTCCGTTGCGTTCGAAGATTTCTCGCAGGATCTCCAGCATGGCTCCATCACTCATATGCTGTGCACGCGCTGTGATGATCGCCTGCGCCCTATCGAACAATTCTTGACCGACAACAGGCGTGAACACACCGTCCGCGCGGACCCAAGCCTCACGAGGGTTGGACACATGTTGACTCTTTAATTTGAACGAGGTCCGCGCCCAAACATTGTTACCGATATACTTTTCGTTCGTCAGAAGCTGATGAACTGTCCCGCGCGTCCACGGTCGACCGAAATCGGTAAGTATACCACGGGCATTCAGCACGCCGGCGATGTCAGATTCTCTGCAACCCTCAACGAATAATTGGTAAACTTCCTGCACGACTTGCACCTCGGCCTCGGGGCCGAGAACGAGGATCACGCGATCGGTGGCAATGCTCTTTTGTTGTCCCTGTTCGAGTTGCTCTTTTTCCGCCCCATGCTGATCCACTAGGAGGCGTCGCAACCCGAAACCCGCAGTGCCGCCCTGACGAAAACCCAAACGAATAAGGTTTGATTGCCCTGCGAAGACTTTGACCGACAACTCCCGACTGTATTCGCCTGCCATTGCGCGCTTAACGGTCTTGATAATTGAGGAGCCGACGCTGCCGTCATTTTCGAACTGCTCGGCACAGTAATGGACCGCGATGCCTGCACGCCGGCAACGAAGTTCGTTACTGGCTGCCTCATCGGTATCTTGCCATCGGCCCAACCTGCTAACATCGTAGACAAGCAAAGCACGATAGTCGACGCGGTCGTTGTCAATGTCATCGAAGATCTTCTGTAGAGCGGGCCGGCCGCCAGTGGTGAGGCCACTCCGTCCCTCGTCAGCGTAAGTACGCACGATGCGGAATCCGCGTTCGTCAGCATATCTACGAATAACCGCAGTCTGATTATCGGTCGAATACCGCTGATGTTCGGTTGACATACGGACATATTCGGCAGCCGGTATGCCCTGCGGCTCGGTCGCAGGGTGCTCGTCACTGCCGTTGTTCCACTTAATGATCATCGCCGGCCCTGGTGGCTGCGCCGCTTAATCCGCAGAACAGCATTAACCCGAAAGGAGCAGAAGAATGCTTCCCAATAGCGGTAGAAAACTTCCTAAAATGCAGCGTGCACCAACAGAGGCCGAGTATATCGTGCAGATCAGCAATGCGCTGCGCGGCGAGTTGGGCGGAACTGGTATGGCTGTAAAGACAATTATGCGTTGGACAGGTGTTAGTGACCGCAGCGCCAGGACCTGGATGAACGGTTCAGGAAGCCCTAGCGGTTATCATCTTCTGCGCCTCGCCCGTGAATGCGACGCGGTATTTGAAGTTTTGCTCGATTTCACCGACCATCCGGAAGCGAGATTAGGGTTCGATTTGCACGCGGCAGAAGTAGCGATCGCAAGAGCGATGGGCGCATTTGAAGCCCTCAGACGACAGAGATCGGGAGGTGGCTCTGCACGTCGTCCAAGCTGATGCCGGGTCTGCGTACCGAACTACCGTTTCTCCTCCTCCGACCAAAACCGCCGACGACATCGAGTGATCCTTCAAATCCCATCACTATCTCTCACTGCTTCGCAGCGGCAGAGCGGGGACGACGGACGCTCATTATCGTTCATTCCTCGCGTTTGAAGGAGATGGTCTGCAGTTCTTCACGACGAAATATTGAGCGAAGGCCAGGATCGGAATTGATTGGTTTGGGACCCCACTTTCGGAGCAAATTGGCGCCGTGCTTCCCGTTGAGACCATTTTCCCGAGCGAACATGCCAGCGGTTATGAAAGACGCCGTGAATGAGGTCAGCGAGTCTGCTGTTATATAGTCTCGAGTTGCACGCGTGACGCTGTGGCGCATTCGTCTCACGTCCAGGAAGTGGTTTTCCACAAGATATTCGAGTGTCCGAGTGTTGATGAACAGACGGCGCCTTACCTCTTTCATGGAAAAACCGTTTGGCTCTGTAAAGTTGAGAGCCTGTGCTACATCCTTGACCAAAACTACGAGCGAGTCCAAACGTAGCTCATCAGTCAAACGACCTACTGCTTGTATCTTGCCCTCCAGCATTAACTGCACGACATCCGGCACGCCGCAATTGAGCTTCCGCGCCACCAATTCAAGGGTACAGCGTCGTGGGTCAGTTGCTTCAATTCGTTCAGCATTGACACCCAATCGGGTCAGGAAGTCCAGCACAGCAGGGCGATAAAATCCCTTTGGTCTTCGACGATTGTCACCTTCCACCGGTTGCAGAATTCCTGCGCGCTGGAGTTTCTTGATCATGACAAAGCTGCATCCGAGTAAATCTGCAGTCTGGTTCTGATCAAGATAATCATGCTTTTCACATTTGATTTCTTCGATGAGCGTCCGCTTGAGGACGGTTTCAAGATGAAACTGTCCTGCGTCATCACGATATGCGAGCTCACGACGGATCAGGATTTCTTCTAATAGTAACCGCCGGATGCCGATCTCTCGACAGGCTCCACGAATTGAGAATACCCGGGTTTCAGTGATTTTCTGGCCGAAAACCATCGTACCCGATCGGAAAGGATAGTGTTCGAGGAAATATTCGCGCACCACATCACGAACAGGATCGAGATCTACGCGCTGCTTGGCGTGAGAACCGAGCAATCGTTGAACCGCACCATTGCTGGGATGCGGCTGGCTCCCGCCTCGCGACGGTGTTCGCCGGTTGAAGCGTTCGAGTGCTTGGCAAATTCCGTCAGAACCACGGCTGAGAATCCGAAACCCCGTCAGTATCGCGTTGCGTCGCTGATCAGTTTCGAGCGCGGAGACGCGGATATCTCGCCCGTAATCAATCAGCACACCGAAGGCTTCGCAGGCTTTGATCAGAGCGGGAATCTGCAGGCGGTTGCACCAGTTTTCTTCATGGATGCCGTAGGCACGCTTAGTCAGGTAAATATCAATTTCATCCGCTTCGACCGGGGTTGGCTTTGGTAGATGCCAGAAGTCCAGTCCAGCATCACGGACAAAAGCAGTGAAATCATATCTCAACCACGGGTCCGTGAATTTACGGTGGCTTTGCAATGCCACATCGTGGCGCCAGCACCTTCGGATATGAATGAATTGCCAATGCAGTTCATGAATGACCTCCCAGAATCGAGCTCCGCATTCGAGTGAAGCGGCAATGCAAACCGGACAGTATCTGATTTCTCCACGCGCCAGCGTTTCGGTGTTCATCACTACGGTGCCAAGTTGATACTTCATGCTTGAGGTTTTGATGACCGTGCGACCCTTGAAACTTTCTGCGGGAATGCCCGCCAAAGTACAAATGTCGGCAACAGATGCCGGATCGCCTCTGGAAATCGCCGGAAAATCCAGCCCGAGGTCAAGGCAAAGGGTCCAAAGATCTGGGGATAGATTGCGATCAGCCAGCCTGGAAAGATATGAGGTTGGCATCTCCAGTGGCGAAGGCGGAATGGTCAGCGCCAGTTGCGTCATGTTTCTCCTCCACGATCGAGAAGTCGTCGGCAGTCGATTCGTTCAAAATCCGCTGCGACAAATGGGTTCAGGCCGTCTATGCAGCCCGAACGCTTGCGAAACATTTGTGTGAAATGAACAATCTCCAGCTTTTCGGCATCGCTTCGCATAGCTTCTTCCAATGCGGAGATGGCCAATTCGATCAGTAGCCCGAATTCTCGATCCGCCGCATGAATCAACCTCGCGGCGAATTCAGCGGTCGCGACATCATCACTTCCCGACATGCCGGCTCGTTCGGTATAGTGATTGAGCAGGTGAATGACACGATCTGTGTCGAGTAGCGGATTGAGCTGCGGAAACTCAACGGGGAAAACGCGACGCGCCAGTTGGGAATCATGATTGATGATTGTTTTGAGTTCCTCGGTGCCAGTCAGAATCAGCCCGACCGGCCAAACCGGATGCTGCATCAGGGATTTCAACGTACTAACTACTGAGTTCAACTCTTTTGGGGTCTGATGCCGCGACAAGTCCTGGGCCTCGTCATAGTGCAGGAACAAGGTCTGGCGGGCGGCAAGGTGATCCTTCACCATATCCCAGATTGTCTGGGCGGTCTTTTCGCGGCGCAGCGGGAATCCGAGAGCCGCAAGCGTGGTTTGGCCGACGAATTTCAAGGTTGCCGGTGTGGGTACGGATAGACTCGCAACATCCATTCGCCCGGTTTCCAGATCATTTGAAACCACCTCGGGAAGCGTCGTGATCAAGTGTCGCGCAGCAGTGGTCTTGCCGCTACCCGACGCCCCGATCAATGCGACGCAGCGGGCCTCCGCGATTACGCCAGCCGCAATTTCGGCACGCCGCCGCTCGAGCAAGTAGCCGAAACGATCTTCGAATTTCCTATAGGCCTGATTACTCGAGAAAATAGACCGCAGCGCGAGAACGCGCTGCTGGATGCCAGTGTTCAGAGATTCAGTCATCAAAGATCCATTCGTCGCCGTTATCGGAAGCTTCGCGTATATTTTCGTCGCAAGAAGCGTCGCCAGACATGGGCTGACAGGGTGGTGCATCCGGGGTGATAACATCGCAGAGAAGGTCATCTGGTTCGGGTCGGTTTCGGTTGCTTGGCCATTCGAGATCGCCCGTCGCGGCCGAACCCTCGGGACCAATGCGTAGCCCTGTAAAGAGCTGCCGTTCCTCCCGATCCAATCCTTCGGCCGAGAGATGCGGCGGCTGTACCCGGCGCAATTGCCGGGCACGGGCATCGATCGCAAAGATTTTTTTTTGGTATCCCGAATGATTTGCTCGGACAGGACCGCCTCCTCTCGGAACCGCGTCCGCAGCTCGCGCACCATCTCCAGCCAGTCGCTGAGACACAGGCCCCATACGGCATGCGATACGGCCTCGGCGCTGAACCATTCATGGCCGAGGCAGATTGAAATAAACGTCAAATCCTCGGGGTCTACCCGAATAGAAATCTCGCCATATGCCCCGCGTAGCAAAGCTTCCTGCAGCTGCGAGCAGGTATAGTTGATCCCGAAGACTCGCACCCCATGTCGATCAAGTTTGCGGTGGAGCGGAATACCAAACACAGCACGGCGATGATTGGCATCGGGCGGTGGCGTCACCCCCTGTTCGGCCGACACCCGTTTCCAAGCGTTCGCCGGGGTCTCTCCCTTGAGGCCGGCATGAGGTGAATTGTGGTAGATATCGACGATGAACAGCGTAAGGATCTGTGCCAACTCGTCATCAGTCAGAGCCGCCCATTGTTCCGATGGATAGTCACCGCGCTCCGCCGGATTATTGAACGTGCGACCGATCAGCATCGGCACGAGTTGCTGACCAAAAGTTCGGAAGAGACGTTCGATCCGACCGCGGAGTTTTGGGGCTCCGGCAGGTGGCGACTCATAGGTTGTACCGAGATCAGCAACTGTCATCCGGAATTTTTCGGCCGCGAAAGCAGAGCCTTGGTCGGTCACTAGGACACCAATTCCACCACACTGATCCCAGCGGGATTGACAACCCGCTGCTTCGGCTATGGGGGTTTTGTCCTGGATGATCAGGTTCAAAGTGCGAACTGCATCATCGGCATTCGGCGTCGACACAATGCGGAACCCGACCACGCAGCGTGTCGCGCAATCAAGGGCGACATAGATCCAGCGTCTGCCAACCTCAAATTTTGCTCGATCTTCGCTTGGCAAACTGTCCAACGCGCCACTGTCTCCCAATAGGGAACAAATGTCGATCTGCCTGTCAACGGCGGAGTAAAACCCGGCCACGCGGCGGCGCAAAAGTCTGCCAGTTAGCGGCACAAGCACGGAACGTCGGGAGGGCGTAGCCCGACCAGAGTTCCGTGCTTGTGCCGTTGGCATTTTTT
>NZ_QZCG01000016.1 GCF_003591515.1 Paracoccus onubensis
ATGGAGAGGCGCAACGTGCTGCCCGTGATACCGATGCGCAAGTCCCGCAAGAAGCGGATTGGTGTCGATCGCTCGCTGTATTGCCTGCGTAATCTGGTCGAACGCTGCTTCAACAAGCTCAAGAACGCCAGGCGTGTAGCGACCCGCTACGACAAGACGGCGGAAAGCTTTCTAGGCTTCATTGACATCACGTCGATCCGCCTCTGGCTCCGTCATTTGTCAACATGACCTAGGGAGCATTGCGCCCAATAACGGTAAGGCGGAGTAGGTATCAGGACGCCTGAAAGTTGCCGCGCTCGGGAAACCACACTTCCATTGTTTTATTGACTCTCGGTCCGCCCCGTCCGCAAACTATTCAAGATTGGGACATCTGAGGACGCTATGAATGGTTGAAGAAGCGGACCAGTCTGATCCGTGGCTGATGCTGGAATATAGTGTTCAGCAGCAAGTTGAGTATGGAGAACTGAGTATCGAGATCATCGAGAATGTTGAGCCCCTAGACCGGCAGCTTGGAGTCTGGCCCAAGAAAACCGTCCCGGATACCCTACATGAGATTATTTTCGCTCACTCGAATCCGACAAAGACGGAGATTGCAGTAGCAGACAGAAACCCGAATGCAACGCTGTCGATGTTCACTTATGCCATTCTGGACGGGGCGAAAGTGGCAGGTTTGCCCGAATTTCTGGAAGGCAGCGGGCTGGAACATCGCTGCCTGTTCAAGGGCGAGGCCTATGCAGAATTGAAGGACGTCGCACCGTGGATCGTTCGCCTCGAAGACGGTAATGACTTTGTCCGGCGACTGTTTACCGGTTCCGAAGGTATGAATGGCTTGTGGGAAAACGAACCGGGAATATTTGTGCGATCTTGTCGCAAACTGGATGAAATGTGGAAACATTTCAGACGATTTGTCCGGATTCGCGACGACAAATCGCAGTGGTTCTATTTTCGCTTCTGGGAGCCAAGGGTGATGTCACGCTATCTAGTCGAGGTGGCAACAGATATCGAACGCTTGGCCCGCTGGGGACAATATCGTTCGGAACCTGCTTTGTCAGCGATACTGATCGGAAATGCAGAAAAACGGGAATTTTCTTGCTTCGACTTTCCATCGTTCAGTGACAGACAGCCAAGAAATCATGGTTTCGAGATAGGAGAGCTGGAAAGAAGTATATTTCGTCGTCATCAAGAGGATCTTTTCATAAAAAAGCTGCAAAAATTTCTCGCGGCTGAAAGCCCAGGATTCGCTCGCTTGTCGGCGGATGACCAATTTTCTCTCTGTAGCAGTCAACTGAAGTTTGCAAATGCTAATGGATTGCGGATTGAGAAAGCTGTTGCAGATTTCGCGTTGGCTGACGTGGTCAGTTCCGGCAGAATAAGACGGGATCCAATTTGCAACAAGTTGCTGGTCAGCTCGGATCATCAACTTGATCGCGCCAAGAAAATTCTGACTGAGGCGAGTGCGCGCTTGCAACACGGAAGGGGATTTTGATGAATGATTTTTCAACCAGACGCGAAACCGATGGCATTGCTGCGGCTTGTCAGCAAGGCAACATCTTTTTTGTGGGAAATCCAGAAAACTTGTCCTGCCCGGATTTGCGCGGCCATGTCGGCGGATCGAGCACCCCAAATCTACCCATGAACAGTGTCGAGACCCTGCTGAATGACCTGTCCGGGACGCTTCAATCTGTTCATCTGGATGTGAAGGGCCGTCCCTACACACTACTTCGAGGTAGCAAGGATTTCGGGCAGTGTTTGCGACCCGATCAATTGCAGGTTCGGATCGGTCTGGCCTCTCCACCCCCTCCAGCACCACCTCCACCTTTTCAGCCGGATCCGGAAGCCATGGCGCGCGCACGTGGTGAAGGCGTCCCGCATGTGCCAATCGGCCAAGTATCGTCTGCACGGCTGCCGGGGCAGATGGGTTCGATTCCACGAGGACATGAAATGAACGCATTGGACGTTCTGTCCGAATTGCGTCAGCATGAATACGCTGAGAACCGGGAAGCAGCGAATGAACATGCCATCACTGCGATTGAGGTTGATCCGGAATTTGGAGCCCCTCCCGGCGGTGACGGGACGAAAAACGTCGAAGAACTCGACGACGGCGACACCCGTTGGCTGAGCGAAACCGTTCAATCCTATGTCAAGCGAATCGGTGGCGTGGCCATAAAAGTAGGCGTAATTTTATCGGTGCAGGAGCATCGAACTTTTTTGCGCGAGATGGGCTTCACTAAAGCTCGCTTTTATCGCATGGCCAACGGGACGCGGATGGTTGCTTTCCACGGGAACAATCGCTTGCGCAGTATGATCACCGGCACACGTTATGGCATGGGCGGACTGACCGGAAAAAACGTCACGCTCCTTAACACCGCGTTCCAGACTCCCGCAGGAAACGCCGCCAGCGCCGTGAAAAATCTCGGTAAGAAGGCAGGTGTGATCGGCTTGGTGTTCGTGGCCGGCGTCGATATTGCGGCGCATTATTCGCAGCCTGAACACGAACGCGAACTGAGCGATCTTCTGGTGGATCTAATCCTTGACCTTTCCATGGCCGTTGTCAGTGCGGTCGCTGGTGCAATTGTTGCCGGGGCCGCGATTGCCGCATCTACTGTTGCGGCACCAGTAGTCTTGTTTGTTGCTGCCGGTATCGGTGTATCGGTTGCGGTCGGGTGGGCACTCGGAAAGGCCGTTTCCTATATGGGTCTTCGCGAAAGTATGAAGAACGCTTTACGCAACACAAATGGCGAACGTGATGAAATCTATCGGGGGATGATGACAGCGCCATGAACAGGGCACCGAACCCGCGGACGGTGTGGTCAAGCGGAATACTAATCCGTGCGACCGTAATGTATCTACCATTTGGCTTCCTCCTCGCGCGCTTGAGTTTGCTTGCACTGTTGCCAGTGATTGTCATGCTGCTTGAAGCACTGTGCTTCTGGCTTTATCGCTTTACCCAACGAGGAAGTACTTGGTCTCTCCTATTACTAAGCTATCTTAGTGTAGGAGATATTGTTTGGCTTTTCGGTGCATTAATCTTTGGCGCACTGAGTGCCCTGATGCCGGTTTGGGGATATGCAGGCATGGTTATCGTCTGGCTATCCACACTGGGGTTAAATATTCATATAGCCAGGCATCTCGGGATTTCGCGGGGACGCGATGCCGATGTATCAGCGATTATTTCTGAGGCGGAGATTGGAAGTTCCAAGAAATATGCTGCGCTTCGCAATATGGATCGCATTCCGTCGGTCTGGGTGTCGTTTGGTTTGGCCGGGATTGGGTTGCTTGGGATTATTATTACTTATGTTATTGGCCGTGACGACTGGCTATTGTTGTCATTGTCGGTAGGTTTCCTAGGGTTGTCGTGCGGGTTTTCACCACAGATCAGGCCGCTACTGTTGGTAATGCATTCAAAATAATTTCACAGTAAAATACATCTGGTGTTTTTTGATACCCCGGGCGGGAAAGCGCCGGGTGCGGCTTTACGCATCGCCCAGTCTGATATCTATAGGTCAAAATCTCGAGGATTCATCGCCTATCGCAGCATGACCCGAAAACGACGGCAAATCGGAGGGTCTCACAAGCCGAGCCCGCGTCCCCGGCCGAGATCGATGCCGTGGTGGAAGGCCAGTTCCGCACCAAGCCGGCGGCCCGATTCGAAGGTAATGCCGAGCTCCCGCTTGCGATTGGCGAGAATGGATTCCAGCTGCGGATCGCGCTCCAGGCTCCTGGCCATCTCGCTCATCTCCTTCCGTGCGGCGTGATAGCCGGAATAATCGCCCGCCGCATATCTCTGCTCAACAGCCCGGTCGAGTGCCTGCCAGCGGCTCACGAAGCGATCCGCGCGGCGTTCAGGACTCGTGCGCAGCTCGGTTTCCAGCTGCAACGCCCGGACGGCACGCCGGACCTGGCCTGTCGCCGCTTCGCGCGTGAGATCCGGACAGCTTCCCGCCGTGCGCACCGTGATCGATTTCCTGGCGGAGAAGGTTGCGACCAGCACGCATCTTCCACTTAAGCGGGGCGGCTAATGCCAAACCAGTCATTTCGCGATAGATTAAGTGTCCACGATCCAGCGGGCGCTCATCTCGCCGGATTGAGCCCGTTCTTTACGAAGCGCAGCCCGACATCTCAGCCTGGGCGAGCCAGTGCACCCTGAACCCGGCATGGCGGAAATCATGGACGGGCGACACCGGGGGAATACCGTTCCCATTACTGGCGCAACTGACAAGTGACCAATCTGGCCAATACGCGCGAGCTTGCGCTGCCGCAATGGCCGCAAAGAAGGTCTGGTATCCCCTCGTGCGGCCCAGCTGATGCTGGGCGGCATACGAAATTTCTGATAAATTAACCGACGGATCCGAGCGTATCCTCAGCGTAACCTATGATGCTCGCCCGGCGCTGTATCGTTGTTGCAGCGGAATTGTCTGAGACCATTAAGCACAATCTTGGTCTGCTCCTCAGTACTAGCTGCTATCGGCACTTCGATGACGGCTTCCCCACGACTTGGTGACTCCAGAGCAGAAAACTGATCTCTGAGTAAAGAAACAGGCATAAAGTGACCCCTGCGAGCGGTTACTCGGTCTCTGATCAAATCGAACGTACCCACCATATGTACGAAAATTAGGTCAGTGCCCCCCACTTCACGCAATTTGTCCCGGTATGCGTGGCGTAGTGCCGAACAACTAGCAACGACACCGTCAGTTTTCAAATGCAATATTTCTCGGCCCACATGTTCCAGCCAAGGTTCACGGTCCGCGTCGGTTAGTGGCCTGCCCGCCGACATCTTAGCGATATTGACGGTTGGATGGAGCGAGTCACTTTCGAGGAAATGTGCACACAGCGCGTCAGCTAATGCGACTGCGAGCGTGGATTTTCCGCAGCCACTTACGCCCATTACGACAACAGCGAACTTACCAGACGGGGAAGCTGTCATACCGAAGCCGTGATACCGCCATCCACAAAGATGGTCTGCCCATTCACGAAGCTTGACGCGTTGCTTGCAAGGAAGACGGCCACGCCGACTAACTCGCCAACATTACCCCAGCGAGCTGCAGGGGTGCGTGCCTCCAACCACTTCGTGAAAGCGGGATCGGCGACCAGCGCCGCGTTTAGGTCGGTTCGGAAATAGCCGGGCGCAATAGCGTTCGCCTGCAAGCCATAACGCGCCCAATCGGCGCACATTCCCCGTGTAAGATTGCGTATCGCGCCTTTGGTCGCCGCATATGGTGCAATACCGGGACGCGCCAACTCGGTTTGGACTGATGCGATGTTGATTATTTTTCCAGACCGACGGGAAATCATGTGCCGGGCAACCGCTTTTCCGACATAGAAAGCGCTGGACACATTCGTTGCGAGAAGTGCATCCCACCGTTCATTGTCGAAGTCCTCTAGCGCCTGACGGTGCTGAATACCGGCATTGTTTATAAGAGCGGCAATTGGACCAATCTCAGCCTCAATGCTTTTCACCCCTTCATCCACTGCTTGCGGGTCTGTTACGTCAAATACGGCACCTGTGGCGGAGTGGCCAAGTGCCGTAAGCCGCGCGGTCTCGGAGGCGACCCGAGCTTCGTCACGTCCATTGATTACGACTTTGGCACCCCGTTCAGCATAACCCTCAGCTAGTGCACGGCCTATTCCTCCAGTGGAGCCAGTGACGAGGATCACGTTGCCAGAAATATCAAACAGATCGTCCATGTCGAACCCTTGTGTGCTTTAATGGGGAACAATCAATGAGATTGGCCGGGATGTGCGTTTACCCCGGCTATCAGTTTTCTAATCGTCAGAGTCGGCGAAGACATCCTTGCGCGTGCGCCGGATCGAGGGCAGCATCACAAGCAGGATCAAAATAGCCGCCAAGAGCAACAATGCACAGGACAAAGGCTCAGTGACGAAAACGGTCCAGTCTCCTCGCGACAAGATCATGGCCCGCCGCAGATATTCCTCCATCATCGGCCCAAGAACCATACCCAATAGCAGTGGCGCTGGTTCGCACCCAAGGCGCCTCCATAGATAGCCGAGCGCCGCGAAAGGCAACGTGATCCAGACATCAAAGGTAGAGTTGCTCATCGAGAATACGCCAATGACGCAGAACATCAGCACCGATGGAAAGAGGATACGATAGGGAATCTGCAGCATCCGGACCCACAGGCCAACAAGTGGCAGGTTAAGGATCACCAGCATCAGGTTTCCGATCCACATCGAGGCAATCAGGCCCCAGAACAGCACTGGATTGGACGTCATCACCTGCGGCCCTGGCTGAATCGAATGAATCATCAGGGCGGCGATCATCAGCGCCATCACCGGGTTCGATGGAAGGCCGAGCGTCAGCATCGGAATGAACGATGTCTGTGCGCCTGCGTTGTTTGCGGCCTCGGGTCCGGCAACACCTGCAAGGGCGCCACGGCCGAAATTCTCAGGTTTTTTTGAAAGTTTCTTTTCTGTCGCGTAGGAGGTGAATGACGACAACGTGGCTCCACCGCCAGGAAGAACTCCGAGGATAGAGCCGAAGATCGTGCCGCGTATCGCTGGAAGAAGTGCCTCTTTCAACTCAGCTAGCCGTGGAATTAGGCGTCCAACCGGGACGGTGACAGGACGCCCGCTCCGCCTTTCATCTAGGTTCGAGATGACTTCTGCAAAGCCAAATACGCCGATGGCGATTGCGGCTATCTCGAGTCCGTCGACCAATTGCGGGAGGCCGAAAGAATAGCGCGGCACGCCCGAATTAACATCTGTTCCGACCATGCCGAGCAGCAGACCCAAGATAACCATGCCAAGGGCTTTCAACACGGAGCCATGCGCAAGAACAACTGCGGCAATCAGGCCAAGGATCATCAGAGAAAAGTACTCGGCAGGTCCGAATTGGAATGCGAGAGCGGCCATTGGCGTTGCGGCGATCGCGATCAGTATTGTCGCGATCGTGCCAGCGAAGAAAGAGCTCAACGCTGCGATCGCAAGGGCGACCCCTGCCCTACCCTGCCGAGCCATTTGATATCCATCAAGGGCAGTGACCGCCGACGAGGTTTCGCCGGGCAGGTTCACCAGAATTGCCGTTGTCGACCCACCATATTGAGCGCCGTAGTAGATGCCTGCCAACATGATCAATGCGGATTCCGGGCTACTCATCTGAAACGTCAGGGGCAGCAACATTGCGATGGTGGCTAGTGGTCCCAACCCTGGCAACACGCCGATAGCGGTGCCCAGAAAGACACCAACGAAACAATAAAGCAGATTGTGCCACTGCACGGTTGTCTGCAGGCCAAGGGCGAGATTGTTCAGAAGATCCATCTCAACCACCTATGACGAACGTGGGCCAGACCGGCAGCGGCACGCCGAGGCCGCGTACGAAAAGACCATAGCACAATGCGCTTAACGCAATCGCTGTCATCAGCAGTTCAACGGTGCGCAACTCTGTCGAGGCTGTACCCGCAATAATGACCATTATAAAAACGGCCAACAGCACGCCGAGATGAGGAAGGCCGGCTGCGAATACGGCAATGGCCGTTAGAACCAGCGACAGCCCCCGCCACCCTACCGGAGGAAGCTCGTCTTCGCCCATTTCATACAAGGCACTTGCGGCGCTACGCTTGTGAGCATTCCAGCGAATGGCGGTGACGACGAGAGACCCTCCAATCACCGTCAGTAGAGAGCCAAGGGCGAATGGAAACCACCCCGGTCCCATCGCCGACAATCTCCCCATATCATATTCAATGGCGATCCGGCTGAAAACAACGCCAAAACCGACGAACATTATACCGGACCAGAAATCTTGGCGGCTGTGAATTTCTAAGTGCATCCGCTCCTCCGCATGTTGCTGATCTGGGAACCGCACTGTCAGTGCGGACCAATTCAGGGACGACTTAACAGCTGCGCAACTCTTTAAGGTTCTGCTCAGACATGGCTCGAACGAGGCGCGTGTCAGCTGCGACCGTCATTAAGTTGAAACCTTGGTCGATCCGCGCCTTAGCGTCGGCCACTGAAGTAGTATGGATCGCCAAGACTTTACCAAGTTCTTTTGTGACAGCGACTACCTCAGCGATGCTTTTCTCTGTCTCCGTCGTCGGTGTGCCTGGACCGTGACCAAGAGCGATATTTAGATCTGCCGGGCCGACGAAGCAGCCACTGACACCCGGGACCGAGAGAATCTCGCGAGCATTCCGCACTCCCTCGACCGTCTCGATCATCGGTAGAATCAGGAGCTCGTCGGCAGCTTTGTAGAAATAGTCGGAGCCCGCATACATTACAGCTCGCGTAGGGCCGAAACTGCGCTGCCCAAAGGGCGGGTATAAGGCATTGGTGACGATAGCTTCAGCCTCGTCCGCCGAATTGACGAAAGGGATAATCAGACCATAAGCACCAAGGTCGAGTGCGCGCTGAATCTCTGACGGATTGTTAGCGGTAGTGCGGACGAGCGGCGTCGTCGGCGTGGTACTAAGAACCTGCATCTGGGTTTGCAGAGACTGCAGGCCGGTTTCGCCGTGCTGAAGGTCGATAACAAGAAAATCGTAACCTGAATGACCTAATGTCTCGATTGCGAGCGGGCTCGCGAGATTACTCATCGTGCCAAATGCGGGTGTGCCGGACAGGGCAGCGGCACGGGTCATATTCTGTCTCATCAAGGTCTCCTGCGTGGGACGCCGTTTTCCTGCGCACCCGCTGATCGCGGTGGGCAGCAGCAGTAAGGAAAGAGGTCAATCCGCAATCAAATCGGCTTCTCTGGCGATTTGCTGCCAACTAACGATTTCTTCGCCGATGAGGGCGCTGAAATCAGCCGGAGTTTCAGCCGCAGGTGTCGCACCGATAGGCGCAAGTTTTGCGAGTACATCGGGATTGGACAAGACATCGTTCAGCGCTGCGTTCAGCTGCGAGACGATGGGTTCTGGGGTGCCAGCGGGCGCTAGAACTCCGTACCAGTTCAGCAGGCTATAACCGGGCAGCCCACTTTCGCTGAATGTAGGAATATTGGGTTCTATTCCTGAGCGCTCAGTTCCTGATGTGCCAATCAATTTGAGTTGGCCAGTATCGATGAAACCTGAAACAGGTGCCAGAGAAGTCCACAATAGCTGCACGCGATTGGCAACTAGATCGGTGATGGCGGGACCGTTCCCATTATAGGGCACGTGTGTCATTTCGATCTGTGCAACGCTTTGAAAGCGTTCACCCGCAAGATGATTACTGCCACCTATTCCGCCAGAGGCGTAGTTAATGGATCCGGGAGTTTCCTTGGATAACTCGATAACATCGGCGATGCTATTTCCGGGGAAGTCCTTGCTAGCAACAAGAAAGTGCGCATAGCGCAGAAGCAGTGCCACCGGTTCAAAATCCTCCACCGGGTCGTATGGCGGCGTTGCTTGCAAGCTGGGAACGATAGTCACATCAGACGAGGTCAATAGCAGGGTATATCCGTCTGGTTTAGCTTCTCTGACGTTGACGGTGCCAATTGTTCCAGCTGCGCCAGGGAGGTTTTCGATAACGATTGTCTGTCCCAGATCTTTGCTAAGCTGCTCGGCGACAACACGCCCCACAAAATCTGAAGTGCCTCCGGGTGGAAAGGGCACCACCATGCGAATCACCTTTGATGGATAGGTGTCGTCCGCAGAGGCCGAACCGACGGATGTGGCGGCCAATATGGCCGATAGGATTGCTATTGCTGACTTCATAATGCCTCCCAAAGCATCAGGCTCCCTCTTCCAAGAGCGATGAAGCAGCACTATTGTATTTTTGATCAAATATCAATAACCTGAATCGAGTCATTTTTGTGGAGCAAAGAAGTGATCCATTCTGTCTTGCAAATAGGGCCATTGCTCTCGGAAACCGAAGCAGCGCTGACCAAGGACTACGAGGTCCACCGCTATGATCGCGCTGAAGACAAATCGACCTTCCTAGATTGTATTGCCTCCACCACACGGGTCATCGCGACAAGAGGCGACTACCAGTTGGGCGATGAGGTCTTTGCCAAATTGCCCAAGTTGCAATTGGTTGCCTCCTCTGGAGCCGGATACGATGGCATCGACGTTATCGCGGCACGTCGCCGAGGTATCAGCGTTACACACACGCCCGGCGTCGTCTCGGAATGCGTTGCCGATCTCGCTTTCGGACTAGTGTTATCTACAGTGCGCCGGATTGTTCATTTCGATGCTTTTGTCCGCCAAGGAAGGTGGCAGTCGGAAAAACCCGATTTGGGAAGCAAGGTATGGGGTGAGCGTATAGGCATCATTGGCCTTGGCGGCATTGGCCGGGCAATCGCGCGGCGAGCTGGCGGTTTTGGAATGGACGTCGGCTATTTTGGTCGCAGCCGCCAAGCCGATATTGAACATCGCTATTTCTCTGACATAGCCGAACTCGCGACATGGGCGCGATTTTTGGTGATTGCTGTGCCGGGCGGCGCGGCAACGAAGGGGCTTGTATCGTCGGAGGTGTTGAGAGCCTTGGGCGCCGATGGCTATCTTTTTAACGTTGCGCGTGGGTCTGTGGTGGACGAACAAGCACTTATTAGAGCCCTCGCAGAAGGTGCTATCGCGGGAGCTGGCCTAGATGTTTTCGCCAACGAACCTCTAGTTCCTGATGCTTTGCTGAAAGCACCTAACGTCGTCTTGCAGCCACATATCGGCAGCGGTTCAAAATATACTCGTATTGCCATGGGGCAATGCGTTCTCGACAACATAGCTGCATATTTCGACAATCGTCCATTGCTCACGCCTGTTGCGTGAGACGCCGAACACGAATTGTTGCGTAGATTCGTGCGACAACAATAAGACCCGGGATAACAAAAAAGGGGAGGAACTCTGTTGGCTTCTGACGGGACAACCGCGAACGAATTTCCCAGAATCGGCATGACAACTGCAGAGCAGGTCGTTGCAGATCTCCGGCGTCGCATCCTTTTAGGGGAGCTGGTGCCTGGTCAAAGGCTAAAAATCGATGAAATAGCCACCTTGTGTGGTGTCAGCCACATGCCGGTTAGAACCGCCTTACAGGACCTCGAGGCAGAGGGAATCTTAATCGTTCATTCTCGACGCGGCGCAGAAATACGCACGATTGACTCGCACTATATCACTAACGTCCTAGAAGTGCGAGGAGCCGTAGAGGCCATGCTGGCTGGAAAATGCGCTGAGATGATTCAGAGCGAGGATGCCGTCACGCTGAGAAATCTCGCAACAACCTTCGAAGAAAAAGCCAAGATCGCTACGCCCCAAGAACTTCTCCAAGCGAACTTCAAGCTCCATAATTTTATAAACTGTATTCCAAACAATTCTGAAGCTATTTTCACTTTAAATCGGGGTCGGCTGCTTATTGAAACGCTGCGTGTCCGAGCCGGATATGGCGGCACTCGGATAGATGCTATCATTGCTGAGCACCGACAGTTGGTCGATGCCATCTGCGCGCATGATCAAGTTGCCGCGCGCGGCATCTCCCAAAGCCATTGCGACAGTGCGCGTGATGAGCTCTTGAAGCTTGTCGGCAGCTAAGACTGTTCCCTCTATCTCGCTCACGCCATCGACAGCCGGATAATCTTTTCCGATATCAAGGACAGGTTTGGACGCGCCGTCAAGTGACATGATCTAGGTCTCTGAGACTCTTCAGCCATCCATATCTGATAGCAATCTTGCTCAGTTAAAATGGTGAAGAGGGGTTAAGGTATCGAAATGCTTCCCTCCGTTCATCGGCTGACATCGACGCCAAGATGCACTTGATCAAGCGCATCCGGCCGCGCTGGCCCAACTGCTGATTGACCAGTTTCCGGCCAGAGGCGATGAAATACGCCCGCAACTCCTCATATGTCGCGAGACCGGCCCAGAAGTCGGCATCTGCCTCGACATCCCCGAAGGGCACATCTGGCGCGCCGATCCGGGCCTCTTCCAGAATGGCGACGATCACCGGCTCGGTATCTTCCCATTTACATGCCTCAATTGCGTCCAGGAGCTGGCAGACGCGGAAAAGCCGCTCGCCCATAGGCATGTCCCCTGCTCTGCCCCGTTCCACTTGCTCATCTTTCGCCATTGGATTGTCCCCATAATGCGGCGTGCCGGGTGCCCGCCTATTCAGTCACCGGCTGCCCGCATAGGGTTCGTTTATAGGAAGGCAGCGACGGGCGGGTACCTCGATCAGCAGCGGCGCGAGAAAGGTGAAAACCACGAATGATCCGCCGAACCCGGTCATGGCGATGAAATAGAGCGCCAGCAAGCGGGGCTTCATCAATACGGCGAACTGCGACTGCAATCCGGCGGGCCGAGCGTGGGGGATTTCCCCCGGCAACAAAAGTCGCAATAGCGCTGTCGCGACGCATCCGAGCACAGCCACCGCCAGCAGCGGTGCACGCCACCCAAGGCTCTGTCCGAAGATTGTGCCGAACGGGACACCTATGACCATTGCAAGGGTGAGCCCCGCGAACCTCGTCGCCACCACGCGCGCGCCGCGTTCACGATCCGCCCGGCCAGCAGCACTTCATAAGACGGCGCAGCGCCGCCAAGCAGATTACCGAGCGTGAACAGGCCCATCAGTCCAACCACAAGCCCGCGGCGGGGAAGCCTTCCAGTGAGGGCCGTGACCGTCGGCGCTCCAACGGTCACGGCCAGGGCATAGCCAGTCACAAGCAGACCCGCTTGGGGTATCGTTACCGTAAGATCGCGCACGACATCCGGGACAAGCCCGATCATGACGAATTCCGCAGTGCCGATGGTGAAGGCCGCGACGGCAAGCGCGATCAATGCAGGCGACATCGGCGTTGCTCTTTATGCGTCGTCCGGATCGGCAACGTGCGCGACGAGGCCGGTTTGGCCCGGCGCAACGTGATCGGCCATGGTGTGGCGATCGGGGAAGTCGCCGCCGTTCTGCGACCGGAACGGAACCGGCGTGTCGGTGAAAAGCCCGGCGAGACGCACACGCCATGCTGCCTTGATCGCCTCCACTTCTTCCGCCGTGGAAACGTGACCCGCGCCATAGACCGCGTGCGTCGGGAGCACATCCATGCCGGGGTAGAACAGCGCGCCATGAGTCAGTGGGAACAGCAGTTGCTCGATCGGCCCGTTGATACCCCGCGGGCCATAGTCGGCCGCTGGTCCGCCGGCCTGCACGTTGACCAGCGCTCGCTTACCCTTGAGGATGCCCTCGCCAAAGCGGAACTCGTTGGAGCCATTCTGATAGCCGTAGGCAAAGCCGAAGGCATAGACCCGCTCTATCCAGCCCTTCAGGATCGCAGGCACGCCGTACCACCACAGCGGGAATTGCAGGATCACAGTATCGGCCGCGAGCAGCTTCTGCTGCTCGGCGATCACGTCGGGCGTCTGATGTCCGCTGGCGTAAGCATGACCCGACTCCATGATGAACGACAGCCGTTCAGGGTTGTCGCGCACTGGAAAGTCATCGGCGTCATATACTGCCTTCCACTTCATGCCATAGAGGTCCGAATGGACCACGGTGTGTCCCGCTGCCGACAACGTCTCATCAGTTACATCGACCAACTGCCGTGTCAGCGAAGTGGGTTCGGGATGCGCGTAAACAATGAGAACTTTCATGATGATCTCTTCCTGATAGTTGGGGGTTGCTAGAATTCGACGACGATCTTGCCGAAATGGCCGCCAGATTCATGGAGCCGGAAGGCGTCCGCGATTTCGGCCAGTCCACCAGCGTCAGGCCGTCGAGCCCTTGGTGCGGATAAGCCTGGATAGCTTTCATAGGCGAACTGGTATCCGTGTCGTCGATTGTGGCGCCGCAGGATCTGACCTGCTCCCAGCTTAAATAGCGCGCTTACCTTGAGTATTGAAATCGAACGTTTTACGTGTTGCTATCGACACGATGGATACCAGGAACCTCGATCTCGGACTTCTCGTGACGCTTGAGACCCTGCTTGCGGAGCGCAACGTCACACGCGCCGCGCGCCGGCTGAACCTCAGCCAGCCTGCTTTGTCGGCACGGCTGGCAAGACTCCGCGATACACTCGGCGATCCGCTCCTGATCCCGGGCCAGCGCGGGATGGTTCTGACCCAGCGGGCACTGGAGCTGATGGAGCCACTGCACGAGGCACTGGAGGGTGTTCGCCGCGTCGTGGAGCAAGGAGCGCCGATCAATCCGGAGACCCTGCGTGCAACCGTGGTGATCGCGGCGAGCGACTACGTCCAGTATGCGTTGCTGGCACGCTTCTCGGTCGCATTGCGGGCCGAGGCGCCGATGATCCGCATCGCCTGGCGGGCACTCGACGTGATGGCACTCACGACACAATTGGAGCGAGGCGAGGTGGACCTGGCCTTGGCAAGGCCCGAAACCGCGCCGGCGGCGATGCGCCAGCGCCGGCTCTACGAGGAGGAGTATGCGGTCGTCGCGCGACAGGGCCATCCGGCCGTGCGGGGTATTCTTGATCTGGACTTGTTCTGCGCGCTGGACCACGTTGTCGTTTCGACTCGGGGCGGCGGCTTTGCCGGGCCCACGGATGCGGCTCTTGAGGCGATCGGCCGCCGTCGTACCGTCGCCTTGTCCACATCGGGCTTCCTGATCGTGCCGGAGATCGTGTCACGATCCGATATGATCGCGCTAATCCCACGCCGAATCGCAGACGGTTGGTCAGACCGGGTGCAGGTGCTGGAGCCGCCGCTCCACATACCCGGATTCGCCATCGCCAGTATCTGGCACGAACGCACGACCAACCATCCAGCACAAAGCTGGCTGCGTGACAGGCTCGCTGCGTTGGCATGACGCTCCGCCCAACTTATAAACGACTAGGCCCATTTTCCCAAAACACGATCCCAATGGGACGACGTTCGCGAATGGCAGCTGACGGTTGATCCCGCCGTTTGGCGAGACCTGTGCGGATGGCGGATTTGTCCCAGTGGCAGTCAAACGTATGTCGTCGTGAGCAATCCATTGGATAGCAACCGGACGTGATCCCGCCGTTTCCCTTGAATATCCCGTTGGTCTATTCAAGGGAAACGGCGTGAATTCAAGTCAGGCGATCGAGATCGAAACCGTCTATCTTGGATCGGGTTGCGATGCCTCTTCTGAATATCTCGGCGAAGGGTGCCGGGGATGGGCCAATGGTGGTTTCACCATCGAATTTCCCGATACCAGCATCGGTTTTCCCCGACAGGAGGTCTTCTGTCCCGAGAATGGACCGCAGCCTGACCTATCGCAGTGCACGCGCTAACAAGAGTCAGCCTGGTTGGAATGGTTTCTGTCCGGCAATTTCCGGAAACTCTCAGATGCTACGCGGATCGATGCGCAATACACCGGCAAGTGCCAGGAGGAATGCCGTGAGGGAACCTATGCTCCGGATCTGGTTCCAGACCTGCCATCTGCCGGAATAATCGGACCAGATCCTGCGGGCTTCCTCGGCGTCACCCGACACGGTGACACCAGCCAGAGCCTCGTTCATCGGGACGTTGACCATCATTGTCAGCACGAGCCCCAGGCAAAAATAAGTCACCGCCGCACCGGCAAATGCCGCAGCGCTCAGGTGATGACTCCGGATGTACAGCAATATAGCCGTGAGCCCCAACGCAACCGGGGTGCCAAAGAATGCCGGCGCGAATACGGCGTTCCGCACCGAGGCGTTCATTGCCTGCATGGCTTCAATCGCGACACGCGGGTCGGCCGCATCCAACCCCCACATGGTCGAACAGACCCAGGCAAAGAAAAAGCCGAAGATGGCCGCGTTCAGCGTCAGGGACAGAAAGATCATGGTGATGGTCAAAATCTTCATGGCAGAAACCTCTGCGGGTAAATCGGCTCAGTCATATTTCAGCTGAATGACGACGCAATGACCGTCCCATTCGCCATGTGGGCCGCCATATCGGGGGCGATCGCCATCTGCCGGGAGCTCGAAAATTGCGCATAACCGCAGATGCCGATCCTCTACAGGCTCAATGCGATAGGGTTCATCCGTATAGGGATCGGCCAATCGCGGTTCATCCGGGCATTGGGCTGTTGCTGACAGGTCTCCGTCATTGCGTTGTTCGGAGGCTCCTATGCAGCGGGCCTGGTCGAAGAGCGCCGCCAGGTCATTCAAGCGGACATGATCTCTGCGTTCCTTCCGACCTTGGCCAGGTCCGCCCGTGACGATGAGGCCGCCAACCATCGTCGCCAGGGTCAAGCCCGCAATCGCCCAGATGACCCAGTTCCGGCGTGGCTCAATCATTGATCTCGCCCCGATAGTAACCCAGCACCAGGAGACCCGTGATTGCGACCAGTAAAGCCTTCAGAATGAATCGAAGCGTCAGTTCTCCGGACAGGGCGGCATAGACGCTTGCCGAAAAATCTCCCAGCAAAGCCAACACTGCCAGAAGCAAGGTGATCGAGGCGAACCAGCGGCGCACGAGCGATCGTCTCTGACCGGGATCCTCGCGGGTCTGGCGGTAGATGCGACGATCCAGAACCAGAAACAGCGGGAGGAAAGGCACGAGGACGGCAATCGACCAGCGCAAGTAACTCGAACCCCGCGTTCGATCTGCCACGTCCTCAACCAGGTGATCGATGATTCCGAATCCAAGCTGGTTGATATGCCAGCACAGGACAGCCAGGGAAATGAACAGCAGCCCGTAGAGGATCGCGTCCCGCGCGGAGACATATGGCCTGGGATGGGGAACCGGCGGCATGCCGGGCTCCGCGCCAGTCCAGCTGTCAACTGCATCATGGATTTCGGTTTCCGACCAGCCCGCATCGGCCAAGGCCACGGCGATATCGTCCTTCCCCTGCCCTGCGACGAGCGCCTCCTTCACGAAGTCTTCCAGCAAATCTTTCGATCCCAAGATCACCTCCGTAAATCAGGCAGGTTCCGGTTGGAGCGGAATCAAATCACCGGCATATTGCTTCAGGTTACAGGGATCGTCTATAGCAGGCCAATCCATCCGATCTGCGATCTCGGTACCGAAATATCACAGGCATATGAAATTGTTTTTCTGCCTTACGTAAGTGAAAACTCCTTGCAACCAATGCAATCCTGAGGCCAGCCTTGCAAGTAATCTATTAATCGGGGGTTCAGGTGAAAATGGTCGCGATTGCCGCGCGGTGGATCTCCGGCGCGGTTGTTATTATTGGTATAGGCCTGTTCACCTGGCTTTACGTGTGGCCCCCTCAAATTCTCCGCACAGGGTCCAACTACACGGCAAAGATCGTCTGCTCCAATGTATTTGTGGCTGGGCGCGACCCGGAAACAGTCCTGGCGGAAGATGTCCAGGCACCAGGAAATCCCTTGTTGCGATTGATGCGGGTGGAGGTCGATCGGAGCGAAGGCACCGTCCGCGCAGGTCTCTTCGGGTTATTGGGTGATGGGCTTGCTGTTTATCGCCAGGGAACCGGATGTGCCGCCGTCCCGGACGGCGATATCGCTTCCGCGAAAATGCACATGACGACCGCCGGAAATGATCAGGTTGACGGGCAGAAGCTGATCGTTTCCGAGGACCTGGCACTGTCGGCCTTGCTGGATGATCCGGCAATCACCGGACCCGGCATGCGCGCGGTCGTCGTGCTCCGGAATGGGCGCATTATTGGTGAGCGCTATGGCCATGACAGCCATGCCGATCAACCGCTGCTCGGCTGGTCGATGACCAAGACCTTGACGGCGGCCCTTATCGGGACATTGGTCCGTGAAAGCCGTCTATCCGTCAAGGATGCGGGCCTGTTGCCGCAATGGGAGGATGATACTCGCGCGGAGATTACCATCGCCAATCTGCTCGCGATGGAAAGCGGGCTGGCGTTCAACGAAGAATACGGCACCGTTACCGATGTCACGCGCATGTTTTACCTGGCGCCGGACATGGTGTCGGTCCCCGCCAATCAACCACTCGTTGCTCAACCGGGCAAAGAGTTCAGCTATTCGAGTGGGTCCAGCATCCTGCTGTCGTGGCTCTGGCAAAACAGCTTCGATAATCCCCAGGCTGCCCTCGTCTGGCCGGAGCAGGCATTGTTCGGTCCGCTCGGCATGTCATCGGCCGTCTTGGAGACAGATGCCGCGGGAACATTCGTCGGCGCGTCCAACCTCTACGCCAGCGCGCGGGACTGGGTGCGGTTCGGTCAGCTCCTGCTCCATGATGGTGTGTGGCATGGCGAGCGCATCCTGCCGGAAGGTTGGGTCACCTGGATGCGCGAACCGACGGAAGCATCAGACGGCGAATATGGGCGGGGCCTCTGGCTTCACGGACCGCGCGTCAATGAGCCAGAGGAAAAAGATCCCGATATCGGCTATGACATCCCGGCCGATGCCTTTTGGATGCTGGGTCATGATGGGCAGTCCCTCGCCGTCATACCCTCACGCAACCTTGTTATCCTCCGCATGGGCCTGACCCCGTCGAAGCACGGATACAAGCCGCAAGCCCTTGTCGAGGCTGTCATCAAGGTGATCGATCAGGCTGCCTGAACACGGCAGGTTGGACAAGTCACGCATCCTGTAACAGAACCGTGCCAGAATCATGGTATGATATCGCGGCCGACTTGTTGTGATGGAGGCAAGCATGTTGCGATATCATTACCGGGCAACCCGAAAATCAGACGGCATCGAGATAAAGTCCGGCAATATCTGCGTCCGGGCGGATGAGGGCATGGGCGTCGTGGCCGCCAATGTGAAAGCGGCCCTGATCAAACGCAAGCAATCCGCTCGTGGGCTGACAGCAGATGATATCGACATCACCATGTGGGTGATGAAATCGTCGGTGAATTCGCCCAAAGAATGCTTCGTCTGAAATCGTTGGAACCGACATGATCGCGGCAGCTATTCCGATGTGCTGCGCTCGCTTGTCCAGAAGATCGAACTCACGCCCGACATGGAGGGCCACGAACTTCAGATCGAGGTCCATGGTGACCTCGCTGGCATTCTGACGATTGCGCTGGAACGCAAAAAAACCGCCTCAGGGGCGGGCGGATCGCAATTAGTGTTGGTTGCGGGAGCGTGCAACCTTCTCAAATAGCGGTTTCTCTGGGCATATCGTTCTCTTCTGGAGCGGTCGGCTTTGGCGAGGGCCAGAAGGCTGCCTCGTAGTACGGCATAGTATCGGCCTCACCACACCAACCCGTAGCAACAGCATGATAATACAGGACTCTCTCCCGACAACCCACTTCGTCAGCCGTGTCTTGCTACCTATGACCGCTCTGGTGCGGTTTGATGATGTCAAATGAAGCAAGGCGCCGGTCGGCCTCGGTGATTAGCGCATCGAATGTCGTCAAAACAATATCGCGTATCCACCGGGTGGCGGGGTCACCATCAAGTTCAGATTTCCAGATCACCCGAAAAGACACGTCAGGCAAGGGTTCGGGAGGCTCGAATACGTGAATATGTTCATTCTGCATCCCCTCCAGTAGACACAGCGCGACAAAGCTGCCCAGCATGTCGGTATTACTCAAGACCGCACCAATGCCCGACCAGCTGGCAGCGTGTAATCCAATCCGGCGTTTCAGACCAAGGCTGTCAAGCCGCTCTTCTACGGTTCCATTTGTTGATCCCGGAACGCGCACAACGACATGAGGCCAACTCATCCAACTTTCCGTTGTCCAGTCGTTTGAAGCTGGGTGCCCATGACGAGCGAAGACATAGCGTTTTAATGGGGGTAGAGCCTTAGCCTTCAATCCTGCCGGGAGTGGGAAGTTCGCGTTTCCAAATGCAATGTCTATTTCGCCACTTACGATCTGACCCATGGTTTCCTTTGACAAGGGCTGCCATGCAAGGCCGGACTCCGGTGCTTCCATGTGCATTCGTCTGACGATTTCGGTGGCCACAATGTCCAATCCCGGACCGGATATTTTGAACATACGTGTGCTTGTCGTTGGGCTGAATTCCGCTGGCGGCTGCACGGCACGTTCAATCCGGGCGAGGATCGGCTGTATCTCCTGGTAAAGTGAGAGAGCCCTTGGGCTAGGCTGCATAATTCCGCCGACCCGCACCAGAAGCGGGTCGCCAAGCTGGTCGCGCAACCGACCTAAAGCATGACTGACTGCTGAAGGCGTACGGCCGAGTTGTTCTGCGGCCCGATTGACACTGCCCTCATCCATTAGGACGCGGAAGACCATAAGCAGGTTCAGGTCCAGGTTTTTAATCTGAATTTCATTCATTCGGCATGAAGATTATTTGCTTTCCGGCACCAGATTCCCAGCGTAAATGCCCCTGGATTGGTTAAAAATCAATACCCATCTGAAAGGAATTCACGATGGCGCTCTCACTGCCAAACGCAAAGGTTATATTTGTCGATACCGGACCAAGGCTGCTCCTAGGAGGCATCTTCCTCCTGGGCGCGATTGATGGATTTTCGTACATATTCACCGGATCGCATCTCATCCACCCGCCAACTTCAGTAAATGGTCAGGCTTTTGAAGACGCTCTCAAGGAGGTCGGATTTATTTGGCCATTGATGAAAACCGTCGAACTGATCGGGGCCTTGTTGTTGCTGAGCAATCGAGCACCTGCACTAGGATTGGCACTGCTTTCGCCCGTGATGGCGGTGATAGTGCTGTTTCATGTGGCATTGAATCCCAGCGGACTACCGCTCGCAGTCATATTGGCGGTAACAGGCGGGATGACCCTGTGGGTCCAGTTCGATCGTTTCAAACCGCTAGCAGCTAGCGGAACACCGAAATTGTCAATCGGCACCCAACTGTGACTCCTTATCGGCGTCCCAAATTGACCCCCTTTGCGCACGGGTAGCTGGCCCGATGCGGTGTAGTCCTCATACAGCGCAGCCGTATCGCGCCAGCGGGATGCGGGGCGTCATTCCCGGATCTTGAAGCGCCAGCTCTCATTGCCGGTTTCGACGATGTCGCAGTCCGCAGGACGGGTGAGACGGTCGAGGAGCGCGGTGGTCAGCCAGAGAAAGATGCCGATACGGAAAAAACCTGAATTGGCCATGCGGAAAAGGCAGTAAATGCCAAAGGCCCAGAGCCGCGTCCTCTTCCACAACAGCAGCGGCATTCCGACCCGGTGCAGTGCCACCATGCCTCATGCGCCGGCAAGGGTCACCCAGTCATCGTGAAAGAGGAAACAAAGCGGATGCAGATCCGCCTGATCGCGCTGTCGGAGCCCAAGCGGCTCGGCCGCAAGCCAGTCCGGCGTCACTTTCATGATCCTCGCGAAAAGCAGCATGATTTCCGTCTGCGCACGGATGGCGAAGACAGCGGAAACAACCGCGCGTTCAGCGACAGCCTCCCGTGGAAACAAAAAACATATCAGGATCAGGAACAGCAGGATGAGGTAGAAATGGTTCAGGTATTCCGCCTTGTCGAGCAGGAAGAAGTAGCCGAACCCGTTCTCCCCCCGAGTATTCCAGTATCCTTCAGGTTCTTGTCCGAACCCGGCGTTGCGAGGCAGACCGTACTGGCAAGATGAATAAATGAAAATTTGAAGACAGCGGGAATACTCGGGAGGCTGCCGCGTAATAGATGCGGAACACGACTCAAGGAGAACCGTCATGGAACTCGAATTCGAAGCCCCGACCACCGATAGCACCGTCAAGCGCATCAATATCGCAACGCAGGCCGGACCGCTTGCGACATTCGTCATTACGCCCCGCCGGATGGTATCGTCGCGCCCGCTGGTCGTATTGCATGGAATTTCACGTAATGCCCGGTCGCTGGTGCGGCATTTCCGCGCCGAGGCCGAGCACAGCGGACGCCTGATCGTCCTGCCCCATTTCACGGCCTCGCATTGGCCGCATTTCCAGCGTCCCGGACACCCGGCACGTGCCGACCAGGCCCTGGTCGAGCTTTTGAACAGGCTAGCCATTCGCTTTCCCGATTGTGGGGGCCGCGTGGATCTTGTCGGTCATTCCGGCGGCGCGCAGCTTGCCCACCGCACTGCGATGCTTTACCCGCAGCGCATCGCCCGGCTGAGCCTTGTGGCCGCCGGCTGGTATTGCCTGCCCGACATGTCCATGCCCTATCCCTACGGGCTGGGCGAAAGCAATACCCGTAGCGCGGCGCTTTGGATCCGGCGCAAGCAGGCGGGTCTTGCAGCCTATCTCGAGCTGGAAATCCGTGTCTATGTGGGATCGCGCGACACGGAGCGCGATCCCGCCCTGCGCGTCTCTTCCGCTTTGGACGACCGGCAGGGGCGGAACCGTCACGACCGGGCCCGGACCTATGTGGATGCGGTGCGCGCCGCTGCCCACGGCCACGGGCGTGTGGCGGATATCGCCCTGATCGAATTGCCGGGCTGCGGCCATGATTTCGAGCTGGCGATCACCGAGGCCGGGCTGGCACGGATGGTGGCCGAAACCTCTGACATGACACCAGCACTTGCCGCGGCCGGATAAGACCGGCGCATCTCATAATTTCAAGGAGAGAAGACATGACGACTGCATTCGAAACCCAACTTGCGAGCGCCAAATGGACCTTTTCCACGCGCCGGGTAGATCGCACATTGGCCACCGGCATGGATACGGCATTCGAGAAAGCCCGTCCCGGTGAACTAATACTGGCGTATGTTTCCGAGATCGGGCAGCACAGGCGGGTACAGCTTGAATCCGGACGGCATTCTGACATCTACCCCGGTGACGCGGTGGTCCTTGCCTGCGGGGCCCGCTATGCGCCCGATCAATTCGAAGGACTTGCCGAGATACTGCCCAAAAGCGCCGATCTTCTGGCAGGCGGCGGCTGCATCGGGCGGATGGTGGCGCGAAACGAACGGATCAAGCAGGCGACGCGTCTTATCCCCGAGGGGCGGCTCTTGCGGGCGGATGGCGCGGCCCTGAATCTTGATGATTTTGCGGTGCGGGTATCGGCGCGTGGCGATCGGATCCCGGTGATTGCCGTATTCGGTACCGCCATGAATTCGGGAAAGACGGTTGCGACGGCACAGCTTGCCCTGGGGTTGCGGCGTGCGGGATGGCGGGTGGCCGCGCTCAAGGGCACCGGCACGGGCGCATTCGGCGATTTCAACGAATACCGGGATACCGGCGCGCATGTGGTCGCCGATTTCACGGATGCCGGCATGGTTTCCACCTATCGCGAACCGCTCGAACGCGTCCGCGCCGGTATCAACCGATTGCTGGCGCATGCCGAGGATGCAGGCTGCGAGATCGCCGTTCTCGAAATAGCCGATGGCCTGTTTCAGCGCGAAACGGCGCAGCTTCTGGCTGATCCGGCTTTCCAGCGGCGTATTTCCGGGCTTGTCTTTGCCTGCGGCGATGCGGTTGCCGCCGCCGGCGGCGTTGCCGAAATGCGGCGCCACGGCGTCACGCCGGACGTTCTGACCGGCATGCTGAGCTGCTCTCCGATGGCTTCGGCCGAGGCGCTCGGGGCGACCGGAGTTCCGGTGCTTGGAAAGAACGACCTTTCCGATCCGGCAGAGGCCAATGCCTTCGCGCTCCGGTCAGGGGCGGAGTGGCGGAGTGCGGCCTGATGGCGCTGCCCGGACTGCTATCGAATGGTCGAGGGAGGGGATTGCTGACCGTCAGCGGGCTGACACTTGCCCGAGGTGCTGCCGCCGGTGCCGCCGCCTTTGCCACGCGCGGGTTGTTCGAGGCCCTGCATGGTGCCGCGCCTCTCCCGGCTGTCCTGCTGGTGACGCTGGCGGCTTCCGGCCTTGTAATAGCCGCGACGCGTGTTTCGGCACGCGTCATGGGTGAGTGGCTGGGGCAGTCCTATACGCGCGATATCCGCCTTGCACTGTTCGAGCATACTGCCGGGATGGCGGCAAGCGATGTCGCCAGGCGGCGCAACGGTTATATGAGCCTGCGTTTCGTGGGGGACATGACCGCGTTTCGCAACTGGATCGGGCTGGGGATTCCCCGCCTTGTCGCAGGTGCGATTCTGATCCCGCTGACGCTGGCCGTACTCTGGTCACTCGCTCCGGTTTTCGCGTGGCTGACATTGCCGCTGGTCACCCTGGCGCTTGTTTTGATTGGTCTTGGCGGATTGCGCCTGCGACCGCTGCACCGGCGATTGCGTGCGCGCCGTGCCCGGATCGCCGTCGACATGGCCGAACGCATGCCGCTTGCGCCTGAACTGGACAGGCTGGGCCGGCGGCGCACCGAGATGGGTCAGCTCGACCACCGGATCGGCCGCATGATCCGGGCCGCCGTCGCGCGGCTTCGGCTGGCCGAGGCCCTGAAGGCGGTTCCCGATGCGATCGCCGGTCTGGCCGCGATGCTCATCCTCATCGGCGGGTTTCGCACCGGAGAGAGTCCAGGCGTGATCGCGGGCGGGCTTGCGGCATTCGGGCTGTTGATCTCGCCCATGCGTGACCTGGCGACGGTGTGGAACCTTCACTCAGCCTGGCGCTCGGCCGCGATCAAGGCGGATGCAGCGCTGTCCCGGCAGCAGCGCGAAACCTATACGGATAGATGTTCGTTTCCCGGCGGGGCGGCCACCATCGCCATATCGGACCTCGCCTTGCCCTCGGGTAAACGGCTCGATCTTGAGCTGGCGGCGACGAGTGTCGGCGCGACAGAGTTGAACGATCTGGACTCTTCTTTTCTTTTCAGCGCATTGAATGGTCTTGAAAAGATACCTGAAGGTGCTGTCACCCTCTCGGGTGTATGCCTCAGACGGTTTAGCCGCGGCAGCTTGCGACGAAGCGTCGTGACCATCAGTGCCAAGCCGCCGATCCTTCAGGGATCGTTTCGTCGGGCTTTGACCTTCGGTGTATCGCGGCGTCTGGACGATGCGGGCCTTGAGGCGCTCGCCAGAGCATCCGGGCTGAGAGACGCGCTGTCCCGTTTGGGCGGCCTGGATGGCAAGCTGTCCGAGGGAGGGCAAAACCTGTTGTTTTCCGAGCGCGCGCTGGTCAGCCTGGTACGGGCAAGACAATTGAAACCCCGCCTGATCCTGGTGGAAAGCCAGATCGTCACACTCGACTCAGGCGCGCGGGATCAAATAATGAACTGGGCCAATCATTGCGGCGCGACGCTTTTGTTCCAGCGTGGTGTCATCGGTCGCACCTGAAATAGCGGTCAGGCCGGGCAATTTGCACGCGCCTGACACCGGTCGATGTCGCGGGAGACGCTGGCAAACAGCAGGACAGGGCCTATCTGACACATATCCGCACAGCCTTCACCCTGTCGAACAGCACCTATGGTAGCTTGCTGTGCGTGGTGACTTTGTTGATGGCGTGGATGCTCTCTCCTTCTATGATGCCTTCAGCAAACATCACGTTGGCACATTACGATGCCGTCGGGAGGGGGCATCCACGCGATCAACAAAGCTCCAATAGCTCCAAAGGACAGGGGACTACTGCGAAATCCTGTCCA
Source organism: Paracoccus onubensis (assembly GCF_003591515.1). Lineage (GTDB taxonomy): Bacteria > Pseudomonadota > Alphaproteobacteria > Rhodobacterales > Rhodobacteraceae > Paracoccus > Paracoccus onubensis. Next base: position 25,143 of record NZ_QZCG01000016.1, read on the forward strand.
ACCGGTCGGCTGAGATCAGGGTCACGCGACTTACGGCAATGCGGGCTTAATTCGATGCCGGTCACCAGTCCTCAGGTGCATGCCTGCATCCGGTTACTGTGATGGGCCAGCTGTTTGACAAGGTTCAGACGAAGGTAAACCCGTCATCTTCGATCCTCGTGAAATCCACTGCCGCGATCTCAAATGCCAGGTTCTGATCGGCACTGACGACCATTTCATCAAAAACCATACCCGGGTCGGCATAAATGCTTTCATCGGCAGGCTTCAAAAGAATTTCGTCGACCAGAACATCATCGTCAAAGAATGACAGATGCAGATTGCCCGAACCGCTGACAGAGTCCAGTTCCAGCGTCACGTCCAGCGCATCGGTCAAACGCCCACCATCCTCCATCGAGAAACGAACCGCTTCATGCTTGTCCAGCCGTTTTGCATCGCTGCCGAACGGTCTGTCCATGAAGGGGGAATAGACGCTCAAACCGTCACCTGCGAAGTTGAGCAGGTTGAAATGTCCCCGACCCTCTGCCGAAACGGTGATATCCGATCCCGCGATCTTCAGTTCGGATGACAGGACCGGCACGGTATCGGTGGAAACCTTCTCGCCGTCCTCCGAATAAGTCACCCGATTGAACAGCAGCCGCGAATCGTCGAACTCGGCACGGGTCGACACCAGCTGCCGCTCCGGATCCAGCGTCAGGCCGATCAGCAGCGGATCGTGATCGGATACTGCATAGGGATCCTCGCGATAGAAAGACGGGTTGTTATATTCCGAGGAATAGGAGAACAGGTCCGGCTCGTCGGCATTGATATGCCATTCGGCGACTTCGGTCACCTTGTCCAGCAATCCCTCGCTGGCCATGCCATAATCCAGAGTGCCGCGTTGACCATCGAAGACATAGCTATAGGCGTCTGTGCCCAGACGACTGCCCGCCAGATCGGTCAGCCCGTTTTCTTCCAGCATCTGCACCGGATCTTCTGCGGCATAGGAATTCAGATCACCAAGGATCAGCAGATTTTCCAGGCTCTCCGCACCGGTGGGATTACCCAAGAGCCACTCGGAAAGTTCCGCGGCGGCTTCGGTCCGGACACCATTCCAGAAACCCTGTCCGTTGCCCTGATCGAAATTCGGATCATCGCGCAGCGCCTCGATCAATGCGGGATCGGCGCCGGCAGCCTCGGCCGCGTCCATCAGGCCCTGCAACCCGCTGTCTCCCTTAGATTTGAAATGATTGGCTACCGCAGTGATTTCGGCACCGCCCTCTGTCTCGAATGTCGCGGCGATCGAGGGGCGGTTGCGGTCGTAATCGTCCAATTGCTCGCCGGTCGTTTCTTCGATCCGTTCGGCGATTGCAGTGGTCGCCGCCGATGTGTGCTCGGTATATTCCAGAACTGCCGAGCCCGTCAGCGTAACCTGATCGGCACGATAGATGATGCCCGTGGTAATTGCATCCGTGCCCACGAAATCCATCCCCGGATCAACGAAAGCATAGGTCCCGGGCGCGGTCGCACCATTCAGGGCATCGACCAGAGCCGCGATGGCGCTGCCTTCGCCGAAACCATTATTCTCGATCTCCTGCAGCGCGATGATCTCGGCATCCATCCCGGTGATCGCGGCAACCAGCTTGTCGGTCTGCCGTGCCAGATCCTCGGCCGTGGTCGCGCCGCGCGGGTCCAGATCACCATCCGGACCGGTCCCCCGTCCGGACGCGCCCAGCGTGGTGAAATAGTTCAGCACATTGAAACTGGCGACCTGCAGATCGCCCCCGACATCAGGGGCATTGTCGGGCCGTTCTCCGGTGCCTTCGATGACCTCCAGGGGAGCATCGACCTGCACGCGGTAGCCGCCATAACGTTCGTCCATGATGCCGGTAATACCGGAAAGCTGCGTGCCAAGCCGCAGGGTCGGCCCTTCGGCGGTCAGCGGATCACCCGCTTCCAAAGGCGTACCATCGCCTGAATCGATCATCGTCACCCGATCCGGGTTCTGCCCGGTCGAGCCGTCATCGATGGTCAGGCGCGCAGCGGCATTCCGCGCCGCCAGCGCGTCGATCTCGGCTGCCTGTGTCTGAGCGTCATAGATCTGCGTCGGCTGGATCAGGTTGCCCTCGGCCACCTGGATCTCGCCATAACGGTCCAGGTCAAAATTCGTCACCACCGTCAGCGGTTCCTCCGACCCGGTCAGCAACTGGACCCGCATACCTTCATAAGCCTCGAAACCATCGCGCATGCCAAGCGTGATCTGCGTCACCGAAGGCAGAGCGGCGCCGGTTTCAAGCACCTGCAGGTCGCGGATATCCTCCAGCTGGGTCAGTTCGCCATATTCCGAGACATTCCCGGTCAGGCGCAGCTTGTCCCCGACCGACACGGAACCGCCGGAATAGACATAAAGCCCCTCGGACGTCGCCGCATCCCCGTCCTGATCGGCATCCTCCTCCTGCAGGTAGTAACCGACCTGTCGGCCCGAACCGTCGGTAATAATTCCCGTTACGACCGCTTCAACCGTGACCTCCTGCCCGGTCATGTCAGAGTGATCACCGCCGCCCTGAACTGCCGAAATCAATGTTACCGCTGCATCGTCGTCTGTTATCGCGACAGTCAGGTCACTCAGGGTGATCCCGTCATAATCGGGATCGCTGCTCACGACCTCGAAGCCGAGCATACCGGTATGCGTCGTGTCTTCGTCCAATTCGTCATTCACCGCCCGCAACATGATCCCCACCGGGTCGGCGCCATTGAGAACCGCTGTAACCGAAGCGCCGAAACTGATCCCGTCAAGACTGATCTCGCTTTGACCGTCCGGGGCCGTGATCGTGATTTCCACCGGTGCGGCGGGCACAGTCGCCAGTTCCAGCGTAAAGCTGTCGGTGGTCATGCCCGTTTCGGATACGGCCAGTCCGTCGCCGGCCCGGGCGATGACGGCGGGCGTAGCCTCGCCGCCCGATGTGCCGATGATGCGGAAGTCATCGACGGCGAAATCCTCGTCTCCGGCATCAACACTGGCGGTAAACCGCAGATCAAGCACCAGGCCGCTGCCCGTGATCGCGGCAGAGAATTCCTGGAATGCGTTGCCGAGAGCAGCGCCATCGCCGCCGCCATCCAGATCGGTATCCTGCCGGAAATTGCCGTTATAGCTGTCCGAACTGAAATCCGCGCCGGCAAAGGCCAGCAAGGTCTGCCACGCGCCACCGTCGATCCGCGCCTCGATGCGCAGGTAATCCTCGGCGTCGATATCGCCGGGATCATCAAAATATTCCGCAAAGCTGCCCTGGAATGTCAGGCTCGACAGCCCTGTTATATCAATGCCGTTCCATTCCGCACTGATCGAAGGCGACGCGCCCTCGCCGTCCAGATCTTGCCCGGTCAGATAGCCGCCATCCTCCCCTTCATAGGACTTCAGCCCGGATGGCGTCGTATCCGAGCCGAAATCATCCGGATCATTGCCTGCGATGCCGAAGTAATCGCCACTGCCGTCCGAAAAGAAGTCGGTTGACGTCGAAAATCCCGCGGCGGCGTCGAAACGCTCGTCCAGCGCGGCAACTTCGGTCGAGGCCGTATCCGCCTTACCATCCTGCCATAGTTTCGATGCCATGAAACTCTCCTCCGTTGCAGTGGCTCACCGCCCTTGAACTGCAAAGCTAACCGTCTTACGCAACCACCATGTGACAGGGCGGCGGAAACCGTCATCGACACAGATTTTGCAAACGCCCACCCAGAAGAACTGGGCGGGCGTTTGCAGGAAGCGGAAACTCCTGCCACGGGCTGCAAACATCGGGCAGCATCCGAATCTGGCTACCTTTAGCCCTTCATCTCGCCATGAATCGCAGGATCGGGGTTGTCAGCATGCTGGCTGTGAACAGCAGAAAGCCTGCCGCAGCCAATATCGCCACATTATGCATCAGCCCGACATAAAGAAGCGGAACTGCGATGATCGCGACGATCCCCGCGATAACCTGGCATATGATTGATTTCGACATCCTGTTTCTCCTTATGCAACGAGAAAGACAACGGCGCCGATAAGCAGCGCCACGATGGTGAACAGCGGAATCGTTACGCGAAGCACCTCACCCTCCCGGCCAAGGATTCCCGCAGTCGTCGTTCCCAATAAAACATTGCCCGGTGCGATCATGTTGCCCGCAGCACCTCCGGCGGTCTGAGCGCCAAGGATAGCCGGTTTCAGCAGGCCCGTGGCATCGGCAGTTGAGCTTTGGAACGTGCCGAACAGCAGGTTGGAGGCAAGGTTGGACGTGGTCATGAACGCCCCCAGCCCTCCAACCACCGGAGCCAGGAAACCATAGGCGGGTCCGGTGGCGGCCGCAGCCCCATGCGCCAGAACCTCGATGGCGCCCGAGCCGGCCATCACGTTCGACATGGCAATCAGTGCGATGACGGCAATTGTCGACGGGATCGATTTGTCCACCGTATTACGCACTATCCGGCCAAACGAGCCTTGTTTCATGACGCCGATGCGGCGAAAGGCGACATAACCGATCAGTGCGGATGCCAGCAGGAACGACCCCGCATGCGTGAAAGGAGCCATCGAGACCGATGTCGCATCCCTGACAAATCCCAGATCCGTCACCGTTTCCGGGAAATCCACGCCAAATGCAAAGGCGCTCAGCGAGTTCTTCAGCGGAGAGACCAGCAGAATGGCGAAAGTGATCAGAACCAAGGCGTAATAGGGAATGAACGCCTGATTCAATGTCAGGGCGCGGGGCGAAGCGATTGCCGCCGCATCTTGCGGATCGGAGCCTGTTCCGCCACCGTCATGCCCCGTCCCCTCGCGGGCTTCTTTGGTGAAGACGCTACTGGTGCGGGGTTTCTCTGCACGATAGCGCGGCAGACGCGCCAGAACGAACAGGGCCGCGAAAGCCACGCTGGACGCAACAAAGCCATTCAGGACATCGTTCCATTGCGACAGCGCCAATGTCAGCCCGCCCTGAATCGCGGACATGACCACGATAATCGGCAAACCGTGCCAGACCCCGCGCGCGCGATCGTAAAGCCAGCAGACAAGGATGCCGCCAAGCGCGTTCAGGATCCAGATGAAAGCAGCGGCATAAAGGGCGGTTTGCGCCGCCAGCAGCGGCTCCATCGCCGTGACTTCCTTGAGTCCCAGCCAGGCGACGCCCAGCGTGCCGAACGTGTTGTTCCACGCATGACCGATCAGCGGAATGATGACCGCATAAAGCGGGCGCACGCCGATGCCCACCAGCAGAGGCGCGCAGACAGCGATAGGCACGCCAAATCCCGTGACACCTTGCAGGAACGACGCAAAGGCCCAGCCGAAAGCCATCACCTGCACCAGTGGATCGGGAAGAACATCGGCAATCCCGTGGCGCAATCGTTCGAAGGCTCCGCCCTCGTCGCTGACCTCGTAAATCAGGATCGATGCCCAGACGACATAAAGCACGGTGATCGCGCTCCACACGCCCTTGACGCTTTCAAAGCCGATGGTTTCCGCAGAAGCCCCGAAATAGAACCAGGCCATCCCGACCGCGATCAGCCAGGAGACCGGGCCTGCCTCGGCCGCTCCCCATCTGCCGGCAAGCATCAGGACAAGCAGGATCAACAGCGGCAGTGCCGCTGTTAACCAGCTGATTATGGTAACTGGTAGTTCCATGATTTCCTCCCATTTTTTGACGCCTCCTCCTTTGGCGTCACCAGCCCGCTGCGATCCCCTCTCCGCGCGGGTCTGCTGCGCCCGACAGAACGCCATTATCCGGGTCGATCCTGATTGCGGCGGCATGACCGACAAGATCGCTCCAGGGTTCGATGACCTCCACCGGATGGCCCAGTTGCCCCAGCGAGGCGGTGACGGAATCGCCGAACTGCGCCTCCACGCGGAGATTCCGGGTGTCTTCGCCCCAGGTCCGGCCGTAAAGCCAGCGGGGGCTGTCTATCGCGACCTGAACATCATCGCCGAAATCGACAAAGCGGGTGGCCACGGCCGTACTGGTCTGCGGCTGCCCTTCGCCCCCCATCGTGCCATAGACCAGCAGCGGCTTGCCCTCGCGGAACATCATGCCGGGCATCAATGTATGGAAACAGCGTTTACCAGCCTCCAACCGGTTCACATGCCCTTCGTCCAGCGAAAAGAACGAGCCGCGATTCTGGAGCAGAACACCGGAATCGCCCGCGACGAGGCCAGAGCCGAATTCGTGATAAAGGCTCTGGATGATCGAAACCGCGTTTCCGTCGCCATCCACTACCACCGTTGCCGTTGTGTCCTGTCCCATCGGTACCGGCTGCGCCGGATGCGCCGAATTCATGTTGATCCGGCTGGCCAGCTCGGCTGCGTATTCCTTTGACAACAAGTCGGCAAGCGGGATCTCCGCATGTTCGGGATCGGTCAGGTAACGGTCGCGATCGACAAAGGCGAGCTTGGTCGCCTCGACCACCAGATGGACATAAGCGGCGGGATCGGATTTCAGTGCCGCCACATCGAAATTTTCAAGGATATTCAGGATCATCAAATGGGCGAAGCCCTGGCTGTTCGGCGGGTGCTGAAAACAGCTGTAGCCGCGGTAATCGACCCCGACCGGATCATCCCAGCTACCGCGATGCCCCTTGAGATCCTCTGCCTGCCAGTATCCTCCCGCCGCATCCAGAGACCGGATGATTTCTTCGGCAACCGCCCCTTCGTAGAAACCTTTGCGTCCCTGGCGGGCGACGGCCTCCATCGTTTCGGCAAGGGCGGGAAAACGCATGATCTCACCGGTTTTGGGCGCGCGCCCTTCGGGCATGAATATGCGCGCGGTCGTCTTGTGCTTCGACAGGACATCAGCTGTCATTGTGGTGAAAGCAGCCTGCCCGGCGGAAACCGGATATCCGTCGCGGGCATAGGCGATTGCCCCCGCAAGATTATCCGCAAGGCTGAGTCTGCCAAAACGCTCATGCGCCATGCACCAGCTGTCGACAGCTCCCGGCACAGTCACTGCCGACATGGCTCCGCGCGATGGAATCACCTCATGCCCCCCCTTGCGGTAAAGCTCGCAGGTTGCGGCGGCAGCGGAACGACCCGATCCGTTCAGAGCGTGCAAGGCATCGGTTCCGGCATCGTAGATCAGCCAGAAGGCGTCGCCGCCCATGCCCGTCATATGCGGATAAACCACGCCAAGCGTCGCGTTCACCGCAATTGCCGCATCAACCGCCGAACCGCCATTCTGCAGCACTGAAAGCCCTGCAAGAGATGCCAGGTAATGAGGCGAGGAAACCATTCCTCGCGTTGCCATTGTCGTGGGGCGTGACGTTTTCAAAGCTTTTCCCCTCCCTCTGTGGAATAACAGATACCATAACTGACATGGCAGTTATGACAAGAAAAACTATGCGCCCTATTTGCGCATCATATGAAATTCCCATAAATTGAGATGATTTTATTTTTAATTTCAATGCAATGCATGTCAGATCGAAATTCACCAACCACAAGACGGGTACGCAGCCCTTGGGCGAAAAACGAAAAGTTCGGGGGGCTTTATTTCACTGATTCCCTGAAGCGTGAACGGTCTGTCCGGCCCCGGAAAACTGCTGATTCAGCTGCGCTTCATAATCGCGCGCAGGGTCTGATAGGTATATTCCTCGACATAGTCGATCAGTCGGTCCAAAGCCTTGCGGGCAGTGCGTTCGTCATTTGCCGCAATGGCCTTTGCGATAGCTGCATGTAACCGGCAAACCTTGGTCAGATCGCCGAATTGCTGAAAATTCAGAAACCAGAATCGCCGTGTCTGCGCCTGTAGCGGTCCCATGGCATCCGCTGCGTAAATATTATCCGCGGAACTTGCGACAAGCGTATTGAACTCCCGGTCCGCGGCGATGAACAGTGCCTCGCTGCTTTCAGCGGCGGCTTTTTCGAACCGCAGTTGAAGATCCGAAAATGCCTTGCAGATTCCCGGATTGGCCAGTCTCGCGGTTCGGCCGACCAGAATACGCTCCAACTCCCGGCGCACCTCGATCAGTTTGAAGTGATCATCGACGTCTATGGCCGAAATCACCGCACCCGAACGCGGATGGATCGTGATTGTCCGCTCCTGTGCGAGCCGCTTGAGCGCCTCGCGCACTGGCGTACGACCAATGCCGAGTTCGGTGCTCAGGGATTTTTCCGAAACCCGCGTCCCCGGTGGCAGTTTGAGCGTCACGATCATTTCTTCAATCAGCCGGTAGGCGAAATTGGCCTGGGTTTCATTCGGGGCGGGGCCTTCCACCCGGCTTATGCCGCGTGATGCCGTAGCCCCGGCAAGAGCGTCGTTGCTGCCGGCAGCAGCTGATTTTGCCGATTTTTCAATCTTCCTGCCTGATGTCATCCGGCTGCTTCCTCCCCTGCCCAACGCGATCCCTTCTCTGTGTATTACCCGATCATTCGCCCGGCATGCTAATTTTCGCCCGGGACGGAGCCGGAGGATTCATCGAGAGCCATTCCCATCGCGGAGGACGTCGAATTGCCCATCTCGGCCAGGACCCGATGAATATGGTTGTTTACAACAATCCCGTGCCCTCGGCCCTCGCATTCCGATGTCAGAATGGCTCGACGGAATAAATGAAAGTCAGGCGACTGCAATGATCGAATAGTCTGGCGTACCGTTCCAAACGAGATCCCATGATGTGCCCGGGCGGACATTCTGGATTGCGCGGGGTTCGAAGCAAACCAGACAGTTTCCACCCGGCGCAGGCGCTCGCACAGATGGGTAAATCAGCCCACGCGAGCCCTCACGCCGCAGATGTTGAGCAAGGCTCTGACCCTCGGGATATCCGATGTCCGGATCCGCGTTGAGCGATGGGTGATGCGGTTCATCGGTGATGTCATCGAATACGCCGATGAAATCCGCCAACAACTCGACATAGCGGGCGCTATCCACGAATGACCCGGTGTAGCCAAGTTCCCGCGTACGGTGCCACGCGACTTCGCTGACAGAGACCATGACGTCCCAGGCGCAATACCAGGCGCCACGCTCTTCGGAATTGAAGCGGTTTCCGCCCGCTCGTGTATAGGTGAAGGCGGCATTGACATGTGTGTCGCCGTAGATGCGCAAGTCGCGACTCCGGCGGTGCCAGGCAAGCTCACGCGGGTCAAGATGAGGGTTTTTGCCCCGCTCAGCCAGAAGGCGACCGCTGGTCAGCCCCTCGATCTCCGCAAGGATTTCGAGTTCGCCATCGGTATCGACGAGCCCCCGGAGCACAGGTGGCTTGTGATAGGTGGCGGGCAAGAGACGAATAAGACCGCGATCGGAAATCTCGATTTGCCTCATGCGCCGCCACGCAAGGCATCGAGATAGGTCCGGACGGCAAGAATTTGGGGCAGACCGCCCTCGATTGCGGTGTCCAAAGGTCTGCTGCCGCCGAACAGGGGGCCAGCGTTCCGCCGCGTGAACCAGCGTCTTGCAAGTGGTTCGGAAAAATAGAGTTCAAGCGACTTGTAGATGCCAATGACAGCGCTGAGGCGCAGCAGTTGATCTTTGGTCAACTCTCCTGCGAAATCAGGTTTTTTGGCACGCTTCCATGTGCTTTCCGACATATCCGCAAGACCCGCCGCCTCTTTCAGGCTGAGGGCCCAGGCATCGACAATGCGTGCATAGGCTTGCAGTGCAACCGCGTTGATCCGAGCGGGTTCGCGGGTTTTGGCGGCAATTTGCATCTCGATCTCCTTTCAACCCAATATAGGCCATATGATCCCAATGTAAAGTTCATATGGTCCAATCAGGTGATCAAACCAGACCGAACAAAGCTGTTTCCCTTCGCGCCCACGAGATCGTTCCGGTCAACGATGTCCTTGCACTGACCGACAGTCTTGCGGGAAGCCTGCTCCCGCGGAACCTATTGCCTGTGCCAGAATATCACTTGCCAAGCACCGAAAGGTAGGCCGACGACCACCAATTGACATCATGCTCCATGATCCCCTCGAGAAGCGCCGAGTGGCGGTGGCGGCGCTCGGCAAGGTTCATGTTGATCGCCTGCATCATTGCCTCGGCCAGTTCACCGCGCTTTGTTGCGCAAATGGCCGACAGGATTCATCTTGTGTATCCAGCGTGATACCTTTGGGCATGAGCAATTGGATCCCGACGAAATACAAGACCACGAACTGGTCATCCTATCATTGTGCCCTGAAGCGACGTGGTTCACCGCCGAAGCCGCGTCGAGATATGAGCCGGGCCAGAAAAAGGTCCGGGGAACCTTTTTCCCGGCGATTGGATGCATTGATGGGCTCAAAACTGTCCGCGATCAGGCGAAAGCGGACGCCGAGCGCGCGCAAGCCATGTTTCAGCACTCAGGCAAGAAGGCCGTGACGCCGCAGATGCTGCGGAAGTTCGCCAGCACGGCCTGTCAGCGCATCCGGCTCAAAGGGGGAGGTTATCGTCGCGACTACCTGCGAGCACTCGCGCAACGCGTCGAGGTCGATACCGGCGAAGTGAGGATCATGGGATCAAGGTCCCGGTTGCTTCAGACGCTGGTCGCGGGCGATGGCGTAAACTCAATGCCCACTCAGGGACTGAAATGGCGGAGGGGACGGGCCTAACATCGAACCTTCTCCACCTCGCGATTACTTTCTTACTGCTGGGATTCGAATTGTCCCACGTTGGAACTCCATCTGCACCAGCATGGAAGGTGGTAATGCTTGTTATGTTCTACCCGGCATATCTCGGTGAGTCGTGGATGTTCATCATGATACCGCGTAGTCTGGTACATAAGGTTCCTCTCCCCCCTCGAAAGCATACCGGTATACGTCGTTAAAGAAACGGCGGGCTGTGGCCTCATCTTTAGCGTTACAAGCCGTAGATCTGCGGAACCGTTCCATCCCGAGAGTGTCCAGCTGCAGGCAAGTTTCAAACTCTTCTCGCAAAGCCTGCCTTTCGGCTGCCGGATAGCTATCGAGATATTTTGCGACTTCGTCACTCCACGCAATATTTACATTAAAATGACCAAGCAAGGTGGTCAGATCAGATGAAATTACAGAAAGTGTCATGGCTGACCTCATGGATCAGGATACAGGGTTACAAGCTGCGGCGTGCCGGAAGCATTTTTCAGGAATATCCCGATGATCTTGTTGTTGGATCCGAATATTGTTGCGTTGAAGATATTCGTCACGATGCCGAGTAGTCCGGGACATACGGTTCCTCTCCCCCTTCGAATGCATACCGATAGACGTCGTTAAAGAAACGCCGGGCTGTGGTTTCATCTTTTGCGTAACAAGATGTAGAACTGTAGAATCTTTCCATCCCTAAAATACCCGACCGCAGACAGGTTTCAAATTCTTGCCGCAGCTTCTCTCTATCGGTCGCAGAAAAGCTATCAAGATAAACCCCGACCTCGTCACTAAGCGAAACATTCGCATCAAAAAGTCCAAGCAAAGTGATGAAACGAGTAGAACGTACTGCCATGAGCTTACCGAGCATCTGGACTAGATCAAATGCCACCTTAGTGATTCATAAATATTCTGCAATTTCCGGCACAGGTTGCGCAGAAAACAGGTGGCCTTTGAGTGCTTTTAGGAAGCTCCTAGTGTTTTCGGCTGATTTAAATTGAAAGCCGGTTAACCGTGAAATGATCCGCGTCATATCGTCGGCCTGCATCAACGCCTGAATCTCTTTCTGAAGAATTATTACCTCGCTCTCTCGAAGGCACCTGACATAGTCAAAAGCATCTTCCGGATAGTAAGCATTGGCATCCCAGAAGGAGAGAACAGTTTTCGTGTCCGTTGATAAAATCAAAACACCCTCCATCGTATCAAAAATTTGGAAACATAGTTAGAAGATACGGCTGCCCATTTTCATTTTTCCGAAAGATAGCTTTTACGATCGTATCATTTGGAAAATCAGTCGCAGTAATTAATGGCCGCTGGCCCGGCGTTCCGGAAGCGACCGAATAACCCTTTATCCGCGCTCTGAAGGTTGAGCCAAAAATATGCGACATTTGGATTTCGATAGCCACGCTTGATTTTCTCCCGCCAGCGAAGGCAGCATATTCTGGCTGTTTCAGTATTTCATCATAAGCACGCACATAATCTGCTGGCGTGTTGAATTTCGTCGCATGGCGTCCCGTTTTATGAAGAACAAGCGTCCCATTCGGACCTTTCCGGGCACCGTCCCATTGCGTCCCGGTCATGGGGTCAATACCCTTATGCACACGATCATATAACTGGCGATCTGTGACATCGCCCTCATGCCGCTGTGGTCCGTGCCCCTGGCGCGCCAATTCATCAAGCCTCTGCCGCCAGTATCGCGAAGACCGGACAACACGATGTGCCTGATCCATGATCCGTTCGCCGACTTCCTCGATGCTTTCGCGCAGCTTCTTGGCAAGATCGCCTATCATATCGAAGATTGGCTTAATCTCATCAAGGAACGACAGAATTTTAGCGACGTGATGTGAGCCGCGGATGGCGTTGCGAAGACTGCTGGCGATCCGCAAACAACGAGCGGCAAGCATGGTTGCACCCGCTCCGGCGCTCAGAGCCGCAATGATCGTCGCAATGAGCCAGATCAGTAGTTCGGGAATGATAAAGCCGACACCTTCCCCCAGAACACCGGCCCAGAAGTTGGGCGTCATGAGGAGCAGGCACCGCATCGCGGTATTCACCATGAGGTTCAGGACCGGCGTGCGTCGCAGAACTTCAACCATATCCCGCATCCAGTCCACACCATCGGCCAGGGCTTCGCGGATCATTTTGCCGAATTCGCCCAACGTGCCGGCCAGATCCTCGATCCCGGTCAGATTTTGAAGACTGCGAATGATTCTGTCGATATCGCCTGCCAGGAAGCCCCGCATCACCTCGCCGAGATCACTCAGAAATTCGACCACGCCTTCATCGTTGAAGAAGGCGACAATTCCCGAGCCGAGATCGCGCCCGAGTTTTCCGGCGAGGTTTACGGCAGAAGCGCCAGGGATCCACCAAGGCAGGCCCTCTTCGTTTGCTTGTCCGATATAAGCATCGATGGACGCGACCGATGACTTCAATGCCCCCCATGCCGTACCCCAGAAGTCTTTCTCCCCATCCCACCATTTGCCGATGCCGCGCATCACCCCTTCGCCCAGATCGGCGGCGGCACCGATCATGCCGTCTTTCTGCCATTCATCCACATAATGCTGGAACTTGATCTTCATGGAATTCTCGAACGCGCCAAGCGCCGCCACGATGTCTTGCTCGATCCGCCATGCGTCCTCGATAACCGCAGGGATATTCTGGGAAGGATTGGTGTGCGCGGTGAGGGCGCCAGCCGCCACCGGGACGTCGCCGTGCCTTACCCCGCCCAAGGATGCACGTAACTCGCCTGTTCCTGGCGCGGCATCTTCTGCACCGCGAGTGGCGGGTGCTTCGGTTTTGACGCCATCGATCAAAGTGGCTCCCGAAGCATCAGCAAGCCGTATTTCAAGGTCCGTGATGGGCGTCTGCAGCGGATCGTCGTAAAAGAACTGTACTCCGGCCGCGCGAGCACAGGGTCTGCATTCCGATCCCATTTCACCCGCATTTGCCAAGCCGGTATGTTCGGAGCGGGCTGTGATCTGATCGGGCGTTAAACTCATGCGGTACTCTCCGGCAATCCGAACTGCGCCATGCGTTTTTTTAATGCTGCGAACCGGTCCGCTTCCGAAGTTTGCGTTCTACAGATTTGCTCCAACACACCATCGGGATCTTTTGCGATGAAATCTATCCCGAAAAATAGTCCCCACGCTGCAATCACATGCAGATGCTCTTTGCGACGAAATCCATAGCCCATGAAACGTTCAAGCGTTGGTCGGATCATGGAGACGATTGCCTCTGGCGTATATGCTTTCAACTCGGGCTTGAAGTCTGCCTTGAGTGCCTGTGCCATCTTTTCCATATCGCGTTTATAGGCAGAATTGCGGAAGGGCTGTAACTCCCACTCTGCCAGGATCACGGAACGAAGGGGAGTATTTGATGGCTTGACCGGCAAGCCCGCGCGGAAAATTGTCGCTTGCTGGCCATCCATTTCCTCAACGATATAGCTGTCGATCAGACCACGTCCGAACCATTGCTCAGCGCGTTCTCCGCTATGTTGAACTGTCCGGAGATAAATTGACGCGATCCTGGGGTCCCAAAACCGGAAGAAAAACCATCCGCCACCACTCTCACGCCGCAACTTCGTAAATTTACGAAAGTGTTTGCGCACCGCGTCGAACGGAGCATGTGATCGGACGATGATACCCGTGTTTTGCCCCCAATGCCGCTTCAGGAAGTCCCTGTTGAATCGGGGAACGCGGTCATCTGACGCCACCGTTGCTTCCACGAGATAGGGGGCAACCTCTGCGTTCTCTTCGGCTGCTCTTCCGTCGAAAAGCGACTGGGTGGGAATATCAAGGGTGTCGAAATCAAACAAACCAGTCACAGCCGTGCGCATGGTCGGATCAAGAACGAGATATGTTCGCAAACCATCGGGATCATACTGGCGCAGTGGGATCAAGCTTGGGTCAGTCACCGCATTGGAGACGTTGTCAAAGTCGACTTCGATCGCCGGAACTGAACTGACACTGGACGAGAAGGTCAAATCCCAAACTTTATCGTCGGCGTTACTCTCCATACCCAGAACTCACGCTGATATCCAAAATCTTCAAAGGTACCTTATCTGCTTTTATATTATTCGTCTGGCTGCTGTCATCCTAATGTTTTTGGTGGGCTGGCTGCAGGTGAAACAGCCGCCAGCCTACCAGGAGGAGGACACTCGAAGGATGAACCCTATACACCGAAGCCGATATATTCCGTCCTGCACCGATAAGATCGTGAGAGCAAAAACCATCGCAGAACTTTGAAATACGCCACCGCAAAGAAAGCTGCTCCCTCATAGAGCGGATCATTCGTTACATAATTCAACCGAAATCCTCCCGGAACCGATCGATCTGATGCATCCGCTCGTGCAGGATAGTTGCGATGCCGATGTCACCGTTCGAAAGCCTGCGCCAGTAAACGAAATGGTGCTCGTAGCGGAAGAAAAACCCGTCGACATCAAACTCGGCGGGGATGGGCCTCGAGACGACACCTCGGGATTCAATCTTCTCGAAGGCTGCGAACATGCCGGTGATGTAGTGGTCAGCCTGTTCGATCCCCCATCGATCCCTGGTATAGCGATAGATATCATCGAGGCGCAGCGATGCCGCCTCCTGGACGCGAACGGCTACCATGCCCTCAGGTCCGGTTCCGGGCGATAACCTCGGCTGCAGTGAGCGGTTTGTACGATGATTCCGGTGCTGCAAATGCGTGGGTCAGTTCCGCCTTTAGCCGGTAGAAAGCTTCCCGCTCCACCCTTTCCTTGTCGCGGCGGATCAAGTCACGAATGTATTCGCTGACATTCTCGTAGGAGCCGTCTCCGCTCACATTCGTGGCGACGAAATCACTCAAGGGCCCGCTCAGACGGACGGTCATCGTGGTCGTGCGGGGCATGATGGTGCTCCTTTCATGACGTTCGTATTCAATATAACCAAAAACGCACACGCAACAAGGGTGGCACAAACCCTGCGCGCGTCGACCAGCGCACCAATCTACTCCTCATTGTCATCCACAATCTGCCGATCAGCCATTGCGAGCAGCACGAACAACACGGCATCGGAATGCCGCGCAAGGGAAACCAAATGTTCACCACTCGGTCCTCTCTCACCCGCGAACCAATATTTCACGGTTCGCTCACTGGCGCCCGTCCATCGCATCGCAGACTTGATTGCCCGATGGGTCGAGCCGAGTTCTGCGTGTAAGGCCATGGCTATGGCAGCGCGATAATCGGCCGGAACGTCCTCCAGGTACACAATTGTGCCCATCTTCGGCAAAACTGTGCCCATCTTCACGCGCATCTTCATGTTTCTCTCCGTTAAACCTTTGGAGAGACATCAAAACGGCAGACTTCATCTGTTTCCGTAGCAGATCGATTTGGTCCGCCTCTCGGAGCCACCCCATCATGTGAAGGTGACGGATATGAACTGCGGAAAGGTAACGCAGGCGCACGGATGCGCGAATGAATGCAGAACAAGGGCGCGGCACCAGCGCGAACAGGTTGGAAAGAACTTGCCCTTTTTCGGAAACGACATTCCAGCCTCCCTCGCTTTACATCGACGCGAGCATTCAACCGCCGCTTCGTATGGATTGGAGAAGTTTGTCCGGAATGGCAGGGAGATGGATTTGTGAGGGCTGCCCAAGCGACCAATTCGGACAAGAGCGATGATGCCTCCGAAATGGATGTGCCAGCTGTCGCTTATGTAAGAATGTCGACTGACCTTCAGAAATATTCGACCGAAAACCAGCTCGATGTCATCCGCAGCTATGCCGCCGCTCGCGGCCTGCAGATTCTGCGGGTATTCGAGGACTCAGGGCGCTCCGGACTGAAGCTCGATGGACGTGAGGCATTGCAGAACCTCATGGCTGAGGTCCAGTCTGGCGAGCCCGATTTCAAGGCGATCCTTGTCTATGACGTGAGTCGCTGGGGCCGGTTCCAGGATGCCGACGGGGGAGCGTATCATGAGCACGTCTGTTCCCGCGCCGGGATACGGGTGCATTACTGCGGCGAGCAGTTCGAGAATGACGGCAGTATCAGTTCGAACCTACTGAAAACCGTCAAGCGGATCATGGCCGGCGAATATAGTCGCGAGCTCTCGGTCAAGGTATTTGCCGGACAGTGCCGCCTGGTCGAGCTTGGATATCGCCAAGGTGGCGCGGCAGGATACGGCTTGCGCCGGGTGTTGATCGACGAACACGGCAACTCCAAGGGCGAGTTGTCACGCGGCGAACAGAAGAGCCTCCAGACCGACAGGGTCATACTCGTTCCCGGCCCCGAACAGGAGCAGGATGTCGTACGGCGAATGTATCGCATGTTCGTAGAAGAAGGCCGATCCGAGCGAGAGATTGCGGATATCCTGAATGCCGACGGACTGCGTACCGACCTCGATCGGCCCTGGACACGAGCAACCGTCCATCAGGTGCTGACCAACGAAAAATACATCGGCAATATGGTCGAGGTCAATGGCATCTTTCAGGCCGCGATTGCAATGGCAGCCGTCTTGGAGTTGAAGGATGCCGAGCAGACGCCAAGGCCGGTCATCCTGCCGCGCAAAGCCGGCGGGTCGGCCAAGAAGCGCAAGCAGGCAAGCACAGAAGTCACAGGGGTGTCCGGAAGACGGAGCATCAGCGTCGTGACCATGCACCTGAACGAGGAGATCCTGATCTCCCTGCGCAATCCAGATGACCGAGTTCCGGGCAATCGCTCCAAGCTGGGAACGGGGTCACCCAGGGCGCTGCATTACGTGCGCGGCCACATGTTTCTCGCCCGCAATGGCCAGATCGTTTACCGAAAACCCCACTTCCGGGGCAAGGCAGGCCTCAGAACCCTCAATCGGGTCGTTGGCTAAAGCCATTGGCTGCTTCTTCCCGCAGACCACCAGGCCGCCACATTCAAAATTTTGCACAAGCAGCGAATGGCCGGTCTGACGGGCTGCGCTGCAGCGACAGTTACGCATGGCAAAGATCCGCAATGGGCCGTTCACGAGGGTCCGCAGAGCATGTTCTGTTGCCCTGCCCACTCTGCCGGGAACGGCTCCAGCGCCCGCCCCAGCGCCATGTCCGGGCTCTGCTCCCCGTCGAGGATAGCCTCTACGATTTCGGGCGCGAGCAGCGTCAATCGTAGAATGCGGGTCATATAGGAAGGCGCGATCCCCTCTCGCTCGGCCAGTTCGGCGATGGTGACGAACTCGCCCGACTCCAGCATGCGCTTCCACCGAAAGGCGCGCGCCAACGCCTTGACGATGGTGCTGTCCGTTCGGTGCGGCTGCGCAGCGCCATCCGGCATCTGCATCTCCTTCCGCCCGCCGCGCTTCACCATGCGGAACGGAACATGGAGGGTCACTGTCTCTGGGATCGGCGACCTGCGGGTCATGCGGCCGCTCCCATGTCTCCGGCCAACATCTCGCAGGAAAGCCCAGCGAGGCCGTCGGCGCGCAGCAGAATGGTCAGGCCCTCCATGTCAATGTCTACACGCTCGACCAGCAGCGCCACGATGCGGGCCTGCTCGGCGGGAAAGAGTTCGCCCCACAGCGGGTCGAGTTGGATCAGCGCGGCACGTGCCTCGGTCTCGCTGATGTCGCCGTCCTGCGCCCGCGCTGCCTTGCATGTCCCCGCGACGATCTCGGGTTGGCGGAATACGGCGCGTAGCTGGTCAATGACCGCCGCCTCGATCTCGCCTGCTGGAACCCGGCCGACCGGACATGCCCCCGCGCCATGCTTCAGCACGGTCTGGCTGACATAGTAGCGATAGAGTCTGCCGCCTTTACGGGTGTGGGTTGGCGAGAAGGCCACACCGTCCGGTCCGAAGAGTAAACCTTTCAGCAATGCCGGGGTTTCGGCGCGGGTTCGCGCAGCACGTTTGCGGGGACTCTCTTGCAGGATGGCGTGGACGCGGTCCCACGTCTCGCGGTCGACGATGGCGTCGTGCTCGCCAGGGTAGCTTTCGCCCTTGTGGACCGCCTCGCCGATATAGGTGCGGTTGTTGAGCATCCGGTAGAGGTACTTCTTGTCGATTGGATTACCGCGCGGAGTACGGATATCACGCGCGGCAGCTTCCCGCGCCAGTTCCGTACATGAACCGATCTCGAGAAAACGAGTAAAGAACCAGCGGACACTTTCGGTACATTCTTTGTCCACGAGAAGTTTCCGGTTTTCGACCCGGTAGCCATAGGGCGGCACCCCACCCATCCACAGGCCCTTGCGCCGGGAAGCGGCGAATTTGTCGCGGATGCGCTCAGCCGTGACCTCGCACTCGAATTGGGCGAAGGACAGCAGGATGTTCAGCGTTAGCCGTCCCATCGACGTCGTGGTGTTGAAGGCTTGCGTGAGCTCGGCACCGAGGCTGCGGCGACAGCCATAGATGGCGCTATCGCTACGCTGAAACGAAAGTACGACGATACGATCCTGATCGGCGGCCCGCCCTGCCAAGCCTATTCCTTGGTGGGGCGCGTCCGCTCCAGGGGAAAGGTCGGCTATATTCCGGAAGAGGATGCGCGGCACTACCTCTTTCGCGAATACATCCGGGTTCTCGATAAGCTGCGTCCGGCCGCCTTCGTGATGGAAAACGTCAAAGGCATGCTTTCGTCTACAGTCGAGAGCCGACTTGTCTTCGAGATGCTGATGGAAGATCTGTCCTCGCTCGGCACGGGTCACGAACACCACTACGAACTTCGTGCCGTCCGGGTCGAGAATGGCAAAGCCAGCCTGCGGGATGCGACACAACCTTCGGACTTCATCGTGCGCGCCGAGGCGTTTGGAGTCCCGCAGCGTCGCCACAGGGTGATCATCGTCGGCATTCGTTCGGACATCGCAGGACAGGCCACAGATGTGGAGATCGCCGTATCGGGGATGGTGCGGACGGTCCGCGATGTCATCGAAACGATGCCCGCCTTGCGAAGCGGCATCAGCCGCGGCCTCGACGACGCGGCTGCTTGGCGAGGAGAAGTCCTCGACGCCGCGAAGCTGCTGGCCGGCATCTCCAAGGGGAAGGACAACCGCGCGCTCCGTAAAGCGTTCCTGTCCGTTTCAGAGCGACTGAAGGACAATACACCTACTGTTCGGGCGGCGACACGGTTGGCCGATCTGTGGAAGCTCGAGGCCGACGTCCGCGGCCAGAGCCCCGAGGCCCGCGCCGCCGCGCGGCAGGCCATCTCCGTGCCCATCGTCGCCGAGTTGTTCGCCCTCTGGCAGCAGACATTGCCCCGCATCTCGGGCAAATCGAAGCTGGCCGAGGCCATCCGCTATGCCATCGCCCGGCGCGACATCTTCGAGCGCTTCCTGACCGACGGCCTGATTGAACTCGACTCCAACATCGTCGAGCGGGCCATCAGGCCCCAGACCATCACTCGCAAGAACAGCCTCTTCGCTGGCTCGGACGGCGGTGGCCGCACATGGGCCACCATCGCCACCCTCCTGCAGACCTGCAAGATGAACAACGTCGATCCTACGGCCTGGCTGACGCAGACCCTCGAACGCATCGCCAACCAATGGCCGAGCGCCAAAATCGACGCTCTCATGCCTTGGAACTACACGCCCTGAACGGCATCAGCTGCCCGCTTACACCTGATGACCCTTCAAGGGGCGACTTTATGCGGTTAGCAGTTCAGCATAATCAAACATAGGTCCAATTTCGAGGAATTCAGGCTGCATCGGTTGCCGAGGCATGTCGTAGGCTTCCATGACAATACGCACTTCGCGTTGATAGGCATAGCCGAAGTGCTTGGACATCTGGTGGACCCGTACCTTATTGAAATCCCTATAGGGATCATAGTAGGTTACAGGGCCGTAGTGCGGCTTCCATCGGGGATATCGTGCAAGAAAACTAGATATCACGCGCTGCGCGAAGAGTTGAGGATCGCGAATTATAAGCGCGGCATCAGCGTTGAAATCGGTCGGCATACGGTAATGGATTCCGTCACAGAGGCTGGGCAGAAAGTAATTGGGGGCCTCAATCGGCAACACAAGATCGTCGTCTCCATATTCCAACCGGATCCCCTGAAAAGTGGTGTGATGGATTCCCTTGAGCCTTTCGCGGAAGGTTGGGATGAAGAAAGTTCGGTGGATTTCATCATCCCTAACCGCGGGATTGTGGACGTGATCGTTGTAATATGAGGCAGGTGATATACGTACTCGCCCTGCCTGAAGCATGGGTTCAAGATGCTGGCGCTGGCCATATTTGACGGTGAAAGGTTCGGGCGGAGCTGAATATCCTTCGAAGATTTTGGCTGCGACCGGTGCGCCATTCGAAAAATACTTGCCCGCCGGGGCTGTAGCTTCCTGAAGGATTGATTTCTCCGGCATTCCTCCTGTTCGAATCCCATATTCCTCGAGCATATGAGTGAACTTTTCCATGAACGCATGCTCGCTGCTGATCGGCAGCGGCACGATCTTCGATTTTTCACTTAACTCGGTAACGTTATTAAAAATATCCTTGAACCGAGAAGCCAGACGGTCGTCCGGCGCACCGAGTAGGTAGGGGAATGACACGTATTCATGGCGCCAACTTTCGTGCAGTGAGACCTTTCCGTTCTGGCTGGCTGCCTTTTTTTCAAGCTGACGACACCTGGCTTCCATCCATGCCGCACGGTCTTTCAGCTGGTCCAAGGTGACGGTCATGTCGGAAACCTAACAATTACGGATCGAGGAAGCGTGGCTGATTATTTGTCAAGTTCAAACCAACTCGCCAAGTGCCTTGAGCCCCATCGGCGAACATTTTTCGCTCTATGTGACATTCGCTTTGGGCAATCGAGCAAATTCTTTGACGTGATCTTATTAGGGTAGCAAGCGGACGAAAGGAGGAAGCCACCCAGAAGTCGGTTCTGGGCTTCGAACAACGGCTCCAGGCGGGCGCCTTCTGCCGTGCGACAGGGCACGCCAAGGTTGTCGGCCCGAAGCAGGCCTTCGCGCTAGGCGCGGCAGATGGCCGTTTCCCACAGCCCTTTCACGACATTCATGCTGTGGGCAGCAGGACACAGAGCCCTGGCCCGAAGGTTCACACAGTCGTCGTTTGCTACGCTTTATGCAAATGACCGCACTTCGCTATCGTGACGGCCCAATATTCCACGGGATGTTCTCCTACAAGAGTTGATCCGGCGGCTTTCCCTCAGAGTTGTTTGGGTGAGTAAGCGAAAAGCGTGAACCATCCCACTCGATTTCAAATTGGGAAAGTTTCTTATTGAGTCGACGAAGGCAAGCCTCGTTTTTAAGCCTTTCGAAGGCAAGTGACGCCGAAGTGCTGGTGCCAATCAGTTGATTTCCCGTTATCGTTAGATAACCAAGAACAATTGCAATCAGAGTCGAAACCCATGCAACCAATCTCGAAGTCTCCAAAAGCATTGGAGCACAAAAAAGTACGGCAATTAGCATTCCGATAATTCGGCGTGCGTTTCTTTTCGTTGACAGCTTTCCCTCAACATATTGAAATAGGGCCTCAATTGCCTCTCTGTCCTCTGCTAACTTCGAATCTATGAGGCTCTGAAATGATTCTTTTAATGCCTTTTCTTCACCAAGTTTTTCCTGAATTTTTTTGAGCGCTTTTTTGCTTTTAGTCTTTTCAGCTTGAACAGCCTCAGCCCCGCGCCTGCGTTCTTCTTCAAGGTGCGGGTGGACCATTTCTTGAAAGAGTTCCGCCACATTATCTGACGTGACAACGCTGGCAGTGCCGAGCGTCTTATCCATCAATGCCTGTGCACTTCGGTGTTGGGACACCAATAGGTCTAATTGCCGCGTTTTCTCTGGATCACCTAGGTCATCAGTGAGCTTTTTGACTGCTTCAACGACACCAGGGCGGATCGCCAATACTCTTTCACAATTTGCGAGCAAAAGACGTTTTGGGATCTCAAAGTCTTGTTTGCCAAGACCAGTTCGCAACCAGATGGAAGCTGTAAGGTACCTACGATGCACAATCGGTGGTGTCACGCTTGGTGACATGAGGCCGAGCTCAACACACTTCTTTCTAGTTAGTTGAGCAACAAGACCATTTCTTGTAGCGAGAACGAAGCGCGATCGAAAGATGTCTCGATCTTCATGCCCATGACGTTGCCTCATGACCAGCGTGGTTACGTCTGCATCGTGTTGGCGCGCATCGGGTCTCTGCTGAAAAGTCAGAGCGCCATAAATTTCGGTCCAATGCGTCTCTTGGAAATACTGATGCTCGGAAGGTATTTGATCCAGCGTCCGATGAGTAACGCTTATTCCCAGTGATGTAAGGATCGCCTCGGGGTCTGCGTTCACTTGAATCACGAAGTCGTGCATAACTTCATTTCTCGCCAACGCTTGTGCCGTGGGTCCTGTCGGGCGAGGATTTTGAAGGACGGCTCCGAGATTCCTTTTTATTTCCTCAATACTCTGACCAAATACCCGAACCCGGGCCCCGATGCGCTTGAGCTCGTCCACGACCGGTACTGTGTTTTCGCGCGCAGCTTTTCCCGACACTCCCAAGTATTCCATCGCAACAGGAGCATCTAAGTAAACTACCAAATTCGAAGCTTCGACAGGCGTGGCCGGCTTTACAAAGTCCTGAACGACTTCTGTGAGCAATCCAATTGAAGCGATACGCGCTAACCGATCTCCTGTTTCTGGCCTTGAACGAATTGCCTCATCTACAAACCGCGCGCAAAGGAATTTCTCTTCAGAGGTCAAGTCTGTAGTTCTGGGTATGTCCACCAACTGACGCATAGTCCCACTTGGGGACTTTTCGATTCGTGTTGAAAAATTAATGTTTTTCTCGCTAAAAGCTTCAACGTAAAGAAGCCACTCAATCAAGATATCCTCAAACTCTTCTACTTCCCTAGGTATTGCAGTAAGTGGCGATAACCCTTCGGAGAACACCTTGAATTCTTCTGCCAACGAGCGAAGCTCTTGATTCGCGGTGCTGTCAGCGGTGTCAACTTGCTCAAGACCTGGCAACGTGATGTGAAAGGTTGTAGGCTCGGTGCTGGGATCATCTGCGGTCAACCACCCAGCCTCGACAAGGCGAGGCAGAAATACCTCTACAACGTCGGAGTTAAAATTCCACTTGTAAGTGTCACGGACTTCACGGGCGAAACCTTCAACATCAAACGGATGACCCTGCTTCGGGCGGAGAATTGGGTCGAAAAAAGGGAGCAGGCGCCCTATTACATCCGACGCATTTCCTCCCAACCCGCTGAGAGTTCCATAAATGCGGGCTGCGCTGCGAGTAAGGTTTGAGGGCATGTCTATCCGTTAATTACTGTAATGTTATTAAACATAGACGCATTTGTAGTAAATTTCCCAGCGAAACCTCCGAGGCGACCGAAAACTGACGTTCGAACGATGCATCCGGAATGTCGGCTCAGGACCGGGGCAAGTCGATGCAGTGCCTCCGGCGATTACAATTTTGCAAAGCTCACTTTCTGCACACCGCCGCTATTTGTCCTGGACGCAGGGAACGACTGCTTTCCGCGCCTCAGGCGGTTTCGGCTGGGTGGCTTCTGCAGTCTGCTTGAGCGTCCGCTATCTCGGTGTTGCTGCGGCTGCGTTGCCGCACTGCCGTCAGTCGGCTCTCCGCCCTCCTTAGCAGGTTTATCGTCCCTCTCGCTGCGGTTCTCCCGAACGGCGGCTTTGCCAGTTTTGCCGCAACTGCCACGCCGCACCGTCGTCAGGCGGCTCTCCGTCCATTGTGTTGAAAAAACTCTGCAACCGTACCTCATGGGTCAACTTTGCGGAATGATGCTCCGTTTTACTCCCGTTGTAGTCGGAAATCGCGCAAGTAATGCCTCGAGAAGGAACAATGTTCTGCATTTTTGACGGTGCGGAACGGTGCAAAGAGTTTTTCAACATAATCCGCCCCATCCTGCCGGACGCCGACGGTTGTTGCGTTGCGACACCTCCACGTTAGAAAGCCAAACTACGAAAGTTTGATCCCTGTTTCATTTGGCATGCGTCTCTGAAATCGAAGTGTTCAGCTAACTGAAAATTAATCAAATATATTTCAATGGCTTGCAGAAATTCACTAAATCGGCACAGTCATCAGGTCCAGAGAATATCGGCGCTGAGAGATCGTTTCCGGGCCTCGCCGCTCCAAGGCCAGTCCTTAGCCCCACCCGCATAACCCTCGAAAACAACAAGAAAATCCGGTCGCAGCCGGATCGGGAGAAACGTTTCTCAAGGGCAAGTGGCGGAGCGAGAGGGATTCGAACCCTCGAGACGGTTCCCCGCCTACACACTTTCCAGGCGTGCGCCTTCGACCACTCGGCCACCGCTCCGTGAGGGCTGCTCTAACCTGCTGCGGCGCGCTGTGCAAGTCACAGCTTGGCAATTCGTTTCTGCAACTCGGCCAGTTGCTTGCGGATCTCGGCCATGTCGTCGGAGTCGTCCGCTGCCGGCTGCTCTGACTCACCGTCTTTGCCGCCGGTTTCCGGCATCTCCTCGGGTTCCGGGCCAGAGGCGCCGGACCAGCCGCCCATCATCGCGCGCAGGAACATCTGTTGCTGGCGCTGCATCGCCTCAAAGCCGGGAACCGTGCCGATCGGGTTCGGCATGGACGCCATGTTCTCCATCAGCTTGGACTGGCTTTCGCGCAGCATCTCGAAACTTGCGGCAAGGAATTGCGGAACTACGGAATTCGTACTCGACGCATAGCTGCGGACCAGATCGGTCAGGACGTCGATGGGCAGGACATTTTCGCCCCGGCTTTCATGCTCGGCGATGATCTGAAGAAGATATTGCCGCGTCAGGTCGTCGCCCGATTTGAGATCGACGATCTTGACCTCGCGTCCGTCGCGGATGAAGGCGGCGATATCCTCGAGCGTGACATAGTCGCTGGTTTCAGTGTTGTAGAGCCGGCGGCTGGCATATCGCTTGATCAGCAAAGGAGCAGATTTTGTGGCCATTGGGGGCCCTTTTCTTGGTCCGTTTCCCGAATGATGATTGCAGTGCAGCGAAAAGGCAAAGAAAAAAATTCCCCGTCCGCACGCCGGCCAAAGCGTCGCGTATGAAAAAAGGGGCGGATAACCGCCCCTTCACGCAAACCGTACCAGCGAAGATTACTTCGCGGCGGTGGTGGCTTTCTTGACAGCGGCCTGCGTGTCGCGGGCGGCTTTCTGCGTGGCCTTCTGGGTTTCGGACGCGATATCCTTGCCAGCGGTCAGCATCAGGTCAACGGTGTCCATCTGCACTTTCTTGGCGACTTCGGCGAAGGAAGCCATGTGCTCGGCGACGACTTCAGCCTGAGCCGAAGCGAAATCGGTGACGGCCTTGGCGTAATCCGAAGGCTCTTCCTTGGTGGCGGTCAGTTCACCCATACGGGTGATCGTGTCCTTGGCCCACTGTGCCGAGATCTCGGTCGAACGCTCGGCAGCGGTCAGGGTGACCTTGGCCAGCTTTTCGTTCAGCGCGTTTTGCGACTTGACGGCTTCCTGAAAGGACGAGGTGTCGATCGGGAAGTTCGCCAGAATATCCTGGAAGGGTTTGGTGAAGTCGGGCGTCTTGGTAACCATGTCAAATGCTCCTTTGCGATGCGGTGGCATTGGGGGGAGGAGATGGGCCACTGCTATCTTATTTTCATAGCAGCAATATGAATGCTGCAGCGCGGCATTTCAAGAATTTTTTCTGCGCTGCAGCAAAAAATCGCAAGGCGCATTGCACATCCTGCCGCGCGATCCAGCTAAATTTCATAGTTTCAGGAGGTTAAAGCGCTTTTTCGTGAACATAATTGCCCGGCGCGGGGGCAAGCCCCTCGTCGGGATGACGGGCGTCGATCAGTTTTCCGCCGCGCTCAGACAGCCATTCACCCCATGACGGCCACCAGCTTCCCATGTTCATGCGGGCTGATTCGCGCCATTTCGCAGGATCATTCCCGAAATCTTTCCCGCCGGTGTAATGGCCATATTTATCCCTGCCCGGCGGATTGACGATGCCCGCGACATGCCCGGATTCGGAAAGGATGAAGGTCTTGTCCCGCGATCCCATCTGCGCAACGCCGCGCCAGCAATCCGTCCATGGCGCGATGTGATCGCTTTCGCAGGCGACCGAGCATAGCGGCGCCTGCACATCGGCAAGCCGCAATTTCTGGCCGAACAATTCGAACCCCTCTCCTGCGAAATCATTCGCCTGGCAGAGACCACGCAGATATTGCATCGCCATCTTGCCCGGAAGATTCGTGCTGTCGCCATTCCAATACAACAGATCAAAGGCCGGAGGCGCCTCGCCCATCATATAGCTGCGGATCGCCGGCCCCCAGACCAGATCATTCGCACGCAGGAAACTCATGGTGCGCGACATCAGCGGCGCCTTCAGCAGTCCGTATTTCCGGATCTCAGCCTCGATTCCGTCAACGAAATCATGCTGCAGGAATGTGGTGAATTCACCCTGATCCGAAAAATCCGTAAGCGTCGTGAAAAAACTCGCGCTGTTCACCCGGTCGTCGCCGCGCTTGTTCAACAGCGCAAGCGTCAGCGACAATGTCGTACCAGCAATGCAATAGCCGACCACATTCAGCTTTCGCTGCCCGGTGAGATCCCGGACCTTGTCCATCGCATCCAGATAAGCCGCGACGTAATCCTCCATCCCGATATCGGCATAGCTCGTATCGGGATTTTTCCAGCTGACCACGAAGAGGCTGTGCCCCTGCCCGACCAGCCAGCGGATCAGGCTGTTTTGCGGCTTGAGATCAAGGATATAGAACTTGTTAATCCAGGGCGGAAAGATCAGCAACGGTATCTCATGCACCTTGTCGGTCGTGGGATTGTACTGGATCAGTTCCAGAAGCGGGGTCCGATAGACCACCCTGCCCTCGGCTGTACCGATATTCTCGCCCACGGTGAACGCATCCCGATCGGCCAGCGAAACGATCATTTCGCCGCCATGCCGCTCGACATCGCGCACAAGGTTCTCCAGCCCTTTCACAAGGCTTTCGCCCTCGGTCTCGATGGCTTTTTCCAGAGCATCGGGATTGGTTGCAAGGAAATTCGTCGGCGCCATCATGTCGATGATCTGACTGGTCAGCCAGCCGACACGCCGGCGCGCCGTGTCATCGGGCAGCTCCAACCCGTCAGCAGCATGTTTCATCGCCTCGGCATTGATCAGATACTGCTTCTTGACGAAGTTGAAATAGGGATGGCTCTGCCACAGCGGATTCTTGAAGCGGCGGTCGGCAGGCGCATCTTCTTCGGGCAGGGTGAACGTCCCCTTCGCCAGCGAGTACTGTGCCTTGGCGTAATTCTTCAGCGTTTCGCCCCAGAAATTCACTTGCTGCTCGATGATCCGGGTCGGCTGCTCGGTCAGGGTTTTCATCCAGGCATTCGCGGCGGTCACATACAGGTCGGCCCCCGGCCCCTCCACGCCGGGATTATGCGCGTCGCGGCCGGTCAGTGCGTTCATCAGCCGATGGCTGAGCGCCTCGATCCTCTCGATATTCTCGGCCAGTTTCCGCGCCGAGGCAGCCTCCGCCGCGGTCATGGGATCGGCGTCGCGTTTAGTCCGGGCGGCGTCCAGATTTTCCCGGGCACCGGCATCGACCTCCGGTGCCGGCTTTGCGGGTTCCGCTGGACGCGATCGGGTGGCTGCCTTGCCGGTTACAGGTTTCTCGGCCGCAGTTTTCCGGGTGGAAGCCACAGCCTTGCGCGGTCGGGCCGTTTTCGCGGCAGGTTTTGCCGCAGGCTTCACAGTAGATTTTATCGTGGAAGCCGGCTTCACAGGCTTCGCCGCAGTGCGGCGAGCAGTGGATGCCCCTACCTTCTTCGCATCACCGGAGGAGACTGTTTCCGGCTTTTCGGAACTTACCCGATTGGCAACAGTCAATTTACTCTTATTACTCGCGCGCCTTGCCATAACCCATTTCTCCCCCTAATACTGTTCGATGATATGCGTAGAATTGGTACAGCGTAAACCGGGCTTCTGCGATTTTCGAACCGCAAGTCTGACCTTGTGCCAATTGCCGCAACGCAGCAAAGGTTGGCCATTATGACCATGAGAGGCATCAAGGGTATCGCATCATACGATACGATGGAAACGATTCGGAACACGAATGAATGGCTTGGCGCAACCGCGCGGGCGTTTGCATCGAACCCGGTTTTCGCCCTTAATCCACACCCGATGTTCCGGCTGATGGGTGCCTGGGGTCAGGTGACCGAGCGCAGTTTTTCCCGCATGATCGTGAAGCCCGACTGGGAAATTCCCCCGATCGCGGGCGAGGAAGGACAGGATCATATCGTTTATGTCGAGCCGGTTCTGAAACGTCCATTCGGCGATCTGATCCATTTCCGCGTTGCCCGGCGCGAACCGCGCCCGCGCAAGGTGCTGCTCGTCGCCCCGATGTCGGGTCATTACGCGACGTTGCTGCGCTCGACCGTGACCTCTCTACTGCCCGATTGCGATCTCTATGTGACGGACTGGCACAATGCCCGCGACATTCCGGTCAGCAAAGGCAAGTTCGATATAGAGGATTACACCCTCTATCTGGTCGATTTCATCCGCCATCTCGGCCCTGACACGCATGTCGTCGCCGTCTGCCAGCCCGCCCCGCTGGCGCTGGCCGCGACTGCCATTCTTGCCGGGGAAGAACCGAAGGCGCAGCCCCGCAGCCTGACACTGATCGGCGGACCGGTCGACCCCGACGCCGCCGCGACCGAGGTGACCGATTTCGGCAATCGCATGACCATGGGCGAGCTGGAGCATCTGGCGATCCAGTCGGTCGGTTTCAAATATCGCGGCGCCGGGCGGATGGTCTATCCGGGTCTGGCACAGCTAAGCTCATTCATTGCCATGAATGCCGAAACTCATGCCGGCGCATTCATCAATCAGATCTTCCGCGAATCCCGCGGCATGGCAAGCGAAGGTGACAAGCATAATCGCTTCTATGACGAATATCTGGCCGTCATGGACATGACTGCCGAGTTTTACCTGTCCACGGTGGAACGAATCTTCAAGAAACTCGAAATTGCGCAAAACCGCTTCACGGTGAATGGAAAACCGGTGGATATCGGCAAAATCACCGATGTCGCCATCATGACGGTCGAGGGTGGGAATGACGATATCTCTGCCCCCGGTCAATGCGTTGCCGCACTGGATCTATGCTCCGGCGTGCCCGACGAGAAAAAGGCCCAGCATCTTGAAGAGGGTGCGGGTCATTACGGCATCTTCGCAGGCAAGTCCTGGCGCCTGAATATCCGCCCACTCGTACTGGACTTCATGGACGAACATTCCGCGCTGCCCAAAGAGCCCCGGCACAAGCGTCGCAAGTCGAACGATAAAACATCCGATTGCGGGATCAACGATCCGGTCGGCGACAGCCGCAAGATCCCCGTCTGATTGCCTGACCCCGGGGATCGCCCGTCGCGGCCGGGCATCAATCTCGAATATAATAAAAGCCCCGGACAAATTGACCGGGGCTTTTCAAATGATCTTGTGGCGGGTGGTACGGGACCACCCAGCCCTAATTTACCAGTCCTGACGCGCGATGACGCGGGTCTTGATCGGCAATTTCATCGCACCAAGGCGCAGCGCCTCTTTCGCGATCTCATCCGAGACGCCATCGATCTCGAACATGATGCGGCCGGGATGCACGCGGGCGGCCCAGAAATCGACCGAGCCTTTACCTTTACCCATCCGCACTTCCGTCGGCTTCGAGGAAACCGGCACATCCGGGAAGACCCGGATCCAGACCCGGCCCTGACGCTTCATGTGACGGGTGATCGCGCGGCGGGCCGCTTCGATCTGGCGGGCGGTGATACGCTCGGGCTGATCGGCTTTCAGACCATGAGAACCGAAATTCAGGTCATAGCCGCCTTTGGCCTGACCGTGAATCCGGCCCTTGTGCTGTTTGCGGAACTTCGTCCGTTTCGGTTGCAGCATTTCCTGTTCTCCTTACCGGCCACGCGGACCGCGCGGCGACGGCCCTTCCTGAGCCTCAGCAGCGCGACGATCGCGGGCTTGCGGATCATGTTCCATGATCTCGCCCTTGAAGATCCACACCTTGACGCCGATGATCCCGTAAGGGGTCGAAGCCTCGGCCAACGCGTAATCGATATCGGCACGCAGCGTGTGCAGCGGCACACGGCCTTCGCGATACCATTCGGTCCGTGCAATCTCGGCACCGCCAAGACGGCCCGCGACATTCACCCGGATACCCAAGGCACCCATGCGCATCGCGTTCTGCACCGAGCGTTTCATGGCACGGCGGAACGATACCCGACGCTCAAGCTGCTGCGCGATCGATTCCGCGACCAGAGCAGCGTCAACTTCCGGTTTACGGACTTCGACGATGTTCAGGTGCAACTCGCTGCTGGTGTAATTCGCCAGCTTCTTGCGCAGTTCTTCGATATCGGCGCCTTTTTTGCCGATGATCACGCCCGGACGCGCCGCATGAATCGTCACGCGGCATTTCTTGTGCGGACGCTCGATGATGACGCGGCTGATACCGGCCTGTTTGGCCTCTTTCTTGATGAAGTCCCGGATTTTCAGGTCTTCAAGCAACAGATCGCCATATTCCTTGTCATCCGCATACCAGCGGCTGTCCCAGGTGCGGTTGACCTGGAGGCGCATCCCGATGGGGTTAACCTTCTGACCCATTATGCTTGCTCCTCGACTGCGCGCACCTTGATGGTGATTTCCGAAAACGGCTTCATGATCCGGCCATACCGGCCACGCGCCCGCGGACGACCGCGCTTCATCACCAGGTTCTTACCGACCCATGCTTCGGCGACGATCAGGTTATCGACGTCGAGATTGTGGTTGTTCTCGGCGTTGGCGATTGCCGACTGAAGGCATTTCTTCACATCGCCTGCAATACGCTTATGCGAGAACGTCAGGTCGGTCAGTGCGCGCTCGACCTTTTTGCCGCGGATCAACCCGGCGACAAGGTTCAGCTTCTGAGGCGAAACGCGCAGCATGCGGGTTTTCGCCATCGCTTCGTTTTCCGCCACGCGGCGCGGATTCTTTTCCTTACCCATGACGATTACTTCCTTTTGGCTTTTTTGTCCGCCGCGTGACCGTAATAGGTCCGGGTGGGCGAATATTCACCGAATTTCTGACCGATCATCTCTTCCGAAACGTTCACCGGGATATGCTTGTGCCCATTGTAAACGCCAAAGGTAAGACCGACGAATTGCGGCAGAATGGTCGAACGACGCGACCAGATCTTGATAACGTCGGATTTCCCCGACTCGCGGGCTTTTTCCGCTTTCTTGAGCACATAGGCGTCAACAAAGGGGCCCTTCCAAACAGAACGTGCCATTGATTAACGCCCCTTCCGTGCATGACGCGACCGCAGGATATACTTGTCGGTCGATTTGTTGCTGCGGGTTTTCTTGCCCTTGGTGTCCTTGCCCCAGGGCGTCACCGGCGTACGGCCACCCGAGGTCCGGCCCTCACCACCACCATGCGGGTGATCGATCGGGTTCATGACGACACCACGAACCGAAGGACGAATGCCCTTGTGACGGTTGCGGCCCGCCTTACCGATATTCTGGTTCGAGTGATCCGCATTCGACACGGCACCGATGGTAGCCATGCATTCCTGACGAACCAGGCGCAACTCACCCGAGGACAGACGGATCTGCGCATAACCGCCATCGCGGCCAACGAATTGCGCATAGGTGCCGGCAGCACGCGCGATCTGACCGCCTTTGCCGGGCTTCAGCTCGACATTGTGGACGATCGTTCCGATGGGCATACCGCTGAACGGCATGGCGTTGCCCGGTTTAACGTCGACTTTCGCGCCGGCAATGATCTTGTCGCCAACGGCCAGACGCTGCGGCGCAAGGATATAGGCGCGCTCGCCATCCTCATAACCGATCAGCGCAATAAAGGCGGTCCGGTTGGGATCGTATTCGATCCGTTCGACAATTGCGGTCGCGTCGAATTTGTTGCGCTTGAAATCAACGATGCGATACAGGCGCTTTGCCCCGCCGCCCTTGCGGCGCATGGTGATCCGTCCGGTGTTGTTCCGACCGCCCTTCTTGGTCAACCCCTCGGTAAGGGATTTGACCGGGCGACCTTTCCAAAGCTCCGAACGGTCGATCAGAACCAGCCCGCGCTGGCCAGGCGTCGTCGGTTTATACGACTTGAGTGCCATCTTTCTGTCTTCCGTTGCTTTGGACCGATCTGGTCCGTTTCAATAAAACCGCTGCGGCCCCGGAGAAACCGGGGCCGCAGATTCGCAGCCTGATATCAGAGTCCTGTCTCGACGTCGATAGTGTTCCCCTCTTCAAGGGTCACATAGGCTTTCTTGACATCGCTCCGGCGGCCAATCTGGCCACGGAAGCGCTTTACCTTGCCTTTGGTGATGGTGGTGTTGACCGCCTTCACCTTGACACCGAACAGCGCCTCGACCGCTTCCTTGATCTGCGGCTTGGTGGCGTCATTCTTTACCTGGAAAACAACACCGTTGTTATTCGAGGTCAGCGTCGCCTTTTCGGTAATGACCGGCTTGACGATCACGTCGTAATGTTCAGCTTTCGCGCTCATTTCAACCGAGCCTCCAGAGCTTCGACACCAGCCCGCGTGATCACCAGCGTGTCACGCTTGAGGATGTCATAGACATTGGCGCCGATCGAAGGCAGGATATCCACGCCTTCGACATTGCGCGCAGCGCGGGCGAAGCTTTCGTTCACTTCGGTCCCGTCGATGACCAGAACCCGCTTCCAGCCGTTTTCCTTGACGGCCTTGGCGACTGCAGAAGTCTTGGCTTCCGCAAGATTCAGATCCTCGATCACCACCAGCTCACCCGCATTGGCTTTCGCCGACAGGGCATGTTTCAGGCCAAGCGCGCGCACTTTCTTCGGCAGATCGAACGCGTGGCTGCGCGGGGTCGGGCCTTTGTAGACGCCACCCTTGCGGAAGATCGGAGCCTTGCGGCTGCCGTGACGAGCACCGCCGGTGCCCTTCTGGCGATAGATCTTCTTGGTCGAGTAGCTGACTTCCGACTTGGTCAGCACCGAATGGGTACCAGCCTGCGCTTTTGCCCGCTGCCAGCGCACGACGCGCTGCAGAAGATCGCCACGCGGCTCCAGCCCGAAAACCTCGTCGCTCAGATCGATCGACCCGGCTTTGCCGGAGTCCAGCTTGATCACATCGAGTTTCATTGCTTGTCTCCTTCGGGCGCGGAGCCATCGGTTGCGGCGCCGTCATCAGCCGGAGCCTCATCTGCCTTGTCGGCATTCGCGTCGGCAGCGGCCTTGTCGGCCTCGATGGAAGCTTCCGCTTCCTTCAATGCGGCTTCTTCGGCGGCGGCGGCTTCAGCTTCGGCGGCCTTGCGTGCGGCTTCTTCGTCGGCAGCGGCCTGTGCGGCAGCTTCCTCGGCCAGACGCTTCGCTTCTGCTGCGGCCGATTTCAGCGCGGCAGGGAAGATCACGTTTTCGGGCAGTGCCTTCTTGACGGCATCCTTGATCGTGACCCAGCCACCCTTTGAACCGGGAACCGAGCCCTTGACCATGATCAGGCCCCGGTCCGCATCGGTGCGGACGACCTGCAGGTTCTGGGTAGTCACGCGGACCGCGCCCAGATGGCCAGCCATTTTCTTGCCCTTGAACACCTTGCCGGGGTCCTGACACTGACCGGTCGAGCCATGCGAGCGGTGGCTGATCGAGACGCCGTGCGAGGCGCGCAGACCGCCGAAATTGTGCCGCTTCATCGCACCCGCGAAACCCTTACCGATCGAGATGCCGGCGATATCCACATACTGACCCGAGAAATAATGGTCAGCCGTGATTTCCTCACCCACATTGATCAGGTTCTCTTCGGCCACGCGGAATTCGGCAACCTTGCGCTTGGGCGCAACGGATGCCCGGGCGAAATGCCCCCGCATCGCAGCCGTGGTCCGCTTGGCCTTCGCTTCGCCAGCACCAAGCTGAACGGCGGTATAACCGTCGCGATCAGCCGTGCGCTGTGCGACGACCTGCAGATTGTCCAGTTGCAGGACGGTCACCGGCACCTGCCGGCCATCCTCGAGGAACAGCCGGGTCATGCCCAGCTTCTTGGCGATAACTCCAGTACGCAACATGAGCCGCCCCCTTATACCTTGATCTCGACATCAACGCCGGCGGCGAGGTCGAGCTTCATCAGGGCGTCAACGGTCTGCGGCGTCGGATCGACGATATCCAGCAGACGCTTATGCGTGCGGATTTCCCACTGGTCGCGCGATTTCTTGTCGACATGCGGGCCGCGCAGGACGGTGAATTTCTCGATCTTGTTCGGCAGCGGGATCGGTCCGCGAACGGTCGCACCGGTGCGCTTGGCCGTGTTGACGATTTCCTGGGTACTGGCATCCAGCACGCGGTAATCGAAGGCCTTCAGCCGGATACGGATATTCTGGCTTTGCATTACATCATCCCTCGAATGGGGAGTTCCAGTTGAGAGGCAGACCCCGCACCGCGCGACGCCTGCTTCGAACCGCTTCAAAATGGCAGACCGGCGAATTAACCGCCGGTTTACCGAATAGCAATCCCTTTTTCAGGGAATTTCGAAAAATCAGCCACCCGAAGGCGGCTGATCGCATTATCCGTATTACTGGATAATTTTAGAGACGACGCCTGCGCCGACGGTGCGTCCGCCTTCGCGGATGGCGAAGCGCAGTTTCTCTTCCATCGCGATCGGGGCGATCAGCTCAACCTCGAATTTCAGGTTGTCGCCAGGCATCACCATCTCCGTGCCTTCCGGCAGGTTGACGGTCCCGGTCACGTCGGTCGTGCGGAAGTAGAATTGCGGACGGTAATTCGCAAAGAACGGCGTGTGACGGCCACCCTCTTCCTTGGTCAGGATATAGGCCTCGGCCTCGAACTTGGTGTGCGGCTTCACAGAACCCGGCTTGCACAGAACCTGACCGCGCTCAACGCCGTCACGCTCGATACCGCGCAGAAGCGCGCCGATATTGTCGCCCGCTTCACCACGATCCAGAAGCTTGCGGAACATCTCCACGCCCGTGCAGGTGGTTTTCTTGGTGTCGCGGATACCCACGATTTCCAGCTCGTCGCCCACATTAACCGCGCCACGCTCGACACGGCCGGTCACAACCGTACCACGACCCGAAATCGAGAACACATCCTCGATCGGCATCAGGAAGGGCTGATCCACGGCACGCTCGGGCGTCGGGATGTATTCGTCGACCGCTTTCAGAAGCTCGCGGATCGAGTTCTCGCCGATTTCCGGATCCCGGCCCTCAAGCGCAGCCAGAGCCGAGCCCTTGATGATCGGAATATCGTCGCCCGGATAGTCATAGCTGGTCAGCAGCTCGCGCACTTCCATCTCGACCAGTTCCAGCAATTCCTCGTCATCCACCTGATCCACCTTGTTCAGGTAAACCACCATATAGGGAATGCCCACCTGACGGCCCAGCAGGATATGCTCGCGCGTTTGCGGCATCGGGCCGTCGGCGGCGTTCACCACCAGGATCGCCCCGTCCATCTGCGCCGCGCCGGTGATCATGTTCTTCACATAGTCCGCGTGGCCCGGGCAGTCCACATGCGCATAGTGACGCGAGTCGGTTTCATATTCCACATGCGCCGTCGAGATCGTGATCCCCCGCGCCTTCTCTTCCGGCGCGCCGTCGATCTGGTCATAGGCCCGGAAATCGCCAAAATACTTCGTGATCGCTGCCGTCAAAGTCGTCTTGCCGTGGTCAACGTGACCAATCGTCCCGATATTGACGTGCGGTTTGTTCCGTTCAAACTTTGCCTTTGCCATGATTGGCTCCTTTTCGTTCTTCGAAGATGCGCCCGAGGGCGCATCAGATCACGCGTATTTCTTTTGAATTTCGTCCGAGATATTCTGCGGAACGGCCTCGTAATGCGAGAACTGCATCGTGAACACCGCACGACCCGAAGACATCGAGCGCAGGTTGTTGATATAGCCGAACATGTTTGCCAGCGGCACCGCAGCATCAATGACATTCGCATTGCCGCGGCTGTCCTGTCCGCGGACCATGCCGCGACGGCTGGTCAGGTCGCCGATGATCGAACCGGTATATTCCTCCGGCGTCACAACTTCGACCTTCATGATCGGCTCGAGCAGTTTCGCACCGGCCTTGCGCAGACCTTCACGCATTGCCGCGCGGGAAGCGATCTCGAAGGCCAGAACCGACGAGTCGACATCGTGGAAAGCACCATCAAGCAGTGCGACCTTGAAATCGATCACCGGGAAACCGGCCAGCGGACCGGAATCCATCACCGATTTGATGCCTTTCTCGACGCCCGGAATATATTCCTTCGGCACCGCACCGCCGACGATGCGCGATTCGAAGGAATACCCCTCGCCCGGCTCGGTCGGCTGAATCTCCAGCTTGACGCGGGCGAACTGGCCCGTGCCGCCGGTCTGCTTCTTGTGGGTATAGTCGATCTCGGCAGGCTGCGAGATGGTTTCCCGATACGCCACCTGCGGCGCACCGATATTCGCCTCGACCTTGAATTCCCGCTTCATGCGGTCGACCAGAATGTCCAGGTGAAGTTCACCCATCCCCTTCATGATCGTCTGACCCGATTCCATATCGGTTTCGACGCGGAAGGACGGATCCTCGGCGGCCAGACGCTGCAGGGCCAGACCCATCTTTTCCTGATCGGCCTTGGATTTCGGCTCGACGGCGATCTCGATCACCGGCTCGGGGAAGGTCATGGTTTCCAGAACAACCTGCTTGACCGGATCGCAAAGCGTGTCGCCCGTGGTGGTCTCTTTCAGACCGGCCAGCGCGATGATGTCGCCTGCAAACGCCTCTTCGATCTCGGTGCGGTCCTTCGAATGCATCAGCATCATCCGGCCGACACGCTCGCGCTTGCCCTTGGTCGAGTTCAGCATGCTGTCGCCCTTCTTCAACACGCCGGAATAGATCCGGGTGAAGGTCAGCGAACCGACGAAGGGGTCGTTCATGATCTTGAAGGCCAGCGCCGAGAACGGCTCGGAATCATCCGCATTCCGCGGGATATTGCGCTCTTCGTCCTCGTCATCGGGCGAGAAGCCCATCAGGGTCGGAACGTCTTGCGGGCCCGGCAGGAAGTCGATCACAGCGTTCAGAAGCGGCTGCACACCCTTGTTCTTGAATGCGGAACCGGCAAGCATCGGGAAGAAGGACAGCGACAGCGTGCCTTTGCGGATCAGCTTGCGCAGCGTATCTGCATCAGGCTCATTGCCTTCCAGATAGGCTTCCATGGCGGCATCGTCCTGCTCGACGGCAAGTTCGATCATGTTGTTGCGCCACTCGGTCGCCAGATCCGTCAGGCTGTCGCGGATCGGCTGACGAACCCAGCTTGCGCCAAGATCCTCGCCCGTCCAGACCCATTCTTCCATGGTGATCAGATCGATAATGCCTTCAAGATTATCCTCGGAGCCGATCGGCAATACGATCGGGCAAGGCGTTCCGCCCGTCCGGTCCTTGACCATCTTCACGCAATTGAAGAAATCGGCACCGATCTTGTCCATCTTGTTGACGAAGACCAGACGCGGCACCTTGTAACGGTCAGCCTGACGCCACACCGTCTCGGTCTGCGGCTCGACGCCGGCATTCCCGTCCAGCAGCGCGACAGCGCCGTCAAGAACGGCCAGCGAACGCTCAACCTCGATGGTGAAATCGACGTGGCCCGGCGTATCGATGATGTTGAGGCGGTATTTGGTATCCGAGGTACCCTCGGCGGACGGATCTTCCTGACGCTGCCAGAAAGTCGTGGTCGCAGCCGAAGTGATGGTAATACCGCGCTCGGCTTCCTGTTCCATCCAGTCCATCGTCGAGGCGCCGTCATGGGTCTCGCCGATCTTGTGGTTCTTGCCGGTGTAGAACAGGATACGCTCGGTCATCGTGGTCTTGCCGGCATCGATATGAGCCATGATGCCGAAGTTACGATAACGCTGTAGCGGATATTCGCGTGCCATGATGGGCCTTCCTTCCGTTTACCAGCGATAATGGCTGAACGCTTTGTTCGCGTCGGCCATCTTGTGAGTGTCTTCGCGCTTCTTGACGGCGGTACCCCGGCCATTGACGGCGTCGGACAATTCGCCGGCAAGACGCTCTTCCATGGTGTGCTCGTTGCGGTTCTTGGCGGCGGTGATCAGCCACCGGATCGCCAGAGCTTCACGGCGGATCGGACGGACTTCAACCGGAACCTGATAGGTGGCACCGCCGACGCGGCGCGAACGCACCTCGACCGAGGGTTTCACGTTGTCGAGGGCTTCGTGGAAGACTTCGATCGGCTCGCGCTTGAGGCGCTGCTCGACCCGGTCGAGCGCGTTGTACACGATGCGCTCGGCAGTGGACTTCTTGCCGTCAACCATCAGGTTGTTCATGAATTTGGTCAGCACGCGATCGCCAAATTTGGCGTCGGGCAGGATTTCGCGCTTTTCAGCGGCGTGACGACGGGACATCTGCCTATCTCCTTACTTCGGACGCTTCGCGCCGTATTTCGAACGACGCTGACGACGATCTTTGACACCTTGGGTATCCAGCACACCGCGCAGGATGTGATAACGGACACCCGGAAGGTCTTTCACACGGCCGCCACGGATCAGCACGACGCTGTGTTCCTGAAGGTTGTGCTTCTCGCCCGGGATATAGGAAATGACCTCGAAACCATTCGTCAGGCGGACCTTGGCCACCTTACGCATAGCGGAGTTCGGTTTTTTCGGCGTCGTGGTATAGACGCGCGTGCAGACGCCACGCTTCTGCGGGCATCCTTGAAGGTGCATCGACTTACTGCGTTGCACTCTGGGCTGCCGCGGCTTGCGGATCAGCTGTTGAATAGTCGGCATTCGGTTCCCCGTCTTGCTCTGTCAATACTCGCAACCACCGGCTGCGCCACTTCTCGACGGCATCTCACGCGAATCGTGAAACGCCAAACCCATCCGGCCCCACGAAAAGGGGTGGACGGGAAAATTCCAGAGGATCGGGGCGAACTGGCCCGGATCATGACCACATAGGTTCTGGTACCCAAGGCGGAACTCCGCCGGGTGCGGGGCGTATAGGAGGAATCGGGGGGGCTGTCAATCCACCGCAGCGGATTTATACCCTGCCCGGTTCGCCATCCGCATATCGGCAATGTCAGGACGGCAGTTTTCGGAGCGCATCCTGCAGCGCCGTCAGATCGATGTCAAAGCGGCGCTTCAACGCATCCAGCTCCCAGGGCCGACTGTTATGGTCAGGCAACCGGAACGCGCTGTCATTCGTGTCGTGACGGCCGCGCAGGAACATGTTGCCGTCATGCAGGGTCACGGTCGGCATATGACAATGCAACTGATGATGCCCCCAGCCAAACAGGCCCTGACGCGAACCGGCAGGCAGATAGACCGTCTGCCCGCAATTCCAGGTCGAGGCGAATACGCGATGCAGATTGGCCTGCGTTCCGTCCGCCTCCAGTACGAAACCGCTGGTATAATCGCCACTGACCATCCCGTATTGCCGATATAGCGGTGCAAGATAGGTTTCGAAATCCCTGCGCACCCGGTCGATGTAATTCACGGCAACCGCATCGTCGTCATCCAGCCGGAACTGGGCGACGATATCGGTATCCGGATGCAGATATTTCGAGAATGGCGCATTACAGATCTGGAAATGCTTCCCCGGCGCGATAAATTCCAGCCTGACGACCGGACAATCCGCTACGGTTTCCGCCAGCTCATCCTGCCATTTCTGCGGCATGAGATCGCTTGCCAGCACGACGAAAAGAAAACCCTGATCACTCTGTGCCCGGATCGAGGGCATCACCACATGCCTGAACCATGCCATCCGAAGCGCAAGGCGGGATTCCTGAAACAGAAAGGCCCGGCGCTCATCCAGCGAGGCGGGACCGCGTTTGAACCCGCCCGTCGTCAACAGTGAAAAACGGCAAACCCCGATCGGCTGAATCTTCATATCGCCCAATTCGATCCTGTTAAGACTATCCCCCGCACGCGGCACCTTCCGGTTCGGCTCGGAGGCAGAGCCTGCTCTTACAACCCGGCTGCGATCTTTTCCAGCCATTGGGGTCTCAGGCCGAACCGCGCAGAAATCTGACGGTTCAGGGCCTCTTCGTCCAGTTGCCACGGCAGGCCCGGCCCCATATCACCCGAATCATTATCGCCGTGAAGCGTGCGGACGAACATCAGCGGACGTGTCACCGCCACGCCCGGCATCCATTGCGCCAGCTTGGAATGATCGTAATTCAATGCGGTTTCGTCCGCATCCGGAGGCAGGAAAATCGTCAAAGCGGCAGTCGCATTGTGGCAAATACGCGGGATCAGCCTGACCTTGCCTTTCTCGGATCTCAGGATCAGGCCGCGCGAATAATCGAGAGACAGCTTGCCCTCGGCTTTCCACAGGCCCTTTACACGACGAAAATCCTTGCGCGCCGCCTCGATGTAATTCACGGCGACGGCGTCGTCATCGTCATGGCGGAAATGCCCGATCACATCGGCGGACGGATCGATATGCGGCGCGACAGCCGCGCGGCATGCTTTCAGATGATATTTCATCGGCGGCACCAGCTCCAGCTTCAGTTGCGGGATCTCGGCTTCCAGGTCCCGCAACCTGCCCAGATAGGGCTCGGGCAGATCCGGCCCGGTCATCACGACCAGCGTAAAATCGGGATCCGTCTGCATGCGCCATGCCGGAAGAGCGATCTCGGTGAACCAGAACCAGCGTCGCGCAAGCCGCTGGGGATCGTAAAGATAAGCCCGCCGTTCATCATAGCTTTCGTGCTCGACCTGGTAGCCACGCATTCCGACATAGGAGAACCGGCAAAGCCCCAGCATCTGTACCCGCATCATTCCCCCTTCAATTGCGCTTCACGCCAGATGGAATAGATTCCGGCGCCAACGACAAGCGCCGCCCCGGTCCATGTCCAGATATCCGGCCATTCATGGAACACCAGCAGCCCTGCCACAATCGCCACGATCAGCGAAACATAGCGGAATGGCGCAACATAGCTGATCTCTCCGATCCGCATCGCGGCAACGGCGGTCATATAGCCAAGCGTCAGGAACGCACCGCCAAGCATAAGCAAAAGGATTTGTGATATCCCCGGCATAACCCAGCCCTGCCACAGGCTTGCCAGAAAGCCCATCAGGGTCACGGTCATTGCGGTATAGAACGCGATCGTGATCGAACTGACCCCCCGCCCGACAGTCCGGGTCACCAGATCACGCATTGCGACAAGCGCCACCGCCGCCAGGGCCACCAGCGACCAGATCCCGAATGTGTCGCTGCCCGGCCGCAGGATGATCATGACCCCGATCAACCCGATGGCAACCGCGCTCATCC
The DNA here is from genome assembly GCF_003591515.1 of Paracoccus onubensis. Taxonomy (GTDB): domain Bacteria; phylum Pseudomonadota; class Alphaproteobacteria; order Rhodobacterales; family Rhodobacteraceae; genus Paracoccus; species Paracoccus onubensis. The sequence goes on from NZ_QZCG01000016.1 coordinate 66,794, forward strand.
GCCTCCAGCCCAGTTTTTCGCCGAACAGCAGGGCCGCCGACAACATCACCACAAGCGGCAGCGACTGCATGACTGCCGAAAGATCACCGATCGCCATATTCTGAAGTGCATTCAGGAACAGCACCGTCGACCCAAGCTCCCCCACGATCCGGAACGCCATCGCAACACGATCCGTGCGGGGAACCTGCAGGCGCAGCCCGCCGTCCCGCTGCGCAAGGATCATGATGCCAACCATCACCGCCAGCCCCCGCAAGGTCATGGCCTGATATAGCGGCATATCCTGTGTGACGAATTTCATCACCGTGTCATTGCAGGTGAATCCAACCATCGAGAAGCACATCAGCAAAGCGCCACGCAGATTGTCTCCGGGCTGATGGGGCTGTGTCCTGATCGAGGCGGGACTGACCCGCCGGAATGGCGATATAAGTGGCGTGCGCATTGATTTCCGTCCCTCTGCCCCAAGCGTTAGGCGGTCGTTCGGGCAGGAGCAAGGGGGAGAGATTACGGATAGGGGCCGATCAGGCAGCTCTTTCTGCCCGACGCCCCCGGGCCAACAGGATTTACGCCCCGTTCCTTGCCGCAATCGCATATAAAAAGGCCCGGCAAACGCCGGGCCTTTCCTGTCGCTTGGGCAGCGGGTTATTCTTGGCTGCCGGTATCGGGTGCCTCGGCCGGGGCGCTTTCCTCTGCCGGAGCGGGCGCAGCCAGAACCGCAGCCGCTTCGGCTTCAGCACGGCGGGCATCGATCACCTCGTTGTCGCGCTCGGTGGCGATACGGCGAACGCGCGAGGTCGCGCCACCCGTACCTGCCGGGATCAGGCGGCCGACGATGACGTTCTCTTTCAGCCCGACCAGCTTGTCGCGCTTGCCCTGAACCGAGGCTTCGGTCAGCACGCGGGTCGTTTCCTGGAAGGACGCCGCCGAGATGAAGCTGCGGGTCTGCAGGCTGGCCTTGGTGATGCCCAGCAGAACCGGTTCGCCTGTGGCCGGACGGCCGCCGCGCGCTTCGATCTTGGCATTTTCGGCGTCGAATTCGTCGCGCTCGACATGCTCGCCTTTCAGAAGCGTGGTCTCGCCGCTGTCGATGATCTCGATCTTCTGAAGCATCTGGCGAACGATCACCTCGATATGCTTGTCGTTGATCTTCACACCTTGCAGACGATACACGTCCTGAACCTCGTCGATCAGGTAATCGGCAAGCGCCTCGATCCCCATGATCCGCAGGATGTCATGCGGAGCCGGGTTACCGTCCATGATGTAGTCACCCTTCTGCACGAAGTCGCCTTCCTGCACCGGGATGTGCTTGCCTTTCGGCACCATGTACTCGACCGGCTCGCGCCCTTCTTCCGACGGCTCGATGGCGATGCGGCGCTTGTTCTTGTAGTCCTTGCCAAAGCGCACATAACCATCGATTTCGGCGATGATCGCGTGATCCTTGGGACGGCGGGCTTCGAACAGTTCCGCCACGCGGGGCAGACCCCCGGTGATGTCCTTGGTCCGTGCGCCTTCGCGCGGGATACGTGCAACCACGTCACCCGGACGAATTTCCTGCCCGTCCTCGATCGACAGAATGGCGTCCACCGACATCGGATAGCTGACCGGGTTGCCCTGCTCGTTGCGAACCGGTTCGCCGTTCTCATCCATGATGATGATCTCGGGCTTCAGATCGTTGCCCTTGGGCGCCGAGCGCCAGTCGGTCACGATCTTCTGCGACATGCCGGTCGCGTCATCGGTTTCGTCGCGCACGGACACACCCGAGGTCAGATCGACGAATTTGGCCACGCCGCCTTTTTCGGCGATGATCGGCAGGGTATAGGGATCCCATTCGAACAGCTTGGCGCCACGGATCACCCGCTCACCATCCTTCACGAACAACTTCGAGCCGTAGAACAGCTTGTGATTGGCACGCTCGTTGCCCTGATCATCAAGAATGACGATCTGCATGTTGCGCGACATCACGACAGGTTCGCCATTCGCGTTGGTCAGAACGTTCTCGTTCCGGAACTGCACGGTGCCTTCATGTGCCGAAGCCTGGAAGGATTGCTGTCCGCCCTGCGCGATACCGCCGATATGGAAGGTCCGCATGGTCAGCTGCGTGCCCGGCTCGCCGATCGACTGCGCGGCGATGATGCCGACGGCTTCGCCGATATTGACGATCGTGCCGCGCGCCAGATCACGGCCGTAGCACAGCGCACAGATGCCATCCTCGGATTCGCAGGTCAGGGCCGAACGGATACGGACGGTAGCCACTCCCGCCGCCTCGATCTCATCCGCCTTGCGCTCGTCGATCAGATCGCCCGCACGGACGATGATCTCGTTTTCGCCCGGAACCAGAACATCCTCGGCAGCAACCCGGCCAAGCACACGCTCGGACAGCGGGGCAATCACCTCGCCATCGTTCACGGCAGCCGCGGCAGTGATCGACTGATCCGTTCCGCAATCATGTTCGCGAATGATGCAGTCCTGCGCGACATCGACCAGACGCCGGGTCAGGTAACCCGAGTTCGCGGTTTTCAACGCGGTATCCGACAACCCCTTCCGGGCGCCGTGGGTCGAGTTGAAGTATTCAAGAACGGTCAGGCCTTCCTTGAAGTTCGAGATGATCGGCGTTTCGATGATCTCGCCATTCGGCTTGGCCATCAGCCCACGCATCCCGCCAAGCTGCTTCATCTGGTTGACCGAACCCCGGGCGCCCGAATGCGCCATCATATAGACGCTGTTCGGTTCCTTTTCGGCTCCGCCCTCGTCCTTCTTCTTGGCCGAGATGGTGGACATCATGGCTTCGGTCACACGGTCGTTGCATTTCGACCATGCGTCCACAACCTTGTTGTACTTCTCGCCCTGGGTGATGAGACCGTCCAGATATTGCTGTTCGAACTCCTTCACCTGGTCCTGCACCTCGTCGACGATCGTCCATTTGTTATCGGGAACGACCATATCGTCCTTGCCGAAGCTGATGCCGGCGCGGAACGCCTCGCGGAAACCCATGCCCATGATCTGGTCACAGAAGATCACCGACTCTTTCTGGCCACAGTAACGATAGACCGTGTCGATGACATACTGCACGTCTTTCTTGCGCAGCAGTCGGTTGACCAGCTCGAACGGAGCCTTGGCATTCATCGGCAACAACGCACCCAGCCGGATCCGGCCCGGTGTCGTCTCGTAGCGCTTGATGACCTCGTTGCCGTTCTCGTCGATCTGGCGCAGACGGGCGGTGACCCGTGCGTGCAGATGCACCTCACCGGCGGCAAGTGCGTGCTCGACCTCTTCGACATTGGCGAAGACCATGCCCTCGCCCTTCATGCCCTCGCGCTCCATCGTGATGTAATAGAGACCAAGGATCATGTCCTGAGACGGCACGATAATCGGCGCGCCGTTGGCGGGCGACAGCACGTTGTTCGTGGACATCATCAGCACGCGGGCTTCAAGCTGGGCCTCCAGCGACAGCGGCACGTGAACAGCCATCTGGTCGCCGTCGAAATCGGCGTTGAAGGCCGAACAGACCAGCGGATGAAGCTGGATCGCCTTGCCCTCGATCAGGATCGGCTCGAATGCCTGAATGCCCAGACGGTGCAGCGTCGGCGCGCGGTTCAGCAGAACCGGATGCTCACGGATGACTTCATCGAGAATATCCCAAACCTCGGGACGCTCCTTCTCGACCAGCTTTTTCGCCTGTTTGACGGTGCTGGACAGCCCTTTCGCCTCAAGCCGCGAATAGATGAACGGCTTGAACAGCTCCAGCGCCATTTTCTTGGGCAGGCCGCATTGATGCAGTTTCAGTTCCGGCCCGGTCACGATGACCGAGCGGCCCGAAAAGTCGACGCGCTTGCCCAGCAGGTTCTGACGGAAACGCCCCTGCTTGCCTTTCAGCATATCCGACAGCGATTTCAGCGGACGACGGTTGTTGCCGGTGATGACACGGCCGCGACGACCATTGTCGAACAGCGCATCAACCGATTCCTGCAACATCCGCTTTTCGTTACGCACGATGATATCGGGCGCACGAAGCTCGATCAGGCGCTTCAGGCGGTTATTCCGGTTGATCACCCGGCGATAGAGATCGTTCAGGTCCGAGGTCGCAAACCGGCCACCGTCCAGCGGCACCAGAGGGCGCAGCTCCGGCGGAATGACCGGAAGAACGGTCATGACCATCCATTCCGGACGGTTGCCGGATTCAAGGAAGCTCTCGACGATTTTCAGTCGTTTGATGATCTTTTTCGGCTTCAGTTCGCCGGTCGCCTCTTTCAGATCTTCGCGCAGTTGTTCGGCAGTCGCGCCAAGATCGATATTGGCCAGCATGGTCCGGATCGCTTCCGCGCCGATATCGGCGGTGAAAGCGTCGGCACCCCAGTTGTCCTGAGCGTCCATGAACTCTTCTTCGGTCATCAACTGACCATAGGTCAGATCCGTCAGACCGGGTTCGATCACGACGTAATTCTCGAAATAGAGAATCCGCTCAAGATCGCGCAGGGTCATGTCCAGCATCAACCCGATGCGCGACGGCAGCGACTTGAGGAACCAGATATGCGCAACCGGCGCGGCCAGTTCGATATGGCCCATGCGTTCACGGCGGACCTTTTGCAGCGTGACTTCAACGCCGCATTTCTCGCAGACGAGGCCGCGATATTTCATCCGCTTGTATTTGCCGCAAAGGCATTCGTAATCCTTGATCGGCCCGAAAATCCGGGCGCAGAACAGGCCATCGCGTTCCGGCTTGAAGGTCCGGTAGTTGATGGTTTCGGGTTTCTTCACCTCGCCAAAGGACCACGCGAGGATTTCCTCGGGTGATGCGAGCGAGATCTTGATTTCATCGAACTGCCGAGGCGCGGCCATCGGGTTCAAGGGATTGGTGGCAAGTTCCTGGTTCATTTTTCAATCCTTGTGAAAGGGCGCGGAAGAAGGGTGGTGAGGGTGGCAGCCCTCACTCTTCCTCTTCCTCCGCATCCAGGAGTTCCATATTGAGGCCCAGACCCCGGACCTCCTTGACCAGCACGTTGAACGATTCGGGCACACCGGCTTCGAAATTGTCCTCGCCCTTGACGATGGACTCGTAGACCTTGGTGCGGCCCGCCACGTCGTCCGACTTCACCGTCAGCATTTCCTGCAGGGTATAGGCGGCGCCATAGGCTTCCAGCGCCCAGACCTCCATCTCACCCAGACGCTGACCGCCGAACTGCGCCTTACCGCCCAGCGGCTGCTGGGTCACAAGGCTGTAAGGTCCGGTCGAGCGGGCATGCATCTTGTCGTCGACAAGGTGATGCAGCTTCAGGATATATTTCATGCCCACGGTAACCGGACGCGCGAACTGCTCGCCCGTGCGGCCGTCGAAGACGATGGATTGCCCCGAAGTATCGAAACCGGCGCGGGTCAATGCGTCGTTGATATCGGCCTCCTTGGCACCGTCAAAGACCGGCGTCGCGATCGGAACACCCGTACGCACCGCCTCGGCATGCTCGACAAGCCTGTCATCGTCCATATCCGCGAAGGTATCGGCATAGATGTCGTCGCCGTAGCCGTTCTGCATGGCGTCCCGAACCGGGCTCATATCGCCATCGCGGCGATAGGCTTCAAGCGCCTCGTCGATCTTGATGCCAAGACCGCGCGATGCCCAACCCATATGGGTTTCGAGGATCTGCCCGACATTCATCCGCGACGGCACGCCCAGCGGGTTCATCACCAGATCGACCGGGGTTCCGTCCGCAAGGAACGGCATATCCTCCATCGGCACGACTTTCGAGACGACACCCTTGTTGCCGTGACGACCGGCCATCTTGTCGCCCGCCTGAAGCTTGCGCTTCACGGCGACGAAAACCTTGACCATCTTCATCACGCCCGGCGGCAGATCGTCACCTTGACGGACCTTTTCGACCTTGTCTTCAAAGCGAGCCTCAAGCGCCTTCTTCTGGCTGTCGTATTGCTGATTCAGCGCCTCGACTTCCTTGGCGATATCCTCTTCACTGACCGCAAGCTGCCACCACTGGCCACGGCTCAGCGTGCCCAGCAGTTCTTCGGTGATCTCGGATTTCGGCTTGATGCCTTTCGGTCCTTTGACGGCAAGCTTGCCGATGATCAGCGATTTCAGGCGCGCATAGATGTTACGGTCAAGGATCGCCTGCTCGTCGTCACGGTCGCGTGCCAGACGCTCGACTTCCTCGCGCTCGATCTGCAACGCACGCTCGTCTTTGTCGACGCCGTGGCGGTTGAAGACCCGCACTTCGACAATGGTCCCGTAAGCACCCGGCGGCAGACGCAGCGAGGTATCGCGAACATCCGACGCCTTTTCACCGAAGATCGCGCGAAGCAGCTTTTCTTCAGGCGTCATCGGGCTTTCGCCCTTGGGCGTGATCTTACCGACCAGAATATCGCCCGGTCCGACCTCGGCCCCGATATAGACGACGCCCGCTTCATCAAGATTGCGCAGCGCCTCTTCACCCACGTTCGGGATATCGCGGGTGATTTCCTCGGGCCCAAGCTTGGTATCACGCGCGGCGACTTCATACTCATCGATATGGATCGAGGTGAATACGTCGTCACGGTGAATCCGCTCGGAGATCAGGATCGAGTCCTCGTAGTTGTAGCCGTTCCACGGCATGAAGGCGACGACCACGTTCCGCCCAATGGCCAGTTCCCCCAGATCGGTCGAGGGACCGTCGGCAATCACCTGACCGCCCACGACTTTCTCGCCCACCTTGACCAGCGGACGCTGGTTGATGGTCGAGGATTGGTTCGAACGCTTGAACTTGCGCAGACGGTAGATATCCACGCCCGCATCGCCGGCTTCCAGCCCTTCGGTGGCGCGGACAACGATCCGCTGGGCATCGACCTGATCGATGACCCCGCCACGACGCGCCATGATCGCAGCGCCGGAATCGCGGGCCACGATGGCCTCCATCCCGGTACCGACGAAAGGCGCTTCGGCCCGCAGCAGCGGCACGGCCTGACGTTGCATGTTCGAGCCCATCAAGGCGCGGTTGGCGTCGTCGTTTTCAAGGAACGGAATCAACGCGGCAGCGACCGAAACCAGCTGCTTGGGCGACACGTCGATCAGATCGACGGCATCGACCGGGTTCAGCATGAAATCGCCCGCCTGACGGGTGCTGACCAGTTCCTGAACGAATTTGCCGTTTTCATCCAGCTCCGCATTGGCCTGCGCGACCGTGTGGCGCATCTCCTCTGTCGCCGACATATAGACGACGTCGTCGGTCACCTGACCGTCTTCGACCTTGCGATAAGGGGTTTCGATAAAGCCGTATTTGTTCACCCGCGCGAAAGTCGCGAGGCTGTTGATCAGACCGATATTCTGGCCTTCCGGCGTTTCGATCGGGCACATCCGGCCATAATGGGTCGGGTGAACGTCGCGAACCTCGAAGCCCGCACGCTCGCGCGTCAGACCGCCCGGCCCAAGCGCCGACAGGCGGCGTTTATGCGTCACCTCTGACAGCGGGTTGGTCTGGTCCATGAATTGCGAAAGCTGCGACGACCCGAAGAATTCACGCACCGCGGCCGCCGCCGGTTTGGCGTTGATCAGATCCTGCGGCATCACGGTGTCGATTTCAGTCTGCGACATGCGCTCGCGGATCGCCCGCTCCATACGCAGCAGGCCGACGCGATACTGGTTCTCCATCAATTCGCCGACCGAACGCACACGCCGGTTGCCCAAATGGTCGATATCGTCGATCTCACCCTTGCCGTCGCGCAGTTCCACAAGGCCGCGCACACAGGCCACGATATCCTCGGGGCGCAGGGTGCGCTGCGTGTCCGGCGCATCCAGATCCAGACGCATATTCATCTTGACCCGGCCGACGGCGGACAGATCGTAACGCTCGGAATCGAAGAACAGGCTGTCGAAAAGGGTCGAGGCGGCCTCGACGGTGGGCGGCTCGCCCGGGCGCATGACGCGATAGATATCCATCAACGCCTGTTCCCGATTCATGTTCTTGTCCGAGGCCATCGTGTTGCGGATATAAGGGCCGACATTGACGTGATCGATATCCAGAACCGGAATATCCGCCACGCCATTATCCAGCAGCACCTTCAGCAGGCCACCGCTCAGGTCGCCTTCCTTGTCATATTCCGCCGTGATCTCATCGCCGGCCTCGGCATAGATGAAACCGGTTTCCTCGTTGATGATATCCTTGGCGACGAAACGGCCGACGATACGGTCGAAGGGAACAAGCAGGTTCACCTGCTCGCCCGAATCCAGCAATTGCTTGACCAAACGCGGAGTCACCTTGTCGCCCGCCTTGGTGATCACTTCACCGGTATCGGCATTCACCAGATCATAGGCCGGGCGCGTACCACGGACCCGCTCGGGGAAGAAGCGCGTGATCCAGCCCTGATTCTTGCGCAGAGTGTAGTCAACCGTCTCATAGAAAGCATCCATGATGCCTTCCTGATCCATGCCAAGCGCGTAAAGCAGGGTCGTCACCGGCAATTTCCGGCGGCGGTCGATGCGCGCGAAAACCAGATCCTTGGCGTCGAACTCGAAATCCAGCCAGGAACCGCGATAGGGGATGATCCGGCAGGCGAACAGCAGCTTGCCCGAGCTGTGCGTCTTGCCACGGTCATGGTCGAAGAACACGCCGGGGCTGCGATGCATCTGGCTGACGACAACACGTTCGGTTCCGTTCACGATGAAGGTACCGTTCTGGGTCATCAGGGGCATATCGCCCATATAGACGTCTTGTTCCTTGATATCCTTGACGGAACGCGCCCCGGTATTCTCGTCGACATCGAACACGATCAGCCGCAGGGTGACCTTCAGCGGCGCCGAAAAGGTCATGTCGCGCTGCTGGCATTCGTCGACATCGTATTTCGGACGTTCGAGAGCGTATTTCACGAATTCCAGCGTCGCGGTTTCGTTGAAATCCTTGATCGGAAACACCGACTGGAAAACACCCTGAATGCCGTCGCCGTCGTTATGACCCTCGCCTTCACCCGATTTCAGGAAAAGTTCGTAAGAAGATTTCTGAACCTCGATCAGGTTCGGCATCTCCAGTACTTCGCGGATATTGCCATAATAGCGGCGGATACGCTTCTGACCGACATAAGATTGCGCCATGGGATCTAGTCACCTTTCGTCTTCGCTCGCGTCTCGGGTCGGGGCCCCCGAGGCGCGGCCTGCGAATACAGGGTTGGAGTTCCATACTTGCCGCCCGTCCCACCGTGCAGCGCCCGAACTCCGAACATGCCCTGAAGGAAGGTCTGACGTTGCGTCACCGCAAACCGCCCTTCAAGACAGGTTCGGCAGGGACCGGAAAACCCCGGACCCTGCCCATTCCGATCAGCCGTGAAGGCCGATTATTTCAGCTCGACCTTGGCGCCAGCCGCTTCGAGCTTCGTTTTCAGCTCTTCGGCTTCGTCCTTGGAAGCGCCTTCCTTGACTTTGCCGCCAGCTTCGACCAGGTCTTTGGCTTCTTTCAGGCCCAGACCGGTGATGCCGCGAACTTCCTTGATCACGTTGATCTTGTTGGCACCGGCTTCGACGAGAACAACGTCGAATTCGGTTTTTTCTTCGGCAGCGCCAGCGTCACCGCCAGCAGCCGGACCGGCCATCATTACCGCGCCGCCAGCGGCGGGCTCGATGCCATATTCATCCTTGAGGATGGTCTTCAGTTCCTGGGCTTCCAGCAGGGTCAGGCCCACGATTTCTTCGGCGAGTTTCTTAAGATCAGCCATTTTTCCGTTCTTTCAGTTAGTGTTCCAACGTCGGGTATTCAACCACTTGTCGGGAATGGGTTGCTATCTATGCAGCTTCACGCTCTTCCAGAGTCGTGAGGATGCTTGCGATATTGCTTGCAGGTGCGCCAATCGCTCCGGCGATGTTCGAGGCGGGTGCACCGATGCAACCCACGATCGAAGCGATAAGCTCGTCGCGCGAAGGCATCGCGGCAACGGCTTTCACGCCGGAAACGTCCAGAGCCGAGTCACCCATTGCACCGCCAAGGATCACGAATTTCTCGTTATCCTTGGCGTATTTGTCGGCGACCTTCGCAGCAGCGACAGGGTCCTCCGAATAGGTGAGCACGGTCATGCCCGTCAGGTGTTCTGCAATGCTTGCGCATGGCTTACCCTCAAGGGCGATCTTGGCGAGCCTGTTCTTGGCAACACGCACCGCACCACCGGCTTCGCGCATACGCGCGCGCAGGTCCTGCATTTGCGCAACCGTCATCCCTTCGTAGTGGGCAACCACCACGACGCCAGAGCTTTCAAAGATCTGGCCGAGTTCCTCGACCACTTGCTCTTTTTGTGCTCTATCCACGGTTTCACTCCAATTTGGGGGTTTCCCCCCGGCTCTCACATTTCCCGGCCCATAAGGACCGGGTCGGGTCCGCCAGGGACAAGATCGCCCGAAGGCCAGCCTTCGGAAAAACGCTTGTTCCCCATCTCGGGAAGGACATTAAGCCGTCACCCTTGCAGGATCGGGCACCCTCCGTCTCGGACAGGACGGGGCGGCTTTGCGGCAGCCCCGCCATTCGCCGGATTGCTCCGGCAAATTTCGTCAGGCTTCGGTCGTTGCCGAAGCGATATCCACCGAAACGCCCGGCCCCATGGTCGAGCTGATCGAGACCTTTTTCATATAGGTCCCTTTCGCGCCCGAGGGCTTGGCCTTGTTCACGGCATCCACAAAAGCACGCAGATTCTCGGCCAGCTTGTCGGCCTCGAAGGACGCCTTGCCGATTCCGGCATGAACGACACCGGCTTTCTCGGCCTTGAACTGGACCTCACCGCCCTTGGCCGCTTTGACGGCATCCGCGACATCCATCGTCACCGTACCGACCTTGGGGTTCGGCATCAGGTTCCGGGGACCAAGGATTTTGCCCAGACGTCCGACCAGCGGCATCATGTCGGGGGTGGCGATGCAGCGGTCGAATTCGATCTTGCCCGACTGCACGGTTTCCATCAGATCCTCGGCGCCGATGATATCGGCACCGGCCTCTTTCGCTTCGTCGGCCTTGGGACCGCGGGCGAAGACGGCGACGCGGACATCCTTGCCGGTTCCGGCAGGCAGCGTCACGACCCCACGCACCATCTGATCGGCATGACGCGGGTTCACACCCAGATTCATCGCGATCTCGACGCTTTCATCGAATTTCGCGGTGGCATTGTCCTTGACCAGCTTGACCGCCTCTTCGACCGAGAGATTCGATTTGCCCTCGAAGGCAGCGCGGGCTGCGGCTTTTTTCTTGGAAATCTTTGCCATGACTTAGCCTCTCACCTCGATACCGATCGACTTGGCTGAACCAAGAATGATCTTCATCGCCTGATCGACGTCATTGGCTGACAGGTCGGCCATCTTCGCTTCAGCGATCTCGCGCACCTGCTTGACGGTCACATAGCCAGCCGTCTCACGGCCGGGCTTTTCCCCACCGCGCGCACGGTTCCGTTTGCCCTGAGGCTTCAGGCCCGCCGCCTTCTTCAGCAGGAAGGATGCCGGAGGAGTCTTCGTCTCGAAGGTAAAGGATTTGTCCGCGTAATAGGTGATGACCACCGGAACGGGGGCGCCCTTTTCCATCTCCTGCGTCTTGGCGTTGAACGCCTTGCAGAATTCCATGATATTGATCCCGCGTTGACCCAGCGCAGGGCCGACGGGGGGCGACGGGTTGGCTTCGCCCGCCTTGATCTGCAGCTTCAGCTGCCCGACTACTTTCTTGGCCATCTGGCCTTCTCCTTCATCATCACGCCCCGCCCGTCATTGGGTCCATGGGGCCGACTTAGCGGTACGGCTCTCGCCTCCCGCGACCAATCACGAGGCCTTGGCGACCTGCGTGAATTCCAGTTCGACCGGCGTCGGCCGGCCGAAGATCGATACCGTGACCTTGAGACGGGAGGCCGCATCGTCGACCTCTTCCACCATCCCCGAAAAGCCCTCGAAAGGCCCGTCGGTCACATTCACCTTCTCGCCCACATCGAAGCGGATCAGGTTACGCGGCGCGGCATCTTCCCCTTCGCCGGTGCGGCTCAGGATCGTGTTCACCTCTTCGTCACGCATCGGCATGGGCTTGCCATGGGCGCCAAGAAATCCGCTGACCCGGTTGATCGAGTTCACCAGATGATAGCTGCGATCCGTCATTTCCATCCGGACCAGGACATAACCGGGCATGAAGCGACGCTCAGAGGTCACTTTCTTGCCACGGCGAATTTCAATCACCTCTTCGGTCGGGACCAGAACCTCTTCAATCTGGTCCTCAAGCCCCTTTTCAGCGACCGCCAGACGAATCGCCTCGGCGACTTTCTTTTCGAAGTTCGAAAGAACGCTGACCGAGTACCAACGTTTTGCCATGCCTCTAGCGACCCCTGCTCACCACCGGGAGAATCACGCGGATCCGCGCCAACCCCTTGAATTCAAATCGTTCCGACAAAATCGAAATCGGCGCGCATATCGATTCGATGCACGCCGTTCGCCGGACAGTCGGGCGCACATACCGCCGCCCGCGCGAAAATGCAAGCCCCGATCAACCGCTTATCAGCTTCAGCCCCTCGGTCAATCCGGTCCGAATCACCAAATCCACGAGAAAGAAGAACAGGCTGGTCAGTGCCGCCATGATCAGCACCATGATAGTCGTGGTCACGACTTCACGGCGCGTCGGCCATGTGATCTTCGCACCCTCGGCGCGAACCTGTGTGATGAATTTGACGGGATTGGTGGCCACGATCGGCTCCTTCGTATATGCAGAGGGTGATGTAGCCAAACTTGACCGTTCTTTCAAGCCTGTTACGTCGCTGCGCGGGATGGGGTCGCATTCACGAAGGAACGGGCGGTGATTTGGGCTTTGCGATGGCGAAGCGCGCATTATCTTTGCGTCATGACAGGGATCAAACTGCACAAACGGCTAAGGGATATGCGGGACGAGGCCATTCGCCGCCCGGAATATCGCGTGGTTTACGCCCATGCCCTGACGGTCGCGCATATGAACGGTCAGCTGATCGCCAGCGATCATCCATCATGGGCGGCAATCGACAAGGCAATCGCGGCAGCGCGCAACGGAGCGCCGGATGCGCTTGACACGATCGAGCGGGAATTGCTTCGGCTGCGCGATCGTCTGGCCGTCCGGGAGTGATCGCCCGCGCCTGAAGGCAGGCGGAAGATATTCGCGCATGACGTATCGGAAAGATGCGACGGTTCAAATGGCAGGGGCAGAGGGACTCGAACCCACGACCCTCGGTTTTGGAGACCGATGCTCTACCAACTGAGCTATACCCCTGTGGCCGTGCGCCCGTTTACGGCAGCCGCAATGCCGGTGCAAGGGGGCATTGCGCGCTTTATGTCATTCCGCGGCATCGGCGGTCAGGAATCCTCCAGACTGGCGCGACCACAGGCGCGCGTACAGGCCGTCCCGCGCCAGAAGCTCGCCATGGGTGCCCTGCTCGACGATCCGGCCGCCATCCATGACGATCAGCCGATCCATCGCGGCAATGGTCGATAGCCGGTGAGCAATCGCAATCACCGTCTTGCCCTCCATCAATGCCTCCAGCCGGGACTGGATTGCCGCTTCGACCTCGCTGTCCAGCGCGCTTGTCGCCTCGTCCAGCACCAGAATGGGCGCGTCCTTCAACGCCACCCGTGCAATCGCAATCCGCTGACGCTGGCCGCCCGACAGCTTGACGCCCCGCTCGCCCACATGGGCATCCAGCCCGCGCCGCCCGTAACTATCCGACAGAGCCGGAACGAAACCCTGCGCTTCCGCGGTACGCAATGCCTCTGCGATCTCGTCTTCACCCGCATCCGGTCGTCCATAGGCGATATTCTCGCGCACCGAGCGGTGCAGCAGCGAGTTGTCCTGGGTCACCACGCCGATGGCGGCGCGCAGACTGTCCTGCGTGACCTGCGAGATATCCTGCCCGTCAATGGTGATCCGGCCCTCTTCGATATCGTGGAAGCGCAGCAGCAGATTCACCAGCGTCGACTTCCCCGCTCCCGAGCGCCCGACCAGCCCAACCCGCTCACCCGGAGCAATATGCAAGGTCAGATCGTTCAGTACCGCAAGCGGCCGCGCCGAGGTCACACCCATGTAGCGGAAGGTGACCTGATCGAAGCGCACCTCGCCCGGCCCGGTGACCAGCGGACGGGCGCCCGGCACATCGACGACCTGTCTCGGCATGGCAAGCGTGGTGATCCCGTCACGTACCGTGCCGATATTCTCGAACAGCGCGGCGAATTCCCACATGATCCAATGCGCCATATTGTTCAACCGCAGCGCCAGCGGCACCGCAATCGCAACCGCGCCCACGGCAATCTGCCCGACGCTCCACAGCCAAAGGCCAAGCGTCGTGACCACGGCCACGAGCATCACGTTCAGGGCATTCAGCGTGATATCCTGAATGCTGGACAGGCGCATCTGCCGATGCACCGTTTGCAGAAAGGCGTCCATGCCCTCCTGCATCCACTCTTCCTCGCGCGTCGAATGCGAGAACAGCTTGACCGTGGCGATATTGGTATAACTGTCCACCACCCGTCCGGTCATGGCCGAACGGGCATCCGCCTGCGCCTTCGCCACCTCGCCCAGTCGCGGCACGATCAGCCATAGCAGCGTGCCGTAACCTATGGCCCATGCCAGGAAAGGTATCGCCAACCGCCAGTCCTGACTCGCCGCAAGCACCATGGCGCCCAGGAAATAGATCAGCACATAGCTGCCCACATCCATGATTTTCATCGCGACTTCGCGCACGGCAAGCGCGGTCTGCATCAGCCGCTGCGCAATCCTGCCAGAGAATTCATCCTGAAAGTAACCGATGGACTGCCGCAGCAGATAACGATGCGCCTGCCAGCGAATCCGCTGCGGAAAATTTCCCATCACCGACTGATTAAGGATCAACGCGCCCAGCAAATTGATGGCGGGCATCAGGACCAGCAGGACGACAGCCATCATGGCCAGACGCGCGCCATGCTGCTGCCAGAATATCTCGCGCGGGGTATCGGAAAGGCGATTGACCAACTCGCCCAGCCAGTTGAACAGCAGCACTTCGATCACGGCAATCGCACTGGAGATAAGCGCAAGCGAAATCATCCACGGCAAGGCGCCGCGGCTGTAATGCAGCACGAATCGCCACAACGACCGCGGCGGCATTTCCGGCGTGTCGATGGGATAAGGATCGATGCGACGCTCGAACCACGCGAACATGGTGTCACCCGGGATTGCGAAATGAATGGATCAGGAACGCCAGTGCTGACCAAATTTTACCATTTAGTCAAGCGGGGGAGCATCGGGAATTTCCGGGCATGTCGGCACTGCCGGCAGCCCCGATGGCAAGGCCGGCTTCAACCTGATCTGCTCAACGAAAAAGGCCGCCCCCGAAGGAGCGGCCCAATTCAGCCATCAGTGATCTCAGTTCACTGGATAATTTTAGAGACGACGCCTGCGCCGACGGTGCGTCCGCCTTCGCGGATGGCGAAGCGCAGTTTCTCTTCCATCGCGATCGGGGCGATCAGCTCAACCTCGAATTTCAGGTTGTCGCCAGGCATCACCATCTCCGTGCCTTCCGGCAGGTTGACGGTCCCGGTCACGTCGGTCGTGCGGAAGTAGAATTGCGGACGGTAATTCGCAAAGAACGGCGTGTGACGGCCACCCTCTTCCTTGGTCAGGATATAGGCCTCGGCCTCGAACTTGGTGTGCGGCTTCACAGAACCCGGCTTGCACAGAACCTGACCGCGCTCAACGCCGTCACGCTCGATACCGCGCAGAAGCGCGCCGATATTGTCGCCCGCTTCACCACGATCCAGAAGCTTGCGGAACATCTCCACGCCCGTGCAGGTGGTTTTCTTGGTGTCGCGGATACCCACGATTTCCAGCTCGTCGCCCACATTAACCGCGCCACGCTCGACACGGCCGGTCACAACCGTACCACGACCCGAAATCGAGAACACATCCTCGATCGGCATCAGGAAGGGCTGATCCACGGCACGCTCGGGCGTCGGGATGTATTCGTCGACCGCTTTCAGAAGCTCGCGGATCGAGTTCTCGCCGATTTCCGGATCCCGGCCCTCAAGCGCAGCCAGAGCCGAGCCCTTGATGATCGGAATATCGTCGCCCGGATAGTCATAGCTGGTCAGCAGCTCGCGCACTTCCATCTCGACCAGTTCCAGCAATTCCTCGTCATCCACCTGATCCACCTTGTTCAGGTAAACCACCATATAGGGAATGCCCACCTGACGGCCCAGCAGGATATGCTCGCGCGTTTGCGGCATCGGGCCGTCGGCGGCGTTCACCACCAGGATCGCCCCGTCCATCTGCGCCGCGCCGGTGATCATGTTCTTCACATAGTCCGCGTGGCCCGGGCAGTCCACATGCGCATAGTGACGCGAGTCGGTTTCATATTCCACATGCGCCGTCGAGATCGTGATCCCCCGCGCCTTCTCTTCCGGCGCGCCGTCGATCTGGTCATAGGCCCGGAAATCGCCAAAATACTTCGTGATCGCTGCCGTCAAAGTCGTCTTGCCGTGGTCAACGTGACCAATCGTCCCGATATTGACGTGCGGTTTGTTCCGTTCAAACTTTGCCTTTGCCATCTAGGGCCTCCTGATCGCGGGGCACGGCGTAACAAGGCCCCGGTTGAATGTGCGCCGCCATGTATAAGCCGCGCGGATAAAAATCAAGGGCATAACCGGTCCAATCGCACGCCACCCCCGAAGCCACGCCCAATCTGCAACGGAACCCCGCCGAAGGTCGCGACGTTGCCCTACGGAATGCCTGAAGTAATCCACCTTTACAGGAATAGGGATACGATTATGAGCCTTATGAAATCTCTTGCAAAAGTCGCCGCCGGTATCATGGTTGCCAAGGGCGTCGGAGCGGTCATGAAAAGCCGTCAGCAAGGTCAGCACGGCAACCCCCGGAATCGCGGAGGAAGCGGCGGTCTGCTTGACAACCTGCTGGGCGACAACACGGGTGGTCAGAGCGGCAGCCTGTCCGGCCGGCTTGGCCAGGTGATGAGCGGTCGCGGCGCGGGAACCGGCACGGCTTATGGCGGCGGCCGGTCGCAGGGCGGGCTTGGCGGTCTGATCGATAATCTGGGCGGCGGACGCCCGGGCGCAGGTGGCGGGCTTGGCGGTATGCTGGGCGGCCTGATCGGCGGAGGCGCGGCTGCGGGCGGCTTGGCGCAGAAGGGATCGCAACAGCGCAATGACGCAACTTTCGGCGAATTGTTCAACGATTCCCTTGCCCGCGACGACGAGCCCGAAACCATGCCGACTCCCGAACAGAACGCTGTGGCCGGCCTGATGCTGCGGGCGATGATTCAGGCCGCCAAATCCGATGGCCGCATAGACGATTCCGAAAAGCAAACGCTGCTTGGGCATCTGGGCGATGATGTCGACGATGACGAACGCAAGTTCATCCGCGAACAGATGGCTGCACCGGTGGACGCCGCCGCGCTGGCCGCCGATGTACCGAAAGGCCAGGAATCGCAGGTCTATCTGATGTCGCTTCTCGCGATCGATTTCGACAACGAGGAAGAAGCGAAATATCTGCACGCACTTGCCGAAGCCATGGGGCTTGACCGTGCAACGGTAAACCGGATTCACGACGAGGCGGGCGTCATGCCACTATACAGCTGAGGATGGTTGAAACCGCATGGTCACGCCCGCTCCCGTTGTCCGGCGGATAGCAAATGCGTGATCTGCCGCGGCTGGAATTGAACCTCTGAACATGCTCTGACATGATCGGCTTATGGCTGAGACGATCAGCCATAACCATATTGAATTGCAGCATAACCCAGCCAGTAGCGAGGATACGAATGCGTTTGATCAACCTGACTGCTATTGTAGCATTTTCCGCATTTCCGGTCATTGCATCCGCCGACGATGCAACGGAGAACGCCATGGAGGCGCGGCATGGTTTGATGAAAATGTTTGCCGTCGACATGGGGCTCTTGTCGGGTATGGCAAAAGGCGAGATTGAATATGACGAGGCCGCCGCTTCGAGAGCTGCCTCGAATATCGAGGCGCTTGGCGCCTATGACCCTTCCGGCCTGTTTCTTGAAGGCACTGCAGTTGGCGAAGTCGACGATTCCGAAGCTCTTCCCGCTATCTGGGAAAACCCCGAGGATTTCGCCCAGAAATTCGCCGATCTCGGGGAAGCCGCGATAGGCGCGGGGGACGCAGTCAAGGGTGGCCGGGAAAATCTGGGGCCCGTATTGCAGAAACTGGGCGGCACCTGCAAAGCCTGCCATGATGATTACCGCCAGAAAGACTGATGTCTGACCAGCAAGCCCGGCGCACAAGAATCTGGGACCCTGCGCTGCGGGTATTTCACTGGCTGCTTGCGACATTGGTGATCGCGAACTGGTTATTGGGCAAATTCGGCCCCAATATCATGACGCTGCATTTCTGGCTGGGATATACGATCGTCGGATTGCTGGTCTTTCGCGTGATCTGGGGACTGATCGGCCCGAAAAGCGCGCGGTTCTCTGGCCTGATCTACAGCCCTCGGCAGGTGCTGTCCTATTTGCGCCAGATGGGACGGCGCAGTCCCAGCCACTGGCCCGGCCATGCACCGATCGGGGGGCTGGCAGTCATTGCCATCCTGCTTGCCCTTCTGTGGCAGGTCGGGACGGGTCTGATCACCGACCCCGAGGATTTCGTGAATGTCGGCCCCTTGGCCGGTCTTGCCGGCAGCCGCATCGCCACCAAGGCCGACGCATGGCATTCCCTTGGCGCGGATATCATCCTGATCCTTGTGGTGCTACATATCGTCGCAATCCTGTTTTACCGGATCTGGAAGAACGAAGATCTGATCCGGCCGATGCTGACCGGCTGGAAATGGGTGAGACGTCAGGACAAGGGTTAGCTGAAAAAGGGTGCGGCGCCATTCAACGCCGCACCCTTTCATCATGTTTTGCTATCGAAACGCTCAGGCCCGCTCGCTATATTCGAACAATTCGGTATTAACGACGATATCTTCTTCCTGTCCGATGAATGGCGGCACCATCACGCGCACGCCGTTATCCAGAACGGCCGGTTTGTAGCTGTTTGCCGCCGTCTGGCCCTTCACGACCGGCTCGGTCTCGACAACCTTGCAGACCACCTTCTGAGGCAGCGCGACAGAAAGCGCCTCATCGCCGTAATATTCGATCGTCGCGGTCATCCCGTCCTGCAGGAAAGGACGGCGTTCGCCCAGCAGATCGGCATCCAGTTCGGTCTGCTCGAATGTTTCGCTGTCCATGAAGACCAGCTTGCCATCGGATTCATACAGGAATTGCTGATCTTTCTGGTCAAGACGGACACGCTCGACCTTGTCTTCGCTGCGGAAGCGTTCGTTCAGCTTGCGACCGTCACGCAGATTCTTCAGCTCCACCTGGGCAAATGCCCCGCCCTTGCCGGGCTTGACATGGTTGACCTTGACAGCGGCCCACAGGCCCCCGTCATGTTCCAGCACATTACCGGGCCGGATTTCATTGCCGTTGATTTTGGGCATCTTCACACTCTTGGACAGGTTTAAGGGAATTTTCGTTCAAGGATTGAACGACATTGCGGGGCACCTATATCGACACAGTCCGGTTCAGACAACCGAAACAAAGACGAGCGAATGTCAAGGCGTTTCTTGGAAGCTGCGGGAAATCCATCTCCTGCAGGAAATCGCCAGAAAAGCGCATTTTCTTGCGAGTTGCATGTAGTGCATGGCAGATATGTGCTAAGAGGAATATCGAATCGACAACATAACCTTTAAGTAAACCTTACCGTCCGACTAGCGGAAAAGACAATATTGGCCTGCGCCGGGCTGACTTCGTATGTCGTGGCGAATGTGCCTTAGAAACGGAAAGATGTTATGCGCGACTTAGTAGATGGCTCCGCGTTCAATTTCGAACAAGGTCAGCGTGCCCGCAAACTGTTTGCGGCCGTAGTGCTGGCGGCATTGGATGATGCGATTGCTGACGACAAGAAATATGGTAACGGTCCCGAGCAGATTGCACGCTGGGCACGTTCGCGTGATGGCCGTGAAGTACTTAGCTGTGCCGGTATCGACCCGAATGAAAGGGTCGTGAAGGGGCTGATGGAATTTGTCTCCAAAGGCGTGCGTACTTCTGTCGCACTGTCGCGAGAGGAAAGCGAGCGCCGGATGGCGGCCGAAGCAGAGGCGGAAGCAGCCTGAATTTTTCACTGTTCCCGTTATGAAAAAGGGCCGCCCCAAGGGCGGCCTTTTTCTTTTGGCGTTTTCTGCAAATCCCGTGCAACGGCACCAAACCAGAGCATCATCGCGCAGCGTTTTCAATGGCGCGCACGGAACGTGCCCGGCTTACTCGGGAATGACCCGAACTGCCCCTTTCGCCGCGCTGGTGGTCATTGCGGCATAGGCCCGCAACGCGGATGAAACCTTGCGTTGGCGTGGCTTGGCAGGCTTCCAGCCTTCGGCCTCGCGGATCTCGCGGCGGCGCGCAAGCTCGGCATCATCCACGGCCAGTTCGATCACCCGGTTCGGGATATCGATGCGGATCAGATCACCATGCTCGACCAGGCCGATCGTGCCCCCCTCGGCCGCTTCGGGCGAGACATGGCCGATGGACAATCCCGAGGAGCCGCCCGAGAAACGGCCATCCGTCACCAGAGCACAGACCTTGCCCAGACCCTTGGATTTCAGATAGCTGGTCGGATACAGCATTTCCTGCATACCGGGCCCGCCGCGCGGGCCTTCGTAGCGGATCAGCACGACCTCTCCCGGTTTGACCTTGCCGGTCAGGATACCGGAAACGGCATCATCCTGGCTTTCGAAGAGATGTGCCGGACCTTCGAATTTCAGGATCGATTCATCGACGCCCGCTGTTTTGACGATACAGCCATCCTCGGCCAGATTGCCGTACAGTACCGCAAGCCCGCCATCCTTCGAGAAAGCATGCTCGGCATCGCGGATCACCCCCGCCTCGCGGTCCAGATCGACGGTATCGTAGCGCCGGTCCTGCGAAAACGCGACCTGTGTCGGAACGCCACCCGGCGCGGCGCGGTAGAAATCATGGACCGTTGCGGAATCGGTGCGGGCGACGTCCCAGCGGTCCAACGCCTGCGCGAGCGTTCCCGCATGGATATTGTTGACCGAGGTGTCCAGCAAACCGGCACGATCAAGTTCGCCAAGGATTGCCATGATACCGCCTGCGCGGTGGACATCCTCCATATGCACATCGGATTTGGCCGGCGCGACCTTGCACAGCACCGGAACCTTGCGCGACAGCTTGTCAATATCAGCCATGGTGAAATCGACCTCGCCTTCATGCGCGGCCGCCAGCAGATGCAGCACGGTATTGGTCGAACCGCCCATGGCGACATCCAGCGTCATGGCGTTCTTGAAGGCGGCGAAACTGGCAACCGAACGCGGCAGCACGCTGGCATCATCGCCTTCGTAATAACGGCGGGCAAGATCGACGATCAGATGCCCGGCCTCGACGAACAGGCGCTTGCGGTCGGCATGGGTGGCAAGCGTCGAACCGTTTCCGGGAAGCGCCAGCCCCAAAGCCTCGGTCAGGCAATTCATCGAATTGGCGGTGAACATGCCCGAGCAGGATCCGCAGGTCGGGCAGGCAGATCGCTCGATTGCCTGCACATCGGCGTCGGACACGCTGTCATCGGCAGCCGCAACCATCGCATCGACCAGATCGAGCGCCTTGACCTTGCCGTCCTCCAGAACGACCTTTCCCGCCTCCATCGGGCCGCCCGAGACGAAGACCACGGGGATATTCAGCCGCATCGCCGCGTTCAGCATGCCCGGCGTGATCTTGTCGCAATTGCTGATGCAGACCATCGCATCGGCGCAATGCGCGTTCACCATATATTCAACGGAATCAGCAATGATCTCGCGCGAGGGCAGAGAGTACAGCATTCCGTCATGCCCCATCGCGATCCCGTCATCGACCGCAATGGTGTTGAACTCCTTGGCGATACCGCCCGCCGCCTCGACCTCGCGCGCGACAAGCTGGCCCAGATCCTTCAGATGGACGTGACCGGGCACGAATTGCGTGAAACTGTTGACGATCGCGATAATCGGTTTGCCGAAATCGTCGTCCTTCACGCCTGTGGCGCGCCACAGGCCACGCGCGCCTGCCATGTTGCGGCCATGGGTCGTGGTGCGGGAACGATATGCGGGCATGGCTGATCTCCTTTAGCTGGCGACATTCTTTAGCACCCCTTTTCACGGAAGGAAATTGCCTGAAATGCGTTCACAGAGATGTTTTCTGACGTTCTGCAACAGAATAGCGCAATGCCGGTCAGGATGCGATTTTCATCGTCATGATACCGGCAACGATCAATCCCGCCGCAAGAAGGCGCAGCGGCGTGACCGGATCGCCCATCAAGATGATGCCGAGAATGAAGCTGCCGACCGCCCCGATTCCGGTCCAGACCATATAGGCGGTGCCAAGGGGAAGCTCGCGCATGGCGACGGCCAGCAGCCAGAATGACGCGACCATGCCCACCAGCATGACGATTGTGGGCCAGGGTTTCGTGAAACCATCGGATTGTTTCATCGCCGTGGCCCAGACGATTTCAAGCAGGCCGGCGATGGTCAGAGTTATCCAGGGCATGGAAGAAAGCCTCGAAGACAAGGGCCGGGTCGTCCCGGCGAATGCTGCCCATGATGGGGAGGTCGTCCTCGTGTTCGGGAAATAATCATCAACGCCCGTCCGGTCAAGACAGGCGCCTTGCAAATCATTCAGTCCCGCTTGACGGTTGCGATATCGGGCGCGTCCACCGCCTTCATGCCGACGACATGATAACCCGCATCGACGTGATGGGTCTCGCCGGTCACCCCTGCCCCGAGATCCGACAGAAGATACAATGCCGAATTGCCGACATCCTGTTGGGTGACATTGCGGCGCAGCGGTGAATTCAACTCGTTCCACTTCATGATATAGCGGAAATCTCCGATCCCAGAAGCGGCAAGGGTCTTGATCGGGCCGGCGGAAATCGCATTGACACGGATGCCGTCCTTGCCGAAATCCTCGGCCAGATAGCGCACGCTGGCCTCGAGTGCTGCCTTGGCGACGCCCATCACATTGTAATGCGGCATGACCCGTTCCGCGCCGTAATAGGTCAGCGTCAGCAGGCTGCCGCCATCCGGCATCATCGCCGCCGCGCGCCGGGCGACCGCAGTGAAGGAATAAACCGAGATATCCATCGTCATCAGGAAATTGTCGCGCGTCGTTTCTGCATAACGGCCCCGCAACTGTTCCTTGTCCGAAAAACCGATTGCATGAACCAGGAAATCCAGCCCACCCCACTCCGTGTTCAGACCGTCGAAAAGCGCGTCGATCGACGCGCCGTCGCCAACATCGCAAGGCAGGACCAGCTTCGATCCCAGTTGCGCCGCCAGCGGGTCGACCCGTTTTTTCAGGGCTTCTCCCTGATACGAGAAGGCCAGCTCTGCTCCTGCGTTCGACAGCGCCTGGGCAATCCCCCATGCGATTGATTTATCATTGGCCAAACCCATGATGAGGCCACGTTTCCCGGCCATCAGCCCGCCTGCATGTTCACTTGACATGAGGTGTCCCTCGCGGTTTCAAATTGCCTTCCGTGCTTAGGCCAAAGGTCTTGAAGCATCAAGCACAAGGAGACAGGGATGGCAGATCGTGAGGGAATATTCGCCGGGGATGACCCGTTTGCAATAGCCAGAAGCTGGCTGGCCGAGGCGGAAACCAGCGAGCCGAATGACCATACCGCCATGGCTCTTGCCACTGTCGATGGCGACGGGATGCCCGATACCCGCATGGTTTTGCTGAAGGATATCGACGGCAACGGGCTGGATGGCTCATTCGTTTTCTACACGAATTACGAAAGCGCCAAAGGGGCACAGATCACCGCCACAGGCAAAGCGGCCTTCGTGATTCACTGGAAATCCCTTCGCCGGCAGATCCGGGTCAGGGGGACGGTGACACGGGAAGACGGCGAACAGGCTGATGCCTATTACGCAAGCCGTGCCCTGCAAAGCAGGCTTGGCGCATGGGCCTCGAAACAGTCGCACCCGCTGGAAAGCCGGGCCGCGTTGGTGGCCGCCGCCGCGAAACAGGGGGTGATCCACGGCACCAATCCCCGGCGCCCGCCCTTCTGGGGCGGCTTTCGCATTACCCCCGTCCAGATGGAATTCTGGGCCGATGGGGCGTTCCGCCTGCATGACCGTTTTCGCTGGGACAAGCAGGAAACCGCTTGGTCCGTCACCCGTCTTTCGCCATGACCTTGACCCGTTCCATCCGAGAGTGAAGTATGACATTCACATGATCCGCCGCTTGTTTCGCAAGTTTGGCGCATTTTTAGTGTGCGGCGATATCTGGAAATTTCACCGTGGTTACGTGAGTATTATTGGAGTTGCGTACAACTATAGGGCGTGCAACAATCCTGCTCAAGTTGCGGACATGGTGCAAGAGCGGACACGAAGCAAGAGATGAACACACAAGAAGAAGACGTCATTACTGTCTCCGGTCTGGTCAAATGGTTTGATCAATCAAAGGGTTATGGATTTATCGTCAACAATACCGGCGGTACGGACATCCTGCTCCATGCAAATGTGCTTCGAAATTTCGGGCGCAGTTCCGTTGCGGATCAATCCCGCATCGTTGTCCGGATTCAATCGACAGAGCGTGGCCTCCAGGCGATCGAGATTGTCGAGATCACCCCCCCCGAGGGCGACGGCACTCCACCGATCGAAGACCTTGACGCCGACATCATCGCACAGCTCGATTCGCTTCCATTGCAACCCGCCCGGGTCAAATGGTTCGACAAGGCGAAGGGTTTCGGCTTTGCGAATATCTTTGGT
The DNA here is from genome assembly GCF_003591515.1 of Paracoccus onubensis. Taxonomy (GTDB): domain Bacteria; phylum Pseudomonadota; class Alphaproteobacteria; order Rhodobacterales; family Rhodobacteraceae; genus Paracoccus; species Paracoccus onubensis. The sequence continues at coordinate 91,522 of NZ_QZCG01000016.1, forward strand.
CATTCCGACGATGTCTTTGTCCATATTGAGGTTCTGCGCCATTCGGGTTTCTCGGACCTCCTGCTTGGAGAGGCAATCGGGCTGCGTGTGGTCGAAGGTCCGCGCGGGCTCATGGCTGCCCAGGTGACAAGCTGGGACAAGGCTTTGCAACCCGCCAATGTCGAAGTCTTTCCCCAGAGGACAAAACCGAGTGACAGCCTGAGAGATTGGGTTCTCTCGCGTGCTGCCGAATAGACTTGCCGCATTATTCCTGTGGTCTGCGTTAACCGCCATCCCGGCGGTTATGGCCAACGCTGCCCCAGAATCCGAATTCGAATGCACGCAGGATCAGGTCGCATTTCGGACTGATGACGATACGGTCACTTTCCGGATCGAAATCGCCGACACTCCGGCGTTGCGTGAAAAGGGCCTGATGTTTCGGGAACAACTGCCGGAAAAAAGCGGTATGCTGTTCGTCTACGAAAATCCACGCCCGGTTTCATTCTGGATGCGGAATACGCTGATCCCCCTGGACATGATCTTCATGGACCAGTCCGGAGTCATTCGGCACATCCACCCCGAGGCACGGCCCCATGACGAAACCGCGATCCCCGGAGCCGCAGCGGATGACCCCGATCCCAACCGGCAATTCATCCTCGAGATAGGCGGGGGCGAAGCCGCCCGGCTTGGCCTTGAGGTCGGGCAGGCCATGGCATCTCTTGTGATCGATCAGGCACAAGCTGCTTGGCCTTGCGGTTAGCGGATTGCGAACATCCGCGATCCGTGGCGGTTTGGGACAAGGTGAAATACCCGCCCATTTCCGGCATCCGGAAACCGGCGCAAACAGCATTGCGCCACCGGAAAAAACCCCCCGCATTTTACCGCGAAATCACCGCAGTATGGCTCTTCCCCCCGCCCAAGGAATAAGATACAAGCCTCCGCATCGGGGCGTAGCGCAGCCTGGTAGCGCGACGGTTTTGGGTACCGTAGGTCGGAGGTTCGAATCCTCTCGCCCCGACCATTTCCTGACCGGACATCGTCATTCCTCGCTATTTGGCGAAGGACCGACATACCGGCACCAATGCTGCCAGCCGTCATTTGACATAATCTCTGCATCTTGATTATTTGCGCTATAAAATCAGCAAGATGACGAAAGCATGACGAAGAACGTATATCTCCATATTGGTCATTTCAAAACCGGCACCACGGCGCTGCAGACATATCTTTATGGAAATCGTAAAAGATTAACACATTACAACTTCGCCTATCCGTTGATTACCCGACCGCCGGAAACCGTAAAGCAGCTTATATTGAGAAGAGGTGTTACGCATATCAACCATGCGGATCTGTCCCTGACTCTTGCAAGAGATCACGGGCTCACCCCACCTGCGTGGTATCGATGTGATTTAGAGACGGATACCGTATATCAAAAACTTCACGAACAAATCGCAAAACATCGCGCCGATAACATCATCATATCAAGCGAAGAGTTCATTCGCATTTCTCTGGTTCCGCAGGCAGAGGACGCCATCAGCGATCTGCGCAACCGGCTAGATCGCTATAATGTCAAGATATTATTCTATATCAGGGAACCGTTTTCACTGCTCAAATCCTGGTACAATCAGATAAATAAATCCGGAAAGTCGACGCGGACCTTTCCCGGCTTCTTCATGGCAACAAGACCACAATTTCTTGCACAATTACGCATTCACGAAAGATTTGCGAAGATCTTCGGAGAAGAAAACCTGAAAGTTCTGACTTACAAACATTCTGGCAGCGATCATATCCGCGAATTCCTTTCCACCATCGACTGTAAGATGCCATGTGGCGATGCCGAAAAAATCGTGAATAAATCCAGCAATCCTCGCGAGGTAGAATCAACAAGACTCGAAGGCATTGCCGCAACCGGAAGAAGCGAATTAACCGTCACCACCCCCCCATCGCTTGCCAAAATAGCGACCCGGATCGAAAACATAAACCGCCAATATTCGAAACTGGAAAGAATAACCGATATACTCACGCCAAGCCGTTTGACCTGCGAGAACTTGTTTTCGCATTATGCCGAGCTGCTTTCCTACGATGCACCCGATCGCGTACCCAACCCACAGGAAAAAGACAATCTGATCAGGTTTTCCAGAGATGCGGAAGATTCATCTCCGCAGCTTGCCAGGACTCTCCGAGGCGCTGCACGATATTGCTGACGAATGATAATGTGACTCCAAATCACTGTGAGCTCCCGGTTCATTTCCGGAGAGGGGTGGAAATCGATATGCTGTGCAATGGCCTGCCATTCCAGCAATACTGCAAAGCCGATTTGCCAGCGGGCCGCTTCAACGGGCTGGTTATCCAGGTTCGATCCTGCGCAGGTAAAATCAAAATGAAGGTTATATGATGTTTGCCGAAAAAACGGTGCCGGATCAGATTCGCCCTTGACCGAAAGCGGCCCGGGGCTGTTCTCTTCTTCCTATGTCGGAATCTGAACCCAGCTTATTGCAGCTTCCGCCCAGAAAGCCGGGCCTGCTGGGCATGTTGCGATCGAACTTTCTGGCCGGTCTGGTCGTGGTTGCGCCGATCGGGATCACCGTCTGGCTGATCTGGACGCTGACTGGCTGGATGGATAGCTGGGTACTCCCGATGATCCCGGCCCGCTGGCGGCCCGAGCATTATATCGGCATCAATCTGCGCGGCGTCGGCGTCATCTTCTTTCTGCTTTTCACGGTGTTCATCGGCTGGACGGCAAAGGGCTGGCTTGGTCGTTCGCTCTTGCGCACCGGAGAGCGGATCGTGGCCCGGATGCCGATCATCCGTTCCGTCTATGGCGGCATCAAGCAACTTGCCGAAACCATCCTGTCGCAGAGCGAGGCGCGGTTCGAGCACGCCTGCCTGATCGAATATCCCCGCAAGGGACTTTGGGGTCTGGGCTTCATCGCCGGCCCCGCCAAAGGCGAGATTCAGCAGCGCCATCCCGAGGATCTTATCGCCGTTTTCGTACCGACAACGCCCAACCCGACATCCGGCTTTCTTCTTTATACACCTGCCAGTGAGGTGATCATTCTGGATATGTCCATCGAGGATGCCGCAAAGCTGATCATTTCGGCGGGGCTGGTCTATCCGCCCGATACCAATCGGGACGACAATGCTTAACGCCGGCTTCACCCGATCTGTCACCCACAGCCCATAGCCGCAGAGCGCGTCAACCCTCTTCCGATTGCGCTGCGCGTATTCCTTCGACGGCAGCGGTCAGGCCGTCGCCTGGCACCCCGCGCAGCAACTGATCACCGATAACGAAAGTCGGTGTGCCCTTGATCGCCATCCGCTCGGCAAGCTGCATGTTCTCGCGCAGCACTGCACTGACCGACTCGGTATTCATCAGGTTCACCACCTCCTCGCCATCCACGCCGATCTTTTCGGCGATCCCCTGCAGCGCCTCAAGGGTCGCCGCACCGCGCAGGGTGATCAACTCGTCATGCGCCTTCAGGTAGGCCTCGTCCCCGGCGACCTGTTTGACGGCGATGGCAAAGCGAGACGAATTGTCGCTATCCTGACCAAGGATCGGAAATTCTTTCAGAACCAGCCGGATATTGCCGTCCTTGGCGACGATATCCCTGACTTCCTCATTAAACCGCCGGCAGACGCCGCAGCGATAATCGATGAATTCGACCATCGTCAGATCGCCATCCGGATTCCCGCCGACCCAGGAATGCCCATCTTCAAAAATCGCCTCGCGATTGGCAGCGACCAGTTGATCGTCATTCTTCGCGGATTCAGCGGCCCGCCGCTTCTCCAGCTCGTTGATCGACTCGATCAGAACTTCGGGATTCGCCATCAGATATTCGCGCACCGCGTCACCGAACGCGGCCTCTTCGGCTTCGGACATGGACTCGATATCGAATGCCATGACCGGCGTTGCGGACAACAAAAATGCGGCGATCAATCGTTTCATGGAAAACCTCTGGGCAAAATCTTCTGGCAATCTGAACTCTGAACGCACGAATGACAAGAAAGGCCGCAACACGCCTGCGTGAAACCGGCCCTGTTTTCCGCCCCACTGCAATCCGCTGTAGAGCAAATCGACATGCCGGGTTAAGAAGGCAAAAAACAAACGTCTGGGAACGAGCATGAGACAATCCGCCCGCGGACAAGTCGAGCCTTTCATCGTCATGGATGTGATGGAGGCTGCCGCACAGGCCGAAGCATCGGGCCGTCACATCATCCATATGGAGGTTGGTCAACCCGGCACTCCCGCCCCTGCCGGAGCACGCAAGGCCCTGGCGACCGCTTTGGAGCAACCGCTTGGCTACACAGTCGCATTGGGTCTGCCTGCCCTGCGGCAGGGAATCGCGGATTTATATCGCCGCTGGTACGGCGTTCAGCTTGATCCCGCCCGAGTTGTCGTCACTCCGGGCAGCAGTGGCGCGTTCATTCTGGCATTCTCGGCCCTGTTCGATGCCGGGGACCGGGTGGCGATGGGTTTCCCCGGCTACCCCAGCTATCGCCAGATTCTGCGCGCAATGTCGCTGGAACCGGTCGGCATCGAAACCCGTCCCGAGGATCGCTACCAGCCCCGGCCCGAGACGCTGCCCGACGCGCAGGGACTGATCCTCGCATCGCCCGGCAATCCCTCGGGAACCGTGCTGCGGCCCGGCGAATTGCAGTCCCTGACGCAAGCCGCGGCGGCAAGGGGAATGGCCGTGATCTCTGACGAGATTTACCACGGTCTCAGCTATGGCGACCGATGCCATACCGCGCTTGAAATCACCGATGACGTCTTCGTCATCAACTCGTTCAGCAAATTCTTCTCGATGACCGGTTGGCGGATCGGCTGGATGATCGTGCCTGAAACCCATCTGCGCACGGTCGAGCGATTAGCCCAGAACATGTTCATCTGCCCGCCTCATGCCAGTCAGGTCGCCGCCTTGGCCGCCCTGGATTGTGAGGAAGAGGCGCGGGCAAATCTTGCGGTATATGCCGAGAACCGCCGCCTGATGCTGGAGGGCTTGCCGAAAGCCGGCTTTACCCGGATCGCCCCGCCGGAAGGGGCGTTCTACATCTATGCGGATATCTCGGACATTACCGATAACTCGCTGGAATTCGCGAAGGAAGTTCTGGATCGCGCAGGTGTCGCCGTCACACCGGGACTGGATTTCGACCCTGATCGCGGCACGCGCAGCCTGCGCTTTTCCTATGCCCGCGCAACATCCGATATTGCCGAAGGGCTGCGCAGGCTTGCGGAATTCATGGCATCGCGATGAAATGCCGCATGTTCAGATGGTTGCCTCTGTTTCTGGGCCTGCTGCTGGCCCCGGCGGCGATTGCGCAGGAAACGGCACGCCTGGATATCGGGGCTTCTTCACTGATCTCGGAAAAAAAGGGCTGGTGGGGTCGCCCATCGCTGGAACTGACGCTGACGCTTAGCCAGGCCGTACCTTACCGGGCGGTGATCGTCGGCGACCCTCCGCGCCTGATCGTGGATCTGAAAGATACCGATTTCGACGAGTTGAAGCCATCGCAACTTTTCGGCCATGATTCGGTACCGGGGATCCGCTGGGGCGATTTCCGGCAAAACTGGTCCCGGATCGTGCTCGAACTGCCCGGCCCTTACGATATCACAAGCGCGGGCCAGCGGACGTTGCCGCCGCAGGCCACCATCCGGGTCGCACTGGATCCCGTCGATGAAGAAGATTTCGCGCCACTGCCAAGCGCGACAGCGGCCTTGCGCAACCTGCCGGAACCTGCGGTGCTGCCCGTACCCGCCACACCGCCAGAAGGCTTGACCGTGATGCTGGATCCCGGTCACGGCGGCATCGATCCGGGCGCGATCGCGGATGGCGAGAACGAGGCCGAACTGGTCCTGAAATTCGCCAAAGAGCTGAAAGCGTCGCTGGAGGCGAAAGGGATCACGATCGGGATGACGCGCGACAGCGACGTTTTCGTGGGGCTTGAAGCCCGGATGACCGCCGCGCGGGAGGCACAGGCGGATCTGTTCCTTTCGCTGCATGCCGACGCCCTGCCCACGGGACAGGCGGCAGGCGCGACCATCTATGTCTGGACGCCCCGGGCCGATAACCGCGCCGCCCAGCAACTGGCCACGCGCCATGACCGCAGCGATCTGCTTTCAGGGGTGGATCTGAAGGGAAAGGATGATCAGCTTGCCTCGGTCATGATGGATTTCGCCCGCACCGATACCCAGCCGCGATCCGAGAATTTCGCCAGTTTCCTGACATCACGTCTGGCGCTGCACGGCATCGGCCTGCATGACCGCCCGGTACAGGGCGCAGCCTTTTCGGTCCTGAAATCGCCTGATATTCCGTCGGTTCTTCTTGAACTGGGTTTCATCACCGACCCGCATGACCGCGCCAATCTGATCAGCCCCGAATGGCGAAAACGCATGGTGGCGGTCGTAACCGAAGCGATTCTGGGCTGGGCGCAGGATGAACGGGCCCGCACCGCGCATCTCAGACAATAGGCAAGGCCGCGCATGATTTGGAATGCGGGAGATATGCGTCCCGCGATGGCCGGGGGCCAGCCCCCGGACCCCCGGCGATATTTGAATGAAGAAGAAAATCAGAGGTCAGGACGCGGAACGCAGCAGTTTGCACGGCATTTCCCGGACAAGCTCTTTGCGGTTTCACCCGGGCGTTTCTGCGATCGACAGACCGCTGAATTGTCATTACTTGGCCACTGCGCGCCGAAACCGGGCAGCGCTACATACACCTCCGGATTATCGCGCCTGAGGGGCGATCAGGCGGCTGATGACGGCATCCCGGGTAATTCTTCCTCCGCCCTCGACCGGCAATGCGTCGGTCTGGGCCCCGGACAGAATCTCCATGACCTCGCGCACAGGCATATCCGCAGGCACGGCATCCCCCTCGGCCTCTCCCGGTTCGGCGATATCCGACGCCGTCAGCACGATAAGCGGGTTCATATGCGCCACGAAATCGGCAACATAGTCATTTGCCGGGGTCGCGATGATTTCCCGCGCGGTCCCGATCTGAACGATCCGCCCGCCCTCCATCAGCGCGATGCGATTGCCCAGTTTGAATGCCTCATCGAGATCGTGACTGACGAAGATGATCGTCCGCTGCGTCTTGGCCTGCAATTCCAGCAACTCGTCCTGAAGACGTGCGCGGATAAGCGGGTCAAGCGCACTGAACGGCTCATCCATCAGCAGAATCGGGGCATCGGTGGCGAAAGCGCGGGCAAGTCCGACCCTTTGCTGCATCCCGCCCGAAAGCTCGCCAACCTTGCGGTCGGCCCATTCCATCAGCCCGACCATCTCAAGCTGCCGGTTGACGCGCTCTGCCCGCTCCTTGGCCGAGATGCCCGCCAGTTCCAGACCAAGGCCGACATTATCGCGCACGCTGCGCCAGGGGAGCAGGCCGAATTGCTGAAACACCATGGCCACATGGCGCAGACGCAGATCGCGCAGGGATTGTTTCTCGGCACCTGTAACGGTGGCCATCCGATTACCGTCCCAGACCCGGACCTCTCCCCGGCAGACCTTGTTAAGCGCATTGACGGCACGCAGAAGCGTGGATTTTCCCGACCCGGACAGCCCCATCAGCACAAGGATCTCGCCCTGCCCGACATTGACGCTGCAATCATGAACCCCCAGCACCTGCCCTGTCTCGGCCTTGATCTCGCCGCGTTCCTTGCCCTGATCCATCAGCGGCAGCGCCGCCTGCGGCTGATCGCCGAACACGATGCTGACCCGGTCGAATTCCACGGCATTCGGAGTTTGCTCACTCATTTCCGTCCCTCCATGCGCAGCATCCGGTCAAGCATGATCGCCACGATGACGATCACGAAGCCCGATTCGAAACCAAGCGAAGTATTCACGCTGTTCAATGCGCGAACCACCGGCACGCCCAACCCCGCGGCCCCGACCAGCGCGGCGATGACCACCATGGACAGCGACAGCATGATCGTCTGGTTCAGTCCCGCCATGATCTGCGGCAACGCGCTGGGCAATTCGACCTTCCACAGCAATTGACGCGGAGTCGCACCGAATGCCGTCGCCGCCTCGACAAGGGGCCGGGGCGTCGAACTGATACCAAGCTGCGTCAGCCGGATCGGCGCGGGCAGGACAAAGATCACCGTCGCCAGCAGACCGGGAACCATGCCGATGCCGAAGAACACGATAGCCGGGATCAGATAGACAAAGGTCGGCAGCGTCTGCATCAGATCCAGCACAGGCCGCATCCATGCATAAAGCCGTGGCCGATGCGCGGCGGCAATCCCGACAGGTACGCCGACGGCCATGCAGACGATGCAGGCCGCCAGAACCAGCGTCAGGGATTGCAGGGTTTCTTCCCAGTAGCCCTGATTGAGAATGAACAGAAAGCCCAGTCCCACCAGCAGGCAGGTCTTCCAGTTTCTCTGCAATGCCCAGGTCAATGCCACCGCAAGCAGGATGAACAGAAATGGATGCGGGTATTCGAGTGCGCCGAGAATCTGGCCGATAAGCCATTCCATGAAACTCGCGATACTGTTGAACAACCACGAGGCATTGCCGTTCAGCCAGTCAAAAACCGTTTTCGCGGATTTCCCGATCGGAATCTTGTGATCGGTGACCAATGCGGTCAGATTTTCCATCGGAGGTCCTCTCGCTTGTCTGTCCTTGCTACGGGTTCCCGTCACGGATGGCGGCAAGGAAGCCTGCCGCCCGTGTCTTCCGTCAGCCTTATCCGGCCAGTGCCTCGCTCAATGCTTCGGTCGGATCGTTGCCATCCACCGTTGTCACGCCGTCCAGCCATGGCGTCGCGGCCTCGGGGTTATCTTTCAACCATTCTTTCGCCGCGTCCATAGGATCTTGCCCGTCATTCAGGATTTTGCCCATGACCTCGTTTTCCATCTCGAGGGTAAATTCAAGGTTTTGCAGGAATTGCCCGATATTGGGGCATTCCTCGAGATAACCCGTGCGGGTATTGGTGCGCACTTCAGCGCCCCCCAGATCCGGGCCGAAAACCTCATCGCCGCCGGTGAGATAGGTCATTTCGAACTGTGCATTCATCGGATGGGGCTCCCATCCAAGGAAAACCACCGGTTTCTCGGCGCTGTCGGCGCGCGAGACCTGTGACAGCATGCCCTGTTCGCTGGATTCGACAACCTCGAACGTGCCAAGACCGAACTTGTCCTCGGCCACCATCTCCAGCAGCAGGCGGTTGCCGTCATTGCCCGGCTCGATCCCGTAGATCTTGCCTTCAAGCGCATCCTTGTGTTCGGCGATCTTCGCGAAATCGTCGATGCCAAGATCCGCCCCCGCCTTGTTGGTGGCCAATGTATATTTGGCGCCGGTCAGATTGGTGCGGACGGTATCGACGGTGCCCGCCTCGTCATAGGGGCCGATATCGGCCTCCATCGTCGGCATCCAGTTGCCAAGAAACACATCGACATCATCCGTGGACAGCGCCGTATAGGTCACCGGGACGGACAGAACCTTGGTTTCGGTTTCGTAGCCGATACCCTGAAGCACGGTCGAGGCAATCGCCGTCGTTGCGGTGATATCGGTCCAGCCGACATCCGAGAACACGACCTTGTGACATTGCTCGGGCTCGGCGGCGAAAGCGGAACCTGCCGTGGTGGCAGCCAATGCCAGCGCGGCGGTAATGCGGGAAATGGTCATTTTTTGCTCCCTGTTATTGATTGACCAGTCAATTAAACATCGGTTACAGTGTCAAAGCAACCAAAAACTCCGACAGCGGGTGTCCAGATGCCGAAACTTGGGGCCGAGCCTATCCGAAAAGCAGCGCTGATCAACGCTGCCATTACAGAAATCGGGCGGGCGGGATCGCTGGATGTGACCGTCGCGCAGATTGCGCGCGCTGCCGGCATGTCGCCTGCATTGGCCCATCATTATTTCGGCTCGAAAGAGCAGATCTTTCTCGCGGCGATGCGCCATATCCTGACAACCTACGGAAAATCCGTACGCGAGGCATTACCGGGAAACGGTCCGCGCGGCCGCTTGGACGCAATTCTGAATGCCAGTTTCGCGCCGCTGAATTTCCGGCGCGAGGTGATCAGCGCATGGCTGAATTTTTACGCGCTCGCCCTGCTGAACAATCAGGCAGAACGTCTGCTGAGGGTCTATCATTGCCGGTTACGCTCCAACCTGATCGTCGCGCTTGAGCCGCTGACCGGTCATCCCGCCGACATCGCCGATACGCTTGGCGCTCTGATCGACGGCGTCTATCTGCGCGCCGTGCTGACCCGCGGCCCGACCGATGGCGCGGCGGCCCTGAATGTCATCAACGATTATCTCGAAGAGGTGCTTAAATGACGCTGAACGCCCAACCCGCCGCCAGCCTGTTCATCGGCGGACGCCCGGTCGAGGGTGAAGGCGGGGCGCTGCCGGTCCTGTACCCCTATACCGGCGAAGAAATCGCCAGCCTGCGTGAAGCTTCGGCCGGTCAGGTAGCCGAGGCTTGCCGTGTCGCGGCCCGTGCCCAGCCGGCATGGGCGGCACTGGCCCCGGCTGAGCGTGGCCGCGTCCTGAGCCGGGCCGCCGCCATCATCCGCGAACGGAACGAGGAATTGTCGCGGCTGGAAACGCTGGATACCGGCAAGCCGATTCAGGAAACGCTGGTCGCAGACTGGGAATCGGGTGCGCAGGCGCTTGAATTTTTTGGCGGGCTGGCCGCCTCGATCACCGGGCAGATGATCCCTCTGGGGCGGGACTGGGCCTATACCCGGCGCGAACCGCTGGGCGTCTGCGCAGGAATCGGCGCCTGGAATTATCCCAGCCAGATCGCCTGCTGGAAGGCTGCACCCGCCCTGGTGATGGGGAATGCGATGGTCTTCAAACCCTCCGAGGAAACCCCGCTTGGCGCATTGAAACTGGCCGAGATCCTGCTTGAGGCCGGGTTGCCCGCCGGAATCTTCAATGTCGTTCAGGGCCGCGCAGAAGTCGGTGCGGCCCTCGCCACCGATCCGAATGTGGACAAGGTATCGCTGACGGGCTCGGTTCCCACCGGGCGCAAGGTCTATGCCGCCGCTGCCGAAGGAATGCGCCATGTCACGATGGAACTGGGAGGGAAATCCCCGCTGATCGTGTTCGACGACGCCAATCCCGAACATGCGGTCAGCGCCGCCATGCTGGCGAATTTCTATTCCTCGGGGCAGATCTGCTCGAATGGCACGCGGGTCTTCCTGCAAGAGGGTATCCGCGACGCCTTCCTTGACCGTCTGGCCGAGCGGGTGCGCAATGTCCGCATGGGCGATCCACTGGATCCGGCGACCACGCATGGCCCGATCATCAATCCCGCGCAGGCCGGGAAAATCCGTGCCGCCATCGCATCGGGACTGGAACAGGGGGCGCGGCTTCTCTGTGGCGGCCCGGGCGAAGGCGCGTTCATCCCGCCAACCGTCTTCACCGATGCAAGCGATGAGATGACCATCACCCGGGATGAAATCTTCGGCCCGGTCATGACCACGCTTGGCTTCCATGACGAGGAAGAGGTCATCACCCGCGCCAACGCAACCGGCTTCGGCCTTGCCGCCGGCGTGTTCACGCAGGACCTGACCCGCGCGCATCGCGTTATCGCACAGCTTCAGGCCGGAACCTGCTGGATCAACAGCTATAATCTGACCCCGGTCGAGATGCCCTTCGGCGCCGTCAAGCAATCCGGTCTGGGGCGGGAAAATTCCGCCGCCGCGATCGAGCATTATTCGCAACTGAAATCCGTCTATGTGGGGATGGGCGGCGTGGATGCCCCTTATTAGGCGATATCGGTTTTGCGTCCCGCGAAGGCCGGGAAGGGCTGTCTGCCCTCCCCGGACCCCACCCGAAGGTATTTTTGCAAAGAAGAAGCGGAACCCGGTTGTTCCCGAAACTGGTAGAAAGATGCAGTCATGAGCCAATCGGATTATGTCATCGTCGGGGCAGGCAGCGCCGGTTGTGCCCTGGCTTACCGTCTGACCGAAGCGGGCCGGACCGTTACCTTGATCGAGTTCGGAGGCAGTGACCGGGGAGTGTTCATCCAGATGCCGGGCGCGCTCAGCTACCCGATGAACATGCCCCGCTATGACTGGGGGTATTCAAGCCAGCCCGAGCCGCATCTGAACAATCGCCGCCTCGCCACTCCGAGGGGGAAGGTGCTGGGCGGCTCATCCTCGATCAATGGCATGGTTTTCGTGCGCGGCAACCGCAAGGATTTCGACCATTGGGCCGCAAGCGGCGCAACCGGCTGGGGCTATGAGGATGTGCTGCCATATTTCAAGCGCATGGAGACATGGCATGGCGGCGAATCGGCATGGCGCGGCGACAGCGGGCCGCTGCATATCACCCGCGGCAAGCGCAGGAATCCGCTCTTCAACACCTTCATCAAGGCCGGCCAAGAGGCGGGCTGGCCTTATACTGCGGATTACAACGGCGAGCATCAGGAAGGTTTCGGCCCGATGGAGGCGACGATCTGGAAAGGCCGCCGCTGGTCGGCCGCCAATGCCTATCTGCGCCCGGCCCGGAAGACAGGACGTCTGCGGGTGATCCGCGCCCTTGCCCAGCGGATCCTGCTGAACGGCACCCGCGCCTTTGGCGTCGAGATCGAACGGGATGGCAAGGTCGAGCAGATCACCGCCGGGTCCGAGGTCATCCTGTCGGCGGGTTCGATCAATACGCCGAAACTGCTGATGCTGTCGGGGATCGGCCCGGAAGCACATCTGCGGGATCATGGAATCGCACCGGTCGCAGACCGGCCCGGCGTGGGCGCGAATTTGCAGGATCATCTTGAGATCTACATGCAATACAAGGCGTTGAAGCCGGTCAGCCTGTATACCTATTACAATCTTCTGGGCAAGGCCCGGGTCGGCGTGGAATGGTTGTTGCAGAAGACCGGGCTTGGCGCATCGAACCAGTTCGAAAGCTGCGGCTTCATCCGTTCGGGCGAGGATATCGATTATCCGGATATCCAGTATCACTTCCTGCCTTTGGCGGTTCGCTATGACGGCAAGGCGGCGGCCAAGGGGCACGGTTTCCAGGCGCATGTCGGACCAATGCGTTCGAAATCGCGCGGCACGGTCCGATTGGCCTCGGCCGATCCCGCCGAAGCGCCCGAGATCCGGTTCGACTACATGTCGCATCCCGACGACTGGAAGGAGTTCCGGGCCTGCGTGCGCCTGACGCGGCAGATCTTCGATCAGCCCGCATTCGCGGAATACCGGGGCGACGAAATTCAGCCCGGAACCGAAGTTCAAAGCGATGAGCAGATCGACGGTTTCATTCGCAAACATGCCGAATCCGCGTTCCATCCCTGCGGCACCGCAAAGATCGGGCAGCCTGACGATCCGCAGGCCGTGGTCGATCCCGATCTTCGCGTGATCGGAACAGGGAATCTTCGGGTAGCCGACAGCTCGGTCTTCCCGCGCATTACCAATGGCAACCTGAACGGCCCCTCGATCATGATCGGAGAGAAGGCGGCGGATCACATTCTGGAAAAATAGCTCCGGATCGCCGCGGCTCGGCGACGTCAGCCGACGCTTACTCCCGCGAACAGCGCCGCCAGATCGACCGTATCGCGGTTGTTCAGGTCATCCGCATGGTTTTCCAGAAAGGTATCGGCGGCCATGCGCCCGGCCTCTTTCATCCGGACCAGCAGCCCCGGCTCTGGCATCGTCTTCGAGCGCGCCGTGAGATCGTTCATCAGCATATCGTCAAGGATCATGTGAATCAGCGGATTCTTCATGTGCTTATCCGTCAGACGGCCTTCGGAATGCAGGCGCTTGACGAAATTGATGGCCCGCAATTCGGACATCAGCGCCGAATTGAAGCTGATCTCATTCATCCGGTCGGTGATCTCCACCGGCGTCTTCGGCAGACAGTCACGGATCATCGGATTGATGTTCACGATCACGATATCTGCGGGAAGATGTTTGCGATATAACGGAAACAGTGCCGGATTGCCGGTGAACCCGCCGTCCCAATATGCATCGGTTTCGCCGGTTACGGGGTCGCGCAGCTCGATGGCGCGAAACAGGTTCGGCAGGCAGGCCGAGGCCATGACCGCGTCCGGCGTCGCCTGAGCCCCGGTGAAAACCCGGATCCGCCCGGTGCGCACATTCGTCGCTGCCACGAAAAGCTCTGGCCCCGTCTCGCTGCTGAACCCCGGATAGGGCAGCCCGCGCAATACCGACCCCAGCGGATTGGAATAGAACGGGCCATAATCATACGGGCTGAAGACCCTTGTCAGATTGTCCATCCACGCCGCGGGCGAAAACATCTCGGTCAGGCGTTGCAGACCGCGTGGCATCGGAGCCATGGAATACAGCCAGCGGACGACATTGTTGTCCGAAATCTGGCCGACCTCGCCCCATAGAAAATCCAGATTCTCGCGTGCCGCCTGCCGGCCCCGCAGACCATTATGGCGCGCCAGCCCGGCTTTCAGAGCGGCGCCGTTCAGGGCTCCCGCCGAGGTGCCGGTAATCGCGGCAATGCCCAGCCAGCTTTCATCCAGAATCCGGTCGAGCACACCCCATGCATAGGCACCATGCGCACCGCCGCCCTGCAATGCGAGATTGATGGTTTTCTCTTTCATCCCGGGCCCCTGCATTGATCGTTACGGCCCAGCATAGGGGCGGTGGGTACGGGATCACAAGATACCGGGAGACCGTTATCCGGAAATGCGAAGCCCCGGCCAGATCATTGGCCGGGGCATGCCAGAGCGATTCAAGTCAGATCACTCGGTGACTTCCATGCCGGTATCTGCCCCGGCTTCCGCTCCCGGAGCAGCGGGAGGAAGCGCCTGTTGCTCGATCGCACCATCGACCGCGCCAGCGGCATCAGGGGCGGCCGGCAATTCGCCTTCGACGGCTTCGGCGGCCGCGCCCGGTTCCGCAACACCCGGCGCAAGTTCACCTTCCGCCGCCGTCGTAGCGGCATCCGGAGCGGCGGGCGCGGCACCAGCGGCCATGGCCTCGGCCTCCGCGACGCTGATCATGCCATCGCCATCGCTGTCATAGGCTTCCAGCGTGCTTTGGGCATTTGCCCCGAAGCTTGCCTCCAACTCGGCCAGATCGAGCTGACCGTCCGCATTCGCATCCAATTCGCTAAAACCGGCGGCGCTGGCAGAACTCAACATTGCGACCGTGCCCAGGCAGGCAATGGAAGATAGCAATCCTGCTTTGATCTTCAGTTTCACGTCCGTCTCCTTATGGTTGCGTGTGTCGACGGGTGTATTCTTCCACGACCATGAGTCTTCAACACAACCGCACAAAGCCGTGGGGTCGTAAATTCGTATCATTAGGCATGGTTCCGCCGGATTATACTATTGAACTTGGCCGATTTCAGCCATCAGACCGGTGGCGGGCGACGTGCATGTCAATCCCGAAGCCATCCGCCGAATATGGAACAGCGCCAACGGCTCCACGGTACTGCCCCAGCGGGTCACGATAAACCCGACATGATCGCAATCGGGCATTTCATCAGAATCACGCAGCATGGAAGATGCTCCGTTACCACGGTTTTTATTGCGAAATTTCTATGGAAAGATTTTCCAGAATTTTGGAAACGCCGTATTCGACCGCGCATATCGGAACGGTCACGAGAAGAACACTGGCCAGATCGACAGGTTTTCACCGCCATTGGACCGCTGCTGCCCCGGATCGCATCCAATCAGATCCGCCGATATTCCTGCCTTGCCTGCCACGCGTGATTTGAAGCCATGCCCCGGCGTCTGTAGCGGATAAATCATGACGGGTTCATGCCATTTTCATGGAATGAACCGGGCAGAGATGACGCGATCAGGGGAGCACGCAGCGGGAATATCCGCCCGTGAAACCGCCACCCGAAATATGTCTCCGGGCGGCGGGATTGCGGGGATCAGACGCTTTCGTCGATCCAGCTTTTCAGCGCAGCTTTCGGAGCAGCACCCATGCGGTTCGAGATGACTTCGCCATCCTTGAACATGAACAATGCAGGGATACCGCGAACACCAAGGGCCGCGGCCTGTTCGGGGTTCTCGTCCACATTGACCTTAACGATTTTCAGCTTGCCGGCATATTCGTCCGACAGCTCTTCCAGAGCGGGGCCGATCTGTTTGCATGGTCCGCACCATTCGGCCCAGAAATCCACGATGACGGCGGTATCGGCCTTGCGGACCTCGGCGTCGAATTCAGAATCGTTCACATGCACGGTTGCCATGTCTGATGCTCCTTGAGGGATGTGCGCCGAAGGGCCGGCGCAACGGTTCCATTAACAGCTATGGACGCGGAACGCCGGGGTCAAGAGCCGCCATCACCTGATCCAGAAGTGAATCGGGAAGTTCCATCAGACTGGGCGCAGCGGTCCACAGAATAGCCGTGCGCACGGTGCGATCGGGATAGATCCCCCGCAGCGCGGCACGATAGGCGCCCATCTGGCGCAGGATACCCAAAGGTGTCTGGTCAGGTTTCTGCGGAAGTTCGGCATTCGATTTGTAATCGATCGCCAGAACCTCTTGCGCCCGCAGGATCAGCCGGTCGATCGTGCCGTGCAACAGGCCAATCCCCGGAACCGTCGCAGTCAGCCGCACCTCGCGCAGGATCTGCGCGTCCGGTGGAGGGGCCATCACCTCGGACAAATCCGGCGCGTCTATGACCGCCCGCGCCTCGTTCATCAGCGACTCGAACTCGTCCCGGTCCGGCAATCCGCCCTCGGCCCCGGTCAGGGCCGCTCTTGCCAGTCCGGGCCAGTCGTCACGCGACGAGCCGGGCAGATATTCCAGCAGCAGATGCAGCCGCGTTCCCCGACGCATCGCCGCGGCGGGATCGGCATCTTCCACCGGCGCGCCCAGCACCTTTGCCCCGCCCAGCGACGTCGCGGCGACCGGCAAGGCTGCCCGTGGAGGCGGTGGCGCAGGGCTCCGCGCCCATTCGGGAAGCTCAGCCTGCCCGACAGGCGCGAGGCCGGTTGCGATCCCGTCTTCCGGCCATTCGCCAAAGGACAGCCGCCGCACCGTGCCGACCCCATCGACCTCGATATTCCGGCAATCAAGCTTCACCCGCTCCGCGCCGTCGCGGATCAGGCCGTGCCAGCTTTCAAGCCCGTCGCCGGCATCTCCGGCGGCAGCCACGATCAGCCAGCTTTCCGCCCGTGTCATCGCCACGTAAAGCAATCGGCGGCGTTCTTCCTCTTGCCGCCGGGCAAGAAAATTGACGGCGTCAGAGACCGGATCGGGCCGCTCGCCAGCCGTGCCGCGCCATGTCTGCATGTCATCAAGACGCACGGTTCGCGCCCGGCTGTCGGCCCGGCGTTTCTGGGTTTCGGGCAGAATGACCACCGGACTTTCCAGCCCCTTTGACCCATGCACCGTCATGATGCGGATCAGCCCACCCTCGCCGCCGGGAAGTTGCCGCTTGACCTCGACATCATCACCGGCAAGCCAGACAAGAAAGCCGATCAGCGAGGGCGGCTCGAACCGTTCATAGGCCAATGCCTGCGACAGCAGCTCGGTAATCCCGTCCTCGGCCTCGGCTCCCAGACGGGCAAGCATCGCGTTTCGACCATCATGCCGGGTGAGCAGCCGCGAGATCAGATCATAGGGCCGGATGATATCCGCCACACTGGCCAGATCGCGCAATGTTTCAAGCGCCTCCTGATGCGCGGATTCGCCCAGTCGCTGCCATAGCGAAACGCGACCGCGACCTGCGGCCAGCCGGTACAGATCATCCTCGGACAGGCCGAACAGGGGCGAGCGCAGCGCAGCGGCCAGCGACAGATCGTCCTCGGGCGTAACCAGCACGGAAAGCGTGGCGACGATGTCGCGTACTGCCAGTTCGGCGGCCAGTTTCAGCCGGTCCGCCCCGGCCACGGGCAAATCCAGCACCTTGCATTCGCGGATAAGTTCCTCGAACAGCGCAGCGCGGCGCTGCACGAGGATCTGGATATCCCCCGGCCCGATTGCGCGGACCCGCTTGGCCTTGGCGTCAAAGAACGGCGTCCCGATCATCGCCTTGATCTGTCCCGCAATCGCCCGCGCCAGCATCACACTGGCCGAATTCTCGGCGGGCGCATCCACCGGATCGGTCCAGTCGCCCGGCTCGGGCTTGTCGGGCTCGGGGATCGGTGGCCAGATATCCACCCGCCCCGGCAGAGTGTCACGAAAGGCGATATGGCGCGGAGGATCGCCAAGCCCCTGCGCCGCATCGCCCTGAAACACCGCATCGACCAGCGACAGGATCGCCGGGGACGAGCGGAAGGAATGCGACAGCCCGCGCTGCTGCATCGGGCTTTGGATCGCCTGAAAATCCTGTTCGAAACGGTCGCGCATTTCCTCGAACACGGCGATATCGGCACCCTGAAAGGAATAGATCGACTGTTTCGGATCCCCCACCACGAACAGGGTGCGATTGTGGCTTCTGGCCCCTGCGCCGCTGGTGAATTCATCGGTCAGGCTGCGGATGACCGTCCATTGCCCGGGGCTGGTGTCCTGCGCTTCGTCCACAAGGATATGGTCGATCCCGCCGTCAAGCCGCCACAGCACCCATTGCGCCACGCTGGATTCATGCAGCAGCCGGGCGGTGCGACGGATCAGGTCGTCGAAATCCAGCCAGCCATGCGCAGCCTTCCGCGCTGCCAGCCGCTGCGTGAACTCATGGGCGAAGCGATGCAATGTCAGTGTCTTCTGGGCGATATCAAGCGCCATCGCCTGCGGACGCGCATCCTGAACGCGCAACATCAACGCGTTCAGATCGTCCGTGAAAGGCGCGGCGGGGCCGTTCTGCAAAGCCTTCGTCAGAGCCTTGCCGATCTTCGCGGCGAATGGGGTTTTCGTACCCGCACCCGTCAGCAAAGCATCCATCAGCAGAGAAAGCTCTGCCAGACCCGGCGAATACCAGTCGCCCCCTTTCAGCTTGGCCGCCAGCTTCTGATCGTTGATGCTTCCACCCGCGAGGATCGGTATAAGCGCATCGAAAAGCCCCCCTTCCTCGCCCGTGAACACCGCGCCCAGCAAAATCTCGTGATCCAGCCCGTTGGGCAGGTCCAAAGCAGACCAGATCGCATCGGCATCGGGCGGGCCGCTGAAATCCGCCTCGGACAGGCCCGACAGAAAGCGATCCAGATCGTCACCGCCATGCAGCGCCGTCAGATCGCGGATCGCCGGATGATCCTCTTCCGCCATTTCCTCGATGATGGCAAAGCGAAGAGCGCGGGCGCTGCGCTCATCAAGCTCGGCAAAGCCCATGGGCACGTCCGCTTCCAAAGGAAACCGCCTCAGAAGCGCCGCGCAGAAACTGTGAATTGTCTGTACCTTCAGCCCGCCCGGCGCCTCGATGGCGCGGGCGAACAGCCTGCGCGCCGCAGCCAGATCGACTTCGCCTTGCTCTCCCAGTTCGCGAAGCGCCGCTTCCAGCTTCGCCGCGGGCAGCATCGCCCATTCACCAAGCCGTTTCAGCAGCCGGTTCTGCATTTCCGTCGCCGCGGCCTTGGTATAGGTCAGACACAGGATCCGCTCGGGCGCGGTGCCGTGCAGCAGCAGCCGCGCAACCCGGTCGGTCAGCACCCGCGTCTTGCCCGAGCCGGCATTGGCCGTCAGCCATGTCGAACGGGCAGGATCGGCCGCTTCGATCTGGTTTCTGGTCGCCTCATCCATGATCGCCGACCTTCCGGGGCTGCGCCTTCTCGGTCAGCACCCACTCGCCATAGCGGGCAAGATGATCGTAATCGCCCGCGTAACTCAGGAGTTCCGGCGCCCGCATGGCGACAAAACCCGCCTGCCCGGACAGATAATGACCGATCAGCCGGACGAAGCCATCCCAGCTTTCGGCCTCCATCTGCTCGGAATAATCGCGCGGCTCGGTCCGGCCCTCACCGCCAAGCCGGATATAGCGGATGCCCGCGACCTCGACCGGGCCAAGTTCCGAAAACCCTCCGCGCCGAGCCATGGCGGCTTCAAGCATCAGCTGCTTGTCGAAATGCGCCATCTGCTTGTCACTCGGCGGCTTGCCGGACTTATAGTCATAGATCATGACCCTGCCGTCATTCAGCAGATCGATGCGGTCAGGCTTCGCGATCAGGCGGAAATCCATTCCGTTCAGCGACACGGCGCCGCGATTCTCGATCACCTGCGGGCGTCCTTCGCTCAAACGGGCAAGCTCATCCCTGACGACCTGATCGGCAATCCTCTCGATCCGGGCCTGCCAGAATGCACGGGCCGAGGGCCAGGGAACCTGTTCTTCAAGCACCTCGGCGGTGATCCGCAGCAATCGTGTGCGCAGTTCCGCCGCGCCCAGATCCGGCCCCGGACCGGTTTTCAGCAAATGCTCGACGATCGAATGCAGCGTCTGGCCGCGCAGGGCGGCGTCGGGTTCGGGCCGCAACGGGTTCAGCTTGCGCAGTCCAAGGACACGCCTGGCATAGACAGCATAAGGGTCGCGGATAAGCTGCGCGATCTCGGTGACAGGCAATTGCCGGAACGGCGGAGCGGGCGGGAC